>NZ_CP144683.1:1930000-3130000 GCF_036687315.1 Sphingopyxis sp. TUF1
CCCGCGGTTAGACGGAAAGACCCCGTGCACCTTTACTGCAGCTTCAGAGTGGCATTAGGAAAGAACTGTGTAGCATAGGTGGGAGGCTTTGAAGCACTGGCGCCAGCCGGTGTGGAGCCATAGGTGAAATACCACCCTGTTGTTTTCTGATGTCTAACCTCGATCCATGAAACTGGATCAGGGACCCTCTGTGGCGGGTAGTTTGACTGGGGCGGTCGCCTCCTAAAGAGTAACGGAGGCGCGCGATGGTAGGCTCAGGACGGTTGGAAACCGTCTGTTAGAGTGCAATGGCATAAGCCTGCCTGACTGCGAGACTGACGAGTCGAGCAGAGACGAAAGTCGGTCATAGTGATCCGGTGGTCCCGAGTGGAAGGGCCATCGCTCAACGGATAAAAGGTACGCCGGGGATAACAGGCTGATGATTCCCAAGAGCTCATATCGACGGAATCGTTTGGCACCTCGATGTCGGCTCATCACATCCTGGGGCTGGAGCAGGTCCCAAGGGTTTGGCTGTTCGCCAATTAAAGTGGTACGTGAGCTGGGTTCAGAACGTCGTGAGACAGTTTGGTCCCTATCTGCCGTGGGCGTCGAAATTTGAGAGGAGTTGACCCTAGTACGAGAGGACCGGGTTGAACATACCTCTGGTGTACCTGTCGTGGCGCCAGCCGCGCAGCAGGGTAGCTATGTATGGACGGGATAACCGCTGAAAGCATCTAAGCGGGAAGCCTCCCTCAAGATAAGATTTCACAGGACCGTGGAAGACCACCACGTTGATAGATCGGATGTAGAAGCGCGGTAACGCGTGGAGCTAACCGATACTAATTGTCCTATTCGCACTTAAGAGTCCCGCCATCAACGACAAGCCTGAGTGGTTTGTCCGCGAATGTCGGATGATTGATCAGACAGTATTGCACGGACATCGATTGAAAACCCTTTTGACCTACGCCGGCTTCATTGCTTGGTGACCATGGCGTCAGTGACCCACCCGATCCCATCTCGAACTCGGACGTGAAACCTGACAGCGCCGATGGTACTGTGGCTCAAGCCCCGGAAGAGTAGGACGTCGCCAGGCATTGTGGCCGGCGTAAGGTCGAAAGAACCCATTCACAAAGTTAGGGGCCGGCAGCGATGCCGGCCTTTTTGCTGTTTTGGCGATCCCGGTTGTGGATTGCCGCTGGTTGACGCGGGATGGAGCAGCCCGGTAGCTCGTCAGGCTCATAACCTGAAGGTCGTAGGTTCAAATCCTACTCCCGCAACCAACAAAAGCCCGCTAGGCCTTAAGCTTAGCGGGCTTTTTGTTGTCCGGCGCGGCGCCCGTTCGAACTGTTCAGAAGCCGGAGGTCCGACTTTGACCGCTGCCCGGGGCGTTGATCGCGGCGGGCACTAATCCCCTGCTGCCCAGGCGCGGCAGAAGGTGTCGACAGCCGCGTCGACATCCTCCTGCAGGCGGCTGATGTCGCGGCTTTCGGGAAGGCCCAGCACCGCAAACTGGTAGAGTCCTGATTGGCAGAGACCTGCGAACTGTTGCACTGCCCGCATCGGATCGCCCATGCGGATCTCGCCGCGCACCATTTTTCCGGCAACCCACGCGGCGGCCCGCGCCTTGCCGGGGCGCGGTCCCCGATCGTAAAAGGTTTCGGCCAGATGGGGGAAACGTTCGGCCTCGCCGACCACCAGCCGATAGATCGACAGCAGCGGCGTCGCCGTCAGCTTGGTCATCAAAACCGTGCCAAAGCGGCGAAGCACATCGGGAACTGGCTCATCGAGTGGCAACTCGATGGTGAGAGCGTGGCCATATTGTTCGATAATATCGTCGACCACCGCCGCAAACAAATCTTCCTTAGACGGAAAATAGGTCCACAGCGTTGTTTTTGAGCCGCCTACTTTGCTGGCTATCGATGACATCGTCGTTCCCGCATAGCCGTTCGCGAAGAACAGTTCGCGCGCGGCGTCGATGAACGCCTTGCGGCGCGCCGTCGCGGGGTCATCGATAGCGGGTGTACTGGCTGGTATCATTTCGATTGACAACGCATCCTCCAGAGTTCATTCGGGCATGATACCAGCTAGTATCGTTGGAAGCCATGCCGCGCCCGACTTTTATGACAATCGCTGTTTTCAGCCTTTTAACGGGCTGCGCCAGCGTTCCCGAACTCGGCCCGGCGCCGCTCCCGACGGCGCCCGAGTCGCTGGCGTCGAACGTCACGCTTGCCGGAACCGGCGCCGCCTGGCCGGTCGAAGGCTGGTGGCGCGGCCTCGGTGACACACAACTCGACGCGCTGATCGCAGAGGGGCTGGCCGGATCGCCCGATGTCGCCATCGCCGCGGCGCGCGTGCGCGCGGCCGAGGCGCTGGCGCAGCAGGCGGGCGCCGCGCTGCTGCCGCGCGTCGGCGGCGAAGCGAGCGCGGGCGGGGTTCAGCAAAGCCGCAACATGGGCATCCCGCCGCAATTCGTTCCCGACGGCGTGCAGGACACGGGGCATATCGCCGCAACCTTTGCTTTCGATCTCGACCTGTGGGGCAGAAACCGCGCCGCGCTCGCCGCCGCGACCTCCGAAGCCGAGGCCGCGCGCATCGATGCGGCGCAGGCGCGGCTGATGCTGACCACGGGAATCGCGTCGGCCTATGCCGATCTGGCGGGCTATTATCGCGCGCTCGATGTCGCGAGCGACGCGGTGCGCGTGCGCACCGCCAGCGCCGACCTGTCGGGCGAACGCGCGCGCGCGGGCCTTGAAAACCAGGCGAGCCAGTGGCAGGCCGAAAGCCGCGCCGCGTCCGCGCGCGCCGATGTCGCCGCGCTCGAGGAAGCGATCGCCACGACGCGCAACCGGATCGCCGCGCTCGTCGGCGCCGGTCCCGACCGTGGACAAAGCATCAAGCGGCCGCAGTTGATGCGACCCGCGCTCGACCTGCCAGCGGGCGCGGGGATCGACCTGATCGGACGGCGGCCCGACATTGTCGCGGCGCGGCTGCGCAGCGAGGCGGCAGCCAAACGCATCGACGTCGCGCGCGCCGATTTTTACCCGAACATCAGCTTGTCAGCGCTGGTCGGCCTGCAATCGCTCGGCCTCTCCAACCTGTTCGATGCGGGCTCCGAATACGGCAATGGCGGCGCCGCCATCAGCCTGCCGATCTTTGAAGGCGGGCGGCTTTCGGGGCGCTATCGCGGCGCCCGCGCCGATTATGACACCGCCGTCGCCACTTATGATCGCACGCTGATCGGCGCGCTGCGCGACGTCGCCGACATCGTCGCCAGCCGCGCCGCGACGGCGCGCCAGCTCGCCGCGCGCCGCGACGCGCTGGCGGCTGCGGCCAAAGCATCGAAACTCGCCGGACTGCGCTATCGCGCGGGCCTTGCCAATCAGATTGAGCAGCTGACCGCCGAGGACAGCATGGTCGCATTGAACCGCGCGGTCGCCGAGCTGGAGGCGCGCGAACTGGCATTCGATATTGCCCTGATCCGCGCGCTTGGCGGTGGATTCAGGGCCGACAATCCGACAGGAGACGAATGATGGCCGACGAAACGGCTGCGACCGAAACCGGCGTTCCCGAGGTCACGCCCGAGGCCAATGGCGCGCGGCGGAAAAAGCTGCTTCGTATCCTTGCGCTCGCCGTGCTGGCCGCCGCAATCCTGTGGGGCATCTGGTATTTTCTGACGCAGGCGGGGCGTGTCCACACCGACAACGCCTATGTCGGCGCCGATTCGGCGCAGGTCACCGCGCTCGTTTCGGGTCCGGTGAAGGAGGTGCGCGTCAGCGGCACGCAAGCGGTGGAGAAGGGCGACGTTCTCGTCATCCTCGACGATGCCGACCAGCGCATTGCCGTTGCCGACGCCGAGGCGGCGCTCCGCCTGGCGCGCCAGCGGTACGGGCAGGCCGATGCGAATGCCGACGCGGCGCGCGCGCGCGTTGCCGCGCGCGGCGCCGACGTTGCGCAGGCGCGCGCAAGGCTGCGCGATGCCGAAGCGAGTGTCGAGCGCGCGCGCGCCGAACTGGCGCGGCGCGAGAGCATCGCGGGCACCGGCGCGGTGTCGGCCGAAGAGCTGACCGCGGCGCGTGCGGCGGTCAAGCAGGCGCAGGCCGCCCGCGACCTTGCCGCCGCGGCGATCGCTTCTGCCGAGGCAACGCGCGGATCGGCAAGCGGCGACCTTGGCGCGGCCGAAGCGATCGTGCGCGGCACGACGGTGAACACCGCCCCTGACGTCGCGGCCGCCGAAGCGCGGCTGGAGAAAGCGAAGCTCGATCTGGCGCGCACCGTAATCCGCGCGCCGGTCGATGGCATCGTCACCAATCGGCAGGTGCAGGTCGGGCAGCGGATCGCCGCAGGCGCGCCGATCATGGTGATCGTTCCCATCGCCACCGCCTATGTCGATGCCAATTTCAAGGAAAGCCAGTTCGGCAACATCCGCATCGGCCAGCCGGTCGAGCTGACGTCGGACTATTATGGCGGCGACGTCGTTTATCGCGGCAAGGTCGTCGGCATCGCCGGCGGCACCGGCGCGGCCTTTTCCCTGATCCCCGCGCAGAATGCGACGGGCAACTGGGTCAAGGTGGTGCAGCGGCTGCCGGTGCGCATCGCGCTCGATCCGAAACAGCTGAAAGAGCATCCGCTGCGCGTCGGGCTGTCGATGGAAGCGACGATCGACACGCGCGGGAACTGAGATGCGCGTCCATCACCTCTTCTCCTCGTCATTGCGAGGAGCCGAAGGCGACGCGGCAATCCAGAGCGGTGCAAGGCCGCCCCTGGATTGCTTCGCTTCGCTCGCAATGACGCGCTGTTTTGATGCGGCGCGGGCCTGACATGGTCAGCGCTGCCGCCCCCGCCGCCGCCCCCCCTGCCGACCCGCAGCCGCTGACCGGCGTGCGGCTGCTCGTCGCGGCCTTCGCGCTCGCGCTCGCCAATTTTGTCGTCGTGCTCGACACGACGATCGCCAATGTGTCGGTGCCGCATATCGCGGGCGGGCTCGCCGTGTCGCCGACGCAGGGGACGTGGGTGATCACCAGCTATGCCGTCGCGGACGCGATCAGCGTGCCGCTCACCGGCTGGCTTGCCTATCGCTTCGGCACGGTGCGCTGGTTCCTCTATTCGATTTTCGGTTTCGGGCTGTTTTCGGTTTTGTGCGGCGTCGCGCAGACGCTCGACGCGCTCGTCCTTTTCCGCATCCTCCAGGGCCTGTCGGGCGGCCCGCTGATGCCGCTGTCGCAGATCCTGCTGCTGCGCATCTTCCCCAGGGAAAAGGCCGGTATCGCGCTCGCCATCTGGGCGATGACGACGACCACCGCGCCGATCCTTGGGCCCATCCTCGGCGGGCTGATCAGCGATAACTGGAGCTGGCACTGGATTTTCTTCATCAATCTGCCGGTGGTCGCGATCTGCGCCTTTGGCGTCGCGACGCTGCTTACGCCGTTCGAGACGCAGCGCGTCAAATTGCCGATCGACGTCGTCGGGCTGATCCTGCTCGTGGTGTCGGTCGGCGCGTTCCAGATCATGCTCGATACCGGGCGCGAGCATGACTGGTTCGGTTCGGCGTGGATCGTCACGCTGGCGATCATTGCCGCGATCAGCTTTGCGGCGTTCGTCATATGGGAGCTGACCGACGCCAACCCCATCGTCAATCTGCGCATCTTTCGTTTTCGCGGTTTCACCTTCGGCACAATCGCGCTGTCGCTGGGGTTCGGCGCCTTTTTCGCGCAGGTCGTGCTGACGCCGCTGTGGCTGCAACAGGTCGCGGGCTATACCGCGACCGAGACGGGGTATGTCGTCGCCTGGCTCGGTTGTTTCGCGGTGCTGTTTTCGCCGATTGCGGCGGGAACGCTGGGCAAGCTCGACATCCGGCTGACGGTCAGTGCGGGCATATTGTGGATGGCGGCGATGTCGATCCTGCGCGCGAGTTGGAATGCCGATGTCGATTATTGGACGCTGGCGCTGCCGCATGTGTTGCAGGGAATGGGGATGCCCTTTTTCTTCGTCGGACTGACCGCACTGGTGCTGAGTTCGGTGTCGGTGAAGGACCAGACCTCGGCGGCGGGGTTGATGAGTTTCCTGCGCACCCTGAGCGGTGCGATCGGAACCGCGGTCGCGACGACCGCGTGGGACGAATCGAGCCGGACGTCGCGGTCGGAGCTTGTTTCGTCGCTCAATGATCCGGGCGGGTTCATGGCGTCGCTCGAACGCGCGGGCCTGACGCTCGAACAGGCGCGCGCGCTGCTCGACCGGCTGGTTGAGGTGCAGGCGCTCACGCTGAGCGTGATCCACATCTTCCTCGCCGCCGCGGCGGTGTTCGTCATCGCCGCGGCCGCCGTCTGGATCGCACCCAGACCCAAACAGATTTCGATGGGCGCGTCGCACTAGAGTGGCGTGCGTTAAATCGGCAATGCCACAATTCCGTTCGTGTCGAGCGAAGTCGAGACACCCGTCGACCTTGCGCCGTGCCGATGGGTGTCTCGACTTCGCTCGACACGACCGGGGAGATAGCTCAGATCAACGTACGCTGCTGTAGGTTCTTGACGCAGCGCTGCGGGGCTTGGGTCCGGGCCATGACCATGCTAGGCGCGCCGCCATGTTGACGATTAACGGCCTCACCGTGCGCCTTGGCGGGCGCACCATCCTCGACCGCGCGAGCGCCAGCCTGCCGGGGCGGAGCCGCACGGGCCTGATCGGCCGCAACGGCGCGGGCAAATCGACCTTGATGAAAGTGATGATCGGCCAGCTCGAAGCCGACGAGGGCGGCATCGAAATGCCGCGCAAGACGCGCGTCGGCTATATCGCGCAGGAAGCGCCGGGCGGCAGCGCGACGCCGTTCGAGACGGTACTCGCCGCCGATACCGAACGTGCGGGGCTGCTCGCGGCGTCGGAGGTCGAGCGCGACCCGCACAAGCTCGGCGACATCCATGAACGGCTGATCGCGATCGACGCCTATACCGCGCCTGCGCGCGCGGCGCGCATCCTGATCGGCCTCGGGTTTGACGAGGCGATGCAGGGGCAGCCGCTCGACAGTTTTTCGGGCGGGTGGAAGATGCGCGTCGCGCTCGCGGCACTGTTGTTCTCGAACCCTGACCTGTTGCTGCTCGACGAGCCGTCGAACCACCTCGACCTCGAAGCGACGATGTGGCTCGAAAGCTTCCTCAAATCCTATCCGGGCCAGCTCGTCGTGATCAGCCACGAGCGCGACCTGCTCAACAATGTCGTCGACCATATCCTGCATCTGGAGGCCGGCAAGGTGACGCTTTACCCAGGCGGCTATAATGATTTCGAGCGCCAGCGCGCCGAACGCCTGGCGCAGCTTGCCGCCGCCAAGGCCGCGCAGGACGCTCAGCGCGCCAAATTGCAGGACTATGTCGCGCGCAACAGCGCGCGCGCCTCGACCGCGAAACAGGCGCAGTCGCGCGCCAAGCAGCTGGCGCGGATGCAGCCGATCGCCGCGGTCACCGAAGACCCCAGCCTGACCTTCGATTTTCCGAGCCCTGACGAATTGAAGCCGCCGCTGATTACGCTCGACCTCGCCAGTGTCGGCTATACGCCGGGCGAGCCGATCCTGACGCGATTGAACCTGCGGATCGACCCCGACGATCGCATCGCGCTGCTCGGGCGCAACGGCAATGGCAAGACGACGCTCGCGCGTCTGCTCGCAGCGCAGCTCGCGCCGATGGACGGCGCGATGGCGGCGTCGGGCAAGATGCGCGTCGGATATTTCACGCAGTATCAGGTCGAGGAACTCGACGGCAGCGACACGCCCTTGGGCCATATGACGCGCGTGATGGCGGGCAAGACGCCGGGTGCGGTGCGCGCGCAATTGGGGCGGTTCGGCTTTACCGGCAACAAGGCGACGACCGAGGTCGGCAAGCTGTCGGGCGGCGAGCGCGCGCGGCTCGCGCTCGCGCTGATCACGCGCGACGCGCCGCATCTGCTGATCCTCGATGAGCCGACCAACCACCTCGACGTCGACGCGCGCGAGGCCTTGGTGCAGGCGCTCAATGGCTTCGACGGCGCGGTGCTGATCGTCAGCCACGATCGCCACATGCTCGAACTCACCGCCGACCGGCTGGTGCTCGTCGATGGCGGCACCGCGCGCGAATTCGACGGCAGCATGGACGACTATGTTGCCTTCATTCTTGGCCAGGGGACGGGCAAAGGTTCGGCGGCGAATGACGATGCCAAGGGGGCGCCCGCCAAGCCGAAGGACGCAAAAGCCGCCCGGCAGGAAGCGGCAAGGGCGCGCGAGGCGCAGGCGGCGCTGCGCAAGAGCGCGAAGGAACTGGAGGCGAAGGCCGGAAAGCTCGCGCAGCAGATCAGCGTGATCGACCGCGCGATGTTCGACCCCGCGGGCGCCGAAGCTGCGCTCGCAAAGCTGACGATGGGCGACCTCGCGCAGCGTCGCGGCAAGTTCGTCGCCGAGCTGGAGGCGACCGAAGCGGCGTGGATGGATGCACTCGAAGCGATCGACACCGCGGCGGCTTAACAATGCCCGTCGCCCCCGCGAAGGCGGGGGCCGTCATCGGCCTTTTTCTGCGTCGCCGCGTAAACCGACAGCGGCCCCCGCCTTCGCGGGGGCGACGCTTGTCTTGGATGCGGCCAGCATTGACTCGCGTGCGCCAATTCATCATAATAGTTTCAATTGAAACCATATAAGGGAATGACCATGGCCGACCTGTTCGAAAACCCGCTGGGCCTCGACGGCTTCGAGTTTGTCGAATTTTCGGCGCCCGAAAAGGGCATGCTCGAACCCGTGTTCGAACGCATGGGCTTTACCCGCATTGCGCGGCACCGCTCGAAAGATGTGCAATTGTGGCGCCAGGGCGACATCAACCTGATCGCCAATTACGAACCCAAATCGCCCGCGGCCTATTTCGCCGCCGAGCATGGCCCGTCGGCGTGCGGCATGGGCTGGCGCTGCCGCGACGCGGCGAAAGCTTATGCCGAGGCGATCGAACGGGGCGCCGAGCCGGTTAAGGTCAAGACCGGCCCGATGGAACTCCGTCTCCCCGCGATCCGCGGCATCGGCGGCTCGATCATCTATCTGATCGACCGTTATGGCGATGACCTTTCGATCTACGACATTGATTTCGTGTACGAAGACGGCGTCGATCGCCATCCGGTCGGCGCGGGGCTCAAGCTGATCGATCACCTGACGCACAATGTCTATGGCGGGCGCATGGCGCATTGGGCGGCGTTTTACGAGCGGATCGCGGGCTTCCGCGAGATCCGCTATTTCGACATCAAGGGTGAATATACCGGGCTGACGTCGAAGGCGATGACCGCGCCCGACGGCAAGATCCGCATTCCGCTGAACGAAGAAGGCGCGGGCGGCGGCGGCCAGATCGAGGAATATCTGCGGGCCTATAATGGCGAGGGCATTCAGCATATCGCCTTTGCCTGCGACGATCTTTACGCGGCGTGGGACAAGCTCAAGACGCTCGGCAATCCGTTCGCGCCGTCGCCGCCCGCAACCTATTATGAAATGCTCGCCGAACGCCTGCCCGGGCATGGCGAGCCCGTCGACGAACTGAAATCGCGCGGCATCCTGCTCGACGGCTCGACGACCGAGGGCGATCCGCGCCTGCTGCTCCAGATTTTCGGCCAGACGGTGATTGGCCCGGTTTTCTTTGAATTCATCCAGCGCAAGAAGGACGAAGGCTTCGGCGAGGGCAATTTCACCGCGCTGTTCAAGTCGATGGAACTCGACCAGATCCGCCGCGGCGCGCTGCATGTCGAGGAGCCCGCCGAATGACTAGCCCGATCAAATTGGGCGGCGTCCACCACGCTGCCTATCGCTGCAAGGATGCGAAGCAGACGGTCGAGTGGTACGAGGCCATGCTCGGCATGACCTACACCACCGCCTTTGCCGAGGATCATGTGCCGTCGACCGGCGAATATGATCCCTATATGCACGTCTTTCTTGACGCAGGGAACGGCAACATCCTTGCCTTTTTCGAGCTCCCCAATCAGCCGGACATGGGCCGCGATGCGAACACGCCGCAATGGGTCCAGCATCTGGCGTTCAAGGTCGGCAGCTATGACGAGCTGCTCGCGGCGAAGACGCATCTGGAAGCGAACGGCGTCGACGTGCTCGGCCCGACGCACCACGGTATCTTCAAGTCGATCTATTTCTTCGACCCCAACGGCCACCGCGTCGAACTGGCGTGCGACATCGGCACCGACGAGCAATATGCCGAGCTGAAGCGCGTCGCCCCGCTGATGCTCGAGGAGTGGAGCCGGACCAAGAAAGCGCCGCGCTACGCCGACTGGCTGCACGCGGCGGCGAACGAGTAGGCGGAACGTCCCGTCCGTTCGTATCGAGCGAAGTCGAGATACGCTTGGCTTGGCGGATGCAGTCGGCGTATCTCGACTTCGCTCGATACGAACGGGCTAATTGCGCTAGCCGCGACTCATTCACGCCGCCCTCAAAATTTACGCGAAAAGCTGACCAGATCGGCATCGGGGTCGCCATCGCCGCAGATCAGCCCGCGCAGCATCTGCGCCGCCATCATCGAAAAAGTGATGCCGTTGCCGCCGAATCCCATCGCTGCATAACAATTGGGCATCCGTGGAATCCGCCCGATCGTCGGCGTGCCCGTCTTGCTGTCGCCAAAGCTGCCCGCCCACGCATGGACCGGGGTCGGATCGATCATCGGCAGCAGTGCACCGAGCTTGCGCGACAAGGTCGCGGTCTTGGCGGCGATCTTGGCGTCGCGCTCGTCCGCGTCGCTGATCTCTTCATCCTCGCCGCCGCAGATGACTTCGCCCGCCGGGGTGGTGCGGATATAGAGATAGGGGTCGGCGGCTTCCCAGATCATCGCCGCCGTGGGCCAGATCGCGCGCGGCTGCGCCTTGGTCGCGATCGACCAGCTGGAGATGATCTTATTCCCCTTGCGCGGAATGCCCTTCAATATCTCGTAGCCCGTTGCTGAGACCAACGTGCTCGCACGGATTTCGCGGCCATCGGCGCTCTGAAGCGTCACGCCGCTCTCGCCGGGCGCCACGTCGCAAATGTCGACCGGGCTATAGACCCGCGCCCCGCGGCCGATCGCGACGTTCAGATAGCCCGCCGCCAATTGGCGCGGGTCGGCCGAATAATTGCCGAAGCCGATGATCGCGTGCCGCCCCTTGATGCCATAGCGATCCTGAACCGCAGCGGGCTTCAGCAACTCGATCTCGAACCCCGCGCGGCGCCGTGCATCGGCTTCGCGCGCCAGCCCGTCGGGGTCGAGCACATTGCCGTGCAGATAGATCGACCCGCGCGTTGCGGCATCAACCTTCAGCCCCAGCCGCTCGGTCCGCTCGCGCAGCGCATCGACCGACTGGCGCGACCGGCGCCACAGCCGCTCGGCGCGATCGCGGCCGATCCGGTCGGACAGCTGCGACAGCGGCGTGTCGATTTCATATTGCAGCATCGCGGTCGATGCGGTCGTCGATCCGTCGAGCGGCCGACGGCGATCGACGACGACGACTTGCAAACCCGCTTCGGACAGCGTCTCGGCGATCAGCGCCCCCGAAATCCCCGCGCCGATGATCACCACGTCGCAACTGATGTTGCGGGTCAGCTTTTGGGTGGGAACGCTCGGCCGCCGCCGCGCCGACCAGATCGACTGGCCGGTGTGCAGATCGCGATGATGAGTGATCGAGCCTTGGCTCGATCGCGCGGGGTTTTTCGTCATGGGATGCTCCGTGCCGCGGTCGGGGCGACACGGATCTAATTCCCCGCGCGCCTTCCGGTTGCACGATGGCACGGTCGAACCCTCGTCGGGCCGACGAACGGTAGAATGTCCCGACGGCTATCACCGGGCAGGGCCGCCCGATCCTGAGCGTCAGCGCGCCGCGATCCCCCGCTCGGTCAACCATTGGGAAAGCCGGGCAAAATATTCGGGTGCCTCGGGACCGCCAGCGTCGGATTTCGACGGATCGAATTGATCCATGGTGGTTACCGACGTTTGCATCCGATGGTCCGCCCCGGCGATTACCGCGACGTCCATGGCGGTCATTTGCGGAGCGAGTTTTTTCAGCCGTTCCACCGACGTTGCGACCGGCACCCAGGGATCCACCGCTCCAAACAGGACCAGCGTCGGCACCTTTACCGTCGCCACCGTTGCCAGCGGATCGTGCTCGATCTCGCGTCGCCAGCTTGAATCGGCACGGTCGCGCACCGTTTCGCCCATATACAGATATTTGTACCAAGGTTTGACCTTGGCCGCATCGACCATCTTTTGGGCGGTCGCGCGATCCGCCGTGCCGCGCATATAATCGTCGACCGCTTTGCGGGTGGCGACCATCTGGTCGATGTCGGCTTGCGAATATCCATTCACGCGCAGGCTGTTTTCCGACGAAAAGATCATCTGAACATCGGGCGTCACCATCGGCGCCGATACCGAGATGGCAAAGGCGAGGTCGGGGCTGCGCGATGCCGCGAGCAAGGCGAGCCAGCCGCCTTGGCTGAGACCCCATATTCCGATCCGGCGCGGATCGATGCGGGGGTCTTTCATCAGCGCTCTTGCTCCGGCGATCGCATCGTCGGCCAAGAGGGCATAGTCGCCCGTACCGGCCTGTCCTGTCGATTCACCCGAGCCGCGCCGGTCATAAGTCAAGACCGCAATTCCCATCGCTGGCAGCATCTGGATCAGATGGTCGTAGAGCGGTGAACTGCGAAGCGGAGAAGACGCACCATGCGTTACTATCACCGCCGCGACCGGCTGATTTGCCGCGGGTAGATGGAGCGTCGCGGCAAGGCTGGCACCCGCGTTCTCGACGATAAACCCATCGGCCGTCACCTTGGTGGTCGGCGCCGCGCTCCACGGTGGTGGCGCCGTCTCGGCAACGGCGGACGTCGCCGAAAGCATCGCACCCGACAGCGCCAGCAGAATAGTACCGCAATATTTCATCCGTAACGCCTTTCGGATTGGCTCGTTTGGGACCGCTGCTGTTGAGGATAAGATGCGCCGCCGCCGGCTCAGTGCTTAAAATGCCGCATCCCGGTGAACACCATCGCCAGCCCCGCCGCGTTCGCGGCCGCGATCACTTCATCGTCGCGGATCGATCCGCCCGGCTGGATCACGCAGGTCGCGCCCGCCTCGACCGCGGCGAGCAGGCCGTCGGCGAAGGGGAAGAAGGCGTCGCTGGCCACCGCGCTGCCGACGGTGCGCGGGCTTGCCCAGCCGTGCGATTCCGCTGCCTCGCGCGCCTTGACCGCGGCGATGCGCGCGCTGTCGCGGCGGTTCATCTGTCCCGCGCCGATGCCCGCGGTCGACCCGCCCTTGGCATAGACGATCGCGTTCGATTTCACATGCTTGGCGACCGTCCAGGCGAACAGCGCGTCCGTCAGTTCCTCCTCGGTCGGCGCACGGTCGGTTACGACCTTCAGGTCCGTGCGGGTAATGCGGCCATTATCGCGGCTCTGCGCCAGCCACCCGCCGGCAATCGTCTTCAGCATCAGTCCGCCGCGCGCCGGATCGGGCAGTTCGCCGGTCAGCAACAGGCGGAGGTTTTTCTTCTTTGCAAACACCGCGCGCGCCTCGGCATCGGCGTCGGGGGCACACACGACCTCGGTAAAGATGGTGCTGATTGCCTCGGCGGTCGGGCCGTCGAGCGGCCGGTTGACCGCGATGATACCGCCGAACGCCGACACATCGTCGCATTTCAGCGCCGCGTCATAGGCCTCGGTCAGGCTCGCTGCCGTCGCGACTCCGCACGGATTAGCGTGCTTGACGATGACACAGGTCGGATCGGCATCGCGGAATTCGGCGACGAGTTCGAGCGCGGCGTCGGCGTCGTTGATATTATTGTAGCTGAGCTCCTTGCCCTGCACCTGCTCGGCCTGCGCGATGCCGCGCGCCGCCGGGCCGGCAGGCAAATACAGCGCGGCCTTCTGATGCGGATTCTCGCCGTAACGCAGTTCGTTCGCGAGCTTGGCGGTCAGCGGCAGCGTGTCGGGGAACAGCTTGCCTTGGTCGGCGAAGGCGAACCAGCTCGCGATCATCCCGTCATAGGTCGCGGTATGCGCAAAGGCGGTCGCGGCGAGCCGCTTGCGCAGGTTCAGCGTCGTCGCGCCGCCGTTTGCGTCCATTTCGGCGATCACCGCGGCATAATCCTCAGGCTCGGTGACGATGTTCACGAACGCGTGGTTCTTTGCCGCCGATCGCACCATCGCGGGGCCGCCGATGTCGATATTTTCGATGACCTCGTCGCGCGCGGCGCCCTTCGCGACGGTCGCTGCAAACGGATAAAGATTGACCACCACCAGGTCGATTGCACCGATGCCGTGCGCGTCCATCGCTGCAACATGCGCGGCATCGTCCCGCACGGCCAGAATGCCGCCGTGGACGGTCGGGTGCAGCGTCTTGACGCGCCCGTCCATCATCTCGGGAAAGCCGGTGAGGTCGGCGACGTCGAGAACATCGTGGCCCGCTTCGCGCAGCGCCTTCGCCGTCCCCCCGGTCGACACCAGTTCGACCCCATGGCGGACGAGGGCCGCGGCCAGATCGGCAAGCCCCGCCTTGTCGCTGACGGACAAAAGCGCGCGGCGGACGGGGACGAGATCGGTCATGGGGAGGGCTCGGCTGCTGGATGAAACGGGCGCGCTTGCCCTAGGAGCGCGCGCGGCGCAGGGCAAGTCTTATGCGGAACGCCTGCCTGGCGGCTTGACCGGAAAGATTGATCAGGATTATTGTCGTATTTCAAATAACTGTAAGGAAATGCAGTAATGATCTCCCCCGCTATGGCCTATTTCAGAAAAATGCTTCTAATTGTAACAGGATTGTTACTTTCGTTTCCTGCCGCCGCATTCGATGCCTCCGGGCAAAAGCCGCAATTGATGATCGTCGGCGTTCCGCATTTCGCCAATCCGGGGCGCGATGTCGCCAAGACGAACGTCGAAGATGTGTTTTCGCCGCAACGCCAGCGCGAGATCGAGGCGATCGTCGAATCGCTCGCTGCATTTCGGCCGACGCATGTCGCGGTCGAATGGGATGCCTCGAAACAGGAAGCGCTCGACCAGCGTTACGCGGCCTATCTTGCCGGAACCTATGAACTGACGCGCAACGAGGTCGATCAACTGGGGCTGCGACTGGCGAAGCGGCTGGGCCTGAAGCGCGTCGATGCGGTCGATTGGGGCGGCGATGCGCCGGGCAAGCCCGACGATTATAATTATATCGCCTGGCTGGAGGCGAACGGCCGCGCCGACGTCTGGGCGAATTTTCAAAAGACCGTACAAACCTACGCCGATGCCGAGCAGGCACGGCATCGCTGCCAGTCGATTGCCGACTGGATCCGCGGCTATGCCGAACCGGCGACGCTCTTTGGAATGGCGCAGCCCTATTATGAAATCGCCACCTTCGGAGCGCATGAAGACAACCCCGGCGCGGCGTGGGTGAGCAGCTGGTATTTACGAAACCTGCGCATTTTCAATTATTTGCGTGATATTGGCGGCGCACCGGGCAGCCGCACCGTGGCGATTTTCGGCGCGGGCCATGCGCCGCTGCTTCGCGACAATGCACGCGGTTCGGGGGCAATGGAACTGGTCGAGCCCGCCGATTATCTGCCGCCGTCGCGCGGATCGACCTGCGCCGCGGAGGCGCGCTGACGCCGGGGCGTTACAGCCCCAGCGCCGCAGCGATCTGGTCCCAGCGCACCAGTTTGAAATTCTGCGCCTGGGCGCCGTTGTCGCCGTCTTGGGCGATGAAGATGCCATCGGGATAGGCGGGGCCGAAATTGCCCGCGACCGCCTCGATCCCGTCGGTCTCGCTCGTCGCGCCGAAGGTGCCTGCGGCGACGGCGAAGCGGCCGACATAGTCGATGCCGGGTAGGCGGAATACGGCATAGGCATTGTCGCCCTGGCTCGATGCGATCAGGTAGCGCTGGCCCTTGTGGTCGATCGTCGCCAGCCCTTCGAGGTCGGCGACGAGCCGCTGGTTGTCGATCGGCGCGACCATGCGCGCGGTGGCACCCTTGCCCTGCTGCTTCAATTCCCACAGCCCGCCGACCTCTTCGCCGACATAGAGCGTGTCGCCGTCGAAGACGCAGCCTTCGGACTGGGTCGGGATCTTATGTTCCCACTCGACGGTAAAGGTCGGTGCACTGCCCGCGGGCAGCCCCAGCGTGCCGACGCGTACCGTGCCGTCCTTGACGATCAGCGCCGCGGTGATCGGTTCGCCCGGCGCGCTTTTCTTGACGCACAGGCCATAGGCCTCGCCCGGTCCCGCCGCCGCGCGGCCCAGCGCGGTGATCGCCGGTTTTGCGCCATCCAGGCGGAACAGTGCAAGATGCGCGTTGATGCCGTCGTTGCGGTCGCTGGCAACGATGATGTCGCCCGCCATGTCGACATTGTTGACCAGCCCGGCCTTGATGAACGCGACATCCTTGCCTGCAAGGTCATAGACGTGGAGCCCCGCCTTCTTGTCGGTGGCAACGATCAGCGCGCGATTCGGATTGGCGGGATCGACCCATACCGCCGGATCGTCGGCGGCGTCGGCGCGGTTGGTGCCGACCGGCTGCGTCTCGCCGCTCGCGGTCACCTGCACCGGCGGCAAGCCAGTGATGACGGGTCCGCGCGCAGTGCACCCGGCGAGCAGCGAGGCAAGGGCGAGCGAAGTCAGCAACTTCGCCTGGCGGGTGGCGGGCATGGCGATTCCCCTTGTTCATGCAGCGCATCCGCGCGTTTGAACGCGCCCTCTTCCATCTTGGGCGCGCCGCGTCAATTGCACAATATTTCCGTCACTTAACTGTCATCAAAGCGTCATTTGACTCGTCGCAAACTGTCACACGCTGCCCCTAGACGCCCGGCAACCATAACGGGGGTCTCATCAGATGATTCGAACTTTCAGCCTGCGTTCCACCGCCGCTCTCGCCATTGCCGCCGCGCTTGCCGCCGCCCCCGCCGCCGCGCAGCAGGCGCCGGCCGACACCGCGCCGATTCAGCGTCAGGACGGCGAAATCACGACCTCGCAGGACATCGTCGTCCTCGGCAGCGTCGGCTATCGCAACCGCAGCGACGAGGCCGAACCTGTCCTTTCGTACGACAGCGAATTTTTCCAGCGCTTCGAGCCGCTGACCGCGGGCGATGCGCTGAAGCGCGTGCCGTCGGTGACCTTTCTGTCGGACGTCATCGAAAGCGACGGCGCGCGGCTCCGCGGCCTGCCGCCGGGCTATACGCAGATCCTGATCAACGGCGAGCGCGTGCCCGGCAATGCGTCGGACCGCAGCTTCTTCCTCGACCGCATCCCCGCCGAGCTGATCGACCGCGTCGAGATCGTCCGCTCGTCGTCGGCGCGCCGCACCGGCGACGCGGTCGCGGGCACGATCAACATCGAATTGCGCGACGGTTTCGAACTCGACGGCGGCTATGTCCGCGCGGGGGCGCTCTATTATGATGACGAGGAACTCGAACCGAGCCTCGGCCTCGTCTATGGCGGTCAGGTCGGTCCGGGCCGCCTGCTGATCGGCCTCAACTTCCAGGGGCGCCACAACCCCAAGAAGAAATTTTCGCTCCGCTATGGCGATTCGCCCGAGAATGATCCTGATTTCAGGGCCAACGACTTCGACAATCGCGAGGATCAGACCGACACGCGCGACGGCAAGGATTATTCGGCCAACGCCAGCTACGAGATCGACGGCGAGACGACCGATTTCCGCATCAGCGGCTTCTTCGTCCGCACTGACCGCTTCGAAAGCGAGCGCAGCTTCGAATATGACGATCCGACTGCGGTCAACGGCCCGCTGCCGACCGGGAACCTGATCAGCGACAATGCCAACGACAATGGCATCGACCAGCAGAATTACAGCATCGACACCAAGCTGTCGCACGAATGGTCGCTCGGCAAGACGACGCTGCGCGTCGGTTTCGCGCGCTTCGACGACGAACAGACCGAAAGCGAGTATCAGATCGAATTCAACGACGAGGGCGACGACCCCGAGTTCGAACAGGGCATCTTCACCACCGACATCCTCGACAAGGAATTTTCGGTGAAGCTCGACCATGCGTTCGAACTGGGCGACGACACGCAGCTAATCGTCGGCGGGCTCTATCAGGACAAGGACCGCAGCACCGCGATTCTGGAAGCCGACGATGACGCCGCGTTCGCGGGACTGGAGGACAGCTACGACCAGTTTTCCGACAATCCGGCCGACCTCGCCGTTCCCTTCGGCGAGCTCGAACCTGCCGATGGCGGGGTTAACCGCATCGAGGAACGCCGCCTCGACGCCTTTGCGCTGGTCCAGGGCAAGTCGGGCGGACTGACGTGGGAAGCGGGTATCCGCTATGAAACGACGCGCTTCGACATCACCGACTTCACCGAAGCGGCGGCTGTGCCGACGCAGCGCAACGAATATGAAAAATGGCTGCCGTCGGCGTCGATCAAGTTCGACCTGACCCCGCGCGACCGCATCACCGCGTCGGTCGCACGCACCAATCGCCGCCCCGATTTCAACTTCATCTCGCCCGCGCTGCTTGAAGAGGAGGTGGGTGACAGCGATCTGCTCGGCAATCCGCTGCTCGGCCCCGAAACGGCGTGGGGTTTCGACCTCGGTTACGAACGCCGCATCGGCCGGACCGGCGTCGTCGGCATCAACGCCTTCTATCGCGACGTGACCGATCTGATCGAGCTGACCAACACCGGCGAAGAGGGGTCAGAAGGGCCAGGCACCTTCGTCTACCAGCCGCAGAATGTCGGTGACGGCAAGGTCTGGGGCGTCGAGTTCGACCTGTCGACCGACCTTGGCTTCCTCGGCCTGTCCGACACCGGCATCTTCGGCAACGTCTCATGGCTCGACAGCGAAATCACCGATTTTGCGGGCAAGCGGCGTTTCAACGGCCAGTCGGACTATGTCTATAACATCGGCTTCATCCAGGACGTTCCGGCTTGGGGTGTGGCGTTCGGCGCAACACACCGCAAGCAGGGCGCGGCCTATGACCGGGTGATTGCCGAAGAAGTCCGCACCACCTATGACGCCGATCTTGAAATCTTCGTGGAAAAGCGGATCGGCAGCAATTTCACCATCCGCGCGGTCGGATCGAACCTGCTGAACGGCGCCAAGCGCGAAGTGTTCAACAAGTTCGACAATCTGGAAGACCAGCTCGACCGCGATTTCGACGAATATGAGCTCGAAAGCGAAAAGGCGGGGCCGGTGTTCCAGCTGATGGCGCGCTACGCCTTTTAAGCGTTCGGCGGCCGGTGCTCAGTCCCTTGGGCACCGGCTGCGCTTCCTCCCGGTCGCGTAGCGATGGGGAGGTGGCAGCGCGAAGCGCTGACGGAGGGGCCTTGGCGCTGGTGTCGCAAGGCCCCTCCACCATCCGCTTCGCGGACGGTCCCCCTCCCCATGGCTTCGTCACAGGGAGGATCATCCTACCCGATATGCTTGAATATCCACCCCACGCTCACCCCGCCCGCGGGTGCGGTGCCGGTGATGACGAGCTGTTCGGTCGGATGCGGGCGGCCGTCGCCGTCGACCCACAGGCTTTGCTCGATTTCCAGCGTGCCTTCGGACGTGCGAAACTGCCACAGCGGGCCGCCGCCGATGCGCAGCAGCGCGCCCAGCCCGTCGGCGGTCAGGCTCGCCGAAATATTGCGGCCGAGGTGAAAGCGCATCGTGAAGCGCTTGTCGCCCTTGCGCCGCGTGCGCGGGGCGGGGAGCAGCATGTCCTCGCCGCGCAGCTCGCGCCCGTTGGGTGAGAGGATCAGCAGGCGGCGATGGATGAGGCCGTGGCGCCGCGCATAGCCGTCGTGGCTCATCTCCAGCCGGCTGCCCTGCGGCGTTTCGCGCCGGTCGAGCTCGACCTCGGTCACGCCCTTGCCGAGCGCGCCGCCCGGCAGGATCGCGGTCGAATTGCTGTCGCCCAGCGTCAGCGTCGAATGCGCCGCGGTGGTGCGCAGCCCGCGCGCAAGATCGGCGGGAATGGTCGCGCCGGTCAGCGCCGCGCCGCCGCAATTGACGACGATGCGCTCGTCGCCGTCGCTGAGTTCGAACGCCAGCGTCGAGGCACAGCCCGCCTCGGTCACCCGGGCAATGGGGGGAGGCGCGGCGTCGGCGAGCAGCACCGCCTTGTTCGCGACGAGCCGCTGATACCCCCAGTCGCGCGCCTGCTTGAGCGGCCGGGTACGCACGCCGCTTGCCGCGACGATCGCCTGCACATGCGCGGCCGAGGTCGCGCCGCTGCCCTGCCAGCAGCCCATGCCGCCGTCGGCGTGGAGCAGCCCAAGCAGCGCGGGCACCGCGCGCGCGAGCACCTCCTGCACAAAAGGCGGCACCTCCATCCGGCGCATCTCATAGGTTTTGGCGAGCATCGACAGCGCCATAATCGCATCGAGCTGCGCCTGCGGCGAGCGCGAGATATTGCCGCCGTCGGCATAGAAGCTGGTTTCGAGAACCTTGCGTAGCCCCGCCTCGCCGAACACCTGCCGCGGTTCGCCGCCGGGCATCAGCAGCGACGCGGCAACGATGCCGACCCACGCGACCATCTGGCCCGTGCCCGGCCGCGTCTTGTCGGCAACGCGGTCGAGGTGCCGCGCCGCGCGCGCGAGGTGGTTGAGCACCGCCGAGCGATAGACGAGGTCGCTCGACGACAGGATCAGCGGCGCATGCGCGGCCCAGAACAGGATGCGCCATCCGGTATTGTCGGCGCGCCACGCGGGTTCGCTCACCGCATCGCCATGCGTGCCGAGCCAGTGGCGCACCACGGCTTCGGCAATCGGCGCGCCATCGGCGCGGGTGCCGGTGGCGGCAAGGTCGCGCAGCCAGGCGAAGCTGTGGAGATAATCGGCAAAGGCGGGCGCGACGGTCAGCGACGCGAAATCGAGCTGGCCGAGCGGCAATTTCAGCCCGCGGTGCAGGAAATGTCCCGCACGAATTGCAGTGCCCGCGCGCATGTCGCCGGGTACCGGGTCGGCGGGCACGCCGAGCAGCTTCAGCGGAAAGCGCCCTTTCAGCCGCAGCGCGTGAAGCGGCGTGCGCCAGGTCAGGCGGGTGATCGCATTGGCCACGCGGTCGCCGAGCGACAGCCCCTTGTCGGCGGGCAGGCGGATCAGCCGCTTGCCGGGCTCGATCGTATCGTCGATCGGCGCGGCATCGTGACCGGAATCGAGCGGCGGGTCGGCGGGGGCAGTGGTCAGCGGTCTCCCCTCCATTGATCAGGTCCCGCGCAGCCGCCGGATATTGTCGGCGTAAACATCTGGCCCGCCCTTGAAGGTCGCGGTCCCCGCAACGAGCACGTCGGCGCCGGCTGATATGGCGAGCGGCGCGGTGGCCGCGTCGATCCCGCCGTCGACTTCCAGCCTGATGTCGCGGCCCGATTTGTCGATCATCTTTTTCACCGCCTCGATCTTGCGAAGCTGGCTGGAGATGAAACTCTGCCCGCCGAAACCGGGGTTGACGCTCATGATGAGGACCAGGTCGACGTCGTCGATCAGATAATCGAGCATCTTGGCGGGGGTCGCGGGGTTCAGCGACACGCCCGCCTGTTTGCCCAGCGACTTGATATGCTGGACGGTGCGGTGGATGTGCGGGCCCGCCTCGGGATGGACGGTGATGATGTCGGCGCCCGCCGCGGCAAAGGCGTCGAGGAAATGATCGACCGGCGAAATCATCAGATGGACGTCGAAGGGCAGCGCCGAATGCGGCCGCAGCGCCTTGACCACCATCGGCCCGATCGTCAGGTTGGGCACAAAATGGCCGTCCATCACGTCGATATGCACCCAGTCGGCCCCCGCGACCTCGATCGCGCGCACTTCCTCGCCCAGCCGCGCAAAATCGGCGCTGAGGATCGACGGAGCAATGCGGACGGCAGGCGACGTGACGGACATGGACCGGCCTTAACCATCTAAGGAGTCGGGGGCAAGCGGGGGCAGGGGGGCGGCTGTGGAAAAGCGGGTGGGGGCTGTGGTGTTAGGAGGGGAAGGTCTGATTGCGACCGATTGCAGCCAAAAGCTCCTCCCTGTGGCGAAGCCATGGGGAGGTGGCAGCGCGAAGCGCTGACGGAGGGGCTATGGCGCAACCGTCGCAGCCCCTCCACCACTCGCTTCGCGAGCGGTCCCCCTCCCCATCGCTTCGCGACAGGGAGGATTTAGCGGCAGCTTCCCACCCCAAAGCGGTCACCAACGCTTACATCAAACCCGCCGCCTCGATCGCCGAAATCGCATTGTCGATCCGGGCGTCTCCTTCGCCCTCGATCCACGCCCACGGGAGCTGCCGCCGGTCGAGCTCGCCGATCGCAACGTCCATGAACTGGTGCCGCGCGAGGTCGCTGCCGAACAGGCGGGTGCCGTCTTCCTGCCAGGGCAGGTCCATCGCGGGGACAAGATACAGGTCGGCGACCCCGGTCCACGCGTCGATTTCGGGCAGGCGGCGCCCCAGCAGCATGATCGCCCACGCCTGCGTCATCAGCGGGTCGGTGTCGGATACCAGCCAGTCGGGCCGCTCGGCCAGCGCCGCGGCGGTCGCGGCGCGGTGGCCGTCGAAAATGGCGAGCAGATCGACCGCGTCGAATTCGGTGCCGTGCGCTTCGGCATAGGTGCGCCCATATTCGGGAACGACCAGCCCGCCGAGCCGCAGCGCAAGCCGCGGGGCGAGCGTCGACTTGCCCGTGCTTTCGGCGCCGTGCAGGCAAATGTGCCGGGTCATAATGCGAGGGGTCCCGTCGCGGCGGCGCGGCGCCACTGGATCAACCCGTCGATCGACAGGCCGAGCAGCACGACATAGACCGCGCTGGTCGCATAAAGCCCGCGCGACGCGAAGAGCGGTATCGCGATCAGGTCGACGAGGATCCACAGATACCAGCTTTCGACGCGGCGCCGCGCGAGCAGCCATTGCGCGGTGACGCTCATCATCGCTATCGCGCCGTCGATCCATGGTGCCACGGCGTCGGTGTGGCGATCCATCGCATAGCTCCACCCCGCCCACGCGGCGAGCGTGCCGAGCCCCCAGCCCCAGCGCGCGCGGCGGCTCATCCAGCCGACAGGCACGCCACCGTCAGTCCGTGCGCGCGTCCACGCGGCCCAGCCATAAAGGTTGAGCGCGAAGAAAAAGCCCTGGAGCAGCATGTCGCTGTACAGCTTGGCCTCGAAGAAGACGAAGGCATAAAGCGTCACCGCGACGAGCGCGAAGGGGTAGTTCCAGACGCTGCGCAGAGCGACGAGCGCGACATTGGTGAGCACGGAGGCGGCGGCGATCCACTCGACGGCGTTCATGCGCCTCGGCGCTCCCCGTCCGCGCGTGCGCCTTCCTGCCGCGGCCGCGTCCACAGCCCGTCGCGGCTGATCCGCCGCTGCAGCGGGCGGCGCAGCACCGACCAGCCGGCGCGCGCGACCCAGCCGAGCTTGGCGGCGAGCGAACTGGCGGCGCGGTGATCCCAAGCATGGTCGCCGCGGCGCCGCACCTCGCGCGCGATGTCGCCATAGATGCCCGCGGCGGCGAGGACCGCCCAGCGGCTGCGTGGCGGCAGTTTGCGAGCGCCCCAGCGCGCCGATGCTTCATATTCCTCGGCCATTTCGGCCAGCCATTTTGCCATCACCGACAGGCGCGGGCGAAAGGCGGGATGCATATGCTGCCCGGGGGGAATGTCGAGCTCGACCATCCATTCGACGGGCAGGTAACAGCGGTCGGCCGCGGCATCCTCGGCCACGTCACGCGCGATATTGGCGAGCTGGAAGGCGATGCCAAGGTCCGATGCGCGGTCGAGCGTGCGCTCGTCGTCGGGATCGATGCCCATCACCAGCGCCATCGCGACGCCGACTGCGCCCGCGACATGGTAGCAATAGCGCAGCAGGTCGTCCTCGCTGCGCGGGCGCCAGTCCTGCGCATCGAGTTCAAACCCCGCGACGATGTCGTCGATCACCGCGCGCGGGATCGCCACCTCGGTGAGCAGGAAACCCAGCGCGTCGAACGCCGGTTCGCCCGTCGGCTCGCTCGCAAAGGCCTTGTCGGTCAGCGCCCGGATGCGCGCGACGGCGGCGGCGGGATCGTGCCCCGGTCGCATCGTGCCGCCATGATCCTGCCCGTCGGTCAGATCGTCGGCGGCGCGGCACCAGGCGTAGAGCAGCCAGACGCGCTCGCGCGTTTTTCGATCGAACAACTGGCTTGCGAGCGCAAAACTTCTCGATCCGCGCGCGATGCTGTCGTGCGCGAAACCGTGGAGGGCGTCGGCGTCATAGGCCCCCTCCGCAGTCATCAGAGATTTTCGGCCTTCATCGCGAAAATCGTCTGGTGCGGTTCGTAGGCCGCCATCTTGTCGAGCAGTTCGTCGAGTCCGGCATCGACGATCATGATCCCCGCGTGCGCCGGGCGGATGAAGCCGACGTCGATCATCCGGCGATTGAAGGCGATCAGGTCGTTAAAGAAACCCGCGGCGTTGAGCAGCCCGACGGGCTTGGTGTGATAGCCGAGCTGCGCCCAGCTGATCGCCTCCCACAGCTCGTCCATCGTCCCGACGCCGCCGGGGATCGTCAGGAACCCGTCCGACAGGTCGGTGAACATCTTCTTGCGCTCGTGCATCCCGCTCACGACGTGCAGTTCGGTGCAGCCGCGATGCGCGACCTCGGCGCCGACAAGCGCTTCGGGGATGATGCCTATCACTTCGCCGCCCGCCTCAAGCGCGCTGTCGGCGACCGCGCCCATCAGCCCCAGCCGCCCGCCGCCGTAGACAACACCGATCCCGCGGCTCGCGAGCGTGCGGCCCACATGGCGCGCGGTTTCGATATAGATGGGATCGTCGGGAGTGGCGGACCCGCAATAGACGGCGAGGCGTTTCATCGTTTGATGGCTTTCACAAATTTCCATTTGGGCTGAGCTCGTCGAAGCCCCGTCCTTCTCTTGCCGCCTTTGAAGGAAGAACGGCCCTTCGACAAGCTCAGGGTAAACGGAGTCGTGTCATTCAAGCATGAGCGCAGCAGTCGCCTTGGCGCTGCCGACGACACCGGGAATACCCGCGCCCGGATGCGTGCCTGCGCCGACGAAGTAAAGATTGGAAATCACATCGTCGCGGTTGTGCGCGCGGAAATAGGCCGATTGCCACAGCACGGGTTCCAGGCTGAAGGCGCTGCCGAGATGTGCGCTGAGGTCGCGGCCAAAATCGGCGGGGGTGTAGTGAAAGCGGGTGACGAGATTGGCGCGCAGATCGGGGGCGACGCGCCGCTCGACCTCGTCGATGATCGCGTCGGCGAAGCGCGCGCCGAAGTCACCGTCCCAGTCGGCCTTTGCCTTGCCAAGATGCGCGACGGGGGCGAGCGCATAAAAGGTCGAATGCCCGGGCGGTGCCATGCCGGGATCGGTGATGCTCGGATGATGGAGGTAGAGCGAGAAATCGTCGGGCACGACGCCATTCTTGTAGATGTCGGCGAGCAACCCCTGATACCGCGGACCGAACAAGATGCTGTGGTGCGCGACGTCGGGATATGCGCCCTTCGCGCCGAAATGGACGACGAACAGCGACGGCGACCAGCGTTTGCGCGCCAAGCTGCGCGCAGCTTTGGGTCCACGCGGATGATCGGCGAGCAGGTCGTGGTAGCTGTGCATCAGGTCGCCGTTGCACGCGATCATGTCGGCATCGCCGCGCCAGCCGCTCGCGGTGGTGACTCCGGTGGCGCGGTTGCCTGCGGTGTGGATTGCAGTCACCGCATCGCCGAGGCGCAGTGTGCCGCCCAGTCGTTCGAACAGCTGCACGAGCCCGGCGACGAGCCGGTTGGTCCCGCCGCGGGCGAACCAGACGCCGCCGTCCTTTTCGATTGTGTGGATCAGCGCATAGATGGCGCTCGTCGTCATCGGATTGCCGCCGACGAGCAGAGTATGGAACGACAGCGCCTGCCGCAGCCGTTCGTCGCGAACATAGGAGGACACGATCGAATAAACGCTGCGCCAGGCCTGATATTTCATCAGCGCGGGGGCGGCCTTGATCATCGTCGAAAAGTCGAGGAAGGCCGTCGCGCCGAGCTTCACATAGCCCTGTTCGTAAACGCCCTTCGAATAGTCGAGAAAGCGTTCATAACCCGCGACATCCTCGGGATTCAGCCGCGCGATCTCGGCGTGGAGCGCGGCCTCGTCGTTCGAATAGTCGAAATTGGTGCCATCGGGCCAGTTCAGTCGGTAAAAGGGGCTGACGGGCATCAGGTCGACGTCGGCGGCCATATCCCATCCGCTCAGCGCCCATAGTTCGGACAGGCACGGCGGATCGGTAATGACGGTTGGCCCGGCGTCGAAGGTGAAGCCGTCGCGCACCCAATGATAGGCGCGCCCGCCCGGCTTGTCGCGCGCCTCGACGATCGTTGTCGCAACGCCCGCCGACTGGAGCCGGACCGCAAGCGCGAGGCCACCAAAGCCGGCGCCGATGACGATGGCGCGGCGGCTCATCGCCAGTCGAGCCTGGCGAGCGCTGCGAGCGCGCGACCGACAGGGACGGGCGGCCTTCCCGCGAGCAGGCGCAATCTGTCCGCCGCCGTCGAGCGGCCGGCATAGAAGCGCGCGATGAGCCGCGGCGAGAGGCGATAGAAACGCTCGAAAATGCGGTAGCGCGCCTCGGGATCGGCGGCGCGGAACAGCATCGCGTCAAGCATCCGGTAAAAGCGCTGGCGGTGCCACGACGCTGCGGCGCGCGCGCGAAGCCGGTCGGGCAGGTCGGCGCGGCTGACCAGCGCGGGCAGCGCCGCGGCGGTGCGCACCGCGTGCGGCAGCGAGTAGCCCGTCGTTGCGTGGAACATCCCGGCGCGCGCACCGATTCGCGCAGTGCGGTCCGAGGCCGGCCACAGCCGGTCGAAATCGCCCGCGATCACCACTGGCAACACTCCACTCTCCTCGCGCGTCGTGGCGGTCACCTGCCAACCCTGTGCCGCGGCATAGGCCGCGATCCGTTCGCGCACCACCGCCTCGTCGAGTTCGGCGTCGTTGCTGTAATAAGTGTCCTCGACGAACAGGGTCTGGGCGTCGAAGGGAAGGAGATAGACAAAGCGATAGCCGTCCAGCTGCTCGACCGTCGCATCCATGACGACCGGATGCTGAATGCCGTGCCCGCCCGCAATCGTCAGCGCCTGTCCGACGAATTTCTGCCAGCCGCAATCGAGCGTCGGAAAGCGGCCCGCGCCGCGCGCGTCGATGACATGCTTCGCCGACAGCCGCCCGCCACGCGCCAGCAGCAGATGGTCCGGTGCGACATGCTTCGCGCGATCCGCGATGACATGCCCGTTGGGCAACGTCGCCGCGACCGCTTCGGCAAGCGCCTCGCCGGTGATGCTTTTGTACCCCATGTCCAGCGTCCGGCCGTGCTCGGGAAAACGCACGTCGTAGCGCGGCCAGTGATAACGGACGAGCGGTGCGACCAGCCAGCGGTCCTTTTTGGCGATGTCGCTGTCGAAAAAGGACCAGATATGATTGCCGCCGACCGGCCCCGGTTCGACCAGCCGTATGTCGAGATCGGGGCGCTTCGTCGCCAGTGCGAGCGCGGCCAGCCCGCCGGCCAGCCCGCCGCCGACGATCGCAATGTCGCATTTATCAAAATTCGGCCCCATGACTTCGCCCTAGCCGCGCTTCGCGCCGATGCAAAGCCATTGCAACGCGGCGCCGAACGGCTAGCCTTTGCCGATGACCGGTTGGGCGATCCTTTTTTCCGCGCTTGCGATGACCGTAATCGTCGGTGTTCGCTATCTTGTCACCAGCGGCGCTTTCGCGCTGGCAACACGCTTGCGTCACCCCGGTCTCTACCGCGGACTCGAACCGCAGATGCGCCGCGAGATCGGCTGGAGCCTTGCCAGCGCCGCCATTTATGGCGTTCCCGCTGGCGTCGTCGCCTGGGGGTGGCAGGCGCATGGCTGGACGCGCATCTATACCGATGTGGGCGCCTTTCCGCTCTGGTATCTGCCCGTCAGCCTGCTCCTCTACCTCTTGCTCCACGATACATGGTTTTACTGGACGCACCGCTGGATGCACCGCCCGCGCCTGTTTCGCCTCGCGCACGCCGTCCATCATGCCAGCCGCCCGCCGACCGCGTGGGCGGCGATGAGTTTCCACCCGATCGAGGCGGTCACCGGCGCGATCGTCATTCCTGCGCTGGTCTTTGTCATTCCCATTCATGTCGCGGTGCTGGGGCTCGTTCTGGCGATCATGACGATCATGGGGGTCGGCAATCATATGGGGTGGGAGATGTTTCCCCGCGCGCTTGTTCATGGACCAGCAGGGCGCTGGCTGATAACCGCGACGCATCACCAGGCGCATCATGCAGCCTACCGGGGAAATTATGGACTCTATTTCCGCTTTTGGGATCGCGCGTGCGGCACGGACATCGGGCTTGGCCGCTTTGATCCTGTGCACTCTCGCGGCGAACGCCCCGCTGCCGCCGACGGTTGAGGTCAGCGTTACCAGGCTGCGCAGCACCAAGGGGCAGCTGCTCGTCTGCCTGACGGCCAAGGCGAGCGCTTTTCCCGATTGCAGCAAGGACAAGGGCTCGGTGCGTATGGCGGTGAAAGCCGTCGATGCCGACCGATTCGACATCCATGCGCCCGCGAACGGCACCTATGCCATCGCGGTGGTCCATGACGAGAATGGCAACAACAAGATGGACAAGGCGATCTTCCTGCCAAAGGAAGGCTTCGGCTTTTCGCGCAATCCCGCGATCGCCATGGGTCCGCCGAGCTTCAAATCGGCAAGCTTTGCCGTTGCGGGCGATATGCACCAGTCGATCGAGATGAAATATATGCTGTAGGACTGGCGACCACCCCGGAGCGATCGACGGCTTCGGGCGGCGGGCTGTCTACGCCAGCGTTGGTAGGCGTGCGTTATCCAGTCGGCACGAGGGCCACGGAATCTTTCCAAAGGTCAGGAAAGGTCAGCCCGGCGCGTTCGCAATCCGAGCAGCGCAGGCCGAGGGATATTTCAAAAGTCAGTAAAGGTCAGCCTTGTGCGGCCGCCGATCCGCCGTTCCGGCCGGATATGTCGCACCGGGTCGCTGCGCACGCCCCCGGCGAGCCAGTCATCGCTTCTGTCCACATGTTGAAAGAGCAAGGGTGAAGGCTGGCACACGCGCGTCATGTAGGACAGCGTTTTTTTGGTGTGTGCTTTTGCGGTGGGGAGCGGACATTAATTCCTCCCTGTCGCGCAGCGATGGGGAGGTGGCAGCGCGAAGCGCTGACGGAGGGGCAATAAGGTGACGTCGCGGCCCCTCCACCACCGCTTCGCGTGGTCCCCCTCCCCACGGCTTCGCCGCAGGGAGGATTTTAGGTACGCAGCTGGTCTAAACGTGACACTCCCGGCGATGGGCCGTCCTCACCCGCTATGCGCATCGCGCAGTTCACGTTTAAGCACCTTGCCGATCGGGCTGCGCGGCAGTTCGGCCACGATGCGGATCGCGCTCAGCCGCTGCGTTTTGCCGACCTTGGCATTGCAGGTCTCGCGCACGCTTTCGGGATCGGCGCCGGGCTTCAGCACGACGAAAGCGACCGGGGTCTCGCCCCATTCCTCGCTCGGCATTCCGACCACTGCCGCCTCGACGACGCGGTCGTCGGCGAGCAGGATCGCCTCGAGGTCGCTGGGGAAGATGTTGAACCCGCCCGATATGATCATGTCCTTCGCACGGTCCATCAACGTCAGGAAACCGTCCTCGTCGATCCGGCCGATGTCGCCGTGGCGATAGAAGAGGTTTCCCTCGCTGTCGTACCAGTGCATCGCTTTCGTCGCATCGGGGCGGTTGTTGTATCCGGTCATCATCGCCGGACTGCGGCCGACAATCTCGCCGACCGATCCTTGCGGCAGTTCGTTGCCATCCTCGTCGATGACCTTGGCGATATGGCCGGGCGCGGGTTTGCCAACGGTGTGCAGCTTGTCAGGAAACTGATGCGCTTCGAGGATGAAGGCTGCGCCGCCCTCGGTCATGCCGTAAATCTCGACCAAGCCGCCGGGCCAGCGTTTCAGCACATCGGCTTTCAGCGCCGCGGGAAAGGGCGCCGAGGTGCAATATTTCATCACGAAGCTCGACAGGTCGAAGCGGTCGAAATCGTCGAGCGCCATGATGCGGCGATATTGCACCGGCACGAGCATGCAGTTGGTCGCGCGTTCGCGCTCCGCCAGCTCGAGGAAGCCGCGCGCATCGAATTTCTTCATCAGGACAACCTGCCCGCCCGATCCGACCGTCGGCATGAAGCTGGCCATCGTCGTGTTCGAATAGAGCGGGGTCGACAGGATCGTCACGGCGTTCGGGCCATAGGCGGGGGCACCGCGCTGGATATGTTGCCAGCGCATCGCATGGCTGTGGACTATGCCCTTGGGTGTTCCCGTCGTGCCCGACGAATAGATGATGTTGAATCCGTCCCCGGGCAGGATCTCGCCTGGTGCCGGTTTCGTCCCCGCGGGCGCGATCCAGTCCGCCAACGGCGTGCCTGCGTCGCTGCCGTCCATCGCGATCAGGTCGCTTGCGGCGATGTCGTGCCCTTCCAAGCTCGCTTTTGCTGTCGCGTCGAGGAACAGGTGGCGCGCGCTGGTGTCGGCGATCATCGCCGCCATTTGTTCGCCCGTCGCGCTGTTGGTGATCAGCCCGGCGACACCGCCGGCGCGCAGCGTGCCGAGGATGACCGCCATCTGTTCGACGCTGTTCAGCCCTGCAATTGCAGTGCGATCCCCTTTTTGCAAGCCGTCGTGCTGCAACCGCGCTGCGATTCGGTCGGTCAATTGATCCAGTTCGGACCAGCTCAGCCGCCGATCGGCATCGGCAGCCGCTACGGCGTCGGGACGTTCCGCGGCGTGGGCACGGACAAGGTCGGGCAGGGTGGCGAAGGCGCCGTCGAGCATTTCGATACTGGTCATGGCCATGGACTAGCACAGCCGAAAGGCGGTGCAATGCTGGCGGGGCGGCGGCGCGATACAATGTTGCGGCGGCGATCGGGGTTGCGGATGGCATCATCGGAGAGCGTCGCCGACGGCGGCAGGACGTTGCGCGTCGCCGTCTATCACCCGTGTGCCGAACGCGCCGAGACGCTTTGCGCCGCGATCGAGGGGGCGGGGCTGGCGGCGCAATTATTGCCATCGCACGTCAACGGGATACGTCCGTGGCGCGACCGCTGTTTCGACCTGCTCATCGTCAATCCGTTTCTCGACTGGCAGGAGCCCTTCGCCTTTGTCCGTCTCGCCGCTTCGGTTGCCGGGCAGCGTCCGCTGATCGCGATGTCGGACCGCGACTCGCTCGACGATCGGCTGCTGGCGCTCGCCGCCGGCGCCGACGATGCCGTGGGCTGGACCGACAATCTTCCCGAATTGCTCGCGCGCATCGCGGGGTTGCTCCGGCGCAGCCGCATTGCGACGGGGCAGCTCGGCGCGGGCGAGCTCAGGATCGACCTGATCGACCGGCGCGTCGAGCGCGCGGGGCAGCTGATCCGCATGCCGCTGCGCGAATTCGACCTGCTAGCCAACCTCGCGCGCGTTCCCGACCGCCCGCTGTCGCGCGACACGCTGTTGAGGGCCGTGTGGCGGATCGATTTCGATCCGGGGACGAACCGCGTCGAAGTGCATATGTCGCGGCTGCGCGCGAAGGTCGACCGCGGCTTTGCCTGGCCGATGCTGCGCACGGTGAAGGGCGTCGGCTATGCGCTGCGCTCGCGGCCGGAAACTTCGTGGCCTTGAAGGGGTGTCGGCGGATTTAGCGTGGGGAGCGGACGTTTAAATCCTCCCTGTGGCGAAGCCATGGGGAGGGGAACTGCTCGCGCAGCGAGTGGTGGAGGGGCCGCGACGGTAGCGCCACGGCCCCTCCGTCAGCGCTTCGCGCTGCCACCTCCCCATGGCTTCGCCACTGGGAGGATTAGTGGCAGCTTTCGGCCGAAACCGGTCATTCCCCACCCCCTCCACTGATCTTGTTCCGCAGTTTTCCTGATCCTGTCACGCATCCCAGCTCGCTTGACCAAAAGTTTCAGCTTGCTACTCATCTTCGCCATAAAGAAAGCAACGATTCCCGGAGATGATGCCCGATGCACCCCTCAGTTCACGCGCGTAGCAATCCCGACAAGGCCGCGATCATCGTCGCCGAAACGGGCGAAGAAATCAGCTATGGCGAACTCGACGCTGCATCGAACCGCGCGGCGCAGCTTTTTCGCGCCAATGGGCTCGGGCATGAGGATGTCGTTGCCTTCATGCTCGACAACACGCCGCATTATTATGGCCTGACGTGGGGCGCGCAGCGCGCGGGACTGCGTTACGTCTGCATCTCGTCGCGGCTGACGCGGGACGAGACCGACTATATCCTCGAAAATTCGGGCGCGAAGATTCTGGTCGTATCCGCAAGCCTGGCGGGCGCAGCGGAGCAGCTGACGACCGGCATCAAGCGTTTAGCGATGGGCGGCGCCATCGCAGGCTATGAAAGCTGGGAGGATGCCGTTGCTGCGATGCCCGCGACCCCGGTTGCCGATGAGCGCGCGGGGGTCGATATGCTCTATTCGTCGGGAACAACCGGGCGGCCGAAGGGTGTGCGCGTGCCGCTGCCCGAAGACCCCGCGATCGACGCGACGAACAGCCTGGTCATGCTTGCCTCGGCGGTGTTCCAGATCAATGCGGACAGCATCTATCTCTCGCCCGCGCCGCTCTATCATGCCGCGCCGCTGCGCTGGTCGATGACGATCCACCGGCTCGGCGGCACGGTCGTGCTGATGAAGAAATTCGATCCCGAGGCAGCGTTGGCGCATATCGAAAAATATCGCGTGAACAGCAGTCAGTGGGTGCCGACGCATTTTGTGCGGATGCTGAAATTGCCCGAGGAGGTCCGCGCCCGCTACGATATTTCGTCGCTCAAGGTCGCGATCCACGCTGCGGCGCCGTGCCCGGTGCCGGTCAAGCAGGCGATGATCGATTGGTGGGGGCCGGTGCTGTTCGAATATTATGCCGGGTCGGAGGGCAATGGCATGACCTTCATCTCCAGCGCCGACTGGCTGACGCACAAGGGCAGCGTCGGGCGACCGATCCTGGGTACGGTGCATATCATGGGCGAGGATCATGAGACCGAGCTCGGCGCGGGCGAGGAAGGCACGGTTTTCTTCGAGAGCGAGAATGTCTTCGAATATCATGGCGATGATGAGAAAACCGCGTCGAGTCGCAATTCGAAGGGCTGGTCGACGCTCGGCGATGTCGGCAAGCTCGACGACGAAGGCTTTCTCTATCTCACCGACCGCAAGAGCTTCATGATCATCTCGGGCGGGGTGAATATCTATCCGCAGGAAATCGAGAATCATCTCGTCACCCACCCCAAGGTCGCCGACGTCGCCGTGGTCGGCGGGCCGCATGAGGAGATGGGCGAAGAGGTGATCGCGGTGATCCAGCCCGCCGATATGGCCGAGGCGGACGACGCACTGCGGGGCGAGCTGATCGCCTATGCGCGTGAAAAACTGTCGGGGGTGAAAATCCCGCGCCGGATCGATTTCATGGAAGCGCTGCCGCGGCACGACACGGGCAAGCTCTACAAGCGGCTGCTGCGCGACCAATATTGGGAAAAGGCAAAGGCCGAGGCGTGAACATGACCGCCGCGCGTGTCGAATTTTTCTTCGACCTCTCCTCGCCCTGGACTTGTCTCGCGTTTCATAATCTGCCGGGCGTGCTCGAACGGACGGACGCGACGGCGGTGTATCGGCCGATCCTCGTCGGCGGGGTATTTAACGCGGTGAACCCCGCCGTCTATGCGGCGCGCGAGCAGGTCGACAACCGGCGGCTCCAGCATAGCTGGAAGGTGCTGAAGGACTGGGCGCGGCTCGCGGGCGTGCCGATGAACTTTCCGTCAGAGTGGCATCCGGCGAAGAGTATCGCCGCGATGCGGTTCTGCTGCGCGCTGGAGGAGGATCAGGCGGCGCTCGTGCGATTCGCGCGCGGCGCCTTTGCAAGCTATTTCGACCAGCAGGAAAATCTGGACGACCCGGCAGTGCTCGCGGCGGTCGCCGATGCCGAAGGACTCGATGGCGCCGCACTTGCGGCTGCGGCGGGCAGCGATGCGGTGAAGGCGCGGCTGCGCGCCAATACCGACGAACTCATCGCGCGCGGCGGCTATGGTTCGCCGACGATCTTTGTCGACGGCGATGACATGTATTTTGGCAACGACCAGCTTCCGCTCGTCGAAGCCGCCCTAAAACGTACAGCGTAGAGGACTCTCCCATGAAGGACCGGATTTCGATCACCATGCTCGAAGGCGGGATCGCCGACGTCCGGCTGATCCGCGCCGACAAGATGAATGCGCTCGACACCGCGATGTGGGAGGCGCTGGCGCAAGCGGTCGATCAGTTGAAGGCCGCCGCGGACCTGCGCGTCGTCGTCCTGTCGGGCGAAGGCCGCGCCTTTTGCGCCGGGCTCGATCTTTCCAGCCTCAGCAACGAGCGCGATCCGGGGGCGAGCAGCGCGGGCGGTAGTCTCGCCGATCGCACGCGGGGCATCGCCAACAACGCCCAATATGCCGCCTGGGGCTGGCGCGAACTGCCGGTGCCGGTGATCGCGGCGGTGCACGGCGTCGCCTTTGGCGCGGGCAGCCAGATCATGGCGGCAGCGGACATTCGTATCGTCCACCCGGACACGCGGATCGCGATCATGGAAATGCGCTGGGGGCTGGTTCCTGATGTCGCCGGCATGGCGCTGTGGCGCACGCAGGTCGCCGACGATGTGCTGCGCGAGATGATCTACACCAACCGCGAATTCACCGGGTCGGAGGCGAAGCTGCTCGGCTTTGCGACGCATGTCTCCGACGACCCGCTGGCCAAGGCGATGGATCTGGCACAGGTGATCGCCGACAAGAATCCGCACGCGATTCGCGGCGCCAAACGGCTCTGCAACATGCTCGGCCATGCGAGCGACGCCGAGATATTGCAGGCCGAGAGCGACGAGCAGGTCAAGGTGATGCGCACCCCGAACCAAATCGAGGCGGTGATGGCGGGGATGCAGAAGCGGCGGCCGAATTTCACGGATTGACCGTCGCCCCCGCGAAGGCGGGGGCCGTCTGCAACCTTGCGCTATTTCGACAGCGGCCCCCGCCTTCGCGGGGGCGACGCTTAGGCGAGCAACTTGAGAAATCGCGCCGCATTGTCCCAGTCGCGTTGTTTCGCGGCGCGTGCCTTCTGCGCTTCGCTGTCGGCGCCCCAGCGGCGTTCCTGGTAGAGTTCGTCGAGGCTGACCGCTTGCCACAAGGCATCGGCGTCGAAGCTGTTTTCGAGAAGCGCGAGGCCCGCGACGAGCGATCCGCCGATTGTGACCAGCGGGGTCAGCGCGGTGATCTGCCAATGGTCGAGCGCGCGCACCGCCGCCTGCAACGCGGCGATTGTGGCCTCCGGCTGGTCGACCGGCAACACGCCTTGCGTCAGTGTGAATTCGATGCCGTAATGCCCTTCGGCCCAGGCGAGCAACGGGTTCCACGCCGCGGCCTGTTCGGCCTGCAACGCCGCATCGCGGGCGTCGCGGTAACAAAGAAGATCGCTTTGCGCATAGGCGGCAACCGGCGCGGCAAAGGCCGCGACGTCCGGCGCGGTCAGGTCGATCGCGGCATTGGTGAGCCCGGTCATCGGCATCGCCGCAGGATCGATCGTTTCACCGACATCGCGCCATTCGGCGGCGATCGCTTCGGCGAGCGCAGGATTCGCGACCGCCAGCGGGGCACGCTGCGGCGTGCGGACCGGCCGCCCGTCGAGCGCGATGCCCCAGCCGCCGTTTTCCTCGACGACGGCCGCCTCTTTCCAGAAGCGCTTCACAGTTCTTTGGGCGTGCGCCAGCGACGTGCGAGCAGCAACGGCATCACCGCAAAATCGAACGCGCCGATCAGCACGATCGCCACACCGATCCAGCGATCGGTCGGCTGTCCCGCCAGCGAAAAGCCGCCGCTGATGAGGATGAAACCGATCGCGATGAAGGCAACGCCCATCAGGCGCATGATCGCCATCGCGAAAAAGCGTTTCTTGGCGAGCGCGTCGTTGGCGGGTGTCATGCGCCCTCCCTATCGCCGCCAAGGTGGCGCATCAACTGCGCGAGCGCGCCATGGCCCGTCGCTTCCATGCCCGCGATGACCCGCTCGCGTTCGTCGGCGGACTTGTTCTGCGACAGCTTGATCGTCGGGCGCCACGCCGTGATCCGCATTTCGAAGCCGACGATCGCGCCGGTCATCTTGCTAAACAATGCCGGGTTCATTTTTGCGCGTGTCCACGGCGGGTTCGCGCCGACTCGCGCTTCATGCGTCGCCGACAGCGTATCGAGCTGCTCTACCAGCGCTGCATCGTCGAGCTTCGTCGTTACCCCTTCCATCTCGATCGTGACATAATTCCACGTCGGCACCTGATCGGCGTCGGCGTACCAGCTCGCGCTGACATAAGCGTCGGGGCCCTGCACGACGGCGAGCGCGGTCGCGCCATCGAGGTGCCGCGTCAGTGCATTTCCGCGCGCGAGGTGGAATTGCAGCGTCGCCGCCTCGTCGCTCAGCACCACCGGCGCATGCGCGACGCGCGGCCCATCGGGGGTGTTCGCAAAGATCGCGGCAAAGCCGATCTCGCGAACCAGCAATTCGGCGAGATCGTCCTGCTTGGGACGAAAGGCGCTGTTCGGATGCATCAGCTTGGTTTGGATGGGCGCGCCGAGTGCTTCTTCGCGCTTGGCTTTTTGCCGGTTTTCGTTGGCTTGCCGGGCTTGCCCGGTTTCGCTTTTGCCCTGGGCTTCGGCTTGCCGACGAAATCGGTGGGTTTGCTGTCGGCGGTGCGCCCGCGCCGTTCGCCGCGCCGCGCTTTGCGGATCTGCTTGCTGTGCGCCTTGGCCTGCGCCTTCAGCGCCGATTTGGGCGGAGGGCCTTTCTCGGCCGGCTCGATCCCCACCTCGCCGAGCAGCAGGTCGAAGCCGAGCGCGTCGAGGCTCGCGGTGAAATGTTCGGGCAGATCGGCCTGCACATCGATCGCGCCGCCGTCGGGATGGTCGATGCGCAGCCGCCGGCTGTGCAGGTGCAGCTTGCGGCTGATCGTCCCCGTCAGGAATGCGCCCTTGCCGCCATATTTGCCGTCGCCGACGATCGGATGGCCGATCGCCGCCATATGGACGCGCAGCTGGTGCGTGCGCCCGGTCAGCGGCTGGAGCTCGACCCAAGCCGCGCTGTTCCCCGCGCGCTCGATCACGCGATAGCGCGTCTTCGAGGCCAAGCCGCTGTCATGGACGTGCATCTTTTCGCCGCCCGATCCCGGCTGTTTGGCGAGCGGCAGGTCGATCTCGCCCTGCTGAATGTCGGGGACGCCGACGATCAGCGCCCAATAGGTCTTTTTCGCGCTGCGATTCGAAAAGCTCTTGGCGAACCAGGCTGCGGCGCGCGGTGTGCGCGCCACCAGCAGCGCGCCCGACGTATCCTTGTCGAGCCGGTGAACCAGCTTCGGACGCACCGGCGCGTCATATTTCAGCGCGTCGAGCAGCCCGTCGACATGATGTTCGGTCTTGGTCCCGCCCTGCGTCGCGAGGCCGGGGAGCTTGTTGAGCACGATTGCGCTGGCGTCGCGGTGGATCAGCATCGATTCAGCGAGCGCGACATCGGCGTCGGTCAGTGGGCGGCCCTTGCGCGCGGGGCGCGCCTCGGCCTCGACCGGCGGGATCGGCATGGCGAGCGTCTGTCCCGCCGCGATCCGGTCCGACACATCGGCTTTTTTGCCGTCGAGCGTAAGCTGTCCCGACCGTGCCCAGCGCGCGAGCAGCGCGTGCGGCGTTCCGGGCCGGTGACGCTTGAACCAGCGGTCGAGGCGGATGCCGTCGTCCTCATCGCCGACGATCGCGCCGTCGAGGGTCGCTTTCGGCGCGCTCATGCCGGGAACTCCCGCACGGCGATCATGCCCGCGCCGCACGCGAGCAGCGCGCCAATGACCGACGCCAGGACGTAAAAAGCCGCCTGCGCCGTCTGCCCCCGCTCAAAAAGCGCCCAGAATTCGAGACTGAACGACGAGAAGGTTGTGAACCCGCCCAATATGCCGACTCCGACAAACAACCGCGTCGTCTCGCCGGCCCCGCCGCTACGCGCGAGCAGACCGATCAGCAGTCCCATCGCCAGACTGCCGACGATATTGACCGACAGCGTCCACCACGGAAAGCCGGGGCCAAGCCGCGCGAGCATCGCCTGCCCGACCAGATGGCGGGCGCCAGCGCCGATCGCACCGCCGATCATGACAGGAAACAGGCTGTTCATGGCGCTCGCCCTAGCCCGAAACCGCGGCAAGGCAAAGGCGGCATTGCTATGCGTCGGGCGATGCGGCGGCGGTCGCGGGCCGCTCGTGCGCCGCGCGCCAGTCGGCGGGCTTGATGAAACTGCCTTGCCAAATGCCGCGCCGCGCGGTTTTGGCGCCGGCTTCTTCGACAAGATAGTCGGTGTCGCTGGCGATCGCCCAGCCCAGGCGAACCATTTCGGCGCCAAGGTCGATGCCATCGGGCGATACGGCCGTGCGACAGGCGGCAAGCGTACGCCCATAGCGGTCCCTGCCCGACAGGATGCAGTGGAGCGACCCGTCCCCCACCAGCCGTTCGAGCGCCTGCCGCGCTTCGCGTCCGCACGGCCATTCCGACCCGGAGCGCACGCATGACTGCCGATATTCCACCGCGTCGATTCCGGTCAGCCGGATCGTCAGATTGGCGTCGGCGTGCCGCACCGTCAGGCTGTCGCCGTCGATCACCTGGATCACTGTCATCGGTGTTATGGGTTCAGGGCGCGCAAACCATGCCGTCAGCGCCAGCGCGGCCAGCAACAGAAGCGCAGCGACCGAACGAAACCGTCGCTGCCAGATCAGGCGAGTAAGCGATCGGGGGCGTCGGGACGTCATCGGCCACACCTGATCGAGTTGGATCTACTTGACAAGGCCGGCATAAGAGATTGATGTTGGGAGCAAATCATATCCAAAATGGATGTAATCGATTGGGCTGACTCTCTATCCAGAGATCTCGATCCGGGCTTTGGTCCGGATTGGCGGCGAACGGGAGCGAACAAACTGCGAATGCCACCAAAATGACGGCAGGATCACGTCAGGGCGGGGCGGTGACAACGGGGGTTATGTCATAATGAATCAGGGAATGCCGCCTTGGGCGGGTTCGTCGGACGACAGCGACGGAGTCGGCGAAGCATTTTTCGCCAGCGGGTCGATCGCGCGGGGCGTCGCATCGCCGTTGCTTTTGATCGGTTCGCAGCGCGAATGGCCCGCGCAGGCGGCGCTCCCCGACGTGCGTGTCGTCGCCACGCTCCCGCCGCCGCGCGCTTCAGCCTATATCGGCCAGGTCGCGGCGCTCGACATCGTGTGGCTGGCGGATGCGGAAGCTGTGGAAGCCGCGATATTCGCCGAAATCTGTGCCGCGATCGACCGGCGTGGATGTACTTTCATCTGCGAAACCACGCTGGCGGCACTCGATCGGGTGGCGGCGGCAATTCCGGCGTCGATCGACGCGCAATTGCTTGTCGATGCCGACCCCGCCGACAAGCTTGTGGCGCTCGCGGCAGCGCGGCGCATGCGCTTTGTCGAGTTCAACGATGTGGCGCGCGACGACGCGATGGAGCGCATCGACCGGTTGCAGGAAGAGGTCGCGCGTATCGCGCGGATGCTGGGCGACCTCGCCGCGCAGCAGGGCGGGCTGCCAGGGGCACCGGCCAGCTTCGCTTTGCGCGGCCGCGACAGCGATGATTTCGCCGGACAGCTTCGCTCGCCCCCGCGCGACTTTGCCGCCGCGCCGCGCAGCTTCATGCCCGAGGAGCGGACGCTCGACCGGCAGCGCGCCAAGCAGGTGCGGCGAATGCTGCGCCAGCGCCGGATGCGCGAGCATTATTTTCCCGCCGACCTGTTCGCCGATCCGGCGTGGGATATGCTGCTCGACCTGTATGCCGCGCGGCTCGAACGCCAGCCGGTTTCGGTATCGAGCCTCTGTATCGCCGCCGCCGTCCCTGCGACGACCGCACTGCGCTGGATCAAGACGATGACCGACGCCGGGCTTTTCCTGCGCGAACAGGATCCGCAGGACGGCCGCCGAATTTTTATCGCGTTGGCGGACGGCGCCTGTGACGCACTTTCCCGCTATTTCGAGGCACTCGACGAATAGCGGCGGCCAACGCTCGTCATCGGGGATTCCCTCGGCGCGCGCCAAGCCCTATGGCGGCGATCTGACCTAGGAGGATCGCCGCCGATGCCGATCATGGCCGCCCGTGTTTATCACGAGGGCAAGCTTGTACGCGATCTTGGGCCTGACGAAGCATTGCCCGAAGATTGTGCCCCTACCGATTTCTTCTGGCTCGGACTTTTTGAGCCGACTCCTGCCGAACTTTCGAGCATTGCCAAGCGCTTCGGCCTCCATCCGCTTGCGGTGGAGGATGCACTCAAGGCCAATCAGCTGCCGAAGGTTGAGGCTTACGGCGATCAGCTTTTTGTGGTCGCGCGTACCGCGAATCTCGATGGCGATACGATTCGGCCCGGAGAAACGGCGCTGTTCCTTGGCAGGAATTTCCTCGTCACCGTGCGTCACGGATCGGCGCGGGCGCATTCCGAAGTGCGGGCGCGATTGGAAAGCCTGCCCGACAAGCTCGCCCATGGTCCCGATTACGCGCTCTATTCGGTGCTCGATTTCATCATTGATGGCTATTTTCCAGTGATCGACGCGATCGAGGATCGGATGCTGGGGATCGAGGACCGGGTGATGGACACGCCGCTCGACGCTTCCGAAATCCGGCATGTCTATAAGCAGCGGCACGAGATTATCCGTTTCCAGCGACTTGTCGGCATGATGAAGGATGTCGCGGGGCGTCTTTCAAGCGACGATGATCTGCCGACGATAGACGGCGCGGTGCGCCCCTATTATCGCGATATATGGGACCATGTTCAGCGCGCGGAATATCGCCTGGCTGGGCTGCGGGATATTGCGGCTTCGATCATCGAAACCAACGGGATGCTGGAGCAGCAGCGACAGGGTGCGATCACCCGCCAATTGGCCGCATGGGCCGCGATTTTGGCGGTTCCGACGGCGATCGCGGGCATTTATGGAATGAACTTTGATCATATGCCCGAGCTGCGCTGGACCTTCGGCTATCCGCTGATTGTCGGGGGGATGGCGGTGATCTGCCTCAGCCTCTATTGGCGCTTCAAACGCATCGGCTGGCTTTGAGCCGCCGACGCACCGCTTGCCAGCCGCGCTGCCTTGTGGCAGGGGCGCGCTTCCCTTCGGGGGCGCTTAGCTCAGTTGGTAGAGCATCTCGTTTACACCGAGAGGGTCGGCGGTTCGAGCCCGTCAGCGCCCACCATCATCCGAACGGTATTGCCGGGATCAGGATCGTGCCGGGCGACTGGCGCGCCACACCGTCCACAGCGTGAACAGCCCCATCGCCGCCCAGACGATGTTGAGCGCCGCCGACGGGATCGCGCCATTATATCCCGAATTGATGATGAAGCCCCCCGCGCCGACGACGTTCATCCATTGATAGGCATAGCCGCGCGCCTCAAGCTTGCCGAGCGAAAGCAGGATATAGGCGGCGAGGATGGTCGCTGCGGCGGCCCAGCCGATGATTTCGATGATGATGATTTCGGCGGCCATGCGTTTATCTCCACATGAAAACGCCCGCCCCGGTAAGGGGGCGGGCGTTCCGGCTATTAGTTGCGGCGGCGTCAGGCCGCGAGCTTGCGCAGCACATAGTGCAGGATGCCGCCGTTCATATAATATTCGACCTCGTTCGCGGTATCGATGCGGCAGAGCGTGTCGAAGCTGAAGGTCGATCCGTCGGGGCGGGTGACGTTCACCGTCACCGTCTGGCGCGGCTTGAGGTCGGCGACGCCGGTGATCGTGAAGGTGTCGTCGCCGGTGAGGCCCAGAGTCTCGCGCGTCTGGCCGTCGGTGAACTGCAGCGGCAGCACGCCCATGCCGACGAGGTTCGAGCGGTGGATACGCTCGAAACTCTCGACGATCACCGCGCGGACGCCGAGCAGGTTGGTGCCCTTCGCCGCCCAGTCGCGCGACGAGCCGGTGCCATATTCCTTGCCCGCGATCACCACCAGCGGGGTGCCGTCGGCCTTGTGGCGCATCGCGGCGTCGTAGATCGGCATGACTTCGTCGCCATAGCGCGACATGCCGCCTTCGATGCCGGGGACCATTTCGTTTTTGATGCGGATGTTGGCGAAGGTGCCGCGCATCATCACGTCGTGGTGGCCGCGGCGGGCGCCGTAGCTGTTGAAGTCGGCCTTGCTAACCTGATGTTCCATAAGCCATTTTCCGGCCGGCGAGTCCGCCTTGATCGACCCCGCGGGGCTGATGTGGTCGGTCGTGATGCTGTCGCCGAGGATCGCCAGCGGCTTGGCGTTCACGATGTCCGACACCGGCGCGGGGGTCATCGTCATCCCCTCAAAATAGGGCGGGTTCGCGACATAGGTCGAGCCCGCGCGCCACTGATAGGTGTCCGACCCCTCGACCGAAATCTTCTGCCAATGCTCGTCGCCCCGATAGACATGGGCGTAGCGCGCCACGAACATGTCGCGGTCGACCGCGCCGGCGATCGCGTCGGCGACTTCCTGATTGGTCGGCCAGATGTCGGCGAGGAACACGTCCTTGCCGTCCTGGTCCTGCCCGATCGGCGTGGTGGTGAAATCCTCGGTCACCGTGCCCTTCAGCGCATAGGCGACGACGAGCGGCGGCGAGGCGAGATAGTTGGCGCGCACGTCGGGCGACACGCGGCCTTCGAAATTGCGGTTGCCCGACAGGACCGCGGCGGCGACGATATTGTTGCCGTTGATCGCCTCCGAAATCGGCCCCGCGAGCGGCCCCGAATTGCCGATGCAGGTGGTGCAGCCATAGCCGACAAGGTTGTAGCCGACCGCGTCGAGATGATCCTGCAAGCCAGCCTTGACCAGATAGTCGGTCACGACCTGCGACCCCGGCGCGAGCGAGGTCTTGACCCACGGCTTCGGCTTCAGCCCGCGCTCGTTCGCCTTTTTGGCGACCAGCCCCGCGGCGACCATCACGCCGGGGTTCGAGGTGTTGGTGCAGCTGGTGATCGCGGCGATCACGACGTCGCCGTCGCCGATGTCATGATCCTCGCCCGCGACGGGCACGCGCTGCGCCGCGTCCTTGTTGTAAACCTTCTTGAGGTCGGCGTTGAATTCGTCGTCGACCGCGGTCAGGATCACCTTGTCCTGCGGCCGCTTCGGCCCCGCAAGCGACGGAACGACGCTGCCCATGTCGAGTTCGAGCGTGTCGGTGAACACCGGATCGGGCATGTCGGCCGACAGCCACAGCCCCTGCGCCTTTGCATAGGCTTCGACCAGCGCGATATTCTCGTCGCTGCGGCCGGTGAGGCGCATATAATCGAGCGTCTTGTCGTCGATGCCGAAGAAACCGCACGTCGCGCCATATTCGGGCGCCATATTGGCGAGCGTCGCACGGTCGGCGAGCGTCAGCGACGCGAGGCCGGGGCCATAATATTCGACGAAGCGCCCGACGACGCCCTTGGCGCGCAGCATCTGCGTCGCGGTGAGCACCAGGTCGGTCGCGGTGACGCCTTCCTTGAGCTTACCCGTGAGCTTGAACCCGACGACTTCGGGGATGAGCATCGACACGGGCTGGCCCAGCATCGCGGCTTCCGCCTCGATCCCGCCGACGCCCCAGCCGAGCACGCCGAGCCCGTTGATCATCGTCGTGTGGCTGTCGGTGCCGACGCAGGTGTCGGGATAGGCGACCGTCGCGCCCGACGCATCCTCGCTCGACCACACCGCCTGCGCGATATGTTCGAGGTTCACCTGGTGACAGATGCCGGTGCCCGGCGGCACCGCCTTGAAATTGTCGAGGCTTTTCGACCCCCATTTCAGGAAGTCATAACGTTCGCCGTTGCGATAATATTCGATCTCGACATTCTGTTCGAACGCCTTGGGGTGCCCGAATTCGTCGACCATCACCGAGTGGTCGATGACGAGGTGGACGGGGACGAGCGGGTTGATCTTCGACGTGTCACCGCCGAGCTTCGCGATCGCATCGCGCATCGCGGCGAGGTCGACGACGCAGGGAACGCCGGTGAAATCCTGAAGCAGCACGCGCGCGGGGCGATACTGAATCTCGCGGTTCGAATGGGGATCCTTCTGCCAGTCGACGAGCGCCTGAACATCGTCGGTCGACACGGTGAAGCCGCCATCCTCGAACCGCAGCAGATTCTCCAGCAGCACCTTCATGCTGAACGGCAGGCGCGAGACGTCGCCCAGCTTGGCCGCGGCCTTGTCGAGCGAATAATACGCATATTCCTTGTTGCCGACGTTCAGCGTCGAACGGGTGCCCAGCGTGTCTTGGCCGGTGGTGGTCATAGGATTGCAGTCCCCATGTTGGCGCGGCGGGGGAATGACGGCCGATGCCCGTTCGGGAGAGCGGAGCTAAGCGGAGTCGCACGCGCAGGTTTATGTCCGCGCCGCCTTACGCCGGGGGTGGGGAAATGCAAGGGGGTGGGGGCATTAGCCGCTAATCTCAGCAACCTTCTGCACGAGTTTGGTCACGTCCCACGTCTCAAACGGCACACCTACAAGCGCATAAACCTCGGCGCTCAGGATCGGGTGCGCGATGCCCTCTCGACTCCAATCAACCTTCTTATCGTTGGTGACCAGAACAACCTGCTGGAACTCAATCTTGCGGCGCTTCGCGACCAAGATGGCATCCAACATATCGAGCCAAACAAAAAAATCGCCATCGCCGTCGTCTTTGAAACCAGGTGGAGTCTTCGTTCTTTTGCGGTGTAATGCGATCTGAGAAAATCGTTCCCGCGTGACGTAGCTCGTAAGCGCTTTGTCCTTGAGAAGCTCTAGAAGTGCTACTGTCCTTCTAACCGTAACGCCATCGTAGGCGTAGCCGTAGGACGACCGAAATTCATCAATAAGTGCAGAAAATCTTTCAGAAAAATCCTGGAAATTTCCATCTACTTTTTCAATTTCGGCTTTTAATGCGTCAAATTTCCTGCTGATTCCTGTCGCTATCGTGTCGGCCACGTTTAGATTGTTGTTCCAAAATTCTTGAATTGATTGTCCGGGAAGAATTAGCGGTGCTTCATGCCGTGTGTTGAGATAGTCGATTACGTCGGGCTGCGATCCGAGTCGTAGAAAGGCGCTTGAGTCTAAAACGATAGCCGACTTCGCGAGGGTCATATCTCGCGGTTCGGGCTTGTATGCGTAAATCAGCGCGCTGCGAGAGTCGAAGTGCGACTGGCGATTAACCAGCGAGAGAATCTCGGTTTCGCGCGCTTCTTTTTCTTCGGGACTGCTAATCGAACCAGATCGTCGCGGCAGCATCCGCCAAAGCTTCCCCAATTTCATCCACGGCTTCGGCATCCCACTGATCCACCTCTTCCAGAATATCGCTCCACTCGTCTTCTATTGCATATGGAAGCAGTCTAGCTTTGAAATCTTCCCATGAATCAATCGCGATGGGTCGACGTTCAAGTTCAGCCAGAAATGTATTCCCGATTGTGGCGCTCCAGTACACACCATCCTCTTCGCTCATTTCGCTCCAGTTATCGGCTTGTCGAGTCCAGATGAAGTGGAGGGTTCCATAGCGTTCAGGTGTCATGCTATCTTCGACAACTGATCGACGCATAAATGCTAGAACGCTTTTGTTGAACGATCTCGTCTTTAGCTGACGAGCGAAATCATCGCGCGACGGGTTGAGGTCACGAAGATCGTTAACGACAGATGTCCAGTCATTGGTATCGGCAATTTTTCTTGCGGCTTCACCAAACCTTCGTTCGACGTTACCAGTACCGAGATTTCCGACAACGATACGTCGTACGACAAGGCGCAAGACGTACTCCATTCCTTCTTGGGCGTTTGGGACATCGGCGATAGCGAGAAGAAGGGGGCGCACTGCGATAACCCCGAGGCTATTTAAGGCTGAGAAAACCTTGAGCGCATCTGGCTGCGCCGGGCCATCTAAGCTCGGATCAATCATCTGTAGATAGATCGGCAAGCGCCGGCTGAGCAGCGCCATAAGATCGGGGACGGTGGGCGGATTCTTCCCCGTGAAACTTAGGCGGCCAGCAAGAAATCCAAAGAGGTCTTTCGGTAGCACGTGACCCGCATCAACCGTAACGGCGTGCCGGATGAATTGTACGAAATTGTTCGTCCCTTCATCGACGAACCTGCGTTGCATAAGCTGCCATTCTTCATATCTATCAGCTCGATGATTAGGTGGTGTCTGGCTAAGAACATAGTTTTTGAGTAGGTCAGCAGTCGTAAGCTCTTTTCCGCGTGTGTTGATAACCTCGTAAACTTGATACGCGGATGAGGAATCAGGATGCACGAATACAGCAAAATACAGCCTGTCTGTAAGGAATTTGGTCCATTTTCCAAGGCGCTTGAACGGGTCTTGAGCTAGATCTTCCTTTAGGCGTTTCAGCAAATAATCATAGGACTCCGCCATCCGAGCAGAAACCGAATCTTTTTCCTTAATTTGTGGAGCAATTCCCGTATCCAAAATTGCCTGAAGGGTGCCGTCATCCCGCAGGTCCGAAAGCTTTACCCGTGGAGCCGTTTCGTCTGAATCGTAGTCAATTGCACGAATAAAGTCAGCTTGTATACGATCTGCCAGTGCTTCGCGGCCACGCTTGGACGCTTCGTGATATATCGCATTAGCCAATAGCGTAAGGGTAATTAGTCGCTGTTGTCCATCGACAACAGATTTTCTGTCAGGGCTATCCGTCAGGATTATGAGGCCAAGAAAATAGGAATCGGAGTCGATATTATTACTCAAGTCAGTCCAGAAATCCGTTACTTCATCGGTGCCCCATGAATACTCTCTTTGGAACGGGGGGATTTCGAAAGTGGCATTGGAGAGCAATGCACCGGCACTACTAGCGGATGCATTTAACGGAGTTTGCACGTGGGATCCCCTCAAGGCAGCTGCTGCGGCGTCCGACTTTCACTATGCATTAGCCGGAAGTGAGGTGCCGTTCAATCCGGTTGGCACTGGAATTACGGAATTACGGTGACAGTTCACTTTACCCCGATATTCGTTTCACGCGCCTCGATCACTCCACCAATCCCAGCTCCTGCCCCGCATGGAAAATGCGCAACACCTCGACCACCTCACCGACCCGATAGGCAATAACCGTCCGCCCGCGAAAGTTCAGCGTTCGCACACCCGGCGCGATGTCGTCGCGTGGGGTGCCGCGTTCGGGAAAGGTCGCGAGGTCGCCGGCGTGGGCCTCGATCGCGCCGGTGTAGGCGAACGCCGTGTCGGGATCGGCGCGGTCGGCGATCCAGTCGTAGAGGCGGTAGAGGTCGTCGGTCGCAGTCTGGCGCCAGACGACGCGGAGCGGCCTGGTCAAGCGGACTTGCTCGTCCGCTGAGCGTGGCGAGCGGCTAGGCCGGTGCGGACGTCTTCGGCGGACTGGGCCGGGCGCGTGTCGGCGAGCGCTTCGGCGACGCGGGCCTTGAGCAGTTCGTCGAGCAGCGCTTCCTCGCGGTCGAGCGCGCGCAGGCCCGCGCGGACGACTTCGCTGACCGAGGCGTAGCGGCCCGATTTGACGCGATCCTGCGCGGCGCGGGTGAGCGGGCCGAGGGTGACGGTAACGGGCTTTTCGGCGCGCGATGCCATGGGCGTTCTCCTATGACATTGTCATATCATGCGGGTGGGAGGTGGGTCAATTTTCTGCTTCGTTTCTCTCGGTGGGGGTGCGGCTCTGTGTCCGGTTATTCCTGCGCCGTCGCATGGATCCCGGATCAAGTCCGGGATGACGATTTGGGGGGGTGGGATTTTTCGCTTTCCTACATTATCCAAATAGGTTCAAAGCTTCTCCGATTCATTCCAAGGTGATTCGGGAGGTTGAGCTATGGCGCGTGTAGTGGAGCGGGGTTCGCGGGGGAAAGCGGTGGCGTTGCGCGGGGGTGACTGTGCCCTCCCCGCTGCGACTAGCCAGCAAGCTGGCAAGTCTCGCTGCCCCTCCCGCAAGCGGGAGGGGAGCAAGGAGGGGCGGGAGGGGCGCAGGGGGGCGCGGGAGGGGATGAAGGCGAATCCCTTCATGCCCGGGCTGCGCGTGCGGTCGGACGGGTGGACGGCGGCGCGGACGCGGGTGTTTCTGGCTACGCTGGGGCGGACGGGGTGCATCACCGATGCGGCGCGGATCGCGGGGGTCAGCACGACGTCGGTCAACCGATCGCGCGCGCTGTTTCCTCCGTTCGACAAGGCGTGTGCCGAGGCGATCGCGCGGGCGCTGCGCGGGCTGGAGGCGGTCGCTTATGAGCGCGCGGTCGAGGGGCGCGAGATGGTGATCCTGCGGAACGGCAAGGAGGTCGAGCGGCGGATCGTGCCGTCGGATTCGCTGCTGGGGCTGCTGCTGAAACGCGGCGACCTGAAGAATGGGCGCGACGTGCAGATGACGGCGGAGGAGGCCGCGGCCTATGAGCTGCCCGCCGCGGTGCGCGACCGCTTTCTGTCGCGCGAGGAATATTTCAGCGGCATGGTCTTTGCCGGATTCCACGACGATCCGACCGGGGGCAAGCGGCAGGGGCCGACGCAGGAGGAAACCGACGAGGTGCTGATGAGACGGATCACGATGGCGATCCGCCTTCGCGACAATCCGCAGCGCCAGCGCTGCGCGGGGTGCGGGCAGGGAATGCCGCTGACCGACGCCGAATGGGACGCGTTCGACAGGGCCGACAGGGACGGGACACTGGAGCGGCTGGTGGACGACCCCTGGGGTCCCGATCCTAGCGGTTGAGCGCGTCGTTGATCGTCGTGAAGATGGTCTCCAGATTAAGCCCGAGCGACTGAAAGGCGATGATGCACGCGAGCGCGATCAGTGCGGCAATCAGTCCATATTCGATCGCGGTCGCGCCGCGCTGGTCGCGGAGTAACTTGGTTTGCGGCATGGCGCCTGGTCCTTCTTCGCGTCATGGTCCCGCGGCGGACGATAGCCGGCGCGGGTGGGGCGCGGGTTGAGGAACAGGCTTAACGCGCTGACAAGGCGGATGTTATCGGGAGCGTGCGGCGTCTCAGGCGGTGCCGCGGACGGCGAGGCGGACGGGGATGCGCGTGCCGCTGCGCGTGCGTTCGTCATCCTCGAGCGCCATCGCGACGAGCGCCTCGCCCGCGGCGTCGAGGTCGGGTTCGAGCGTGGTGAGCGCGGGGTCGGCGAGCGTGCCGGCGCGGATGCCGTCGAAGCCGATCAGCGCGACATCGTGCGGGACGCGGCGGCCGGCGTCCTTGAGCCCCTGCAGCACGCCGAGCGCGAGCATGTCGCTGGCCGCGAAGATCGCGTCGACGTCGGGGTGCTGGGCGAGCAGCGCGTGCGCGGCGGCGACGCCCTGTGCATGGCGGTCGGCGGCGGCGGGCGGCTCGGCGACGATGGGGGTGAGGCCGTGGGCGGCGAGGGCGGCGGTGAAGCCGTCGCGGCGCTCGTCGAACTGGCGCTGCGGCGATTGCTGCGGCCCGACGAAGGCGATGCGGCGGCGGCCGAGCTTTACGAGGTGCTCGGCGGCCATCTGCCCGCCCTCGTCATTTTCGCTGCGCATCCAGTGGAACGGGCTGCCGGGGCTGCCCCAGCAGACGAAGTCGAGCCCCGACGCCTGCGCCGCGGCGAAATAGTCCCATGCCGCGCGGTTGCTGGTGGTGCCGATGACGATCATCGCGTCGGCGAGCCCCGATGCGACGAAATCGGCGCGGAAATTGTCGGGATTTTCCTGAAAGCTGATGAGCAGGTTGAAGCCGCGCGCCGAGGTCGCGGCGGCGATGCTGCCGAGCAGCGCGAAGTAGAACGGGTTGATCGCGCTGCGGTCCTCGCCGGGGCGGCAGATGGTGACGAGCGCGATCGTCTCGCTGCTTTTGAGGCGCAGCGACGAGGCGTGGCGGTCGACGACATAGCCGAGCTCGCGCGCGGCGGCGGCGACGCGCGCGCGCGTTTCGGCGTTGACGCCGGGCGAGTTGCGCAGCGCGCGCGAGACGGTCGATTGCGACACGCCCGCGCGCTCGGCGACGTCGAACGATGTCGGGCGCAGCATCTTTGCGGTCATGGCGGCGTCTCTCCCCTCCGGCCCGTCTCTTGCCGGGGGGGCGGGGCTTGTCAATCCACGGGCGGGGACTGGTCGGGCGCCGGCTGGTCGGGCCAGCGGATGACGATGGAGAGGCGATGGTCGTCGGCTGTGCGCGTCCATGTCCCTTTGAGCTGGCGTTCGATCATCGTGCGGATGAAGCGCGTGCCGAAGCTTTCCTGTTCGACATTCGGGGTGTCGGGCAGGCCGCTTTCGGTCCACTCGAGCGTCACCTGGCCATCCTCGCGGTGCCAGCCGACGCGAAGCTCGCCCCGGCCCGACAGCGCGCCATATTTGATGCTGTTGGTGACGAATTCGTGGAGCGCGAGCGACATCGCCTGCGCGCCCTCGTCATCGAGCCGCACCGCGGGGCCGGTGACCGCGGCGAGGCGGTCGGGCGAGACGCCGGCTAGGTCGAGCTCGCGGTGGACGATGCGTTCGAGCTCGACGGTGTCGACCGCGCCGGTGACGAGCATCTGCTTGGCGTCCGAGAGCGCGCGCATCCGGCCGTCGAACTTCGCCTCGAACTCGTCGAGGCTGGAGGATTCGCGCAAGGTAATGCGCGCGAGCGCGCCGATGCGGGCAAAGGCGTTCTTCATGCGGTGCGCCATCTCGCCGATCATCAGCTCGCGGTCCTCGGCATGGCGGGCCTTTTCGTCGGCGAGCGCTTGCGCCGCCTCGGTCCGCCGCCGCTGGACGCGGTGGAGCTGGGTGGCGAGCAGGGCAACCGCGATGCCGAAGAGCAGGATCGCAAACGGCCGGCCGAGCCGTTCGAGGAGCCGACCCGAGGAAATGCGCATCGTCCACTGGCGGTCGGCGACGCGCAGCATCTCTTCCTGCGGGTCCCAGCCGATATCGCCCTTGCGGAAGACGAGCGGCGCCGACGGCCCGTGTCCGGCATAGATTTCGATCCCGTCGAGCGTCTCGAGCTGGGGGCCAAGAACCGCGCGCATCATGTCGCCGATGCGGAACGGGGCGTAGACAAAGGCCTCGACCGGACGCGCGCCGTTCGCCGTGACGATGGTCGCGCCGTTGGCGCCGCCGGGCGCGCGGGCATAGACCGGGAGGTAGATCAGAAACCCCGGCTGTTTGACGGTGAGGCCCTTTTCCTGCGCCAGCTGGACAACGCCGCTCGCCGCCGGCTCGCCCGTCTGCCAGGCGCGGCGCATCGCGTCGCGGCGCGTGGGGTCACTGAACATATCGAATCCGAGCGCCGCGTCGCGGCGCGGCGTATAGGGTTCGACCAGGACGACCACAAAGCCGACCGGCTGGTCGGTCGCCGGCCACACCCTGATGTCGCGGCCATAGTTTTCGCGCAGCTTGGTCTCGACCGCCGCAGGCGTGCCGGCGCGCATCGCGGCGGCGATGCCGACGCCTTCCATGCCGGGCGCGTGGACTTGCGGTTGCAAGGCGGCGAGATAGGCGCGGATGCCCGGGCCGCTGGCGCTGCTGTCCGATTGATAGAGCGCGCGCACCCCCTCCAGCACCGCGACATGATCGCGCAGCCGCGCGTCGACCTGCATCGCGAGGCGCTCGACGCGGTCATGTTCCTGGGCGCGATTGTAAAAGAAGCTGCCCACCGCCGCGGCGAACGTGGCAGTGAGGATGGCGAGGCCGATAAATCGCGCCGACAGCGCGAGCAGCCGGTCTGCCCATGACGAAGGGCGCATATAATAATCCTGCCTGCTGGCTGCCGCGGCGGCCCACCCCTCTGTCCGGCGATCTTCCACGCTGCGCCGCCGATGGCAAGTCTATTTCGTGCCGATCCGGCGATGTGAGAAGGGTTGCGAATGGCAACCCTTGGCCTATGCTCGCGGCAGGTTCGGGAAAGGACATGCGATGATTGTTTATGGTTCGATAGTGTCGCCCTATGTGCGCAAGCTGCTGGCCTATATCGGTGAAAAGGGGATCGACTTCGAGCTGAAGGGCGTCGGGCTGGGCGATCCCGATCCGGGGTTCAAGGCGGCGTCACCGCTGGGCAAGATGCCCGCGATGGACGACGACGGCTTCATGCTCGCCGATTCGAGCGCGATCATCCATTATCTGGAAGCGAAGCACCCCGAACCTGCACTGATCCCCGCCGACCCCAAGGAGCGCGGGCAAGTGATCTGGTGGGAGGAGTTCGGCGACACGGTGTTCGCGGCGTGCAGCGGCAAGATGTTCTTCAACCGCATCGTCGCGCCGAAATTCCTCGGCCGTGAGGGCGACTTGACCGCCGCGGCGGCCGCCGAGGCGGAGGAATTGCCCAAGCTGCTCGATTATCTGGAGGGCGCGATCCCCGCCTCGGGTTTCCTCGTCGGCGACCGGCTGACGCTCGCCGACCTCGCGGTCGCGTCGCCGCTGATCAATTTCCGCCACTGCGGATCGTGCATCGACATGGGCAAGCATCCGAAGATCGCGGCGTGGAGCGAAGCCATCCTGTCGCGGCCTAGCATGGCGCCGTGGATTGCGAAGGAGGAGCGGATGATGGCGAAGGTTTTGGGTGGGTGAGGGCGGGGCGTTATTCTGGAGGATCAGATGCATGGCATTTCTAGCGTAACGTAACGGCGTTTCACTTGTCGCCCCAACTCGAGCTTCCGTAATTGTACTTTAACTGGTGAGGCGATAACCATTCGACATCGATATCAATATTCGGGGTCGAATGTGTCTGGATTGTTTGCGCTTGTATTTTTGGCGGCGGTCGTCGGAGTTTTCAAACCCTACATCGGCGATTTGAAGCGGTGGCACTTTGCCCTCGCCGCATTCGTGTCTTTGATTCTTGTTGGCTCGTTTGCTGATCCCAAGACGGGATCGGAACAAGCAGTGGTGACGACACCTGAAGAAAAGTCTGTCGAGAGCGTCGCCGCCGCAGATGTCGTGCCAAAGGCTGCCCAATCGAAATGGAGCTATGATGAGCAAACCGATGAGATGCGTGGAACGATCACCCGAACCGCGCGGCTCACCAGTTCTAATGAAGTGAATCTTGAATTCCCCTATGGAACGGCGAGCGGACACCTCGACGTCCGCAAGCGCCCGACTGATGGACTTAACATCATATTCAGCGTGGATAGCGGGCAGATCCTTTGTCGCAGTTACAATGACGGTCATATCTCTGTGAAGTTCGACGATCAGCCGATCAAAAATTATGGATGCGATGGCGCGAGTGACGGCAGTTCGGATGTTGCTTTCATCCGCAATGAGTCGGGGTTTCTCGCAAATCTGAAAAAGGCCAAGAAGGTGATTATCGAAGCCGAATTCTACCAGCAGGGTCGGCAGCAGTTCATGTTCGAGACGGCTGGGCTAGAGTGGCAGTAACGTTTGCGGCGGCGAACGGTCTCGCCACTTGCTCGCACTTTTAGCTTGCGCTTAAATTACGGTGACAGGTGCGCCGCCCCCGAACTTCAAAATCGCCGCCGCAGTTCGCAACAAGCCGCACTCCTGCCATGGTCCGCGGTGTTCCAAGATCACGGATGAACGCCACGCGTTCCTTGTCAGGGCATTGTGGCGTCATCCTAATTCGGGGGTGGGAGCGGTATGGGGCGATCAGGCGACAGCCTGCAATCCCTTGGGCTGGATGATGGCGAGCAGCCGAAGGGCGGCTCGTAGGGCGCATTGAAACAATGTCTGTTCTGCACACGCTGGACTCGGCTTTCGAGGAGGAACGGATTTTACTTGCCAGGTAGGCACCGCCTATTGGCATTATCGAAGCCTGAAATTATTCAGGCCCGATCGAGTTTACATTGCAGGAGGGGTAGATGCGCAATCTTGAAGAGTATGAGCAGGAAGAAATACTTGCCTTGGATGTCACTGCCGATCCGTTTTTCCAAGATTTGATCCATAGCGATGAGTATGAGTCCGTGGACATGGGCGATGGGACCGCCGCGCAGGCCGTGGCGATTGCAAAACTCCCCAATGTTGCGCGCAGGGCTTTGGACAAACTGGCCGCCGGTTTTGCTGGAGGAAAGGAAGGTTTGCATGCGTCCGTCTGTGTCGAATTCGAATTTTGCGAAAAATTGCGAAGGCTCGGCAGACTGGAAACGGCAAAACTTCTGGCTTCCTGGTTGGGCGGTGCCGTTGCAGCCGGCGTCATTGCAATGACGCTTGATCCGAGTTTGATCGGGCTATTGGCCCTCATGCTTGCATTTTATGCATTGAGCGATTTCTGCGGGTGCAAGATTCAGGTCGAGGGTTGAATTAATTCTCAACACTTCGCGCTTTCGTGAAAACGCCTTCCCACATCGTCGCGTCGTGTTTCGAGAGTTCTATGACGAATTCGCGCAGGTGAGCGCGTGGGCCGGCATTCCGTCTCGGTGCTTAGGCGATAGGGCGAGATCCCGGCCTTCGCCGGGATGACGGGGGCGTGGAGTTACAGGCTAAGCGTCATCCGGCTTTTGCCCCATGCCGTGCCCCTGCGGAGACAGGGCCCATCTTCGGGACTGGCACTCGGAGCGGCCGGTGGTGTCGAAGGCTATGGCGGGTGATGGGCCCCTGCCTTCGCAGGGCACGAAGCTTCGCGGAGGCACGCGGCGGGTTGGAATTGCGGGGCGCTGCGCGGCTTCGGTTCGCCGCCGCCCCTCAACCAGCGCGTCAGCTCCCCGCCTTGCCCCCATGGTCGGCCCAGAATTTCGCGATGCGGCCGGTGATGAGTTCGGTGGCGAGGACGCGGGCGGTGTCGCGGGGGAGGCCGAGGGCTTCGGCCATCGGGCCGCCGAGCTGGGCGTCGCCGAGCGCCATCAGGACGAGCGCGAGCGTGTCTTCGTGCATCAGCCGCTTTTCGTCGGCATCGGGCGCCATGCCGTCGATCAGGCGGTGGATCGCCTCGACGATCGGGTCGAGCGCGTCGTCGTTGCCCGTCGCCGCCATCCATGTCGCGAGCGCGCCCGCGCCGCCGCTGTTGAAGGCGTCGAAGGCGAGGTCGACGATCTCGCGCACATTGCGCTCGTCCGGCGGCGATTCGGCCATTTTTTTGCCGATCGTTTCGCACACGGTTTCGGCCTGATAGGCGGCGAGCGCCTTTTGCAGCCCCGCGGCGCTGCCAAAATGGTGGAGCAAATTGGCGTGGGTACGGTCGATCCGCGCCGCCACGGCCTTCAGCGTCACCGCCGCCGGCCCCATTTCGATGAGGATATGACGCGCCGCCTCGAGCGCCGCCGAACGGCTTTCCTCGGGACTGAGACGCTTCTTCACTATTGACATTTGTGTAAATTAAACCCTATTGCTAGCCCCGTCACCCCTTTTCGACGGTAAATGCCATATGTCCAGCCTTTCCCGGTCGCCGACCCCCGCCGATCTGTCGATCACCCCGCGCGATATGCGGTTCGGCCGCGACGACAAGCAGGGCCGTTGGTGGCTTAACGGCGATCCGATTGCCTCGGCCTTTCACACCGCGCTGTCGGTCACCTTTCCCAAGGGCGAGGCGATGTTCATCGAGGCGGTGAAGGCGCACCGGGGCGGCGTTCCCGACAAGCTGGCGCGCGAAATCCGCGCCTTTACCCAGCAGGAAGTGATCCACAGCCGCGAGCATGTCGTGTTCAACAAAAAGGCGGCCGAGGCGGGGTACGACCTGTCCGAACTCGAAGCCGATGTCGATGAGGTGATGGAGCTGATCAAGGCGCGCCCGCCGATCGTCAACCTGATGGCGACGATCGCGCTCGAACATTATACCGCGATGATGGCCGCGGTGATGCTGCGCGAGGACAGGATGTATGCGGGCGCCGAGCCCGAATGGGCGGCGCTGTGGAAATGGCACGCGATCGAGGAAATCGAGCATAAGGGCGTCGCGTACGACACCTGGCTGCACGCGACGAAGGACTGGAGCCGGTTTCGGCGCTGGCGCGCCAAGTCTATCATGATGCTGCTCGTCACCACGCGTTTCTGGCCCAAGCGGGTGAAGGGGATGAAGGCGCTGCTCAAGCAGGACGGGCTGACCGGCTGGCGCGTCACGGCGCGCATCTGGTGGTATCTGCTCGGATCGCCCGGCGTGCTGCGCAAAAGCTTTCTGCCGTGGCTGTCCTATTTCATGCCGGGTTTTCACCCGTGGAACCACGACGACCGCGCGCTGATCGGCAAATATGAAAGCGATTATGCCGACGCGGTAATGCCGGCGCATTCGTCGCGGCCCGAGCTGGCGGCGGCGGCGGGCTGACTTGACCCTTTCCTGCGAAGCGCGCCGCCCGGTCGCGCGGGTAAATTGCTTCATCCGCCGAACCATTTTCGGCTATCGCTGATCGACGACAGGTCCCTCAGCGGCCTTGAAACGCCGACCGGATGGAGAATCGATGCCGCGCCCCAAGACCATTTCCGATGCCGAGGTTATCGAGGCGGCGCTGGCGATGCTGGCGGAAAAGGGGCCGTCGTTCACGATCACCGACATCGCCGACCGCGTGAAGCTGTCGCGCGCGACGCTGATCCAGCGGTTCGGCGATCGCCAGGCGATATTGCTGCGCATGGCCGATTTTCAGGTCGAGCAAACCCGGCTGTGGCTTGACGGGATGCCGTCCGAGTCCGGCCCCGCGGCTTTTCGCGCGTTCGTCGAAACCATCGTCAACAGCATGGGCGAAGGGGCCGGGTTTTCGGCCCATGTCGCGATCGCGGCGCTCGAGGCGCGCGATCCGGCGCTGCGCGCGCGCGCCGCCGAACGCTATCGGCTGGTCCAGCAGGCGATTGCGGAGCGCGCCGCTTTCCACAGCGACCCCGTGGGTTTTGCCGGGCATATTCATGCCATCATCGCCGGGGCGACGATGCAGTGGGTGGCCGATCCCGCACAGTCGGGGCTGGCCGATTTCATCCTTGCGCGCCTGCGCTGGGCGATTGCCGAAATGGCGCCGGAAAAGCCTTGAACGCCACTCCCGACTCAATATAACCTACGCGTAGGTTATATTGAGTCGGGAGTGGGTCGCGGCAATGATACGCAGGAACAACGGGCAGGTCGTCCATCGGGACATGATATTGGCGACCGAGGAGTTCGGCGAAGCCGATGACCCGGCGATTGTCCTGATCATGGGCGCGACCGCCTCGATGATCGGGTGGCCCGATGGCCTGTGCATCGATCTGGCGCGTCATGGATTTCGCGTCGTCCGCTTCGACCATCGCGATACCGGCCGGTCGACCACGGTCCCGCCCGGCGAGGCTGATTATGCGGTCGAGGATATGGCGGCCGACGTCGTGGCGATATTGGATGGCCTGGGCCTGGGTCACGCGCACCTCGTCGGCATGTCGCTGGGCGGCTATATCGGCCAGATGATCGCGGTCGATCACCCGGCGCGCGTCGCAACGCTGACGCTGATCGCGTCCGAGCCGCTGGGGTGGGATGGCGACCCGCTGCCGCATATCGCGCCCGAATTCATGACGCATTTTGCCGCGCTGGAGACGCTCGACTGGACCGACGCAGCGGCGGTCGAGGATTTTCTGGTCGGCATCGACGCGCTCAGCTGCGGGCCGGGGCATCGTTTCGACGCCGCCGCATCGCACGCGCAGGCGCGCCGGGCCCTGTCGCGGACCGCCAGCCCCGCCAGCATGTTCAACCATGCGACGGTGGAGGCGCGACAGGAATGGGCGGGGGCATATCGCCGGATCGCACAGCCGACGCTTGTCATCCACGGACAGGATGACCCGGTGCTGCCCATCGAAAATGGCCGCGCGCTGGCGGCGGGCATAGCCGATGCGCACATCGCCGAGCTGGCAGGGGTCGGCCATGAACTTCCGGCGGCGCATATCCCGAAGATCGCCGCGCTGATCGCGCGCCATGCCAAGGGCGAGGGCTGAACAGGCCATCGGCGATGTAAATCAGGGATCGGCCGTATCCCGGCGGGCGGTGCCGGCACCCAGAGCGACCGTGCGGTCGATCCCGATCGCATCGAGAAACATGCCGTCGTGGCTAACGACGAGCAGCGCGCCGTCATAGGCGGCGAGCCCGCTTTCGATCGCGGCGAGCGAATCGATGTCGAGGTGGTTGCCCGGCTCGTCGAGGATCAGCAGTTGCGGTGGCTGCGGCGCGCCGAGGACGCAGGCGAGCCCGGCGCGGAGCAGCTGGCCGCCGCTGAGCGTGCCGGCGATGCGATCGGCGGCGTCGGCGCGAAAGCCGAAGCGCGCGAGTGCGGCGCGGCATTGATTGTTCGTCGTGCCCGGATTGCGCGCGAGTAAATTGGCGGCGATCGAGCGCGCGGGGTCGAGGAGGTTGACGCGCTGGTCGAGCAGCGCGAGCGGGACGCCGACGCGGACTTGTCCCGACCATGGTGCGAGCGTCCCGGCGACGAGCGCGAGCAGGGTGGATTTTCCTGAACCGTTGGGGCCGGTTATCGCGATCCGTTCGGGGCCGGTGACGGTGAGCGAGAGATTGTCGATCACCGGGGGCGCGGCGCCATAACCCGCGGTGACGCGATCGAGCACGAGCACGGTGCGCGACATGGGCAGACCCGTCGATGGCAGGCCGGCCGACAACGGATCGGCGGTCTCAACGCGTGCGCGGGCAGCGGCGAGTTCGGCTGCGGCGTCGGCGCGCTGGCGATCGGCGAGGCGACGGGCCGCGGCGCGCGTTTCTTCCGCGCGGCGTTTGAGAGCGCCCGTGAGGATTCGCGGCAGGTCGCCGCGCGCACCCTTGGCGCGCCCGCGTTTGTCGCGACGATCCTGTTTTTCATGCGCGGTCTGCGCTTGTTGCCGTGCGGAGTCGATACGCTTTTCGGCGTTCGCGAGATCGGCTTCGGCCGCCGCTTGCTCGACCGCCTTGCGCGCACGATATGCGCTCCAGCCGCCGCCATAGCGTGCCGCGCCGGTGGCGGAGAGTTTGACGATCGCGTCCATTTCCTCGAGCAGTTCGCGGTCGTGGCTGACGACGATCGCGCCGCCGCGCCAGCCGCGGAGGAGCCGGCGCACGATCGCGCGCCCTTCGCGGTCGAGGTTGTTGGTGGGCTCGTCGAGGAGGAGAAAGTCGGGCGCGGCGAACATCGTGCCCGCGAGCGCAGCGCGCGTGCGCTGGCCGCCCGAGAGGTGCGCGAGCGGGGCGTCGGCGGGTACGGCTAGGCCGATCGCGGCAAGGGCGGCGTCGAGCCGGGCTTCGAGCGTCCAGTCGGCGCGCGCGAGTTCGTCGGCGGTCGCGGTGCCCGCCTCGGCCTTGCGCAGCAGCGCGAGTCCGTCGGTGGCGCCGAAAAGGTCGGCGATGGTTGCGGCGGCGTCGACCTGTACCGTCTGGCGCAGCATCGCGACGCGGCCGTCGATGGCGATATGGCCGCCGGCGGGGGCAAGCTCGCCGGTCAGGAGGCGCAGCAGCGTCGATTTGCCGACACCGTTGCGCCCGACGATGCCGGTGCGTTCGGGCTGGAACTGAATGTCTAGGTTCGAGAGGACGGCGCGGCCGTCAGGCGTGGACCAGCTGAGGTCGGCAAGGGTGATCGAAGGCATGGACAAGGGCTTTCCTGGCGGCAAGGCGGGGCGGCGTTGCGGTCAGGTTGCGATCCATGGCGGGGACTCCGTTGCGGTTGAGGGGCGCTTTTTTAGGATGATTGGCGGCGCGATGCAAATGGGCTGCTAATGCCCCATGTCGGCGGCCGATGCCCTGGGCGCGCCGGCTTTGGGCGGGCGGAGCAGGAGGACGAGGGGGACCGAAAGCGCCGTCACCCACATCATCGCCCAGAAATCGTCGATATAGGCGACCATCGCCGCCTGCCGGTTGATCTCCGCATCGAGCATCGCCAGCGCACTGTCGCCGACGATACCGAAGCGGTCGGCGGTCGAGGGGTCGAGGAGCGCGACCGAGCTGTTGGTGACATGCGCGGCAATATCCTGATGGCTCGTCTGGATATTCGCGCCGAGCAGGGTCGTGACGACCGAGATGCCGACCGAGGCACCGAGGCTGCGCAGCAGGTTGAGCAGGCTCGACCCGTCGGTGCGGTGCTGCGGTGCGATCGTCGCGAAGGCCATGGTGTTCAGCGGAATGAAGATCAGCCCCATGCCGAGCCCCTGCACCAGCCCGCTGATAATCACCGGCTGCATCCCCATGGCGAGCGACCAGTGGCTCATCTGCCACAGCGAGAAGGCGGCGATGGCGAGGCCGGTGCCGACGAGCCAGCGCGCGTCGACCTTGCCCAGCAATTGCCCCGCGACCCACATGCTCGCGAGGATGCCGATGCCGCGCACCGCGAGCACCAGCCCGGTGTCGATCACCGGCCAGCCAAACAGATTTTGCAGCATCGGCGGCAACAGCGCCATCGACGCAAACATGACGATGCCGATGACGATCATGAAGCCCATCGCGGTGACGAGGTTGCGGTCGGCGAGCATTGCGCGGCTGAACAAGGGCGCGCGCGCGGTGAACAGATGGACGAAGAAGATCCACAGGCACGCGACCGCGACGCCGAGTTCGATCCAGATCTCGATGCTGTCGAACCAGTCGAGATGCGCGCCGCGGTCGAGCATCAGTTGCAGCGCGGCGAGCCCCAATGCGAGCATCGAAAAGCCGAAGAGGTCGAACTTGCGGCGTGTCCGGCGCATCGCGGGAAGCAGCGCCCACATCAGCGCGAGGGTGACGAGCCCGACGGGCAGGTTGACGTAGAAAACCCAGCGCCAGTTCGCCTGTTCGGTCAGCCAGCCGCCGAGCACGGGGCCGAGAATGGGGCCGATCATGATCCCCATGCCCCAGATCGACATTGCGCGCGCATGGCGCTCGGGCGGGTTGATGTCGAGCATCACCGACTGCGACAGCGGGCCGATGAATGCAGCGAAAACGCCCTGGAGGAAGCGGAAGGCGATCATCTGTTCGAGCGATTGCGCCGCGCCGCACGCCATCGACGCGACGATGAAGCCGGTGACAGCGGCGAGGAAGAGCTCGCGCCGCCCGATGCGGTCGGCGAGCCAGCCGGTGATCGGCATCGCGATCGCGCTGGCGAGGATATAGCTGGTGAGCACCCACGTCACCGTCTCGCTCGTCGCGCCGAGCGCCGACTGCATATGCGGGATCGCGACGTTGGCGATCGTCGTGTCGAGGATCTGCATGATCGACGCGCCCATGACGGCGACGGTGAGCAGCCCGCGGTAGCGGATGCGTTGGTGGAGCGGGATGCTGTCGTCGGCGGGGAGCGCGGCGGCGGCGGGACGGCGGGGGAGGGAGCGGGAGGCCATGGCTAGACAGGATCCTCCCTGCCGCGCAGCGGTGGGGAGGGGGACCGCCGCCGCAGGCGGTGGTGGAGGGGCGGCAACGTCCGCGCAAAAGCCCCTCCGTCAGCGCTTCGCGCTGCCACCTCCCCATCGCTTCGCGACAGGGAGGATCGATCGGTGTTGGACGAGACGCGCACCCCGCTACTTCGTAAACACCGTCACGTCCGCCGACAGCCCGGCGATCATGTCGCGCGCGGGTTTTTCGTCGAAGGCGATGCGCACGGGGACGCGCTGCGTCACCTTGACCCAGTTGCCGGTGGCGTTCTGTGCCGGAAGCACCGAAAATTCGCTGCCGGTGCCCGCGCCGATCGTCAGCACATGACCGCGGACCTTGAGCCGCGGATAGGCGTCGAAGCGGATTTCGGCGCGCTGGCCGACGCGCATGTCGGCAAGGTCGGTTTCCTTGAAATTCGCCTCGACCCACGGATGCCCGGTGTCGACAAGCGTCAGCGCGGGCAGTCCCGCAACCATCGTCTGCCCGACCTGCAGCCGGTCGGCTTGGGCGACGCGGCCCGCGCCGGGCGCGCGGACGGTGGTGCGCGCGAGATTGACCTCGGCCTGCGAGCGCTGGACGCGCGCGGCCTGCACCTCCGGATTGACCCCGCTCGACGGACCCGCGGCGAGTTTGGTGCGCGCTTCCACTGCAGCCGCTTCGGCCTGACGGACGCGCTCGCGCGCCTGCGCAAGCGCGTGGCGCGACGCATCATAAGCGGCGCGCGTCGTGAAGCCCTTTTCCATCAGCGCTGCCTGCCGGTCGAAATTGACCTGCGCGAACTTCACATCCTCGCGCGCCGCGGCGATGTCGACACTGGAGGTATTGGCGCTGGCCGACAGATTGCCGACCTCGACCTCGGCGGCGTCGATCGCGGCGGTCGCTTGCGCGACGCTGAGCGCATAGGGTTCGCTGTCGATACGGAACAGCAGCTGGCCCTTGGCGACTTGCTGCCCATCGCGCACGGCAACCTCGGTGATGCGCCCGCCGACTTCGGCGGCCACCGAGACCTTGTCCATCTGGACATAGGCATTGTCGGTCGAGACCGACCCGCCGCTCAGCAGCCACCAGCCCGCGCCGCCCGCGACGAGGAGCGCGGGCAGGCCGAACATGAGGAGGCGCGTGCGCCAGCCGGGCTTTGCCGCGGCTTCGGCAGCGGGGGGCGGCACGGGGTCGGCTTTGGGCACGGCTTTCGGTGGCGCGGCGGCTTCGGCGTCGGCGCGGGTGGGGGCGATCTGGTCCATCAGGCGGGTTCCGCTTCTTTCGCGCAGACGCGGCGCGACAGGTTGGCGCGCACGCGCTCGACCAGGCCGAGGAGCCGGTCGCGTTCATCCGCGCTCAGCCCTTCGAGCGCCTCGTCGTTCAGTGCCTCGACGGCGGGGCGGATGCCGCCGAGCAACTCGGCGGCGCGCGCGGTCAGGTAAAGCTGCCACGCGCGGCGGTCGGCGGGGTCGGCGCGGCGCTCGACCAGCTCCGCCTCGACCAGCCGGTCGACCATGCGCGACAGGGTGATCGGTTCGACCTCGATCAGATCGGCGAGCGGGCCCTGCCGGATGCCCTCGTGCCGTTTGAGGTAGGTGATGAGCCGCCATTGCAGCGCGGTGATGCCGCTGTCCCGCGCGCGTGCGTTGAAGGCGCGGCGATAGAGCCGCGCGGTATCGTTGAGGATAAAGCCGATCGTTTCCGTCATGGCATAAAATATAATAGCAATTGCTACTATATTCAACCACCGTGCGGGATTGGCAAACATCTCGAATATGGTGTAAATTTTCTTTACAATGCTTGCATGACGTCATTTTTTTGGCAGGATGCGCCGATGACTCTGACCGCCGACCTTTTCTGGTCTTTTCGCTCGCCGTACAGCTATCTTGCCATCGGCCGCTATCGCGCGCTCGCCGCGAGCCACGACGTGACGATCAAGCTGCGCCCCGTCTATCCGCTCGCGATCCGCCAGCCCGATTTTTTTCGAGCGCAACCATCCCAATTGGCTGAGCTATACGATGCGCGACATGATCCGCGTCGCGCAGTTCCACGGCATTCCGTTCGGCCCGCCGCGCCCCGACCCGATCGTCCAGAATGTGACGACGCGCGCAATCGCCGCCGAGCAGCCCTATATCTATCGCCTTACCCGGATGGGACAGGCGGCGGCGCGGCGCGGCAAGGGGCTGGGCTTTGCGCATGAGGTCGGCCAGCTGATCTGGGGCGGCGCGGTCGACTGGCATCTCGGCGACCATCTCGCCGGCGCGGCGCGGCGCGCGGGGCTGAGCCTTGCCGAACTCGACGTCGAGGCGGTCGACGATGCTGCCGCGCTCGACAATGAGATCGCGGGCAACCAGGTCGCGCTGGAGATCGCAGGCCATTGGGGGGTGCCGACCCTGGTGTTCGAGGGCGAACCCTTTTTCGGGCAGGACCGGATCGAGATGGCGAAGTGGCGGATGGAGCAGAAGGGGCTGCGGGTGCGGTAGGGCTGGGCGCGATCCTTATCCTTCTCGGCTTGGCGTTGATGAGGGATTTTTGGGCGGGCAGCGGCTGGTCCATGTTGGGTTTGCTTAGGCGCAAATAACGCTCTATTGTCGCTTAATAGCTTGAAAGTGCGTTCTTTATGATCATCGCAGCCGCACAGTTCCAGAGCCAGGCGGGCAAGGTAGCGCTCAATGTGCGCAGGCATGTCCAGTTCGCTGAAGAGGCGAAACGTCGGGGCGCGGGCCTTCTTGTCTTCCCGGAGTTATCGCTTTCAGGATATGAGCCGGACTTAGCCGAAGCCTTGCAGACCGATGCCGACGATGAGCATTTTGAGCCGCTGAGATTGTGCGCGCAAGAGCTGGCGTTGACTGTCTGCGCTGGAATGCCGTTGAAGACCGACGGCAAGCCCGAGATCGGCATGATCATTTGGCACGCAGATGGACGGGTCGAAACCTATTCAAAACAGATTCTACACGAGGATGAGCTGCCCTTTTTCTCGGGCGGAAAGCGCGACCTGATCATTTCGTATGGCGACATGCGCCTGGCTCCCGCGATTTGTTATGAGTCGGTGCAGGCCGGTCACGCAGAGGCTGCAAGCAAACGCGGCGCGAATATCTATCTTGCGTCGGTGGCAAAACCATCAGGCGGCATGAGGAAGGCGCTCACCCACTATCCCGCCATCGCCAAGCAATATGGAATGGCGGTCATCGTGGCGAACGCCGTCGGCCCGTCCGATAATTTTGTTGCGGTCGGACAATCGGGAGCCTGGACCTCGGCGGGAACATGCGTCGGCGTTTGCGACGAAACCGAAGAAGCGCTTTTCGTGACGAATATGGCCGATGGTTCGGTCCAGATCGTCAATGAGCCGGTCGCGGGTTGTTTAGCCTAGGCGGTCGGCGCAGCGCGGCGCGGGCTGACCCTTGCCGAGCTTGACGTCGAGGCGGTCGACGATGCCGCGGCGCTCGACAATGAGATTGGCGAATCGAGCAGAAGGGGCTGCAGCCGAGGTATGGCCGGGGGTGCTGACGTGGTTCGGTGGCGGCGATTTTGGGGTGGTGAGCGGGCGTTCGACGCAACTGGAGCCCCTCCCCTTTAGGGGAGGGGTTGGGGTGGGGGCTATCGGCCTTGCGCGAGGCCGATAGCCCCCACCCCACTACGACTAGGCAGCAAGCTGCCAAGTCTTCGTTGCCCCTCCCCTGAAGGGGAGGGGCTGGCTTTTCCTTATGTCCGCTCCCGGTCTTTTCCAGACATTCGTCATCCCGGACTTGATCCGGGGTTCATAGCAACGCGGCCGTCATAGACCCCGGATCAAGTCCGGGGTGACGATGATGAAATATCCTCCCTGTCGCGCAGCGATGGGGAGGTGGCAGCGCGAAGCGCTGACGGAGGGGCTTTGGCGCTACCGTCGCGGCCTCTCCACCACGCCCTTCGGGCGCGGTCCCCCTCCCCATGGCTGCGCCACAGGGAGGATATTATGTCCGCAATCGGCCGTTTTCGATCATCCCGCTGTCCGCTGGGATCGAGCGAAGTCGGGACGCTCTTTGTCGGCCGCCCGCCCTTGCCCGGTTGCGCGCGTTCCGGTGAAGCGGGTAAGGCGAAGCTATGACGACTGACCCCCAATTTTTCGAGGCGCGCGACGGCGTGCGGTTGGCGTGGCGCGAAACGGGAGAGGGCCGGCCGGTCGTGATGCTCCACGGCCTGTTTTCGAGCGGCGAGGTCAACTGGATCAAGTTCGGGACCGCGGCGCGCATCGCGGCCGAAGGCTACCGCGTCATCATGCCCGACCTGCGGGTCCATGGATCGAGCGACGCCCCGCACGAGGAAGAATTTTATCCGCCCGATGTGCTGGTGCGCGACCTGGAGGATCTGGTTGCGCACCTGGGCCTGACCGATTTCGACCTTGGCGGCTTTTCGCTCGGTGCGCGGACCAGCGTGCGCGCGGTCGTCGCGGGGTTGGCGCCGCGTCGGCTGATCCTGGGCGGCATGGGGCTCGCGGGGCTCGCCGGGTGGCAGCGGCGCGGCGCCTTTTTCAAGCGCGCGATCGCCGAATATGAGACCGCGAAGCGCGGCGACGACACCTGGCTGTCGATCCAGTTCATGAAGACGATGAAGGTCGACCGCATCGCCGCGGGGCATTTGCTGGAAAGCTTTACCGACACGCCGCCCGAGGCGCTGGCGGCGCTGACGATGCCGGTGCTCGTCGTGTGCGGCGAGCAGGATCAGGACAATGGATCGGCCGAGGAGCTGGTCGCGGCGCTGGCCGATGCGCGGCTCTCAACGATTCCGGGGACGCATATGTCGAGCGTGACCGAGCCCGAGTTGGGCGAGGCGATCGCGGCGTTCCTGACGGGTTGACCGCGCGCGCGGGGCGCGCCAAGCTGGACCCATCGCGCCAGAGAGCGCAACCGGAAGATCCAGAGGACGCACCCCATGAAAGCCATGATTTCGACGCTGTCGCTTGCCCTGTCGCTCGCGGTGGCGACCCCCGCCTTTGCGCAGACGGCGCCCGCCGCCGCCCCCACTGCTGCCCCCACTGCTGCCGACGCCGAAGCCTTTATCGCCGCGGCGGAGAAAGACCTGTTCGACTATACGGTCGAGGCAAGCCAGGTGAACTGGGTCAATTCGACCTATCTGACCGAAGACACCGATGCGATGGCGGCGCGGATCAACGCGGTCGGCACCGAAAAGGCGGTGAAATATGCGCTGGAAGCCGCGAAATATAGCGAGGTTTCGGGGCTGAGCGCCGAAACGAAGCGCAAGCTCACGATATTGCGCACCGGATTGGTGCTGCCCGCGCCGACGACGCCCGGCGCCGCGACCGAACTGAACAACATCGCCACCGACCTGCAGTCGCAATATGGCAAGGGCCGCGGCACGCTGAACGGCAAGGAAATTTCGGGTTCGGACATCGAGGCCGAGATGGGCAATCTGGAACGCACGCCCGCCGAGCTCGCCGAAATGTGGACGAGCTGGCACGACAATGTCGGCGCACCGATGAAGCAGGACTATGTCCGCATGGTCGGCATCGCGAACGAAGGTGCGAAGGAGCTGGGCTTTGCCGACACGGGCGCGATGTGGCGGTCGGGATACGACATGCCTCCCGAAGAGTTTGCCAAGCTGACCGAGAAAATCTGGCAGGACATGAAGCCGCTGTATGTCGCGCTCCACACCTATGTCCGCTGGAAGCTCAACGAGAAATATGGCGACGCGGTGCAGCCCAAGACCGGGCCGATCCGCGCCGACCTGCTCGGCAATATGTGGGCGCAGGAATGGGGCAATATCTATCCGCTCGTCGCGCCGCCGGGAACGGGCGACCTGGGGTATGACATCGGCGAGCTGCTCACCGCGCAGGGCAAGTCGCCGCTCGACATGGTCAAGATCGGCGAGAATTTCTATTCGTCGCTCGGCATGGCGCCGCTGCCCGACACCTTCTGGAAGCGCAGCATGTTCACCAAGCCCGCCGACCGCGAAGTCGTCTGTCACGCCTCCGCGTGGGACATCGACAACAAGGACGACATCCGCATCAAGATGTGCATCAAGGTGAATGCCGACGATTTCGTCACGATCCACCACGAGCTCGGCCATAATTATTACCAGCGCGCCTATAAGGACCAGCCGTTCCTTTACCTGAACGGGGCCAACGACGGCTTCCATGAAGCGATCGGCGATTTCGTCGCGCTGTCGATCACGCCGCAATATCTGGTCGACATCGGCCTGCTCGACAAGGCGCAGGTGCCGAGCGCCGACAAGGACATTGGCCTGCTGCTGCGGCAGGCGATGGACAAGGTCGCCTTCCTGCCGTTCGGCCTGCTCATCGACCGCTGGCGCTGGGGCGTGTTCGACGGGACGATCCAGCCCGCCGATTACAACAAGGCGTGGACCGACATGCGCACCCAGTATCAGGGCATCGTCCCGCCGGGCGCCCGCCCCGCCGATGCGTTCGACGCGGGGGCCAAGTTCCACATTCCGGGCAACACCCCCTACACCCGCTATTTCCTCGCGCGCGTGCTGCAGTTCCAGTTTTACGAGGCGGCGTGCAAGCAGGCGGGGTGGAAGGGGCCGCTCCACCGCTGTTCCTTCTACGGCAACAAGGCCGTCGGCGCGAAGCTGAACGCGATGCTCGAGATGGGGGCGTCGAAGCCGTGGCCCGACGCGCTCCAGGCCTTCACCGGCAAGCGCGAGATGTCGGGCAAGGCGATGGCCGATTATTTCGCGCCGCTGAAGGCGTGGCTCGACCAGCAGAACAAGGGCAAGCCGCAAGGGTGGTAAGACGCCGCGGGTAGACATGACGAGGCCGGGGAGGGGACTTCCCGGCCCTTTTTTGTTGGTGGGAATGGCGGGTTGGGGGTGGACAGCTGACCCTCCTTATTCGTCATCCCGGCGAAGGCCGGGATCTCGCCGGTGCGCCAAACCGCTAGGGTGAGATCCCGGCCTTCGCCGGGATGACGATGATAGATATTGCAATTTCGGCCGCATCCCGCGGTTCCCGGCTACGCTTTGCCCGCCTCCACCGCCTGCTTGAACCGCGCGAGCCGCGCCGATGCTGCCGCGGCGTGGGGGCCGATCCAGCGGTCGTGGATGTCCTGGATCGGCATCGCATTGAGGTGGTTCCAGCGTTCGCGGCCGCGGCGTTCGGCGATGACCAGCCCGGCATCCTCCAGCACTTTGAGATGCTGCATCACCGTGCAGCGGTCCATGTCGGCAAAATGGGCGCAGATCGCCCCGGTGGTCAGCGGCTGATCCTTGAGATCGTCCAAAATCTGCCGCCGCACGGGCGAAGCCAGCGCCTTGAAAACCGCATCATATTCGCCGTGAATTGACATGTTGTAAAAATATAACATAATGATCCGCGACTCAAGCGGAGAATGAGGCATGGAACTGAAATTCAGGGTCGCGGCGCGGATCGCGAAGCCGGTGGGCGAAGTGTTCGAGGCGGTCGCCGACCCCGCGAACCTGTCCGCCTATTTCACCACCGGGGGCGCCAAGGGGCGGCTGGAGACCGGCGCGACGGTGACATGGGACTTTGCCGATTTTCCCGGCGCCTTTCCGGTCTATGTGATCGAGGTGGTGAAGGACGAGCGCATCGTCCTCGAATGGCAGGCGAGCGAAGGTGAGGCGCCCAATGTCGAGGGCGGCGAGCTGACCGATGCCGATTATCGCACGCGCGTGACGATGAGTTTCAAGGCGCTGGACGACGGGCGCACGCTGGTCGAGATCGCCGAGGAAGGCTGGCGCGAAAATCAGGCGGCGCTCGGTGCGTCCTATGGCAATTGCCAGGGCTGGGCGCAGATGCTCTGCGCGCTCAAGGCTTGGCTGGAATATGGCATCAATCTGCGCGAGGGGATGTACGTATAGGGGCGCGCTATTCCCCGCCCGCGCGGTCAATCAGGTCCATGAAATCGCGCGCGGCGTCGCGTTCGCTTTCATTCTTGAAGGCCACGTCGAGGTCGGGGGCGTCGCCGAGCATGTACATCAGCGCCCACAGCGCAAAGCGGCGGCCGGGGTTGGTTTCCAGCCCGAAATCGACGCGCATCCGCTCGGTGCCCACGGCGCGCGCCTCGGGGTGGATCGCGCCAAGGTCGGCGGTGCCGAAATAGCGGCGGAGCTGGTCATCGAAATCCATGGGGGTCTTTTGGGCGGATCGCGTGGAAAGGCAAGGCGTGCGGCAAAAATCGGACCGGGTGCGGCGGCACGCGGTTGTCATCCGCCGGGGGCGCCGATAGGGCAGCGCGGGTGAAGACCAGCATCGAGATCGGAACCGACGCGGCGGGGCAGGGCGTGCGTATCGACGTGCAGGAACTGCTCGCGACGCGCCTGCTGGTGCAGGGCAATTCGGGGTCGGGCAAGTCGCACCTGCTGCGCCGCATCCTCGAGGAAAGCGCCGCGCTGGTGCAGCAGGTCGTCATCGATCCCGAGGGCGATTTCGTGACGCTGGCCGACGAATACAGCCATGTCGTCATCAACGGCGGCGATTATAATGAGCGCGAGATTGCGGCGATGGGCGCGCGGATTCGCGAACATCGCGCTTCGATCGTCCTCAGCCTCGAGTCGCTCGACATCGAGGCGCAGATGACCTGCGCCGCCGCGTTCCTCAATGCGCTGTTCGACGCGCCGCGCGAGCATTGGTTTCCGGCGCTGGTGGTGGTCGACGAGGCGCAGATGTTCGCGCCGTCGGCGTCGGGCGACGTGTCCGACACCGTGCGCCGCGCGAGCCTGTCGGCGATGACCAATTTGATGTGCCGCGGGCGGAAACGGGGTTTGGCGGGCGCGATCGCGACGCAGCGGCTGGCGAAGCTGGCCAAGAATGTCGCCGCCGAGGCGAGCAATTTCCTGATGGGGCGCACCTTCCTCGACATCGACATGGCGCGCGCGGCCGACCTGCTCGGCATGGAGCGGCGGCAGGCGGAGGCGATCCGCGATCTGGAGCGCGGGCATTTCCTGGGGTTGGGCCCCGCGATCTCGCGCCGCCCGCTGTCGATCCGCATCGGCGCGACGCGGACGGCGACGCGGATGGGGACGCACAGCCTGATGCCGCTGCCCGCCGCGGACGGTGACGATATGCGGTCGATGCTCTTTGCCGAGGAAGAGGTTCCCGCAGCGCCGCGGGCCGTCGCGGCCGAACCCGAGCCCGTCGCGGCAGGCGAGCTGCTCGAACGGATCGCGGCGAGCGAGCCGCTACACACCGACGCGGCTACGCCGCCGGTGCTCGACATCGTCGAAGCGGCGGCCGAGGCCGAGGAGACCGATGCGGTTGTGATCGCCACGCTGGAGGCGATGCTGGACGATCCCGATAGCGCCTTTCAGCCCGAAGCGATGCTGTTTCAGGATTTTTCGGTGCGCTGCCGGATGGCGAAGCTGCGGAAAGTGCCGCTCGACCTCGCCGCCTTTCGCCGCCGCTTTGCGCTGGCGAAGGGGGGCGTGTTCGACCCCGCCGAGCCGCGCTGGCAGGGCGCGCTTGCGGTTGCCGACCGCCTGCCGCCCGACATGGTCGCGCCCTTTCTGCAGATCGCGCGCGCGGCGATGGAGGGCACGCCGTGCCCCGACGACGAGGCGCTCGGCCGCGCCTATGGCAGCCGCTCGCCGGGGCGTATCCGCCGCCTGATCGACTATATGGAGAAACAGGGCGCGATTGTCGTACGCGCCGATTTCGGCGGGCGGCGGTCGATCGGGATTCCCGAGCTTGGGCTCAGCACCGAGGCGGAATAGCGACGGCGCGAGCAGCGCTCCCCTTGTCCGTCATTCCGGCGACGGCCGGAATCTCACCCTCGCGCGATGACGCAGGCGGCGAGATCCCGGCCTTCGCCGGGATGACGATTGTGGGGAGCAGGGAGGGCTGCGCTTCAGATCAAACCGCGGCGACCGAAGGTGACGGGGCGCTGGCTTTGGAAAATTCGCGCCGGATCGACCATCGCCGCGGTGCGGGCGCGGTCGAGCGCGGTGTAAAGCGGGCCGTGGGTGAGTTCATAGGGAAAGCGCACGCCCATGCGGTCGATTTCGGACCACATCACGACGGCATAGACGACCTGCCCGCCGTAATGGATTTCACAGCGCGAGCGCACAGGCATCGATGCGCCGTCGATCCGGGCGCCGCCCTCGGACAGGTCGGTGATCCGGCCCTCGACAAGGTTCAGCACGCCATTGACGGTGACGTCGATGGCGACGGAAGTGCGCTGATGGCTGCGCAGCGTGGGGGTTGGGGTGCTGGTCATGGCGCGATGCTACGCCGATCATGGTAAATTTTCCGGTAACGATGATCGCTGGCGGTGTGGCAATTTTGCCTTTCGATTCCCCCGCGCTTGCCGCTATGGGCGCGGCATGACCGACCTGCACCTTCATCCATCGCTGCGCGAGCCCGCGCAAACGTCCAAGGCCTGGCCGTTCGAGGAAGCGCGCAAGCTGGTCAAGCGCTATCCGGAGGGCAAGCCCGGCGGCGAAGCTGTGCTGTTCGAAACGGGCTATGGCCCGTCGGGGCTGCCGCACATCGGCACCTTCAACGAAGTGCTGCGCACGACGATGGTGCGCCGCGCCTATGAAACGCTGACCGGCGGTGCGGCGACGCGGCTGGTCGCGTTCAGCGACGATATGGACGGGCTGCGCAAGGTGCCCGACAATGTCCCGAACGGCGATATGCTGCGCGAGCATCTGGGGCGACCGCTGACCGCGATTCCCGATCCCTTCGGCAAATATGAGAGCTTTGCGCACCATAATAATGCGATGCTGCGCGAATTCCTCGACCGGTTCGGGTTCGATTATGAGTTCGTCAGCTCGACCGAGCGCTATCGGTCGGGGGCGTTCGACGCGGCGCTGAAGAATGTGCTGCGCCACAATCAGGACATCCTCGACATCATGCTGCCGACGCTGCGCGCCGAGCGCGCCGCGACCTATTCGCCGATCCTGCCGGTGAGCCCCAAGTCGGGCATCGTGTTGCAGGTGCCGGTGACGGTGGTCGATGCCGAGGCGGGGCTGGTGTCGTTCGAGGATGACGGCGAGACGATCACGCACAGCATCCTGGGCGGCGGGGCGAAGCTGCAGTGGAAGGTCGACTGGGCGATGCGCTGGGTCGCGCTGGGCGTCGATTACGAAATGTACGGCAAGGATCTGACCGACAGCGGCGTGCAGTCGGGCAAGATCGCCAAGGCGCTCGGCGGGCGCAAGCCCGAGGGGCTGATCTATGAGATGTTCCTCGACGACAAGGGCGAGAAGATTTCCAAGTCGAAGGGCAATGGCCTGTCGATGGAGGAATGGCTGACCTATGGCAGCGAGGAAAGCCTGGCCTTTTATGCCTATCGCGAGCCCAAGGCGGCGAAGCAGCTGCATATCGGCGTCGTGCCGAAGGCGGTTGACGAATATTTGCAGATGCGCGGCGCCTATCCGGCGCAGGAGCCCGACAAGAAGCTGGGCAATCCCGTGCATCACGTCCATGCCGCGCGCGGGCAGGATGTGCCCGAGACGGTGTTGCCGGTGACCTATGGCCTGCTGCTCAACCTCGTCGGGGTGATGGGCGCCGATGCGTCGAAGGAGCAGATCTGGCGGTACCTTGGCCAATATGTCGCGGGCGCCGATGCGGCGACTTATCCCGAGCTCGACCGGCTGATCGACAATGCGATGGCGTATAACCGCGATTTCGTCGCGCCGACGCTGAAGCGCCGCAAGCCCGTGGGCGGCGAGGTCGCGGCGCTGCGCGCGCTCGATGCGCGGCTGGCCGCGATGCCGATGGATGCCTCGGCCGACGACATCCAGAATATCGTCTATGAAATCGGCAAGGACGAGGCGCATGGCTTCGAAAGCCTGCGCGACTGGTTCAAGGCGCTGTACGAAACCTTGCTGGGATCGAGCGCGGGGCCGCGCATGGGCAGCTTTATCGCGCTGTTCGGGGTGGAGAATACGCGGCGGCTGATCGCGGAAGCGTTGGCGTGAAAGGCGGCGTTATTGGGAGCGGTTTACGCAGGCTCCGGATTGCTTCGCTGCGCTCGCAATGACGATGTGAAGAAACGGAAAGCCGAGCAATGATCGACATTTTCACCACCGGCGGGACGATCGACAAAGTCTATTTCGACGCGCTGAGCGAGTTTCAGATCGGCCCGGCGGCGATCCCCGACATGCTGCGCGAAAATAATGTCCATGTGCCGCACCGCGTGACGCAGCTGATGCGCAAGGACAGCCTCGAGCTGACCGACGCCGACCGCGAGGCGATCCGCGCTGCAGTGGCGGCGAGCGATGCGACGCGCATTCTCGTGACGCACGGCACCGACACAATGGTCGTCACCGGGCGCGTGCTCGCGGGCATCGAAGGCAAGACGATCGTGTTGACGGGGGCAATGCAGCCGGCGTCGGTGCGCGCGAGCGATGCCGAATTCAACGTCGGCTTTGCGCTGGCGGCGGTGCAGACATTGCCGCCCGGCGTCTATGTCGCGATGAACGGGATGATTTTCGATCCCGCGCGGACGGTGAAGGATCGGGCCGGGGCGCGGTTCGTGCAGGAAGGCTGATCAGCCCGCGGCCGTTACCTGTCGCAGCACCGCGGCGTAGCTGGGCGCGATCGTCATCGCGTCATGCTTGCCCGCGCGGCCGAGCGCGGCGTGAACCTGGGGCAGGCGATAGCAGGGCACGCCCATGAACAAATGATGTTCGGCGTGATAATTCACCCAATAGGGCGCAACCGTCGCGCGCGCGAGCCAGCCCGCGCGGGTGGTGCGCGCGTGGCTGAAAGGATCGTCGCTGCCGGTGGCGGTGCAGGCATGTTCGGCGATATTGCGGATGCGCAGATACAGCTGGAAGGTGGTGGCGAGCGCGACAAGCCAGAGCAGATAAGGCGTCCAACCATAGAGTGCGAGCGAAAGGGCGAGCAGCACCGCCTGAACGATCAGGAACCGCCCGACCGCGCGTGTGACCGCCATCGCGCCCGCGACGTCGATCGTCGGTGACGTCATGCCATCGTCGGACTGCTTGTTGAACGGCGTTCCCGCCCTGGTGCTCGCGCCTGCCTTTTGCGCCGCGTCGCCGCGGAGCATGGCCTTGAGGCCGACGAGCGCGAAGCCGAATTGCGCCATGCGCTGCTTGAAGAACGTCTGGCCGGTGAGGTCGCGCACGACCTTGCGCCACAGGCTGGCGCGCGTGGTGGGAAAGGGTTTTGACAGCGACAGGTCGGGATCTTCGGGTTGCTGCGTGAACTTGTGATGCTGCAGGTGATAGGTGCGATAGGCGATGAGGTCCGATCCGACCGCGGCGCCCGTCAGCCACTGGCCGAGGAAGTTGTTGATCTTGCGGTTGGGATGCAGCGCGCCGTGCGCCGCGTCGTGCATCAGGATGGCGAGGCCGAGCTGACGCCCGCCGACAAAGATGACTGCGGCCACCCAGGCGAGCGGGTTCTGCGACCAGGCGGCGAGGCCGACGAGCGCGATGCTGACGATCCAGGCATGCGCGACGATCCAGATGCCGCGCCACGCCGACGCGCGCGTAATTGCCGACCATTCGGTGCGGTCGAAAAAGCGGTCGGGCGGGAACAGGCGGACGGCGGGCATAAGATAAGCATAACAAGTTGCGAAGCGAAACCCAACCCCTTCCGTTTTGGCACAGAATGCGGTGAACGGTTGGCCTTCGGTAAGGTTTTGGAAACCCCTTCCTCCCACTGAACTGCGCAACCAAATAAGCGGAGAAGATCAAGGCATTGGGGGTTCGGCGCAGCATCGTTCGGCCAACGGAGAGCCCGCCGACAACGCGCGAATCGCCGTTCGATTCGCCCGAGTTCGTCGCGCAGCTGCTGCGCGTCGCGAAATTGTGGCATTATGTGCTGATCGGTCGGCTGCTGGCATTCGCGACCTTTGCCTTCTTGCCCGGAATCGCTGGGTTCCTCGACCAGCCGTCGCAGTGGCTGGCGATGGCGGCGGGGCTGCTATGCGATGCGGTGCTGGCGGTGACGGGGCAGGCGATGCGGCGGCCCGCACCCGGGCTGGCGGCGCGTGCCCGGCAGATCGCGCCGCTGTGCGCGGTGCTTGCGGCGCTCGGCACGCTGCTTAACGCCGCCGCGATGTTCGCGGCGCTCGCGGTGCCCGACGACGGCCCGTATCTCGGTGCCTTTACCGCAATCCAGATCGGGTCGCTCCTCGTCGCCGCATCGGCTGCGGCGATCGTCCGGCCGATGTTTTTCATCTTCGTGGGCGCGGTGGCGCTCGGCGGTGCGATCGGCGTCGCATCATGGTCCTTTGGCCTGGCGGGCGCGGTGTTCCTCGCGCTGCTGATCGTGATGATGCGCGAGGATGTCCGCCACCAGCGCCGCGTGACGGCGGCGGCGCGGCGCGCGGTGGGCGACCAGCAGCGCGCGCTGAACCTGATGCGCGATTTCGAGCGGGCGGGGCGCGGCTGGTTCTGGGAAACCGACCGCGACGGCCGGCTTGTCTATATTTCGCCGACCATCGCGGCGCGGCTGGGCCGCCCGCTCGACGAGCTGCTGGGCAGGCCCTTTACCGACATCATCCGCAAACGCATCGGCAATGACGAGAGCGAGGAACGGACGCTGGGGTTCAGCCTGTCGTCGCGCACGCCGTTCAAGGAGCTGACGGTGCAGGCGGCGGTGCCTGGCGAAGAGCGCTGGTGGTCGATTTCGGGCCACCCGATCGGCAACGCGCTCGGCCATTTCCAGGGGTTCCGCGGCAGCGGCACCGACCTCACCGATCAGAAACGATCGGAGCGCGAGATCAACCAGCTCGCGCGCTACGACACGCTCACCGGTCTTGCTAACCGGCGGCACATCACCGACCTGCTCGAACGCGCGCTTCGCACGCATGTCGGCCAGCCGCAGCCGTGCGCGTTGCTGCTGATGGATCTCGACCGGTTCAAGGCGGTGAACGACACACTGGGGCACCCCGTCGGCGATCAGCTGCTCCGCCAGGTCGCGGGGCGGCTGACGCAGATCGTCGGCGATAAGGGACAGGTCGGGCGCCTCGGCGGTGACGAATTTCAGATCGTGCTGCCGCAATTGAACCAGCCCGAAAAAATCGCCGGTATCGCGAATGCGATCATCCTCAGCCTCTCCCAACCCTTTGCGATCGAGGGCGAGCAGGTGCGGATCGGATCGTCGATCGGCATCGCGGTGTCGGACGGCGAAGGCGTCGGCGCCTCGGCGCTGGTGCGCAACGCCGATCTTGCGCTTTATGCCGCCAAGGACGCCGGGCGCGGCGTTTATCGTTTCTATGCCGATGCGATGCACAGCCAGGCGAGCGAGCGCAAGGCGATCGAGGATGCGCTGCGCGACGCGCTGGCGAAGGATGAATTGCAGCTTCTCTATCAGCCGATCGTCGATGTCGCGAGCGAGCGGATTTCGGGGTTCGAGGCGCTCATTCGCTGGCATCATACGACCGCGGGGACGATCAGCCCGTCGAAATTCATCCCCATTGCCGAGGAATCGAACCTGATCGTCCCGATCGGCGAATGGATCATCCGTACCGCCTGCGCGACAATCGCGGCGCTCGGGCCGGGCTACCGCGTCGCGGTCAATGTTTCGCCGCGCCAGTTCGCGAACGAAAAGCTGCCCGCGACGATCCTGAGCGCGGTGTCGGGTGCGGGCATCCGCCCCGAACAGCTGGAACTGGAAATCACCGAGGGGGTTTTCCTCGACGAAAGCGCGGAAAATCTGGCGATGTTCCAGAAGCTGAAACGCACCGGCGTGCGGCTGGCGCTCGACGATTTCGGCACGGGATATTCGGCGCTCGGCTATTTGAAGAAGGCGCCGTTCGACAAGATCAAGATCGACCAGAGTTTCGTGCTCGGCGCCGCCGACAAAAGCAGCATGAATGCCGCGATTATTTCGTCGATCGTCGGGCTGGCGAGTGCGCTCGATATGGAAACGACCGCCGAGGGGGTCGAGACGCACGATGACCTGGCGCTGATCCGCGACCTCGGATGCAGCCATGTCCAGGGCTTTATATATGGCGAGCCGATGGAGCTTGCCGAGGTGCTGGCGCTGCTGCGCGTCGGCGGCGGGCGCGTCGAAGCCAAGGGGTACAAGAGCGCGCGCGCGCCGCGGTTCGCGATTTTTCGTACCATCCATATCGAAAGCGGGGACGATCGGTACGAAGCGATCGTCCGTAACATTGCGCCGTCCGGGGCGATGATCGAAGGCTTGTGGAACGTGCCGCCGGGAACGCGGATGTCACTGACATTCGGACCCGACCTGCGGATCGACGCCGAAGCGCGCTGGTCGGCGGATAATCGCACCGGGGTCCAGTTCGCCGCCGCGATCGATATCGACACGCTGATCGGGACAAGGGCGCCGACGCCGCGCGGACGCGCGCGAAGGGCGGCCTAACCCTTGCGGAACAGCGCCTCGGCCGCGGCCTTCTGGCTCGTGGCGGCGGCCCGGTGCGCGCGGATGCGCTCGATTTCGGCTTCGAGCGCCGCGACACGCGCGTCGAGTTCATCGACTGATAGCGGGTCGAGCGGCTCACGGATAAGCGCGCTCAGCACATCGTCGCGGCGGCGCGGCAGCTCGTCATCGTCCATGGCCATGCTCCTGAAATGACGCGCGACTGTTGACCCGTGTCGCGGCACTGTCAATAAGGCGCGGCGGGGAGTAAAGCCGGACCCGGACCAGTGGGGGAATATCAGCGTGACCAGCGTGCCAGCAGAAATGACCGCCGTCGCCATCAGCGCGCCGGGGGGACCGGAGATGTTGCAGCCCGTGACGCGGCCGGTGCCGCAGCCCGGCGCCGACGAGGTGCTGATCCGCGTCGCCGCGGCGGGGGTAAACCGCCCCGACGTGCTCCAGCGCATGGGCTTTTACCCGCCGCCGCCCGGCGCGTCGGACCTGCCGGGGCTCGAGGTCGCGGGAACGGTCGTCGCGGTCGGACCGGGGGGCGATCGCGAGATGCTGGGGCAGGCGGTGTGCGCGCTCGTTGCGGGGGGCGGCTATGCCGAATATTGCACCGCGCCGACGGGGAGCTGTCTGCCGGTGCCGCGCGGCTTTTCGATGGCCGAGGCCGCGGCGCTGCCCGAAACCGTCTTTACCGTGTGGCACAATCTGTTCGAGCGCGCCTATGTGGCGGAGGGCGAGACCGTGCTGGTCCACGGCGGCACCAGCGGCATCGGTACGACCGCGATCGGCCTGTGCAAGCTGTTCGACATCAAGGTGATCGTGACGTGCGGCATTGCGGCGAAATGCGACGCGGCGCGCGCGCTGGGCGCCGATCTGGCCGTGGATTATTCGAGCGAGGATTATGTCGCGGCGGTGAAGGATTTTACCGGCGGCGCGGGCGTGAACGTCGTGCTCGACATGGTCGGCGGCGATTATCTGCCGCGCAACCTGGAATGCCTGGCCGATGATGGCCGGCACGTGACCATCGCCTTCCAGCGCGGCGCGAAGGTCGAGATCGACATTTCGCAGGTGATGCGCCGCCGCCTGACGCTGACCGGATCGACGCTCCGCGCGCGCAGTGCCGAATTCAAGGCGCTGCTCGCCGACGAGATTCACCGCACGCTGTGGCCGCGGCTGGCGGAGGGCGGGTGGAAGCCGGCGATGGATCAGACCTTTGCGCTGACCGACGCCGCCGCGGCCCACGCGCGGATGCAGGCGGGCGCGCATGTCGGCAAGATTGTGCTGACAATCTGACGGGCGCGCACAGCCGTCTTCCGGTGTTATCAAGCGGGCTTCGCTGGGCGATTGCGTACGCCTAAGAGGCTCGCTCCAATCGACAGAATGAAGATTTGCGTTTCGGCGGCCACCGTTAGCCCGATTGCAGTCGTTGTTAGCCCCGCCTCGCCGATGACAATGCCGATATTTTCCAGGCTGAGCTGGGTTCCGGCGAGGTCCCTTTCAAGGGCTTGCAGCGAACCGGCAAGCAATGTCCCTCCGGCGAAGACAATGAGGGCGGCCGCGCCCAGGCCTGCGAGCACGCAAACGGCGACGACCGTCCGACGCGCGCGCCCAGCCAACGCGGTCCATGCCACACAACCGGCAGCGGCGCCCAGCACCGCGCCTTCGAAGGGCCCGGTCACATTCGTTACGAAGACGCCCGAAAGCAGCCCCACGCTCTCGCGTCCCAGCAGGTTGCCCAGAGCGCCCACGGCAAGGCCGCCGATTGCTGTGCCGACGACAAGCCATCCGTCGGCACGTCCGCGCCACATCAGAGCGGCAGCCGTTCCCGCGCCGAGTCCCGCTCCCGCGAGCAGGCCGAGCGCGCCGATCATCGCTGCCAGGACCAGCACCTGCGCGCCGCCGCCCGTTGCTGCAATCATGCCGTAGATCAAGCCGGCCGCGGCACCCGATCCAAGGCCAGCCAATGTGCAAGCGCCGGCAATATGCGATTCGCGCGCGCGCGGCGAGACCGGCGGCTGCGCTGTTTTCGCGGCGATGAAGCGGTAGCCGTGTTTGGGCACCGTTTCGATGAAGCGGGGATTGGCCGCATCGTCGCCCAAGGTTCGGCGCAGCGTCCGGATGCACTGCGTCAGCGCTTCGTCGGTTACCGGAATTCCGTGCCAGACCTGGTTCATGAACAATTCCTTGGTGACAAGTTCGCCGCGGCGCGAGACGAGCAGGGCCAGCGCGTCGAAATAGCGACTGCCGAGCTCGATCGGCCGGCCGTGCCTGCGCAACTGCCGGTTGTCGCAATCGAGCTGAAAAGCGTCGAAGCGCAGGATGCGAGGCCGTGTCTCCATGGTCTGGCGGTCTGCTGCCATCGCGCGGCGGTGGCAAGCGCTGAGCGCCGTTTCAGTCATTGCTCATGAATTGCTCATGCCTTTTCGATGGGACCGAAGCACGGTCGGCAGCAGGAAAAGCATTGGAGACCGACGATGAACGACGTTTTTGCGCGCCGCGCCCCGCTTCTGAACGGATGGCGCATTGCTGGCTGGGGCAGCCTTCTCGCCCTGCTGGCGCTTCCGGCACTGGTCATGCAGATAACCGGCGCGGTGAAATGGACCGCGAGCGATTTTATTTTCGCCGCGATCATGCTCGGCCTTGTCGGGACCATGGCCGAATTCGCGGTGCGCTTCGCCCGGCCCGGCGCGCCGCGCATCGGTTATGTCGTTGCCGGCTTGACCGCGTTCTTCACCGTCTGGTCGAACGCCGCGGTCGGCATCATCGGCGACGAGGATTCCGTCAACGCCTTCTTCTACCTCATGGTGCTGGGAGCCATGGCTGCCGCGATAGTCGTCCGGTTTCGTCCCGCGGCGATGCGTTCGATCGCGATGTTGCTGGCCATCGGTCAATATGCCGTCGGCATTGCGGCCCTCAACATGATGCCGGGACACGCTGTCGAGTGGGGTTTTCTTACCATCTTTGCCCTATTGTGGCTCACCGCGGCATGGTGCTTTCACCATGCTCTCATAGCGCGGACCAGTTAGTCGGAGCAGGGCTCGGCGCTGCCGCCACCCGCGCGATTGCAGCGCCAACCGGCAACCGAAGGAACCGCGATAACCGGTCCGCGTTTGGATCACGCAATGCAGGAGCCAGTGCGATGATCGACGAGCCGAAGAATAATGATGCGCCCGAGACTGTAAATCGGGAGCAAGACGACGAGGACACGCAGGCGCAATCTGTCGCGGAGGCAGCGCGCCATGAGCGTCCGCTGGCAGAGAGCACCAAGGCGAATACGGGCGGCGAAAGCGACGACGTCCAGGATGTTGTCGATCACATGCACCAGATGGAGCGTTCGGGCAAAATCGACATGGACGCGTACCGCGGCGAGCGCAGCGATGACGATGAACCGGGCCAGCTCGGCGAGGGCGGCGACGAGGATGAGGGACCGCGCGGCGCCCCGTGACGTGTCGCCCTAGGAGGACGGGACAGTCAGCGCTAGGCCGGCGATCGGTGTCGCCGAAGACGGATCGCGCGATCGGCTGCTGGTCAGGCAGCGGCGATCAGCGTATCCGGGCGGTGCGTTGAAAGGCGGTCGGCGACCGGCCGAAATGCTGGCGGAAGGCAGCGGTAAAATGGCTGTGACTGGAAAAGCCGAGGTCGAGCGCCAGCGCGGTGATGTCGCGGCAGTCTTCGAGCGCGACCAGTGCCTGCGCGAGCCGCAGGCGAAGCTGGTAGCGGTATAGCGAAACCCCTTCGGTCGCCGCGAAGCTTTGCGTCAGATATACGGGCGACACACCCACTTCGGCCGCGATCGACGCGAGCGTCCATCGGCGTTCCGGCGCGGCGGCGAACAGCAATTTGGTACGGTCGACCAACTTGCCGCGCCCATAGGTCGCGGCGCGGACGTGCGAGGTGCGCTCGCCGAGCGATCGCCGGATCAAGGCCAATGCCAGCGTTTCGGCTTCGAGCGTTTCGAACGCCCCACGCGACAGGCCGTGCCGGAGCAAGGCGACGAGAAGCTGCGCTTGCGGGTCGATGCCGCGCGCCTGCCGGTGGAAGATCGCTTCGCCGCCGCCACCGAACTGATCGGGGGGCGTCAGTTCGTGCAGCAACTCAGGCGCGATCGCCATCGACAGGCAGGCATCGCCGCCATCGACCGGATGGCTGATCGCATAGTCCTGGCCCGCATTGAAAAATACGAGCTGGCCGGTGGTCGCCACCGTGTCACCCGTGCCGACATGGCGTTTGAAAATGCCGCGATAGGGAAAGACCAAATGGGTCGCGTCCGCACATTCGTTGGGCGAGCGATGCTTGCAGCCGCCGCTGCACCCGACGTCGCGAACGGTCATCGTCCCGGTTTCGAGCAGCGTCTTTACGGTCAGGTCGTTGACGGGTTCGTGTCGGGCCACGCGGGTCAACCCCGATGCGGGACGGCGAAGCTGAGACTGGAGAAATCGGTTTCGAAGTCGGTGGCGGCGCCCGGTTCGTTCGGGCGGGTCCACACGACATTCGCGCGCCATGTCCCCGTGCCCGGCATTGCGAAACGCACGCGCCCGTCGGCCGCGCTGCGCCGCTGCGCCACAGGTTTCGTATCGTTATTAAGGTCCGTCAGTTTGACGAGAGCGCCGGCGAGCGGCCGCCCGTGGTAAAAAATGCGCAAGCTCATCTCCGTCGGCCCGGGCGACAGGAACAGATCATCGTCGGGAACAATCTCCAGCGCAAGTCCCACCCGCTTCTCGATCCATCGGCTGTTCGCCCGCGTCGGCGTGCCGACAAGGACGATTGCCTTGGCATTGCGCCGGTAATTTTCCGATCCGTCGGTCGCGGATCGGCGCGTTCGCTTGCGCGCGTCCAGCGCGACCGTCAACCCTTCTTCCTTCAAATAGCTCTCGAACCGGGCGGGCGGGAGACGGCTTTGCGCACGCGCGTCGCTTTGGAGTACGATCATATGCGCGCCGTCGCCCTCCGGCTGGAGCCGTGTCTGCTGTCCATCGCTGTCCGCGATTGGCGCCTTCAGATCGGTCCGGCGGCCGTCGGGGGCGATCGTTTCGAACCGCACGATGCGCGATGCCGGGAGGCGGGATGGCTGCCGGTCGGCTCCGTGCCCGACCATAAGCGTCAGCGTCACCGTATCGAGCGGTGCCACCCGCCATTGCGACGGTTGAACCCAGAAGTCGTGAGCTATCGCCGTCCCGGCGCCCAGTGTTCCGACCGCGAACGCCAGTGTAAGGCGGATCATGACGGTGAGGCTGCGGGATCGGGACCCGCAAGAAACGGAAATTCGGTCAGCGAATGCGCCTTTTCGTCACCTTCCAGCCCGTCGCTGACCCCGAATGCGGTTCCGTTCACCAGCAGCGAGCGATAGGTTCGAAGCGAATTGTCGGTGATCGTCCGCCCGCCGCAATCGTCCCGCAAGGCCGGTTCATCGGCAAGCGCGGCGCGCTCGACCGCGAAAAGCCGGGTACATGTACCGGCGCGGCTGTTCAGCCAGAGCCGGTCGTCGGCGAGCAAGCGCGCGAGCTTCAGATAGCGCGCGCCCTGCGGCGCTCCGCCGCCGAACAGGAAGCCATTGCCGCACTGCCCGTCGAACGCGTCATATAGCGCGGCGTTTTTGGCGATTTCTTCGGCGAACCGCTCGCCATCGGCAGGCGTCGACCGGTTCCACTCGATCTTCATCGCCGCCGCTTCCTCCGCCGTTCCCAGCGTGGCGAGCAGCGCGTTGCCGGTCAGCGGACGCGCCGCCCGGTCAACCTGCTCGCCCCCGCTGGCCGTCGCGGCCCATATCGCGAGCATCGGGCCGCCGCGCGTCACGGCCCTGGTCTTGACCGATATGACGATGGCCATCGGCGACCATCCGCGCAGGAAGTTGGTGGCGGGGCCGCCGTCGGTGCGGCGCCATCGCCCCAGAATGTCCGCGGCCTCGGTCTTGGTGACAGCAGGGCATGGCCCGGCCCCCGCATCGGCGGACGCCGCAAAGGCGGCAGTTGCTGCGGCATAGGCATCGCGCGTTCCGCGGACATTGTTGAAGAAGGGATCGTCGCGGCGTCCAGCAAAAAGGCGAAAGCTGCCCTTTCTGCTCGTGATCCCCGATCCTTGACCGGGATTTCCGGTCGCCCGGTCGGCCTTGCCCAGGCGGCAATCTGCCTGCTCCGCCCCGTTGAAACGGCATGTGATCGCGGCGGTGGCATCGGTGGCGCCGAACCGCGGTCCGCTGTCGATATGAAATGTGTAGGCGGCGCGATCCGAAAAGCCTTGCCCGACGATGGTCATGACGAGATTGATCCGCTCGGCGTCGGGTGATGTCCAGGCATAGAGGTCGCCGATGTCGAGACGTGGATCGGCGCTGACGAGCGGGGAATCGAGATGATCCGATGCGGCGGCGGGGAGGGCCGTTGATAGCGCCGCAAGTACGGCGGCGGCGCGGATTCCGGATCGCAGGCTTTTCGGCGTCGCAGCGGCGCGTTGAGCGGCGCGCTCGACAATTCGAAAGAATCCTTTTCGGTGCATGGCTTCCCCCTTCGGCTCGTTGGCCGCGACGAGTGGGGATGCGCGCCGTTTGCGGCTATCGAAATCTTATGCATTGTGCCGCGATGGTGCGCCACTGGACATTACCTGCCACGTAAATTATATACCAGTCGTTATGGAAATTGAAACCGTCACCGACACTGGTTTGCAAGCCGCCGCGCACAAGGGGCGGCCGCGCGAATTTTGCGTCGATGAGGCGCTCGCCGCGGCGCTGCGCGTCTTCTGGTCGAAAGGCTATGAGGGTGCGTCGATGGCCGACCTCACCGAAGCGATGGGCATCACGAAGCCGAGTCTTTATGCCGCCTTTGGCAACAAGGAAGCGCTCTTCAACAAGGCGCTCGACCTCTATGAGCGCGAAAAGCTCGACTATATGCAGGCCGCGCTCGCCGCGCCGACCGCGCGCGGCGTCGCCGAACGGCTGATGCGCGGTGCGCTCGACATGTATTGCTGCCCCGAAAATCCGAACGGTTGTCTGGGCGTGATCGCCTCGGTCGCGTGCGGCACGGGCGCCGAGTGCATCCGTCAGGCGGTGCTCGAACGCGGCGCGGCGGCGAAACGCGCGATGCTCGACCGGCTGGCGCGCGCCAAGGACGAGGGCGATTTTCCCGCGGATACCGATCCCGAAGGGCTCGCCGCTTTCCTGATGGCGGTGAATCAGGGCATGTCGGTGCAGGCCGGCGCGGGTGCGACGCGCGCCGAACTGGAACGGCTGGTCGAAACCAGCCTCAAGTTGTGGCCGGGGCGCTGAGCGGCACTTGTTCGCCAAGCGGGCGTTTGTATGTCGGGTAAAGGCCCTGAAAGAATTATTTTTACTGCCCGGTACAGAATGCGCTTGACGCAGCGCAGGACGACTTATATACCACTCAGTATACAAAGATAGGACTCTCCCCCGGAGCGGCCGCTGTGTGACAGGATCATGCGGCGGCCGGATCCACCAGCAGCATGAAACAATCCCGGGAGCGGGCTCGACCCGGCCGGGCGCCGATGGCGTTCGGCCCAAGAAAAAAGGGCCCGGTGCGCGCTCCATGGATGCGCGGCGCCGGACGGGGCGGCTGTCCTCTGCCACGAGGGCCGTCCGCACATGAGGACCGCAATCGCAACGCGGCGGAAGCAGCGCTTCCGGCGACGGGTTTCTGCGCCCCCTTTCCCGTGGCCGGGGCGCGGCGACCGAACCGAACGAAGAGAAGAGGGCATAACAATGACCGTCCACACCCCGATCGAAAAGCTCGACCCCGCCGACGCGAAGGTCCGCCGCGAATTAAAGACTTTACTCCGTCCCGCACGCGGTCGCCGCGCGGCGTGGATCGGTGCTCTGATCGTGCTGGTCGCCGGCGCCTGGTGGCTGCTGCGCGACGGCACGCCGCAGGCCGCCGCCGCGCCCGCGCCGGTGCTGACCGTCGCCGCGCCGCTGACGCGCGACGTGACCTTGTGGGACGAATATATCGGCCGTTTCGAGGCGTCGAAAGCGGTCGAGGTGCGCCCGCGCGTGTCGGGCGCGATCACCGCAATTCACTTTACCGACGGCCAGATCGTCCGGCAGGGCCAGCCACTCTTCACCATCGACCCGCGCCCCTATCGCGCGGCGCTTGCCGAGGCGCGCGCCGCGGCGGCGAGTGCACGCAGCGACCTGGCGCTGGCGCGGCTCGAACTCGAACGCGCGAGCCGCCTTGTCGACATCGAGGCGGTGTCGCAGAGCGAAATCGACCGGCTGCGCGCGCGGGTCAATGCGGCAACGGCGGCGCTTGCGGGTGCCGATGCCCGCATCGCGGCGCGTGCGCTCGACGTCGAATTCACCACCGTTCGCGCGCCGCTGAGCGGCCGCATTTCGGATCGCCAGATCGACGCGGGCAACCTTGTGTCGGCGGGCGATGCCGGCGGCACCTTGCTGACGACGATCAACGCGCTCGATCCGATTTATTTCACCTTCCAGGGATCCGAAGCGCTGTTCCTCAAGACCAAGCGCGAGGGCGGTGACAGAGGCGCCGATGTCGAAGTGCGGTTGCAGGACGAAAGCGATTATCGCTGGAAGGGCCGGCTCGACTTCACCGACAACGGCCTCGATCCGCGGTCGGGCACGATCCGCGCGCGCGGCCGCTTCGCCAATCCCGAGATGTTCCTGACCCCCGGCATGTTCGGCAATATGCGCCTGTCGACCGGCCAGACGACGCGCGCGCTGCTGGTGCCCGCCGCCGCGGTGCAGACCGATCAGGCGCGCAAGATTGTCTATGTCGTCGGCAAGGACGGCATGGTCGCGGCAAAGCCGGTCGAAATCGGCCCCGACGTCGATGGCCTGCGCGTCATCCGGTCGGGACTGGCGCCGACCGACCGCGTCGTCATCAATGGATACCAGTTCGCGCGCCCCGGCACCAAGGCCGAGACGAAGGCGGGCAAGATTGTCGCGGCGACGCCGAAGCAGGCGGCGACCGGGACGAACGAGCCGGTGTCGGCGCAGGCGACCTTCGCGCGGTGATATTGATTTAGCCCCTCCACTTCAGGGGAGGGGTCGGGGTGGGGGCGCGCGGTGTCCCCCCAAGGCCGACGGCTCCCACCCCGCTGCGACTAGGCAGCAAGCTGCCAAGTCTCGCTGCCCTACCCCTGAAGGGGAGGGCTGAGCAGAACCATTTAAGACAGGGGCTCTCCCATGCGCCTTTCACGCTTCTTCATCGACCGACCGATCTTCGCCGCGGTCATTGCCGTCATCATCACCATCGTCGGTGCGGTCGCCTATATTGGCCTGCCCGTGTCGCAATATCCCGACATCGTCCCGCCGACGGTGACGGTGACCGCCACCTATCCGGGCGCGTCGGCCGAAACCGTTGCCGACACGGTGGCGGCGCCGATTGAGCAGGAAATCAACGGTGTCGATAACATGCTCTATATGAGCAGCCAGTCGACCGGCGACGGCGTCGTCACGATTACGGTGACGTTCAAGATCGGCACCGACCTCGATGCCGCGCAGGTATTGGTGCAAAACCGCGTTGCGATCGCGACCCCGCGCCTCCCTGAAACGGTGCAACGGCTGGGGGTGGTGACGCGCAAGACCTCGCCCGACTTCCTGTTGATCGTGAACCTGGTGTCGCCCGACAAGTCGCTCGATCGCGCCTATATTTCCAACTATGCGCTGACCCAGCTGCGCGATCGGCTGAGCCGTCTCGACGGCGTCGGCGACGTGCGCCTGTTCGGCAGCCGCGATTATGCGATGCGCGTATGGATCGACCCCGGCCGCGCGGCGGCGCTCGACCTGACCGCGGGCGAGATCGTCGCGGCGCTGCGGCGCGAGAATGTGCAGGTCGCCGCGGGATCGCTCGGCCAGCCGCCGCACGCCAATGGCAGCAGCTTCCAATTGAATGTGGAGACGCAAGGCCGCCTGACCGACCCCGCGGATTTCGCGAACATCGTCATCCGCAGCGATGCCGACGGGCGCCAGGTCCGCGTGTCGGACGTCGCGCGCGTCGAGCTGGGCGCGTCCGATTATAATAGCAACACCTATTTGTCGGGCGATCCGACGGTCATTCTCGCGACCTTCCAGCGCCCCGGATCGAACGCACTCGCCGCCGCCGAAGCGGTCGAGGCCGAAATGGCGGCGGCGTCGAAGGACTTCCCCAAGGGCCTTGAATATCGGGTTATCTACAACCCCACCGAGTTCATCGCCCAGTCGATCGACGCGGTGATGGAAACGCTGCTCGAAGCCGTCGTCCTCGTCGTGATCGTGATCCTCGTTTTCCTGCAGAAATGGCGCGCGGCGATCATCCCGGTGCTGGCGATCCCGGTGTCGCTGATCGGCACCTTCGCGGTGCTGGCCGCGGTCGGATACAGCCTCAACAATCTGTCGCTGTTCGGGATGGTGCTGGCGATCGGCATCGTCGTCGATGACGCGATCGTCGTCGTCGAGAATGTCGAGCGCAATCTGAAGAAGGGCATGAGCGCGCTGGAGGCGGCGCGCACGTCGATGGACGAAGTGTCGGGCGCCTTGGTTGCGATCGTGCTCGTGCTTTGCGCGGTGTTCGTGCCGACCTTGTTCCTCACGGGCCTTTCGGGTGCCTTCTATCAGCAGTTCGCGGTGACGATCTCGACCGCGACGATCATCTCGCTGATCCTCTCGCTCACCTTGTCGCCCGCGCTCGCAGCGATCCTGCTGCGCGGCCACTCGGCGCCGGTGAACGAAGGCCGGGGGATGCAGATGATGCGCGCCGCGGGCGATGCGTTCAATCGCGGCTTCGAGCGGATGAGCGATCGCTATGCGCGGCTGACCGCCCGGCTTGTGCGTGCGCCCAAGAAGATGATGGTCACCTATGCGGGCCTCATCGCCGCGACCGCTGGCCTGTTCTGGGCGACACCGACGGGGTTCATCCCGGCGCAGGATCAGGGCTATTTCCTTGTCGTTGCCAAGCTGCCCTCGGGCGCCTCGGTCGAGCGCACCGATGCGGTGCTCAAAAAGGTCGCCGCGCGTGTTCTGCCCGTCGAGGGCGTACTGGGGTCGGTGATGCTCGCGGGCTTCGACGGCCCGTCGCAGACGCTCGCGCCCAATTCAGCTGCCGCCTATTTCCCGCTCAAATCGTTCGAGGAGCGGAAGAAGCTCGGCGTGAAGTTCGAGGACATCATGGCCGAAGCGCAGAAGCGCACCGCGGACATTACCGAGGCGCAGATCGTCGTCATCCCGCCGCCGCTGATCCAGGGGATCGGCTCGGCAGGCGGTTACCGGATGATCGTGCAGGATCGCGGCGGCAACGGCTATGCGGCGCTGGCGAACGAGTCGAACAATCTGATAGGCAAGGCGAACACGACGCCGGGGCTGATGAACGTCTTTACCTTCTTCGATCCCACCAACCCGCGCGTCTTTGCCGACATCGACCGCGCGAAGGCGAATGCGCTGGGCGTGCCGCCCGAGCGGGTGTTCGAGGCGTTGCAGGTCTATCTGGGGTCGGCGTTCGTCAACGACTTCAACCTGCTCGGCCGCACCTATCGCGTCACCGCGCAGGCCGATGCGCCCTATCGCCAGAGCGTTGCCGACATCGCCAACCTGCGCACGCGGTCGGACAGCGGCGCGATGGTGCCGATCGGGTCGGTCGCGAACTTCGAGGACCGCACGGGACCGTACCGCGTCACGCGCTACAACCTGTTCCCCGCGGTCGAGATCGACGGCGATACCGCGCCGGGATCGTCGTCGGGCCTGTCGCTGACGACGATGGAAAAGATCGCGTCCGAAACGCTGCCCGCAGGTTACGGCACCGAATGGACGGGCATCGCCTTTCAGCAACAGGCGGCGGCGAACACCGCGGCTATCGTCTTTGCGCTCGCGGTGCTGTTCGTCTTCCTCGTCCTCGCGGCGCAATATGAAAGCCTGGTGCTGCCACTCGCGATCATCCTGATCGTGCCGATGTGCCTGCTCGCGGCGATGATCGGCGTGAATTTGCGCGGCATGGACAATAATGTGCTGACGCAGATCGGGCTGGTCGTGCTGATCGCGCTTGCCGCGAAGAATGCCATCCTGATCGTCGAATTCGCCAAGCAGGCCGAGGAACAGGACGGGCTGTCGCCGATCGACGCCGCGGTGCGCGCCGCGCGCGACCGCCTGCGCCCGATCCTGATGACGAGCTTTGCCTTCATCCTTGGCGCGGTGCCCTTGCTCATCGCGAGCGGGGCGGGAGCGGAACTGCGCCAGGCGCTTGGCACCGCGGTGTTCTTCGGAATGCTCGGGGTGACGGCGTTCGGGCTCATCTTCACGCCGACCTTCTATGTCGTCTGCCGCGCGCTTGGCGACTGGCTGGCTGCGCGGAAACGCGGGTCGGATGGGCACGGTGCGGCGCTGCCGGTGCCGGCGGAATAAGGAGAAAGACTATGGTGCTCCGCAATCTTGTCACCGCCGCATCGGCGCTTGCGCTCGCCGCCTGCGCCGTGGGCCCCGACTATAAGGCGCCGCAGTCGGCGTCGGCGCCCGTCGCTAACGGGCCGTTCCTCTCGGCGAAAAGCCCCGCGGTGTCGCTCGATCCGGTCGCCGCCGACTGGTGGCGCCTTTACGACGATCCCGTGCTCGATGCGCTCGTCGCCGATGCGCTCGCGAGCAACACCGACGTGCGCGTCGCGGTTGCCAATATCGCCCGCGCGCGCGCGTCGCTGCGCGGTGCGCGCGCCGACCGCTTGCCGCAGGGCGCGATCGGGGCAGGCGCTAATTATGGCCGCAGCCCCGAAGGCCAGCGCCTGCCGGGCGCGGATCGTGAGGATTGGGCGGTCGATGTCGGATTGAACGTGTCCTACGAGGTCGATCTGTTCGGCCGCGTCAGCCGCTCGGTCGAGGCGGCGCGGGGCGATGCCGAAGCCGCCGAGGCCAATGCCGACGCGGTGCGCGTGATCGTCGCGGCCGATACGACGCAGGCCTATGCCGATGCATCATCGGGCGCGGCGCGGCTCGCGGTTGCGCGGCGGATTGTCGAATTGCTCGATCAACAGGTGAAACTGACCGAGCGGCGCAAGGAGGTCGGCATGGCGACCGGGCTCGACCTTGCGCGCATCACGACGCTGCGCGACCAGCGCGCGGCGGACATCCCCTCCATCGAGGCCGAACGGCAGGCGGCACTCTTCCGCCTCGCGACTCTGACCGGTCGCGCGCCCGCGGCGCTCCCTCCCATCGCAGCGGACCGCGCCATCAGCCTCGAAATCACCGATCCCATCCCGGTCGGTGATGGGGCGGCGCTGCTCAAGCGCCGTCCTGACATTCGCGCCGCCGAACGCCGCCTGGCCGCCGACACCGCGCGCATCGGTGTTGCGACCGCGGACCTGTATCCGCGCATCACGCTGGGCGGGTCGGCCGGGTCCACCGGTGCGGGCTTTGGCGATATATTCGGCGGCGGGCCGCTGCGCTGGCTGCTGGGGCCTTTGCTCAACTGGGCCTTCCCCAATCAGGAGCCCGCGCGCGCGCGCATCGCCGCCGCCGAGGCCGATACGCAGGCGTCGCTGGCCGAATTCGACGGCGCGGTGCTGCGCGCTCTGGAGGAGACCGAGACGGCGCTATCCTCCTATGCCCGGTCGCTCGAACAAAGGCAGGCGCTGCGTGCCGCGCGCGATCAGGCCGAACGCGCGGCGCGGATCGTACGCGCCAAGCGGCAGGAGGGCGCGTCGGACTCGCTCGAATGGCTCGATGCCGAGCGGACCTTTGCGGAAACCGAGGCGGTGCTTGCAGCGCAGGATGCGCAGATCTCGCGGCGGCAGATTGCGCTGTTCCGCGCGCTGGCGGGCGGCTGGTCGAACCAAAGCTCCTGACCCCCGTCAATTCGTCGGTGCGGAGCAGGGGCCTGCTTGGCACTGGACGATCGGGCGGCTAGTGGGGCGCCGCCGAAGCCTGCTGTGCCTTTGGAGGAAAAGATGATTACGTGCGTCGTCGATTACCGCATCAATCCCGACCAGATCGCTGCGTTCGAAAAATTCGCCCGCGCGTGGATATATCTCGTCAACAAGCATGGCGGGCAGCATCACGGATATTTCCTGCCATCCGAAGGCGCCAGCGACCGGGCGTTCGCGCTGTTCAGTTTTGAGAGCCTGGCCGCCTATGAACGCTATCGCCAGCTGTTCGGCGTCGACGCCGAATTCATCAAGGCGGATCGCATCCGCGACGCAAGCGGCTGTGTCATCCGGTACGAGCGGATGTTCATGCGGCCGCTGCTGCCTGCCGACGTGACGGGCATTCCCGAGGGCCTCGAATAGAAAGTCCCGGCAGTCTGCGCTCTGGCGGGCGGCCGGTCGCGTAAGGCTGCTCACCTTTATGAACCGTCATCCCGGCCTTCGCCGGGATGACGATGTAGGGAGGGCCGGGTGACGGAACCCAACCACACCATCGTTTACGCGGCTTTTACCAGTCCCGGTGCACAAGATTTACCGATATTGTGGCTGGGGATAAATGATGGACACCATGCGCGGACTGCTTTCGGGCAGTCACGGCCAGGACGACGAGGCGATCGATGCGCCCGCGGCCGTCGGCGTCGACGAACGGCGGATGCAGGTGCGCGCGTATAATCATTGGGCGTCGCTGCTCGCCGACCGCGCTTATCCCTCGGTCGAGGATCTCGACCTTGAAGGCGCCGATTTCGGTCCCAACGCGGTTCTGCTCGATTTCACGCAGGGGCTCGATAACCCCGGCATCGCCTTCCTTGGCGAACGGCTACGTGACGAATCGCAGATCGCCGAGGATGTCCATTATATCAGCCAGATCCCGGGCCGCTCGCTGCTGTCGCGGCTGACCGACCATTATCTGCAAATCATCGCCAATCGCGCGCCGATCGGTTTCGAGGCCGAGTTCGAGAATGATCGCGGCGTGACGATCATGTATCGCGGCATATTGCTGCCCTTTTCGTCCGACGACGACACGATCGATTTCATCATGGGCGTAATAAACTGGAAGGAAGCGGTTCCCGCCGAACAGGAAGCGGAATTGCTGCTGTCGGTCGAGCAGGCGCTGCGCAGTGCCGCACCGCTGACCGCGCCGGTGCCGGTGTGGGCCGACGGGCCCGACTCGCTGCACCTCGACGACGAATATCGCGTCGATGCCGCGCCGGGATTTGCCGCACTGGGAGACGTTACCGACCGGATCGGCGACGCCGACGGTGAGGACGACGACGCAGAAATGTCTGCCGATCCGGGCGCCGATGCCGAACTGGCCGACTGGCTTGCGCTGGCGCGCGAAACCGCCGAGCGCGCGATCGCCGCCGACAGCCGCAGCCGCAGCGCGCTGTATCAGGCGGTCGGCAAGGCGTGGGACTTCGCGCTTGCCGCCGAGGAACAGCCCGACGCCTTTGCCGCGCTGCTCGACGACGCCGGGCTGAAGGCGCAGGACCGCGCGCCGATGACGCCGGTGGTCAAGCTGGTTTTCGGCGCGGCCTATGACAAGACGCGGCTCGCCGAATATGCCTGCGCGCTGAGCCATGCGAAGGAAGTGGGCATCGCGCGCGGCGCACTTGCGGCCTATCTCGACAATTATCCGGGAGGGCTGAAGGGGCTGGTCAAGGATGCCCGCAAACGGCGCAAGCCGACCGCGACCGAGGAATCGTCCGAAACCGGACTGACCGTTCTGCGCAAGGCGCAGCCGGCGCTGATCCTGGAACATGACGCGGGCGACGCTGAATTCGTGCTGTTAATCGCGCGCGCCATGCCGGGCGGCCATGTCGGCATTGTCGCCAAGGCGGCCGACGATCCCGCGTTGGTCGCAAAGATCGCCAAGAAGGCAATCGCGATTACGTCGTAGATTATGATCCTCCCTGTGCCGCAGGCATGGGGAGGGGGACCGCCGCCGCAGGCGGTGGTGGAGGGGCCGCGACGTCGGCGCAAAAGCCCCTCCGTCAGCGCTTCGCGCTGCCACCTCCCCATGGCTTCGCCACAGGGAGGAGCGATTGCGCTGCGTAACAGACAATCCCAAAATTGAAATATTTTTGCGCGACGCACGAACGAGCCCTTGAGCCGCGCGCGCCAGAGGCGCATAGGGGGCGGCAGCGAACGGACCCCCGCCGATCGTCGGCTGGGATCCCTTTTTGTTCGGGATGCTGCACCTTATGCCCAAGATTCTGTCCGACACGCCGGAAACGGACACGCCGACCACCCCCGTCAAAATCCCTGCAAAAATTGCCGCCGCCTATCTGGAAGCGCTGGAAGGCAGCGCGCTCCCCGGCGAGGGCGACGACATGGACCGGGCCGCGCTTGTCGAGGCAAGCCAGTTCGCCGCGCGCGCGGCGCTCGAGCGCGCCGCCGAAACGCCGTCGCTGCTGCTTGAACCGATCGCGGGCGAGGGGCCCGACCGCCGGATGCGGCTGGTCATCATCAACGACGACATGCCCTTTCTCGTCGATTCGACGTCGCAGGTGGTGGTGGCGCAGGGGCTGGTCGTTCACCGCATCCTCCATCCCGTCATCGCGGTGAAGCGCGACGCCAAGGGGCATTTGCAGGAAGCCGGGACCGGGGACACGCGCGAGTCGGTTATCTATATCGAACTCGAACGCGGCGATGCACGCGCGCGACGCCGGTTGCTCGACGCGATCGAGGCGGCGCTGCGCGACGTGCGCGCGGCGGTGCGCGACTGGCGCGCGATGCGCGCGGCGATGCTCGCCGACGCGGCGATGCGCGTCGAGGGCGAGGGCGCCGAACTGCTGCGCTGGTTCGAGGGCGGGTCGATGACCCAGCTCGGCCATGAATGGCGCACGCGCGACGGCAAGGTTCACGATCCGCTGGGGATCAGCGAAAGCGGCGAAAGCCAGCTGTTGTCGCCCGCGGCGCTCGATGCAGCCTTTGCCTGGTTCGATGCGGGCGGGCACGCGCCGTTGCTCATCAAGTCGAACCGTCTGTCGGCGGTGCATCGCCGTGTGCTGCTAGACCTGGTCGTCGTGCCCGAGCTGAGGGGCAAGAAGGTCGAGCGGCTTTCGATCCACGCGGGGCTGTGGACGAGCCAGGCGCTGTCGACGCCGCCCGCCAAGGTGCCCGTCCTGCGCGCGCAGCTCGACGCGCTGATGACCAAATTCGGGTTCGATCCCGCGGGCCATGCGGGCAAGGCGCTGGCGCACGCCCTGACCGCGCTGCCGCACGACCTGCTCATCGCGTTCGACGCTGCTTCGCTCGAGGAGCTGGTGCTCACGTCGATGTCGATCACCGACCGGCCGCGGCCGAAGCTGGTGATGGTGCGCAGTGCGCTCGGCCGCCACCTGTTCGCCTTTGTCTGGCTGCCGCGCGACGAGGTGTCGACCGGGCGCCGCATCGCGGTCGAGGCGATGCTGGTGCGCGAGGCGAAGGCGGGCGTGATCGGCTGGACGATGGTGCTTGAGGATGGCGGAGCGGCGCTGCTGCGCTATACGCTCGATCTGCGCAGCGGCGGCGTGGTGCCCGATACCGAGGCGCTCAACGCGCAGCTCGAACAGATGGTCCGCGGATGGCAGCCCGAGGTCGAGGCGGCGCTGGCGAAGCGCGGCGATCCGGGCCGCGCGGCGGCGCTCGCGGCGCGCTTTGCGCCGGCGTTTCCGCCCAATTACCGCAATCTTTACAATCCCGAAGAGGCGGCGCGCGACATATTGCGGCTGCGCGATCTGGACGCGGCGAACCCGCGCAGCGTCCGGCTGGCGAAGAAAAGCCTCGACGGCGACGACCGGCTGCGGCTCAAGGTCTATAGCGCGGTCGGGCCGCTTGCGCTGTCCGACGTCGTGCCCGCGCTCGAACATTTCGGATTCAAGGTGCTCGAAGAAATTCCGACCGCGCTCGGCCCGACGCGCGGCCCCGGCGGCGACAGCGATGACGATACTCCGATCGTCATCCACGACTTCACGCTGCGCCTGCCCGCCAATGTCGACGAACTGGCGCTTCTTCCCTATGCCGCGACGATCGAGGGCGCGATCGCGGCAGTGCTCGACGGCCGCGCCGAAAATGATGCGTTCAATCAGTTGGTGCTGACCAATCAGACCGATCCGGGGGCGATCGTCTGGCTGCGCGCCTGGTTCCGGTACCTTCGGCAGGGCGGCTCGGCTTATGGCATGGACACGGTGGTCAGCGCGCTGCGCCACGCCCCCGCGGTTACGGCCGCGCTGATCGAGCGGTTCCGCGCGCTCCACGATCCCAAGTCGCGCGACGCCGCGCGCGCCGAGGCGCTCGATGCCGAGATCCAGGCGGGTTTTGCGGGCATCAAGTCGATCGACGAGGATCGGATTCTGCGCCTGTTCCATGCGGTGATCGGCGCGACGCTGCGCACCAACGCCTTTGCGCCCGCCGCCGAGGAAGCGTTGGCGTTCAAGATCGATTCGAGCCTTGTTCCCGGCCTGCCCAAGCCGCTGCCGTGGCGCGAGGTCTGGGTCTATTCGCCGCGCGTCGAAGGCGTACACCTGCGCGCAGGTCCCGTTGCACGCGGCGGCCTCCGCTGGTCCGACCGCCGCGACGACTTCCGCACCGAGATCCTCGGGCTGATGAAGGCGCAGCGCGTGAAGAACGCGGTCATCGTGCCGACCGGCGCGAAGGGCGGCTTCTATCCCAAGGCGCTTCCCGACGTGTCGCTCGACCGCGACGCCTGGTTCGCCGAGGGCACCGAATGCTATCGCATCTTCATCCGCTCGCTGCTGTCGATCACCGACAATCTGGTCGCGGGCAAGGTGGTGCATCCCAAGGGGGTGGTAATCCGCGACGGCGACGATCCTTACTTTGTCGTCGCCGCCGACAAGGGCACCGCGACCTTCTCCGACGTGGCTAACGGCCTGGCGATGGAACGCGGCTTCTGGCTCGGCGATGCCTTCGCGAGCGGCGGGTCGAAGGGCTATGACCACAAGGCGATGGGCATCACTGCCAAGGGCGCGTGGATTTCGGTGCAGCGCCACTTTGCCGAAATGGGCGTCGATGTGCAGAGCGACACGATCCGCGTCGTCGGCTGCGGCGACATGTCGGGCGACGTGTTCGGCAACGGGATGCTGCTGTCGAAGGCGATCAAGCTTTGCGCCGCCTTCGACCACCGCCACATTTTCCTCGACCCCGATCCCGATCCGGCGAAAAGCTGGAAGGAACGCGCGCGAATGTTCGATCTGCCGCGGTCGAGCTGGGACGATTATGACAAGAAGCTGATCTCTAAGGGCGGCGGCGTTTTTCCGCGCAGCCAGAAGAGTATTCCCCTTTCGCCCGAAGTACAGGCGCTGCTCGGCCTGTCGGTGAGCGAAATCGACCCCGGCTCGCTGATTTCGGCGATCCTGAAGGCGCCTGTCGACTTGCTCTGGTTCGGCGGCATCGGGACCTATGTGAAGGCCGCGAGCCAGAATAATGCCGAGGTCGGCGACCCCGCGAACGACGCGCTGCGCGTCGATGCCGAGGATCTGCGCGTGCGGGCGGTCGGCGAAGGCGCGAACCTGGGCGTCACGCAGGCGGCGCGCATCGCCTTTGCGGCGAAGGGCGGAAGGATCAACACCGACTTCATCGACAATTCGGCCGGCGTCGATTGTTCGGACAATGAGGTCAATATCAAGATCGCCCTCAATCGCGAGATGACCGAAGGGCGGTTGTCGCAGGACGATCGCGACGCGCTGTTGCTGCGGATGACCGACGATGTGGCGGCGCTGGTGCTCGAGGACAACCGGCTTCAGGCGCTGGCGCTGTCGATCGCCGAGAAGGGCGGATCGGCGGCGGTTCCGTCGCTGGTGCGGATCATGGAGACGTTCGAGGCGTCGGGCCGGCTCGACCGCAAGGTCGAGGGGCTCGCCGCGAACGACGAACTGCTGCGCCGCGCCGCCGAAGGGCGCGGGCTGACGCGCCCCGAACTGGCAGTGCTGCTGTCGACCGCGAAACTGGCGTTGCAGGATGCGATCGAAAACAGCGATCTGCCGAACGACCCGGCATTGGCGAGTGACCTTGCCGCGGCCTTCCCGGCCGAGATGCAGCGGGATTTTGCCGCCGCGATCGCCGATCACCAGCTGCGCCGCGAAATCATCGCGACGAAGGTGGCGAACCGCATGATCAACCGGATGGGCATCGTCCATCCGTTCGAGCTGGTCGAAGAGGAAGGCTGCGCGCTCGGCGACGTCGCGGCGGCGTTCGTCGCGGTCGAGCGGCTGTTGGGAATGCCGACGATCTGGGCAGAGCTTGATGCGGCGAAGGTCGACGAAGCGATCCGCTTGTCGCTGTTCGCGCAGGCCGCGTCGGCGATGACGTCGCAAATGGCCGACCTGCTGCGCGTGACGCAATCGCTGTCGCAGCCGGGCCCGGTCGTGGCGCGGCTCGAACCCGGGGTCGACCGCCTCAATGAAAGCGTCGACGGCTTGCTCAGCCCGTCGGTGCGGCGCCAGTGGGAGATGCTGACGCAACAGCTGCTCGACGCCGGCGCGCCCGAGGCATTGACGTCGGCGGTCGTGCGGCTGTTCAAGACCGACGGCGCGATCGGCATTGTCGACCTGGCCGAACGTCGCGGCGACGACGAAGTCGCGGTGACGCACGCTTTCACCCATTTGGGCGAGGCGTTGGGACTCGACTGGGCGCAGACGCTGGCGGCGCATATGAGTCCCGCCGATCCGTGGGAGCGGCTGCTCGTCAACAGCCTGGCGCGTGATTTCCAGCAGATGCGGCTGGGGTTCCTCGCAGGGCTGCCCAAGGGCGATCTGGATGCGGCGGTGACCAAATGGCTTGCCGATCATGGTCCGCGCGTCGAACAGTTCCGTTCGACGGTCGACCGCGCGCGGATGATCCCGAACCCCAATGGCGCGATGCTGTCGCATATTGCGGGGCAGGCGCGCGGATTGCTGGCGCGTTAGGTTTTCGTCATTGCGAGCGACGCGAAGCAATCTCCAGCTGACGGCCTTTCACGACCGATAGCTGGAGATTGCCGCGTCGCCCCGGATCAAGTCCGGGGCTCCTCGCAATGACGTTTTTAGAAGGCGACCCTTGTCCATGCCCTATCAGCCCCGCGTCGCGATCCTTGTTCCGGCGCCCGACTATGAGGAGAATTGGCAGCCCGCCTTTGCGCGCAAGGCGGCGGCGCTGACCGCGGCGGGGCTGCTCGTCGAGCCGCGCGTCTGGACCGATCCGGGCGACCTTGCGGCGCATGAGCTGATCCTGCCGCTCTTTGCCTGGGGTTATCAGCGCGACGTTGCGCGCTGGTACGATCTGCTCGACCGGATCGAGGCCGAAGCGTTGCGCGTCGCCAATCCGCTGCGGGTGCTGCGCTGGAACAGCGACAAGGCCTATCTCACCGATATGGCAGAAAAGGGCGTTGCGGTGGTGCCGACGGTCGACGTGGCGGCGCTCGATGCCGCGGCGCTGGCCGATGCGCGCAAGGCGCTTGGCGTCGAGGAGGTCGTGATCAAGCCTGCGATTTCGGGCGGTGCTGATGGCACGCACCGCATCGCGGCGGATGGGTCGATTCCCGACGACGCGATGGGGCAGCGCCGCCTCGTCCAACCCTTGATGCCCGGGATCCTGACCGAGGGTGAATTTTCGCTGTTCTTCTTTGGCGGACGCTTCAGCCACGCGATCGTGAAGCGTCCCGCGGCGGGCGACTTTCGCGTGCAGGAACAGTTCGGCGGGCGCGAAACGGCGTGGGAGGCGAGCGATGCGGCGCGCACGCTGGCGGCAATGGCGCTTGCGGCGGCGCCGGTCCCCCCGGTGTATGCGCGCGTCGATATGGTCGGCGACGCGGCGGGGCGCCTGCATGTGATGGAGCTAGAACTGATCGAGCCGTCGCTGTTTCTGCATCACGCGCCCGACAAGGGGGCCGCGTTTGCGCAGGCGGTTTACGCTGCGGTCTGATCGCTGCGGCGATGCCACAGCCATTGCCGGATCGCCGAGGTGAGGTTCGGCGGATCGTCGGCGTCCATGCGCTCGACATCGATCTGCGCGACGAGGGCGTTGACGGGGAGCCTCATCTGCACGGCCTCGGTTTCGAGCGCAGCCCAGAACACGGGTTCGAGGCTGATCGAGGTCGGGTGGCCGGCGATGGTGACCGAGCGTTTGACCGGGGGGTGGAGAGGTTGGTCCGCCATGTCGCTACTTAGCCGTTCGTGTCGAGCGAAGTCGAGACACGCCGCTAGATCGCGCCAAGCCTCAGGGGCATCTCGACTTCGCTCGATGCGAACGGAGAAAGCGAGAGCCGTTACACCCGGCTCAATACATGTGTTGGCCGCCGTTGATGCTCATCGTCGACCCGGTCACAAACCCCGCATCCTCGCTGCACAGAAACGCGACGCCACGCGCGATTTCGTCGGCTTGCCCCAAGCGGCCAACGGGAATCTTCGCGACGATCTTTTCGAGCACCTGCGGCGGCACCGCGGCGACCATGTCGGTATCGATATAGCCCGGCGCGATCGCGTTGACGGTCACGCCCTTTTTCGCGCCTTCCTGCGCCAGCGCCTTGGTGAAGCCGTGGATACCCGATTTGGCGGCGGCATAATTGACCTGGCCGTACTGGCCCGCCTGCCCATTGATCGAACCAATGTTGACGATGCGGCCCCAGCCGCGCTCGACCATGCCGGGAAAGCAAGCCTTCGCCATGTTGAAACAGCCGCCGAGATTGATGCGCATCACATCGTCCCAATCGTCATAGCTCATCCGCGCGAGGGTGCCGTCGCGGGTGATGCCGGCGTTGTTGACGACGATGTCGATCGGGCCGACCTCGGCCGCGACCTGCGCGCAGCCGTCGAGGCACGCCTGATGGTCGCCCACGTCCCATTTATAGGTTTTGATCCCGGTGCGTTCGGTAAAGGCGCGCGCCTTTTCGTCATTGCCGGCATAGTTGGCGACGACGGTGACGCCCTGTTCCTGAAGCTTCAGCGAAATCGCTTCGCCGATCCCGCGGCTGCCGCCGGTGACGATTGCTACGCGTGCCATCGATTCATCTCTCCCACAGATCGGAATCGATGATTAGGCCGCGGCGCGGCGCGCTGCAAGTTGACCGGAACGTCAATCGCAAAGCTATTCAGCGAACTAGCTGTGCCCGCGCTTTTGCGAAGTCGCCGATCGCGAGGTCGGCCCTGGCCATCGTGACAAGCAGCGTCTGCCCGTCGCCGAAACGGCGACTCATCAACCCGCTCGACGGCAACGCGAGGAGGATGAGTTCGCCGTCGCGCTCGCCGCCCACACTTGCCATCTCACGCGCGGCGAGGCCCTGCCAGAACGGCTCGAAATATGCGCGGGCGGGTGCTGACAGATTGGCGGGATCGGCGCACCAGGCATGTTTCGCGCGGTCAAAGAGCATCGTCCGGTAGTCGCGCACCCAGAGGTCGGCGTCGGCGCGGTGCTCTGTCAGCGATAACGTCGAAAGCTCGAAGGTCTGTGCGCCATCGGGGTTCGTCCTGGGAATGAGCGCCGCCCAGCGGATCGCGTGAAGCGCCGCCATCACCGCGGTCGCATCTCCGGCCGAGAAGGCGCCCCGCACCGCGCTCTCGTGGATGATGCCGATGATTTCGTCGGCGCGTTCGCGCGCCTCCTGATTGATCGCCGCGCAGCGTTCGATCAGCGCTGCCGATGCCGGATCGTCATCGGCGGGGGGATCGGTGACGAGCTGACCCAGCCGCGATTCGAGGATTGCCGCCATCGCGGTCAGACTGCCCCAGTCGAAGGGATGGAAGGCCGGATCGGCTATGTCGTAGCCGAGCGCATCGAGATCGTCGGCATCTCCGGCATCGCGCAAGCCGGAGCTGGCGTCGGCGGCATTCGCGTCGACCAGATCGACGGGCCATTGCGGAAAGGCACGCACGGCAAAGGACGCAAGGTCGCCGTCGGCCAGATCGCCGTAAGGGCCGAACCACCCCTCGCCAAGGTTGAGCGCATAGGGCGGCGCGAGCGGTGCCCCGGGTTCGCCGACATGGAGCACGCGCACCTCGGGCCGGTGGCGATGGATGAAGAAGGCGAGCGCGCCGTGGCGCGGCCCCAATCCGCCCCACAGGTCGCGCGGCAGGTCGGCGCAGCCGATCTGGGCGAGGAAATCGGCGGGCAGGTCGTCGATCTGTGGCCATGCGGCGCCCGTCGCCAGGCGCGGGCGTCCGCCGAGCCAGCTGTGCGTCGAAATGGCGTCGCGCGGCGGGATCTGCGGAACGAGATGCAGCGTGAGCGCTGCGGCCTGCTCATCGATGTCCTTCGCGGCGGCTGTTTCGACCTCTGTCGCCATCGTTTCCAGGGCCGCTTCGATGGCGGCGGGTTCGGGCATGACGTCGACCGGAAGATCGGGTTCGAACGAATCGTCGGGCATCAGGTCGCGCGGCGGTTCGAGCGGCGCCTTTCCACTGACCCGCGCAAGCCGCGACGGAGCGATTTCGACATCGGCGATCGCTGGAGCCTTGCGCGGCAATTTGGGCATCCGGCTTTCGCGCGGCGTCCGCGCGGCGCGCGGCACGCTCGGCGACGATATGGCAGAGCGGCGCGCGCGCCAGATCGCAACGGCGACCACGACACCCAGCAGGAACATAGCTGCCAGCATCAAGGCGGCCAGTTCGACCTCGTTCATCACATCACTCCACAAGTCCGCGCCGCCGCGCCGGAACGGCACAACGATGGCGCAGTATAGCGTCGGGACCTAAATAGTTGGTAAGCGGCCGAACGTCAGATCCAGCCCGCAAGCTCACGGCGCACGAGCGCCTCCAGCATCGTCATGCCGGGCGCGTCGGCGTTGAGGCAGGGGAGGTAGGCGAATTGCTTGCCCCCCGCCGCTTCGAATTGTTCCCTGCCGCGGATCGCCAGCTCTTCGAGCGTTTCGAGGCAATCGGCGGAAAAGCCGGGGGCGAAGATGGCGACGCTTTTCCTCGCCTTCGCAAAGGCTTCGAGCTGGATATCGGTCGCGGGTTCGAGCCATTTGGCGCGGCCGAAGCGCGACTGGAAGGCGACCTCGACCGGCCGGCCGAGGGCTTCGGACAGCAGGCGCGCAGTCTTTCGGCACTGGCAATGATAGGGATCGCCGAGGTGCAGCGTGCGCTCGGGCATTCCGTGAAAGCTGGCGAGCAGCACGTCGGGGGCGAAATCGAGCGCGGCGAGCCCCGCCGCGACCGAGGTTTTGAGCGCGCCCAAATAGGCGGGGTCGTCATGATAGGGCGGCAGGAACCGCAGCGCTGGCTGCCAGCGCAGCGTCTTCAGATGGTCGGCGGCGGCATCGACGACGGTCGCGGTCGTCGCGGCGCAATATTGCGGATAGAGCGGGGCAAGGAGGATGCGGCGGCATCCCGCCGCGGTCAGCGCGTCGATCGCGCGGCCGATCGCGGGTTCGCCGTAACGCATTGCATAAGCGACGTCGATGCCGTCGCCGAGCGCGGCTTGCAGCGCCGCCGTCTGCGCGCGGGTGATCGCGGCGAGCGGCGAGCCCTCCTCGGTCCATACCTGGGCATAGGCATGCGCCGATTTTTTCGGCCGCGTCGTCAGGATGATGCCGCGCAGGATGGGCTGCCACAGGATTGGCGGAATTTCGACGACGCGCCGGTCGGACAGGAATTGCCCCAGATAGCGGCGCACCGACGGCGGATCGGGCGCGTCGGGGGTGCCGAGGTTGACGAGCAGGACGCCGACGCGCGGCGCGACGACGGGCGGATGATCGGGGGGCAGGGTCATAAAGGTTGCGCCGACAGCGGGATGCGGCGGATACGGCGGCCGGTCGCGGCGAACATCGCATTGGCGATCGCCGGCGCGACGACGGGCACGGCAATTTCGCCGATCCCGCCGGGTTCGCGGTCGCTGTCGACAAATTCGACGAGGATTTCGGGCGTCTGCGAGAGGCGCGGGAGGCCAAGCTGGCCGAGCTTGCGCGCGGTTGCGAGGCCGCCTTTATAATCGGTGGTCGCGCCGACCGCGGCGGCGAGGCCGAAGATCAACCCACCCTCGATCTGCTGCCGCGCGATCGCCGGATTGACGAGTCGCCCGGCATCGACGACCGCGACCAGCTGTTCGACTTGCAATCCGCGGTCGCTCTGCCGCGCGGTCGCCATCAGCGCGATGTGGCTGCCGCGCATCGAGTGGCACGCGAGGCCTTGCGCGCTGCCCGACAAGCCGCCTTCCCAGCCGCCGAGGCTGGTCGCGGTGAGCAGGCAGCGCGCGAGCAGCGGCGCATCGCCGAGCATCGCCATGCGATAGGACAGCGGGTCCGACCCTGCGCGCACCGCCAGTTCGTCGACGAAACATTCGGTGAAAAAGGCGGTGTAGCTGTCGGCGTTGCCGCGCCAGCGTCCCGTCGGCAGACCGATTTCGGCGGGGCAATGGTCGACCGCCCGGTGCGGGATGGCGTAGCGCGTCGCCGCGCCCTCGACCGCGGCGGCATCGGCGCGGCCCGCGGCGGCGCGCTGCGCGACGTCGGCGGGGAGGTTGTCGAACAGCCGTGCGCGTACTTCATGGTTGGTCGCGGGGACCGCGATTCGCGTCACCAGCGCGTCGACCCCGCCCGCGGCGTTGAGCGTCGCGGTCAGCCTGGCGCGCGCGGGTGCGCGCGGGGGCAGGCGCATGATCTCTTCGGCGCGCGACCAGGCGAGCTGGACCGGGCGTTTGATTTCGAGCGCGATGATAGCCGCCTGCACCGCGACGCTGTGATCGAGGCAGGCGTCGAACGAGCCGCCCGCCATCATCGGGAACAGGGTGACGTCCGCGGCGGACAGCCCGGTCGCGCGCGCGACGGCGTTGCGGCACTGCGTCGGCGCCTGCGTCGCGACCCAAATGCGCAGCCCGCGGCCATCGGGCGCCGCGGTCGCGCTGCGCGTCTCGATGGGGGCGTGGAGCGCGGGGGCGACGGCATATTCGGCGGCGACCTTTGCCCGGTCCTCCATCGCATCGGCGACGTCGCCTTCGCTGTGGATGCGATAGCCGTCGGCCTTGAGCGCCGCCTTCAGCGCCGTGTCGATGCGGTCGGTCGATATTGGCGTGCCCTCGGTTTCGAACACCGGCGCCAAACGGTCGAGCGCGCGGTTCGCCGCCCACCAGTTGCGCGCGACCGCTGCGACCCAGCGGTCGTGGGTGACGACATGGAGCAGGCCGGGCGAGGCCATCCCCGTCTTGCGGTCGATGCCCTTGAGCCGTGTCGCGCCGAGCGGGCCTTGACGAATGGCGGCGAATACCATGTCGGGCAGGCGGATGTCGGCGGCATAATTGGCCGACCCGTCGATCTTGGCGGGAAGGTCGAGCCGCGTCAGTTCCTTGCCATAAAGCGGATCGGCGGCCGAAGCGCGGTAGACGGGCTCGGCGGGCGGCTCGAACGTCGCGGCGGCGGCCGCAACCTCCGCAAAGCGCAGCCGCTTTTGGCCAAGAAGGACGAAGCCGTCCTGCGTGTCGCAATCCTGCCAGTCGGCGTCCCAGCGATCGGCGGCGGCCATCATCAGCAATGCGCGCGCCTGCGCCGCGGCGGCGCGGCACGGTCCCTCGAACATGCGCACCGACGAGGAATTGGCGGTCAGCATCACGGCGTTGCGCACCGCCCATTCGCGGCGCGCCCAGCTGCGCACATCGGACACGAAATCGGGGATGCCGGCGCGCGGGGTAAAGACGGCGCTATCCTCGTCGACCAGCAGCGTATTGGCATAGAGCGGGCTGATCGGCGCGCTTTCGACCGCCATCGTGCGCCAGTCGGCGCCGAGTTCGTCGGCCATGATCTGTGGCAGCAAGGTCGTGACGCCCTGACCCATTTCGCATTGCGGGACGATCGCGCTGATATGCCCGTCGTCGCCGATTTTCAGAAAGGCGTTGAAGATATGTTCGCCGGGCGCGGCGGTCAGGTTCGGCTGGTAATCGCGCGGCCACAGGCCCCATGCGATTGCGAGCCCACCCGCGGCGGTCGCGCCGACGAGCATCTGGCGGCGGCTGACATGCGGCAGCCGCGATTTGCGCTTTCCAACCGTGTCGCGAATGCCCGCCATCGCCGACGCTGATAAGCGGGGCGAGTGGCAAGGGCAAAGGCTTTTGCCCCAATCGTCGCGCCCGCGAAGGCGGGGGCCGTCATCAGTGTTGCGCCACGCCTCCAGCGGCCCCCGCCTTCGCGGGGGCGACGAGCCGCTACCAGCCCCAGGGTGCGGGCGGCGGGGTGACCGGCTGGCTGTAATCGAAGGTCACGCGAAAATCGCGGCCTTCGCGGCTCAGCCCATAGGTAAAAGCGTCGGCGGTGGTTTCGATCGACCAGATATTGCTGTTCGACACGCTGCGCCCGGTGCGGGTGAAGAGCGCGATCGATTCGGCATCGACGGGAAAGGTCTGGCGCGTCGCGGTGCCGCGATCGGCGGTGTCGCCGCCGTACATCGTCACTTCGTCCTTGCTGCCGTCGGCGTGGCGATGGTCGTGTTTGAGGCGGAGGCCGGTGGCCGTGCGGGTGACGATCCAGGTGCGCGAGCGGTCCCAACCGCCGTCGGGACCTAGCCCGTCGATATGGAACGGGATTTCGATGCGGTCGGGGGAGCAGCGGCGGACGTGCATCACCATCGCCTTGCCGCGCATGTCGGCATCGACCTCCTGATCGCTGGCGAGTCGACCAGCATAGGCCTTGCCGCAATGCGCGGTGAGCGCGGTGAAAAAGGCGTCCTGCGGATTGTCCGCGGCGGGAGTGGAGGCGCAGCCGGCAAGCAGCCCAATGGCGGCGACGCCCAGGATTGGCTTCATTTCAACAGGCCGAGCCGCGGAATCTCGATCTTGGGACAGCGGTCCATGACGACCGTCAGACCGGCGGCGTCGGCGCGCTTCGCCGCGGTTTCGTTGACGACGCCGAGCTGCATCCACACGGCCTTTGCGCCATGGACGATCGCTTCGTCGACCGCGGAGCCGGCGTCTTCGCTGTTGCGGAAGATGTCGACGATTTCGGCGGGCGGCTCGACATCGGCGAGCGTCGCGACGACCGGCGCACCGTGGATCGTCTTGCCCGCGTGGCCGGGGTTGACCGCGATCACATTGTGACCCTGCGCGATCAGGAAGGCGAGCACGCCGTTCGAGGGACGCGCGGGGTTGGGCGAGGCGCCGACCACCGCGATACGGCGCGGCTGGCCCAGAAGCTCACGGATCTCGCCTTCGTCGTTGATCGCCATCATTTGCCCTTTCGTGCATCCAGCCATTCGGCGACCTTCGCCGCTATCGCGTGAAATGGTTCGCCCGCGGGATCGGTTCCCGCCGCGGGCGGGACGCCGCCGTCGCTCGCCAGGCGGATGCCCATCGACAGCGGCACGCGGCCGAGAAAATCGAGGCCCATCGTCTTGGCCGCCGCCTCGGCGCCGCCGCTACCGAACGGGTCGCTGACCTCGCCGCAATGCGGGCAGGCGTATCCCGCCATATTTTCGACCAGCCCGATGATCGGCACGTCGGCCTGCTGAAACAGGCTGACCGCGCGCGTCGCGTCCATCAGCGCCAAGTCCTGCGGGGTCGAGACGATGACTGCGCCCGCCGGTTTATGCTTCTGGATCATCGTCAGCTGGACGTCGCCGGTGCCGGGCGGCAGATCGACGACGAGCGTGTCGATATCGCCCCAGCTGGCATCGACCAGCTGTTCGAGCGCGCGCCCCGCCATCGGGCCGCGCCATGCGATTGCCTGACCCGGCTGGGCGATCTGGCCGGTCGAGAGCATCGGTACGCCATAGGCATTGGGCACGGGGGCGAGTTTCGATCCACGCGCTTCGGGTTTCACATGTTCGCTGTCCATCAGGCGGGGCTGCGACGGACCATAGATGTCGGCGTCGACCAGGCCCACCTTCACACCCTGCCCCCGGAGCGCGACCGCGAGATTGGCGGCGAGCGTCGATTTTCCGACGCCGCCCTTACCACTGCCGACCGCGATGATCGTCATCGCCTTTTTCTCCGCGGTCATCGCGACGCGCACTTTGCGCACGCCGGGCTGTTCGAGCAGGCCCGCGCGCAGCTTGTCTTCCAGGGGTTTGCGATCTTCGGCAGCGAGCCCGGTCACGTCGAGGACGATCGCGAGCGTGCCCGTGTCGTCGAGGAAGCGAAGGCCCGAGGTGCGGCCGCCGCTGAGATCGGCGGCGATGCCGGCGAGGGGGGTGGTATCGGTCATGACCGCGCCGAAATAGGGGAGCGGGCGCGCTTTGCCAGCCATTTTCGCGCGGACCCCCTGTTAATCGCGGCCGCCGCCCCTATAAAAGCATTATGAACGACCAGATTGAAGGCAGCACGGGGCGCCGCACCCTTCGGGGATTGCGGCAATTTTTTGATTCGATCAGCCTGATGGCCAACAGCCCGTGGGGCGGCGGCCCCAAGGGCGGCGACGACGGCGGCAAAGGCGGCGGCGACGGCAAACGCCCCGGCCCGCGCAACCCATGGGTCACGCCCGATCCCATCGACATCAACCGTGGCCGCAAGCCGCGCGGCCCCTCGGCGCTCGACGAGCTGCTGCGCAAGGGGCGCGGGGGCTTCGGCGGCGGTGGCTCGGGCGGTGGCGGAGGCTTCGATCTCACCGATTCGGGGCGAATCTGGAAATGGGCGGTTCTAGCGGTCGTCGCGGTCTGGTTGTTCTTTTCGTCCTTCCACATCGTGCCGCCCGAAAAGGAAGGCGTGGTGACGCAGCTTGGCAGCTACGCGCGTACCGTCGGCCCCGGCGTGAAACTGACTTGGCCCGCGCCGATCGAGCGCATCCGCATGGAGGACGTCCGCGCAATCCGCACGATGGCAATCGGATCGCCCAATGCGACCGACGAGAATTTCGTGCTGACGCGCGACCAGAGCATCGTCGACCTGGCCTATGAGGTCCGCTGGTCGGTGCGCAGCCCGGAACTTTTCTTCTTCCAGCTTGCCAATCCCGAGGACACGATCCGCGAGGTCGCCGAAAGCGCGATGCGCGCCACCGTGGCGAATTTCGACCTCGTGCAGGCGATCGGCCCCGGCCGCGTCGAGATCGAGGCGCAGGTGCAGCGGCGGATGCAGGCGCTGCTCGACGAATATCGCGCCGGCGTGACAATTCAGGGCATCGCGATCCGCCAGGCGGACCCGCCGAGCCAGGTCGATGAGGCGTTCAAGGAAGTCACCGCGGCGCGGCAGGAGCGCGAAGCCGCGATCAACCTGGCCCGCGCCTATCAGCAGCAGGTGCTGGAACGCGCGCGCGGTGACACGTCGGCGTTCGAACAGATCTACGCCCAATATCAGCTGGCGCCCGAAGTGACGCGCCAGCGGCTTTATTATGAAACGATGGAGGCCGTGTTGTCGAACGTCGACAAGACGATTGTCGAAGCGCGCGGGGTGACTCCCTATCTGCCGCTCAACGAAGTGCAGAAACGGCTGCGCGCGCCCGAAGCCGCGACGAAGGGAGGCGAATGATGTTTGGTTCGCTTTTCAGCAATCCGGTGCGTCTGCTCGTCGGTGTCGTTGCGGTTCTTGTTCTGCTTTCGATGACGGTTTCGATCGTGCCCGAGGACCGCCAGGCGGTCGTGCTCCGCGTGGGCGAGGTCTATGGCACCAAAAACGCGTATAAGCAGGGCGAACAATTCGGCCGGTCGGGTGCGGGGCTGCTCTTCACCATGCCCTTCGCCGATTCGGTGCAGCTGATCGACAAGCGCATCCTGGGCGTGAACATGGAGCGGCAGCAGGTCCTGTCGACCGACCAGCAGCGTCTGCAGGTCGATGCTTTCGCGCGCTTCCGCATCACCAATCCGGTGCGCATGTACACGGCGATCCGCACCGAGGAGCGGTTGCAGCAGCAGCTCGCGACGATCCTCGGTTCGTCGCTGCGCAACGAACTGGGCAAGCGTACCTTCGCCACCCTTCTGTCGGCCGAACGCGGCGCGGTGATGGACAATATTCAGGTCGCGCTCAATCGCGAGGCGCAGAAATATGGCGCCGAGATCATCGACGTCAGGATCAAGCGCGCCGACCTGCCCGAAGGCGCAACGCTGGAGGCAGCGTACAACCGGATGCGCACCGCGCGGCAGCAGGAAGCGATTTCGATTCGTGCCGAGGGACAGAAGGAAGCGCAGATCATCCGTGGCAGCGCCGACGGTGAAGCGGCGCGCATCTATGCCGCCAGCTTCGGCAAGGATCCTGAATTCTATGATTTCTACCGCGCGATGCAGAGCTATCGGCAGACGTTCCTCGGCGAGAATAACGAGGGCGGGACGTCAATCATCCTGTCGCCCGACAATGAATATCTGAAACGCTTCAGCGGCGGTTGACCTCGAAAAAAGGGGGCGGGGAGATCGCCGTCGGCGTCCCCCCGCCCCCAGTGAGGCATCAGAAGCGCAATCCGATGCCTGCCGAAAGCTGGTGCCGGTCGGACCGCACCTTGAGCGCCGGATCCTGGTCATCGTCGCCGATGCGATAGGATCCGCTGCCATATTTGGTGTAAACATATTCAAGCTTGGCATAGACATTCTCGGTCAGGCCGAGCTGGACGCCGCCGCCCGCATGAAAGCCGCTGCGGTTCTTTGAAAATTCAAAGATGTCGCCCGGTTCCTCATCGTCATTGTCGGTGATGTCGGGGTCGTAAACCGTGCTGAGCTTGCCGTGCGAATAGCCGCCCTTGACGTAGATCAGCGCGGTTTCGCCGATCGGCAGGCCAGCGCGCGCGCCGAGCGTGAAGGTGCGCTTGAGCTTGGTGCAGCTCAAGTCGTCCTCGATCAGTTCGACGCACATGCGGCTGTCCGACAGTTCGGCGCCGACATAGCCGCCGATCACGAAGCCGCCGTCCATCTGCACATCATAGCCGAGTTCGACGCCATAGCCGATCGAACCATCCTTGTCGGACCCGTTCAGATATTCGGGACCGCTGTCTTCGTCGTCTTCGTCATAGTCGGGATTGGGGATGCTCGCCTTTCCGCCTAGCTGATCCCAGCCGCCGCGGGCCTCGATGCGAAAGCCCGACAGTTCCTGTGCGTGGGCCGGGGTCGCAAATGCCGCGAGGGCAACGGCGATCGATAGGGCATATCTCATTCTTCGTTCCTTTTCCGTCGGTGGATGGGGAGTCCGTCTGCGGACGGAATGCCGGGTCGCGGGACATCGCTTGCGATCGACTTTCCGTGCCATTGACGGAGTCCTTTCCGCTAAGCCTTGAAAAGCGGCATTTTTTCGGTGAGCGCGGCGTCGCGGATTGAATCTGGCGATCTGGGCACCACTTGAGCTGCGAAACGCTGCGGCTTGCGGTCCGGGACAAGGGGCGGTAACCGATGAACCGACCGTACAAGCATCGTTCATGTTCAAACGGCGTTAAGCCATGGGGCGCCAGACAGGCCGCGCCGGGGTTAATGCGTTTCCTGAAATTCGTATGAGAAGAGGATTTGCGATCGTGCGTTATGTATATGGCATCACTTCGGCGCTGTTGATGGGCGGAACGGCGCTGGCGCTGGTTACCCAGTCGCCCGTCGGCGCCCAGGTCGCGCAGAATGAACGCAGCGAGATGGCGCGCGTCACCCCGCGCGCGGGTGCGCCCGAAAGCTTTGCCGACCTGGTCGAACAATTGCAGCCCGCGGTTGTCAACATCTCGACCAAACAGGAAGTGACGCTCGGCGTCCGGCTCAATCCTTTCGCGGGGACGCGTGAGCCGATCACGCAGGAACAGCAGGGCGGCGGATCGGGATTCCTGATTTCGTCCGACGGCTACATCGTCACCAATAACCACGTCATTTCGGGCGGCCCGCGCGGCGAAGCCGTGAACGAAGTGACCGTCACGCTTACCAACCAGCGCGAATATAAGGCGAAGATCGTCGGCCGCGACGCGACGTCGGACTTGGCCCTGCTCAAGATCGACGCTTCGGGCCTGCCCTTCGTCAAATTCGCCGATGGCAGCCCGGCGCGCGTCGGCGACTGGGTGGTGGCGATCGGCAATCCGCTCGGCCTCGGCTCGACGGTGACCGCGGGGATTATCTCGGCGGTGCAGCGTAACATCGGTCAGGGCGGCGCCTATGACCGCTATATCCAGACCGATACCGCGATCAACCGCGGCAATTCGGGCGGCCCGCTGTTCGACCTGCAGGGCAATGTCGTCGGCATCAACAATATGCTGATCTCACCCGTCGGCGCGAACATCGGCGTCAATTTCGCGATCCCCGCCGAAGCAGCGATTCCGGTGATCGAGGCGCTGCGCGCGGGCGAAGCGCCGCAGCGCGGTTATCTGGGCATCGGCATCGCGCCGGTGACCGAAGATCTGGCTGCGGCGCTCGGGCTGGCCAAAGATCGCGGTGAGTTCGTCCAGCGCGTCGAGGCCGGTGAGGCGGGTGAAAAGGCCGGGCTTAAGCGCGGCGACGTCGTGCTGAAGGTCAATGGCAAGGACGTGACGCCGCAGCAGACCTTGTCCTACATCGTAGCAAACACCAAGCCGGGCACGCGCATCCCGCTTGAAATCGTGCGCGATGGCAAGACGATGACGCTGAATGCCGTCGTCGGTACGCGCCCGCCCGAAGAGCAGCTCGCCGGGGATAATTTCGACCCCGAAGAGGAACAGACGATGCCCGAGGATCCGTCGGGCGCGGCCGATGAGGCGATCCAGAACAGCCTGGGCATGGCGGTGCAGCCGTTGACCCCGGCGATTGCACGCGCCGTCGGCATCGACGCCGACAGCAGGGGGCTGGTGATCGGTGCTGTGTCGGGTACCAGTGACGCGGGCCGCAAGGGACTGCGCCGCGGCGACGCGATCCTCAGTGCCAACCGCACGCCGGTCACCTCGGCCGAGGCGCTGGCCAAGGTCGTTTCCGACGCGAAAAAGGCCGGCCGCGACGCGGTATTGCTGGAAATCCTGCGCCGCGGCGGACCGTCGGCCTTCGTCGCAATCCGCGTCAAATAATCGCGTCGCGCGCGAAACGGAACAAAGGGGCGTTGCCATCGCAACGCCCCTTTTTCTTTGCACGCACGGGAGTATGTTCTTAATATGTTCACTCAATCGAATCGGAGAATGTCAATGATCGGATATGTGATGCTGGGAACGAACGATCTGGAGCGCGCGGCGGTGTTCTACGACGCTATCGCTGCCGAGCTGGATACGCCGCGGATGATGGAGTTCGACACGTTCATCGCCTGGGGCAAGCCGGGCGGTGCAGCCGGGATCGGTCTGACCAAGCCATTCGACGGCAATCCCGCGAGCGTCGGCAATGGCGTGATGGTCGCATTGGAAGCGAAGGACAAGGAACAGGTCCACCGGCTTTACGACATCGCGCTCGCCAATGGCGGGACGTGCGAGGGCCCTCCGGGACCGCGCGGCGAAGGCTTTTATGCCGGTTATTTTCGCGATCCCGACGGCAACAAGCTCAACGCCTTTATCATGGGATGAGCGGCGAGGCGTGATGGTGAGGGGCTGCGACAGATATTCAGCGCCGTGCCCCTGCGAAGGCAGGGGCCCATCATTCAGACTTGAGGCAGAAGGCGAGGGCGCCTTTGATAGTCGACGGCAGGTGATGGGCCCCTGCCTTCGCCGGGATGACGTTCGGTCGAACAACGATTAGCCGCTAAAGCAGGTCGAGGCTGCCCAAATCGAGCGCTTGCCGCGCGGGGCGTTCGGCCATCAGCGCGAACATTTCGTCGCCGCGCGGCGTGCGCTCGACGCTCATCGAGGCGAAGACCGCCATGAAATAGCCGCTGAGCGCGCCGACGCGATAGTCGGCCCATAACGCATCAGGATCGGGCGCTATCCCGCGCGCCCGAAGCGCGGCGATCCACTGGTCGAACGCCGGCCGGTCGGCGGCGGCGCGCTCGGCCGGATCGGCGATGCTGGTGCCGACCAGATAGGCAAGGTCGGTCGCGCCGCTGCCGCGGCCAAGCGTCTGCCAGTCGACGAGCCAGCAAGGTGCGCCGCCGGGCGCAAACAGGATATTGTCGATACGCAGATCGCCGTGGACGATCATCCGCGCCGCCGGTTCGCGCGCGAGATAGCGGTCGAGCTGTGCAGCGATCCCGGCGCCGAGGTCCAGCACCTCGGGCGCGAGCCGCGCCGCATAGCGTTCGCGAAATCCCGCATAAAGCTGCGGGAACAGCGCACGCACGACATCGGCATTGTCGCGTGCGAGCCAAGGTAGCGTGTCCAGCCGCGGATCGTTCCACAGCAGCGCGTGAAGTGCCGCCGCGGTCTCGATGCACGGGGCGAGCCCGGCGGCGTCGATACCCGCGAGCTGGTCGCCTTGTCGCGCAGGGGCGAGGTCGCCGAGGATCAGGATGAAATCGACCTCGTCGTCGGCGATTTCGGCATGATAGCACCGCGGCGCCGCGACGCCGCTGCCCGCGGCCAGCTCGCGATACCAGCTCACCTCCTTGACATAGGTGCCGGTCAGCCGCGCGATATGGCGGCTGGCTTCGTCGTGGCTCGGGCATTTGGCGATCACGCTTGCCGGGCCATCGCCCCCCGCCGCCCAGTCGAGCGTCAGGCGGAAGCTGTCGCACATCTGTCCCGTGCCGACCTTGGCCGCGGCAAAGCTCCGGAGCTGGCCGGGATGCCCCAGCACCGCGCCGAGCCAGTCGGGCGTCATCGCGTCGGGTGCGGTGGGAAAGCTCAAGGCGCGGGGTCCATCAGTCCCGACAGGCCGGTCGGCGCGTGCGGCCCGACGAACAATTGTTCGAGGACGCCGGTGCCGCGGTGGACGGTGCCGCCTTCGGAAAGGTCGGCGGTGACGAGCGCCTGGACGTGCATTGCGAGCGGATTGCCCCAGCCACGATCCTCGACGGCGAGCGCATCGTGCGCCACCGCCAGCTCCGGCCCATGGTCGAGCCCGTGCCCCCAGACGGGGTGCGTATAGCCGAGTCCGCTCATCGCGAAAACGGGGCCGGTGGGGGTCAAGGTCAGCCGCCGGTCGCCGCCGAGGTCCGCGGACAGGCCGGCGATGCGTCGCGTTCCGGGCTGCCACTCGACCGCAAAGCGTGCGTCGTCGAAATGTGTCTCGGTCCCCTTGTCAGCGACGATGACGGCGCGGCGGTTCCACGGCGCGCCCGCGGCGTCGTCGTTGCTGTGAAAGAAGATCGAACGGTCGGCGAAATTGCACGGCGTCCACAACCAGAAGAATTGCGCGAAATTGCCCTCAGGCGGCGGCTGCGGTTCGCTCGCGCCGACGGGGCGGATGCCCCAGCTGCGGTCGCGGGTGCCCGTCCAGCCGTCGGTAACATCGACGCGCTGGCCGCCGACCGACAGCCAGCCCGACCAGCGGCCGTTCTGTGTCATGCGCGTATAGTCCATGAACAGCCGCGTGCCGTTGCGGCGCGTGAAGCGCGGTTCCTCGATCGGAAAATGCCGACCGGCAAAGTGCAGCCGACCCGCAAGGGGGCCATCGTTCGGCGCAATGTCCAGCGTCAATGATTCAAGCGGCGCGTCGATCGTGATCGCAATCGGGCCGACCGACAGGTCGAGTCGCTCGCCGCCCGACCGCCGGCTGGCGCGAAGATTATGCTGCACCCCGTCGAGGATGACGCAAAAGCTGGCATCGACAATGCCGAGCTGCGGATAAAAACCCATCGCTGCGGCGAAAAACACCGACCCGTCGGGCGCATAGCCGTTGAAGAAATAGCGGTCGTAAAAATTGCGGTCGGTGCCCGCGAACGCGATCGGCTCGGCGCTCTGGTGCAGCGGGTAATCATCGCCCTTGGTCAGCATCGTTCCTCATCCCGTTTTTTGTTGCAACCTAACGGGACAGACGGCGGCGTCAATGCACCGGCGGATCGACCGGCGGGACGGCGTGGACGGGCGCAACAGGCTCGCCGGGGTCGCGCGGGGGCAGCGCGTCGGGCGGGATGTCGGCGATCTGCATGTCGGGGGTCGGCACGTCGGCGAGGTTGCGGACACGCACCGACAGCGCGCCGTCCTCGATCAACAGCTCGTTGAAGCTTGGCGGGGTCGAGCGGATTCGCTGCGACAGCGTGCCGGCGCCGATCATGCGGATCGGCCCGCCCGCGGTCTGGTTCACGAGATCGAAAGCGTCGTGGACGTGGCCGGTCAGCACCGCCACGACGCCGCGCTTCGCCAGCGCGGCGAGCGCACGTTCGCCGCCGCGGGTCAGCGCGCGGCCTTTCGTGCCCGCCTCGACCAGCGGATGATGCGCGGTAACCAGCACCATGGTGCCGTGCGGCAGCGCGTCGATCGCGGCGAGCGTGCGGGTCAGCGCGCTTTCGGTCACCCATCCTTTCGACCAGTCGAGCCGCCACTGCGCGCGCGCGGTTGTCTTGAGCGGTACGATTGCGAGCCCGGGCAAGTCGATTTCGCGCTCGACGAGCCGCTCGATGCGGCGGATGCGGCGATAGGGAAAGAAGAAGCGCGCGATCGGGTTGAAATAGGGGAGGTCGTGATTGCCGACCTCGACCGTCACCGGAACGTCGAGCGTTTCGATCCAGTCGCAGGCGGCGGCGAATTCACGGGAGCGCGCGCGCATCGTGAGATCGCCGGTGATGAGGACCGCGTCGGGGCGCTCGGCGCGCACGCAATCGCCGAACCAGTCGAGCGCCGCCGGATCTTCGAGCCCGAAATGCAGGTCGCTGATATGAAAGAGTCGCCTCATGCCGTCGCGATGAAATCGACCGCGCTGGTGCCGAGCGCAAAGCGCGCGGGCGATCCCGTTTCCCGAAGCTCGCCGTCATATTCGAGGCTGATCGGCGCTTCGCCTTCGAGGATGATCGTTTCGCCGGTTGTAAGCGCCTCGGTCGGCCCGTCGCGAAAATCGCCGCCTAGCCAGGCGAGGCCGTGGCGCAGCACATCGCCCGAGCCCTCGGCGACGATGCCCTCGGCACGGATGCCGTGCTGGGTGGGGGTCAGGATGATCGCGGGCCAGTCGCGATCCTGTCCGGCGATGCGCACCCCCGGCGCGTTCATCATCGCATCGAGCGCCTCGGGCGCGGCGCGGCTCGCTTCGATCAGCCCGTCCTGCCGCATCGTTTCGCGCACCTCGGCCCAGCGGGTCGCGGGGCCGGCGACGATGGTGATGAAGGCTTCGCCGTCCTGCGACCGGATCATCGGAATTGCGGCCCGACGCCCGTTTCCTCGCAGCGCATCGGCCAATATGTCGGGTGCGTCGCGGTCGCCGTGGAGCGACTTCGACAGGAGGTTGAGCGTGCCGCCGGGCAGCGGCAGGATCGCGCCGTCCCACCCCGCCGCACCGCGCGCCGCCGCGTTGATCGTGCCGTCGCCGGTCCAGACGATCAGCAGGTCGATGTCGCGCCGCGAAAGCGCGTCGGCGTCGGGGATCGCGTCATCGGGCAGCGCAAAGGTCGCGGCGAGCGGCGCGCCCCGTTCGCGGCACGCCGCCGCGATCGCTTCGAGGACGGCCTCGTCGTGGCTGCCGCTCTGGCTGTTGCAGACAAGGGCGGGGCGGGAAAAGGGGCTGGTCATTGCCTTCTTCTACGCGCGAGCCGGGAAAAGGTCGCGCGTCGCGTCATTGGTCCGCGCTTGTTCCGCGCGTCGCGGGCCTGTAGGGCGCGGCGGGATGGCGGCGCGGCTTTTCAAGGGACGACGATTGATCAAGATCCTCTTTGTGGTGTTGCTGCTCGTGCTGCTGTTCGGCGGCGGGGCCAAGATGATCGTCGCGGGCGGCGCCAAGTCGCTCAACATGGCCGACCGGCTGCTGGGGCAGGGCGACGGCGCGCGGCTGCTGATCGCAGACCAGCCCTATGGCCGCGGACCGCGCCAGTCGCTCGACATCTGGGCGCCCGACAGCCTGCGCGAAGGTGACCGGTTGCCCGTCGTCGTTTTTTTCTATGGCGGCGGCTGGAACAGCGGCGAGCGCGGCCATTATGGTTTTGCGGGACGCGCGCTCGCGCAGCAGGGTTTTGTCGTGGTGATCCCCGATTACCGGCTGGTGCCGAAAGCGCATTGGCCCGACTATCTGGAGGACAGCGCCGCGGCGGTCGCGTGGACGCACGAGCATATTGCAAAGCTCGGCGGCGATCCCCACCGCATCGCGCTGATGGGCCATTCGGCAGGCGCCTATAACGCCGCGATGCTCGCGCTCGATCCGCAATGGCTGCGCGCCGCGAAGAGCGACCCGTCGATCATTCGCGGCGTTGCGGGCCTTGCCGGACCCTATGACTTCCTGCCACTCGAAAAGGGCGGCCGCGCCGACAAGGCGATGGGCAAGGTTCGGCCGATCGAACGCACCCAGCCGATCCATTTTGCGCGCGGCGATGCGCCGCCGCTGTGGCTCGCGCACGGCGATGCGGATGCGGTCGTGCGCCCGCGCAACAGCCAGAATCTGGCGGCTGCGATCGAGCGCGCGGGCGGGTCGGCGGCATTGCGCATCTATCCGGGCGTCGGCCACACCGGGATCGTCATGGCGCTCGCCACGCCCTTTCGCAGCCGCGGGCCGGTGCTTGACGAGGCGAGCGATTTCCTGCGCGGAGTCACCGCGCGCCGTATCGCACCGGTGGGCGCGGAGCGATGAACGGGCCGATCCCGGCGATCGTGCTCGCGGGCAGCCGTCCCGGTCCCGATCCGCTGCTTGAGGGCACCGGGGTGTCGACAAAGGCGCTGCTGCCGATCGCGGGGCAGGCGATGCTCGTCCATGTCGTGACCGCGCTGCGCGCCGCGCCCGCGGTCGGGGCGATCACCATTTTGGCGCAGGACAGCGCGGCGCTCGCCGCCGAGCCGGGACTGGCGGGCATAGCTGACCTGCATTTTGCTACATCGGGACAGGGGATCAGCAGCTCGCTCGCCGCCGCCTTGCCGCCGGGCGACGATCCGCTGCTCGTCACCACCGCCGACAATGTGCTGCTGACTCCGGTGATGATCGCTGAATTTCTGCGCGGCGCGGCGGACAGCGACGTCGCGGTCGCGATGGTCGAGCGCGATGTGCTGCTGACGCGCTACCCCGAATCGCGGCGCACCTGGCTGAAGTTCCGCGGCGGCTGGTGGTCAGGGGCGAATCTGTTTCGGCTGCGCGGACGACGGGTTCTGCCGCTGCTCGATTTTTGGGGGCGGATTGAGCGCGACCGCAAAAAGGGGCTGAAGATCGTTGCGGCGTTCGGGCCGTGGCTGCTCATCGGCGCGCTGCTGCGCCTCTTCACAATCCAGCAGGGTGTCGCGCGGGCGGGGCGGCGCTTTGGTCTGGCGGCGAGGGTCGTGCCGATGTCCGAACCCGAGGCGTGCATCGACGCCGACAAGCCCGCCGACATCGTGCTGATCGAAGCGATATTTGCCGCGCGGGGCGAAGCGGCTATAGGGCGGCGGCCATGAGCATTACCAAAGCCATCATCCTGTCGGCCGGACAGGGTTCGCGCCTGTTGCCCCTGACGCGCGACATCCCCAAATGCCTGATCGAACTGGGCGGGCGCAGCCTCATCAGCTGGCAGGTTGCGGCGCTCGTCGCGAATGGAGTCAAGGACATCGTCGTCGTCACGGGTTTCCGTACCGAGCGCGTCGAGGATCATGCGCTCCAGCTTTATCGCGACACCGGCGCGCGCATCCGTACCCTGTTCAACCCTTTCTTTCAGGTCGCCGACAATCTCGGCACCTGCTGGATTGCGCGCGAAGAAATGGACCGCGATTTCATCATCCTCAACGGCGACACCATTGTGTCGGACGAGATCGTCGCGCGGTTGATCGAGGGCGCGAACGAGCCGATCACCGTTACCGTCGATGTCAAAGCCGATTATGACGACGACGATATGAAGGTGAACCGCGACGCCGAGGGACGGCTGCACCAGATCGGCAAGCGGCTCTTGCCCCCCGATACCAACGCCGAATCGATCGGGATGCTGGCCTTTACCGGCGACGGTCCGTCGATCTTCCGCAATCAGGTCGACCAGATGATGCGGACCCCCGACGGGGTCGAACGCTGGTACCTGCGCGCGATCGACATCATCGCCAAGGGCAACCGCGTCAGCACCGTGTCGATCGAAGGCCTCGAATGGCAGGAAGTCGATTTCCCGCAGGATGTCGAGGCCGCCGAGGCGCTCACCGCCAAATGGGCCGCCGAAGGCCGCTACGCGAAATAGGGTTTGAGCCACTCGGTGAGCGCGGCGATCTGGACGTCGCTCAGCTTTACCGCCTGCGCCAGATCGGGCTGACCCGGCCAGCCGGCATCGGCGACCGTCAGCCCCGCGCCGCTGCGTTCGCCGTCATAGCGCGGCAGGACGTGGAAATGGACATGGCGATCGACCATCATCAGCATCAGATAGTTGATCTTCGCATAGCCGACCGCTTGGCCCAGTGCGGCCTCGATTGCCGCGGTGACAATCTTGAGTTCGGCATGCGCTTCGGCGGGCAGGTCGCCGAACGCCGTGGCGTCCGATTTTGCCGCCAAGATCAGCGCGCCGAGCACCGGCTGGGCGGGGCGCAGCAGCACGACCCAATGGTCATAGTCGGCAATCAGCGTCGCCGGATGCCCGAATTTGGCGATGGTGTCGTTCATGCTTCCTCCATCCAGCTGACGATCGGCTTGCCCGCGCGCCGCGTCGCATAGGCCTGCACCAGCTGCACGGCATGGACGAGCAGCGAGATGACCGTCCACCATGCCACCGCGATCAGCCCGGTGTCGGGGCGTCCGGCGAGGGTGGCGAAGAACAGGATCGCGAAATTGGGGTTGCGCCGCGCGGTGATCAGGCGAAACTGGCTGTCGAACCGGCGCCAGACATGGACGTCCATGCCGAAATCCTTGATGAACATCCCCTCGATCACGCGCTGGAGCACATAGCCCGCGACCACCGCAATCATCACCAGCAGGAAGGTCTGATCCGGCAGCGCAAGGCCCCAGGCACCGAGCCCGACGCCCCAGAAATACCACCAGAAGGGCGGGTGGATCAGGTCGACGCCATGGTCGGCGACATTGCCCCATTTCGACGAGGTGATCGTGCAGCGCGCGAGCTTTCCATCGACCGTGTCGAGCACCATGAAGATGAAGCCCGCCAGCATCCCTTCCCAATATCGGCCATAAGCGAAGAGATAGGTCGCATAGATGCACAGCGCCGCGCCGATCGCGGTGACCATGTTCGGCGTCATGCCGATGCTCGCCGCGCCGCGCGTCAGCCACAGCGCGAGTTCGGGCCAGAGATATTTGGTGAGTGCGTCGGTGACGCCCTTATAGGCACCGAAATAGCTTTTCCGCTCGATCGCGCGTCGCGTTTCAGGGGTCAGCGGCTGAATGAAGGGGCAGTCGAGCTTGCGCAGCTGGCGGTTATAGATTTGCGGATTGTCGCGATAGTCGATGATCGACAGCGTGCTGCGGTTGGCGGCAATGTCGTCCGGCGTCATGCCGCCGACCAGATGCGCCATCACCAGCGCATCGCCGTCCATCACCACCGTACCGGGAAGCGCGACGACATGGCGCAGCCAAACGGGATCAAAGACATAAGCCAGATTGACGTAAAGCCGCGCGCCCGATGCGCCCGGCACGTCGGGCAACCCCTCGGCGCGCGCCAGCCGGCGCAAACGCTCGGCATTGGTCATGCCCCAGATCGGGGTCGGATTGTCGCCGATCGGCGTCAGCGCGGGGAGGGAATGGCTGTCGGTCATCCGCCGCTCTTATCCTGCCCGGCGTCCTTTGCAAGAAAGTGCAGGATTGCCTCGGCGCCGCGCGCCGCCGCGCCGGCGGGATCGCCACCGATCGATTCGGCAAGGCGCGCGCGCTGGGCATCGGCATAGAGCGGATGGCGGGCGGAGGCGGCGTCGAATGCCGCGGGCAGCTCTGCGATGTCATCGAGAACATCCCCGAGCGTCCAGAAAAGATAGTCGGGATCGCCCGCCCAATCGACCTGATGGGCGTTGAGGAATATGCACGGCCGCGGCGTGGCGAGAAATTCGTAAACCTGGCTGCTGACGTCGCCCAGATAGAGGTCGGCGCCGATGGTATAGCTCATGTCGAACAGGCGTTCAGAGCCGAGGTCGATGTGGATTTTGTCCGGCACCGCGAGCCGCTCGACCGCCACCCGCTCGGCCTCGCTTGCTTCGGCGAACAGGCGGACGTGCGGCGCGACGACAAGGTTGTAGCGATCCTGCGCGGTGAACCAGTCGATGATCCCGAGCCCGAACCGATCCCAGGACGACAGGTCGCGCCGGAAATGCGGGGCATAGAGGATTGTCGGCCGCCCATTGTCGAAAATCGGCGCGCGCGATTTTTGCAGGCGGCGCATCAGGTCGAGCTTCACATAGCCCGTGACCGCGTAATGGCCGGGACGGATCGTTCGCGCGTCCAGCATCCGCGCTTCGCTTTTTTCTCCCGCAACGAGCGCAAAATCGAAATGACGGTCGCGCGCATCAAAGGTGATCGCGCGGTCGCCCGCGCCGTGTGGCGTGAAGATGAGGCGCGTCCGGCGCGGCAGGAAATGTCGGATCGCCGTTGTCGTTCGTTCGGGAACGATGATCGCGTCGAACTTGCGAAGAAAGGGCAGCGCGTCGAGGAGGATCGGCAGGCGCGGATTGCGGAACAAACCACACGCGCGGAGCCAGTGTGGCAGACCCTTTTGTCCGAGCAGGGTGATGTTCGGCGCAAAGCCAGGATAGGCGAGCATGACCTGCTGTGCGACGGGCAGATGGTCGGCGCTCGTCACCGCGACCTCGACTGCTTGACCTTGCACGGCCATTTCGGCGGCGATGGGCAGCGCGTGGAACAGGTGGTGCGGCTCGCCGATGAAGAGGAAGAGGATGCGCATCAACGAGCCTCTGCCGACGTCCCCGCGGCAGCATCCTCGAAATCGGCGAGCTGCCAGCCATGGTGTGCGGCGAGCCGCGCGAACCTGGCGCCGCGCCCGACGAGCCACGCCTCGCGCGCAAGCGCAAAGGTTGGCGCGTCGCTGACATGGTCCGAATAGGCGCGGATATGCGCGTCCTCGCGCTCATTCGCAACAAGCCACTCGGTGACGCGCCGCGCCTTTTCGGCTCCGTAGCAATTGGTGCCTTCGAGTGCGGGCAACCAATTTCCGACGGCGTCGCGGCGATGGCGCGAGGCAATGACGGCGTCGAAACCCAGCGCATCGGCGATCGCGTACGCGTAAAATTCGGGCGCCGCGGTCGCCATCAACAGCTGAAAGCCTTCGGAACGGTCGCGCGCGATGCAGGCGGCGGCGCCCGGCGGTACGTCGCGCGGCACCCGCCACGCGGCGAACCGCGCGGCGAGCCGCTCGGCGCGCTCCTGCGCTATGGTGCGGCCGAGCATGAGGCGGATCGCCGCGGGCTTGAACCGGTCGCGGCCATACAGGCCGAGCGCATAGCCGATCATCAGCACCGCGAGCGCAGGGAGCAGCAGCAACCGCCACGGGGTCTCGCGCCACGCTGCCCACAGCAGAAACAGCGTGAAGGTCGGCGTCCGCAGCACGGTGCGGTCAAGATCATAGACGGCGACGCGGAGCGGAATATCGGTCATCGCTCGGCGGGTCCGATCAGGCGAAGGCGATGCGCGGTCTTGCCGAGCGAGGCACGGTCGGCGAGCGGCAGCGCAAAGCGCAGCGCCAGCCAGATTGCTAAGGCAGCGATGGCGAGGAGCAGCGGCAGGGCAACGGGATCGGGCAAGAGGTCGGCGAGTATCGCAGCAATCCCCGCAGCAATGGTGATGCCGATCCCGCGCAGCGCCACCGACGGGAATTGCATATCGAATGGATGCAGCCGCTCGACCAAGGCGAGTTGCAGCGTCGGGATCGCGGCCATCGCGACGAGTCCGATCGCGGTCGCCAGCGTGACGCCGGTCAGCGGATCGACATGGCCGACCATCAGCCACCCGGCCGCGACAGCCACCGCCACCCCGATGATGCTGGCGGTCAGCTGGTGGCGAAAGGCGGCGACGACTTGAAGCACCGGCGCCGAAATGCCGAGCACCGCTTCGGCCGCGCGCGCGAAGAGCAGGATGACCAGAGCCGCCTGCGCCGTCTGCGCCTGATCGCCGAACAGGCTGAGCAATGACGCGCTGCCCGCGGCGAGCACCGCGGCGAGCGGCAGCGCGATCGCCGCGATCAGCCGCGTTGCATAGGCATAAATGTCGGCAACCTGCCGCCGGTCGCGCCGTTCGGCGCTGGCGGCGAGCGGCGCCATCACATAAGTGAAGGCGATGCGCACAAGCTGGACGACGCTCGACAATTTGCGCGCGATGGTGAAGAGGCCCGCCGCCGCGGCGCCGGCCGCGCCGGGGAGCAGCATGTTGAGGACCAGCGCGGGCGCGTCACCGAACAGCCGTGTAATGATGTTCGACGGCAGGATCGACAGCCCCGCCCAAAAGGTGTCGCGCGACGTCCGGCTCGCCCAGGGACCGCGCCAGAGATCGGCAAAGCTATATTGCTGCGCAAGCAGGCGGACCGACAGCGCCGCGGTGATCGCCAGCGAGCAGAGGTGGGCGATGAACAGCCCCTTGAGGCCGAGGCCACCGGCAAAGAAGAGGCCCGCGAACACGAGGCGCAGCAATTGTTCCCACACGATCCTGAGCCGGATTTCGGCGCCGAACACCATGCGCGCGCGCAGCGCCGACGTCGCGATTTCGACGAAGGCCCACAGCGGCAGCGCCCAGACGAAAATCTTGATCGCCGGGATGACCAGCTCGCGATCCTTAGCCGCGACATTGAGGAGCGGGCCGAGCTCCGCGGCGAACAGCGAAATCAGCGCGGCGACAAGGATGCATGGGCCGACGCCGAAAATCATCGCGGTGCGCAGCGCCGCCGCCGCTTCGGCATCGCTTGCCGATTGCGGGACGGTCCGCTGCATCGCGCTGGTCATACCGAGGTCAAAGATATTCTCGATGAGGTTCACCGCCGCCCACAGCACCGCATAAAGACCATAGCCTGCGAGCCCGAACATCAGGACATAGAGCGGCTGCGCGATGATTTCGACCACCGCACCAAGGCGCGCGAGCACCGTCGTGCCGAGTCCGCGCGCGACGCTGCGGCTGGTGACGGCAGGATGGTCGGCAGCTTCGCTCATCCTTGCCGCACCTAGCGGCTCGACCGGCGCGCCGCCAGCGGCTTTCGCGCATCGGCGGCGCATCACCCCCTTGTCGGCGCCGCCAATCGGGTCTAGTCGATCCCGCGACTGCATCATTGGAGCCCGACATGGCCGAATTCCGCCTGCCCAAGAACAGCCGCCCGCAAAAGGGCGGCAAGGTCCACAAGGCCGAAGGCGCGAGCAACGTCAAAAAATTCAAAGTCTATCGTTACGACCCCGACAAGGGGCAGAACCCGCATTTCGACACGTTCGAGATCGACACCGATACATGCGGTCCGATGGTGCTCGACGCGCTCATCAAGATGAAGAGCGAGCAGGATTCGACGCTGACCTTCCGCCGCTCGTGCCGCGAGGGCATCTGCGGCAGCTGTTCGATGAACATGAACGGCAAGAATGGCCTCGCCTGTACCACCGCGATCGAAGATCTGAAGGGCGACATCACGATCACCCCGCTGCCGTCGATGGACGTCATCAAGGATCTGGTCCCCGATTTCACCCATTTCTACGCGCAATATGCGTCGATCGAACCCTGGCTCAAGACCAAGACGACGACGCCGAGCGGCAAGGAACGGCTGCAATCACCCGCCGAACGCGAAAAGCTTGATGGGCTGTATGAGTGCATCCTGTGCGCCTGCTGCTCGACCAGCTGCCCCAGCTATTGGTGGAACAGCGACAAATTCCTTGGTCCCGCGATCCTGCTTCAGGCGTATCGCTGGCTCGCCGACAGCCGCGACGAGATGACTGGCGAGCGGCTCGACGAGCTGGAAGATCCCTTCCGCCTCTATCGCTGCCACACGATCATGAACTGCGCCAATGCGTGCCCCAAGGGGCTTAGCCCCGCGCGCGCGATTGCCGAGATCAAAAAGCTCGAGGCCGAGCGGCAGGTGTGAACGACGGGATCGAGGAACCGAAGCGCCGCGAGTATTTCAGCGCCGAGGAACTTGAGGGCGGCTGGGCCAGCTGGGACCTGAAAGACCCCACGCGTTTCAACAGCTTTATCGAACCGCTGACGGTGCGCATGGAAGCGCCAACCGCCGACGGGCGTCCGCGCGCGCGGGTGCGGATGGTTCCGGAGCGCAAGCACAGCAACCTTGGCGACAATGTTCATGGCGCGGTGACGCTGGCGCTGGTCGACGTCGCGCTGTTTGCGGCGTCGCACCAGTTTGGATCGCTCAATGCCGGTCATTCGGTGACGCTCGACCTTTCGACGCAGTTCGTGGGCGCCGGGCGCGTGGGCGAGCCGCTCGATGCCGTGGTCGAGCTGGTGCGCGAAACGGGGCGGCTCATCTTCCTGCGCGGCCTCGTCGTGCAGGGCGATGACGATAGCCATATCGTGCTCAGCTTTGCGGGAACGATCCGCAAGGCGAGCAAATGACCACCGTTCTTGCGACTTACGACGCGCTCGTCGCGGCAGGCGAGCTGCGCCCCGACCCCCAACAGCGCGCCGCCGCGGTCCGGCTCGATCATTTGCAGACGGAGCTGGAAGCGGTGCCGAAACGCGGCAGCCTGCTCTGGCGCCTTGCGGGCCGTAAGCCCGAGGCGCTGCGCGGCGTCTATCTGTGGGGCGCGGTCGGGCGCGGCAAGTCGATGCTGATGGACCTGTTCTACGACCAGCTGTCGATCGAGCGGAAGCAGCGTGTTCATTTCCACGCCTTCATGATCGATGTCCACGCGCGGATGCGCGAAGCCCGGAAGAGCGAGAGCGGCGATCCCATCCCGCTTGTTGCCGACGCGCTGGCGGCGAATGTCCGCTGCCTCGCTTTCGACGAGATGGTGGTGAACAACAGTGCTGACGCGATGATCCTCTCGCGCCTGTTCACCGCGCTGATCGACCGCGGGTTGACGATGGTCGCGACGTCGAACCGGCCGCCGAAGGATCTCTACAAGGATGGGCTCAACCGTGAGCATTTCCTGCCGTTCATCGCGCTGGTCGAGGATCGGCTCGACGTAATGGGACTGAATGGCCCGACCGATTATCGCCGCGACCGGCTGGGCGACGGCGCGCGCTGGTTCGTGCCCGCCGACGATGAAGCGAGCGCGGCGCTCTCGGCGGCTTTTTTCCGCCTCACCGATTATCCGCCCGAGGACCGCGCGCATGTTCCGTCGCTCGACCTCGACGTCGGCGGCGGACGGACGCTGCATGTGCCGAAAGCGCTGAAAGGCGTCGCGGTTTTTTCGTTCAAGCGCTTGTGCGGCGAGGCGCGCGGCGCCGCCGATTATCTGGCGGTCGCGCAGCATTTCCACACCGTGATCATCGTCGGCATTCCGCGCATGGGGCCGGAGAACCGCAACGAGGCGGCGCGCTTCGTGACGCTGATCGACGCGCTGTACGAATATAAGGTCAAGCTGCTCGCAAGCGCGGCGGCGATGCCCGACCAGATTTATGTCGCGGGCGACGGTGCGTTCGAGTTCGAGCGCACGGCGAGCCGCCTCGCCGAAATGCAGTCGGACGATTATCTTGCCTTAGGCCATGGCCAGGAGGATGCCCCCGGCAATCTTCCCCCAACGTGAGGTATTGGCGGTGACATAGGCGAGGCTGCGGACATAGCGCACCTCGTGGGCGAGATGCCCTGCCGCCTGCTCGGCGGTCCTGCGTAACGTTCGCAGCGGTCGCGGTTCGGGCATCCCGATCGGCCCCGGTTGGGCCGGGGGTGGCGGCAGGTCGGCGAAGCCGCCGTTGGTTACACGCGGGTCCGTTGCGACTGTCTGGCACAGCGCCTCCATACGTGCGATCGCCAAGCGGTTAGGGACTGCGCGGTCGCGGCTCAAAAGCTCGAAACTGTGGCTGAAGGCGGAGAACTGGATCGCGCCGCTGTCTGCCGCATGACCCAGCGCGTCGCGCATTTCCTCCTCGGACATGGCGCAGAGCTGCGCCGGGCGAAAGCTGTCGGCGCGGTCCATCAGCCCGCTGACCGGCACTTCGCACACGCCATGATGCATCCGCATCCCGATATTGGTGCGGTCGAGCGCGATGTCGCAGCCATGGCCCACATAGGCGCCATTGAAGCTGCTGTCATAGGCAAAGCCGAGCGCGGCGAGCGCGCGGAGCGTATCATCGTTAGCGCCGAAATTGCCCGCGCGAAAGGCGACCGGATCGGGTGCACCGGCGCGCACCAGCATGTCGGCGGCGAGCCCAATCAGCTTTTTCTGCGCGCCGAGCGGGAAGTCGCCGATGTTGCGCCCGGTCAGCCGCCCGACCGGGTTGAAGCGCGCGAAGGCGAGCCATTCGGTGTGGATATGGAGCTGTACCTCGTGCCCGCGCGCGACGATCGCCGCCACGATGTCGCGGACAATCGATGGCCCGTGAACGAGCGCCGGCATCGGATCGACGAAAAACACGCCCTTGAGGCCGTATTTTTCCAGCATATCCATCTGGAACATGATGCCGAAATCGCCCTCGCGGCAACGGCCGAGGATCGAGCTTTCGAAATTGGCGCGCGCGTCCTCGCCCCGCTGATAGAGGCCGGCCGACAATTCGATATCGAAACTGATGATCGCGCGCGTCACCGATCGCGCGTAACAAAGCGGGGATAAGGGAGGGTTAATCCGCCGCTACGGGGCGCGCGCGCGGCAGCGGGTAATCGCTATCGAGAAACTCTTCGTCGCGTCGATAAAAGATATTGCGAACTATTAGCATAAAAAGCCGGGAAATCGCGCTTTTCGCGGTTGTTTCGTTAACGGAATCGGCGTAGGGGCGTCGCAGTCTTGGGACCGGAACCGGAGCTTTAGCCCGTGCTCCTGCCGGTCTGTGAACCAATTGCCGGGCTTGCCAGGAAGGGAGTGCCGCGCGCCATGGGACGCAAGAAGATCGCATTGATCGGAGCCGGGAATATCGGCGGGACGCTGGCGCTGCTCGCCGCGCAGAAGGAACTCGGCGACGTCGTCCTGTTCGACGTCGTCGAAGGCGTGCCGCAGGGCAAGGCGCTCGACCTGTCGCAGGTCGGTCCGATCGCGGGCTTCGACGCGAAGATCACCGGCTCGAATGACTATGCCGACATTGCCGGCGCCGACGTCATCATCGTCACCGCGGGTGTCGCGCGCAAGCCCGGCATGAGCCGCGACGATTTGCTCGGCATCAATTTGAAGGTCATGAAGGCGGTCGGCGAAGGCATCAAGGCGAATGCCCCCGACGCTTTCGTCATCTGCATCACCAATCCCCTGGATGCGATGGTCTGGGCGCTGCGCGAGTTCTCGGGTCTCCCCCACAACAAGGTCGTCGGCATGGCCGGCGTGCTCGACTCGGCGCGTTTCAGCCACTTCATCGCCGACGAATTCGACGTGTCGGTGAAGGATGTGAACACCTTCGTGCTCGGCGGCCATGGCGACACGATGGTCCCCGTCGTCCGCTATTCGACGGTCAACGGCATCCCCGTTCCCGACCTGGTCAAGATGGGCCTTTCGTCGCAGGACAAGATCGACGCGATCGTCAAGCGCACCCGCGGCGGCGGCGGCGAAATCGTCGCGCTGCTCGGCACCGGCTCGGCCTTCTACGCGCCGGCCGCGAGCGGCATCGCAATGGCCGAAGCCTATCTGGGCGACCAGAAGCGCATCCTGCCCTGCGCCGCCTATGTCGATGGCCAATATGGCGTTGATGGCCTGTACGTCGGCGTGCCGGTGATGATCGGCGCGGGCGGCGTCGAGAAAATCGTGGAGATCGAACTCGACGATGCCGACAAGGCGGGCCTGCAGGTCTCGGTCGATGCGGTGAAGGAACTGCTTGACGCATGCAAAAAGTTGGATCCGTCGCTGGCCTGACCCTTTTATGCGGCCCGGCATTTCTCGTCGGGCCGTTGATGCTCCCCGGGAGAATTTAGATGAGCATTCTGATCGACAAGAATACCAAGGTCATCACGCAAGGGATGACCGGAGCCACCGGCACCTTCCACACCGAACAGGCGCTCGCCTATGGCACGCAGATGGTCGGCGGCGTGACACCGGGCAAGGGCGGGACGACGCATATTGGCCTGCCGATGTTCAACACCGTCGACGAAGCGAAACATGCGACCGGCGCGACCGCGTCGGTCATCTATGTGCCGCCGCCGTTCGCCGCTGATTCGATCCTTGAGGCGATCGATGCCGAGATCGAACTGATCGTCTGCATCACCGAGGGCATTCCCGTGCTCGACATGGTCAAGGTGAAGCGCGCGCTGTCGGGTTCGAAGTCGCGCCTCATCGGTCCGAACTGCCCCGGCGTGCTGACGCCGGAAGAGTGCAAGATCGGCATCATGCCCGGCAACATCTTCAAGAAGGGCAGCGTCGGCGTCGTTTCGCGCTCGGGCACGCTGACCTATGAAGCCGTGTTCCAGACCTCGAACGTCGGGCTGGGTCAGACCACCGCGGTCGGCATCGGCGGCGATCCGGTCAACGGCACCAACTTCATCGACGTGCTCGAACTATTCCTTGCAGACGAAGCGACCAAGTCGATCATCATGATCGGCGAAATCGGCGGCGATGCCGAAGAACAGGCCGCGCAGTTCCTGATCGACGAAGCCAAGCGCGGCCGCAAGAAGCCGATGGCCGGTTTCATCGCGGGCCGCACGGCGCCTCCGGGCCGCCGGATGGGCCACGCCGGCGCGATCGTGTCGGGCGGCAAGGGCGACGCCGAAAGCAAGATCGCGGCGATGGAAGCCGCCGGCATCAAGGTGTCGGCGAGCCCGTCGGAACTCGGCACGACGCTCGCCGAAGTGCTGAAGGAACGCGTCTGAGCTGGCGGCCCGCCGGCGTCCTTTGTCGGCGGGCCTCCGCTCCCCATATAGAATCCACTCCTCCCTCCCCGCGGAAAAGAAATGAACCTCGAGAGACAAAGCTTCGACATCGACGAGCCGCAGGCCGGCCCCAGCTGGGCGCCGAAGAACTGGCCGGTCATCGACAGCGACGACCTGACCGCCGCGCTCGACCCGCAGCAGATGCAGGTCGCGGTTAAGGCTGCCGCGGCGAAGGCGGGCGCGCCCTTGTCGAGTGCCGAGGTCGAGCGTGCGGCGAATGATTCGATCCGCGCGATGATGCTGATCCGCACCTATCGCGTGCGCGGGCATCTCGCCGCCAATCTCGACCCGCTGGGACTCAGCCAGCGCGAGTTGCCCGCCGACCTGACCCCCGAATATCACGGCTTCGCCGGCGCCGACCTCGATCGGCAGATCTGGCTGGGCGGCACGCTGGGGCTGGAAAAGGCGACGGTGCGCGAGATCGTGGCGATCCTGCAGGCGAACTACTGCGGCTCGGTCGGCCTTGAATATATGTATATCGCCGACATCGAGGAGCGCCAGTTCCTGCAGGAGCGGATGGAGGGCGCCGACAAGATCATCGAATTTTCGGTCGAGGGCAAACGCGCCATCCTGAACAAGGTGATCGAGGCCGAGGAATGGGAAAAATTCCTTGCGCGCAAATATGTCGGCACCAAGCGGTTCGGGCTCGACGGCGGCGAGAGCATGATCCCCGCGATGGAAGCGATCATCAAATATGGCGGCCAGTACGGCGTCAGGGAAATCGTTTACGGCATGGCGCACCGCGGGCGGCTGAACATGCTGGCGAACGTCATGGCCAAACCCTATCAGGTGATCTTTCACGAATTTTCGGGCGGCAGCGCGAATCCCGACGACGTTGGTGGTTCGGGCGACGTCAAATATCACCTCGGCACATCGACCGACCGCGAGTTCGGCGGCGCGTCGGTGCATATGTCGCTCGTCCCCAACCCCTCGCACCTTGAGGCGGTCGATCCGGTCGTGCTCGGCAAGGTGCGCGCGCAGCAAGTTGTTCGCGACGATCTGGTCAAGCATGAACAGGTGCTACCCGTGCTGATCCACGGCGACGCCGCCTTTGCGGGACAGGGGATCGTGTGGGAATGCCTCGGCTTCTCCGGCATCCGGGGTTACAACACCGGCGGTTGTATTCACTTCATCGTTAATAACCAGATCGGTTTCACTACCAGCCCGCAATTTGCCAGATCGTCACCCTATCCATCGGATGTCGCGAAGGGCGTTCAGGCGCCGATCCTGCACGTCAACGGCGACGATCCCGAAGCGGTGACCTTTGCGTGCAAGCTCGCGATCGATTTCCGTCAGCAGTTCAAGCGCGACGTCGTCATCGACATGTGGTGCTATCGCCGCTTCGGCCATAATGAGGGCGACGAACCGTCGTTCACCCAGCCGTTGATGTACGAGCGCATCCGCAAGCATCCGCCGGTGTCGCAGCTGTGCGCCGCGAAGCTGGAGGCCGAGGGCGTGATCGATGCCGGCTGGGCCGATGCGCGCCGCGCCGAATTTGTCGCGCGGCTGGAAGGCGATTTCGAGGCGGCAAAAAGCTATAAACCGAACAAGGCCGACTGGTTCGCCGGCCGCTGGTCGGGTCTCTATGCACCGACCGATTCCGAAAATGCCCGCCGCAACATCGCGACCGGCGTGTCGGAAAAGCTGTTCGATTCGATCGGCCGCACGCTGACGACGATCCCCGACGATGTCGAGGTCCACAAAACGCTGCGCCGCGTGATCGACGGTCGCGCCGCAATGTTCGCCGACAAGAGTGACGCCGAGGTGTTCGACTGGGCGACTGCCGAAAGCCTCGCCTTTGGCACCTTGCTCAGCGAAGGTTATCAGGTGCGCCTGTCGGGTCAGGATTCGGGCCGCGGCACCTTCAGCCAGCGCCACGCGGTGTGGGTCGATCAGAAAACCGAAGAGAAATATGTGCCGCTGACGACCGTGCCGCACGGCCGGTTCGAGGTGCTCGACAGCCCGCTGTCCGAATATGGCGTGCTCGGCTTCGAATATGGCTATGCGATGGCCGATCCGAAGAGTCTGGTATTGTGGGAAGCGCAGTTCGGCGACTTTGCCAACGGCGCGCAGATCATGATCGACCAGTTCATCGCGGCGGGCGAAGCCAAGTGGCTGCGCGCCAACGGGCTCGTGATGCTGCTGCCCCACGGGTATGAAGGGCAGGGGCCGGAGCATAGCTCGGCGCGCCTCGAACGCTTCCTGCAACTCTGCGCAGGCGACAATATTCAGGTGTGCAATATTTCGACCCCGTCGAACTATTTCCACGTCCTGCGCCGCCAGATGCTGCGTTCGTTTCGCAAGCCGCTGATCATCATGACGCCGAAATCGTTGCTGCGCCACAAGCTTGCAGTGTCGCAGCGCAGCGACTTCATCGGCGACGCGCATTTCCGCCGCATCATGTCGGATCGTACGCCGCCCGCGGACAAGGACATCAAGCGCGTCGTCCTGTGTTCGGGCAAGGTCGGCTACGACCTGATGGAGGCGCGCGATGCCGCGGGCCTGACCGACACGACGGTGATCCGCATCGAACAACTTTATCCTTTCCCCGGCGAAGCGCTGGCGATCCGGCTGAAGCGGATGCCGAAGCTGGAGGATGTCGTCTGGGCGCAGGAAGAACCGCGCAACAACGGCGCCTGGTTCTTCGTCAACGAACTGATCGAGGAATCGCTGATCGAGGCGGGCAAGAAGAATATGCGTCCACGCTATGCCGGTCGCGCCTCCGCAGCATCGCCCGCGACCGGGCTGATGAGCCGCCACCAGACCGAACAGTCGGCGCTCGTCGCCGACGCGCTCGGCCTGTCGGTTCGCGCCGAAATCCGCCGTACCAAGAATAAAGCCTGAGCCCCAAGGAACTGCATCTGATGAGCACCGAAGTCAAAGTCCCCACGCTGGGCGAAAGCGTTTCCGAAGCGACGATCGGCGAATGGCTGAAAAAGCCCGGCGAAGCGGTGGCGCTCGACGAGCCCATCGCCAGCTTGGAAACCGACAAGGTCGCGGTCGAGGTGCCCTCGCCCGTCGCCGGAGTGATGGGACAGCAGCTCGCTGCCGTGGGCGACACGGTCAATGTCGGCGCGGTGATCGCAACGATCGAGGCGGGCGGCGCGGCCGCGTCGCCGGCGCCCGCCAAGGCCGAAGCCGCAGCGCCGACCCCCGCCGCCACCGCGCCCGCCGCGAGCGAAGGCGTCGATACGGTCACGACCATGTCGCCGGCGGTGCGCCGTCTGGTGCTCGAACACGGGCTCGACCCGACGAAGATCAAGGGCAGCGGCAAGGACGGCCGTCTGACCAAGGAAGATGTGCTGGCGGCGGCGAATGCAGCGCCCGACGCCGCGCCCACGCCTGCTCCCGCCCCCGCGGCAGCGCCTGCCGCGAGCGGCGCGCCGGGCCGCCAGGAAGAGCGCGTCAAGATGACGCGCCTGCGCCAGACGATCGCCAAGCGGCTGAAATCGGCGCAGGACACCGCGGCGATGCTGACGACCTTCAACGACGTCGACATGTCGGCGGTGATCGAGGCGCGCGCGCGGTACAAGGATCTGTTCGAAAAGAAGCATGGCGTGCGGCTGGGCTTCATGGGCTTCTTCACCAAGGCCGCGTGCCTTGCGCTCAAGGACATTCCCGCGGTCAACGGCCGCATCGACGGCGACGAGATTGTCTATAACAATTATATGGATATTTCGGTCGCGGTGAGCGGGCCGAGCGGGCTTGTCGTGCCGGTGATCCGCAACGCCGAAACGCTGTCGTTCGCGGACATCGAAAAGACGATCGGCGATTTCGGCAAGCGCGCCAAGGAGGGCACGCTGACGATGGACGACATGACCGGCGGGACGTTCACCATCTCGAACGGCGGCGTGTTCGGGTCGCTGATGTCGACCCCGATCATCAACCCGCCGCAGTCGGCAGTGCTCGGCCTCCACCGCATCGAGGATCGTGCCGTGGTCGTGAACGGCGAGGTCGTCGTGCGCCCGATGATGTATCTCGCGCTCAGCTATGACCACCGCCTGATCGACGGCCGCGAGGCGGTCACCTTCCTCAAGACGATCAAGGAAGCGATCGAGGATCCGACGCGGTTGTTGATCGACCTCTGAAATCCTACATCCGTTCGGCCCCGGAGTTGATCCGGGGTTGAACGAAGCCCCGTTCTTCTCTTGAGAGCGACGGATCGAGAAAAGTACGGCCCTTCGACAAGCTCAGGGCGAACGGAGACTGAAATGTCCGATTACGACTACGACGTCCTTGTCATCGGCGCCGGTCCCGGCGGTTATGTCGCGGCGATCCGCGCGGCGCAGCTGGGGCTCAAGACCGCGTGCGCCGAGGGGCGTGAGACGCTGGGTGGCACCTGTCTCAACGTCGGCTGCATCCCGTCGAAGGCGATGCTCCATGCGTCCGAGTATTTCGATGCGGCGGCGAACGGGTCGATGGCGGCCATGGGCGTCAAAGTGAAGCCCGAGCTCGACCTCGATACGATGCACGGCCAGCGCCGCGATGCGGTCAAAGGGCTGACCGGCGGCATCGAGTTCCTGTTCAAGAAGAACAAGGTAGACTGGCTGAAGGGCTATGCGCAATTCAAGTCGGCCGACACGGTGGATGTTGCGGGAAAGAGCTATCGCGCAAAGAATATCATCATCGCCACCGGGTCGTCGGTGACCCCGCTTCCGGGGGTCGAGGTCGATAACGACAAGCAGGTTATCGTGGATTCGACCGGTGCACTCGAGCTGGCGAAGGTGCCGGGCCACATGGTCGTGATCGGCGGCGGCGTGATCGGGCTGGAGCTGGGCAGCGTGTGGCGCCGGCTGGGCGCCAAGGTCACCTGCGTCGAGTTTCTCGATCAGATCCTGCCCGGCATGGACGCCGACGTTCGCAAGGAAGCGAACAAGATCTTCAAGAAGCAGGGCATCGAATTCAAGCTCAAGACCAAGGTGACCAAGGCCGAGGTGAAGGGCAAGAAGGCCGTGCTGACGCTCGAACCCGCCGCCGGTGGCGAGGCGGAGACGCTGGAAGCCGATGTCGTCCTCGTTTCGATCGGCCGCCGTCCGAACACCGACGGCCTCGCGCTCGACAAGGCGGGGCTGACCACGAACCAGCGCGGTCAGATCGAGACCGATCATGATTTCCGCACCGCCGTCGACGGCATCTGGGCGATCGGCGACGTCGTTCCGGGGCCAATGCTTGCACACAAGGCCGAGGACGAAGGCATCGCCTGTGCCGAGAATGTCGCGGGGCAGACGGGCATCGTCAATCACGATGTCATCCCGTCGGTCGTCTACACCTGGCCCGAAATCGCGGGCGTCGGGCTGACCGAGGAGCAGGCGAAGGAAAAGGGCGAGGTCAAGGTCGGCAAATTCCCGATGCTCGCGAACAGCCGCGCCAAGACCAACCACGAGCCCGACGGTTTCGTGAAGGTGATCGCAGACGCCAGGACCGACCGCGTGCTGGGCGTATGGTGCATCGCGAGCGTCGCGGGCACGATGATCGCGCAGGCGGCGCAGGCGATGGAGTTTGGCGCGACGTCCGAAGACATCGCCTATACCTGCCACGCGCACCCGACGCACAGCGAAGCGATCAAGGAAGCCGCGATGGCGGTGACAGGCAAGCCGATCCACATCTGACCGGTGCTCATTTCGCTGGCGCGGACCGGCGGCGCGTTACGATGCCATCATCGCGCGCCATCGCTCCATTGCCTCCGCGCTCCAGACTTCTTCGCGTGCGGGATAGATGTCGGCGAAATTCGGCGTGTCAGCGGGCAATTGAACCCAAGGCAGCTTGCTGCGCGTGAAGATGTGGACGTCGGGCGGGCACGCGGCCGGGTCGTCGAGCGTGCCGACGCGCACGAACGAGGATCGCCGTCCGGCTTTCGGATAATGACTCCACAGCGCGATGTGGCAACTGGGGCAGCGCGCAATCTCTTGCCCGCGGCCGCTTTCGGATGGCGTCATCACCAGTTCGACCGTCCCTTCGACTTGCAGGCGGTCGCTCTCGATCATCGCATTGACAACAAAGGCGGTTCCCGTTTCGCGCTGGCAGTGGCGGCAGTGACAGCAATGGACGATCATCGGTGCGCTCGTCAGTTCATAGCTGACGTCCCCGCAAGCGCATTGACCTTTCATCATCAACCTCCTCGCGCATCGTCCATTGTGCAGCTGCGGGGCGAGTGTTAGCGCCGCCGATGATGGAAACCCAGTCCCTCATTCGCTTGATCGACCTGATCGGCATCGGCGTTTTTGCGCTTTCGGGCGCGCTGATGGCGGTGCGGCTGCGGCAGACGCTCGTGACCGCGGCCTTTTTTGCGCTCGTCACCGGGGTCGGCGGGGGCAGCGTGCGCGACCTGCTGATCGGCGCGCCGGTCTTTTGGGTGCAGGATGGGGCGATCGCCGCGGTGTGCATCGCGATCGCGCTGATCGTCTGGGTCACGCCCGAACGCTGGTGGCAGGGGCAATTGCTCGAATGGGCGGACGCGGTGGGACTCGCCGCCTACGCCGTGTTCGGCACCGCCAAGGCGCTCGCGTGGGGCGTGCCGCCCGTGCCGGCGCTGCTGATGGGGGTCATCACCGGCTGCGTCGGCGGGACGATCCGCGACATTTTGGCGGGGGTGCCGTCGATCATCGTACGCCCCGAGGTTTATGTGACCGCAGCGGCGCTGGCGTCGGGTCTGTTCCTGCTGCTGATCTGGCTGGGCGCTGGAACGCCGGTGGCGGCAGTGGCCGGCGCGCTCGCAGGCTTTGCGCTGCGCGGCGCTGCGATCCACTGGTCGCTTGCCCTCCCTCCGTATCGCGGCCCCCGGAGTGACGGCTAGGCTTGCCTAATCGGCCGAGTGGCGGCAGATTGGCCTTGTGAACAATCGTGTCAGCACCGATCGCCGGTGCGGCTTGGCCAGGGAAATTGCATGCAGACCGAACAGGCGGCGGTGAACGGCATCGACATTACCTATGAGGATCGCGGGCCGAAGGATGCGCCCGCGATCCTGATGGTGATGGGGCTGGGCGGCCAGTTGACGCTGTGGCCCGACGAATTCGTCGCGGCGCTGAACGAGCGCGGTTTCCGCACGATCCGCTACGACAATCGGGACGTCGGGCTTTCGACGCGCTTTGACGCGGCGGGGGTGCCGAACCTGAAATGGATGTTCGTGAAGGCGGCGTTCGGCCTGCCGGTGCGATCCGCCTACACGCTCGCCGATATGGCCGCCGACGGCATCGGCCTGCTCGACCATCTGGGCATTGGCCAGGCGCATATCGTCGGCGTGTCGATGGGCGGCATGATTTCGCAGCATATCGCCGCGCGCTATCCGGAGCGCGTGCTGACGCTTGCGTCGGTGATGTCGACAACGGGCAACCGCCGATTACCGCGCGCGCGCAAGGAAGCGATGCAGGCGCTCGCCAACCGGCCGACGAGCGGCGATAAGGAGGCGCTGATTGCCTATGGGGTGAAGGCAGCGCGGGTGATCGGCAGCCCCGGCTATCCGTCCGACGAGGACCGGCTCCAGCGCCGCGTGCGCACCGATTTCGAGCGCGGCTGGTATCCGCCGGGTTTCGCGCGGCAGGTTGCGGCGATCGTTGCTGACGGTGACCGGCGGTCGATGCTGAAGTCGATCAAGGCGCCGACGCTGGTGATTCACGGCGAAGACGACCCGCTCGTCCCGCTGGCGGGGGGACGTGACACCGCGGCGAATATCGCGGGCGCGCGGCTGATGACGATCCCCGGCATGGGGCACGACCTGCCGCTGGCGCTCGTCGACACGCTGGCCGATGCGATTGCGGGGCATATTGCGAAGAAAACGAAGGTCGCGGCCTAAGGGACGATCTCGGTTTCAAAACCCGTCATTGCGAGCGAAGCGAAGCAATCCAGATTAGCGCAAACCGCTCTGGATTGCTTCGCTTCGCTCGCAATGACGAACTCGTTATTTCAATAGAAGCGCCAGCGTCGCCAGAAAACCCTTTGCTTCGCCCTTGCCCGGCCGCGGGACGGCGGGCAAATAGGCGCGGCAGTCGAGGCACGACGCCTGGATCGAGCCCGTCTGCGTCAGCATCGTCAGATCCTGCACCAGCCGCCGCTCGGTGAGCTGGCGGTTCATCGCCGCGATGCCAAACCAGCCGCGGGGGAGCGCGGCGGTTTCTTCCTCGCCGCCGTCCGACCATTTGGCGAGCATTTTGGAAAACTCGCTCGGCTCTTCCTCGAAATATTTGGCGTGGAAATCGCCCTCGACCTTCGCGAGCTTCGCCGCGGCGGCAAGCGCGTCGGGCAGGCCGCCGAACTGGTCGACAAGGCCAAGCTGGCGCGCGGTGCCGCCCGCCCACACGCGCCCTTCGGCGATCGGCAGGATCTTGTCGAGCGGCTGATTGCGGTTCTTGGCAACGAGGCCGGTGAAGCGCGTATAAATGTCCTCGACGCTCGCCTGCGCCAGCGCGTTGAATTCGTCGTTCACCCCGCCGACAATGTCGGGCTGGCCCGACAGCGGCGTCGTTGCGATGCCGTCGGCGTTGACGCCGATCTTGGCGAGCGCCTGGTCGAAGCTCGGCAGGATGCCGAACACGCCGATCGATCCGGTGATCGTGTCGGGTTCGGCAAAGATGCGGTCGGCCGGGGTCGAAATCCAGTAACCCCCCGACGCGGCGACATTGGCCATCGACACGACGACGGGCAGTTTCTTGGCCTTGGCGGCGAGCAGCGCCTGACGGATTTCCTCCGACGCCAGCACCGATCCCCCGGGCGAATCGACGCGCAGGACGATCGCCTTGACGCTGCTGTCGGTCGCGGCGTCGAGGATATGTTCGGCGATCGTCGTGCCGCCCGCGAGGCCGGCCGGCGCTTCGCCATCGACGATTTCGCCGACGACGGGAACTACCGCGATCGCGCTGCCCGGCTGAGCGGGCGGGTTCGCCGCGACCCAATTTTCGAGCGGGATGGCGTTAAAGTCCCACGGCGTGCCATCGTCGGTGGCGCCGCTGATTTCCGCGACGCGGCGGCTGAACGCCATGCGGCTGCCGAGCTTGTCGATAAGGCCCGCATCGAGCGAGGCTTTCGACAGGTCGTTGCCCGCGGCGCGCACGGCGCCTGCCGTGTCGGCGATATAGGCGTCAAGTTTGGCCGCCGGGCGCGCCTTTTTGACGTCCGCCAGCCAATTGTCCCACAGGACGCCTGCATAGGCGAGGTTGGCTTCCTTCGCCTCGGGTGACTGGTCGCTGCGCAGATACGGCTCGACCGCGCTCTTGAAAGTGCCAACGCGATAGATGTTGGCGGTGATCCCCAGCCGGTCCATCAGCCCCTTATAATAGAGGCGCGACCCGCCCGGCCCCGCGATCGCAACGCCGCCGATGCTGTCGGCCCAGATTTCGCTCGCGTGCGAGGCGATCTGATAGCTGTCGGTGGTGTATGCGGTGGCAAAGGCGAGCACGGGTTTTTTCTTCGCGCGCACCTTGTCGATGGCGCCGCCGATGTCGGCCAGCGACACCTGTCCGCCGCCAAGGAAACGGTCGAGGTCGAGCACGACCGAGGTGATGCGCTTGTCCTCCGCAGCGGTTTCGAGCGCGTGGACGACGTCGCGCGTGCGGATTTCCTTGATCTGCGCGCCGCCCGACAGCGCCGTGAAAGGATCGACTTCGGTCGGCTGTTCGCTGACGAGCCCGTCGAGTTCGATCAGCAGCGCCCCCTGGTTGACCGGCAGCCCGGCATTGGGGCGCCCGGCGAGCAGTCCGAACAGTGCGACGAAGAAGAGCAGCAGGAATATGAGCGCCAGCGCATCCTTGATTCCGACGAGCAGGTTCCAGACCTTGCGCGGAAAGCTGGTCGTGCGGTGCGGCTTCTCCTCGCCCGGAAGCGGCCGGCGGACGGGGATGGCCCAAGGGCCGGCGGGATCGTTGGGCGTGGTCGCGCTACTGTCGGTCATCGGACAAATCTAGGGATGCGCCCCGTCCTTGGCAATGCACGCTTCGACGGGAGGGCGACAGCACGGCACCGGCAGCGTCAAAGCCAACCTTCGCGGCGATACCAGCGCACCGTTTCGGCGAGCGCATCGTCGGTCTCGCGCCCGGGCCGCCAGAGCGCCGCAGGCGGGCGCGCGCCCTCGGTCACCACCCAGTCGGGATGCGCGATATAGCGCGCGCGGTCGGGGGTCAGCTTGGCCCGGCCGCGGCGCACGAACCTGTCGATGCGTCCGCCGGCCTTGAGCAGCAGTGCCGGGGCCGCGAGCGTCGGCACATAGGCGCGGCCGACCGCGCGGCCGATCGCGCGGGCAAAGCCGCGGTGCGACCAACCGCCCGGCACCCCGTCGTCGGGTTCATAGATTTGGCCGATGCTCGTTTCGCGGTCGGCGGCAAGCGCGACGAGCAGGCACGCGAGATCATCGACATAGATCGCCGACATTCGTCCCTTGGGAGGCAGCAGCGCGATACCGCGCCGGACCATGCGGAACAGGTCGAGCATCTCGGTATCGCCGGGCCCGAACACCGCGGGCGGGCGCACGATGGTCCAGTCGAGCCCGCTGTCCTGAACGACGACCTCGGCGCGCTCCTTCGACCAGCCATAGTCCGAAAGGCCCGGTTCGCGCGCCGCCAGCGACGAGACATGGACGAAGCGTGACACCCCGGCATCGCGCGCGGCCTTGACGACATTCGCGGTAGCGGTGGCATTGCCCGCCTCGAAGGCTTCGCGGCTGGGCACGTTGACGACGCCGGCGATGTGCATGACGACGTCGGCGTCCGCCGCCATTTCGGCCAGGCTGTCGGGCCGGTCGAGTGCGCCGGCGATCCAGGTCACGCCGTCGCGCTCGGGCTGCGGCCGGCGGGTGAGGGCGCGGACGTGCCAGCCCGCTTCGACCGCTTCGCGGAGCGTCGCGCGGCCGACGAAACCGGTTGCGCCGGTCATCGCCAGCACGCGCTGCGTCACAGCAACACCAGATGGTCGCGGTGGACGATGGCGCTGCGCGGCGCATAGCCAAGCGCGGCCGCCTGCGCCTCGCGGCCGAGGCCGGCGATTGCGGCGGCGTCGGCCGCGGGATATTCGGACAGGCCGCGCGCGACGACGCGCCCGTCGGGTCCGGCGATATCGAGGATGTCGCCGCGCGCAAATGCGCCCGATACCGCGGTCACCCCGGCAGCGAGCAGGCTCGCGCCGCCCGCCAGTGCCTTGATCGCACCCGCGTCGATCGTCAGCCGTCCTTCGGCGGTCAGCCCGCCGGCGAGCCACGCCTTGCGCGCGTTTGCGCCACGCTCGGCGACGAACAGGCTGTGCCGCGCCTCAGCCGACAGCGGGCGGTCGACCCGGCCCGACGCGATGGCGAGATGCGCGCCCGCGGCGTTGGCAATGCGCGCCGCGGCGATTTTCGACACCATGCCGCCCGATCCCATGCCCGATGCCGATCCGGTGTCGGCCATCGCCTCGATCTTGGCGTCGATCCGCTCGATCCGCGCGATATGCACCGCGCCCGGATGCGCGGGGTTGCGGTCATAGAGGCCGTCGATGTCGGACAGCAGGATGACGCCGCGCGCCGCGGCAGCCTGCGCGACGCGCGCGGCGAGCCGGTCGTTGTCGCCGAAACGGATTTCCTCGGTCGCGACGCTGTCATTCTCATTGATGATCGGCACAACGCCCAGGCTGAGCAGCCGGTCGAGCGTCGCCGCGGCGTTGAGGTAGCGGCGGCGATGCTCCAGATCGCCGAGCGTCACGAGCATCTGCGCCGCGGTCAGCCCTTCGGCGCCCAGCACCTCGGCCCACACCTGGCTGAGCGCGATCTGCCCGGTCGCGGCGGCGGCCTGCGCATCCTCCAGGCTCGCGCGGCCGCCTTTGGGAGCCCCAGCCGCCGCGCGCCGAGTGCGATCGCGCCCGACGACACGACGGCGACCTGCTGGCCCGCGCGCGCGCGCTCGGCGATGTCGGCGGCGATGCCCGTCAGCCAGTCGCGCCGCACCGCGCCATCGGGATCGACGAGCAGCGCCGACCCGATCTTGACGATCAGCCGCGGGCAGGAGGCAGGCGGGAACAGGCTCATGCCGCCGCCGATAGCGCGGCCGCCGCGCCGCGCCAATGCGAATGTCGCGATGCGGGCGTGCCGCGCCAGCCGGGTCCAAAGGTCATGCAGGCTCCAGAGGAGGGGCGGTGACGCAGACGGCGCCGCGACGTGTGGGGCTTAAAGCGACAAAATATACGCATGTGCGCAGCTAAATTGTCTCCTTTGTCGCTTTAAGCGCGATTTGCCGAAGCCGGTGATGTCAAAGAGCGAGAGGGAGGCTGGCACGTCGCGGCGAAATAGGACAGCGAATTTTGGGGGGCGGCACAAACCTCGGGGCAGGCGGCGCCGAACTGGACGCCCGGCGCCGATTGCCATAACGCTGCGCGCTCGGGGGGATCATGGGGAGGGGGCCATGCAGCCACATATGACCGCCGCCGAGGCGCGGCATTTCGAATTGCAGCTGGCGGGGCTCGGTTCGCTGCTCGAATTCGGCTGCGGCGGCAGCACGCTCGTCGCGGCGCGGCAGGTGCGGCGGATCGTCAGCGTCGACAGCGATGCCGCCTGGCTTGCGCGCGTGCAGGCGGACATTGCGGCCGAGCCCGTTGAATTCACCCCGATCCACATCGACATCGGTCGGGTCGGCGAGTGGGGCTATCCGGTCGATGAGAGCCGCCTTCGCGACTGGCCGCGCTATCACACGCAGGTCTGGCGCGGCATGGGGGGCAGTCCCGACGCGGTGCTGATCGACGGGCGCTTTCGTGTCGCCTGCCTGCTCCAGGCGGTCATCCACTGCAAACCCGACTGCATCCTGCTGTTCCACGATTTTGCCGATCGACCGCATTATCATGCCGTGCTGCGCCATGTAGACGTGCTGACGCGCGTCGATACGCTGGCGGTGATGCGCGCCAAGCAGAAAGTCGACGGCAAGGTGGTGCTGCACGATCTGTTCGACCATTATCTGAACCCCGATTGACGGCGCGCGTTCGCTTCGGCACATCGCGGCGCATGTCGAGCATCGCCCCCGTCATCGAAACCGATCGCCTGCGCCTGCGCCCCGGCCGCCTTTCCGACAAGGATACGCATATCGCGATGTGGGCCGACGCGCGCGTTACGCGGTTTATCGGCGGCGAACCGCGCGCGCCCGACGTCAGCTGGGGCAAGTTCCTGAGTGCGGCGGGGCTGTGGCCGGTGATGGGTTTCGGTTACTGGGTGTTCGCCGACCGCGCGAGCGACGCGCTGATCGGTATGGGCGGATTATCCTATTTCGGGCGGGGCATCGCCGAACTGGAGGGGGTGCCCGAAGCGGGGTGGGCGTTCGACGCCGATCATTGGGGCGCGGGCTATGCGACCGAGGCGATGACTGCGGTACTTGGCTGGGCCGACGCGCACCTCGATGCAACGGACGTGCGCTGCATCATCGACCGCGGCCATGAGGCGTCGGAGCGCGTCGCGGCGAAGCTGGGGTTCCGCCACATCGGCGACACCGACGCGCTGGGGCATCTGACGGCGATTTATTCGCGGCCGCGGGGCGGGTAAGGACCAACCGTCGCCCCCGCGCAGGCGGGGGCCGCAGGCGGTTTAAGTTTCAGTGCCGGGCAAGGGCGGCCCCGCCTGCGCGGGGGCGACGCTTTGCTATGCCAGCTCGACCATCAGCACCCCACCGTCGGCGCTCACCACGCGCACCTTGCTGCCCTCGGCCGCGTCGGGACCGCGCACCGGCCATTCGCCGTCGCCGACCTTGGCACGGCCGCGGCCATCCTCGATCGCCTTGGTCACCGTCAGCACCTCGCCGACCAGGCGGCCGCCGCGCTGGTTGAGATAGGGGTCGGTCGTGGTGATCGGGTTCGCCTTAAGCCACCGGCGCCCGCCATAAAGCGCGACGAACGACAGCAGGGCAAAGATGCCGAGCTGAAGCGGGATGCCGAGCGGTATAACCCAGGCGATGACGCCGGTGACGATCGCCGCCGCGCCGATCCAGATCAGGAAAAAGCCGGGCGCGACGATCTCGGCCGCGGCGAGCAGCACGCCAAGCGAAAGCCACGCCCAATGCGGTTCCATATTGGCGAGCCAGTCGGGCATGTCAGGCTCCCGTCTTGCGTTCGAGGGCATCCTTGGCAAGTTCGCCGATGCCGCCGAGCGTCCCGATCAGCTGCGTCGCTTCGACCGGGAACAGGATCGTCTTGCTGTTCGGGCTGGTGGCGAACTGGCTGACGGCTTCGACATATTTCTGCGCGATGAAATAGTTGATCGCCTGCGCATTGCCGCTGGCGATCGCGTCGCTGACCATCTGCGTCGCCTTGGCTTCGGCCTCGGCTTCGCGCTCGCGCGCTTCGGCATCGCGGAAAGCGGCTTCGCGGCGGCCCTCGGCCTGGAGGATCTGGCCCTGCTTCTCGCCCTCGGCGCGCAGGATTTCCGACGCCCGCAGCCCTTCGGCTTCGAGGATCGCAGCGCGCTTTTCGCGCTCCGCCTTCATCTGGCGCGCCATGGCATTCGAAATGTCGGCGGGCGGGCGGATGTCCTTGATCTCGACGCGCGTGATCTTGACCCCCCATGGCGTCGTCGCGTCGTCGACGACGTGCAGCAGGCGCGCGTTGATTTCGTCGCGTTTCGACAGCGTTTCGTCAAGGTCCATCGACCCCATCACGGTGCGCAGGTTCGTCGTCGTCAGGTTCATGATCGACAGATAAAGGTCGCTGACCTCATAGGCCGCTTTGGCGGCGTCGAGCACCTGAAAGAACACCACCCCGTCGACCGCGACCATCGCATTGTCCTTGGTGATGATTTCCTGTCCCGGGATGTCGAGCACCTGTTCCATCATGTTCACCTTGCGCCCGACACGGTCGAAGATCGGCATGATGAAGTTGAGCCCCGGCTGCGCGGTGTGCGTGTAGCGGCCGAAGCGTTCGATCGTATAGGCGAAGCCCTGGCGCACGGGCGTCAACGCCCAGATCAGGAACACCAGCGCCAGAACGACCAGTGCAAGTGCAAATTCCATCGATCATCCCCTCTTGCAAAAACGTCTCTTTGCAAACCCGCCTTCCTTATTGCGGCAACCGCGCGGCTACGCCACAGAAAAGCGCATGACCGATTTTGCCCCCCGCTCGCTGCTCTATGTTCCAGGATCGAACGCCCGCGCGCTTGAAAAGGCCGCGGGTCTTGCGGCCGACTTGCTGATTATCGACCTGGAGGATGCCGTGCCCGCCGATCGCAAGGCCGAGGCGCGCGCGGCCATGCGCGCGGCGGTGACCGCGGGCTATCCGGGCAAGCGTGTCGCGGTGCGCGTCAACGCGACGGGCGGCCTCGGGCAGGCGGACGACCTGGCCGCTATTGCGGGGCTGGCGCTCGACGCGGTGGTGCTGCCGAAAGTCGATGCGCCGGACGATCTGGGCCCGCTGCGTGCGCTCGGCCTGCCCGTCCTCGCGATGATCGAGACACCCGCCGCCATCTATGCCGCGCGGGAGATCGCCGCGGACGACGCCGTCGCGGGGCTGATCGCGGGGCTCAACGACCTCGCGCACGAACTGAAGCTGCCGGACGGTATGGACCGCAGCGCGATGAGCCACGCAATCCAGGCGATTGTGCTCGCGGCGCGCGCGGCCGGCGTCTGGTGCTTCGACGGCGTTTACAATGCGATCGACGACGCCGCGGGCTTCGCCGCCGAGGCGGCCGAGGGGCGGCGGCTGGGCTTCGACGGCAAGACGCTGATCCACCCATCGCAGGTAGATCCGTGCAACGCCGCCTTTGCGCCGACGGCGCGTGAGATTGCCGCGGCCGAGGCATTGGTCGCGGCGGCAACCGGCGGCGCGCAGCGGCACGAGGGGCGGATGATCGAGGATATGCACGTCGCGGCGGCGCGCGCGTTGCTCGCGCGGACGGGGCGGTGAGGTTTTAGCCCCTCCCCTTCAGGGGAGGGGTTGGGGTGGGGCCATCGGCCTTGCGCAAGGCCGATGGCCCCACCCTGCGACTAGCGAACAAGTTCGCAAGTCTCGCTGCCCTCCCCTGAAGGGGAGGGCGTAAGCACGCCCTTCGTCGTTCGACGAACCGCCTTGCCTGCCCGCGGCGGAAATGTCATGCCGCGCGCCCATGACAACCATGCCCTTCCGCGCCGCCATTGCAGCCGTCGCCCTGATCGCCCTATCGACCCCCGTTCTGGCCGCGCCCGCCAAGGCGGACGCCCCGATTACCGAGGCGGACCTTGCCGCGCATATCAAGGTGCTGGCGGACGATGCGTTCGAGGGGCGCGCGCCGGGCACCGACGGCGAGGATCGCACAATTGCCTATATCGTCGGCGAATGGGCAAAGGCGGGGCTCCAAGCGGTGCCGGGCAGCGCAACCCCGTGGCTCCAGCCGGTGCCCTTTGTCGAGACGCAGGCGCTGGGCGGCACAGGGACGTTCAAGGTGAACGGCCGCGATTTCGCGCTCGGCGATGACGGCGTCGTCGTGAGCGGGCGTGAAGCATCGGTGACGCTCGCGGGCGTTCCCGCAGTCTTCGTCGGCTATGGAGTCGATGGTGCAGGTCAGGTCAATGCCGACGTCCGGGGCAAGCTCGCGATCATGCTGTTCGACAACGCGCCCTTTGGCGACAAGCTGCCGCGCTATCGCGAACGGCGTCAGCTGCTCGCCGATGCGGGCGCCTCCGCGGTGCTGGTGATCGCAACCGATGCGGTGCCGTGGGATGCGCTGCGCGAAAGCGTCGGCAGCAAATCCATGCGCCTTGCCAGCGCCAGGGTGGGCGCGCCGGTGAGCGGTTTCCTGTCGGGCGCCGCCGCGAACGCTCTGTTTAGAGCCGCGGGACAGGATGGCGCCGCGCTACGCGAGGCGGCCAAAGCGTCGGACTATCGAGGCGCAGCGCTGTCCGTGACCGCGGACTTTACCGCACAATCGGCGGTTCGCCCCTTCGCCAGCCACAATGTCGTTGCAAGGCTGCCGGGCGCGAAGCCCGACGGCAAGGCCGTGCTGTTCTTGGGCCACTGGGACCATCTGGGCATCTGCGCGCCCGAGGGCGAGACCGACCGCATCTGTAACGGCGCGGTCGACAATGCGAGCGGGATCGCGATGCTGATCGAGGTTGCGAAGCGGCTGGGCAAGGGCGTGCGCCCCGACCGCGATGTTTATTTCCTCGCGACGACGGCAGAGGAGCAGGGCCTGCTTGGCGCGCGTTATTTTGCCGATCATCCGGTGGTTCCGCTCGGCGACATCACCGTTGCGCTCAACGTCGACACAGTTGCGATTTCGCCGCGCGGCACGCCCGTGGCGACGATCGGCCGCGGCAAGCCCGCCTATGACGCAGTGGTGCGTGAGGTGGCGACCAGGCTGGGCCGCACGCTCGACGAGGATGGCGAGGCCGACCCCTTCATCCAGCGGCAGGACGGCTGGGCGCTGGGCGCGAAGGGTGTCGCTTCGCTGATGGTCGGCGGCAGCTTTTCGGACATGAAACTGCTCGAGGCATTCCTCGGCAGCGACTATCACCGGCCGGGCGACAATTTCTCCGACAAGATACCGCTCGGGGGCGCGGCCGAGGATGCCGATCTGCACGTCGCGCTGGGACGGGCGTTTGCCGACACGAAGCGGTGGGCCGTCAAGTAGCTCTGTAGCGCGTCATTGCGAGGAGCCGGAGGCGACGCGGCAATCTCCAGCCCTCGACCTTACGCAAAGGTCGAGGGCTGGAGATTACTTCGCTGCGCTCGCAATGACGAGAAAGAAATTAAGCCGCCTGCTTGGCGCGATCCGCCATTTCCTGATTGAGCATCTCTGCCAGCAGAAAGGCGAGTTCGAGCGACTGCCCCGCGTTCAAACGCGGGTCGCAGTGGGTGTGATAACGGTCGGCGAGGTCCATCTGCGTCACGTCCATCGCGCCGCCGGTGCATTCGGTGACATTCTGGCCGGTCATCTCGATATGGATGCCGCCGCCATGCGTGCCCTCGGCGCGGTGCACGGCGAAGAAGCCGCGCACTTCGGCGAGGATACGCTCGAACGGGCGCGTCTTATAGCCGTTGGGCGTCTTGATGACGTTGCCGTGCATCGGGTCGCACGACCAGACGACGGGATGCCCCGATTCCTTCACCGCGCGCACCAGCCTGGGCAGATGCGCCTCGATCTTGTCATGGCCATAGCGTGTAATGAGCGTCATCCGCCCAGCGACATGATTGGGATTGAGCGTGTCGAGCAGGCGCAGCAGCGCGTCGGGCTCCAGGCTGGGCCCGCATTTCATGCCGACCGGATTGCCGATGCCGCGCAGATATTCGATATGCGCCGAGCCTTCGAATCGCGTGCGGTCGCCAACCCACAGGAAATGCCCCGAGGTGTCGTACCAGCCGCCGGTCAGGCTGTCCTGCCGCGTCAGCGCCTGCTCATAGGGGAGCAGCAGCGCCTCATGGCTGGTATAGAAGCTGGTGCCCTTGATCTGCGGCACCGTCTCGGGCGTGACGCCGCATGCTTCCATGAAAGCGAGGGCTTCGGAAATCCGCGCGGCGGTTTCCTGATATTTCTTCGCCCAGGGGCTACGGTCCATGAAATCATGCGTCCAGGCGTTGACCTGGTGAAGATTGGCATAGCCGCCGCCGGCGAAGGCGCGCAGCAGGTTCAGCGTCGCCGCCGACTGGTTATACGCCTTGACCATGCGCGCAGGGTCGGGCTCGCGGCCTGCTTCCTCGAACGCGATGTCGTTGATGATGTCGCCGCGATAGCTCGGCAGCGAAACGCCATCCACGTCTTCCATATCGGCCGAGCGCGGCTTGGCGAACTGCCCCGCCATGCGGCCGAGCTTCACCACCGGCATTTTCGAGGCGAAGGTCAGCACGACCGCCATCTGGAGGAGAACGCGGAAGGTATCGCGAATATTGTTCGGATGGAATTCGGCAAAGCTTTCGGCGCAATCGCCGCCCTGCAGCAGGAACGCCTTGCCCTCGGCAACGCGCGCGAGTTCGCTCGTCAGCTCGCGCGCTTCGCCGGCGAAGACAAGCGGCGGATAGCCCGCGAGCTCGCGTTCGGCGGCGGCGAGCGCATCGGCGTCGCGATAAGTGGGCAGCTGGCGTGCCTCGTGCGAGCGCCAGCTATGCGGTTGCCAGTTTTTCGTCATCTGCCTGTCATTTTCATCATCGAATCATGCGCCCCATGGCGCCAATGGCCGCCGGACGCAATGTGTGCGGGACGATTGGGGCGGAAAATTAGCATTATCGTGACATTTGCGCACCTATGCTTTTCTTCAGGACCATGAACTGATAGTTTCTTGCGGGACTTTGGCGTGTGGGAGGGCGTTCAAGGTTCTGGGCTATCGACGACGTCATACACCCAATGGCCCGGTGCGGGCCGGGATGCGAGCGATTGGCTATGGCGAGTTCCGACTCCGCGTGGTTCCTTTACGGGGCATTGCTGCTCCTTCTGGCGACGAGTTTCGTCGTGCGTATCGATTATGTGCGCATCGGCCTTGCCGCCGCGGCGCTGGTCGCGCTGCCGCTCACCCTCTTTCGCGCGTCTGACCCCGGTTACAGCCTGCTTGTCCTTGCGATCCTTGCGGTCAACATCGGCATCCTCATGCGGTTGTGGCTGCGCGGCGCGAAGGTGCGCTTCTCGCCCGAAGACGAGGAACTGCGGCGCCGGCATTTTCCGGGGCTCAGCGCGCACGCGGCGCGCGGTCTGATCGACCAGGGGCATTGGATCTCAGCGAAGCGTGGCGAGGTGCTGATCCGCGAAAGCCAGGCAGCACCCAGCCTTTTCTATCTGGCGGAGGGGCGCGCGGCGATTCTGCGCGACGGGGTCGAGGTCGGCCGCTTGTCCGACGGCGAGCTGATTGGCGAGGCGACGGTGCTCGACGGATCGCATGCGACGGGTACGGTCGTGCTGGGCAGCAACGCGCGGCTGTGGTTCGTCCCCGCCGCGGCCCTCCGCGCCTATCTGGCGGCCAATCCCGATATCGCGGCCGAGCTGCACGAGGGGTTCGCGCGCGCGTTGCGCGGCAAGCTGGCGAGCGCGAACACGCGCATCGCGGACCGCGCCGTGGTTTCGTGATGATCGCCGCGGTGCAGCCTCGTATCTGCAACCGCCGCCTGCTAATCCCTCCGCCATGACGATGATTCTCTATGGCATTCCCAACTGCGATACGGTGAAGAGGGCGCGCCGCTGGCTTGATGAGCGGGGTGTGGCACACCGGTTCCACGACTTTCGGAAAGACGGCTTGGACCCTGAACGGCTTCAGCGCTGGATCGACGAACTCGGATGGGAAAAGCTGCTCAACAAGGCCGGTACGACCTTTCGCAAATTGCCCGATGAAGCCAAGGCGGAACTTGATGCGGGCTCGGCCAAGGCGTTGATGCTCGAGCAACCGGCGATGATCCGGCGGCCGGTGGTGGAGACCGGGGACGGGGTCAGCATAGGCTTTTCCGCCGACGACTGGCAGGCGCGCTTTGCGGCATGATGCGCTGGGTTGCGGCCCTTCTGGCCCTCATGCCGCTCGCCGGCTGTTCGGCTGATCCGGTGATGGCCGAGCCCACGCTTGACGGTAAACCGCCCGTCGTCATCGCGCACCGCGGCGCGTCGGGCGAGCGGCCCGAACATACGATCGCGAGCTATCGTCTGGCGATCGAGCAGGGCGCCGACTTCATCGAACCCGATCTGGTGCTCACGCGCGACGGTGTGCTCGTGGCGCGTCACGAGAATGAGATTTCGGAGACGACCGACGTCGCGGACCGGCCAGAATTTGCCAATCGCAAGGCGACAAAGACGATCGACGGAGACGAGGTGACGGGCTGGTTCACCGAGGATTTCACGCTCGCCGAGCTCAAGACCTTGCGCGCGAAGGAACGGCTGCCGCAACTGCGCGGAACGGCGTTCGACGGGCGGTTCGCGGTGCCGACCTTCGAGGAGATACTGACGCTGCTCGCCGAGGTGAACCGCGGGCGCACCAAGCCCGTCGGCGTTTATCCCGAGACCAAGCATCCGAGCTATTTCGCGTCGATCGGCCTGCCGCACGAAGCGCCGCTCCTCGAACTGCTCGATCGCTTCGGCTATCGTGGCCGCACTGCACCGGTGTTCGTTCAGAGCTTCGAGGTGGGCAATCTCATCGATCTGCGCGAAAAAACCGACCTCCCGCTGATCCAGCTGGTCGATGCGAGCGGCGGTCCCGCCGACCGGCCCGACGCGAGCTACGCCGCCATGACGTCGCCGGCGGGTCTCAGATTGATCGCGGCCTACGCCGACGGGATCGGTCCGAACAAGGCGATGGTCATTCCGCGCGGGATGCTCGGACGGCTCGGTGAACCGACCGGTCTGGTGCGCGACGCTCATAAAGCGGGGCTGAAAGTGCATCCCTGGACGTTTCGCCGCGAAAATTATTTTCTGCCGCTCAGCGACAAGGGTGGCCTCAATCCCGCGGCGCATGGCGACCTGGGCGGCGAGATCGCTGCTTATCTTGCGACAGGCATCGACGGCCTGTTCAGCGACAATGTGCGCGAAGCGGTCGCGGCGGTGGGCGACGCGCGGGCTCGTTGAGCGCAGCGCGCAAGTGCGCGCATTCCGGATTGCGTTGGCAATATATGGTCGCATCGGCTAAGCCCTCGCGCCATGTCTACTCTCCCCAAAACGCTCACCCTCGACACATCCACCAGCCGCGCGAACCCGACGCCGCAGCCGATGAAGCGCCTGACGGTGCCGCGTATCCGGCAGCGCAAGGGGGGCGAGCCGATCGTGATGCTCACCGCCTATACGGTGCGCATGGCGCAACTGCTCGACCCGCATTGCGACATGCTGCTCGTCGGCGATTCGCTCGCGCAGGTGATCTACGGCCTGCCGCATACCGTCGGCGTCACGATGGAGATGATGGCGCTGCACGGCGCCGCGGTCGTGCGTGGCAGCTATCATGCGGCGGTGATCGTCGATATGCCCTTCGGCAGCTATGAAGCGAGCCCGCAGCTGGCGTTCGACAACGCCGCGCGGCTCCTGAAAGAAACGGGCGCGGCGGCGGTGAAGGTCGAGGGCGGCAAGGTGCTGGCCCCGACGATCGAATTCCTGACCCAGCGCGGCATTCCGGTGATGGGTCATGTCGGGCTGACCCCGCAGGCGGTGAACATCCTCGGCGGCTATGGCGTGCGCGGCAAGAGCGAGGAGGAGGCCCGCTCAATCGTCGAGGATGCGGTCGCAGTCGCGCAGGCGGGCGCCTTTTCGATCGTCATCGAAGGCGTGCTCGAATCGATTGCGATCGAGATCACGAACAAGGTCAATTGCCCGACGATCGGCATCGGTGCATCCGCCGAGTGTGACGGCCAGGTGCTCGTCACCGATGACATGCTGGGGATGTTCGAGCGCGTTCCCAAATTCGTCAAGCGCTATCAGGATCTTGGGAACATCATCAGCGGCGCGGCACAGGACTATGCCAGCGAAGTCAGGTCCCGTTCATTCCCGACCGAGGAACAGATTTATACGGGTTGACGGCCTCGCGCCCCCGGACAAGTGAAACGCTTGGCCTTTCATCATGCCGTCGCTAAGGAAGCGGACCGGCCCCGTGCCGCCATGAAGTTTACGGAGGTTTGATTGGCCCTGAGCCCGACGAACGATGCCGCGCTGTTGCAGGAAGTCGACGAAGCCGTCCGCAAGGACCGGCTCGATACGATCATGCAGCGCTATGGCCGCTGGATCATCGGCGGTGTCGCCGCGATCCTGCTGGCGTTCGGCGGCTATCTTTACTGGAATCACCGGCAGGACGTCGCGCGCGGCGAGCAGGCGGAGGAATTGGTCGCGGCTCTCGACAAGCTTCAGGCCAACCAGCCGCGCGCCGCGGCGAGCGAGCTCGAGAAGATCGCCGCCGAGGGTACGCCGGCTTACCGCGCTGCGGCGATGATGCAGCAGGCAAATATCAAGGCCGGTGCGGGCGATCTCAAAGCCGCCGCCGCGCTGATGGCGAAGGTCGCCGCCGATACAGAGGTCGACCAGTCGCTCCGCGATCTGGCGCTGATCCGCCAGACGGCGTTCGAATATGACACGCTGAAACCCGAAGCGGTGATTGCGCGAATGAAACCGATGGTCGATGCCAAGGATCCGGCGTCGAGCTGGTTCGCGAGCGCGGCCGAGCTGTCGGCGACGGCGCATTATCAGCTCGGCCAGTTCGATCAGGCGGGCGCGCTTTATGGCCGGATCGCCAAATTGCCCGACGTCACCAAATCGCTGCAATCGCGGGCGGTCCAGATGGCGGGGATGCTGGGTGTCGATGCCGTCACCGACCGCGCCGCCGAGAGCATCGCGGCCGAGCAAAAGGGCGCGGCGCCCGCCGCCGCCCAAAAGACTGAGGAAGCCAATTAACATGCGGAAAGCGCGTTTCGGACTTTATGCGGCGCTGTTGGCGCTGCCGTTGGCGGGTTGCGGGGTGTTGAAGGGCGACGGCGGGCCCAGGACGCCGACAATCGGCAACCGCGTGTCGATCCTGTCGAACGACAACAGCATCAAGGTCGATCCGGCAACCGCCGAAATCGCCGTTGTCCTGCCCGAACCGGCGGTCAACGCCGCTTGGGCGCAGTCGGGCGGCAATGCGTCGAAATCGATGGGGCACCCGGCGCTCGGCGCGACGCGCGCGAAGCTCTGGGAAGCGGACATTGCGGGCAGCACGAACAAGCAGCGCCTGGCCTCTTCGCCGGTGATCGCTGACAATCGGCTGTTCGTCGTCGATACCGACGCGGTTGTCTCGGCCTTTGCCGCCGACACCGGCGCGAAACTCTGGAGCGTGGCGATCGGCAGCACGGGGAAGGATTTCCGGGATTCGCTGTTCGGCGGCGGCGCGAGCGTCGACGGCAACGTCGTTTATGCCACAAGCGGCGTCGGTGACGTCGCGGCGCTCAACGCGGCCGACGGGTCGGTGATCTGGAAGGTCCGGCCCGCGGGCCCGCTGCGCGGCGCGCCGACGGTCGCCTTTGGCGGCGTCTATGTGATCAGTCAGGACAACCAGATTTTCGCGCTCAACGCGGCTGACGGCGCGGTGCAGTGGCAGGCGACGGCATCGCTGGAAGCGGGCAGCGTGTTCGGCGCGGCATCGCCCGCGGCGGGGCAGGGGACGATCGTCGCCGGCTTCTCGTCGGGTGAAGTGCAGGCCTATCGTTACGAAAACGGCCGCGACCTGTGGGAAGACGCGCTTGCGCGCACGTCGATGGCGCTGTCGGTATCGACGCTCACCGACGTCGACGCCGATCCCGTCATCGACCGCGGCCGCGTCTTTGCGCTCGGTCAAGGCGGTCGCATGGCGAGTTACGAGCTGGTCACCGGCCAGCGCAGCTGGGAAATCTCGATCGCGGGCATTTCGACGCCTTATGTGGTGGGCGAATGGGTCTATGCGATGACCGACGACGGCAAGCTGCTGTGCGTCGCGCGGTCGACGGGCAAGGTGCGCTGGCTCCAGCAGCTCGCGCGCTTCCGCGTCGAAACCGAGAAGAAAAAGAAGGACCCGATCCGCTGGACCGGGCCGATTCTGGCGGGCGGGCGCCTGATCGCGGTGAACAGCGAAGGGCAGATGCAGGAATTCTCGCCGACCGACGGCAGCCTGCTCGGCACCACCGAATTCAAATCGCCGCTGTCGCAGTCGCCGGTGGTCGCGAACAATATTTTGTATATTCTGGCGGACGACGGACGGCTCACGGCCTGGCGCTGACCGCGTTCGGGCCGGGGCGGCCCGGATAGGATAGGAACCAAGCCATGTCGCGATCCGCGACGATTGCCATTGTCGGCCGCCCTAACGTGGGCAAATCGACGCTGTTCAACCGGCTGGTCGGCAAGCGCCTTGCGCTCGTCGACGACCAGCCGGGGGTCACGCGCGACCGGCGCGAGGGCGACGCCGAACTGCTCGGGCTGAAATTCACGATCGTCGACACCGCGGGGTTTGAGGATCATGACGCCGCGACCTTGCCTGGACGGATGCGCGTCCAGACCGAAAAGGCGGTGCGCGAGGCCGACGCGGCGCTGTTCATGATCGACGGCCGCGCGGGAGTCACCCCGCTCGACGAGGAAATCGCGCGCTGGCTGCGCAGCGAGGACACGCCGATCATCCTCCTCGTCAATAAGGCCGAGGGGAAGCAGGGCGAAAACGGCCTGATGGAAAGCTATTCGCTGGGCTTCGACAATCCAATCGCACTCAGCGCCGAGCATGGCGAGGGCATCGTCGACCTGTTCGACGCGCTGCGCCCGATCGTCGAGGGCTTCCACGCCACCGAAGCCGAGGCCCTGCCACCCCCCGTTGAAGGCGAAGACGACGAGGATGCGCCGCTCGGCCCGATGAAGCTCGCGATCGTTGGGCGCCCGAACGCGGGCAAATCGACGCTCATCAACCGCATGATCGGCGAGGACCGGCTGATCACCGGGCCCGAGGCTGGAATCACCCGCGATTCGATCCGCGTCGACTGGCAATGGGAACAGGATGGCGAGGTCCACGAAATCCAGCTGTTCGACACCGCCGGAATGCGCAAGCGCGCAAAAGTGCAGGACAAGCTGGAAAAACTCTCGGTCGCCGACGCGCTCCACGCGATCGATTTCGCCGAGGTGGTTGTGCTGCTGCTCGACGCGACCAAGGGGCTGGAGGCACAGGACCTGCGCATCGCCGACCGCGTGCTCCAGGAAGGCCGCGCTCTGATCGTCGCGCTCAACAAATGGGACATCGCCGAGGATCCTTCCTCGCTGTTCAACGGTGTCCGCGCGGCGCTCGACGACGGGCTCAGCCAGGTCAAGGGTGTGCCGGTGCTCAGCATCTCGGGCGCGACGGGCAAGGGGATCGACACGCTGGTCCGCGTCGCGTTCGAACAGCGTGCGATCTGGACGAACCGCGTTTCGACGGCGCGGCTCAACCGCTGGTTCGAGAGTGCCGTGACGGCCAATCCGCCACCCGCACCGGGGGGCAAGCGGATCAAACTGCGCTATATCACGCAGGCACGCACGCGTCCGCCGACGTTCGTTGTGTTCGGGTCGCGCACCGACGCCTTGCCGGGAAGCTATGAACGCTATCTCGTCAACGGGATGCGCAAGGAACTGGGGTTCCAGGGCGTGCCGGTGCGGCTCAACTTCCGCAATTCGCGCAACCCCTATGACGAATGACGCGGCCGCGCGGCTGGTCGACGCGCGCGGAATGCGCTGCCCCTGGCCCGCGCTGCGGCTGGCGCGCGCGATGCGCGATGCGGCCGAGGCGGTGCTGATTGCCGACGATCCCAATGCAGCACGCGAAGTGGCGGCACTCGCCGCCGAGCATGGCTGGGCGGTGGAGGATGAGAGCATTCAGGAGGGCGAGGGTCGCTGGCGCGTTCGCCGCTGACCCAGAATGGTGCAGCTTTGGTTGCGATAGGCCCGGCTCGTAACGTCTTTTTTACCGCCTTTGAGGCATGGACCGGCCGGGACCACCGCGGATTTGAACACCAAGGGACAAAGCATTGGACGAGATCCTGGTCGATTGGGATGAGTTTCGCGCGACGCGAACCCAGCTGGGTGCGGCTTTTGTGCGAATTCTCGGCTATTTCCGCGAAGACGGCACCAAGTCGGTCGCCGCGATCGAAGACGCGATGCGTGCGCGCGACCCGCGCGGCCTCGTCATGCCCGCGCACACGCTGAAAAGCGAAGCACGCCAGTTCGGCGGCGAAAAGCTGGGCGCGCTGGCCGAGGACATCGAGATGTTCGCGCGCCACTGCGTCGAGACACAGACGAGCCCCGAAGAATATCTGCCGCGCGTCGTCGAGCTGCGGCCGCTGTTCGAAGAGACGCTCGGCGCGCTCGAGCGCGAAGCCAACCCCCTCGTCCAGCGCCGCCCCACTGGATTCGGCCGCGCCGTCAGCTATTGACCAGCGCGCAGTTTCACGCCGGCGCGACTTTTCTCATCGGCTGCATTTGCCAGCGCGACACGCTGCGCCACAGCCATTCGAGCGGGCCATAGTGGAAACGGTCGAGCCACGGCTTTGACCAGAGCAGCATCGCCGCCCACATGCCGAAGCAAAAGAGATAGAGCGGCAGGCGGCCGACGCTGCCGAACAGGCCGAGCCCATAGCCGTAAAAGATCGTCGTCATCAGGACCGAGGTGACGAGATAGTTGGTAAAGGCCATGCGCCCCGCCGCCGCGAGCCGGGCGCGCACCGCAGTGCTGGCCGTCGTCTTGATCAGCAGCATGATGAGCGCCGCCCAGCCGACCGTCATCAGCGTATCGAACGGCACCGACAGTGCCACTGTCGAACCGAATACCGATACCGCGTCATAACCGGTTCGCATCTGATAGAGGCCAAGCCCGGCCAGCGGCGGAGCGGCGATCAGAAAACAGGCAATCGCCCATTTGCGATAGCGCGCCGCTTCCCATTCGCCGGTCAGCATATGCGATTTGAACAGCGCCATGCCGATCAGCATCAGGCCGATGGTCTCCCAGAGGAACAAAAACAGGAAGAAGAACGGATCGCCCGCCATCTCGCCCGTTCGGTGCGCGACGATGCTGGCGTAGCTGCCAAGGTAAAGCGCCTTCTCTTCGGCATAGACGGGGGTGGATGGCCCCATGTCGGCGTTGATTTGCCGTAACGCCTCCTGCATCGCGGTCGCGGCCTCGGGGGGCAGCGTCCCCGCCTGCGCCATCGACAGCATCCACCAGAGGCTGATGTGCACGCCGATGCCGATGAGGAAAAAGGGGATCGACCAGAGAAGCAGCGCACGCACCGACAGCTTCCTGAACAGGAAAATCAGCAGGCCGCAGATCGCATAAAGGAACAGGATATCGCCGAACCAGACCAGATAGAAATGCGCGAGACCGAAGAGCGCGAGCCAGAACATGCGCGAATAATGAGCGCTCGCGGCGCTGCGTCCCGCGGCGGCGGCGCTTTCAATCACCAGCAGCGTGCTTGCCCCGAACAGCATCGAGAATAGGCCGCGCATCTTTGAATCGATGAAAACAAAGTTGAAGAACCACGTCGCGACGTCGCTACCCGTCGGCGGACCCCCGGCGGCGGGATTCCCATAGGCGGGGAAGGGCAGGGCAAAGGCGACGATATTCATCGCAAGGATGCCCATCACCGCCACTCCGCGGATCGCGTCGAGGCTCTCGTAGCGTGTCGTCATTCCCCCGTTCATCGCCTCTTCTCCCCCAAAGTCGCGCGGAATCATGGCCGGTTGCTGATCTGTTCCGGTAATTTCTCGTGCATGAAACGTCTCTCCCGCCGCGGTCCGCGCGGTGTCGGTCGTGACCAGTGAGCCCAGCAAGGCGTCGTCGCATCGGCCGTCATGATGATGGTCTATCGGCGATCGAACACGCGCGCCAGCGCTGTTTTGCGAACTATTGACATATATGTCAGTAATGCTATCGAGCGATCAAGGATTCGCCACAGAGGTTTGCTATGACCGCTTTCCCACTCTCTCACCCCGACCGCGTCGAAGGCGGTTTCCGGCCGCTCAAGGCGTGGCGCCATTTTCGCCAGCTCATCGCCGACAAGGAAGACACCGAACAGGTATTCCACATCATCGAATCGCTGCGCGACAAGCGCTTCGACAAGGCGGCGCAGGCCTTTTTCGCCACCGCGGAGGGGCGGAAGCAGCTTGCCGAGCGGCCCTATCTGCCCGCGATGCTCGACGACCATGACCGGCTTCGCCAGCTGCCCGACGGCAGCGTCGGGCGCACCTATGTCGACTTCATGGAGCGCGAGGGGCTGACCGCGCAGGGCCTTGTCGACGAGTTCGACAAGTTCCGCCGCGGCCAGCCCCGCTATGACGATATGCTGGAGCTTTACGGCAATCGGCTGCGCGATACGCATGACCTGTTCCACATCCTCACCGGCTATGGCCGCGACGCGCTCGGCGAACAGTGCGTGCTCGCCTTTTCCTACAGCCAGACGCCGAGCTGGGGGACGCTGTTCATCGCCTGGGCTGGTGCTCGCGAAATCCGCAAGGGGTTCGGCGGCCGTTATCCCATCTATGGCGCGGTGCGCGAGGGCCAGCGCATCGGCCGCGCTGCGCAGCAGATTGCGCATCAGGATATCGAGGCGCTGCTTGCCGAACCGTTGGCAGCGGCGCGGCAGCGGCTGGGGATCGCCGAACCGATCGTTTACAAACAGGTTCACGCCATGATGCGCGCTGACGGCATCGACCCCTATCTCCTGCTGGGAAACGAGGCTGCCGAGACGGCGCCGGCGTCGGCGCCACTTGCGCAGGCGGCCTGAACGGTCAGTTGCTGCTGCGCAACCGCGCGATCAGCGCCTGCGCGGCAGCGGGATTGCGGACTTTCGCGCCCGAGATGAAGAAGAGGAAGACGTCGCGGCCGCCCTTGGCCCAATCGCGCGCCTGCTGGGCCCAGCCGTCGAGCGCCTTTTCGTCATAGCCGGTTTCGATATCGTCCTGCGAACGCTGCAATCGCGCGTAGGTGAAGTCGGCCGTCTGTTCGTCGATGCAGGGAAATTCGTCGCTGTCGGCATAGACAATCGCCATGTTGCGCTCGCGGAGCATTGAGGCGAACGCCGGGTCGCGGAAGCTTTCGCGCCGTACCTCGATCGCGTGACGGAGCGGGAGGCCGTCCTGGCTGTCGGGCAGCAGATCAAGGAAACCCGCGAAATCATCGCGGTCGAACTTTTTCGTCGCCATGAATTGCCAGTGGATCGGTCCGAGCCGGTCGCCGAGGCGGGTGATGCCTTGGTTCAAGAATTTCTCGATCGAGGCGGCGCCTTCAGCCAGTACCTTGCGGTTGGTACAAAAACGTGACGCCTTGACGCTGAACTTGAAGCCATCGGGGACCGACGCGGCCCAGTTGGCGAAACTCTCAGGCTTTTGACTGCCGTAATAAGTGCCGTTGATCTCGATCCCGGTCAGATGCTGGCCGGCATATTCGAGCTCGCGCTTTTGCGGGTGTTTGGGCGGATAGAAGGTTCCGCGCCAGGGTTCGTAGGTCCATCCGCCGATGCCGATATGGATGCTCATGGGCTCACTCCTCCACCCGAAAGTCCTGCCTCGTCATTGCGAGGAGCCGAAGGCGACGCGGCAATCTCCAGTCATCGTCATTGGCGTGCGGTCGCTGGAGATTGCTTCGCTACGCTCGCAATGACGATTTAGGCAAGCGCCGCGTTGGCACCCATCAGCTTGGGGAAAAAGCCTTCATGCGCCTCGCGCAGGTCCGCCAGCGTTACCTGATGATCGCTGCCGGGCAGCTCGAACACGATGCGGTCCTTGATCGTGCGGCCGAGCGGATCGACCGGCACATCGGCGCGGTTCGCGGCGTCAAGGAAATCGGCGAGGCAGGTGTCGCAGACGGTGACAAGGTACAGTCCCTGATCTTCGCCGAAGAAGCTTTCGGCGACACCAAACGGCTGTTCTTCGCTCACAAGCACGCCGATGTTCGACTTCAGTGCCATTTCGGCGAGCCCCACCGCGATGCCGCCGTCCGACACGTCGTGGCAGGCGGTGATCCAGCCGGCGTTGATTGCATTGCGGATGAAATCGCCGGTGCGCTTTTCGCAGCGCAGATTGACCTCGGGCGGCGGGCCCTCTTCGCGGCCGTGGATTTCGCGCAGCCACACTGACTGGCCGAGATGGCCGGCGCGTTCCCCCACGGCCAATACGATGTCGCCGGTGCGCTTGAAGCCGATGCCGACGGCCTTGCTTACATCCTCGATCACGCCGACGCCGCCGATCGCGGGGGTGGGCAGGATCGCGCTGCCGCCGCCGGTCGCCTTGCTCTCGTTATAAAGACTGACGTTGCCCGAGACGATCGGATAGTCGAGCGCGCGGCAGGCCTGCGCCATGCCATCAAGGCAACCGACGATCTGCCCCATGATTTCGGGACGCTGCGGGTTGGCAAAGTTTAGGCAGTTGGTAATCGCCAAAGGAGTGGCGCCGACCGCGGTGATGTTGCGCCAGGTTTCGGCGACCGCCTGCTTGCCGCCCTCGACGGGGTCGGCGTAGCAATAGCGCGGGGTGCAGTCGGTTGACATCGCGAGCGCGCGGCCTGTGCCATGGATGCGAACGAGCGCCGCGTCGCCGCCGGTCTGCACCGTGTCGGCGCCGACCTGGCTGTCATATTGCTCCCAGATCCAGCGGCGGCTGGCGATGTCGGGGGTGCCCATCAGCGTCTTGAGGTCGGCGGCGACGTCGGTCGTCTCGGGGACGTCGGTCAGCTCGGCCGGCTTCGGGGTCGGAACGTGCGGGCGGTCGTAGAGCGGCGCGTCGTCGGCGAGCGGGGCGAGCGGAATGTCGCAGACGATTTCGCCATGATGTTCGAGCACCATGCGCCCCGTGTCGGTGACGGTGCCGATGACCGCGAAGTCGAGTTCCCATTTGTGGAAAATCGCCTTGGCGAACTCTTCCTTGCCGGGCTTCAGGACCATCAACATGCGTTCCTGCGATTCGGACAGCATCATCTCATATGCGGTCATGCCGGTCTCGCGCTGCGGCACGTCATCCATCTTGAGGTGGAGCCCAACGCCGCCCTTCGACGCCATCTCGACCGACGAGCTGGTGAGCCCCGCGGCGCCCATGTCCTGGATCGCGACGATTGCGTCCGATGCCATCAGCTCGAGGCACGCCTCGATCAGCAATTTTTCGGTGAAGGGATCGCCGACCTGCACGGTCGGGCGCTTTTCCTCGGCATCTTCACCGAAGTCCGCCGACGCCATCGTGGCGCCGTGGATGCCGTCGCGGCCGGTTTTCGACCCGACATAGACGATCGGATTGCCGACGCCGCTCGCGGCCGAATAGAAGATCTTGTCCTGTTCGGCGACGCCGACGGTCATCGCGTTGACGAGGATATTGCCGTCGTAGGCCTTGTGGAAATTGACCTCGCCGCCGACCGTCGGGACGCCGACGCAATTGCCGTAGCCGCCGATGCCGTGGACGACGCCCGAGATGAGGTGCTTCATCTTCGGATGGTCGGGGCGGCCGAAACGCAGCGCGTTGAGATTTGCGACTGGGCGCGCGCCCATGGTGAACACGTCGCGCAAGATGCCGCCGACCCCGGTCGCCGCGCCCTGATAGGGTTCGATGTACGAGGGGTGGTTGTGGCTCTCCATCTTGAAGATCGCGGCGAGCTTCTTGCCGTCCGGCCCTTCGCCGATGTCGATGACGCCTGCATTCTCGCCGGGCCCACAGATCACCCACGGCGCCTCGGTGGGCAGTTTTTTCAAATGGATGCGCGAGCTTTTATAGCTGCAATGCTCCGACCACATGACCGAGAAAATGCCGAGCTCGACGAGGTTCGGCTCGCGCCCGAGCGCGGTCAGGACGCGCTCATATTCTTCGGGCGAAAGCCCGTGCTCGGCGACGATTTCGGGCGTGATAGCGGGCGCTGGCTGAGTCATGGCGCGCCTTTAGCGGGGCGCAGACAAAACGAACAGACCCCATATCGCCTTTCAGGACTATATGGGGTCCGTCGTCGGATAGAAATTCAGCGCGATGCGAGCGTCGTCTTGTCTGCCGTCAGCGGCTCGACATCGCGGAGCGCGAAGCTCACCTGCTGCGAGCCCACGGTGCCGCGGACGCGATTTTCGCCGACGCGCAGCGTGAACGGCTTGCCCGTGCGTTCTTCGACACCGGTGATCACGCGCGTGTCGCCGACTTGGGTCACGGTATAGCTGTAGATCGCGCCGTCGTGCTGGAAACGCTGCGCCGCTTCGTCCTTCGCCAGCGCCGCGGTGGGCGCCAGTGCGAGCAGGCCAAGGGCGGGGAGGATTATGGTTTTCATGGTGCAAGTCCTTGTTGGTGGAACAAAACTTGCCTTCGAGCCCCTCTCTTCTTGTGCAGTGCAACATGGCAAGCGCCACACGCCGAGGCAATTGCAAAAAACGGAACCGTGATTGCACCGAACAGACGGAATCAGGCGCTCCGCGGCATCCAGGCGAGGACCATCCAAGCCGCCGCACCTGCCGCGAACCCCGTCGCGAGCGTGCCCCATGCGATGTCGAGCAAGGTGACCTTGGTCGACCAGATTTTCATCGTCGCATGATTGGTGAGATCATAGGTCATGTAACAGAAGAAACCGAACAGCGCCCCCCATTGCGCCGCCACCTGCCACTTGCCCGCCGCCAGTGCGGGTTGCACCGCGAAAATCTGTATGCCGAGCATATAGAGTGCATAAAAGATCAGCGCCGGCGCGGGGCGCCACCCGTCCATCATCAACGCGCCGATTTCCGGGCGGTAGACTTTGGCGACCATGACACGCAGCCAGAGCGCATCGAGAATGCCGAAGACGACGGCGGTGGCGATATAGGCGGCGACGGATTGCAGGGTCATGGCCAGGTTCCTCCGACATCAAACGCTAGAGGAGCGCCGCGCGACGTCAAGCTTGACCGAAAGGGGGCGAAGAGGCCAAAGCAGGGGCATGACGGACACCCCCGACACCGCCGCTGCTGCCGACATCGCCGCCCTGTCGTTCGAAGCCGCGATGGGCGAGCTCGAAACGATTGTCCGGCGGCTCGAAAGCGGCGACGTCAGCCTCGAAGAATCGGTCAGCCTTTATGAGCGCGGCCACGCGCTGCGCAGCCATTGCGAGGCGCGGCTCGCCGCGGCGCAGGCGCGGATCGAACAGGTCAGCCTCGCTGCCGACGGCCGGCCGTCGGGAACCGTGCCCTTTGGCGAAGGCTGAGCGGGGCGTGGCATCGACAGGCGGCGATATTGCGCGCGGCGCCGAGCTGCTCCGCGCGACCCAGGTCGAGGTCGCCGAAGGGATCGACGCGCTGTTCGAGACTTTGCTCGCCGTACCCGCCGACCCGCGCGCGCCGCTTTATGAGGCGATGCGCTATGCCGCGATCGCGGGGGGCAAAAGGCTCCGCCCCCTGCTCGTACGCGCGGCGGGCGATCTGTTCCACGTCGATCGCTCGTTAACGCTGCGCGTCGGCGCCGCGGTCGAGGCGATGCACGTCTATTCGCTGATCCACGACGATCTGCCGTGCATGGACGATGACGATATGCGCCGCGGCAAGCCGACCACCCATAAGGCATTCGGCGAAGCGACCGCAGTGCTTGCAGGCGATTCGCTTCACGCGCTGGCCTTTGAATGGCTGTGCGATCCGGCGACAAGCGCCGATCCCTTCGTACGGGCGGAGCTGTGCTGCGAACTTGCGCGCGCCGCGGGACCGGCGGGAATGGCGGGCGGACAGATGATGGACCTCGCCGCCGAAACCTCCGATTTCGACCTGCCCACAGTAACGCGGCTGCAACAGCTCAAGACTGGGGCGCTCATTGCCTTTTCGGTCGAGGCGGGCGCGATTCTTGCGCGCATTCCCGCTGAGGGCCGCCGGCCGCTGCGCGGCTATGCTCGCGACATCGGGCTCGCTTTCCAGATCGCCGACGACATCATGGATGTCGAGGGCGACGAGGCGCTGGCGGGCAAGGCGCTGCACAAGGACGAAGCGGCGGGCAAGGCGACCTTCGTCACGCTGATGGGGCTGGAGCGCGCGCGCGACCAGGCCACGCTGCTCGTCGAACAGGCGGTCGGCCATCTTGCCGGCTTTGGCGAGGAAGCGGCGCTGCTTCGCGCGATCGCACGCTATGTCGTGGAAAGGGACCGGTAATGCGGGTGGGGGTTTATCCGGGGACGTTCGATCCCATCACGCTCGGCCATATGGACATCATCCGGCGCGGGGCGAAGCTGGTCGACCGGCTGGTGATCGGGGTGACGACCAACATCACCAAATCGCCGATGTTCGACGATGACGAGCGCATCGCGATGGTGAAGCGCGAGGTCGAGGCGATCGAGGGCGACATTCGGGTCGTCGGTTTCAACTCGCTGCTGATGGATTTTGCCCAGCGCGAAGGCGCAACCGTCATCGTCCGCGGGCTGCGCGCGGTCGCCGATTTCGAATATGAATATCAGATGGCGGGCATGAACCAGCAGCTCAACGACCGCATCGAAACCGTGTTCCTGATGGCCGACGTCGGGCTGCAACCGATTGCTTCGCGGCTGGTCAAGGAAATCGCGATCTTTGGCGGGGACATCCACAAATTCGTGACGCCCGCGGTGCGCGATGCGGTTGTTGCCCGCATCGCGGAGCGCGGCCTTCGGCAGGGCGAGGCGTGACACCATCCATTGAGCGTTCAGCTTTTTCCCGCTAGGGCGCGCCCGATGGGGCGCAGTTCCGGAATATTTTACAGAGGCCGATCCAGCATGACATCTTCCTTCCGTCCCCTGATTCTTATGGGCATGGCGTTCGGTCTCGCGGCTGCGGCCGTCGCGCAGGATGCGCCGCCCGCGCCGGCGCCGAACCCCGAACAAAACCAGCCGGCCCCGCCGGTAGAGACTCCGGCGCCGATCGATCCCGCACCCCTGGATACGCCGCCGGCGCCGCCCGCCACAACGAGCGAAGCCGCACCCGCCGCGGCAGCGCCGGCCCCGGCGATGGCGCCCGACCAATATCTGAACAACCCCGAATATATGCTGAACCTCGACCTTTCCACCGGCGGCCGCGTGGTGATCCAGCTTTATCCCAATGTCGCGCCGAACCATGTCGAACGCGTCAAGCAGCTGGCGCGTGCGGGCTTCTATGACGGGGTCAAGTTCCACCGCGTGATCGACGGCTTCATGGCGCAGACGGGCGATCCGACCGCGACGGGGCAGGGCGGGTCGGAGCTTCCCGACCTCAAGGCCGAATTCAACGCGACCCCGCACCTGCGCGGCACCGTCTCGATGGCGCGCGCGCAGAGTGATGACAGCGCGAACAGCCAGTTCTTCATCATGCTCCTGCCGCGTTTCTCGCTCGACCGCCGCTACACCGCGTTCGGCCGCGTCGTGTCGGGAATGCAATATGTCGACGCGATCCAGAAGGGGGAGCCCCCCGCAGTAATGTCGCGCATGGTCCAGGTGTCGGTCGCCGCCGACAACAAGCCGGTACCGCCGGCCTCGATGCTGACCGAGGCTCAACCGGCACCGCCGGCCGACGTGACCATCGACCAGCTCAACGCGCCGATCGCGCAATAATCGCGGGAAGGCGCGCGAACCCGCATGCGCGTCGACGCCTTCGATTTCGATTTGCCCGGTGAGCGCATCGCGCTGCGTCCCGCGCGCCCGCGCGATGCGGCGCGGATGCTGGTGGTTGACGGCGGTAAGATCGTCGATGCCGGGGTGCGCGACCTGCCGCAATGGCTACGCCCTGGCGATTGCCTCGTCTTCAACGACACGCGCGTGATCCCGGCGCAGCTCGAAGGGCGGCGCGGAGAGGCGAAAATCGGCGCGACGCTGCATAAACGCATCGACCTGCGCCGCTGGCAGGCGTTCGTGCGCAACGCCAAGCGGCTGCGCGTCGGCGAGACGGTCGATTTCGGTTCGGGGGTCGCGGCGGTGGCCGAGGAACGGCTCGCCGACGGCAGTTACATCCTCGCCTTTGCGGGCGACGAGCCGGTGGAGCTGCTGCTCGAACGCGCGGGGACGATGCCGCTGCCGCCCTATATCGCCGGCAAGCGCGCGACCGACGAAGCCGACCGCGCCGATTACCAGACGATGTTCGCGCGTGAGGACGGCGCGGTCGCGGCGCCGACCGCGGCGCTGCATTTCACCCCCGAACTGCTCGCGGAATTGGCGGCGGCGGGGATCGTTACCGAAACGCTGACCTTGCACGTCGGCGCAGGCACCTTCCTGCCCGTAAAGGCCGACGACACTGACGACCACGTCATGCACGCCGAATGGGGGCGGATCGACGCCGATACCGCGGCACGGCTGAATGCCGTGCGCGCGGGCGGCGGCCGGGTGATTGCGGTCGGCACGACCAGCCTGCGCTTGCTCGAAAGTGCCGCCCGCGACGATGGCACCATTGCACCTTTCGCGGGCGACACGTCGATTTTCATTACTCCCGGCTATCGCTTCAGGGCGATCGACGGGCTGATGACCAACTTCCACTTGCCGCGCTCGACGCTCTTCATGCTGGTGAGCGCGCTGATGGGGTTGGAAACGATGCAGTCGGCCTATGCCCACGCGATTGCCGCGGGCTATCGCTTCTACAGCTATGGCGATGCCAGCCTGCTATTGCCGGATCAGAGCGAGCGCTCGGCATAGATCGCCATCGCCTCGGCGATGAATTCTGGGCAGCCGGGCAATTCCTCATCCTTATAGGTCGCCCGGAACTCGGGATTTTCGACATAAAGGCGTCCGAGCCCGGCAAAAGCCGCCGCATCGGGCGTCCAGCTGTGCGAGACCCAGCGATAGTGGCGGTCGGTGACGGCCTGCACCGCGTCGGACCCCGGTTCCGCCCCGTCGCGGAAAAGACGGGCGAAAGCGTCGCGGATTTCTTCCATTTCGCGGCGGATCTCGTCGACCTGCTCTTTCGTCAGCGCCTTGGCCTTTTCCTGGGCCGCTGCGACCGCTTCCTTGCCCCAGAAGGCTTCGGCTTCGCGCTCCCAGCGGTCACGCGTTTCGGGAGCGATCCCGGCATAATAATCATTGTCTTCCATTGTTTCGTTCCTTTCCAGTGACGCGATCGTGCGATCGATGGTCTGGATGAGGCCCTGATACTGCGCGATCCGACCCTGCAGCGCGGCGCGATGTCCGCGTAGCGCGGCAAGCAGGTCGAAGGCAGGATTGTCGAGCACGGCGCCGATCTCGGCGAGCGGCATACCGAGTTCGCGATAAAAGAGGATTTGCTGCAATCGCAGCAGTTCCTCTTTTCCGTAATAGCGATAGCCGTTGGCACCGACATGCCCGGGTCGCAGCAGACCGATTGCATCATAATGATGCAGCGTCCGGACGCTGATACCCGCGGCTTTCGCTACTTGTTTGACCGTTCGCACTTCTGTCTCCTCATCACGCGGCACCCTATCGGGGATGACGCAGCGTGAGGGTCAAGCGCGTTTTGACTCTTATATTTCGATCGTCACGCGCACCCGGTCGATGCCGACACCCGCCGCGCGTGCGATTTGCTGCTTGGCGCGGGTGACCAGCGTGCTCAGCGTTTCGGTGCCTTCGAAGCCGAGCAGTTCGGAAATCTCGACGCCCAGAGCTTCGGACAGGGCTTCCATCCGGCCGGCCTTGGGCCGTGCCTTGTCGAGCTCCCATGCCGAGATCGAGGGTTCGCTGACGCCCAGCTGCACGGCGAGTTGGCCTTGCGTCAGTTCGCGCGCGACGCGCAGCCGCTGAAGACGGCCGCCGAAGGTCTCGACCGATGTCGGCGCGCCCGCTTCGGTCGGCACCACGTCCGGTTCAACGACGACGCTGCGCAGCTGCGCCGCGCTCAGCGTCGCGGGCGAAATCGGCGTGTCGAAGTGGCACCCGGCAAGCCGCGCACTTGTCCAGATCACTTTTGCCGCCGTTTTCCCGCTGTGCGGCAGATTGACCTCGATTTCCTCGCCAACACCGAGCGACGCCTCGCTTTCGACGAGCATCCCGGTCGCCGAAATATTGTGGACGAAAGCCTCGATCTCGGTTCCGCTCGCTTTCGACCCGTGGAGCGGCAGCCGCAGCTGGCGGCGCGACGCGCGACCCTTGCCGGCCGCGCGCGGGGTGTCGTTCAGATATACCGTCATCGCCATGCAAGCAGCCATCGCGACAGCAGCCTTAACATTGGGCTTCGGAAGAGGGTTAATCGGATGCGTCGACCCCAATTGGTGACCGAGCAGACCCGAGCAATTAAGCCTTTCACTTTCAACGGTTCGGGGCGGCAACGGACATTTACCGTCTGGCAAGGGATTGCGGTCATAGCGACAAGACCAGGGGACAAGCCGGACGGATTTTTAATGGACGTGCCATTGCGGATCGAGTCCGGTGAGCAGGGAGGTCATGACGTCGATGAAGGCCCGCGCGGTTTTCTCGGCCTGATCGGCTCGCGCATCGGCAAGCATCGCGACGTCGGAGCGAATCTTGACACACGCGAGGCCCTGCTGCTGCTCCAGAATTATGAAGAGAGTGGCCGCGGGTGGTTCTGGTCCACCGATGCGAAGGGACGGCTCACTTATTTCACCGACTGCGTGGCGCGCATGATGGGGCGCACGGCGTTGTCGTTGCTCGGTACGCCGCTCACCGATCTTTTCCTGCCCGTCGATAGCAGCGGCGAGCACCAGCGCACCTTGCCCTTCCTTCTCACGCGCCAGTCGAAATTCGACGATTTGCCGCTGCGAAGCGCGTTCGAGGGCGACGATCGCTGGTGGGCCGTTTCGGGGCGGCCGCAATTCGACACCGGGGGCAGGTTCACCGGCTATCGCGGCAGCGGTACCGACATCACTGCGCAGCGGCGGTCGGCGGAGGATGCATCGCGGCTGGCGCTCTTTGATTCGCTGACCGGGCTCGCCAATCGCTTCAACATCTCAAAAAAGCTCGAGACGACGCTCACTAGCTTTGCGCCCCAGCAACGCGCGTGCGCGATCATGCTCCTCGACCTCGACCGGTTCAAACAGGTCAACGATACGCTCGGCCATCCGGCGGGCGACGCGCTGCTCAAACAGGTGGCCGAACGGCTGCTCAAGATCGTCGGCGATAAGGAAATGGTCAGCCGATTGGGCGGCGACGAGTTTCAGATCATCCTGCCCGACGTCGAGGATCGCGGAAAGCTGGGCGACATGGCTGCCGACATTATCGCCAGCCTGTCCCAACCCTATTCGGTCGAGGGCAGCCGCTGCATCATCGGCGCGTCGGTGGGGGTGGCGATCGCCCCGTTCGACGGTCAAAGCAGCGGCGATCTTGTCCGCGCCGCCGACCTCGCGCTCTACGCCGCAAAGGGCAATGGCCGCGGGCGCTTCGCCTTTTATTCGAGCGACCTGCACCAGGCGGCCGAGGACCGCCGCGCGCTGGAAGAAGATTTGCGCGACGCGCTGGCCCGCGGCGAGATTGCGCTTGCCTATCAGCCCGTCGTCAACGCCAAGTCGAATATGGTCACCGGGGTCGAAGCGCTGATCCGCTGGACGCACCGCGACGGCCGCACGATTTCGCCGGCACTGTTCATCCCGATCGCCGAAGAGGCGAACCTGATCTGGCCGCTCGGCGAATGGGTGCTGAAAAAGGCGTGCGAGGATGCGGCAGGCTGGCCCGGCGACATGCGCGTCGCGGTCAATGTCTCGCCAATCCAGTTCGCCAACCCCGAACTGCCGAAGGTCGTTGCGAGGGCGCTGGCGGCGAGCGGGCTCTCGCCTGACCGGCTCGAACTCGAGATCACCGAAAGCGTGTTTCTCGGCGACACGGCGGAAACGAACCGGATGTTCAAGGCGCTGAAGGCGTTGGGTGTCCGGCTCGCGCTCGACGATTTCGGAACCGGCTATTCATCGCTCGGCTATTTGCAGTCGGCGCCGTTCGACAAGATCAAGATCGACCAGAGCTTCGTGCGCGGCGCAACCGAACCGGGATCGCGCAACAGCGCGATCATCGCGGCGATTGTTGCGCTGGCGGAGGCGCTCGACATGGAAACCACCGCCGAGGGTATCGAATCACTCGACCAGCTCGACCTGGTCCGCAAACTCAATGTCAGTCATGTCCAAGGCTATATTTACAGCAAGCCCATATCGCACGCCGAACTGATGGCACATCGGGACGCCAAGTCTTGGACGATCAAGCCGTCGGGCCCCGCACGCCAGCGCAACGACCGGTTTTCGATGTTCCGGAAGGTGGCGGCGATCCACGACAATCATCGCTATTCGGTGGTCATCCGCAACCTGTCGGCGACCGGCGCTTTCATCGAGGGTATATTGGATGTGCCGATCGGCACGCGCTTCGTGATCGATTTCGGTGAAGGTCAGCTTGTGACGGCGACCGTCCGTCGCTCGACAAAGCATCAGCAGGGCATCGAATTCGAACAGACGATGGTGAGCGACGGCAATGGCGGGCTTTGTACCCGTCACCGCGTATCGCCCTACCTGATCGCGGCGGCGGCGCAGCAGACGAGCACGCTTGCGCTACCGGCCTTCACGACCACGGGCGACTGGAATGCCGGCTGACGCCGGAACCCGATAGGCGGCGCTTCGTTCTGTCTTCGACCGCCAACGGACGGAGACCATAATGACTGAATCCAGAATTTTTGAACGGCTGAAGGCCGACCACGACCGCCACCGCGATCTGCTCGACAAGATCGACGCGACGCACGGTGACAGCAACGAGCGCCGCAAATTGTTCGAGGCATTTCGCGTCGAGGTGACGGCGCACGCTGCGTCGGAAGAAATGTCGCTCTACGCCACGATGCTCGCCGATCCCGATCTTCGCGACGAAGCACAGCACAGCGTCGCCGAGCATAAGGAGATCGAGGATTTCCTGACCGAATTATATGAGATGGATTTTGCGTCGAGCGGATGGCTGACGCGCTTCCGAACGATGAAGGATCGCTACCTCCACCATATTGACGAAGAGGAGGAAGAAATGTTCCCCGCCGCGGAGAAGGACTTGTCCGACGCGCGGAAGAAGGAACTCATCGAAATATTCGAGAAGGAGAAGCCGAAGGAAAAGGCCAAGGCGGCCGCCGAAGAGCCGTCGAGCGAACACGCGCGGGATTAAGGCTTGTTCCAATCCTCCCTGTGGCGAAGCCATGGGGAGGTGGCAGCGCGAAGCGCTGACGGAGGGGCAGTTGCGCGACGTCGCGGCCCCTCCACCACCGCCTGCGGCGGCGGTCCCCCTCCCATCGCTTCGCGACAGGGAGGATCGCCTGACCTCGACTTTCCGCGCTTTCCCCGCCATAGGCGCGCGCCATGACGACAAGATTCGCCTTTTCCATCGCCGCTACCGACGGGGCTGCGCGTACCGGTACGATCACGATGCAGCGCGGCGAAATCCGCACCCCGGCTTTCATGCCGGTCGGCACAGCAGCGACGGTGAAGGCCATGCGCCCCGCCGAAGTGCGCGCGGCGGGCGCCGACATCATTCTGGGCAACACCTATCATCTGATGTTGCGCCCAGGAGCGGAGCGCATGGCGCGGCTGGGCGGGCTGCACAAATTCATGGGCTGGGACCGCCCGATCCTGACCGACAGCGGCGGTTATCAGGTGATGAGTCTGTCGGCGCTGACAAAGCAGAGCGAAGAGGGCGTGGCCTTCCAGAGCCACCTCGATGGCTCGCGCCATATGCTGACCCCCGAACGCTCGATGGAAATCCAGCGGCTGCTGGGCAGCGACATTGTGATGGCGTTCGACGAATGCCCGCCGAACGGCGTCGATGCGAAGCGCGCCGAGGCGAGCATGGAGCGTTCGATGCGCTGGGCGGCGCGGAGCCGCGCGGGTTTCGATACCCGCGAAGACCATGCGGCGCAATCGGCCTTGTTTGGCATCCAGCAAGGATCGCTCGACGAAAAATTGCGTGCGCGCTCGGCCGCGGCGCTGATCGACATCGGTTTCGACGGCTATGCGATCGGCGGCCTCGCGGTGGGCGAGGGGCAGGAGGCGATGTTCGGCGTGCTCGACTTCGCGCCCGCGCAGTTGCCTGCGGACAAGCCGCGCTACCTGATGGGCGTCGGCAAGCCCGACGATCTGGTCGGCGCGGTGGCGCGCGGGGTCGACATGTTCGATTGCGTGCTGCCGACGCGGTCGGGGCGCAATGGGCAGGCCTTCACGCGCGATGGGCCGCTCAACATCCGCAACGCGAAATTTGCGGAGGATGAGGCGCCGCTCGATGCGGCGTGCCATTGTCCGGTCTGCTCGACCTGGTCGCGCGCCTATCTGCACCATCTGGTTCGCGCGGGCGAAATGCTCGGTGCGATGCTGATGACGCAGCATAATATACATTATTACCAGGATTTGATGCAGGCGATGCGCGAGGCGATCGCGGGGGGGCAGTTCGCCGCATTTCAAGTCGATTTCGCGGCGCGTTATCGCCGCGCCTGATCAGTCGAGTTTGCCGAGCAGGTCGAGCATCGACTGCGGGATTGCCTCATCGACAGTTGATTCATACGCACGGCGCAACGCGCCGTTGACGTCTTGCCCCTTGGCGGAAAGCTTTTTGTCCCCGTCCTTCGCCGACGTCTCGCCACGAGGCGAACCGGTTTCAGGCGACATTATAAGTGCATCCGCTCGACATGGGACCTTTTGCTAACGGCGCGCACACCAAAGAGCAATGGCGTGTTTCACCTTTCCCATGAAACCATTTTCGGGCTAAATCGTTCCCTTACGTTGAAATATGCCGGACGCGGGCGGGGGTAGCGCCGCTGTCTGTCCTTTTTTTGGACGATCCGACCGGCATTTGGGCGGCTTTCAGGAGGAAATTTATGTCATTGGGTCAGTCGATTGCGCCGCATCTTCCCTATCTGCGGCGTTATGGCCGGTCCATTTCGGGAAGCCAGCAGAGCGGCGATGCGCTGGTGGCGCGGATGCTGGAAACGCTCGTCGCGAATCCCGATGCGGTCGATACGGGCAACGACCTGCGTATCCAGCTCTATCGGATGGTGCACGACAATTTCGGGTTGCTGGCCGAGCAGGCAGCACCCGGCGCCGATGTGGAGCGGAGCGACATGGCGATCGCAGACGCGCGGCTGCGCCGTATTCCGTCGCTCGCGCGGCAGGCGCTGCTGCTTACCGCGGTCGAAGGTTTCAGCATCGAGGACACGGGCCGGATCATCGGCCGTGACGCCGAAGCGGTGCGGGCGCTGATCCACGATGCGACCGACGAGATCGAACGCCAGACGCGCGCGCGTATCCTGATCATCGAGGATGAACCGATCATCGCGATGGACATCGAAATGATCGTCCGCGACTTGGGTCACGACGTCGTCGCGGTCGCGACCACCCACGCGGAGGCCGTCGCCGAAGCGCAGAAGCACCAGCCGGGACTGGTCCTCGCCGACATCCAGCTCGCCGACAACAGCTCGGGGATCGAGGCGGTGCAGGACATCCTGTCGGACGTGAAGCTGCCGGTCATCTTCATCACCGCCTTTCCCGAACGGCTGCTCACCGGCGACCGTCCCGAGCCGGCCTTCCTGTTGACCAAGCCCTATCAGCCCGCGACGTTGCGCGCGGCGATCTCGCAGGTCCTGTTCTTCGACGAAAGCACGGTTCCGGCCTGAGGTCGGCCGAGCCGAACAAACTCGTCATTGCAAGCGAAGCAATCCAGAGTAGCGTAAACCGCTCTGGATTGCTTCGCTTCGCTTGCAATGACGGGGTGGGGGTTGCTACCTCATTGGCGGCGGGCGATAGCGGCTTTCGATGACCATCCTCGACGCTTCCGCGCGCCAGTCCGCGCTCGACCGGCTGACTGCCAATGCGCCTTTTCTCGCGCGGCTGGCCGATCTCAACCCCGATGATGTGACGCGCTTCCTGGCCGACGGCACCGATGCCGCGCTCGCCGCGGTATCGCCGCCCGCGACCGACGACGACATCGTGCGCACGCTTCGCCAGTGGCGCGGACGGACTGCGCTGCTCCTTGCGCTCGGCGATCTGTCGGGCGAGCATGACGTCAGGACGACGACGCGCCTCCTGTCCGATTTCGCCGACCGCGCCTGCGACATCGCGCTCACCGCGGCCTTTGCCGAGCGCGTCCCTGACGAGCAACCGCGCGGGCTGTCGGTGATCGCGCTCGGCAAGCTCGGCAGCCACGAACTCAACTATTCGTCGGACATCGACCCGATCCTGATCTTCGACCCCGAAACGCTGCCACGGCGATTGCGCGACGATCCGGGCGAGGCGGCGGTGCGGATCGCGCGGCGGATGGTCGAGATATTGTCGGCGCGCACCGCCGACGGCCATGTGCTGCGCGTCGACCTGCGCCTCCGCCCGCACCCCGAAGTGACGCCGATCGTGCTGCCAGAAAACGCCGCCATCTCTTACTATGAATCCGAAGCTCTCGCGTGGGAGCAGGCGGCCTTCATCCGCAGCCGCGCGTCGGCGGGCGACCGCGCGCTCGGTGCGCGCTTCCTGTCGGCGATTCAGCCCTTCATCTGGCGGCGCAGCCTCGATTTTCGCCAGCTCAAGGAAATCGGCGCGATGAGCGACCGGATCCGCGACCATTTCGCGCAAGGGCAGGCCTTCGGCCCCGGCTATGATCTGAAGCGCGGCCGCGGCGGCATTCGCGAGATCGAATTTTTCGCGCAGGTTCACCAGCTCATCTATGGCGGGCGCGACCCGTCGCTGCGCGCCCCCGCAACCGTCGATGCGCTTGCGGCGCTCGCCGCGGCAGGCCGGATCGAGGGCGATCTCGCGGCGCGGCTGTCGGGCCATTATGCGACGCTCCGCCGGATCGAGCATCGGCTGCAGATGATCGAGGACCAGCAGACCCATGGCCTGCCGACGCAGGCCGCGGCGCTCGATGGCGTGGCGCGTCTCGATGGCCTCGCCGATGGTGCGGCGCTGCTCGCCGCTCTCGAACCCGTCGCCGCCGATGTTGCCGCCTGTTACGACCGGCTGGTCGTCGAACGCGCGGCGACGACCGGCCTGCCGCGCGACGACGAAATGCTGGCGGGCCGCCTGGCCGCGGCCGGGTTCGATCCGCCCGAGGCCGCACTGCGCACGATCGCCGAGTGGCGCGGCGGCAAGCTGCGCGCGCTGCGCAGTCCGGCGGCGCTCGAGGCGCTGGAGACGGTGCTGCCCGAACTCGTCCGTGCGATCGGCGCCGCGCCCGATCCGCAGGCAACGCTGCTCCGCTTCGACAAGCTCGTCGCGGGGCTGCCTAGTGCAGTGGGTTTTTTCCACCTGCTCGCGGCGCAACCCGAACTGGCGAAGGTCGCGACGCGCATCCTCTCGCTCGCGCCGACGCTCGCCGACGCGCTGGGCGCGCGCGTCGAGCTGATCGAGGGGTTGATCGACAAGCGCGCGTTCGAGGCACCGGCGACCAAGGCCGATCTGCTTGCCGAATGGGCGCCGGGGCTGGCGGGGCTCGACTATGAACGCTTGCTCGACCGCGTGCGCGACCGCGTAGGCGAGCGGCGCTTTGCCTATGGTGTCCAGCTGATCGCCGGGGCGAACGACCCGCTCGCTATCGCCTGCGGTTATTCGGAGCTGGCCGAGGCAGCGCTGCAGGTGCTCGCCGATGCGACCGTCGCCGAATTTGTCGAAGCGCACGGGCGGGTGCCGGGTAGCGAACTGGTCGTGCTCGCGCTCGGGCGGCTCGGCGGGCGCGCGCTCACCCACGCGTCCGACCTCGACCTCATCTACCTTTTCACCGGCGATCATCTTGCCGAATCGAATGGACCGCGTCCCCTGGGTGCGACGACCTATTACAATCGCCTCGCGCAGCGCGTGACCGCGGCGATGTCGGTACCGACCGCGGCGGGCAAGCTGTACGACGTCGACACGCGGCTGCGCCCGCAAGGGGCGCAGGGGCCGCTCGTCGTCACGCTCGACAGCTTCGCGCGCTACCAGCGCGAGGAGGCATGGACGTGGGAGCATATGGCGCTGCTGCGCGCGCGGCCGGTCTATGGGTCGGACGCCGCGCGCGCCGAGTTGCAACGCATCATCGACGATCTGCTCGCCGCGCCGCGCGATCGCGACGCCGTGGCAAGCGATGCGGCGGCGATGCGCGACAAGATCGCCGCGCACAAGCCGCCGCAGGGCCCGCTCGACATCAAGGGCGGGCCCGGCGGGCTCGTCGACCTGGAGTTTGCGATGCAGGTGATCCAGCTCGCAACCGGGCGCTGCCACGATCCCAACATCGGATCGGCGCTCGCCTGCATGAAGGTCGACGGGCTGGCGCCGGCCGCGATCTGCGACGCATATGGCCTGCTCGCGCGGATGCTGGTGATGCTGCGCCTCACGGCGCCCGAGGGTGAACCTGCGACGGCCGCCGCGCGTCAGCTGGTCGCCAGCCAGTGCGGCGAACCCGGCTGGTCGCAGCTGCTTGCCGCGCACGATGCGGCGCGGCAGGAGATTGCGAGCTGGTGGGCCTCGATTCGGCCTGCCGCCCCCGCGGAACAGGAGAAACAGACATGAGCACGCTCGCGATCGGCGACCCCATCCCCGAGGTGAAACTTCTCGATGCTGACGGCGCGGCAATCGACCTTGCCGCCATGAAAGGTGCGCCGCTGGTCGTCTATTTCTATCCCAAGGCCGACACGCCGGGCTGCACCACCGAGGCGCAGGATTTCACGCGGCTCGCGCCTGATTTTGCGCACCTGAATGCGCAGGTGCTCGCCGTGTCGCGCGACGCCCCGGCGAAGCTCTGCAAGTTCCGCGACAAATATGGGCTGACCGTCCGCCTCGCCTCGGATGAAGACGGCACGGTGTGCGAAGCCTTTGGTACCTGGGTCGAGAAGCAGAATTACGGACGCACCTATATGGGCATCGAACGCTCGACCTTCCTCTTCGGCCGCGACGGGAAACTGGCGAAAGAATGGCGCAAGGTGCGCGTGAAGGGTCATGCCGACGCAGTGCTGGAGGCGGCGAAGGCGCTTTGATGACCACGCTCGGCGAAGCCGCGCGCGCGGTGCTGACGACCGCGGACCCGCACGCAAAGCGCCGCGCCGCGCGCGGTTTGGCGCGCGCGTGGCGGCGCGGCGAGCTTGCGCACCGCTGCGACACGCCTATGCCCGACCGGCCCGCATGGCCCGACCGGCCCGAATTGCTCGCGCCCGCGCAGATGCCGCGCCGCCGCAAGGGCGGGTCGGAGCGCGGCCGGATCGCGATGCTCCACGCGCTCGCACATATCGAATTCGTCGCGATCGATCTGGCGGTCGATCTGGTCGGGCGATTCGGGGGCGAATTTCCGCGGGGGTTCGTCGACGACTGGATCGGCGTCGCCGCCGACGAGGCGATGCACTTTGCGCTGCTCGACCGGCGGCTGCGCCAGCTTGGCAGCTTTTACGGCGACCTGCCTGCGCACGCCGGATTGTGGGAAGCGGCCGAGGTGACGCGCGACGATGCGCTCGCGCGGCTCGCGATCGTGCCGATGGTGCTGGAGGCGCGCGGGCTCGACGTCACTCCGGCGACGGTCGACCGCTTCCGCGCCGTCGGCGATGAGGCGTCGGCCAGGATTTTATCGCGCATTTACAACGACGAAATCCGCCATGTGCGCGCGGGCACAGACTGGTTCCGGCAAAAGTGCGATGAAATGGGATTCAACGTCGTCGAAACGTGGCAGGCGCTCGTAAAATCGCGCTTTCGCGGCAGCTTGAAACCACCGTTCAACGACTCGGCGCGCACTCGCGCCGGTTTAACGCAAGAATTCTACGCTGTTATTGCTTCGTAAGGATTGGAGCAGCACACAGGCTTCCGCGGGGGATGAGCAATCATCCAAACCAAGAAAACCGGCACCAAGGCCCAGTTTCGGGTTTTGGCGACATGGCAAACGCGGGGTCGTTGTTTTGAAGAACATTCTACTGGCGCAAAAGTTGCACCAAGTCGCAATTTTCTGCGCGGCAGCCTGTTTCGGATTGGCCACGCCGGCCGTCCACGCCGCCGAAACCAGCGCCGATGCTGGCATCATCGTTCCCGACGAACCCGATGACGACAGCTTCACGGCTGGCACCCCGGCGGTTGGTGAAGACAGCGAAGCACGCGCGATTTTTCAGGCGTGGAAGCGCCTCGACACCGGACTGACCGCGTCGATCGGCGTTGCGGTGCCCTCGCGCCGCCCCATTGAACAGATGTCGCTTTCGTCATCCTATGGGATGCGCGTCCATCCGATCACCGGCAAGGTCGCGCGCCACAATGGCATCGACATTCCGGCCGCGCACGGCACCCCCATTTTCGCCACCGCCGACGGCATCGTCGGCCGCGCCCAGCGCCTTGGCGGCTATGGCAATTATGTCGAAATCGAACATGGCAACGCGATCCAGACGCGCTACGGCCATATGTCCTCTTACGTTGTCCGTTCGGGGCAACAGGTGAAGAAGGGCGAGATCATCGGTTACGTCGGCTCTACCGGCCGCTCGACGGGCAACCACCTCCATTATGAAGTCCGCATCGAAGGCGCACCGGTCAATCCGATGCCGTTCGTCCGCTCGGACCAGATGGCGATCGCTGCGATCACCGGCAAGAATGTCGCGATGGGCGGTCCCGAATAAAGATCAGTAAGGCTTAAAGAGGTCGGAGAGGAGAGGGCGCTCGACGGTTGAAGCCGGGGCGCCCTTTTCTTTTGCGCACGACGCCCTATCTTGCCGCCATGGCCACACAGATTTCCGACATCACGCTGTCGCCCGCCGCTGCGGCGCGCGTCCGCTGGATCGCCGACCGCAAGGGTGATGCAGAGGCAGCGCTCCGCCTCGCGGTCGATGGCGGCGGCTGTTCGGGCTTCACCTATCGCTTCGGCCTCGCCGAAAGCATCGATGCCGATGACATCGTCACCGAAACCGACGGGGTAAAACTGGTCGTCGATCCGGTCAGCATCGACCTGGTCCGCGGCTGCACCGTCGATTTCGTCGATTCGCTCGGCGGATCGTCTTTCAAGGTCGAAAATCCCAACGCGGCGTCAGGCTGCGGCTGCGGGTCCAGTTTCGCGATCTGAGCCCGCCTGTCTTCCGTTCGTGCAGAGTCCCTCGACTGCCTTGCAGGCGCTCGGGAGAGCCTTGTCGAAGCACCGTCCTTCTTTTAGGCAGAAGAAAGAACGGCCCTTCGACAAGCTCAGGGCGAACGGAAAGTGACGGCATTTCGTGTCCCTGAAAATCGCGACCTTCAATATCAATGGGATCAAGGCCCGGCTGCCGCGCCTGGTCGAATGGCTCGAAGAAACGCAGCCCGACGTCGCCTGCCTGCAGGAACTGAAATCGAGCGACGAGACGATGCCGACCAGGGAGATTGAGGCGGCGGGTTACGGCTTCCTCTATCACGGCCAGAAAGGCTTCAACGGCGTAGCTATCCTCGCCAAGGGCACGCAGCCGGTTGAGGTGCAGCGCGGGCTGGCGGGCGAGGATGAGGACGAGCAGTCGCGTTATCTGGAGGCCGACGTTCACGGCATCCGCGTCGCGTCGATCTACCTGCCCAACGGCAATCCGCAGCCGGGGCCCAAGTTTGATTACAAGCTGCGCTGGATGGCGCGGCTGCGCGAACGCGCGAAGGCCTTGCTCGCTGCCGAAATCCCGACAGTCCTTGCCGGCGACTATAACGTCATCCCGCACGACGACGACGTCTGGGACCCACGTGCGATGGCGACCGACGCGCTGATGCAGCCCGAATCGCGCGACGCCTATTTTCGCCTGCTCGGCGACGGCTGGACCGACGCGCTGCGCAGCCGTCACCCGGCTGGGCATGTCTGGACCTATTGGGATTATCAGGCAGGGGCCTGGCAACGCGACCACGGCTTCCGCATCGACCATCTGCTGCTCAGCCCCGCACTCGCCGACCGGCTGATCGATGCCGGCGTCGACAAGGATCATCGCGGCCGCGAAAAGGCGAGCGATCACGCGCCGACCTGGGCGGCACTGTTGTGAACCGTCAGGTTAGCGGCTTGTCGTAAATCTGATACACGCGGTTCACGCGCGCATCGATTGCGGCCGCGACCGCGTTCATTCCCTGATTGTCGTCGAGGACCCAGCCGATGTCGCCCTGTTCGGCGGCGTAATCGCGCACCGCGTCGCGGCGGATAAGCTCGATCATCATGAAGGCGAGCGTGCTTGCCATGCGGCTGTTCTGCAATTTCTTGACCACGCCCATCAGCGGCACGCGCAGGCGGCGGCTCTTGGGCCTGCGTAGCCACCAGAGCAGGCGCGCCCAGTTGAAGGGCAGCAGCGATCCGTCCATGTCGATCAGCAGCTGATTGATGTCGGGCAGCACGATCATGAACGCCACCGGCTCGCCGTCGAGTTCGGCGACGCGGATGAGATCCTCGAACACAATGTCCTTCAATTTCTTGCCGACAAAGGCGATCTCGCTGTCGGTCAGCGGAACAAAACCCCAATTGTCCGACCAGGCATCATTCAAGATGCCCATGATCAGCCGCGCTTCGGCGTCGAACTTCCGTTTATCGACGCGGCGGATGCGGATGCGCTCATTCTTCTCGCCCGCGGCGACGATGCGGTTGACCAGCGGCGGAAAGCCGTCGACGATATCCACGATGAAATTCTTGAGCTGCTTGACGGGATTATATCCCGCCCCCTCGATCCATGCGCGATAGAGCGGGCTGTTGTGGCCGAGCATGATCGTCGGCGGCGTTTCGAATCCTTCGATCAGCAGGCCAGGTTCATCCCAGATTGAAATTGAGAGGGGGCCGAGCGCGCGCGTCATGCCTTGTCCGCGCAGCCAGTCCTCCGCCGCGGCGATCAGCGCCGCCGCGCTCGCTTCGTCCTCGGCTTCAATCAGCCCCCAGTTGCCCGTGCCCGGCCCCATGCCCTGATCGGCGGGCTGCGCGAGCGCCAGCTCGTCGATATGCGCCGAAATGCGCCCCACCGTACGGCCGCTTCGCAGAGCAAGGAAATATTGCGCCTTGCCATGTTCGAACCACGGATTCTTGCCGGGGGTCAGCAGGCCGTAAACCTCGCCCTTCAGCGGCGGCACCCACGCCGGATCGCCGCGGTTGAGCCGATACGCCAGCTCGACGAACTCGCGCAGGTCGTTCTTGTTCCTGACCGGATGGATCGTGACCGGGCCTTCGTCGTGCGCGCTCATATTGGTTCCTGAAAAGCCAATCCTATATTTGAAGCGACGCATTAGGGCATAGAATTGGCGCTGGCGACCCGCTTTCGGCCATTTTGCTGCCACGAAGCTATGGTTTTGGAGCCGCTATGACGACGATCAATCCCTCCGCCGATCGGGTCGCGACTCCTTTTGCGCCCTTGGCCCCGAAGATTGCCAAATCCGCAATTGCGGACGACATGGCGATGCTCCGCGCGGCGTCGGAACTGACGCGCGATCTGGTGCAGCCGAGCGCGCGGATTTACTGGACCGACTTTCTCGCGTCGACTCTTATCGGCTATGCGGGCGTCGCTGCGGCGATTTTCGCGCCTTCGATCGCCTGGACGCTGGTGGCCGCAGTCATTGCGATCGTCGCGCTTTACCGCGCGGGAAGCTTCATCCATGAACTCACCCATATCCGCAAGAACGCGCTGCCGGGCTTTCGTTTCGCGTGGAACCTGCTCGTCGGCGTGCCGCTGCTGATCCCCTCCTTCATGTATGAAGGCATCCACAGCCTGCACCACAACCGCACCAAATATGGCACGGTCGAGGACCCCGAATATCTGCCGCTCGCATTGATGAAGCCGTGGACGGTGCCGCTGTTCGTCGTCGCGGCGGCCTTCGCGCCGATCGCGCTCGTCTTTCGCTATGCGGTGCTCACCCCGCTGTCGTTTCTGATCCCGCCGCTGCGCCGGATCGTCGTCGAACGCTATTCGGGGATGATCATCAACCCGCTGTTTCGCCGCAAGGCGCCCGACGGCGACTTCCGCCGCATGTGGGCGTGGCAGGAGGGCGGCGCCTGGGCCTGGTCGACCCTGCTGATCGCCGCGGGCGTCTTCGGCTGGGTGCCGCTGCGCGCGCTCGCCATCTTCGGTGCGATTGCGGCTGCGACCTTGGTGCTCAACCAGATCCGCACGCTCGTGGCGCATCTGTGGGAAAATGACGGCGCGGTGCTGACCGTCACCGGCCAGTTCCTCGACAGCGTCAACGTGCCGCCGCCGGGCCTGCTGCCCGAGCTGTGGGCGCCGGTCGGGCTGCGCTATCATGCGCTTCACCATCTGCTGCCGGGCGTGCCCTATCATGCGCTCGCCGAAGCGCATCGCCGCCTGAAGGACGCGCTGCCCGCCGATTCGCAATATCATGGCGCGAATTACGACAGCCTGCCGAAGCTGGTGGCGAATCTGGTGGCGGGTTCGGCGCGTGGGGTTGCTGCCTGAACCCAGAAAGGAAGCTCTATTGCGCCTTCGTTTCGGCGACTAACAGGGGCTGACGTCGGAGTGATCGGTCGAACAGCTTCGACGTTTTCCTGTTACCTCTGCACATCCCGATGCGCGAACGATGGCATCCAAATCCTCAAAGCCGTCCTTGGGAATGGGGCCATATTCAATGACACCACGTCCCCCTCCCCATTCAGGAAAGCGCGCCACCCCAATTCCCGCCTCCGCCATTTCTTGTGTCAAGTCACCCAGACACGACGAACTCCCGCTGACTGCAATTCGCCAATACGTTGCTTTCGGCGTCGCAGGATCACCACATGAAGAAAATAGAAGGCCGGATGCCAACATCACGGCTTGAGGGAAGTTTACGGTCCGTTTGGCCGATCCGGACACGCCCTATTCCTCGGTCCTGATCAAAATCATCTCGCCGATCAGCGCGAACAGGATGAATGGCCCCCACGCCGCCAGAAACGGCGAATAGGCGCCCAGATCACCCATCGCGAGCGCGAAATTGTCGGCGACGAAATAGGCGAAGCCCAGCGCCATGCCAATGATCGCGCGCACGAACAGCTTGCCCGATCGTGCCAGCCCGAATGCCGCCACGGCGCCCAACAGCGGCATCAATATCGCCGACAGCGGCCCCGAAATCTTGTGCCACAATACGCCCTTCAGCGCATCGACCGGGCGTCCCGCCGCCTCGAGATCGTCGATCGCCGCCTTCAGCTTCAGGAAGGGCAGCTCGTCGCCGTCGACCTGCGCCAGCGTGAACTGGTCGGGGCGCACCTCCCTTGCAGCGACGATCGTGCCCAAAGGTTCGACCGTGCCGGACCGCCTTAGGAAACGCCGCGCGTTCGTCATTTCCCACCCGCCGCCGGGCAGCGCGCGCGCTGTCGGCCGACAGCATCGACGACAGGACGCCGCCGGAGCGTTCATAGATGGTGACGCCACGCAGCACGACCGCGGGCCCCGCGGTTTCGACCGTTTCGGCGTTGATCAGGTCGTTGCCATCGCGCACCCAGATGTTGCTGCGTACCCCGCTGTCGGCGGGCACACGCTTATATTCGACCTTTTGCCAGGCGCTGAGCGCTGCGGTCGAGCGCGTGACGATGCGTTCGTTGAAGGCAAAGCTGATCCCCGCGACAAGCAGCGCGGCAAGGAACAGCGGCGCCAGCACCTGATGCGCCGACATGCCCGCCGCTTTCATCGCGACGACCTCGCTGTTCTGGTTGAGCGTGACCATCGTCAGGATCGTGCCGAGCAGCACCGAAAAGGGCAGGAAGGTCTCGATAATCTGCGGCATCCGCATCCCGACATAGCGCCACACGTCGCTGTCGCTGTTGCCCGCGACGGCCAGGATCTTGCCGCTTTCGCCGAGCAGGTCGAGGGTCTGGAGGATGAGGACGAGCGCGAAGAGGATCGCAAAGGTACGAAAGAGGAACAGCCGCCCGACATACAGCGCCATCGTGCGCGAGGGGAAGAAATGAAGCTGGTGCATCAGCCCGGCCTTTGCTGGCGCTGAAACAGGCGGACGAGGCCGCGGACCCGCGCCGCACCCTTCGCCGCGACGCGCTCGAGCGCACCGATCGGCTGGCCGCCCGGAACATGCGCGATCGTATAATACATCCAGATCGCGAGCGCCGCGAACAACAGGAAGGGCACCCAGAGCGCGATCAGCGGATCGACTGCGCCGCGCGCGCCCAGATCCTCGGCATATTGGTTGATCTTGTGCTGGGTGACGAGCAGCACGATCGACAGGAAGACGCCGAGCGACGACGTCGATCGCTTCGGCGGCACCGCGAGCGCGACAGCGATCAGCGGGATCAGGAACATCGACATCACCTCGACGATGCGGAAGTGGAAATTGGCCCGCGATTCGAGCCGCGTCTGTTCGGGCTGATTGCTGTCCTTGCCCGCGACGAACAGTTCGGGGATCGTCATTTCGCGGTCGGCGCCGCCGCGCAGGCGGAACGCCTCGATCTTGGGCAGCGGGATCGGCAGGTCGTGATTGTCGAAGGTCAGCACGCGCGGGACCGAAAATTTGGGCGATTCGTGGATCAGCACGCCCTGCGACAGGCGAAGGATGATCGTGTTGGGATCGTCGGTCGCCAGGAATTGCCCGCGCGACGCGGTCGCCGACACGCGCTGGCCGTCGCGCTGTTCGCCGCGCACGAAAATGCCGCGCAGACTGCGGCCCTCGTCATAGCTTTCCTCGATGCGCAGCGTCATCCGGTCGCCCAACTTGGTGAATTCGCCGACCTTGATCGACGCGCCGAGCGCGCCCGAGCGCAGCTCGAACTGCAACCCTTCATAGGCATAGCGGGCATAGGGCTGGATAAAGCCGACGATCGCAAGGTTCAGTGCCGCCAGGCCGACGGCATAGGCGAACGGGACGCGCATCAGCCGCCCGAAACTCATGCCGACGCCTTTCAGCACGTCGAGCTCGCTAGACGTCGCAAGCCGCCGGAAAGCAAGGAGAATCCCCAGCATCAACCCGATCGGAATGCCGAGCGAGAGATATTCGGGGATCAGGTTCGCGAGCATCCGCCACACGACGCTGACCGGCCCGCCCTCGGTCGCGACGAAGTCGAACAGGCGCAGCATTTTTTCGAGCACGAGCAGCATCGCCGACAGCACGAGCGTGCCGACCATGGGGAAAAAGATGAGCCGCGCGATGTAGCGGTCGATGGCAGGAAGCTTATTCAATCTTTCGTCGCCCCATCACCATGTTTTGGCCGCAAATGTTTCCGATATGCCGATTCAAGGGCGACAGGGACCCATATCGGCGCGCGCGGTGCGTGCGCGGATGTGGCTATAGCCTCTGGAGGTTTTGAGGTCATGTCGAAATTTGTATCGGGGCTGCTGGCCGTCGCATTGATGACCGCAGGATCCACGGCGCACGCGATGGGCCGGGTCATCTCGAACGATCTGTCCAACTGCCGCAGCGGTCCGTCGACGCTTGTTAAGATCGACGGGATCAAGGCGTCGAGCGGCAAGATTCGTGTGCAAAGCTATCGCGGAACGTCGGCCGACTGGCTGGAAAAGGGCCGCTGGCTCTCCCGCATCGAAGTGCCGGCGCGCGCCGGATCGATGACGATCTGCGTGCCGTTGCCCGAAGCGGGCGTGTACGGCATCGCCGTGCGTCATGACGTCAACGGCAACGGCAAGACCGACATCAGCAAGGATGGCGGCGGGATGTCGAACAATCCCAGCATCAACGTCTTCAACCTCGGCAAGCCGAGCTACAAAAAGACCGCCTTTTCGGTCGGCGATGCGCCGCGGACGATCTCCATCTCGATGAAATATATGTAACGCCGATGGCCAGCGTCGCCCTCCTCTCGAATCCTCGCTCGACGGGCAATCGCTCGCAATTGCCACGGGTTCGCGAGTTTTGCGCGGCGCACCCCGACATCTTCCACTATGAGGTGGAGGATGTCGCGCAGATCGGCGAAGCGATCCGCACGATCGCCATGGTCAGCCCGCGCGTCGTTGCGATCAACGGCGGCGACGGCACGGTGCAGGCGGCGCTGACCGAGCTTTATTCGGGCGGTCATTTCGGCGGCGCGCCGCCGCCGGTCGCGGTGCTGCCCAACGGCAAGACCAATCTGATCGCGCTCGACCTTGGCGCAGAGGGCGACCCGATCAAGGCGCTCCAGCGCGTCCTCGATCTCGTCCAGGCGGGCGAGCTTGGCGATCATGTCATCGAACGCCAGCTCATCGCGCTCGACAGCGGCGGCGATACACGGCCGGTGCTCGGCATGTTCCTCGGCGGCGCCTATCTCGCGGACGTTATGCTTTATTGCCGCAACCGCATCTATCCGCTCGGCCTGCCGAACGGCATTTCGCATTTCCTCGCGGCGATCCTCGGGCTGTTCGCAATCGTCTTCGGCATCGGCGGCGGGCGCTTGCCGCCCAAGCCCGAACCGATGACGGTGTCGCTCGTCCGCCAGGGCGAGTTCAAGGGCAAATTTTCGCTACTCATCGTCACGACGCTCGAAAAACTGCTGCTCAGCATCCGCACGAGCGACAGCCATGGCAGCAACGGCCATATGAAACTGCTCGCGACCGACAGCAATGTCGGCGCGCTGTTCCGGATGCTTGGTGCGACCTGGCGCGGCACGCTGGGGCAAAAGCAACTCGCAGGCGTGCATTTCCAGCAAGGCGATGAAATTCGCATCGAGGGCGAGCGGTCGAACGTCATCCTCGACGGCGAAATCTTTCAGGCCAAGAACGGCATGCCGATCATTCTCACCTCGACGCAGCCGGTTCCCTTCCTGCGCCTCGCTGCCTGAGCGCGCGATGGCCAGCCTGACCGATCTCGTCCGCGAAGAGCTGGCGGTCCCCGTGGATCCGCGCGTCGCGGCGATGGGGGCGGCGATCGCGGCCGAATATCCGGGCAGCGCGCGCGCGGTGCTGTTCTACGGCAGTTGCCTGCGCGAAAGCGTGCTCGACGGGCTGATGCTCGATTTCTACCTGATCGTCTCCGATTATGGCGACGCCTATCCCAAACGCTGGATGGCGGCGGCTAACCGGCTGATCCCGCCCAACGTCTTTCCGTTTCAGCACGGCGGGCTGATCGCCAAATATGCGGTGCTGAGCGAAGCCGATTTCCACCGCCTCAACGGCACGGAAACGCGCAACGTGTCGGTGTGGGCGCGCTTTGCGCAGCCCGCGCGCCTTGTCTGGGCAGTCGACGATACCGCGCGCGAGCGCGCCGTGGCTGCGGTCGCGCGCGCGGCGCCGGCCCTGCTCGCCGCCGCGGGGCGGCGGGAGGGCGAAGCGCCGCTCGACTGGTGGCGCCGCGCCTTTCGGCTCACCTATTCGGTCGAGCTGCGCGCCGAGCGCAGCGGGCGCGCGCAGTCGGTCGTCGATGCCGATCCCGCGCGCTACGATCGTTTCAGCGCCCCGGCGATCGCCGCGGTGCCGGCGCCGGCGCACAGCGGCGGTTGGGCGCGCCGCCGCATCGAAGGCAAGCTGCTCAGCGTCGTGCGCCTTGCCAAAGCCAGCCTGACCTACGCCGGCGGGATTGATTATCTGGCGTGGAAGATCAACCGCCACGCGGGCACCGCGATCGAGATCAAGCCGTGGCAGCGCCGCTGGCCGCTGCTCGCCGCGCTGACGCTGGTGCCGCGGCTGATCAAGGGCGGCGCGATCCGCTAGCGCGGACCGGGATGACGAAGTCGATTGGCGATCATGCTCTTACCGTAAGGAGGCTCCACGTCGTCATTGCGAGGAGCGCAGCGACGAAGCAACCTCAAGCCATCGTCCGGGGTACCACGCAAGCTGGAGATTGCTTCGCTACGCTCGCAATGACGCCTATGGATGCGAGGGGATACGCGCCAAGGCAATTCAGCTCGCCAGCCGCTGTCCCTCCGCCCGGGCCTCGCCGCAGCGCCGGATCGCCTGATCGAGCGCGGAGAGGGTGAAGGGCTTGCGCAGCACGTCATGGTCGCCGAATGAGGCAATCTCGCCGGCATCGCCAGCATATCCGGTGACAAACAGCACCGACAATGCGGGCCAGCGCTGCTTCAGCTTCGCTATCATTTCGGGTCCGGTCAGGCCTGGCATCAGAACATCGGACAGGATCAAATCGAACCCGTTCTCGCCGGCGGCAAGCTGTCGCTCGACAAGCGCTTCGGCCTCCAGCGGGTCGCTGCAGGCGATCGCGCGGTGACCCAGTTCGCTCACGGCGTCGACCGTTGCCGCGAGGACGCGCGCATCATCCTCGACCACCAGGATGCTGAGTGCATCGGCAGGGGCCGTGGACGCGACGACCTCGCCGGGCGCCTCAGCGGCGGCGACTTCCGGCCGCGCCTTGGCAATCGGCATCAGCATCGCCACCCGCGTGCCTTCGCCTTCGGTCGATGTCAGCTGCACTTCGCCCCCCGACTGGCGGCAAAAGGCAAAGACCTGGCTCATGCCCAGCCCGGTTCCCTGGCCCGCGGGCTTGGTCGTGTAAAAGGGGTCGAAAACGCGCTCGAGCACCTCGGGCGACATGCCGCACCCCGTGTCGATCACCTCGACCGCCAACCCGCCCGGCTTCTTCTTGCCATCGCTGCGGCTGCGAATCGTCAGCGACCCGTGGCCGTCCATCGCGTCGCGCGCGTTGACGGCAAGGTTGAGCAGCGCATTTTCGAACTGTTGCCGGTCTATCCAGCACGCGAGCCCCGCGGCGTCGAGGTCGAGCTTCAGCGCGATCCGGTCGCCGATCGTGCGCTCGATCAGCGGCGCAAAGCTGGTAACGCTCTCGTCGATCACGGTCATTTCGGGCCGCGCGGGTTCGGATCGGGCAAAGGTAAGCAGCCGCCGCGTCAGGTCGGCGGCGCGATTCGCGCCGTCGAGCGCGTTCGCCAGGTGGCGCTGCGCCTTGTCGGGTTCGCCCGGCAGCCAGCGCTCGGCAAGTTCCAGCCCGCCGACGACGACCGCAAGCATATTGTTGAAGTCATGCGCAATGCCGCCCGTCAGCTGGCCCACGGCCTCCATCTTCTGCGCCTGACGAAGCTGCGCCTCGGCCGCCTCGCGCTCGATCATTTCGCTGCGCAGCGCGTTGTTGGCCTGCTCCAGCTCCGCGGTCCGCGCCTCGACCGCGGCTTCCAGCTGCATCGCGCGGTCGCTTTCGGCCGCCTGTTCGCGCCGCGCCACCCGCCGCTCGCCTTCGGCACGGATCAGCGAGAAGGTCGCCCCGACTGCCAGGATCGCCGCGGCCGCACCAAGCAGCGAAAAGAGCAGGATCGCCTGATTGAGGCTCGCGCGATCGGCGGCGGCGATGCGGTTGCGTTCGCGCAGCAGTGCGCGCTCGTTGGTGATGATCTGCGTCAGCAGCTTGTCGATCTTGGTCAAGCCGTCGCCCTGGCCCGAGGCATAATATTTGGAAATGGCGGCAACGGTCTGATTGTAGTTGGCGCTGAGCGCTGCGTCGCCGAGCTGCCTGCCGCGGCTGTCCATTTCCTGCGTCAGTTGCTCGACCAGCCCGGCCTGCGCGGGGTTGTCGCGCACATTGCGCTCGAGTTGGGCCAGAAATTGCCGTGCGCGGCCCCATTGCTGTTCATAGATGCGCCCGTCTTCCTTTTGCAGGCCGACGGCGAAACGCCCGAGCGCGGCCTCGGCGCGCGCCAGCGCGGCGTCGACCGAGCGCGTCTGCGCGATGACCTCCAGGCTTTGCGCCTGCCATCCCAGCGAGCGGTCATAATCATCGTTCGCGCGCGCCAGCAGCAGCACGAGTGCGGTCACCACCCCCGCCAGGATGGTTGCCACGCCGATCGTCAGCCAAAAGCGTACCCGCTCGCGCCGCCCCTCGGTTTCGCTGTCATGATCCCGCTCGAACACCGGCGTGTCTTACCGGACAAGCGCCCGGCCGAAAAGTGGCCAGGCCGCCGTCACTTCTCCGCGCGCTCGTTTCGCCGCAAAAAAGAATCCGCTGGTCGGCCTCGGCGCTCGCTTCAACCGATAATCCCGGTGCGTTTACCCGCGCGTTCGAAACGCGACAGGATTTCGCCAACCTGGTCCGCCGAATGTTCGGCGCACAGCGAACAGCGAAGCAGGGTCATGCCCGCGGGGGTTGCGGGCGGGCGCGCGAGGTTGACGTACAGCCCTTCTTCCAGCAGCGCCTCCCACATCATCGCGCCGCGTTCGAGGTCGGGCATGATGACCGCGATAATCGCCGACTGGGGCTCTTCGGTGCCCAGCGTGAAGCCCAGATCTCTCAGCCCCTTGTGCAGCCTTTTCGAATTTTCCCACAGATGCGCGCGCTTGTTCGACCCGTGCATCAGCTTGCGGATGCTCGTCGCGGCGGTCGCGACGACGCTCGGCGGCAGCGACGCGGTGAACACATAGGGGCGGCAAACGAGGCGCAGGATTTCGAACTTCGGGTGGTTCGACACACAGAAACCGCCGACGGTGCCCACGCTCTTGCTGAACGTGCCGATGATGAAATCGACGTCGTCGATGACGCCCTGCGCCTCGGCGACGCCGCGGCCGTGCTCGCCGATGAAGCCCATCGAATGCGCTTCGTCGACAAGGACCATCGCGCCATTTTCCTTGGACACGCGGACCATCTCTTTCAGCGGCGCAACGTCGCCGAGCATCGAATAGACGCCCTCGAGCACGACGAGCTTGCCCGCCTCGGGCGGCAGGCGCTTCAGGCGCTTTTCAAGCGCCTCGACATCATTGTGGCGGAATGCGACGATTTCGGCGTCGCCCATCTTGCACCCGTCATAGATCGACGCATGGCTGTCGATGTCGAGGATGACATAGTCGCCCTTGCCCGCGATCGTCGAAATGATGCCAAGGTTCGCCTGGTATCCGGTCGAAAACACCATGGCATGATCCATGGCGTAAAATTCCTTGAGCGCGTCCTCGCACGCCTTGTGCCCCTGATAGGTGCCGTTGAGCACGCGGCTGCCCGTCGTGCCGCTGCCGAACTTGTCGAGCGCATCCTTGCCCGCGGCAATGACATCGTCGTCGAACGTCATGCCCATATAATTATAGGTGCCGAGCAGGATCGTCTCGCGCCCGTTGCAGATCGCGACGGTGGGCGACAGCACCTTTTCCATCACGAGGCTGAACGGATCGGTGACGCCGGTGGACAGCAGCGCCTCGCGCTGCTGGATCAACGGGTCGAATTTGGAGAAAAGGTCGGTCATATGATGCCCAAAATCCGTTCGCATCGAGCGAAGTCGAGATGCCCCTCGACCTCGCACTGTCCCGATGGGTGTCTCGACTGCGCTCGACACGAACGGGAAAAAGAAGTTTAGCCCTGCAGTTTCTCAACCGCGGCGATCAGCTGTCCGACATTCTCGATCTCGGCCTGCTGGTTCATGCTGATGATGATGTCGAACGTGTCTTCGACCTCGGCGACGAAATCCATCACCGTCAGGCTGTCCCATTCAAGGTCGCCGGCAAAGGTCGTGGTGTCGGTCAGTTCGACGCCCTTCTTGTTAAAGGGCTCGATCAGGCTGTAAATCTGGTCGCGAAGCGCGGTGCTCATAGGGTGCGTCCCATCGTGGAATAAGAGTGCGCGCGGGAATGCCGCGCTCCCGCCCGATTGGCAAGCGAATGCGGCGGGAACAGGGCAGCATCTTGCCGCTGGCGGCACTTCATGGCATCGCTGTGACGGGTCGCCGACGCATTGCGAACGCGGGGGAATAGCCATGGCCAGCCAAAACGCATCGACACCGCCGCCGCCGCCCGCATTTTCGTTCCCGCCAAACGCCGTGCATCTCGTGCGCACCAACCAGCAATTGACGATGCAGCTGTCGCAAATGGCCGATCAAAAGGCGTCGATCCTGATGGGCGCGACCTTTGTCGTGTTCACCCTTGCGGTCGGGCAGGCGCGCGCGGGGGCGGGGGCGCTTGCGATGCCGCTGACGATCCTCGCGACCTTTGCCTTTCTGTCCGCGCTGCTTGCCGTGTCGGCGGTGCTGCCGCGCGTCGGCAAGGCGCCGCCGATCGTTTACAAGGACGGCAAGGACCACAGCAATATCCTGTTCTTCGGCCGCTTTGCCCAGATGGAGGAGGATGAGTTCATCGCCGCGGTGAAGGCGCGGCTGCGCACCGAGGAAGATCTCTATGAAACGATGCTGCGCGATACCTATCAGAATGGCATCGTGCTGGCGCGGCGCAAATATCGCTATCTTGCTTATGCCTACCGCCTGTTCGTCGTCGGGCTGACGTTGACTTTCGTGGCGTTCGGGGTGGAGATGGTGGGGATGTGGCGGGGGTGAGATAACTTCGTCATTGCGAGGAGCGCAGCGACGAAGCAATCTCCAGCCATCGTCCCGGGGGCTCGCAAGCTGGAGATTGCTTCGCTGCGCTCGCAATGACGCCTACCGATGCGAGCGCGATAAGCGCGATGACGGTTGAGTGGGGCGCCGTTGCCTTTCGGCCACCCCCTGCCGACAATTGGCGCGCGCGCCAACGGCGCTATTGAACCGTAACAATCGCGCGCTTATCCGGGCCGGCCATGCTGCACCAGCCGACCCCTTCCACTGCGCATCCGTCGCAGGGTTTTCGCGCCGAATTTCGCGCGACGCTGGCGCTTGCACTGCCGCTCGCGGCGGCGAATCTGCTTCAGATGCTGGTTCATGCAATTGATGTTATTTTCGTCGCGCGCCTCGGCGACGCGGCGCTTGCGGCCTCCTCGCTCGGCGTAGCGATCTTCGGTCTTCTTTTGTGGACCGGATCGGGGCTGGTCGGCGCGTCGGCGCCGCTGATCGCTGCCGAGCTTGGTCGGCGCAAACATGCGGTGCGCGAGGTGCGGCGCACGGTGCGCATGGCGCTGTGGCTAAGCGCGCTGGTGTCGATCCTCTTCATGGGCATTTGCGCCGCTGGCGGGCCAATCATGATCGCGACTGGGCAGCCGCCAGCCACCGCAGAGCGCGCCGCAGGGTTCCTGCTGATCCTGATGTGGGCATTGTTCCCGATGATCGCGGCGGCGGTGCTGCGGATATTCGTGTCCGCACTCGGTCGCGCGGCCATTGCAACCGCGATCACCTTTGGCGCGCTGTTCGTCAACGCGCTCGGCAATTGGGCGTTCGTCTTCGGCCATCTGGGGATGCCCGCGCTTGGCCTCCACGGCTCGGCGATTTCCAGCGTAATGACCGCGGTGCTGATGTTGATTGCCTATGTCGTCGTCATCCAGACCGACCGGCGGCTCCGGCGCTATCGCCTGTTCGGCAACTGGTGGCGCAGCGAATGGTCGCGCTTTGGCGACATGGTGCGGATCGGCACGCCGATCAGCCTGACCATTTTGGCCGAAGCGGGCCTGTTCACCGGCGCTGCCTTTCTGATGGGGCGCATTGGCGAAGCGCAGCTGGCGGGGCACACGATCGCACTTCAGGTTGCGGCGCTTGCCTTTCAGATTCCGTTCGGCGTTGCGCAGGCGGGAACGATCCGCGTCGGGCTGGCCTATGGCGCGCACGACCATCGCGGCATTGCCCACGCCGGACAGGCGGCCTTGTTGCTCGGGATTGGTTTCATGGCCTTTACCGCGCTGCTGATGTGGCTTTTTCCGCGTCTCGTGCTGTCGCTCTACGTCGATGTCGACGATGCGCGTAACGCCGCGCTGATGGGTTTTGCGCTGCAGTTCCTGGTCGTGGCGGCGGCCTTTCAACTGTTCGACGGCGCGCAGGCGGTGGCGGCGGGCGTGTTGCGCGGGCTCCAGGATACAAGGGTGCCGATGATCATCGCGGTCTGCGGATATTGGGCTGCGGGCTATGGTACCGCCATCTACCTTGGTTTCTGGACGCCGCTTGCGGGCGTTGGAGTTTGGATCGGCCTCGCGGTCGGCCTGATCGTCGTATCGGCGGTGCTGTTGTGCCGCTGGCGGATGCGCGCGCGGCTGGGATTGCTTCCCGCGGCCGATCCCTTGCCGGACCGCGGTCCGCACCCCTTCTGAAAAATAGCGGCGGGCGCGGAAAATTTTCGTGCGCCTGTCTTGACGCTGTCATACCCCCCGCCCATATGCGGCTTGTTAGCACTCGCGCCTTGTGAGTGCTAAGCGACATCCATTGCACTTTTGGAGGGAAATCCATGCAATTTCGTCCGCTGCACGACCGCGTGCTCGTCCGCCGTATCGAAGCCGAAGAGAAGACGGCCGGCGGCATCATCATCCCCGACACCGCCAAGGAAAAGCCGCAGGAAGGTGAAGTTGTCTCGGTCGGTTCGGGCGCCCGCGCCGACGACGGCAAGGTCACCCCGCTCGACGTCAAGACCGGCGACCGCATCCTGTTCGGCAAATGGTCGGGCACCGAAGTCAAGGTCGACGGTGAAGAGCTGTTGATCATGAAGGAATCGGACATCCTCGGCGTCATCGCCTGAGCCTGATCCGTCGCCGCCGCGGCTGCGGATGGCGATTCTCGAATGAAGTTACGCAGTTTTCTGCCATTTATTGAAGGAGCATCCACATGGCTGCCAAGGACGTTAAATTTTCGCGCGACGCGCGCGAGCGCATTCTGAAGGGTGTCGACATCCTCGCCGACGCCGTCAAGGTCACCCTCGGCCCCAAGGGCCGCAATGTCGTGATCGACAAGAGCTTCGGCGCCCCCCGCATCACCAAGGACGGCGTCAGCGTCGCCAAGGAAATCGAACTGAAGGACAAGTTCGAGAACATGGGCGCGCAGATGCTGCGCGAAGTCGCGTCGAAGGCGAACGACAAGGCCGGCGATGGCACCACCACCGCGACCGTGCTTGCCCAGGCAATCGTGCGCGAAGGCATGAAGTCGGTTGCCGCCGGCATGAACCCGATGGATCTGAAGCGCGGTATCGACCTCGCGGTCACCAAGGTCGTCGAAGATCTGAAGGCGCGTTCGACCCCGGTTTCGGGTTCGTCCGAAATCGCGCAGGTCGGCATCATCTCGGCCAACGGCGACACCGAAGTCGGTGAAAAGATTGCCGAGGCGATGGAAAAGGTCGGCAAGGAAGGCGTGATCACCGTCGAGGAAGCCAAGGGTCTCGAATTCGAACTCGACGTCGTCGAAGGCATGCAGTTCGACCGCGGCTATCTGTCGCCCTATTTCATCACCAATCCGGAAAAGATGATCGTCGAACTGACCGATCCCTATATTCTGATCTTTGAAAAGAAGCTGTCGAACCTGCAGTCGATGCTGCCGATCCTCGAAGCCGTGGTGCAGTCGGGCCGTCCGCTGCTGATCATCGCCGAGGACATCGAAGGCGAAGCGCTGGCGACCCTCGTCGTCAATCGCCTGCGCGGCGGCCTGAAGGTTGCCGCGGTCAAGGCGCCGGGCTTCGGCGATCGCCGCAAGGCGATGCTGCAGGACATCGCGATCCTGACCAAGGGCGAAATGATCAGCGAAGATCTGGGCATCAAGCTTGAATCGGTCACGCTGAACATGCTCGGCCAGGCGAAGCGCGTCACGATCGACAAGGACAACACCACCATCGTCGACGGTGCGGGTGAAGCCGAAGCGATCAAGGGCCGCGTCGAACAGATCCGCGCGCAGATCGAAACCACGACCAGCGACTATGACCGTGAAAAGCTGCAGGAACGTCTGGCGAAGCTCGCCGGCGGTGTTGCGGTGATCAAGGTCGGCGGCGCGACCGAAGTCGAGGTGAAGGAACGCAAGGATCGCGTCGACGACGCGCTGCACGCGACCCGCGCTGCGGTCGAAGAAGGCATCGTCCCCGGCGGCGGTACCGCGCTGCTGTACGCGACCAAGGCTCTCGACGGCCTCAAGGGTGCCAACGACGACCAGACCCGTGGTATCGATATCGTCCGCAAGGCCATCGAGACCCCGCTCCGCCAGATCGCGGCCAACGCCGGTCACGATGGTGCGGTTGTCGCCGGCAACCTGCTGCGCGAAAACAACCAGGACCAGGGCTTTAACGCCGCGACCGACGTCTATGAAAATCTGAAGGCTGCCGGCGTGATCGACCCGACCAAGGTCGTGCGCACCGCGCTTCAGGACGCCGCGTCGGTGTCGGGCCTGCTCATCACCACCGAAGCGGCGGTGAGCGAGCTGCCCGAAGACAAGCCCGCCATGCCCATGGGCGGCGGCGGCATGGGCGGCATGGGCGGCATGGACTTCTAAAAGTCTTGAGCCGTTCGGCGCACAGCCAACGAAAAGGGGCCGGGGGAGTAATCCTCCGGCCCTTTTCTTTTCTTTCCCCTCGTCACCCGGGAATTGGGGCGACGGGACATTGCCAGTTAAGGCGATGCAACCTAGCTACGGCATCAATGATGTTTGCCTTCGCCCTCATCTTGGCCCTGCTCACCGATCCCTCTGCGGCCGCGCCTCCCGCAGCGCCGCCGCCGGTCGAACGCTGCGGCTACCGGATCGTCCAGTCCTTTCCGCACGACACCTCGTCCTTCACCCAAGGCCTCTTCTGGCACGATGGGCATCTCTATGAAGCGACGGGCCAATATGGGCGGTCACGCGTCGCGCGGCTCGACCTCCAGACTGGCAAGGCGCTAGCCGAAACCCCGCTGCCGGCGGACCAGTTCGGCGAGGGCATCACCCGCTGGGGCGACCAGATCATCGGCGTGACCTGGCAGAGCGGCATCGGGCACCGCTGGCGTATCAAGGATCTGAAGCCCACGGGGACCTTCCGCTATGACGGTGAGGGGTGGGGGGTAACGATGGTCGGCGACGCGCTGGCGCTCAGCGACGGCACACCCGACCTGCGCTTCCTCGATCCCGCAACGATGACCGAAAAGCGGCGCGTGACGGTGCGCTTCGCGGGGCGGCCCGTGGCGCGGATCAACGAACTCGAGACGATCGACGGCCAGATCTGGGCGAACGTCTGGATGACCGATTTCATCGTCCGCATCGACCCCGCGACCGGCGATGTCGTTTCGCTCGTCGACCTGTCGGGCCTGAAGGCCGACGCGGGTGCCAGCGGAACCGACAGCGTGCTCAACGGGATCGCCTGGGATGCGAAGGCCAAGCGGCTCTTCGTCACCGGCAAATATTGGGCCAAGCTCTACGAGATCGCGCTCGCAAACTGCCGCTAGCCACGTAGCGCCGTTTCCATCCGCCCCGCCGCAGCGTCATAGAAGCGCGCCCTCAGCCCGGCCGTCACAGCCTCAGGCGCGCGGTCGGGATGCCCTCCGACAAAGGGCGGGGCAGGGTCATATTCGATCGCGAGCTGAATCGCCTGCGCAACGGCGTCGCCGTGCATCCGTGCAATCAGCGTCAGCGCGAAGTCGAGGCCCGACGTGACACCGCCGCTTGTTACCAGATTTCCGTCCTCGACGACGCGGCCCGGTTGATGCTCGGCACCGACCAGCGGCAGCAGTTGGGTATAACCCCAATGCGTCGTAGCACGCTTGCCGGCGAGCAGTCCGGCGCGGCCGAGCAGGAAGGCGCCCGTGCAGACGCTAGTGACCCACCTGGCCCCCGCCGCCTGCCGGGCGATAAAATCGATCGTCGCGGCATCGCCCAGCGCTTCGGCGACCCCATGCCCGCCGGGCACGCATAAGATGTCGGCTTGCGGCGCCGACGCAAAATCATGTGTCGGCATGATCGCGAAACCGCTGTCGGTCGGGATCGGCCCGAGGTTGGCGGCGGCGCAGGCCAGCACCGCCCCCGGCATCCGGCTGAGCGCCTGTGCGGGCGCAGTGAAATCGAGCTGGGTAATGCCGGGAAACAGCAGGAAGACGATAGTGGTCGCGGGCGTGTCGGTCATCGGATGGTCCTTCGCTAATGGTGGATCACCCAGGCGCGCGGCTGACGGGCATTGCTGCCGGCCCCGCTTCCCGATGGGATTCCATCTTCAGCGCCAGTTGCGAGGCTCGCCGAATCTAGCGTTTTGGGCGCCTAACTGAAAGCCTATTTGTCCGCGCTGTCGGCGGCTGCCGGATCGGGTGCGGGCGTGTTGTCGCGGCTTTCGAGCATCGCGGCGGCATCGTCGAGCGCCTTGGCCTCGCTGACCGTTACGCCGCCCGGACCGGGCTCGTTGTCGGTACGGCTGCACCCCGCCGCAGAACCCAGCAATGCCAGCGCCACGGCCGATATTCCAAACCTGTTCATCGCTGCGCTCCCATGAAAAAGGGCTCCATCCTGCGGATGGAGCCCCTATATCAGCCCAAAGGCAAACCGACGACTTACTGCTTGTCGTTGGCTTCGGCTTTGGCGGTTTCTTCGGCGATCTTGTCGCCAGCTGCGTCGGCGGCGTCGCCTGCAGCGTTGACCGTGCCTTCGACGGCGTTGCCGGCGTCGTCGGCGGCTTCGGCGGTCGCGTCGGCGGCATCGGCGGCGCCTTCGGCCATCGCGTCGCCAGCGGCTTCGACATCTTCGCCAGCGGAGTTAGCGGTGTCCGCAGCGGCGTCCTGCGTCTTTTCCGAGCAGGCGGCGAGGCTGAAGGCGGCGGCGGCCATCGAAGCGATAATGATCTTGCGCATGGGTTTCCTTTCGAATGCAATGGCCAGCTGGGGCCATAAGGGTGAGACCTAACGGCCGATCCGCGGCTTGGCAACCGCGCTGCTGCACGGCGGGTGACCGCGAGTCGGCCGCAAAAGAAAAGGGGCCGCCGGCGCACCAACGACCCCTTCCTATCTGTCAGCCTGCAAAGGCCGGATAGAAGCTTACTTCTTGGCTTCTTCCATCGCGCCCTTGGCAGCGTCGGCCGCTTCCTTGGCGGCGTCGGCAGCTTCGGTCGCCTTGTCGGCGGCAGCGGCGGTGTCGCCGGCAGCGGCGGCATCGCCAGCCGCGTCGGCAGCAGCCGCAGCGTCACCGGCAGCAGCCGTCGCGTCGGCAGCGCCTTCGGCGGCTTCCATCGCGCCGTCAGCGGCGCCTTCGACCGTCGCCGTGTCTTCGGTCGTGGCAGCTGCGTCGTCGGCAGCCTTTTCGGCGCAAGCGGCGAGGCCGAGCGAAGCGGCGAGGACGAGCGACAGAGTGATCGATTTCTTCATCTGGGAATACCCCTCTCAATGGACTGATCGACCGGCACAGGAACAGATCGATCCCGACAATTGCCAATCGCAGGCAGAATTACTGTGTCGCCAAAAGGGGCGCAACGACCTTTTTGGTTCACCTCCCGCCTTTCATCGCAATCGCACCGACAGCCGTCAGCGTACCGCGGAAATCACGGCACAACGTCTGGTTGACCAGATATAAAGAAAGCTTTATATGTAGATTGGTGAGCGAGCTGATCGACATTTTCCGTGCCCTTGCGGATCCCACGCGATTGCGAGTCGTCGCTCTGCTGCGCGCGATGGAGCTGGCGATTGGCGAGTTGGCGGTCGTCTTAGATCAAAGCCAGCCGCGCGTCTCGCGGCATGTCCGTATCCTCGTCGAAGCGGGAATTGTCGAGCGGCGGCGTGAGGGAAGCTGGGTATTCCTGCGCATTGCGTCAGGCGGGCCCGTCGCCGAGATCATTGCCCAAGCCGACAAATGGCCGTTTTCGGCGCGGGAGATGCGAGTGATCATGCATGATGCGCGCCGGCTTGCGGCGGTGCGCGCCGAACGCGCAGCGGCCGCCGAGCGCTATTTCGCCGAACATGCCGCCGAATGGGATGCCATCCGCTCGCGCCATGTGGCCGAAAGCGAGGTCGAGGCCGCGATGCTCGCGATGATGCACAACCGGCGGCTCGGCCATCTTCTCGACATCGGCACCGGCACGGGCCGGATGGCGGAGATTTTCGCGCCGACCGCGCGGCGCATCACTGCGCTCGACCGCAGCCCTGAAATGCTGCGCATCGCGCGCGCCAAGCTGGAGGGCCAATCGGTTCCGGTCGATCTGCTTCAGGGCGATTTTCTGGAGTTGCCGGTGGCCGACGCAAGCGTAGACAGCGTCGTCATTCACCAAGCGCTGCATTTTGCGCATGAGCCCGATCGCGTGATCGCCGAGGCGAGCCGGGTGCTGCGCGGCGGCGGGCACTTGCTGATCGTCGATTTCGCGCCGCATGAGGACGAGGAATTGCGCACGCTGGCGGCGCACGCGCGCCTCGGCTTTTCGGACGCACAGATTCGCGGCTGGTTTGCCTCGGCGGGCCTGCTGCTCGAGACCACGCAGACGCTCGAAGGCGGGGAGCTGGCCGTCAAATTGTGGCTCGGCCGCCGCCGGAGCGATCAGGATCAACCCCCCGTCAGCGATGGCGGACAGAATAAAAGGCTTGCCGCATGACTTCGACCCTCGACGCGCTGGCGGAAGCGCGCCGCGCCGCCGCGTCGCCGCTTTTCGCGAATCTCGACGGCGATGTCGGCGTCAGCTTTGAATTTTTCCCGCCGAAGTCGGAGAAGATGGAGGCGCAGCTGTGGGACACGTTCCGCACGCTCGAACCGCTCGCCCCCAGCTTCGTGTCGGTCACCTATGGTGCCGGCGGATCGACGCGCGAACGGACCCATGCGACGGTCGCGCGCATCGCTGCGGAAAGCCATGTGCCGCCCGCGGCGCACCTGACCTGCGTCGAGGCGTCGCGCGCCGAGATCGACGAGGTCGCGCGCGCCTATTGGGACGCGGGGGTTCGCCATATCGTTGCGCTGCGCGGCGATGTGCCGGGCGGCGAGCCCTATCGCGCGCACCCGGACGGCTACGCCAATGCGGTCGAGCTGGTCGCGGGGCTGAAGGCGATCGCGCCGTTCGACATCTCGGTTGCCGCCTATCCCGAAGTCCATCCCGACGCCGATTGCCCGCAGGCCGACCTCGACAATCTGAAGCGCAAGCTCGACGCCGGTGCAAACCGTGCGATCACGCAGTTTTTCTTTTCGCCCGACAGCTTTCTGCGCTTTCGCGATACTGCGGCAGCGGCGGGAATCGACGCGCCGATCATCCCCGGAATTCTCCCCGTCTCGAACGTGTCGCAAACGCGGCGGATGGCCGACATGTGCGGCACCGCGATCCCGGCGTGGATGGTATCGCTGTTCGACGGGCTCGACGACCATCCCGCGGCGCGCCAGCTGGTCGCGGCGACGATCGCCGCCGAAATGTGCCGCCGCCTCTATGCGGGCGGCGTGCGCGATTTCCACTTCTACACCCTCAATCGCGCCGAACTCAGCTATGCCATTTGCCACTTGCTGGGGTTGCGGCCGGTATCCGCACGGAAGGATCAGGCAGCATGACGCCCAATGCGACACAGAGCGCCCGCGACGCCTTGGTGGCCGCCGCAAAGGAACGCATCCTGCTCACCGATGGCGGCTGGGGCACCCAAATCCAGAACCGCAAGTTGACCGAGGCCGATTACGCGGGTTCGCTTGGGCTGACGCACGACCAGAAAGGCAATAACGATATCCTCGCGCTGACGCGGCAAGATGTCGTGACCGCGATCGGTGAGGCCTATCTTGCCGCGGGATCGGACATCGTATCGACCAACACCTTCAGCGCCAATCGGATCAGCCAGGCCGATTATGGCGCCGAGGCTTTGGTAGCGGACATCAACCGCGAAAGCGCGCGGCTGGGGCGCGAAGCCGCCGACAAGTTTCAGGCGCTCGACGGCCGCCGCCGCTTTGTCGCAGGCGCCGTCGGGCCGACGAACAAGACGCTGTCGCTGTCGCCCGACGTCAACAACCCCGGCTTTCGCGAGATCGATTTCGACGAATTGAAGGACGTCTATCTGGAACAGGTGGTCGCGCTCGCCGAGGGCGGCGCGGACTTCATCCTGATCGAAACGATCTTCGACACGCTGAATGCCAAGGCGGGGATCGCCGCGACGCTGGAAGCCGAAGCGAAGGTCGGCCGCGAACTGCCGCTGATGATCTCGATGACGCTGACCGACCTGTCGGGACGCAACTTATCGGGGCACACGGTCGAGGCCTTCTGGTATGCGGTGCGTCACGCGAAGCCGCTGACGATCGGGCTCAATTGCTCGTTCGGCGCCGCACAGCTTCGCCCGCATGTGAAGGTGCTGTCGGACATCGCCGACGCGCTGGTGATGGTCTATCCGAACGCGGGCCTGCCCAACGAACTCGGCGAATATGACGAGCTGCCCGAGACCACGGCCGAACTCGTCCGCGAATGGGCAGAGCATGGCCAGGTCAACATCCTTGGCGGCTGCTGCGGTTCGACGCCCGCGCACATCGCGGCGATGGCAAAGGCGGTTGAAGGACTGGCGCCGCGGCGGATTCCCGAGGTTCCGGTCCGCACGCGGCTCGCCGGGCTGGAGCCATTCACGATGGCGGCCTAGTCGTCATCCCAGCGAAAGCTGGGATCGGTTGCAATCGAAGCCGACCGCTAGAATTCACCCGGTCCCAGCTTTCGCCGGGACGACGAGGATTATATGACCGAAACCCTTTCCTCCTCCTCCTCCTCCTCCTCCTTCGTCAATATCGGCGAACGCACCAACGTCACGGGCTCCGCGGCGTTCAAGAAGCTCATCCTCGCCGACGATTATGCCGCGGCGGTCGAAGTCGCGCGCCAGCAGGTCGAGAACGGCGCGCAGGTCATCGACGTCAATATGGACGAAGGCCTGCTCGACGCCGAATATGCGATGACGACTTTCCTGAAGCTCATCGCCGCCGAGCCCGACATTGCGCGCGTGCCGGTGATGATCGACAGTTCGAAATGGAGCGTGATCGAGGCGGGGCTGAAATGCGTTCCCGGTAAGCCGATCGTCAATTCGATCAGCATGAAGGAAGGCGAGGCGCAATTCCTCGACCATGCGAAAAAGTGCATGGTCTATGGCGCCGCGGTCGTCGTGATGGCGTTCGACGAGGTCGGGCAGGCCGATACCAAAGACCGCAAGATCGAGATTTGCGAGCGCGCTTACAAGCTGCTGATGACCATCGGTTTCCCGCCCGAGGACATCATCTTCGACCCCAATATCTTCGCGGTCGCCACCGGCCTCGAAGAGCATGACAATTATGCCGTCGATTTTATCGAGGCGGTGAAGGAAATCCGCGTCCGCTGCCCGCACGTGCATTTTTCGGGCGGCCTGTCGAACCTGTCGTTCGGGTTCCGCGGAAACGAGACGGTGCGACGCGCGATGCACAGCGTCTTCCTTTATCATGCGATCCCCGCCGGGCTCGACATGGCGATCGTCAACGCCGGTCAGCTCGACGTCTATGACACGATCGATGCCGAACTGCGTAACGCGTGCGAGGATGTTATCCTCAACCGCAAGGTCGAGGGCGAGGCCGAAAGCCCGACCGAACGGCTGATCGCGCTCGCCGAACGCTACAAGGGCACCACCGCCGCGCAGGAGAAAGCCGCCGAGGAATGGCGCGGGTGGGAGGTCGCCAAGCGGCTTGAACATGCGCTGGTCAAGGGCATCGACGCCTATATTGTGGGCGATACCGAGGAGATGCGCCTGGCCATGGACCGTCCGATCGAGGTGATCGAGGGGCCGCTGATGGACGGGATGAACGTCGTCGGCGACCTGTTCGGATCGGGCAAGATGTTCCTGCCGCAGGTGGTGAAATCGGCGCGCGTGATGAAGAAGGCGGTCGCGCACCTGCTGCCCTTTATCGAGGCTTCGAAAGAGCCCGGCGCGAAAGGCAAGGGCAAGGTCGTGATGGCGACGGTCAAGGGCGACGTCCACGACATCGGCAAGAATATCGTCGGCGTCGTGCTGCAATGTAATGGCTTCGAAATCGTCGACCTCGGTGTGATGGTGCCGTGGAGCAAGATCCTGGAAGCGGCGAACGAGAATGATGCTGACATGATCGGCCTCAGCGGTCTCATCACCCCCTCGCTCGACGAGATGGTGACGGTGGCCGAGGAAATGCAGCGCGCGGGCATGACGATGCCGCTGCTGATCGGCGGCGCGACAACATCGAAAGTGCATACCGCGCTGCGTATCGATCCCGCTTATCAGGGGCCGGTGCTCCACGTCCTTGACGCCAGCCGCGCCGTCGGCGTCGCGACCGCGCTGGTCAGCGACACCGGGCGCGACGCCTATGTTCAAGGTTACAAGGACGATTACGCCCATATCCGCGACGTGCGCGCGGGCAAGGGGCAGAGCGTGCTCCACACGCTCGAGGAGGCGCGCGCCAACTATTACGACGCCTATTTGAGCGACAAGCCTGCGCCCCCGCTTGAGCCCGGCCTCCACCGCTTCGACGATTGGTCGCTCGCAGAGCTGCGCGATTATATCGACTGGACGCCCTTCTTTCGGGCGTGGGAACTCCACGGCACTTGGCCCTCGATCATGGACGACGAGGTGGTCGGCGAAACCGCCCGGGCGCTCAAGGCCGATGCCGATGCGATGCTCGACCGCATCATCGGAGAAAAATGGCTGACCGCGCGCGGCGTCTGCGCCTTCTGGCCGTGCGCGCGGCACGGCGACGATGTCGTCATCCACCTCGCCGAGGAGGAGCGCCATGTGACGCTGCCCTTCCTGCGCCAGCAGATCAAGAAAAGCCGCGACCGTGCCAATATGTGCCTGGCCGATTTCATCGATCCGGCCGGCGACTGGATCGGCGGCTTTGCGGTCGGCATTCACGGGATCGAGCCGCATTCGGAGCGGTTCCGCGCCGACAAGGACGATTATTCGGACATTTTGCTGAAAGCACTCGCCGACCGTTTCGCGGAGGCCTTCGCCGAACGGCTGCACCAGCATGTCCGCACGACGCTCTGGGGCTATGCGCCGGGCGAGCAGCTGACCAACGAGGCGCTGATCAAGGAGGAATATCGCGGTATCCGCCCGGCGCCGGGTTACCCTGCGTGCCCCGACCATAGTTTGAAGCCGATCCTGTTCGACCTGCTCGGCGCCGGCGAGAATGCAGGACTGGTGCTGACCGAAAGCTTTGCGATGCTGCCGACCGCGGCGGTTAGCGGCTTTTATTTCGGTCATCCCGAAAGCCAGTATTTCGGGGTCGCGCGGATCGGCAGCGACCAGCTGGAGGATTATGCGCGGCGGCGCGGGGTCGACGTCGACACCGCGACGCGCTGGCTGCGCCCCAATCTGGATTGATGCCAGGTTCGTTTTAGACCCGGCGCGGGAGCGTCGTCCCCAGCCGTTTCAGGATCGGCGTCGCCATCGGGATCGTCAGCATCGTGCTGCCGATCGCCATCAACAGCAGGGCGGTGAACGCCGCGTTGGTGATGATCGCCTTGTCGAGCAGGATGTTGGCAAAGATGATCATGATCAACGCCTTGGTTTGCAACAGCCAGCCGATCAGCATCGCTTCGTCACGCGACCAGCCCAGAAGGCGCCCGGCGAGGGTGGTCGCGGTGAGCTTTCCGGCCACCGCGGCGAAAAGCAACAGCGCCGCGACCCCGAAAACCACAACCCCGCCGACGTCCCATTCGGTCCGCAGTCCGGTCGAAAGAAAAAACACCGGCATGACGGTCAGCAACACGATATTGCGGAAACGGTCCATCGCATCATGGCCGAACCACTGAGCGTCCAGTACGGCCCCGGCCAGAAAGGCGCCGACCATATAGTGCAGCCCCGACCAGTCGCCCGCCAGCCCGCACAGGATCAGCCAGATCAGCCCCACCGCCCAGCGATCCGCCCCGGCCAGTCGGGGCATCAGCCGCCGTATCAGCCATGCCGCGACGGCAAAGCCGATCAGAAACATCAATTGCCGGCCGATCCGTTCCCAATCGACAAGGATCAAGGCAAGGACGCCCCAGATCGCAACATCGTCCAGGCTGGCATAGCGCAGAATCCGCTGCCCGATCGGCTGACGAAAAATCGCCAGCTTTTCCATCAGCAGGACAAGGATCGGCAGCGCGGTGACCGAGCAGGCCATGCCGATTCCGGCGACGACCTGCCAGTGGGCGCCCGCAGCACCGCTCCACCCGGGAAAGCGCAGGATCAGGAGTGCCGCGGCGGCGCCGAAGGCGAACGGCACACCGAGCGCCAGAGTTGCGGTAACGGCCGTTTCGCGCCGATGTCTCCATGCTTGTCCGATGTCGAGTTCGATCCCCGCGATCCAGACGAACATCATCACCGCCCACCAGGCGATACCGTTCAGCGATGCGACCACTTCGGGCCGGAAAACAAAGCCATGATAGTCTGGAAACGCCGCGCCGAGAACACCGGGACCGAGCAGGATTCCGCCGACGATCTGAACGATCACCAGCGGTGCCCAATAGTCGGTACGAAAAACGCGCCAAAAAGCCCATGGCACGGCAAAGATGATCAGCAAGGCGATCAGGAATACTTCGGTATGCGTCACACCCACCCCCTGAGCGATTTGGTGGACGCTATGATCGAGACCTGCTTGCGACAAGCAGGAATAGCTATGTTAACCTCCGTCGCACCGTTGTTCCGTGTCGGGACAGCCGCCCGGTTAACCAGCTTCGCGAAGGACGGACGCGCCGGAAAGCGCTAAGCGGTGTAAATGGTCAAGTCGATCCTCCTCCGGCCGCTGTTGCCGCTGCTGACTCTTCCGCTGCTTTTGGCGCCGACGCCATCACCCGCGCAGAGTGGCGGCGCGCCCTATGATGTCGATGGCAGAGGCTTTACGCGGCTGCAGGATGCGGTCGATGCGATCGGTGAGGGCGAAGGCACGATCCGCATCGCTCCGGGCTATCACCGCGACTGCGCGGTGCAGACCACAGGGCGCATTGCCTTCGTCGCCGCCGAACCGGGCCGCGCGATCTTCGACGGCGTGACGTGCGAGGGGAAGGCGGCGCTGGTGCTGCGCGGCGACGGTGCGCGTGTCGACGGGCTGGTGTTCCAGAATATGCGCGTTCCCGACGGCAATGGCGCCGGGATTCGCCTCGAGACGAGCGACCTCGATGTCGTGAATGCGATGTTCCGCAATAGCGAGCAGGGCATTTTGACCGCCGACGACCCGGAAGCGACGCTGACGATCGACCGCTCGACCTTTTCGCGGCTCGGCCGCTGCGACCGCGGCCTCAGTTGCGCACACAGCGTCTACACCGGCATCTATGGCCGCGTGACCGTAACCCGCACGCGCTTCGAAAAGGGCAGCGGCGGCCATTATCTGAAAACGCGCGCGATCCAGGTCGATGTCAGCGACAACAGCTTCGACGATACGCAGGGCACAGGCACCAATTACATGATCGATCTGCCGTCGGGTTCGGTGGGGCGGATCGCGAACAATATGTTCGTGCAGGGGCGCGACAAGGAAAATTATTCGGCCTTCATCGCGGTCGCGGCCGAGGAGCGCAAAAATTCTTCGCGCGGGCTGGTGATCGAGGGCAACCGAGCCAGCCTTCCCGCGGGGATGGACCGTCGATCGGTGTTCGTTGCTGACTGGAGCGGAGAGGCGCTGGCGATCGGCGCGAATGAGCTGGGGGCGGGGCTTACGCGCTTTGAGAAGCGCTGAACTGACCCTCAGAACCCGTTTGTGTCGAGCGAAGTCGAGACACGCGAGGCCATGCACGACATCAACGCGTCTCGACTTCGCTCGACACAAACGGAGTATAGGTAGGGCTTAGGCCTCCCCGCGCGTTTCGATGAGCGAGGCCGCGAGCGCTTCGGCGGGGGTCTTGCCGCCCCACAGCACGAACTGGAACACCGGGTAAAAGCGTTCGCATTCGTCGATCGCGCTTTCGACGAGCGTTTCGGTAAGGTCGAGCGGCAGCGCGGCGTCGGCGCCCAGCAGCATCCCGTGGCGATAGAGGATCGTGCCGCTGTTCGACCATAGCTCGAAATGGCCGAGCCACAGCTGCTCGTTGATCATCGCCAGCGCCTCGTGCGCGACGGCGCGCTTGTCTTCGACGACGCGGATGTCGGGAAAGGCGAGGAGTTGGATCACGCCGTCATCGGCGCGCCACACCGCGCGCAGTTCGTATGCCGTCCAGCTTCCCTGTGCGGTCGCGACGATCTCGTCCTCGCCGACCATCTCGTGCGGCCAGTCGTGCGCGGCAAAATAGGAGGCGAGCATGTCCATCGGCGCCGCGTCCTGGCCGTCGTCGTCTTCGTAAATATCGTCACTCATGGTGGGCGCTTTAGCGCGTGTTTAATCGGGTGGCGAGTCATCGACGCAAAACGTCGCCCCCGCGAAGGCGGGAGCCGCCATCTGCCTTTTTCTGCGCCGCCAAGTAAACCGACAGTGGCCCCCGCCTTCGCGGGGGCGACGTCTCACTTTGCCTTGGGTACTGCCTTGGGTTTGGGCGCAGACGCAGTCTTCGTCGCAGCCTTCGGCGCCGCCGCTGCCGGCTTCGCCACGCCTTCCAACTTGTCCAGCCGCGCCTTAAGCGCTTCGGCATCGGCGCGCGCGGTGGCGGCCATCTGTTTCACCGCGTCGAATTCCTCGCGGCTGACGAAGTCCATGCGGCCCACAAATTCCTTCGCGCGCTCGCGCATGGCGGCTTCGGCCTCGCGACCGGCGCCGGCGACGGTTCCGGCGATGCCGTTCATCATCTTGGCGAGATCATCGAAAAAGCGGTTTTCGCTCTGCATGTCTGATATTCCTTCGTCGGGGACAGCCCCTTGCCTTACCTTATCTGGGTGCTGGCGGCGGCGGGAACAAGGGTTTCGGCATCGGGATTGCGCTGGTCGATCTGGAAATTCAGGATCGAGGCGAAGCTGAGCCAGACCATATAGGGGACGAGCAGCCACGCCGCAGCCTTGCGGATCGGCGCAAAGGCGAATGCAGTTGCGATCGTCACCATCAGGATGAAGATGATCAGGTATAGCGCCTTCGTCACCTCATGCTGGCCGAAAAACAGCGGCGACCAGGCAAAGTTGGCGATCAGCTGGACGAAGAAGAGCAGCAGCGCAAAGCCGCGCCCCTTCGCCCCGCGCGCGTGCAGGATCATCGCCAGCGACAGCCCCAGCATGATGTAGAGGATCGGCCAGACGACGCCGAACACCCACCCCGGCGGGGTGATCGACGGCAGGTCGAGCGCGGCGAACCACCGATTGTCGTAACCGCTGTTCGAAAGCACGCCCATCAGGCTGCCGATCAGGACGATGGCGGGCACGGTGACGAGCGCCCAGCGAAGGTAGGACATGCGAAGCTGGCCTTGCGTTGCGATTTCGGTCATGTCGGCAATATCCCCCACCGGCGAATCCGTTGCATTTGTGTCGCGATTGTGCGGCGTAGCGTCAAGCCGTTCGCTTGGTCGCCGCGATCAGAAATTCGACATTGCCCTCGGGCCCCGTGATCGGGCTCTCGACCAGGTCCGCGACGTCCCAGCCCTCGTCCGTCAGCCAGTTCCGCACCTCGGCGCAGACGCGCGCGTGGACAGCGGCATCGCGCACGACGCCCTTCTTGCCGACCTCTTGGCGCTGGGCTTCGAACTGCGGCTTGATCAGTGCGACGAGGCGGGCACCCGGTTTTGCGAACGACATCGGCACCGGCAACACTTTCGACAGCGCAATGAAGCTCGCATCGCAGACGACGATGTCGATCAGTTCGGGAATATGCTCCGCAGTCAGAATGCGCGCGCTCGTCTGTTCGTGGACGATAACACGCGCGTCCTGCCGCAGCTTCCACGCCAGCTGGTTGGTTCCTGAATCGACCGCATAAACGCGCGTGGCGCCGCGGCTCAGCAGCACGTCGGTGAAACCGCCGGTCGACGATCCGACGTCGATGGCGACCGCACCCGCCACATCCCAGCCGAGATGGGAGAGCGCATGGTCGAGCTTGATCCCGCCGCGCGACACCCACGGATGGTCGCGCCCCTTCACGCTCAGCGCGGCGTCATCGGCGATCTGCTGTCCCGCCTTGTCGATCTTGCGGTCACCGACAAAGGCCAGCCCCGCAAGGATCAGCGCCTGCGCGCGCGTCCGGCTTTCGGCGAGGCCGCGATCGACGAGCAACTGATCGGCGCGTTGTTTCGCCATCACCTTTCTCCCGTCATTGCGAGGAGCGAAGCGGCGAAGCAATCTCCAGCTATCGGCAAGACAGGGCGATAGCTGGAGATTGCTTCGCTGCGCTCGCAATGACGGCCAAGAGCAATCACTTCGCTTCCAACTTGTCCGTCAGCATCCCCGGCGTCAAAATCTGCGGCAGGACTTCGGGGTTCGCCGCGCCGGGCGCATACCAGAGGTAAAGCGGTACGCTGTTGCGGCCATGTTCGGCCAGCGTGCGCGTGATGACGGGATCGCCGTTCGTCCAGTCGCCGATCAGCGTGACCACCCCCGCCTTATCGAACGCCGCCTGGACAGCTTCGCGGTTGATGGCGCCCGCCTCGTTCGCCTTGCACGACAGGCACCAGTCGGCGGTGAAATAGACGAAGACCGGTTTGTCCGTAGCGCGCGCCTTGGCGAGAGCATCGGGCGAGAAGGTCGACCCATTGCCCTCGGTGGTCCGTTCCGCCTTCGCCACCTCGGTCACGGTCGCACCGAGGCTGACGACAAAGAGCAGGCCGGAGACGATGAGCAGCCACGACCGCCGGTCGCCGCGCTGAACCGCGCCATAGTGCGTGAGCAGCACGAGTGCCATGGCGACCGCGACGGCAGGCCAAAGGAGCTGTTCGCCGCTGCCGAGCTGGCGCCAAAGCAGCCAGGCCAGCGCGAGCGTCGTCAGCGCCATGGGCAGCGCCATCCACTTGCGGAACCGGCCCATCCACGGCCCGGGCTTCGGCAGTCGGTTCCGCAGCGCGGGCACAAAGCCGATCGCAAGGAAGGGGAGGGCGAGCCCCAGCCCGAGCCCGCCGAAGATCGGCAACGCCGCCCACGCGGGCAGCGCCAGCGTTGCGCCGAGCGCCGCGCCGAGCAGCGGCCCGCTGCACGGCGTCGCCACGAAAGCGGCGAGCGCGCCGGTCCAGAAACCACCCGCCGCGCCGCCTTGCGCTGCCAGTTTCTGCCCGCCGCCGAAGGACGGCAGTTCGTAGGCGCCGAGCAGGTTGAGCGTGATTGCCAGCGCGAGGATCAGCAGCGCGAGCACGCTCACCGGATGCTGAAGCTGGAACGCCCAGCCCACCTGTTCACCGGTGGCGCGCAATGCGATCAGTGCGCCACCGAGCAACAAGGCGGTCACGATAGCGCCCGCCGTATAAGCGAGCGCTTCGACCCTGGCCGATCGCGCGTCGCCGCCCGACCGCGCGAGGCTCAACGCCTTCAGGCTCAGGATCGGAAAGACGCACGGCATCAGGTTCAGGATCAGGCCGCCGATGATTGCGCCGCCGAGCGCGGTCCAGAACAGCCCCATGTCGACGCCGCCTGCCGCCGCGGCGATCGGTTCGCCCGCCGCGGGCACGGCGCTGGGGGCGAATGTCAGCACGAGGCCGCGCCCGTCGCCGGTTTTGAGCAGCGCCGCCACCGTCCCTTCGCGCGCGCCCTTGGCGCGCGCCTCGACGATGATGCGATCGCCGTTGCGGCTGATGCGCTGGGGCGCGGCATAGTCGATGACATCCTGCGTCTCGACGAACAGGTGCGGCGCGTCGATCGCCACGCTGGCAGGAAGGGGAATGGCAAACCGCACGCTGTCGCCGCGGCGTTCCCAGCTGCCCTGGCGGTCGAGCGGTTGGGGCAACAAGGCGCGCCAGCGGTCGAAACGGGCGCGCTCCGCGGCCCGAATCGTCCCGTCGCCTGCGGTTAGCCGGACCGATATCACCGCCTTTTCGGGAACGCACACCTTGTCGGTGCAAGCGAGCCAGTTGGCGACCCCCGACAGGGTCAGGTCGGTTCCCGGGGCGACCGACGGGTCAACGTGCATTTCGGCAAGCAACGCATAGGGATGCTCGTAAACATGGTTCATCATGCCGAAGAGGATCAGCGCGTCGGGAACGGGGTAGTGAAAGGGTGCGACGGTCACGCCGTCGGGCAGGTTCCAGTCGACCGTCAGCCCGAACCCCGCATCGCCGCCATTGGCCCAATAGCCGTGCCACGGCTTTTCGGGCGTCATGGCAAGCGCGAGCGTCGTCGTGCCGCCGGGCGCCGGCGCCGTCGATTCGGCGACCAGTCGCGGCGTAATGTGAGTCGCTTGCGCGTACGCAGGACCAACGGCCAGAAGAACCGCGGCCAGCAAGGCCATCAACGCCAGCCCGATGCGTGTCACAAAAGCCTCACTCGCCAATTTCATGCTCCGTCCGCGATCGTCCGCCTTTCGAAGGCTTGCCATATAGGCGGCTTTGGTCGAGAGCACAGCCCGCGCTGACACCCACCTAATGGAGATGCCGCCCGTGAAGCTCAAGAAAACGACCATCGCGCTTGCTGCCGCGTTCTGCCTCACCAATGCCGGACCCTTGTTCGCGCAGGAAGCGGCCCCCGCCGCGGCCTCCGATCCCAAGGCGGTGACGGCCGCCACTCCGGCCCCGAAGCTGCTGGTCGTCATCGCGGTCGATCAGCTGTCGGCCGATCTGTTCGCCGAATATCGCGGTCGTTTCCGCGGCGGCTTTGCGCGGCTCGCGTCGGGCGTGGTCTTTCCTTCGGGTTATCAGGCGCATGGGGCGACCGAAACCTGTCCCGGCCACTCGACGATTCTAACCGGCGCCCATCCGGCGCGCACCGGAATCATTTCGAATAATTATTTCGATCTTTCGGTCGCGCGCGCCGACAAGCGACTCTATTGCGCCGAGGATGAGACGGTGCCCGACACCAGCTCGGGCAGCGGCAAATATGCGCCGTCGGTCAAGCATTTGCTCGTCCCGACGCTCGGAGACCTGATGAAAGCCCGCAATCCGCAGGCGCAGGTCGTCTCGGTCGCCGGCAAGGACCGCGCCGCGATCATGATGGGCGGCCACCGCGCCGATGAAACGCTGTGGCTCGCGCCGACCGGCCTCACCAGCTATCGCGGCACGCCGCTGTCGCCGACCGCCGAGCGGGCGGGAACGGCGATTGCCGCAGCGATCAATCAGCCGCGCGAGCCGCTCGCGCTTCCCGCAGAATGCGCGGCGCACGACATCGCCATTCCGCTCGGCACGGGCGGTTCGGTCGGCACGGGACGCCTGGCGCGCGGCGCGGGTGCCTTCCGCCGCTTCCTGGCATCGCCCGAAGCCGACGGCGCCGTGCTCGCCACCGCCGCAGCGCTGCGACAGGAGCGCCGGATGGGCGAAGGCAGCGGCACCGACCTGCTGATCGTCGGTCTGTCGGCCACCGACTATGTCGGGCACGGCGCGGGGACCGAAGGCAGCGAAATGTGTCTGCAACTCGCCGGCCTCGACCGCGAACTGGGCGATTTCTTCGCGCGCCTCGATGCGACGGGGATCGATTATGCCGTCGCGCTGACCGCCGATCATGGCGGGCACGATCTCCCCGAACGCAACCGTCAGAATGGCTGGCCCGACGCGCAACGCGTCGACACGGCGTTCGATCCGGACGCATTGGGCGATGAAGTTGCCCAAAAGCTCGGGCTTCCGCAGCCTCTGCTGCTCGGCGAAAGCGGTGATTATCATCTGTCGAAAGCGCTGACCGCAGCGCAGCGCAAGGCCGCGCTCGCCGAAATCCTGTCGCGCCTCCGCGCCCATCCGCAGGTCGAGATGGTCGCGACGCGCGAAGAGCTGGCGGCGCATCCCCTCTCAAAGCGCCCACCTGATATGTGGAGCGTGATGGATCGGTTGCGCGCCTCTTTTCATCCCGACCGTTCGGGCGACTTCATCATCGCGCTGAAGGCCCGCGTCACCCCGATCGCCGAACCGGGCATCGGCTATGTCGCGACGCACGGGTCGGTGTGGGATTATGATCGCCGCGTGCCGATAATTTTCTGGCGCAAGGGGCTGGCGGGATTTGAACAGCCCAACGCGGTGATGACGGTCGACATCATGCCGACCCTGGCGTCGCTGATCGGCGTGCCCGTCGATAGCACCGTGATCGATGGCCGCTGTCTCGACCTGATTTCGGGTCCCGAAAGCAGTTGCCGACAATAAGAGAATAAGGACCAATGACGAAGGATTTAGAGGGTTTCACCGGCGCGATGTTGCTCGTCGGGTGCGGAAACATGGCGGGTGCGATGCTCGATCGCTGGCTGGCGGCGGGGCTTGACGCTGCGGCGGTGACGATCGTCGATCCTGTTGCCGTGCCGCGCCAGGGCGTTGCGCAATTTGCGTCGCTTGCCGAATGGCGCGCCGCGGGCGGCACCGCCGATTGGATCATGCTCGGCATGAAGCCGCAGCAGCTTGGGGACGTGGCGGGTGACCTTGTCGACGTCGTGAACGGCGACACGCATCTGCTGTCGATCCTCGCCGGAGTTTCGCTCGCCGATCTTGCCGCGCGCTTTCCGGCCGCGAAGGCACAGGTGCGTATCCTGCCGAATCTTGCCGCGCGCATTGGCGCGGGCGTGTCGGCAGTGGCGAGCAACGGCAATGCCGATATGGCGGCGGTGACTGCCTTGCTCGACGCGCTCGGCACCGTCGTCGCGCTGGACGACGATTCGACGATGGATCTCGTCACGGCCTTTACGGGCAGCGGTCCGGCCTTTGTTTTTCGGCTGATCGAATCCTATGCGGCGGCAGGCGAGCGGCTGGGGCTGTCGGCGGAAGATGCGCTGAAGCTTGCGACGGCGACCTTCGGCGGAGCGACCGCGCTGCTTGCCGAGAGCGGTGAAAAGCCCGGAACGCTTATCGCTCAGGTCGCTAGCAAGGGCGGCACGACGCAGGCGGGGCTCGACGTACTCGACAGCGACGGGCAGCTGGCAGCGCTGCTGACCAATGTGCTGCGCGCGGCGCGCGATCGCGGGCGCGAGCTTGCCGACATTGCGCGCGGCGAAGGCTGAACCGGCGGATCGCTAGCCTGCATCCTTGCCCAGCGCGGCGATACGCCGCCGATCGGCCGCAGGGACGAGCGCTTCGCTGACCTGCCAGAATCCCGTCACCGCCTGTTGCCCGGCGTGGGTATAAGCGCGGCTCATCGTATCGCGCAGCGCCTGGAAAATCTCGCGCTCGGCGACACGGCCGCTGTCGGTCAGGCGCAGTTCCTTGGCCCGCCGGTCGCGATTGCCGGGCCGCGTCGCCACCAGGTCGCGCGCCTCGAGCTCCTTGACCACGCGGCCGAGCGATTGCTTGGTGATGCCGAGCAGCGCGAGCAAATCCGAAATCGTCAGTCCCGGCTGGCGCGCGATGAAATAAAGCGCGCGATAGTGGGCGCGCCCCAGATCCTTTTCGGCAAGCCGCGCGTCGATGGCGCGCCACAGCGAGGCGTGGGCAAAGAACAGAAACTCGATACCGCGCCGTACCTCTTCTTCGCGCAAGAAAAGGGCAGACGCGGCGGGCACTTGTGAAAGAAAATTTTCATCCGGCATAGTCGCTACCGTTGCGCGCCGCGCCGGTCTTTGGCAAGAGGCGCGCTCCATAAACCGCCAACAACAGGTGTTTTTGATGTCCGCTCCCGCCTTTGCCCGTCTGCCGCATCCCAATCCCGTGGCCGACGACGTACGCGCGGCAGCGATTGCCGATCCGGTTTTCGGGCGCGTCTTCACCGACCATATGGTGTCGATCCGCTATACCGAGGGGCAGGGCTGGCACGATGCGCAAGTGATGCCGCGGGGGCCGCTGACGCTCGATCCGGCGACCGCGGTGCTGCATTATGCACAGGAAATCTTTGAGGGGCTGAAGGCCTATCGGCTCGACGACGGGTCGATGGCGCTGTTCCGCGTCGATGCCAACGCCGCGCGCTTCAACGCTAGCGCACGCCGCATGGCGATGCCCGAAATGCCCGAGGACATGTTCGTCGCCGCGGTGAAGGAAGCCGTCGCCGCCGACGCTGGCTGGTTCCCCCCGGTCGATGGCGGTGCGCTCTATCTTCGCCCCTTCATGTTCGCGAGCGAGGTGTTTCTTGGGGTCAAGCCCGCGGCGGAATATCGCTTTCTTGTCATCACCTCGCCGGTCGGCAATTATTTCAAGTCGGGCGCACCGGCGATCTCGCTCTGGGTGTCGGAGGATTATACCCGCGCCGCGCCCGGCGGCACCGGCGCCGCGAAATGCGGCGGCAATTATGCCTCAAGCCTGGTTGCGCAGCGGGAGGCGATCGCCAAGGGGCACGACCAGGTCGTCTTCCTCGACGCCGCCGAGCATCGCTGGATCGAGGAACTGGGCGGCATGAACATGTTCTTCGTTTTTGACGACGGCAGCCTCGTCACCCCGCCGCTGACCGGCACGATCCTGCCCGGCATCACCCGCGACGCGATCATCACGCTGGCCCGCGACGCCGGCCTGGCGGTGCGCGAAGAGCCCTATGCGATCGACCAGTGGCAGGCCGATGCCGAAAGCGGCCGCCTCACCGAAAGCTTTGCCTGCGGCACCGCGGCGGTGGTCACCCCCGTGGGCAAGGTGACGCGCGGCGACTCAAGCTTTGCCATCGGCGCGGGCGGCCCCGGACAGGTCACCGAAATGCTCAAGGGCAAGCTCGTCGACATCCAGCGCGGCCGCGCCGCCGACCCCCATGGCTGGGTCACCCGGATCTGACGCGCACGCCTTGCCATTGATGGCACGGACGCTATAGACGCGCTCGCACCGGCCGTTGGGGCGTAGCCAAGCGGTAAGGCAGCGGTTTTTGGTACCGCCATGCGCAGGTTCGAATCCTGCCGCCCCAGCCAGCCGGAGCGTCTATCCTTCGTCGCGCCTAAGCTTCGACCAATGCGTGATATTCGGCTTCGGCGAGGAAGCGTTCGGCGTCGAGGGCGGCCATGCATCCCATGCCGGCGGCGGTGACGGCCTGCCGGTACAGCTTGTCGGTGACGTCACCCGCGGCGAACACGCCGGGGATCGCGGTCAGCGACGTGCCGGGCGTCACCTGAAGATAGCCATCGTCGTCGAGCGGCAGCTTGCCCCTGAACAATTCGGTTGCGGGGCTGTGGCCGATCGCGACGAAGCCGCCATCGGTCGGCTCGTGGCTCGCGGCGCCAGTGACGGTGTCGATCAGGTCGACGCCGACGAGACCCGACACGCCCTCGCCCGCGACGAAGCGTTCGACCTGCTTGTTCCACAGCACCTTGATCTTCGGATTGGCGAACAGGCGGTCCTGCAGGATCTTTTCGGCGCGCAGCGAATCGCGGCGATGGATCAGCGTCACATCGTCGCTGTGGTTGGTAAGGTACAGCGCCTCCTCGACCGCGGTATTGCCGCCGCCGATGACGACGACCTTCTTGCCGCGATAGAAAAAGCCGTCGCACGTCGCACAGGCCGACACGCCCTTGCCGCCGAGTTCCTGCTCGCCGGGAACGCCGAGCCATTTCGCCTGCGCACCGGTGGCGATGACGAGCGTTTCGGCGAGATAGACGTCGCCGCCGTCGCCGGTCAGGCGGAACGGCCGCTCCGACAGGTCGACGTCGACGATCGTGTCCCAGATCATCGACGTGCCGACATGCACCGCCTGCGCCGTCATCTGTTCCATCAGCCAGGGCCCCTGGATCACCTCGGCGAAACCCGGGTAGTTTTCGACATCGGTGGTGATCGTCAGCTGCCCGCCCGGTTGCAGCCCCTGCACGACGATCGGCATCATGCCAGCGCGCGCGGCATAAATGGCGGCCGACAGCCCCGCAGGGCCGGACCCCAGAATGAGCATCTTCGTGTGGTGGGTGGCGGGCATGACGATCCTGTTTCTGTGCGAATGACGGCGATTGCGATACCCCCCATATCCGTTCGCATCGAGCGAAGTCGAGATGCCGCAAAGGACGGCGCCATAACGATGGGTGTCTCGACTTCGCTCGACACGAACGGGAAGAAAGGAATCGCGGCAGGCACAAATGGGAGTTGTAACGCGCGCTGGCAAGGGACAGGCTGCGCGCCAGGAGGGAGAGACGGCGATGGCAAGCTGGTGGGAGAGGCACGGCGTCCCGCGCCTGATCAAATGCGCCTGTTCGCAGGGGCAGATCATGAAGCTGAGGAGCCGGGTGGTGCCGTATGCGCGCGGGCATGTGCTCGAACTGGGCTGTGGCGGCGGGATCAACATGGAGTTTTACCGTCCGGAACAGGTCGAAAGCTTCACCGGGCTCGACCCTTCGCCCGAATTGCTGGCGATGAGCCGCGCGGCAGCTGCGGATCGCGGGATGGCGGCCGACATCCGCGGCGGCGTCGGCGAGGCGATGCCGTTCGAGAGCGGACAGTTCGATACCGTCGTCACCACCTTCACCCTTTGCTCGGTTGCCGATCAGGCCGCGGTGCTCGCCGAAATCCGCCGCGTGCTGAAACCCGGCGGGACTGCGCTGTTCCTCGAACATGGCGGTGCGCCCGATGCCGGGGTTGCGAAATGGCAGCGGCGGATCGAGCCGGTGTGGAAACGCATCGGCGGCAATTGCCACCTGACGCGCCCGATCAGCGACGCCTATGCCGCGGCGGGCTTTGCGGTCGAACGGCAGGGCGCCGCCTATATGCCAAAAACGCCGCGGCCGTTCGGCTGGGTCGAATATGGCGCGGCACGGGTTGCGGGCTGACGGTTCAACTTTTCTCCCCGACCTCTACCAAACCGTGCCCGACGCTCACCCGCTCGTCGAAGACGAAGCAGCTGCCGTGCCAGCGGCTTTCGGACGCCGGCACCTGTTCGAGATAGGCGAGAATGCCGCCTTTCAGGTGGACGACATCGTCGACGCCTTCGTGGCGCAGGAAGGCGGTCGATTTTTCGCAGCGGATGCCGCCGGTGCAGAACATCGCGATGCGCTTGCCCGCGAAGCGATCGGCATTGGCGCGCCACCAACCCGGAAAGTCGCCGAAGCTTCTGGTTTCGGGATCGACCGCGCCCGCAAAGCTGCCATAGCCGACCTCGAAGGCGTTGCGCGTGTCGATGAGCACCGTGTCCGGATCGTCGACGAGCGCGTTCCAGTCGGCGGGGTCGATATAGGGCGCTGCATCGCGCGCCGGGTCGAGCCCCGGCACTTTCAGCGTCACGATTTCCTTTTTGAGCCGCACCTTAAGCCGCTGGAACGGCATCGCGGCGGCGGTCGAATATTTGACGTCGAGTGCGGCGCAGCCGGGGAGCGCGCGGATGTGATCGAGAACGGCGGCGATGCCGGTTTCGGTGCCCGCGATGGTGCCGTTGATCCCCTCGCGCGCGAGGAGCAGCGTGCCCTTGATGCCTTCGGCGGCGCAGCGGTCAAGCAGCGGCTGGCGCAGCAACGCAGGGTCGTCGAAGGCGGCAAAGCGGTAGAGGGCGGCGACGGTGAAGGTCATGGCGGCGTCCCCTTAGACAAAAGCGCTGCCCAAGGGAATGATCCTCCCTGTCGCGCAGCGATGGGGAGGGGGACCGCCCGAAGGATGGTGGAGGGGCCGCAACCTTGGCGCCATAGCCCCTCCGTCAGCGCTTCGCGCTGCCACCTCCCCATGGCCTTCGGCCACAGGGAGGATACCGGCCTATCTGAACGGATCGCTTTGCGCCGTGGCATAATGCGCCATCGCCATCGTGGTCCATTGCGCGTTGACGCGGATGCAGCTGGGGAAGACGCTGGCGTCGGTGACGAGGACGTTGGTCGTGCCGTGGACGCGGCAATCCAGGTCGACGATGCCGTGCTGGGGGTCTTCGTTCATCGCATTGCCGCCGTGGGGGTGGCTGCTCGACAGGGTGACATCATCCTGCTCGCGGATCGCGGCGTCGAAAAAGGCGTCGATGTCCATGTCGGGCCTCACCGTCTGGCCCTTTGCGAGCGCGGGATAGCATTCGAGCGCGCCCGCGGCGAAATGCACCTTGGTCAGCGTCGCCATTGCGCGGCGGAGCAGCGGCAGATCGTCGCTGGTATCGAGGCGGAATTTGAGCTTGCCGTCGACGATCTGCCCGCGCCGGTCGGCGGGAAACAGGATGCCCGCCGAATGGACGCGGCCATAATTGCGCATCCGGTCGGCATGGTCTGCGAACCAGCCGGGCATAAGCGAGGCCATCGACATCGGCGGTTGAAAATGGCTTTCGAGCAGAAAGTCGCCGCAATCGACATAGCTCGACATCTGATCCTCGTCCCACGCATCGCCGCCGGTGCCCGGCGGCATCAGCGCGACGACGGGCGAGGCGACGTTGAGCGACACCTGATAGCCGGTATGGTCGATGTCGCTGCGATCAAGCAGTTTGGATGAGGCAATCGTGCCCGCGGCGACGACGACGCCGACGCGCGCGCGGACAAGGCGCTTCGATCCATCGGGCAAGGTGAGCCGCACCGCCTCGGCCTCGCGCCGACCGTCGATCGCGGTCTGCCACAGGATCTGATCGACCTTGGCGCCGGGCAGGATGCGTGCGCCATGGTCGCGGCACGCCGCCGGCAGATAGGTCTGCGCGACGCCCATGCGGCGGCCATAAACGCAGCCCGAATTGCAATAGCCGCAATAGGCGCAGGCATTGGGCGTATTCGGCGGCCCGAAATTCTTGTCGAACCAGTCGGCGACCGCGCGCTTGTCGCTGGGATCGGACGAGGCATCGGCATAGGCGTGCCATCCGTTGATGAGGTGCGGGCCGTTGTGGCGCCCGCTGCGCGGTTCGATGCGCGCGATGCCGAGCATCGCCTGCACCGCGTCATAGCTGGCGTGAAAGGCCGCGGGGTCGATCGGCGCACCGATCTGTGCCCATTTGGCGAGAACGTCGGCTGCGTCGGGGTGGGTGCGGCCGGGTTCGTTCACACGCAAACATATGCCATTGTTGATCGTCGACGATCCGCCGACGCAGCGCCCCTGAAAGACGACGAAATCGCGGTTGGTCGTCGTCTGCACCGCGCCATGTTTGTAAAGCTTCGCGATCATGTCGAGCTCGTGGTGGGTGATCGCATGGCTGGGATAGAAAGGCCCCGCCTCGACGATCAGCACCTTATAGCCCTGCGCCGCGATATTATAGGCGGCGACCGCGCCGCCCGCGCCCGAGCCGACGACGATCACGTCATATTCGTCCCCGACGCTGTCGGCGGTCAATATATGCGCGGGATCGATCTCGCGGCCCTGAACAGGCGTGATCGGGACGTCACCCGGCCCGCGCGCGCGGAATTTGGGGAGCGCGAAGCCGATCTGGCGGTGGACGGGGTTCGCAACATTGTCATCCTGATCGCCGGGCAGCCAATGACCGTAATAGCAGGCATAGACGATGCCGCGCAGTCGCCCCATGTCCTGGAACAGGTCGAGGCGGCTGTCGCGCATCCGGTCGGCAATCCGCTCGACGCGCGTCGCAACATCGGTTTCGGCGAACATCGGGCCGAGCGCGATTTCGGTAAGGGTGAGCGAGACGCGCATCTCATCCAGCTTGGTCCCCCCGACCTTGCCGAACAGGTCGGCGATATTGGCGACGACCTGATCGGCCGAAATCGCCATCGCCGCGCCGTCGAACAGGGCCTCGGTGATCGCCTTCAGAAATTTGAGCTGCCCCGAATTGAACGGTCCCGTCATCGTTCTTGCCCCCATCTTCCCGGCTATGCAGATGGAGGGTTATAGCGCGCGAAGGCAAGAAATATTGTACGGGATCGCCACGCGATGCGCGGCGGTCGGCGCGAAGCCGCTACGCTCCGGCAGGCAGCATCTGTGCCGGCGCGGATGCCGCAGCCGCTTCGGCGGGAAGAAACGGACGCACTGCGGCCATCCCCTGCGCGACATAAGGCTCCTTTTCGCCCACCGGGGCGACATAGTGCAGGGCCGCTTCGGCCTCATCCGTTCCCGCCCGCCGCGCAATCATCCATGCGGCCAGATATTGCGAGGCAAGGCAGCCGCCCGCCGTCGCGACATTGCCGTGGGCGACGAAGGGCGCATCGAGCACGTCGATCCCCGCCTCAATCACCCATGGCTTGGTGATGAGGTCGGTGCAGGCAGGCAGATCGCCGATCAACCCCAGCTTGGCGAGCAGCAAGGTTCCCGAACATTGCGCGCCGATCAGCTGGCGTTCGGGGTCGAGCCGGATGCGCGCGAGGAGGTCGGCATCGGCGGCATGGTCGCGCGTGCGCATCCCGCTGCCGATGATCACCGCATCGGCCTCTCGGACGAACTCCAGCGGCTTTTGCCGTTCGACCGTCACGCCGTTCATCGACGTGACCCGCGGCGTCGGCGCGGTGATGTGTGCGGCCCAGCCCTGCGCGCGCAGCCGATTGAGGATCGCTGCGGCGACGAAGCTGTCCAGTTCATTGAAACCGTCGAGCGTCAAAACAGCGATCTGCATCTTATCCTCCTGAACGAACCGAGGAGCGATCTATCACGCGAGGGCGATAAGGAAAACGCTTTTCAGATCAGCGCATTGCCAGTTGAGGATGCGGCACGGTCAGCGCCTTATTGTGCGGATGATTTCGAAGAGGGAGGGAGCCTTTATCCCCCGCCCGCCGCGCTTGGCAGCCGCGACGGGGGATGAGGTTCGTTGTGCACAAAAGAACATTAAGGGAACAAAATTCACTCGTCAACCCCCCGGCAGCGTTAATCTTTCGATCGGCCCGAGCGATTGACGTAAACGTCAATCAGCGCCAAGGCCGGGCCAGCCAAGGAAAGGGAGACGCATGTCCGAACAACCGAAATTCGATCTGACAGGGCGCGTGGCGCTGGTAACGGGGGCCTCGTCGGGGCTGGGTGCGGGTTTTGCGAAGGCGCTCGCCGCGGCAGGCGCCAAGGTGGTGCTCGCCGCGCGGCGCGCCGACAAGCTGGCCGAGCAAGTCGCGGCGATCGAGGCGGCGGGCGGGCAGGCGATCGCGGTCAGCATGGACGTCACCGACGAAGCGTCGACCAAGGCGGCCTATGACGCCGCCGAAGCAGCCTTTGGCACGGTCGACACGATCGTCGCCAACGCCGGGGTAGCGACCGAAAAAAATGCGATGGGCCTGTCGGTCGAGGATGTCGATTTCCTACTCGCCGCCAATGTCCGCGGCGTGTTCCTGACCGCAAACGAAGGCGCGAAGCGCCTCGACCAGGCCGGAAGCCGCGAGAAGCAGCATGGCCGCATCGTGCTGATCGGATCGATCACCGCGGAGAAAGTCTTTCCCGCCACCTCGGTCTATGGCGCGACCAAGGCGGCGGTGCGCCATCTGGGCAAGGCGCTGGCGCGCGAATGGGCGCGGCGCGGGATTTGCGTCAATGTCATCCAGCCCGGCTATTTCGCGTCCGAAATGACCTCAGACCTGTTCGAAAGCGAAACCGGCGCGGCGATGGTGAAAAGCTTTCCGCGCCAGCGGATGCGCCCCGCAACCGACCTGCACGCGCCGTTGCTGTTGCTTTGCTCCGACGCCGCTGCGGGTATCACGGGGAGCGTCTTCACAATCGACGACGGGCAGACCTTGTGAGCGCGCTGCTGATCGAGGCGCGCGGTGCGGTCGAGATCGCGACACTCAATCGGCCCGAGCGGCTAAACGCGTTGAACGAGGCGCTGGTCGACGAACTCAACGCCTATTTCGGCGGGCTCGCCGAGCGCCCCGACGTGCGCGTCGTGATCCTGCGCGGTGCGGGACGCGGTTTCTGCGCGGGGCTGGACATTCAGGAGGATCGGTCGGGTGACGAAACGCCGGTGCTCCGCATGATGCGCACGCAGACGCGGATCGGCAATATCTATCGCAAGATGCGCGCCTGTCCGCAGCCGGTCATCGCGCTGGGGCACGGCGCCGCGTGCGGCGGCGGGTTGTCGCTGCTGCTCGCGTCGGACGTGCGCTATGCCGCGCCGTCGCTGCGCTGCAACGCCGCTTATATCCGCATCGGGCTGGGCGGGTGCGATATGGCGTCGAGCTATTTCCTGCCGCGGCTGGTGGGCGCGAGCCTGGCCGCCGAGATGATCCTCACCGGGCGCTTCGTCGACGCCGAGCGGGCGCTGCGCGCCGGGCTGGTCAGCGAGATTGTCGATGAAGCGGCGCTACTCGACCGCGGGCTGACGCTCGCCGACGAGATGCTGGCGACGAGTCCGCACGGGCTGCGCCTGTCCAAGCAGGCGCTGAACCTCAACATCGACGCGCCGAGTCTGGAAGCCGCGATGGCGATCGAGGACCGGCAGCAGGTGATCCTGTCGGCGACAGAGGATCATAAGGAGGCGTTGTCCGCGTTTCTGGAGAAGCGCGCGCCCGAATATCGCGAGCGGTAATGCCGCCGCGCGCGCCCCATTGACTCGCCATTATATTGGCATAGTAAATGCCATATCCCTTGGGGGTGGGAGTGATGGCAGTGCGCAGGAGGACCACTAGGCCGGGTCGCATAGGCGGGTCCCGGCGTGCTGCCATCATCGCGCTTACCTGTTTGCTGGCGGTTCCATCGGGTCAGGCGCAGCAACGATCCGCACCGCCGCGCCAGCCCAATATCGTCATACTGCTCGCCGACGACTGGGGATTTTCGGACGTCGGCGCTTTTGGTTCCGAGATCGCGACGCCGCATATCGATGCGCTGGCGCGCGCGGGGATGCGCTTTTCGAACTTCCACGTCGCGGGTTCCTGCTCGCCGACGCGCGCGATGCTCCAGACAGGGGTGATGAACCACCGCAATGGGCTCGGCAACATGCCCGAGACGATCCCCGACGAGCATCGAGGCAAGCCGGGTTACGACACGGTGATGAACCTGCGCGTCGTGACGATCGCGCAGTTGCTGAAAGCGGCGGGATACCGCACCTACCTCACCGGCAAATGGCATCTGGGCAGCGACGCGAAACGCCTGCCGCATGCGCGCGGATACGACCGCGCCTTCAGCCTGGCCGATGCGGGTGCCGACAATTTCGAACAGCGCCCGATCGAGGGGCTGTACGACAAGGCGAACTGGACCGAGAACGGCCGCCCCGCGACGTTGCCTCGCGATTATTATTCGTCGACCTTCGTCGTCGGGAAGATGATCGATTATATCGAAGCGGATCGCCAGAGTGGCAAACCCTTCCTCGCGTCGATCAACTTCCTCGCCAACCATATTCCGGTGCAGGCGCCCGACAGCGACATCGCGCGCTACGCGGCGATGTACAAAGACGGGTGGACGGCGCTGCGCGCAGAGCGCGCGCGGCGTGCGGCGGCGTTGGGCATCGTGCCCGCGGGCACGCCGATGGTGACGATGCCGACGACGCGCGACTGGCAGAGGCTGGACGCCGACGAGCGCGCGGCGGCGGTGCGCGTGATGCAGGCCTATGGCGGCATGGCGACCGCGATGGACCGCGAGATCGGGCGGCTGGTCGCGCACCTCAAAAGGACGGGCGATTACGACAATACGATCTTTGTTTTTCTCTCCGACAATGGCGCCGAGCCGACCAATCCGTTCGGCTCGCTGCGCAACCGGCTGTTCCTGGCGATGCAATATGACCTTGCGACCGCGAACATCGGGCGGCGGGGCAGTTTTTCGGCGATCGGGCCGGGCTGGGCGAGCGCGGCGGCGTCGCCCTTGTCGGGGTATAAGTTCAGCGCAACCGAGGGCGGGCTGCGCGTTCCGCTGATTATCGCCTGGCCGGGGCATGGCGAGATCAAGGCGGGCGCGATCAGCGACGGGCTGGCGCACGTGACCGACTTGTTGCCGACACTCGCCGAGCTGGCGGCGGTGCCGCTGCACAACGGGCAATGGCAGGGCCGCGACGTCGAGCCGGTGACGGGACGGAGCCTGGTGCCGATGCTGAAGGGCGCGACTGCAAGCGTCCATGGCGATGCGCCGCTCGGCTATGAGCTGTCGGGCAATGCCGCGCTGTTTCGCGGCGATTACAAGCTGGTGCGCAACCTGCCGCCGACCGGTGACGGCAAATGGCGGATGTATAATCTCAGAGCCGATCCGGGCGAGGCGCGCGACCTGTCTGCGGCGATGCCCGATCGGTTCGCCTCGATGCTCGCGGACTACCGCGCTTATGCGAAAGCGAACGGCGTGCTCGACATCCCCCCGGGCTATACCGCCGACGAACAGATCAACCGTTATGCGTGGGAGCAGCAGGGGCGCAAACGCGCGATCAAGGCTGGGCTGTGGCTGGGCGGCGGATTGATGGTGCTGGCGTTGCTGGTCTGGGGCTGGCGGCGGCGGCGCGCGCGGGGTTAAGGTTTGTGGGGATATTCGGCCGTTTTGCACGGCAAGCGCCCGGCACAGCCCCCGCAAACGCCATCCAAAGGTCAGGAAAGGTCAGCCTTGTGCAGCGGCCGATCTGCCATTCCCCCGGGACATGCCGCGCCCGGCTTCTGCGCCCGCCTAGGGGCGGGAACGACCCATTTTTTGTCCATATATTGAAAGAGCTGAGGTGAAGGCTGGCACAGCGGGGTCATGTAGGACAGCGTTTTTTTTTATGTCCAGTTTGGGGTGGGCAGCGGACGTTCCTTCATTTCCGTTCGTGTCGAGCGAAGTCGAGACACCCATCGACGCCAAGCCTCGCCCGAGGGGCATCTCGACTTCGCTCGATGCGAACGGGTTAGGGGAGGGCGGCAAATGCCGCAATCGTTCGATTCCAGACTCTGCGAGCTACGATCCTCCCTGTGGCGAAGCCATGGGGAGGGGGACCGCTCGCGCAGCGAGTGGTGGAGGGGCTGCAACGTCGGCGCCATAGCCCCTCCGTCAGCGCTTCGCGCTGCCACCTCCCCATGGCTCCGCCACAGGGAGGATTAGTGGCCGCCTTCGGTCGCAAACCGACATCGCTACGAAACGGGCTTAGTCTGTCGGTGCCGGGCGCGCGGGGTCGATCAGGCGGAAGCCGATATGGTCGGTGCCGAGGCTGCGTTCCTGGAACTGACGCGCGGCGGGGCGATAGCGGGCGCAATAATTGGCGGCGCACAGGAAACTGCCGCCCTTGATGACATTGCGCTCGTTGCCCGCCGCGCTCGTCGTCCATTCCCAGACATTGCCGATCAGGTCGTGGACGCCGTGCGCGTCGGCGAGAAAGCAGGCGACCGGGGCGCGGCCCGTAAAGCCATCGGTGCCGAGGTCGCGGACGGGGAAGCTGCCCTGATAAAAATTGGCGCGCGGTTTGCCGTCCTTGCCGACGGGGACGTTGCGGTCGGCGCCGCCGCTCGCCGCGGCGAGTTCCCATTGTTCCTCGCTCGGCAACGCCTTGCCCTTCCATCTGGCGAAGGCGAGCGCATCTTCATACCCTATCTGCACGACCGGATCGCGGTCGCGGCCGTCGATAGTCGTCGCGGGCCCTGCGGGATGGCGCCACTCGGCGCCGACGACCCAGCGCCACCAGTTCGGGTTGCCATCGGTCGGCGCGGTGAACACCGCCGATCCGGGGACGAGCATGTCGGGCGGCGCGCCGGGGAGCGGCGGCGGGTCTTGCTCGGCGAGCGTTTTATAGCCGGTTGCGCGGACGAATTCGGCGAACTCGGCATTTGTGACCTCGTGCGTCGCGATCCAGAAGCCCGCGACGGTGACCTCGCGCGGCGGGCCTTCTTCGGGCAGATGCGCGTCGGCGCCGATCGTGAACGTCGCGCCGGGGATCCAGGCATAATCCTGTGCGGGCATCGCGGGACATTCGGGGGGCTTGGCCTCGGCAAGCGGGGCGTCGGCATCGTTGCTGCACGCGGCGAGCATGGCCAGCAGGAGCAGCGCGGCGGCGCGGATCATGCCCGGGTGGTCGCGACCAGCGCTTCGATCATATGCGCAACGACGCCGCTCGCATCCTCGACCGACAGCCCCTGATCCTGCCGGATCGCGCGCCAGTTCTGGAACGACAGCGCCGCGCACAGCGCTTCGGTCAAATATCGGTTGCTCGCGACGTCCGGCGGCAGGAGGCGCAGCACCAGTTCGCGCTCCATCGTTACCACCTGCGCATATTGGCCGAGCAGATAGGGCGACTGATAGCGTTTGATGTTCGCGGCGAGACGAAAGGGCAGCATCGTTTCAAACACGCGCACCCGCCGCCGCGTCAGTTCGCGCAGATTGGCGCGCCAGTCGCCATCCGGATAGGGGGCGGTGACAATCGGCCAGATGCGTTCGCCGATGATCCGCGAGATTTCGCGGTACAGGGCGTCCATGTCGTCGAAATGGCGGAACACGGTGCGCAGGCCGACGCCCGCTTCGTCGGCGACGCGCGCCGCGCTGGGCATCAGGTCGCCCGCCTCGATCAGCGCCATCATCGCCGCGACGATGCGTTTGTAACTCGACCGGCTGCGCTCGCGTCGCCCGTCGGGACGCGCGTCGGGGCCGCCGTCGGCCACGTCCGCTTGTACTTTCCCCGCCATGCTCTCTCCGCTGGCCCAGCTCGGCGCCCAGGTCAATGCCTCGCACGAAGCCGCTTGCACGCCTTCCAATATAATGACACATATAGTGCCATTATATTGGAAGGCAACGACCAAGGCGGGCGGGGATGGGCGATCAGGCGATTTTGCTGACGGCGATATGGGCGGGCGCGTTGCTGCTCTGGTCCGCATTTCTGCTGTTTTACGATGGCTGGCGGCGTCCGCTGACCGTCCGGGAAATCGACGCGTTTCTTGACGGGCTTGGCCCGCGCATGGCGGAAACAGGCAATGACGTGGCGCGGTTGCGCGCGTTTCTGGAGGCCGACGACGGGCGCGAATTCGTGATGGTCAACCTCGTCCGCGCGCGGCCGGGGCCGGTCACCGACCCCGCAAGCGGCGCGACACTCGACGGCAGCGAATGGTTGCGGCGATATTCGGACCCCTTTGTGCGCGGGCTGATGCGGCGCGGCGGGCATCCATTGTTCGTCGGGCGCAAGGTCGGCGGCTATATCGATGCGTGGAATACGCCCGCCGATCCCGGCTGGACGCTGCTCGGCACGATGCGATACCGCAGCCGCCGCGACCTGCTCCGCATGGCAGGCGACCCGGCGTTCCGCGCGGTGCATCCGAACAAGCTGCTGGGGATCGAGACGACCTTTTCCTTTCCAACGCAGCGCCAGATTGGCTTTTACGCCAGCCCGCGCGCGACCGCCGGACTGGCGCTCGCGCTGCTGGCGGCACTGGCGCACATCATGGCATTGACCTTTGGGTGGGGAGCGACGGGGTGAAGAAACGGTGGATCGCGCTTTGCGTCCTGACGCTGGCCGCAGCGGGCGGTTATTGGGCCTTCCAGGCGAATAAATACCGGCTTCCGGGGATTTTGCAGGACTGGCGCGACCCGGTGCAGCCGAACCGGGCGATCGCGTGGCAACAAGGGCCGGCGGCCGCGCCGGAGGGCGAGCGGCCGCCGAACGTCATCCTGATCGTCGCCGACGACCTGGGGTATAACGACATCAGCCTGAACGGCGGCGGCGTCGCGGGGATCGTCAAGACACCGAATATCGACGCGCTGGCGCGCGAAGGGGTGAATTTCACCACCGCCTACGCCGCGAACGCGACCTGCTCGCCGTCGCGCGCGGCGATGATGACGGGGCGTTATCCGACGCGATTTGGCTTTGAATTTACCGCAGTGCCGATCGAGTTCGCCGAGAATCTGGCGCATGGCGACGGCGTCGGGCCGCACCGCGCGATCTTTCACAAGGAGTTGGTGACCCCGGATATTCCGCCCTATCCCCAGATGGGCGTCCCCGCGAGCGAGGTGACGATCGCCGAGGCGGTGAAGGCCGCGGGTTATCACACGGTCCATATCGGCAAATGGCATTTGGGCGAGGCACCCGAATTGCAGCCGCAGGGTCAAGGCTTCGACGAAAGCCTCGCGGTGCTGGCGGGAGCGGGGATGTTCTTGCCCGAGGATGATCCCGATGCGGTCAACGCCAAGCTGCCGTGGGATCCGATCGACCGTTTCATCTGGGCCAATCTGCGCCACGCGGTAACCTTTAACGGCAGCAAACGCTTCGCGGCGAAAGGGCATATGACCGACTATTTCGCCGACGAGGCGATCAAGGCGATCGAGGCGAACCGCAACCGGCCCTTTTTCATGTATCTGGCCTTCACCGCGCCGCACACGCCGCTGCAGGCGACGCGCGCCGATTATGAAAAGCTCGCGGCGATCAAGGATCACAAGACGCGCGTCTATGGCGCGATGATCGCGCAGATGGACCGGCGAATCGGCGATGTGATGGCCAAGCTGAAGGAGGCCGGGATCGACGACAATACGCTGGTGATCTTTACGAGCGACAATGGCGGCGCCTGGTACAACGGGATGCCGGGGCTGAACGCGCCGTTCCGCGGGTGGAAGGCGACCTTTTTCGAGGGCGGCATCCGCGCGCCCTTGTTCATGCGCTGGCCCGCGCGCATCGCGCCGGGGACCGCGCGCGCCGACGTGACCGGGCATCTCGACATTTTTGCGACGATTGCGGCGGCGGCGGGCGCGGCGCTGCCCGAAGGGCGGACGATCGACAGCGAGGATATATTGGCCGGGCCCGCCACGCGGCCGGCGATCTTCTGGCGCTCGGGCGATTATCGCGCGGTGCGTGCGGGCGACTGGAAATTGCAGGTGACGAAGCGGCCCGAAAAGGCGCGCCTCTATAATCTCGCCGTCGATCCGACCGAGCAGACCGACCTGTCGGCGCGCGAGCCCGCCCGCGTCGCCGAGCTTCGCGCGATGATCGCGGCGCAGAACAAGGACATGGCCAGGCCGATCTGGCCGGGGCTGATCGAAGGGCCGGTACGCATCGACGTGCCGCTGAACGCGCCGTGGCAGGGCGGGCAGGATTATATCTATTGGACCAATTGATTGCTGCTAGCCGCCTGGCGTTGCGTCTGTGGCGGTATAGGATCGGAGCAAAAGACACCGCGAGGTAATTGGCGGCGGCGCGTGGTTGTGGCAGGGGTCTGCCGACCTTGCCCACGGAGAGATCATGCGCACCTTGCTCCTTTCGCTCGCCCTGCTTACCCCCTTCGCATCGGCCGCCGCCGAGGAGCGGGTGATCGACACGCATGTCCATCTTTGGAACGGTGCCAAATCGGTTGCCGAATATCGCGCCAAGCTGAAAGCCACGGGGGTGTCGGTCGAGCGGTTCGGTGCGATGTGGTTCGGCGGGCCGAATCAGGCGCGCGCGGGCAATCCCGCCGACATCAGCGCGCGCAACGACGCGCTGATCGCGCTCGCCAAAGACCATCCCGACATGATCCCGATCGCGACGGTCCACCCCTATGATGGCGAGGCCGCACTGGCGGAGGTAACGCGCGTCGCGGCGCGAGGGGTCAAGATACTGAAAATCCATCCGCACACGCAGGGGTTCGACGCCGCCGACCCGCGCGTGTTGACGCTGGTCAAACATGCAGGGGCGGCGGGGATGGTCGTGCTGCTCGACAACGCCGGCATCGTGCCGGCCGACCATGAAAAGCTGTTCAACTTGGCCCTCGCGGCGCCGAAGACGAAGTTCATCTTTGCCCATATGGGCGGGATGGGGTTCCGCTTCTGGAACATATTGGCCCTCGCGCGCACGGCCGAGGGGCTGTTCGCCGAGAATATATTCTTCGACATTTCGGGCGTGACGCTGTTTGCCGATTCGCCGGTCGAGGACGAATATGTCTGGACGATCCGCAACGTCGGGATCGACCAGGTGCTGATCGCATCGGACTATCCGCAGCTTTCGCTCGCGAAAACGCTCGAGGCGCTCGACAAGCTGGACCTCACCGAAGAGGAGCGCGCAAAGATCCGGTCGGGCAATGCGAAGCGGCTGCTGGGGCTCTAACGGATGATGCCCCGCCCCCGACATCGAGACGTGGGAGAGCGGGAGACGGGGCCCGCGCGCTTAAGCAGGGCGCGGATTGCCCGAAGATGAACGAACCGACCTAAGCTTCGAAAATCTTTGTATAAAGCATCGCCATTTCGTCGGCGTCGGGGATGCGCGGATTGTTCGCGGGCGATCCCGAGGCCGCGGCCTGCGCGCACATCGTCGGGATCAGCGCGTCCCAGCGCGCGGCGTCGATGCCCCACGCAGCGGGGCCCGGCACCTCCAGTTCGCGGTTGAGCGCCGCGAGTTCGTCGACGAGCCGCGCCACCGCCGACTGATCGCCTTCGGCATTGTCGGCGATTGCCATGGCGCGGGCGCAGTCGGCGTAGCGGGGAAGCGCGGCGGGGGCCGACCAGGCGGTGACGGCGGGCAGCAGCATCGCGTTCGACAGGCCGTGCGGCACATGGAAATGCGCCCCGATCGGGCGGCTCATCCCGTGGACGAGCGCGACCGAGCTATTCGAAAAGGCAATCCCCGCCTGCGTCGCGCCGAGCATCATCGCCTCACGCGCCGCGGCGTCCATCGGGTCGGCGCACACGCGGCGGAGGTTGGGAGCGATCGCGCGCATCGCGAGCAGCGCCATGCCGTCGCTGAACGGATTGGCGCGGCGCGAGACATAGGCCTCGATCGCGTGCGTCAGCGAATCGATGCCGGTGTCGGCGGTGAGCCGCCTGGGCTTGGTAAAGGTCAGTTCATAATCGACGAGCGCGGCGACGGGCAGATAGGCGAGGCCGGGGCAGAGCATCTTTTCGTCGGTCATCTCGTCAGTGATGATCGTGAAGCGCGTCGCCTCCGACCCCGTGCCCGCGGTCGTCGGGATGGCGATGACGGGCAGGCCGGGCGCATCCTGCACATGCGGCGCCTTGTAATCGGCCATCGCGCCGCCGTGGACGGCGAGCAGGGCGATCGCCTTGGCGCTGTCGAGCGGGCTGCCGCCGCCGAAGCCGACGACGCAGTCGTGATCGCTTTGCTTGAGGAACGCCACGCCCGCGTCGATCGAGGTGACCGTGGGGTCGGGGACGGTATCGGCGAACACCCGTGCGGCGATCCCGGCCGCCGCGAGAAGATCGGTCAGTTCATCGACGCGGCCGCTGTCCCGCAGCCAGGCGTCGGTGACGATCAGCGGGCTCGACAGGCCCAATGTTTCCAACACCTCGGCCAGCTGTTTCGACGCGCCGCCGCCGATGCGGAGGATGCGGGGAAGGGCGATGCTCGCGATGCTCAACGGACGATCTCCTGACGGGAGCGTCTTACGTCGTCGGGCGTCGGGCGGAAATCCTTATTGTTTGCGCAGGTCAGCGCGCCGGTTTGAAGGCGTGCAGTTCGCCCCGGATCGTCGGTACATAGACGGTGCCGTCCTTGTCGAGCGTCGTTCCCACGGTGAAGATCGGTTTGCCGGGGATCGTTTCGCGGTCGAGAACCTTGCCGTTCTGTGTATCGACGACGAGCAAATCGGCGGTCGCCTGACCCGTGGAAATGGTCGGATAGGCGCGCGATCCGGCCGCCTGCGTCGCGATTCCGAAATTGTTGAGGTCGGCATTTTTCCACAGCAGTTCGCCGTGCTTGCCGCGATCGGCGATCGCCAGCAGCGGCGCGGCGCGCCCGCCCGCGGGCATGATAAGGCCCTCGGGCGAAAGCGAAACGCTGCCCCCCGATTCATAGCCGATCGGGAGCGTCCACAGCGAGCGTCCGGTCGCCGCATCAAGCGCGTGAAGCGTGCCGTGATTGTCGGTGAGATAGACGCGCGTGCCGTCCGCCGACAGGTCAGGACTCGCCGCGCTGCCGCCGGGCAGGCTGTCGTTCACCCATTCCTCGACCAGCTGTGGCGCGGGGCCGGGCGTGATCCGCATCGCGCGAATGCCCGCCGCGGGCGCACCTGGCGTCCAGAAGGTGAAATAGAACCGACCGCTTTTCATGTCGATCGCGGGCGTATTGGCGCTGGGGCAGGCGGGAAGGCCGCGCATACAGGCGACTGCCCCCTGCGACGGATCGAACGACGGGTCCGGAACGAGCGGATGGGGCGCAATGCGTTCGGTGCCCTTTTCACGGTCGAGCACATAGATCACCCCGACATGGGTGATGAACAACAGGTCGCCAGCGGGGGTGAATTGCGCCGAAAGCGGCGCGCCAATGATCGGATAAGTCCATAGCAATGTGCCTTTGCGATCGAACGCGCGCATTGCGGTGCCGTCGCCGATGAAGAGGCGCCCTTGCGCATCGAGCAGCGGCGCCGAGGACACTGCGAGGCGGTCGAGAAGGTCGGAGCACCAGATCGTCTCGCCCGTCGCGCGGTCGAGTGCGTGGAGGCGGCATTCCTTGCTGCCCGCGGTACCGCTGGTCGTCACATAGACCTGTCCGGCGCCGTCGCTGGTCGGTCCGAGGTTGATCATGCCGACGAAACGGCGCGACCAGGCAAGCGTCAGGTCGGACGGGCCGGGCTCGTTGTGATAATCGCTGTTCGACGCGTCGGCATGAACCGCGGACCAGCCGGGGCCATAAACGGCATCGCCAGGCGCGGATGCGGCCGGCGCCGATGCAAGGATTGCGGCCGAGGCAGCGAGGAGTGTGGCGGAGCGGCAACGGCCGAAAACATGGGTCATGCGGGTGATCTGGGCGCGCGGTGTCGCGGCCGGATGAATCGGTTGTTTCCGATGGTGACGAAATGTAATCGGGCCGGCCGCCACCGCTACGTGGCGGCGACGGCCAGCCCTGCGCAACCCTTAGAAGCGAAGCGACAGGGACACCGCGCCCGACACGTCGCTGTGTCCGCTCTCCGCCTCGCGTCCGCGGAACGAGAAGCTGGCGGCGACGCGCTCGCCAATCAGCCCCGAGACACCGACGCCATAGGCCAGCGCGCCGTCCCCGCCCGACAGCGGCTCGCTGATATACCAGACGGGCGCCCCGCTCGGCAGGATCGAGATAAGGTGCGACCCGCTGAGCGCATTGGCCGAATAGCCGATCTCCGCCCACGGCATGAAGCCGTCAATCGCCGACGTCGGTGTGACGCGAAGGCCGGCGCCGAGTTCGAGCGTTTCGAGCGTCTGGTCACCAAAGCGGACCTGCGACGAACGGTCGCCTGCTTCGGCATAACCGTCGACGGTAACGCGGTCGTAGCGTGCGGTCGCAAACGGGCTGACCTGAATCCCGCCCGCCGCAATATGATAGGCGGCGCGCGCTTCGATCGATCCGAAATTGCCCTCCGTCTGTCCGCTTTCGTAGCGCACCGCGGGGCCGAGCACGATCCGGCGCGTGACATCGTCGAAATCGCTTTTGCCGATCGAGGCGACGAGCGAAGCGGTGACATGCGGGCTGTCATATCCCGCGAAGGCGGTGGCGGCATAGCTGTCGAAGCGCACCGACCCGCTGTCCTCGGCGAAATCGCCATCGCCGCCGGTCCACGATCCATAGACGCCCGCGCGCAGCCCCGACGGCAGCGCCGTCGCGAACCCCAGCTGGAGCCCGGCGGCGGTCGACCGACCTTCGTCGGCAATGGCGAAGGCGGGCAGGGTCGCCCCGCTCGCCTTGACGCCGCCGATGAGGCGGACGCCGATGCCCGCGTCGCGGTCCATCTCCTGCCGCGCGAGCTCGCCGTCGGCACGGTTCGCCGAACGGACCATATAGGGAAGCTGCGCAATCTGCCCCGGCGCGCGAAGCATGGCGAGCGTCAGGTCGCCCTCGATTTCGTGCACCACGCCGGTGAAATGAATGCCGTCGGCGTAAAGATAGGTGCGGTTCGCATCGGGGGTGACATAGTTTTCGGGCAAGCAGATAAACGATTCGAGCGCCGAGCCGCGGCACGCCCGGCCGGTCGTGTTGATAATGCCGAACTCCGACGGATTGGCTTCGATTTCGCCGATCAACCCGGCGACGTCGACATAAAGGACGTTGAGACCGCGCGATGCGAGTGCGGCGTCATAGCGGTCGTTATAATGATCGAACTTCGGCACGCTCGTGGTCACGACGGTACCCGCGCCTGCATCGATCAAAAGGCCGACCTGATCGGCCAGCCCTTCGGCGGCGACGCGCAACACTTCGAGGTCGGCGGGCGTGTCTGCGGGGCCGTTGAACTTGGTCGAGAACACATCGTTGCCGCCGCCCTGGATGATGACGAGGCTGTCCTTGGAGAGGCTGGCGCCGCTGCCCAGAAAATCCGCCACCTGTTCGGTGATCGGGCGGCGCGACAGGTCGCCCGGCGCGTCGGGGCGCTGGAGCGCGACGCGCGCGCCGCCCTCGGCATAGTTGGTCCCGCCGACGGCCGAGGGCGTCAGGTCGAGACCCAGGCCCTGCGCAACGATTTCGACCCACACGGCATCGGGATTGGTCGTGAAACTGCCCGCGCCTGCAGGCGCCTTGTCGGCATAGTTTCCGCCGTCGGAGATGCTGTCGCCGAAGACGACGATCTGGTCATAACCCTCTTGAGCGTGGGACAATGGCGCCAGCGGGCCGCAAGTGCCCGCGACAAGAAGGGCGGCGCAAGCCACGCGCGAAAGAGCCCGCGCTTTGGCGCGGTGTGGGGGATGGGGGAACACACTAAACTCCTGAAAAAAATCGAATTGCGGCGATGCGCCGCGGGCCGTTGCTGGGCGCAGGCCGTGACGGTCGCGCGAACGGGGCGATACGAATTGTGTCGTTGCGTAACTGCACGCGGGTATCGGCGGCAAAAGCGCCGCGCGGCCCGGCGAACGTTCGTTTGGTGCCGTCAAACGTCCGTGCCTTCGCCCGCGAGGCGCGGTAAGAGGAGGTGTGAACGAGATGCAAACTTCTACCGGCTCTGCCTGGCTTCCCGACGCCGCCGGCCCCGCTGATGCTGACGCTGCCGCGCCGTCGCGGCGCCGCAATGTCACGTCACGGCAGATGCTGGTGACGGCGACCCTGTTTTTGTGGGCGGCCAATTTCTTTATCTTCACGATGATTTCGGTGCTCGACCGGCCCGATCGCTGGATCGCCAGCCTGCTGCCGCGGCTCGTGCTGACGATCATCGGCATCGGCTTTTGCTATGTCTTGCATCTCGTACTGCGCGAGGCGGGCAAAAAGGGTTTTCGCGTACAGATAATCGCCGCGATCGTCGCGACGCCGATCGTCGCCGACCTGTACGGGTGGTGCAATGCACTGGCCGCCGCGATGATCTATGGCCAGATTCCGGAGCTTCCGCTGGGCGAAATGATCTTCCAGCTGTCGCTGCACCTCTGGTTCTTTGCCAGCTGGATCGGCTTTTACCTGGCGATCTCATACAGCATGCGGTTGCGCCGACAGGAAAAGCGCGAAGCGACGACGCGGTTTCTGGCGCAGGCCGCGCAGCTTCAGGCGCTCCACTATCAGATCAATCCGCATTTCCTGTTCAATACGCTCAACGCAATTTCTTCGCTGGTCGTCGATGGACGCAATGCCGAGGCGGAGGCGATGGTGCAGCGATTGTCGGAATTTTTCCGCCTGACGCTGGAACTCGATCCCCGGCAGGATGTCTCGCTCGAACGCGAACTGGCGCTGCAGACGGCGTATCTCGACATCGAGAAGGTCCGGTTTCCCGACATGACGATCTGGATCGATGTTGCCGAAGACGTTCGCGCCGCCGCGGTCCCTGGCCTGATCCTGCAACCACTGGTCGAAAATGCGGTGAAGCATGGGGTGGCGCGGAATCCGGGGCCGTCGCACATCGCAATTTCGGCGCATCGCGCCGATGACCATATCGAAGTCGAAATCGCCAACCGTGCGTCGGCGCAGACGAGCGAGGGTAGTGGCATCGGCCTGCGCAACGTGCGCGAGCGGCTGGTCGCGCGCTTCGGCAACCTGGCGTCGCTGACCGCGGGTTTCACCAGCCCGAAACGCTATAGTGCGCGGCTCGTGATGCCGCTGGTGTCCGCCGCATGAAGACCCTGCGCCTGCTCGTCGTCGACGACGAGCCGCTGGCTTTGCGGCGGCTGGAGCTGCTGGTTGCGCGCATCGATGGAGCCGAATGCTGCGGAACGGCATCGGGATGTCACGAGGCGGCCGCGGCGACCCTGCAGCTGCGGCCCGATGTCGTGCTTCTCGACGTGCGGATGCGCGACGGCACCGGCTTCGACTATCTCGACGCGCTGGGCGGCAAGGATATGCCGCAGATTATCTTTGTGACCGCGTTCGACAGCCACGCGATCGAGGCTTTCGCTCAGCAGGCGCTCGACTATCTGTTGAAGCCGATCGAGCAAGGCCGGCTCGAAGCGGCGCTCGCGCGGGCGCGGCTGGCAATCGAGCAGCGTGAAAAGGCGTCGCGCGCCGAGGAGCTCGAAGAGGTTGTCGGCAACCTGCGCGACAAGATCGCCGGTGATTCGGCGCCGCGCTTCGACACCGAGCTTTGGGTGCGGAAAAATGTGACCGGCTTCGTCCGGATCGAGGTGAACTCGATCGACTGGATGGCGGCCGAGGATGATTATGTGCGGATTAGCCTGCGCGACAAATCCTATCTCCTTCGAAGCACGTTGAGCGACCTCGAACGGCGGCTCGACCCGTCACAATTCCTGCGTATTCACCGATCGACGATCGTGCGGCGCGCCGCGGTCGCCGAGTTTCGAAAGGACGGGCAGGGGTTCGAGGCGTGCCTTTGCTCGGGTGTCCGGCACCGGGTGGGGCGCGTTTACGCCAAGCGGATCCGGCACGAGCTGGCGCGACTGGAACGCTGATCGCGCGGCGGTCACGTCGCGACTTGCTTGCACTGGCAGCTTCAGTGGCGACATTCGGCTGCACCGATCGGCCATTCGCCAGCCAGATGGCGCAATAAGCCACATCGAAAGCCGCTTCGTCGGCAGAGCATCTGTCGCGTCCGCCGCGTCGTTGTCAGACTGCCGGAAAATTACAGGGGTGACCATGATGACCGACGCGATCCATGTTTCGAACCAAATGCAATCGAGCGGCAGCGCCTGGCGGGCGATCGCCGCCGCCGGCCTTTTGACCGGCGCGCTCGACATTCTCTTCGCGACGACGCTGTGGGCATCGCTCGGCGTCCCGCGGGTGGCCGTGCTTCAGGCGATCGCCAGCGGGGTCATGGGTCCGGCCGCTTTTGCGTCGGGGTGGACGACCGCGGCGCTGGGGCTCGCGTTGCACTTCGTCATGACGACGATCATGGCCGCGGCCTATATCCTAGCCGCCCCCGAAGCCGTGCGCGCGAAGCCGTGGCTTGCGGGGCCGCTTTACGGTGCGGCGCTCTGGGCCGTGATGAATCTGATCGTCGTTCCGCTGTCGGCGGCGCCGGTCACCATGTCGCCCCCGCCGGTGATCGCGGCCGAGATCGCCGCGCATATTTTCCTGGTCGGACTGCCCATCGCCTTGATCGCGCGCCGCCGTGACCGCGCGCTCGCTCAAAAATTCGCGGGCTGACCGGCGGGCGCGATCATCCGGCTTCGGGCCGCGCCCATATTTCCAGCGCGTTCAGGATCGGCATCAGCTGCTCGCCGCGGGGCGTCAGCCGATAGTCGGCGTCGCGGCTCGCGTGGTCGCGATCGACCAGCCCGCGCCGCTGTAGCTCCAGCAACCGCTCGGTCATCATCTTCGGCGTGACCGTCGGCAGGCAGTGCGCCAGCTCGCCGAAGCGCTTCGCCCCCAGCGACAGGTGATAGAGGATCAGCGCCGACCAGCGGTGGCCGAGGAAGTTCAGCCAAGCTTCGACGGTGCATTCGCTGGCGAGCCGAAAAAACTCGGCGTCGTACAGGTCGGCGGCTTTGGCCGGTTGCTGCTGCTCGATCATCTGCTTCCCGTTTGGATAGGAATGCGGCGCTGTCCTATCCGGCTTGCGACTCGCATCATGTTGGGGAGCAAGGGATAATGGTTCGACGCGAATTGTTGAAGATGGGTGTCGCGCTGGCCGCGTCGGGCGTCGCCGGGACGCAGCTGCAGCGGCTGGTCAGTCTGTCGCCGGGGGACTACACCGCGGGGCGCCGTCCGGTCGCGCTCCCGCACGGGCAGATTGCGGTGTTCGAGGCGGGGTCGCATCCGCGCGCGGCGATCTTCCTGCACGGCTGGCCGCTGAACGGCTTTCACTGGCGCCAGTCGGTGCCCGCGCTGTCGGCGCTTCGCCGTTGTATCGTCCCCGACCTTATGGGCCTCGGGTACAGCGAGGTGGCGGCCGAACAGGATCTGAGCCCGGCGGCGCAGGCGGACATGATCGTTGCGCTGATGGACCGGCTGGAGATTGCGTCGGCCGATCTGGTCGCCAACGACAGCGGCACGGCGATCGCGCAGTTGCTGGCCGCGCATCATCCGCACCGCGTCGATACGATGCTGCTGACCAATGGCGACACGCACACGAACAGTCCGCCCGAAGCGCTCAAGCCGGCGATCGAGGCGGCGCGCGCCGGGACGCTCGCCGACCTGATCGCGCGGCACCTGGACGAACCGGGATTCTCGGTATCACCGATCGGGCTGGGGCATATCTGTTACACCGATCCCGCCAATCTGACCGAGGAAGCGATGCGGCATTATTTTACCCCGCTGCTGTCGTCGCCGCGCCGGCGCCGGCAGTTTCAGGAATATGGCGTTGCGTTCGAGCCCAACCCCCTGCCGGCGATCGAGAAAAAGTTGCGGGCCTATCAGGGACCGGTGCGGATGATCTGGGGCACGGGCGATGTGCATTTCTCCGTCGCTTGGGCCGAATGGCTGCACCGTACCTTTCCCGCGTCACGCGGAATCCGGCTGGTCGAGGGCGCCAAGCTGTTTTTCACCGAGGAGCGTCCCGACATCGTCGTCGAGGAAGCGATCAGGCTGTGGACCTGACGCCGCGCGGATGATCGGGCAGGGCGTTGGCGCGGAATTATTGCTCGCCCGGCGCCGCGCGCGCGATGCGCACGATGAACGCCAGATATTGCAGGCAGGCGAGCAGCCAAAGCAGCGATGCCGCAGCGATCAGACGCGCCTCTCCCATATTGAGTTCGAGCCACAGACCAATCGGAAACAGGAGCGCCGCCGCCGCCGAAACGAAAAGGTGAAGCGTCGCCGTCGACGGGCGGATGTGGGTGCGATACCCGCGATAGGTCAGGCCGAAGAGGGCAATGCTGACCCAGCCGACCAGGTTGGTGTGGGTATGGACGGGGCGCAGCGCGTAATCATGCGTCGCGCCCATGGAAAGGCCCATCGCGACGCCGGCGAGGAGCGACAAAGCGGCGGTCAGGAGGAAGAGTTCGGGGAGGCGTTTTGCGACCATTGGGGATTCCTTTTATCGACAGCGAGGGGGGGGACGGACGATTCAGCCGGGGTGTCGATTTGGGTTTCGCGCTGCTGTCGCCGGAGCGGCGTGGCGCGTCTCGAGCCATTCGATGCCGAAGGAGACGATGTCGGCCGCGTCGATCAGCCGCGATTGCGCGCCGCCGACCGGGCCTTGCGCAACCTGCGTGCGGGCGAGATAGTCGCGCGCGATCCGTTCGACCGCGTCGGGGCCCTCGGGCGCGGCATATTCGTCGAGGATGCCGTTCGAATCCCAGTCGGACGCGGTGACCCAGACGCGCTTGCCTTCGCGCAGCAACGGCATCGAATAAGTGACGCGGCGCTTGCCCTCGATCCGCGCCACCGCTTCGGCATAGTGGAGCGCGGTGACCGCATCGGGCCCGGCGCCGATCGACAGGATTTTTCCCGCACGCGCTAAGAAACGCGCGATCGGCGATCCAGGGCCATAGGCGGCGCCCATGTCGTGCGGCGCCACCAGCCACGGCGCATCTGGCCCGATCGCCGCCATCGACGCGTCGGGATGCGCGCTGCGCCGGCATCCCGGATAGGTGCGGATAAATTCGTTGATCGCGCCGAAGCCGGGGTAGGCGGGCGCATGATCGGGGTCGAACGCGGGCCAGCTGTCCGCGATGTCTGCGGGCGGCGCATTATGGCCCAGCGTCTGTTCGTAGGGCGAGTCGCACCACGAAACGAAGGCGAGAATATTGCCGGTGGGGCCGACGGCCTCGACCAGCGCGTCGACGAGCGTCTGCGGTCCGTCCGCCAGCGGCCCGACGGCGCGCAGCGACACATGCGGCATCACCGTATCGCCGGGCCGGACGCCGAGGTCGCGCAACTGCCGGACCAGCTCGCTTTTGGACCAAGGCTGCGCGGTCGCGGTCGCGGGTTGGCGCGAATCGCCGTTTTTGCGGGGATCAGTCATGGACAGACGGCGTGGGCTTCATTGGACTTTGGCTGCATTTGCAGTGATGATCGCGCGCTCGGCGAAGCGACCCTCCTTCGCGCCTAGGCGCTGTGATGGCGATGCCGGTGCGGCCAATGGTCGTTTCGGACCGCCCAACGCGCTTGTTACCCGGAGCGATTTGACTCATATACATAGCTAGCTATATAAAAACATATTGATCAAGGAGTTTTCATGTCGGTCCTATCTTTTTTGCTCCTGGCGTCGGCGGTGCCCGACTGCCCGAAACAAGACGAGCTGCTCGCGCGCTTGGCGGCTGCTGTCGATGCACGCTATGTGGTGGAGGAGGATGCGCGCAATATCGGGACTCAGCTCCGTACTTGGCAGAAGGAAGGGCGTTACCGGACAAGTTGCGGCGACGAAGCGGCCTTCCTCGCGCAGCTCAATCGCGACCTCGACCGTTTCGACGGGCATTTCCACGTCGAACGGGCGGGTGCAAGCGACGGTGACGACTGGCTGATGGCCTGGCGCGCGGGCTCGAAGGCGGCAAACGCGGGAATCCGTGAGGTTAGCGTGCTCGAGGGGAATATCGGCTATATTCGCATTGCCAGCTTTTACCCGTGGGACATCGCGCGCGAGAAATATCGTGCGGCATGGGCTCTGCTTGCCGACGCCGACGGGCTGATCATCGACCTGCGTCTGAACGGCGGGGGCGACGATGCGCCGGCGGCGCAGATCGTGCGCTCGGCGCTTGGCCCCGACGTGCGGTCGGTTCAGGCGATCGAGCGGCGCGACGGCACCGCGGCCGAGCCGCTGCCCGACGCCGAGCTGCCGCCGCTGCGCAGCGATATGCCGATCGTCGTGATTGTCGATCGGCGGTCGGCGTCGGCATCCGAATTTGTCGCCTACGCGCTCCAGATGGAGAAACGGGCGCTGGTCGTCGGGGCGCGCAGCGCCGGGGCGGCGAACATGTTCGGCGATCCGGTGCCGCTTGGGCCGGAGTATCAGGCTGTCATCCCCAGCGCGCGGCCCGTCAACCGTATCAGCAAGGATAATTGGGAAGGCAAGGGCGTCCAGCCCGACCGCAGCGGCGGCGACGATCCGCTGTTCGTCTCGCGGATGCTGATCGCCGCGAAGCAATCGCCGCCCGCGAAGTAACGCGAGCGGCCGCGCTTTAGCGAGCGTCCCCAGTTATCACTCGCGCGGCTTTTTGACGCGCGGCCGGTTGGGGGCAAAACCCTTGGCAAGCGCATCGCCTTCATACCATTCGGGCCGCGGCCCATCGGCGATATTAGCCAGCGTGCCTTCGATATAGCGCGCCCAGCGCGCCGCGACGTCCCAGCGGATTGGCAGCGAGGTTTCGTCCGACGGCTTGTGATAGCTGTGCGTTTCATACGCCGTCCACGCGGGGTGCTCGTCGGCGCCCGTCGCGGGATCGCGCGGGCCGGGGTTGGGAAACAGGACGGGGATGCCCGCGCGCAGGAACGGATATTGGTCGCTGAGCGCCAGATTGCCGCGTTCAGGGATCGGGTCGGGCACGTGGCGCGCGCCGATCGACGCTGCCGCCGCCGCCGATGCGGCGCCGAGGTTCGAATGATCGGCCCCGAGCGCGACGATGTCCTCGAAATCATGCCACGCCATCAGTCCGTCGACGCTGATCGCCGCGACGATCTTGTCGAGCGGTACGGTCGGGAAGGCCGAAAAATAGTCGGCGCCGATCAGGCCCTTTTCCTCGCCGGTGGTCGCGACGAAGAGGATCGACCGCTTGACGCCCTTCGCGCGCAGCGTCCGCGCAGCTTCGATCATCACCGCGACGCCGCCGGCATTATCGATCGCGCCATTATAGACGGCATCGCCGTCGACCGGCTTGCCGACGCCGACATGGTCGAGGTGCGCGAGCACAAGGACATATTCGTCTTTCAACGCCGGATCGGTGCCGGCGAGCAGGCCAACAACGTTGGGCGAGCTGATGTCTTCATGCTGCGAATTGCGCTTAACGCGGATCGTCGCATCGAGCGGCCGGCCTTTCGGCGCCTTGGTCTCGGCATCGGCGTAGAGGCGGGCAAGATCGATGCCATTGGCCTTGAACAGGCGGGTCGCCATGACGGGCGAGAGCGAGATCGTGGCCTGCACCGCAGGGGCGTGGCTCGTGTCCGCCGCGCGCCAATGGACTGCGGGAAGCGGGCGGAACTGCCGCGTCATATCCCAAGGTGAAAAGCGTTCGCGCGCAGGGCTTTTAATCGTGACGATCGCCGCGGCACCCGCGGCGGCAGCCATGCGCTCCTTTTGCTGCACCCAGCTGTAATGCGCCCGCAGCGCTCCCGGCAATGAGGGCGGCGCGCCTTCGATCAGGACGACCGCCTTGCCGCGCACGTCGAGACCGCGGTAATCGTCAAGGCCGAGTTCGGGGGCAGTGATCCCCCAGCCGACAAACACGAGCGGCAGGTTGAGGCTTTCCTGCAGCCGGTATGCGCTGGCGTCGATCGCAACCGTGTCGCCATTGGCCAGCGGTACCGTTTCGGATCCCATCGTTAGCGACAGATCGGCCGCCAGCAACGTGCGGCGGCGCAGCGGGACGGGTTGAAAATAACCCTTGGTCCCGCCCGCTTCGATCCCCGTAGCGAGGAACTGCGCCGCGACATATTCAGCGGCGATGTCGAACCCTTTGGACCCCGTATCGCGGCCCTCCAACAGGTCATGCGCCAGAAAGACGGTGTGCGCCTTGACGGCATCGGCCAGCGCGTCGCGCTCGTCGGCGGATGCCGCGAAGGGCAGGAACGCAATGGCGGCTGCGAGGCTCAAGCGGGAGAGGGCAGGCATGGAGGAACCTTTCATCATCAATAAGCAGGGGAGGGGAGAGCGAATTGGGAGCTGCGGCGCGTTCGCGCCGAGGCGTTCAGGTCCTGGGGTCGGCCGGGTCCACTGCTTGTGCGGCGTCGATTCGTTGCCGATAGCCGGCGCGGTCGAGTTGGATCAGCGCGGCGCGCAGCGTGTCGGAAAGCGACGCGCCGATGTCGGCATCGAGCGAGGCCGCTGCCGCCGCCGTTCGCGCCCAATGGCGCGCGAGATCGTCCTGCAGCGCCAATGCCTTCTTGCTCAGCGCGACGAGCCGCTCGCGCCCGTCGGTTCCGCGGCGTACATCGACCAGTCCATCCTTGCGCATCGCCGCGAGCGTGTTGGTGATGCTGGGCTGCGACAATCCCATCGCGCTCACAATTTCGCTTACGCGTGCTTCGCCGCGCGCGGCCAGTAGCCGATAGATCGAGGTATAACGCGGCTTGAACGCAAGCCCGCTGTCGCGATAGGCCGCCTCGACGTCGCGATCGAGCCGCTCGATCAGCAGCCGCAGAAGCGATCCCAGGGTGAGCGCGCGATAGTCCATTTATATAGCCTATTATGTAACTGTCCTTCGAGCAAGCCTCTGCGAACGGCACGATTCGGCGATCAGAACCGTCATCCCGGCGTCCAGAACGCATCCGTAAGCCCGTGCCGGGCGAAAAGCGCCTCGATTTCGGCGGTATCGCGCTTGCGCCACGGCTTTGCGACATAGTCGCCGTACCAATCGGCGGCGAAGGACCAAAGCGCCTCCGAAGTCATCACCGCGCCCCTGGGCAGCGCGTGCCGCCGGCACCAGTCGTCGATGTCGGCTTCGCTGCGAAACGGCTGAAAGGTCGCGCAAGCGTGGATGACATTGTCCCACCACTGGCGGACCGGGGTCGACAGGTGGAAGAGGAACGAAGAATTTTCGACCCGGCCGCCGCGGATGCGGACGACAAGCGGTTCGCTCTCGCCGCCGAGGCGCGTGTGGATGTCGGCGTCGAGGCCCACCGCGGCAACGATTCCCATCGCGCAATAGAGGCAGTTGGCCCACCAGCCGCGTGTCCCCGCCGCGACCCAGCAGGATCCCGGCGAAAGCGCGAAGGGATGGACCGCCCACGGCGTGTGGCTGTGGGGGTGGAGCAACAGCGAGTGCGACGCCTGCAGCCGGTCGAGCGAATGTTCGACTTCTTCAACCGTACAGCCGCAGCGCGCCGCGAGATCGGCATTCGCCGGCGCATGGCCAAGCTCGGCAATCGATTGTGTGAGCGCGCCCCTGACGCGCAAATCCTGTTGCTGCAGCGTGGCTGCCATAGTCGCTCTCCGGTTGAAGATCGCGAGCCGCGCCTCGGCGATCGCGTTGGGATGCGCACGCTAGCGGGATCGAATCGCGTGAACCAGTTGTCGCGTGCCCGGTGGGCGACGTTCGGCTGTCCCGTTCGACCGTTCGCCGCCACAAGCGCGCATCGAGGGGGACGGCGCGATCGGCAACCGCCATCGACACCGACCCGTGCGCTGCCGACAAGGTTGCGGCACCGCGAATCCGTTTAGATCGGGGCGCGCGTTTTGCGCGACGACATATCAATGGGGAGGTTTGAATGACATTGTTGATGGCGCTTGCCGCGGTTTGCACGCCCGTTGCCGACCTGCCGCCTTCCGCGCAGCAGACCGAGCTGGGCGCGATCGTCGCGCGGGCCGAGGCGCCGTTCGCGCTTTATGCGCAGCGCGCGGGAAATGCCGACGCGCTGACCGCGGCGGCCGGCATGGCAGACCCTGCGATGAACCGTGCGATGAGCATCGACACGCCGGTGCGGATCGCCAGCAACACGAAGACCTTTGTCGCCGCGACGGTGCTCCGCCTCTATGAACAGGGCCGTATTGCGCTCGACGCGCCGATCGCCGGGCTGATCGATCCCGACCTTGCGGCAATCCTGTCCGCCGACGGTTATGATTCGCGCCGGATCACGGTGCGCCACCTGCTCAGCCACAGCGCCGGGCTTTACGATCATGGCGGCGATGCGCGCTATGTCGCGGCGATGCTCGCGACGCCGCGCCGCGAATGGACGCGCAAGGAACTGGTCGCGCTGATGGCGGAATATGCCGATCCGCAAAGCGCGCCCGGAACGCGCTTTCAATATTCGGACACCGGCTACATTCTGCTCGGCGACATCATCGAACGGCTGACGGGCCAATCGCTCGCCGCCGCGGTGCGCGAGCAATTGCGCTTCGCCGAGCTGGGCCTTGCCTCGACCTGGTGGGAAACGCTCGAGCCGCAGCCGGCGTCGGCGCTGCCGCGCGCGCGGCAGCATATCGACGGCCGCGACGTATCGAACGTCCACGCCTCGTTCGATCTTTACGGCGGCGGCGGGCTGGTGATGTCGGTCCGCGATCTGGCGACACTGTTCGCCGCGCTGTTCGAGGGGCGGGTCTTTGACGATCCCGCCACGCTCGGACTGATGACGGCGAAGGGGCCGCACGAAGGTGGCGATCGCTATCGTCTCGGTCTTTTTGCGCAGCCGGGAAAGCAGGGCGATATTTTCTCGCACAGCGGCTTCTGGGGCACCGGCGTCTATTATGACGTGGCGCAGCGACGCGTTGTCGCGGTCGCAACGACGCGGCAGGAATTTTTCCGCCGCGACATGGTGCCGCTTGCGATGTCGCTGCTCGGCGAGCCGGGGCGGTGTGTAGTCGGCGCCGATTAGCGATTGACGCCGCCGATCGTCTGGCATAATTTATCCAAATGGATAAGTGTTTGCACGCGCGTTTTCAGGCGCTCGGCCATCCGACGCGGCTCGACGTGATCGAACGGCTGCTGCGCGCGCCCGCGACGGTGAGCGACCTCGCAGCCGCCTATTCGATGGCGCTGCCGCCCTTTACCAAGCATCTGGCGGTGCTCGAACGCGCCGGACTGATCCGTTCGGTGAAGCAGGGGCGGGTCCGGACGTGCCGGATCGAAGCGTCGGCGCTGGCGGACATGGACCGCTGGTTCGCCGATCGCCGGTCGATGTGGAATGCCCGCCTGGACGCGCTTGAGAGCTATTTGAGTGAGAGGAAGGGCCGATGATGAATGTCGCGCATGACACGCTGGCGTTCGAACGATTGTTCGATGCCACACCCGCCGACCTGTTTCAGGCTTATGCCGATCCCCGGGTGCGCGAGCGTTGGTCCGCACCATCGCCGTCCACCGAGGTCCGGATCGACGAGGGCGATTTTTGCACAGGTGGCGAGGAGCGCGGACGCTGCGGCGCCACGGGCGATCTCAGATGGTCGACGCGCACCTATTATCACCTCGTCGTCCCCGATGCGCTTATCAGCTTCACCGAGGAGCTGCGCGAGGGCGACCAGCTGCTCACCATCGCGCTCGTCACGCTGGAGATCGCGCCTGCGGACAAGGGCGTCCGGCTGAAACTGACCGATCAGGTCACCTCGCTCGTTGGAGCCGAGGCGATTTCGGGGCATCGCGAGGGATATGCAAAGGCGCTCGATAATCTGGCGCTCGCGTTATTGCCGAAGCCTGCGGTAGCAGGATGAGTCACCCCGGCGGCGCCGATTTATTCAGCGAGAAATCCATGGGGGGCGCCGCTTCGGAAACTTCGAGAGCGGTCCGTACCATGCCCTGGGCGCGGAGCGCGGTCTGGAAACGCGCCATATGCGGCGTTTCGAAATGCGCGCGAAGCGCGGCTTCGTCGCGCCACCGTTCGGCGAGCACGATCGCCGACGGATGATCCAGATCGCGGCCGACGCGGTAATGGATGCATCCGGGTTCCGATCGCGTCGCCGCGGCAAGGCGGCGGATTTCATCGATAAAGGCCGGCGAAAAATCTTTGTCGGCAGTCAGCGTTGCGTGGACGATCACCTCGGGCAGCATCGCGGTATCGAGCGCAAGGACAGCCTCGATCTCGATCAGCCATTCGGGCCAGGCGAGCGCCGACACGAATAAGAAGGTGCTCGCGGGTGGGCGCGCGGGATCGATATACTCGCCGCGCACGCGGTTGACGTGCCGCAGGAGCGCCCGGTCGACATCCTGCCGGCAATAATAGTTGAGCTTCACGATATCGGCGAAACGCCCGCCCGCCTCGCGCGCGGCGATGTCAAGGTTGCGGAACACCTGTTCGAGCTGGCTGACGAAGTCGCCGGGCGCGACGTGCGTTCCATCGGGCGTGCGCGGCACCTGTCCCGACAGCCAGATCAGGCGTCCACGCCCTTCGGCGAGATGCGAGAATCCGTTGGCAGGCGGCAGCGACGCCGGGTTGCTGCGAAGCGGCGCCCGCTCGGCGGCCGAAACCAGCGCAGGGGCGAACAGAAGGGGGGAAGAGGCGAGCAATGTCCGGCGTGCAATCATCGGAAACTCCTTGGTGGGAGCGCTTCTTTGATGATCCCCTCGTCATCGATCAAACTGATTGTTATAATAGATAATATGCACCAGATGAATTTAGCGAGGATCGATCTCAATCTGCTCGTTGTTCTCGACGCGCTGCTGACGGAGGCGCATGTCGGGCGCGCGGGTCAGCGCGTCGGCCTCTCGCAGCCCGCGGCCAGCCATGCGCTCGGCCGCCTCCGGATTTTGCTCGGCGATCCGCTGCTCGTGCGCTCGGGAACCCGGATGATGCTGACGCCACGCGCCGAAGCGCTTCGCGACCCGCTTCGCGATGCGCTCGATGGCGTCCGGACGGTCCTCAATCAGGAAAGCTTCGCGCCCGCGACGAGTCGGCGTCACTTCCGGCTGATGCTTCCCGACCCGACCGCGCATCTGCTATTGCCACCGTTGCTCGGACGGCTGCAGCGCGAGGCACCGGGGATGATATTGGAAGGACTGGCCTGGCGCGGGCCCGATCTCCTCGACGAAATAGCCCTGTCGAGGATCGACATGATTATTACCTCGGTCGAGCGGGAGTGGCCGGGCTTTGACCGGGAAAGCCTTTATATTGACCGCGATGTCGCGGCGGTTCGCGTCGGCCATCCTTTGCGTGCCGAACTGGCGATGATCGACGGGCTATGCACCGCGCGCCATGTCGCCGTGGTGGGGGCGGGCGAACGCGCCGATATTCTCGACCAGTGGCTCGCGACCACGCCGATCGTCAGGCAGGTGGCGGCCATCGCGCCGAGCTATGTCGCGGCGCTGCGGATTGCCGCGGCTACCGATCTGGTGGCGGTCGTTCCCGAACGACTGGCCCGCGGCCTGACGACATCGTTCGGGATCGAACTGGTGCCGCTTCCGGTCGATCCCGGCATCGATGCGATGGACCTTCTGTGCCAGAAAAGGTTGCGCGCCGACCCGGCGGCCATTTGGCTGAGGCAGCTGCTGGTGGATATTGCGTCCTCGCTGGCGCCTAGTTGAAATCCGCGGCGAAATCGGCCGCGTCGACCGCGAAATGTTCGACCTCGCGCGCCTGCCACAACAGAAAATCCGAATCGAAATCATAATATTTGGCAATAGTTGGCTCGGCGCCCGCGAAGGCGGCGATGGCATCCATGTCGCGCCAGAAGGTCAGCATCGTCACTTCGACGACCTGGCCGCGCGCAGAGTGAAGGCACATCGCGGCCAGATTACCGTCGATCGCGCGATAATCGGGAATGGCAACCTCGCGCATCAGACGGAGATATTCCGCCGACTGCTCCCGCAACACCATGCCGCTCCAGCGCCTTGCGATCATCATCATAGCTCCTTGTTTGCGGCCACCCGGATAGGGCTTCATCGGCGCACGCGAAAGCCAGCAAAGGCGCGAGCAGCCGAAACATCCTGCCAAAGGCAAATATCAGGGTATGGAATCGGGTGGGAAAGATCGGATCCTGCCGGAGTAGCGGAAATTCCGATTCCGCCCATCCTGTCTTTCTAGGAGAAGCAAAAAGAGGGGGAAGCGACATGACGCGATTTGACTGTCGCGCGGCGTTGATCGCGATGGGGTTCGTGCTGGTTGCACTCGTCTGGAACGGGACGGCGGCCGCGCAAATCCGCTTTGCGGTGACGCTTCCCGCTGGCTCTGCCGAGAAGCCGGTGACCGGCCGGTTGATCGTCGTCGCCCATCGCCGCGCCGACGGCGCCGCATCGACGCGCGAACCGCGACAGATGATCGGCATGAACGGTCCCCCGGCGTTCGGCGTCGATGTCGAAAATCTTCGCCCCGGTGCGACTGTCACCGTCGATTCGCGCGCCGACGGTTTTCCCTTTGGCCTCGAGCAGCTTCCCGCGGGCGATTACAGCGTCCAGGCGGTGCTGATCCGCTATACCGAAGTGAAACGCGCCGATGGGCACCGGATATGGGTGCCGCTGAGTCAGGAGCGCGCGGTGGGACCGATGTTCCCCGGCAATTTGTTTAGCAAACCCGCCGATACGCGGCTCGATCCGGCGGCATCGGCCCCCGTTGCGCTGACGCTGACCGAGACGATCGGGCCAATTGCTCGCGCCCCCGATACGCCATGGATCAAGCGCGTGCGGATCAAAAGCAAGATCCTGTCCGATTTCTGGGGCGTGCCGATGACGATCGGCGCCGAGGTGCTGCTGCCCAAGGATTTCGCGAAGCATCCCGGTGCGCGTTATCCCGCGATCTATACCTTTGGTCATTTCGGCGAGCCGTTTAATTTCAATCCCGATCCCGCAAGCGACACCGAAGACGAACGGCGTTCGGCGACCGATGCCAATGTGAAGACGGGTTACCAGTTCGCGCGCGAATGGATGGGCGAAAATTTCCCGCGCATGGTGGCGATCACGCTGGAGACGCCGAGTCCCTATTTCATCGAATCCTATTCGCTCAACTCGGCGAACAACGGGCCGTGGGGCGACGCGATCACCAAGGAGTTGATGCCCTATCTGGAAAAACGTTTCCGCCTGATTGACCAGCCCTATGGCCGGATCGTCGAGGGTGCGTCGACCGGCGGCTGGGAGGCGCTGGCGCTGCAACTTCACTATCCCGACTATTTCGGCGGCGCCTGGGTGTTCAATCCCGATCCGATCGACTTTTCGCGCTACCAGCTGACCGACATCTATCAGGACGACAATATGTTCACCCTGAAGGTGAACGAGTGGCAGACGCAGGAAAAGCCGTTCCGCCGAACCCGCGAAGGCCAGCCATTGATCGACCTTCGCACGCTGGCGGCGCTGGAGGCGGTGCTGGGGTCGAAGGGGCGTTCCTATTACCAGCTCGACATCTGGCAGGCGACGCACGGGCCGGTCGGACCCGACGGCTATCCGGTGCCGCTGTTCGACAAGAAGACGGGGGTGATCGACAAGGCGGTCGCGCAATATATGCGCGAGAACGGCTATGACCTGTCGGCCCACCTGCGCGACAATTGGGCGACACTGGCGCCCAAACTGCGCGGCAAGATCAATATTTTTACCGGCGACATGGACGATTTCTACCTGAACCTTGCGGTCTATCGCTTCGAGGAAATGATCCGCGAAAAGGGCGGCGCCGAATATCCTGCGCGGTTCGAATATGGCCGCCCGCGCAAGGGGCATAATTGGCATCACACCGACTGGGCCGGAGTTGTGCGCGAGGTCGCCGACCATGTCCGCAAGACCGCTCCGGCGGGCGCGCCGGTCGAACAATGGAATTATTGATGGAGAAAAGCGCGATGTCCGGCAAGCGTTTGAGTCAGCTGATGTTGATCGCGGCTGGGTTTGCGGCGGGAGCATGGGCGCCCGCGGCGATGGTGATGGCCGATGGAGGCCCGCCGACGAGCCAGTTCGACGAAATCAGCGTCAAGCGACTGAATATCGTCGAGCCTGATGGCAAATACCGCTTGGTTCTGTCGAATGCCGAGCGCTTTCCCGGCCTGTTCATGGAGGGTAAGGAATATAAGCACCACAGCCGCGACGGCGGCGGCATGCTGTTCTTCAACGACGAAGGCGACGAGGTCGGTGGGCTGACGTTCGGCAGCAAGACCGTCGGCGACAATCGCCGGGCCTCGGGTTCGCTGATGTTCGACCAGTATAAGCAGGACCAGACGGTCGGTATCCAGTATAGCGAAGCCGATGGCCGCCGCATGGCCGGCCTCCGCGTCTGGGACCGGCCCGATTGGTCGATCAAGCCACTGATGGAAATGAGCGCGCGCGCCGCCGCGGCGTCCAACGAGGCGGAAAAGAACCGCATCCGTGAGCAAATGCGCGCCTATGCCATGGCCAATGGCGGGGGCGGCGCCGAACGCTTCTTCGCCGGAAAGGCGTTGGAGGAGACGGTCGTACGGCTGGCCGACAAGGACGGAAAGGCGCGCCTTTTGCTGAAAGTTGGCACCGACGGCACGCCGAGCATCGAATTTCTCGACCCCGCCGGAAAGGTGGTGAAGCGGATCAGCCAATAATCCTGCCGATCCGGAGCTGCCGTCCGGGATGCTTTCCCGGGCGTTCGGCGTGCCATTTTCTATCACATTCAAAAATAACAAAAAAATTCACGAAACTGTCATTAATCCTTGACGGTGGCGTGATTTGCTGATGCCATGCCGTTCCATGGATCATCAGACCCGACTTCGCTGGTTTGCGCGTGAGGTATTGCCTCACGAACCCGACCTGCGCGGCTGGCTGGCCGGGCGCGTTCGGGGCCTCAGTTCGTGCGACGTCGATGAAGTGGTGCAGGAGGCCTATGCCCGTCTCTGGACCGCCGATGCCGACACGATCCGCAACGCCCGCGCCTATCTCTATGTAACCGCACGGCATATTGTCGGCGAGCATATCCGCCGGTCGCGCATCGTCGCGATCGACCTGGTGGCGGATTTGGACACGCTGAACATCGTGGATGAAGAGATGAGCGTCGATCGGCGGCTCAGCGGACAGGAAGAACTGGCGCGGCTGCACGAAATATTGCAGACGCTGCCCCCGAAATGCCGTCAGGCGTTCGAGCTGAAGAAGTTTCAGGATTTTTCCCAGCGCCGGATCGCCGAACATATGGGAATTGCCGAAAGCACGGTCGAGAAACATCTCTCGAAAGCGCTGCGGCTGGTTTCCGAGGCAATGAAACAGGCGCCCGCGGGCGCACAGGATGGAAGAACGCGTGAGCGCAGGTTCTGGAAATGGGGCTGACATCGACAGCCGGGCTTCGGCCTGGGCGGTGCGGACGGCCGAACGCGCACTGGACACGGGCGAACAGCGGGAACTCGACGACTGGCTGACGGCGGATAGCCGGCACCTCGGCGCCTATGTTCGCGCGCAGGCTTTGTGGCTCGACCTCGACCGTGTGGCAGCGCTGGGCAGCGGCGCGGCGCGCGAACCATCGCAGCCGGTACGCGCGCGCCGCTGGGCACCCTATGCGATGGCGGCATCGGTCCTTCTGGCGGTGACCGGCGGCGTTGCTGCCTATGATCAGTTTGCAGGCCGCGTCGCGACCGAACGCGGCGAGGTGCGGCGCATCGCGCTCGACGATGGGTCGGTGATGATGCTGAACGGCGATGCCGCGGTGCAGGTTCGCTACGAGGATGATGTCCGCCGCATCGTGCTGCGCCGGGGCGAGGCGTCATTCGACGTCGCGCACAATCCCGCGCGCCCCTTCATTGTCGAGGCCGACGGGCTGAACGTCCGCGCCGTCGGCACCGAATTTGTCGTCGGGATCGAAGAGGGCGGGGTCGAGGTCACGGTCGAGGAAGGCGTTGTGGCTGTTGGCGGCCAGGCGAGCGGATCGGCCGCGCCGCGCTATCTGCGCCGCAACGAACAGTTCGTCGCCGCTGCGACCGGCCCCCGCAAGGCAGTGCTCGATGCGGCCGATGTCGAACGGCGCGGCGCGTGGCGCAAAGGCTTGCTGGTTTTCGACGGACAGCGGCTGGGTATCGCCGCGGCCGAGGTAAACCGCTATTCGGACCTCCGCGTCGTGATCGAGGATCCGACGCTTGCGCGCGCCGAATTCATGGGCGTTTTCAAGCTCGGCGATGCCAATGCCTTTGCCCAGGCAGCCGCCGGCGCGTTCAATGGCGAGGTGGTTCGTCGGGGTGACGAACTGCATCTGGTACGCCAGCAGAATTCTCCCTCGCACTGAATAGCGGATTCCGGCGCGCCATCGCTCATCCGTCTGTGGAAGCCATATTGGCTTCGGGGCTTTAGGGAGGATTGTGATGAGGTGGGAGCGAGCCAGCCGTATGAATTCGCGCGCGGCGCTGATGACCGGCGTTGCCGCAGCAATGCTGTGGGCGGCGCCCGCCATGGCGCAGGAGCGCCAAAGTTTCACGATCCCCGCCGGCGACGCGGCGACAGCGGTCCAGCGGCTCGCGATCCAGTCGGGCGTGCAGGTGATGGTTCCCGACGCCGACCTGTCAGGCGTCACCACCAACGCCGTTAACGGCAGCTTCACCCCCGTCGAGGCGCTTCGCCGGATGCTTGCGGGCAAGGGGCTCGAGGTGGTCCAGAACGGCGATGCGGTCGTGATCCGCCGAAGCGGGAGCGGCGCCAGCGCCGAAGTGGCATCCGAAACCGTCGGCCAGGAAATTGTCGTCACCGGATCGCGAATCGAGCGCGCCGGCTTCGATACGTTGCAGGCGGCCTCGACGACCGATGCCGAAGAGATCGGACGCCGCAGCTATACCAATGCGCTGGAAGTGTTGCAGGATACGCCGGGCTTCGCGCCGGCGGCCAGCAGCCAGATCGGAACGGCGCAGGGCAATCTTGGCATTGCGCAAAGTTTTGCCGACTTCTTCGGCCTCGGTTCGCAGCGGACCCTGACCCTTGTGAACGGGCGACGCTTTGTGTCGTCGAATACTGTGTCGGGCAACGGCGAGTCCGCTTCCCCCGGATCGCAGGTCGATCTCAACCTCATTCCCGTCGGGCTGATCGAACGTATCGAAACCGTCGCGATCGGTGGCGCACCCGTTTATGGGTCGGACGCTATCGCGGGTACCGTCAACGTGATTTTGAAGGAAAATTACGAAGGTCTTGAACTGACGGGGCAAGCAAGCATCTCCGACCGCGGCGATGCGGCAAACCAGATGGTTCGCGGCCTGTTCGGGCGCAATTTTGACGAGGGTCGCGGCAATATCGTGCTGTCGGCCGAATATGTTCGCCAGGAAGGCATGGTGCTCGCCGACCGGTTCCCGTTCCGCTTCCTGACCCCCTCGGGCAACACGGATCGCACCGACGGCATTCCGGCCCAGCAAGTCGTCGAGGCTCTGCGCTACGCCGCGCTGACTGACGGCGGCCTGCCTTACAGCACGCTGGTTCCGTTCGGACCGACGTATCTCCGCAATTCTGCGGGCCAGCCGGTCATGTTCGGCCCCAACGGCGACCTGGTCCCCTTTGTCCTGGGTGAAGCTTTTCCGGGATCCTCGACGCAGGGTATTCCCATTTTTGCCGACGGCGGTGACGGGATGGACCCCGCGCGCTACACGAGCCTTCTCTCTCCCAATCAGCGTTACCTGTTCAACGCGATGGGCAATTACGACATCTCCGATCGCGTGAATTTCTTTGTGGAAGGCTCTTATGCCAATACGCAGGGAACCAAGATCAGCGATCTTTTCCAATTCGCTGCTCCCAATATTCTGGGCGGTCCCGCCATCACGATTCAGGCGGACAACGCCTTTCTCACGCAGCAGGCGCGGGGGATTATCGCCGCGAACGGGCTGACCAGCTTTCAGATCAATCGCAACTTCAACGACGTGATCGATCGCCGACCGGCCAAAACTGAACTCGACGTCTATCGCATCGTTGCCGGGTTCAAAGGGGACCTCGATGTCGGCGGGCAGGCTTGGAACTGGGATGCATCATATAATTATGGTTCCAGCCGCAACCGGTCAGAATTTAATCAGATAAACCTGACCCGTTTGTTGAATGCCGTTGATGCCGTGACCGACGGGTCGGGGAACATCGTTTGCCGGGTCGGTGGCGACTGCGTCCCACTCAATATTTTCGGCGAAAATGCCGCCAGCGATGAAGCGGTCGATTATGTGGTCGATCAAGGCATTGGTATCAGCAAAAATTCGATGGAAGTTTTCAGCGCCAACCTGGGCGGCAAGCTTCCCTTTGGAATCGCCGAGCCCATCGCCTTCAGCATCGGCTACGAGCATCGTACCGAGAAGGGCTCGTTCAGCGGGAACGACATCATCAATGGCGGTCTTTCGTTGTTGAACGGGTCGCTGCAATATCCGGATGCACCGGAAGGCAAATTCAACACCGACGAAATATATGGTGAGGGCGTCGTGCCGCTGATTTCGGACGCCATGGACGTGCCGGTTATCCGGTCGCTTCAGGCCGAGGGCGCCATCCGCTACGTCGATCACTCGGTCGCCGGCGGCGATGTAACCTGGTCTGCCGGTGCGCGGCTCCAGCCCCGGTTCGGCGGGATACTGGAAGGCATTACCTTCCGCGGCGTTTATACGCGCGCCATTCGTAATCCGTCGATCGTCGAACTGTTTCTCAATCCGACCCCTTCGGCAATTTCGGCAAACGACGTTTGTTCGGCGAGCCGAGTGGGTGGCGGACCGAATCCCGACGTTCGACGGGCAAATTGCACGGCGGCGCTTGCCGCGGTCGGCGCTGCGCCTCCGGGTACCTTTGTGGCGACGACCAATGGGGCATCGCCTTTCGGGGTGCTGACCGGCAATGCCAATCTCGATAACGAGACGGCACGGTCTTATTCCTTTGGCATGACCTATCAGCCGCCGGCGATCCCGGGCTTGCGGATGGCGATCGATTACAGCCACATCAAGCTGCGTAACGCGATTGCAAGCTTCGATCTGCGTACCTCGCAGGCAGCTTGCTACGACAGCCCCAATTTCCCGGACGAGCCCGCGTGTCAGGCTTTCAGCCGCCTCACCGCGGCGCAGGCTGCACAACAGTCGGCCGCCACCGGTCGGCAGCGCATTGCGGGGGATATTGCGGATGGTTTTACCGAAACCTATTACAATAGTGCTTCGCGCGACTTTGGGGGCATCATCGGTGAAATCGACTATCGTTTTGCGGTTCCCAACATCGCAGGATCGGAGCCGGGGATGCTCCGTCTGGGCGTCAAGGCCTTCCATATCGCCCATTTCCGGACCCAAACCTCGGGCGGTTCGCCTGTGATCGAGAATGCCGGCACGCTGGGCTCGCCCAAATGGGATGTGAATGGCCGGATCGGCTACAACTTCCATCCCTTCGACCTCGACGTGCAGGTCTTGTGGACCAGCAAATCGGTAAGGGACAATAACGCCACGATCGAGGACACGCCGGTCAATGATTTTCCGGCATATACGCTGGTAAACACGACCTTCGGTGTCGAGGTTGCGGACAGGTTCACGCTACAACTCGCCATCCGGAATTTGTTCGACCGCAAGGTGCCTTATGCCGCGACCGTTTCGCGCTCGTTCAGCGTGTTCGATCCGATCGGGCGCACCTATACGCTGCGCGCCAGCGCTAACTTCTGACCGGAAGCGGGCGGGGCCTCGGCTCCGCCCGCCGCCGTCCGAGATCGAGGAACGCATGACAAAATATCTGCTCGGCCTGGCGCTGGCCTGTCTCGTAGCGGTGCCGGTTGCGGCGGAGACGGCGCCCAAGCGCTACACGATCGAGCAGCTCATGGAGTCGGACACTATCGCGGGGCTGTCCTGGTCGCCCGACGACAGCAAGATCATCTTCACCAGCAACCGCACCGGCATCGCGAACATCTATGTCATGCCGTCGGCGGGGGGCGAGGCCACGCCGCTGACGCAATCGACGACCGAAACGGTGCGCGCGATCGGATATTTTCCGCACGACGAGCGCATCCTGTTCACCAGCGATCAGGGCGGCAATGAACTGGCGCATATCTACGTCCGCGAAATCGACGGCACGACGCGCGACGTCACGCCGGGCGATCGGCATGTCGCGCGCTTCGTCGATTGGGCACACGACGGGAAATCCTTTTTCGTCCAGACGAACGAACGCGATCCGCGTTTTTTCGACCTCTATGAAATCCGCACCGACGGCTACCAAAAGACGCTGCTGTTCCAGAACGACAAAGCGTATCAGGTGCGCGCGGTCAGCCCCGACCGCCGTTATGTCGGGCTCAGCCGCATCCACGACAATGCGACCAAGCATTGTTATGTTTACGACCGTACCGAAGCGCGGCTGATCCAGCTTACCGAAGAAGGGCGGCCGGTCGCCTGCGAACCGCAGGTTTTCGCCGACCAGGGCGCACGGCTTTTTTACACAACGGACGACGGCGGCGAATTCGCCTTCCTCGTCCGCCGTGACCTTGCGACGGGCGAGCGGCGCACAGTCTTCAAACCCGAATGGGACGTCGAGGGGGCGGCGCTGTCGCGCGACGGCGACACGCTGCTGGTTTCGGTCAACGAGGATGCGCGTTCGCGTCCCTATCTGCTGAACGCCGACAGCTTCGCCAAAATCGCCTTCGACGATCCGATGCCGCAGGCCAGCGCCGGCCTGCTGCTCGCCAACCATGGCCGAAAGGCGCTGTACAGCGCCTCCAACGGCGCGACGCCGGGAGAGATTCTGCTCCTTGATCTGAAAACCGGTGCGCGCGCTCCTCTCCTCAACGCGCGTGCACCCGGCGTCGCGCCCGAGGATCTGGTGCCGGGGGACGTCGTCCGATTCAAATCCTATGACGGATTGGCGGTCCCCGGCATCCTTTATGTGCCAAAGGGCGCCAAAAAGGGCGACGGCCTTCCCGCGGTCATCCATGTTCACGGCGGCCCCGGCGATGAAAGCCGGATCGGCTATCGTCCGTTGCAGCAGTTCCTCGTCAACAATGGCTATGTCGTGTTCGAAATCAACAATCGCGGTAGCAGCGGATCGGGGCGGACCTTTTATCACCTCGACGACCGGCGCCATGGCGATGCCGATCTGGACGATGTCGTTGCGGCCAAGGCGATGCTCGCCGAAACGGGCTTCGTCGATCCCGCCAAGGTCGCGATCCAGGGGCAAAGCTACGGCGGCTACATGACGCTGGCCGGATTGGCGTTCCGGCCCGATGTCTTTGCGGCGGGAGTCGATATTTACGGCGTGTCCAACTGGCCCCGCCTGCTCGCCAACACGCCGAGCTGGTGGGAGGATTTGCGCCGCCTGCTGTTCACCGAAGTCGGCGATCCCGACAAGGACGCCGAATATCTGCGCAGCATCTCGCCCGTCTTTCACGCCGACAAGATCCGCAAGCCGCTGCTCGTGTTGCAGGGGGCGAACGACCCTCGCGTCCTGCCAGTCGAGTCGGAGGATATTGTCGAACGCGTCAAGGCGAACGGCGTACCGGTCGAATATATCGTCTTTGCCGATGAGGGGCACGGTTTCCGCAAAAAGGCAAATCAGATTTCGGGTTATCGCGCGATCCTGCAATTTCTCGACAAACATGTGAAAGGCGCCGCGAGCGCATCGATGGCCACGAAAGAAACGGTCTCGCCGCTCGGCGATTTTCCGAACGGCCGGTGACGATGGGAGCGATGGACCGGCGCCAGTTCATCACGGCGGGCGCGCTGGTCGCCGCCGCGCCGGCATGGGCCGCGAGCGGCGGAGAGAATGAGCGGCTCCACGCCTTTTTCGAGCGCGTGTTCCAGCGCGACCTTGCGCGCAATCCCGCGGCGCAATCGGTGCTGGGCGGCAAGGGCGCAAACCGCGGCTGGCCCGACGTCAGCGAGGCGCGCGCCGACGAAAATGTCGCGCTTGCCCGGGGCGACCTTGCCGAATTGCGGCGCTTCGATCGCGCCGCGCTGACGCTCGAGGCGCAGCTGAGCTATGACCTTTTCGCCTATGACGCCGAAGAGGCGATCGAACGGCATCGCTGGCGCGGCAATCATTACCCCGTGTGCCAGATGCGCGGGCCGCAACGCGACATTCCGCAGACGCTGATCAACAATCATGCGATCAACAGCGTCGCCGATGCCGAGGCCTATATCGAACGGCTCCATGCGGTGCGCCCCTATCTTGCGGTGGTGGTCGCGGGGCTGGAGCGGCAGGCAGCGACCGGCGTCGTCCCGCCCGATTTTTCTAGGCCCTTGGTCATCGGCAATTGCGAAAAGCTGATTACCGGTGCGCCCTTCCAGCCGGACGCGCCGGACAGCCCGATCCTTGCCGATTTCCGCGGCAAAGTGGCCGCGCTGGCGCTGGACGAAGCGGCGACCGCGCGGCTCGTCGATGCGGCGCGCGCGGGCCTTTTGGAAGGCTTCGGTCCCGGTTTCCGACACCTGATCGAACATCTTCGCGCCGCGCGCTGTCCCGACGGGTGCAACGATGGCGTCTGGCGCCTGCCCGATGGCGACGCCTATTACGCCGCGCAGCTTCGCTGGAACACGACGCTCCCGATCCCGGCAGAGGAGGTCCACCGCATCGGCCTCGCGGAAGCGGCGCGACTGCATGAGGAAATGCGCGCCGTCGCTAAGCGCGCCGGCTTCAACGGCACGCTTGGCGAGCTGTTCGAGCATGTGCGAACCGCGGACCATTTCTATTATCCGAACGACGCCGCAGGCAAGGCGGGGTATCTGGACGCGATGCGCGCCAAGATTGCGGCGGTTACCGCGCGGCTGAGCGAGCTGACGGGCCATGCGCCTCACGCCGATGTCGTCGTGAAGCCGGTCGAGCCGTGGCTCGAAGCGTCGGCGGGAACCGCGGGCTATTTCGCGCCTTCGGCCGATGGAACGCGCCCCGGCATCCTCTATGTCAACACGCGCGACATGCGGAACCTGCCCATCTATGAACTGTCGGCGCTAGCCTATCACGAGGGCGTTCCAGGGCATCATCTGGAAAAGGCGGTGACACGCGGGCTGACCGACCTTCCGAAATTTCGGGCGTTCGGCAGCTATACCGCGTTCAGCGAGGGCTGGGCGCTGTTTGCCGAGCAGCTGCCCGTCGAGATGGGCCTTTACGATGACCCCTGGCAGGATTTCGGGCGACTTTCGATGGAGCTGATGCGCGCCGGGCGGCTGGTTACCGACACCGGCGTCCATGCGCTGCGCTGGAGCCGCGAGCGGGCGATCGCATGGCTGGATGCAAACACCCCCGCCAACCACGCCGACAATGTCACCGCGATCCAGCGCTATATCGTCACGCCGGGTCAGGCCTGCGCCTACGAAATGGGCAAGCTGAAGCTCGTCGAGCTGCGCGACCGCGCGCGCGCCGCGCTGGGGCCGCGTTTCGTGATCAGCGCGTTCAACGACCGGGTGCTGGGCAGCGGGCCCCTGCCGCTGCCGATGCTTCAGGCGAGCATCGAGGCATGGATTGCGAAGGGAGGAGCCGCATGATCGACCGCCGCCAGTTTATCGGATCGGCGGCGCTGGCAGGCGCCGCACTGGCGGCACCGCCGCTGTTCGCCGTCGAAACCGGCGAGGATGCGCGGCTCGACGCCTTTTTCGAGACGGTGTTCCAGCGCAGTCTCGATCGCAGCCCCATTCGCCAGTCGGCGCTCGGCATCCGGCGCGACCAGGACAAATGGGACGACATCAGCGAGGCGCGCGAGCTGGAAGACCATCGGCTGCGCGAGCAGGATCTCGTCATCTTGCGCGGCTTCGATGTCGCAGCGCTGTCGGCGCAGGCGCGGCTCAGCCACCGGATGTATATGCGGTCGACCGAACAGGCGATCCGCGATTTCCGCTGGCGCGACCATGATTATGTGATGACGCAGATGGGGGGGATGCACACGCGCGTTCCCAGCACGCTTACCAACAGCCATCCCATCGGCAGCGTGGCCGACGCAGAGGCCTATATCCAGCGGCTGGAGCGCGTCGATCCGCTGATGGCGCAGGCTGTCGAGCGGTTGACGGCGCAGGAGGCCAAAGGCATTCAGCCGCCGCGCTTTGTCTATGCGCTGCTGATCGAACCAAGCCTCAACCTGTTCAAGGGCGCTCCGTTCGGCGGCGAGGGCGACAGTCCCATCCTGTCCGACTTCAAGGCGAAGCTGGCGAAGGCGCCGGTTTCCGAGGTCGAACGGACCGACCTGCTGGAGCGGGGAACGGCGGCGCTGTCGGGCGGCTTTGCGCGCGGTTATCGCCGACTGGTCGCACATCTGCGCGCGGCGGAGGCCAAGGCCGAAACGCGCGACGGGGTGTGGAAGCTGCCCGACGGGCAGGCCTATTACGAAGCGCGGCTGGAAAATTACACGACGCTGCCGCTGACCGCAGCAGCGGTGCACGCACTGGGGCTGCGCGAGGTGGCGGCGATCCACGACGCGATGCGCGCGATCATGAAGCGGACGGGCTTCGAGGGCGACCTTCAGGCCTTTTTCGCCTTCATGCGCGACGACCCGCGTTTCTATCATTCGGACGATGCCGCCGGTCGCGCCGCCTATCTGGCCGAAGCCAATGCGCTGCTCGACGAAATCCGCGGACGGGAGCGGGAATTGTTCGCCCGCTTTCCCAAGGCGCCGGTCGAGGTGCGCGCGATCGAGGCGTGGCGCGAGAAATCGGCGCCCAAGGCGCATTATCGCAACCCGCCGCAGGACGGGTCGGCGCCGGGCATCTTCTATATCAACCTCACCGACATGAAGGCGCAGCCGCGGTACCAGCTGGCGGCGACGCTTTATCATGAGGCGATCCCGGGGCATCACACCGAAACCTGTATCGCGCACGAGATGGAGGGGCTGCCCAAATTCCGCCGCTTTGCGAGTATCGCGGCCTTTTCCGAAGGCTGGGGGCTGTATTCGGAGCTGCTGCCCAAGGAAATGGGGCTTTATGCCGATCCCTATTCGGACTTCGGACGACTGTCGCTGTCGCTGATGCGCGCGTGCCGACTGGTAGTCGATAGTGGAATCCACGCGATGAAATGGACGCGCGAGCAGGCGACCGCCTATCTCGACGCCAATATGCCGTCGAGCCATTACGACAATCAGCGCGAGATCGACCGCTATATCGTGCTGCCCGGTCAGGCGACCGCCTATTATATCGGGATGCAGAAGATCCTCGAGCTGCGCGAACGCGCGCGGGCCAAGCTTGGCGATCGGTTCGACCTGCGGCACTTCCACGACGTGACGCTGGGCGCAGGGCCGCTGCCATTGCCGCTGCTCAAAGAGCGGATCGACGCGTGGATCGCGCGCGGCGGGCCGTCGGTGCAGGATTTCGATAAAGCGGCCTGAGCGCCGCTGCGCGTTCGATCAGTCGGACGTGCCAAGCGACGCCGCGCGCATCCGTTCGCCGCGCCGCCGCAGCAGTTCGGCAGCCCCCAGCAGCAGCGTCGAGGCAATGACGAGCAAGGTCGCCGCCGCCGCGATCGCCGGGCTGATCTGTTCGCGTACTCCTTCGAACATCTGAATCGGCAACGTGCGTTGCTCCGGCCCCGCGATGAACAGCGCGACGGTCGTCTCATCAAACGACGTCATGAAGGCGAAGACCGCGCCCGCGGCGATGCCGGGCGCCGTTAGCGGCATCAATATGCGGATCAACACCGTCACCGGCCGCGCGCCGAGGCTGGACGCAGCGCGCAACAACTCGCTGTCGAGACCGTGAAGCGACGCATGAACCACGATCACCACGAAAGGGAGCGCGAGCGCGCTGTGCGCGACGATCAGCCCGACCGGGCCGTTGACCAGCCCCAGCGGCGCGAACAGGAAATAGAAGGCAACCGCGACGACGACGATCGGGACGACGAGGGGCGCCGAAATGATCGCGACGATGACCGGCTTGGCGCGCGACTGCATATGAGCGAGCCCGATCGCCGCGAGCGTGCCGAGCGGGGTTGCGATCAAGGTCGTGGCGACGGCGATCTTGAGGCTGTTCGCGAAGCTGTGCGTCCATTGCGGGGATTCCGCGAGGGTGCGGTACCAGCGCAGCGACAGGCCGCTTTCTGGGAAGACGAGGAAGCTGCCGGGGTTGAGCGACAATGGCACCACGGCGAGGATCGGCAGGACCAGAAAGGCGAAGACCAGCGCGGAATAGACGATGAGAGCGGCGCGGCCGGCGCGTTCGCCCCGCGAGCGAAGCGCGGTCATACCGGCACCGTGCGAACCATCGTCCGCCCGGCAAAGAGCATCAGCGCGAGCGGCAGGAGAAGCAGCAGGCTGAGCGCCGCCGCCATGCCCCAGTTGAGCGACTGGTTGGTATAAAAGGCGATCGACGCGCTGATCATCTGGTCCGCGCCGCCGCCGACCAGCGCGGGCGTGACATAATAGCCGAGCGCGAGGGTGAAGACGATGATCGCGCCGGCCGCGACGCCCGGCAGCGACTGGGGCAGATAGACTTGCCAGAAAGCGCGCAGCGGCCGTGCGCCAAGCGAGCTCGCGGCGCGCATGGCGGTCGGCGAAATCCCTTTCATCACGCCATAGAGCGGCAGGATGAAGAAGGGCAGGAGCACATGCGTCATCGCGATATAGACGCCGACGCGATTATATATGAGCTGGAGCGGCGCATCGATCAGCCCGACATATTGCAGCGCGTTGTTCACGACGCCGTTGGTCTGGAGCAGCACGGCCCAAGCCGCGGTGCGAACGAGCGCCGATGTCCAGAAGGGCAGGAGGACAAGGATGAGCAGCGGGTTCGCCACGCGCTGCGGCAAGGAAGCCAGCAGAAACGCCACCGGATAACCGAGCGCGACACAGAGCAGGGCGACGACGGCGCTGATCTTGAATGTCCGCAGGAAGATGGTTTCGAACACCGCCTGCTCCGGCGCAACGCGGGCAACCCCGTCGTCCATGGTAAGCCTCCGGTCGAGTGCTGCGAGCAGATAATGGCTGGTGAGCGGGCCGTCGGCATGGCGCATCGCGGCCCAGATTTCGGGCTGCCCCCAGCGCGGATCGATCTGAGCGAGCGCGCCCACGCTATCGCCCGGCGCCCCCGCCTCCAGCCGGTCGGCCGTGGCGTAAAGCAGGCTGCGCGAGCCCACGACATCATAGTTGAGCCGGTTGGCGGCGCGGTTGAGCGTACCGGCGCGGCGCGATGCCAGAATGTCGCGCGATATCGTCTGCGCCAATGTGTCGGGCGGCAGCCCGCCGCTGTCCCATTGGCGCAGCGCCGCCGCGCTGTCGGGCCAGACGGTCATGAGTTCGCGGTCCGTCACGGCGCGCGACAGCATCAGCATCACCGGCGCGACAAAGCTGGCAAGCAGGAAGAGCAGCAAGGGCGCCACCAGCGCGAAAGTCCACCAACGCCGCTGCATCCCCGGTCTAGCGCGCGACCCAGGCATTGAAACGCTGGGTGAGCTGGTCGCCATATTCGACCCAGAAATCGGCATCGAGTTCGAGTGCGTCGGTCATGTTCGCGGGATCGCTGGGCGTATCGCGCTTAAGCCGCGGATCGACGCGGGCGCCTGCTTCGATGCTGGTCAGCCCCGTCGGGATATAGCGCGGCAGGCGCATCTGGTTTTCAGGCCGGGTCATGTAGCGAAGAAGCTGGGCCGCTTCGGCGCGGCGCGGGCTGTTGGCGAGGATGACCCAATAGTCGACGGCGTAAATGTTGCCGGTCCAGTTCAGCTTGAAATTGCGGCCTTCGGTGCGATTGGCCACCACCAGCCGCCCCGGGCTTGTCACCGACATGACGATTTCGCGCGAACCGAGAAGGTCGGGAACCTGCGAGATCGACGACCACCACACGACGTGGGGCTTGATCGCGTCCAGCTTGCGAAAGGCGCGGTCGATGCCCGCGGGGGTGCGCAGCGTCGGATAGACCTGGTCGGGAGCGACGCCGTCGGCCATCAGCGCGAATTCGAGCGAATATTTGGGAGTCTTGCGCATCCCGCGCTTGCCGGGAAAGCGCTTGACGTCCCAGAAATCGGCCCAGTTTTGCGGGCCCTCACCGGTAATCCGGTCGCCATCATAGCCCAGGACGTAGGACCAGAGCATCGCCCCCACGCCGCAATCATGAACCGCGGCGGGCAGAAAGGCGTCGCGACCCCCGAGCGATGCCCAGTCGAGCCGCTGAAAAAGCCCCTCTTCGCAGCCAAGAATCAGATCCTCGGTTTCGACCTGGACGATGTCCCAGCTGGCGTCGCCGCCGACCACCTTGGTGCGGATCACGCCGACGCCGCCGCGCCAGCTGTCCTCGCGGAGTGGAATTCCGGTCGCCTTGGTGAAGCTCGTCCAATAGGCCTGCCGATGCGCGTCCTGCGACGACCCGCCCCAGCCGACGACGGTCAGCGGGCGCAGCTCGGCGCCGCTATCGCAGGCGGCGGTGGCTAGAAACAGCAGCGTCGCGGCAAAGCTGCGCGCGATCATCATGCCGCATCCTCGCGCTGCGACCGGCGACCTGTCGCGAAAGCGAAGCAATGATCGGCGCACCAGCTGACCGGCAGCGCATCGCCGACCGCGAGATCGCGGCTCGCCGAGGTACGTATGACGAGTGTGTCGCCGCCGCCCAGCGCAGCATGGATGCGGCGATGGTCGCCGTGATAGACAAGCTCGTCCACGCGGGCGTCGAGTGTGTTGCAGCAATCGGAGGACTTGCCCCGGCTTTCGATATGTTCGGGCCGGATTGCGGCGACCACCTCGTCGCCCGGCAAAACCGCCCCCGATGCGTTCGCGCGCACGATCTGGCCGCCGCGCAGCAGGATCGCGCACTGTTCGTCGCTGCGCGCGATGACCGTCCCGGGCAGCATATTGTTTTCGCCGACGAAGCTGGCGACAAACATATTCGCGGGCGTTTCATAGATTTGCGCCGGGGTGCCGAGCTGCTGGATGCGCCCTTCCGAAAAAACCGCGATGCGATCGGACAGCGTCAGTGCTTCCCCCTGGTCGTGCGTGACATAAACAATGGTGAGTCCCAGCGCGCGCTGGATGCGTTTGATTTCGGTTTGCAGATGTTCGCGAAGCTGGCGGTCGAGTGCGCCGAGCGGTTCGTCCATCAGCACGACATCGGGTTCGAAGATCAGCGCGCGGGCAAGCGCGACGCGCTGGCGTTGCCCGCCCGACAGGGCCTCCGGACGGCGCGATCCCATGCCTTCGAGCCGGACCAGCGCGAGCGCCCGATCGACCCGGGCCGCCGCATCGGCGCCCTTGATGCCGCGGACACCGAGCGGGAAGGCAAGGTTTTCGGCGACGGTCATATGCGGGAACAGCGCGTAGTTCTGAAACACGACGCCCATGTTGCGTTTGTACGGCGGGCGATTGGTGAGCGACTGTCCGTTCAGAAGAATCTCGCCGTGGGTGGGGGTTTCGAAGCCGGCCAGCATCATCAACGTCGTCGTTTTGCCGGAGCCCGAGGGGCCGAGCAGGCTGATGAATTCGCCGCGGTTTACCGTCAGGTTCAGGTCCGATACGGCGGGGCGGGCGCCGCCTGCGTAGATTTTTTCGACGCCGCGAAATTCGACGAGAGGCGCGGTTTCGCTCATTGTGCGGTCATTTTGCGATAGACGGCGCCGAGGCGCTGGATTCCGTCGTCGATCTGGGTGGGTGTCGTATAGCTGAACGACAGGCGGATGTGGTTGCGCGGCGTCGCGTCGTTCTGCACCGCGAAGAAGCGGCTGCCCGCGATCAGATGCACCCCCGCCGCCGCCGCCTGTTCTGCGAGGAGGTCGCCGTCGACCGCCTCGGGTAGGGTCAGCCAGACATAATAGCCGCCCTCGGGCACCGCGACGTGGGCGCCCGGCAGGTCGCGCGCGATCGCGGCGACGATGGCGTCGCGGCGTTCGCGATACGCCGCCTGAACGCGCGCAATATGGTCGGGGAAGGCGGAGGAACTCGCGAACCCGTGAATGATCCGCTGAATGAGCGGCGACGAGCCGCCCTCGGCCTTTAGCTGGATCATGCGGGCAATATGCACGGGGTCGGCGGCGACCCAGCCGATGCGCAGCCCCGGCGCTACCAGTTTGGAAAAGGTGCCAACGTGAAAAACCGTGCCGTCGGTATCGAGCGATTTCAGGAGCGGGCCGCCGTCGCCGTCGAACCGTACGCGGCGATAGGGGCTGTCCTCGACGAGCGCGATGCCGCGCGCGCGGGCGAGCGCGACGAGTGCGGCGCGGCGGTCGGCAGGCATCGTCGCGCCGGTGGGATTGTGAAATTCGGGAATGTTATAGATGAATTTCGGCGGCGGATGGCCCTCCGCGGCGCGGCGTTCGAGCTGGCGTTCGAGCGCCGCGACATCGATGCCCGCGTCATCCTGCGCCGCCTCGATGAAATGGATGCCATAGTTTCGGAAGAGGGGAATGGCGGTGAAATAGGTCGGCGCGGTAACGACGATCGCATCGCCTTCGTCGAGGAGCAGGCGGCACACGAGGTCGATGCCCTGCTTGGCGCCGTTGGTCACGAGGATATGATCGGCGGTCAGCGCGCAGCCTTCGTCGTTCATCCAGTCGGCGAGCCATTCACGCAGATAGGGCTGTCCGCGCCCCGAGGCGTATTGCAGGGTTTCTTCGCGATGTTCCGACAGCGCGGCAGTGGCATAAGGTGCAAGGTCGGGCAGCAGCTGCGGAGCGGCAAAGCCCGAATCGAAGAGGATGGTCTCCTGACCGAATTCCGACGGAAAATGGGGGGCAGGCAGCCGGGTCGACAAGTTCATCGCGCGACGCGCCAGGCGTTCGGTATTCGGCAAGCTATCGCCCCTCCATGTCAGCGCTTTTCGGCCAAGCGGCTGTCCCTGCCTGAAACGATGATCGCCACCGGCGAATCCGCCACCGCTTCCAGCCAAAAAAACGGGTGGCGGATTTGACCCCGCCGTCGCTCGTCCTGTTCGGGAGGCGGCTTCATGATATTTCGTGCGCGACGGTGGCAAAGAGGTGCGGCGGTAGCGGCGGCGGCGACGATGCTTGCGTCGCTGCCGGCAAACGGCGCGGCGGCGGCCGATGGCGGCCCTGAAGATCCGTTCCCAAGCAGCTATCGCGCACCCGCAGCGCGGCCGGTGGCGATCGTCGGTGCCACCATATTGACCGGCACCGGCGCCGAAATCGGCGATGCGACGATCCTTGTGCGGGACGGTCTGGTCGAAGCCGTTGGGCCGGACGTCGCGGTGCCCCAAGATTATGACCGCATCGACGGTCGCGGCAAATGGGTGACGCCGGGCATCATCGACGCGCACTCGCATCTGGGCGTCTATCCCTCGCCCGGCACGCCATCGCATCAGGACGGCAATGAAGCGGTCGCGCCTAACACGGCCGAAGTGTGGGCCGAACATTCGGTGTGGCCGCAAGACCCCAAATTCCGGCTGGCGCGGGCGGGCGGGGTCACCTCGCTGATGATCCTGCCAGGATCGGCCAATCTGTTCGGCGGTCGGTCGGTCACGCTGAAAAATGTGGCGTCGGTGACGATGCAGGGGATGAAGTTTCCCGGCGCGCCCTATGGTCTGAAAATCGCGTGCGGCGAAAATCCGAAGCGCGTTTACGGCGAGCGCGGCCGGTCGCCGGCGACGCGGATGGGCAATGTCGCAGGGTATCGCAAGGCGTGGATCGACGCCGCCGATTACGCCGCCAAATTGGCGAAGTGGGAAAAGGGCGGACGCACGGGCGATGCGCCGAAGCGCGACTTGCAGCTGGAGACGCTGGCCGGGGTGCTGAAGGGCGAGATTCTCGTCCAGAATCACTGTTACCGCGCCGACGAGATGGCGGTGATGATCGACGTCGCGCGCGAGTTCGGCTTTCGCATCCGCACTTTTCACCACGCGAACGAGGCGTTCAAGATCGCGCCCTTGCTGGCGCGCGAAAATATTTGCGTCGCCACCTGGGCGAACAGCTGGGGGGCGAAAATGGAATCGCTCGACGGGATCGAGGAAAATGCGCCGATGATCCACGCCGCAGGCGGCTGTGCGATCATCCATTCGGATGACGGCCTGCTGATCCAGCGGCTCAATCAGGAGGCCGGGATCGCGATGACCGCCGCCAATCACGCCGGCATGACGATCACGCGCGGCGAAGCGATCCGCTGGATCACCGCCAACCCCGCGAAAGCTATGGGCATCGACGACCGCGTCGGCACGCTGGAACCCGGCAAGATGGCCGATCTGGTGCTGTGGAGCGCCGATCCGTTCAGCGTCTACGCGCGCGCCGATCGCGTGTGGATCGACGGCGCGCCGGTGTGGGATCGCCGCGACGCGCGCTATCAGGCGCCGTCCGATTTCCTGCTGGGCCAGCCCGGACAGGATTTTGCGCGATGAGCCGCTGGTTACTCCTGCTTTCGCTGTGCGCACTTGGCCTGCCCGCCGCCGCGCAGACGGTGGCGATCACCGGGGGGCGCGTCGTGACGATGGGCCCAGCGGGCGATCTGGCGCGCGGCACCGTGGTCATCCGCGACGGGCGCATCGTTGCGGTCGGCGCCGATGTGCCGGTGCCGCCGGACGCGCGCGTCATCGACGCGGCAGGACGGATCGTCACCCCAGGCCTGATCGCGCCCGCGACCAGCCTGGGACTGGTCGAGGTCCGCATGGTCGAGGCGACCGACGATCGCGGCACCGCGAACAGCCGAATCAGCGCGGCGTTCGATGCGGCCTATGGCCTCAATCCCGATTCGATCCTGATCCCGGTCGCACGGCTGGGCGGCATCACGCGCGCGCTCGTCGTGCCGTCGTACAAAGACAAGGCCGGGCGCGAATTGATGTTCGCCGGGACGGCCGCGGCGATCACGCTCGACGGCCGCACGGCGCCGGTGAAGCGCGGCGCGGCGATGATGCTGGAGATGGGCGACGCGGGCGCCGAGCGGGCAGGCGGCGCGCGCGCGGCGGCGTTGCTGTCGCTGCGCGCCGTGCTGGCTGAAGTGCGCGATTACAAGCTGCGCCGCGCCGATTATGACCGTGGCGCCACGCGCGATTATATCCTGTCGCGTGCCGATATGGAGGCGCTGATCCCCGTCGTCGACGGAGTGATGCCGCTGCTCGTCACGGTAAACCGCGCCTCCGACATTCGCGACATGCTGGCGCTTGCGCGCGAAGAGCGGATCAGGCTGATCCTCGAAGGCGCGGCCGAAGGCTGGCGCGTGGCGGGCGAGATTGCAGCGGCGCGCGCCCCCGTGCTGCTCACCCCGGTCGAAAACACGCCGGCGTCGTTTGAAAAGCTGGGTTCGACTTTGGAAAATGCGCAGCGGCTGGCGGCGGCGGGCGTCGTCATCGCGATCGAGGGCAACGGCAGCCACCGCGAACGCGAGATGCGCTATAACGCCGGCAATGCCGTCGCGAGCGGGCTCGACTGGAGCGCGGCGTTGGCGGCGATCACCATCAATCCGGCGCGCATATTCGGCATGGCGGACCGCGCCGGATCGATCGAAACCGGCAAGGACGGCGATGTCGTCGTCTGGGACGGCGACCCGCTCGACACGCTGTCGCGCCCCATCGCGGTGGTGATCGGCGGCGTAAGCCAGCCGATGACGTCGCGCGCGACCGAACTTCGCGACCGTTATCTTCCCGCCATCACCGCCCCCGCCAATGGAGAATTGCCATGACCGTCAACAAGCTGCTTGTCCTCTATTCGGGCGTCCTGACCGCCGCCGCGTCGATCGCGCTGGCAACGCAGGCCGGGGCCGACACGCCGCCCGGCAAGGCGGCGTTCGACGAGATCGACGTCAAACGGATCAATATTCGTGAGGATGACGGCACGATCCGCATGATCCTGTCGAACAACAGCCGCGCCCCCGGCATCATCATGAAAGGCAAGGAACAGCCGCATCCCGGCGGCAATCGCGGCGCGGGGATCATCTTTTACAATGACGAAGGGTCCGAAAACGGCGGCCTGACCTTCAGCGGCAGCACCGGCCCCGACGGCAAGGTGTCGAGCGGCGGGCATCTGAGTTTCGACCAATATGAGCAGGATCAGGTCATCCAGCTGACGCAGAATGAATATGACGGGCGCCGCTGGGCGGGGATGGTGGTCAACGACCGGCCCGATGCCCCGCTCGATTTCGGCCTTGCCAAGCGCATTACCGCGATGCCCGAGGGCCCCGAGCGGACGGCGGCGCTGGAGAAGGTGAAGGCCGACGGCACCTTTGGACGGCAGCGGCTGTATGTCGGCAAGACGCGCGACCGCGAATCGGCTGTGATGCTGAACGATGCGATGGGGCGCCCGCGTATCCTGATGAAAGTGGCACCCGACGGCGCGGCGTCGATCGACTTCCTCGACGAAAAGGGCACGGTCATCCGGTCGGTTACGCCCGACGCGAAATGATCCGCGCGACGCTGATTCTTTGCGCCGCGCTGGCGCTGGGTGGCTGCGCCGCGAGCGAGCGTCCGGTGCCGGTCACTGCCGCGCCGTCGCCTGCTGCGCCCGTGGAGGCCTATCCCAGCACCTATCGCGCGCCAATGGCCGGGCGCACCGCACTGGTCGGCGCGACGATATGGACCGCGGCGGGCGCCGAAATCGCGAACGGCACGCTGCTGATCGACGAGGGCCGGATCGTCGCGGTGCGGGCGGGGCTGGCGGTGCCCGACGGATACCGGACGGTCGATGCGCGCGGCAAATGGGTGACGCCGGGCATCATCGACGCGCATTCGCACCTGGGTGTGTGGGCGCAGCCCGATTCGCTCGACGCGCTGAACGACGTCAACGAAATGACCGATCCCAATACCGCGCAGGTGTGGGCCGAACATTCGCTTTGGCCGCAGGACCCCGGCTTCGACACCGCGCGCGAGGCCGGGGTGACCAGCCTGATGATCCTGCCGGGGTCGGGCAATTTGTTCGGCGGCCGCACCGTGACGCTGAAAAATGTGGCGTCGGTGACGATGCAGGGGATGAAGTTTCCCGGCGCGCCCTATGGGCTGAAAGTCGCGTGCGGCGAAAATCCCAAGCGCGTTTACGGCGGTCGGAGCCGGTCGCCGGCGACGCGGATGGGCAATGTCGCGGGGTATCGCAAGGCGTGGATCGACGCGGCGGACTATGCGGCCAAATGGGAGAAGTGGGAGAAGGGCGGGCGCGCGGGCGACGCACCGAAGCGCGACTTGCAGCTGGAGACGCTGGCGGGGGTGCTGAAGGGCGAGATTCTCGTCCAGAACCATTGCTACCGCGCCGACGAGATGGCGGTGATGATCGACGTTGCGCGCGAGTTCGGCTTTCGCATCCGTACCTTTCACCACGCGAACGAGGCGTTCAAGATCGCGCCGCTGCTCGCGCGCGAAAATATTTGCGTCGCCACCTGGACCAACTGGTGGGGATACAAGATGGAAGCGTTCGACGCGATCGAGGAAAATGCGCCGATGATCCACGCCGCGGGCGGCTGCGCGATCATCCACTCAGACGATGCGGACCTTGTCCAGCGGTTGAACCAGGAGGCGGCGGGGGCGCTGTCGTCGGCGCGGCGCGCGGGGATCGAGATCGACAAGGCCGAGGCGATCCGATGGATCACCGCGAACCCGGCGAAGGCGCTGGGCATCGACGATCGCGTCGGCACGCTGGAACCCGGAAAGAACGCCGATGTCGTGATGTGGGATGCCGACCCGTTCAGCATCTATGCGCGCCCCGACACGGTCTGGATCGACGGCGCGATCGTCTTTGACCGGCGCGATCCCGCCTATCGCCGCCATTCCGATTTCATGATCGGGCAGGGGCAAGGCCCGCGGGAGCCGCGGCCATGATCCGGTTCCTGACCGCTTGCGCCGCCTTGGCGCTGTCGCCGCCGGTCGCCGCCGAAACGATTGCGATCGTCGATGCCCGGGTGATGACGATGGCGGGCGAGGGCACGCTGGAGCGCGCGACGATCCTGATCGACGACGGACGCGTCGCGGCGATCGGTGCCGACCTGGCCGTGCCCGCCGCGGCGCGCGTCATCGACGGGCGCGGCGGCGTCGTGACGCCGGGTTTCATCCAGGCGGACAGCACGCTGGGCGCGGTCGAAGTGAGTCAGGTTCCCGCAAGCGCCGACCGCGCGACGCACAGCGTGCGGATCAGCGCCGGTTTCGACATTTCGCTGGGGCTCAATCCCGATTCGATCCTGCTGCCCGTCGCGCGGCTGGGCGGGATCACCCATGCCGTCACGACACCGCTTTATGACGATCGCGCCGGGCGCGAGCTGCAGTTTGCGGGGCAGGCGGCGGTGATCGACCTCGCCCAGCGCCCGGACATGGTGACGCGGCCGCGCGCGGCGATGGTGCTCGAAATGGGCGAGAGCGGCGCCGCGCGTGCGGGCGGTGCGCGGGGAGCGGCGATCGCGGCGCTGCGCGCGACGCTGGCCGATGTGCGTCACTTCGCCGCGCATCGCGCCGCCTATGACCGCGGGGATGGGCGGCCGCAGGCGTTGTCGCGGATCGACCTTGAGGCGCTGGTGCCGGTGGCCGAGGGGCGGGTGCCGCTGATCGTCAAGGTCGATCGTGCGTCGGACATCCGCGAGATGATCGCGCTGGCAAAGGACGAGAAGCTGCGGATCATCCTCGACGGTGCCGAAGAAGGCTGGCGCGTCGCGGACGAAATCTCGGCGGCGAATCTGCCCGTGATCCTCGATCCGTTGGCAAACCTGCCGCACAGCTTTGCGCAGCTTGGCGCGACGATGGAAAATGCGGCGCGGCTGCACAAGGCCGGGGTGACGATCGTCATCCGGACGTCGGCGGGCGCCGCGCACCGCGCGCGCGAACTGCGCTTTGGTGCGGGCAATGCGGTGGCGTGGGGCTTGCCCCATTCAGCGGCGGTGGCGGCGATCACCGTCAACCCGGCGCGGGTGTTCGGCGTCGCCGATCGCGCGGGAACGATCGAGCGCGGCCGGGCTGCCGATCTGGTGCTGTGGAGTGGCGATCCGCTGGAGCCGCTGTCGCAGCCGCAGCTGATCCTCGTCGAGGGCATCGAAGCGCCGCTGACGGCGCGCCCGCTGGAATTGCGCGACCGCTATCGGCGCTGACCGACCGGGTCAGGGCAGGGGCTTGCCGTCGGCGTCGATGCGCTCCACCGCCGGGAAGCGCGCGCGCAGCGCGTCGATCCATTGCGCCGCATCGCCCGCAACGATCAGCGTCGCGCGCTCGGCGCGGATATGCCGCGCCACTGCCGCGGCGACCTGTTCGGGTGCAGGCAGCGCCTCCACCGACTGTTCGGCCGCGAGCAGATCCAGCGGCGTGTCGTTGGCGACCAGCGCGGCCAGATAGGTGGCGAGGCCCGCCGCCCGCTCGGTCTGGTTCGACACGCCGTTCGCCAAAAAGGCGGCGCGTTCGGTGATCCGCGCGGCGTCCATCGGTTCGCGTCCCAGCCGCGCGAACTGGTCGAGCATCAGCCCCGCGACCTCGACCGCCGATTCATTCTTGGTCTGCGTCGCGCCCATCAGCAGCGCGGCGTCGCGGCGCAGATCGAAGAGGCTGCCCGCGCTGTAGCTCAATCCCCGCTTGGCGCGAATCTCCTGCGTCAGCCATCCCTGAAAGCCGCCCCCCAGCCGCGCATTGGCGAGGCGCAGCGCCAGCCAGTCCTTGTCGCTCCGCCCGGGGGTGGCGAGCGCCGCGATCACGGCGGTCTGAGCAGCGCCGGGCATGTCGATCGCGATGATCCGCGGCGCGGCGGCGGCGGTGGCGCGCGGACGGGGTGCCGGTTCGGAGCCGCCCGCTTTCCACGCACCAAAGGCCTGTTCGGCGATCCTGTATCCTTCGTCGGCGCCCAGTCCGCCGGAGACGATCAGCGTGGCCCGTTCGGGATGCCAGCCCTGCTGCGCGGCGACGATGCTGTCGCGGGTCACGGCGGCCAGGCTGTCTGCGGTCGGGACCGCGCCATAGGGGGTATCGCCGAACATGATCTGCGGCAGGGTGCGGACGACGTGCTGGATCGGTTGCTTGCGCGCAACGGCGATGCCCGAAACCTGCTGGCTTCGAATCCCGGTGAGCGCGTCTTCGGGAAATGCGGGGGCGATCGCAAGGTCGGCCAGAAGCCGCGCGGCGGCGGCGGCGTTGGCGGCGGGGACGTTGGCGGTAAAGACCGTCGCGTCGGCATCCGAACTGGCGGCGATCGTGCCGCCGAGCGCCGCCATGGCCGTGGCGATCTGATCGCCCGTTCGGCGGCCTGCTCCCTTGAGGGCAAGCGCCGCCGCCAGGTCGCCGCGGCCCGACTGTCCCGCGGGGTCGGCGGCATCGCCGCCGTCGATCACGAGCTTCAGCGACGCGAGCGGGACGTCGGAGGATTTGGCGACGACGACGCGCAGACCGTTCGCAAGTCGCCGATCGGCGATTTGCGGCGGCTGCGTTGCGATCGCGGCGGCTGGGCCGGGGATCGCCGCGCGTTCGGCAGCGTCGGCAATCGTCACCGGCGGTGCGCTGACCGGGGGAATGGTCGGGCCAAGCGCTGACAGATCGGGGGCGCGGTCGCCGGTGTAGCCCGCGGGCCGTTCGGCCTCGTCGCGGTAACGCAGCGTGATGCGGTGCGCTTCGCTCAGCCATTTTCGCGCGACGCGCTGGACATTGGCGGGCGTCATCGCGCGGATCGCGGCGAGCCGCCGGTCGGCGAGATGCGGATCGCTTGCCAATATCGCGCCGCCGCCCAGTTCATAGGCCCGGCCGCGCGCGGTTTCGCGGCGCGCAAGCGCGTCGCCGAACAGGCCGTTCTTGGCGGCATCCAATTCGGCTGCCGATACCGGCGCATCGCGCAGGCGGGCGATTTCGGCCGCCAGCGCGGCTTCGGCGTCGGCGAGCGTACGATCCTTCGCCAGCGTGACGACCAGCGAAAAGGCGTGGCCGTCGCGCGCCGGCAGGTTGTAACTGGTGATCGCCGAGGCGAGCCCGCGCTCGTCGACCAGTCCGCGCCGCAGCCGCGCCGCCGCGCCGCGCGTGAGCAGCGCGTCGATCAGCTCGATTCCCGCCGCATCGGTATCGTCCGCAAAGGGCGCGCGCCACGAAAATGCGAGTGCGGGCAAGGGAACGCCAGGCGCATAGGCGTCGATCGTGCGCGCGGCGACCGGGCGGCCTTGCGCCGGATCGCGCGGGATGGTGCCGGTGGGACGCGCGATCGATCCGATATAGCGATCGGCCCATTCGTCGAGCTGACGCGGATCGAAATTGCCCGATACGACGAAGATCGCATTGTCGGGCCGGTAAAAGGCCTGATGAAAGGCGCGCACATCGGCGAGCGCCGCGCGGTCGAGGTCTTCGATCGAGCCGCCGATGGGCCGTCCATAAGGATGGCCGTCGAAGGTGAAGGCGGGAAGCAGCATATAGAGGATGCGGCCATAGGGTTGCGACAGGATGCGCTGGCGCAATTCCTCCTTCACGACCTCGCGTTCGGACTGGAGCCGCTGTTCGTCGACGACGAGGTTGCGCAGCCGCTCCCCCTCGATCCACAGCATCGCCTGAAGCTGATTGGCGGGGACGGTCATATAATAGTCGGTATAGTCGAACAGCGTCGATGCATTGGTGCTGCCGCCGATTTCGGTCACCGCCTCGGTCACGGTGCCGGGCAGGTTGCGCGTCGTCTTGAACATCAGATGTTCGAACAAATGGGCAAAGCCGCCGCGCCCCGGCGGATCGTCGCGCTGGCCGACGTCGTACCAGATGTTCATCGACACGGTCGCAGTGCCCGTGTCGCGGATGGCATAGAGGGTCGCACCGTTCGCGAGCGCGCGCTTGGTAAAATCGAGGCGCGGAACCTGAAGCAGCGACGGCGCGGCGGTCTCCGTTTCCGCAGCGGTCGCGGCGTGGGGCAACGGGCTGGCAGCAACCAGCAGGAGAGTCAGAACGCGACGCATCGATACTTCCTTCGGACACAGGTGGGGCGGCATCAGCGCGCGCGGATCACGCGGCCTTTCTGCATGACGAACAGCGGGCGTTCGGTGGCGGCGATGTCGGCGATGGGATCGCCCGCGACCGCGACGATGTCGGCCTGTTTGCCCACCGCGATCGTGCCGACGTCGGCGTCGATGCCCATCAACCGCGCGGCGTTGCTGGTCCCCGCCAGCAACGCGGCACCAGGGCGCATTCCGGCCGCGACCATCAGGCGGAACTCCATCGCGTTGCGCCCATGCCCGTCGGGACGCACCGTTGCATCGGTGCCGAGTGCCACGGGCACGCCGATGCGCAGCGCGAGGCGAAACATGTCGCCGTGCGACGCCGCGGCGGTGCGCGCCTTGGCGGCGATATTGGCGGGATAGGTGTCGGCGTTCGACGCAACCCAGTCGAGCGCCATGAAAGTGGGGACGAGGAAGACGCCCTTTTCCTTCATCAGCGCCAGCGTCTCGGCGCTTAAAAAACTGCCATGCTCAATCGAATCGACGCCCGCCTCGATTGCGGTGCGCGCCGCCGTGTCGCCATGCGCGTGCGCGGCGACCTTGCGCCCCCACAGATGCGCTTCGCCGATCGCGGCGTCGAGTTCGGCGCGCGAGAGTTGCGGCACATCGACGGGGTCATAGGAAAGGACGCCGCCCGACGCGCAGACCTTGATCGTGTCGGCCCCCCATTTGATCTGGCTGCGCACCGCTTCGCGGCACTGGTCGGCGCCGGTGCACACGCCCTCGCTCGGGGTCAGCGGCGCGACACGGTGCGCGGGGTAGGGCGCGCGGTCGCAGCTTCCCCCCGTGGCGGTGATCGCATTGCCCGCGGCCTGAATGCGCGGCCCGTCGGTCAGGCCCGCCGCGATGGCGTTGCGCAGTCCGACGTCGATGAACTCGCGCCCGCCGACGTGACGAACCGAGGTGAAGCCCGCCTCGAGCGTCCGCCGGGCATTGGCGGCGGCATAAAAGGCCATTTCGGTTGGATTGCGCATCAGCTCGTTGAGCGACTTGCGATAATAATTCGCATCGGGCTCCAGCGTCAGGTGCGAATGGACGTCGATAAATCCGGGGAGCAGGGTCGCATCGCCCAGGTCGATGGTCCGCGCGGCCGGCGGGATCTCTGCCTTGCTGCCCACGCCGACGATACGGCCGCCGCGCACGACCACGACTGCGTCGCCGCGCAGCCGCTCGCTGGTGCCGTCGAACAGCCGTGCCGCGCGTAGCACGATCGTCTCTTCGCCATCCGCCGCCAGTCCCGATGGCGCCGCGCCCGCACACAGCAGCGCCGCGGCAAGACAGGCGATGCGCGCGAGCTTGTGAATGGACTGCAACATTCCGCCCCCTTTGCACCCGAAAAATCAGTGGTGCTTTTGACATTACGAGGGGCCGGCATCCCAAATCCGCCACTCCGAATGGCGGATCGGCCCGTCCCCGCCCATCGTTCCCGATGCCGCTCAGAACAAAGGAAGCCTATCATGTCCAAAAGCCGCGTCGAAGGATCGTTTGTCGCCAGCGTCACCCCGTTCGACGATCGGGGCGCGATCGACTTTGGCGCGTGGCGGACATTGATCGACCATCAGCATCGCCACGGCACGAGCGCCATCCTGTTCATGGGATCGACCGGCGAGCCGACCTTGTTGTCGCCCGAGGAAAAGAAGCAGGTGATCGTCGAAACGGCGAAGATGCGCCCCGACGGCATGGCGTTTTTCTATGGCTGTTCGGGCGCCCATGCCGAAAAGGTGATCGACAATGTCCGCTTTGCCGCCGCCAACGGCGCCGATGGCGCGATCATCGCGGCACCGCCCTATATCTGCGCGTCTGAGGCGGATATCGAGGCCTTCTATCTGGAGGTCGCCGACGCGGTCGAGCTGCCGATCGGTATCTACAACAACCCGCCGCGGGTAAAGACCGACCTGCACTGGGACGCGTTGCTCCGCCTGTTCCGCCATCCCAATATCGTCATCCACAAGGAATCGACCGGCCGCGTCGCGCAGGTAGCGCAGATATTGGCGGCGGCGCCCGACGTTTCGGTCATGTGCTGCGATTCGCCCAATCTGGGGCTGGTCGTGCCGACGATGGCGCTGGGCGGGCACGGCACCGCCAATATGGGCGGCAACATGGCGCCGGCCGAGATGGCGGCGATATCGCAGCCCTGGACCGAGGCGGCGGACGCGGATCGGTTTCGCCGCGAATATCTAAGCCTGCTGCCTTTGCTCCATTTTCACTATTCGGCGATCAACCCCGTTGCGATCAAGTCGCTGATGCGCGCGTGCGGATTGCCCGTCGGATCGCTGCGCAAGCCGCTTCGCGAACTGGACGGCGACGCGCTGGCAGCCGGTCTGCGCATCGTTCGCGATCTGGGTCTCGACATAAAATATGGGTACAGACTTCGCTCATGAACGGCGGGCCGCTCCCCCTCCGTCCGACGCGTCCAATTATCCCCGCGCGACTTAACCTAGGTTTGAAGACAATTGTTTCGGCTCGACTAAACCGGGCAGGCTGCGGCGAGGGCGATGTGCTGCGACCCACGCATGGCCTCGTCGCAGCAACTCATTCGCTCCGTCAGAGGGCGGCCGCCCGTCCGCGACCTCCACGCGTCACGATTGCGGCACTACGCCGCCCGGATTGGTCATGATGCCGCCATTCTCGCGCACATGATTGGCATCAACGGCAAGCACGATGACCGCGCAGCTGAGGCTGCCATCTTCCTTGGTGACGGTGATGCGAAGTTCGTCGTCGCATCCGACAATGTCGGGATTATCGCACAGGAGGCCGCCGCCGTAACGGACCGCTTCCCGCCGGGCTGCATCGTCGTCGGGCAACTCGTGCCCGATCCGGTCGATGTCCTGCGTTCCGTCGCAGGTGTGGAAATAATAGCGCGGCATTGGGGAACAGCTCCTTGACGGTTGGGTCTTCCCTGCCATCAACCCTCCGCACCATTGTTTCGATGCAGGTAAATGTCCGAAAATTCGGCGATTTGCCGCAACGTTCGAATATCGCCGACCGTCAGGCGGCGATTGACGCGCTTTACCGCCCCCCTGTCCTCGAGAACTTTGATCGTTCGGTTGATGTGGACGGGTGTCAGTCCCAGCAGGTCGGCCAATTGTTCCTGCGTCAACGGCACCTCGAAACTTTCAAGATTTTCGCCGGAAATTTGCCCCACCCGGTAGTGAAGCTCGCAGAGCAGATGGGCGAGACGCGCCAACGCGTTGCGGCGTCCGATATTGAGCAGCCACTCGCGCCCGATCGAGGCTTCGATCAGAACGTCGACGAACACGGCCCGCGCGAGCGAGGGGCGCGGTGCAACCAGGCGTTCCAGATCCTGGAGCGAGAATATCGCCAGTTCGACTTTGGTGAGGGCCTGAAGATTATGGTCCGCACGGTCGAGGTAGAGCGACTGGAAATCGAGCGGGTCGCCCGGGATCTTGAGCGCGACAATCTGTCGCCCGCCATCGGCGGATGTTTTTTGCCGGTAGGCAAAGCCCGACAGGATGACGGGGCAGATCCGGGCGCGTTCACCCTCGTTCAGGATATAGGCATTGGGTTCGAGCGTACGGAGGCTGAAGGGCAACGCAGCGATCGCCGCCTGATCATCGGTCGAAATGCGGCTGTGGCTCAGCAGCTTGCGGACGAAAATTCCGAGGCGGCCCTCCATCACCGCACGCGATCGGGCGCTTGTCCAGCGCATACCATGACCGTCATCATCCATGCGTATCGATGCTCCCCCTGCGTCAGTCGTCGTCATCAGAACAGCGGCCCCGGCCGCGGGTTCCGCAAGTATCGGCTTTTTGGCCTGAGCTCTCCTCCGATCGCTGCAACATGGATCAAGTCCCCGGCGCGCCCGCCCTGCTACCCGTTTCGCAAGCCGATGCTTCGGAAGATATCAGGAGTATAGCCGGATGACGATATGCAACGAAGACCCGATATGGGCGGCCGTCCTCGCGGCGGAAGATGCGTTCGGCGAAGCGGCCGAGGATCATGCCAGAGCCGAAGCCGCGCGCGCGAGCGCAGCGGGTGATTCTCACCAAGCGGCGATATGGGATGCGGCGGCGCAGATGCTGCACAATCTCCACACGATCAACCAGACCTGGGCGCGTCCGCGCGCCAGTCTGCTGCCGCGCATCGAACCCCACCTGCCGGGGGAGGCGGATGCCGTCGGCTAGCGCCTGCGGGGGGCGATTTTGGCAATGACACCTGGTCATTTGGCGGCGCCGGGGCTGCCATCGGGCCAGAGCGACCGGGCAAGCGCCGCGTCGAGCTTGCGCCGAAAGCCCTCATCCGCGTCGGGAAACACGATCTGAAGGCCGACAAAGAAGCAGTGCTGGATATTGGCACGCTCCCGACTTTCTTCCTCGCTCAGCCCCAGCGTCAGAAATTGCTGGACGAGAAAGGCAATCCGTCGCTCGTCGGACGCGCGGACGACGGCATCGACGCGGTCGTCGCTTTGAGCGAGCCGGCGTATCTGCCGTTCCAGACCGTGGTCCAATCGGCTCGCGAACCGGGCAAGCGCCTTTCGGACGGCTTCGACACTGCCCTCTTTTTCGATTTCGGCGATGGGGTCGACCGTTGCGGTGCGGAGCCATTCGTCGGCAAGCGCGCCGATATAGTCGGGAAGGTCGGAGAAATGATGGTAGAACGACCCTTTCGTCCGTCCGGCGGCGCTGGCGAGCGCGTCGATCCGCAGCGCGGCAGGGCCCGATTCGCGCAGCCGCGCCAGCCCGAGCGCGATCCAGTCGTTGCGGCTGAATTGCTTGGCCATCCCGTTTTTCCCCCACCGCTTTATCTATTATCGCCATCGCATCGCTGTTTGACATACCATACCGTATGGTATTATCGATTTCCCGTTTAACGCGAAGCGAGATCAGTCCTTATGAAAACTATCCGATTTATCAAAGCAGCGTTCGCATCGGCGATGGCTGTGGCATTGCTTCCGCACGCAGCTGCCGCGAACCCGGCGGCGGACGGTAAAGCCGCGCAACGGGCCGGTCGGACCTATTTCGCCATCATTTATGATCCCGGCCCCGAGTGGAAGCGCGGTGAGCCGCTGTCGGCGCAAGGGCTGGGCGATCACGGACGATATATGCGGCAGCTGGCGCAGGACGGCGTAATCATCCTCGCCGGACCTCTGAGCACGTCCGAAGGCGGCCTGGTGATCCTTGTCGCGGGCAATCTGGACGAGGCAGCCGCGATCATGGCGCAAGATCCCGCCGTTATTCAAGGCAAATTCGTAGGAAGGGTGAGCGAATGGCGCCCCGGGATCGATCCTAAAAAGCTGCTCCGGCCGGGCGAGGCGGCGGCGCGTTAGGCCGGATCGCGTCAGGCAGCGGCGTCATATTCACCGCCGCCTGACGCAGCATGGAGGCCAAAGCTGGGACAGACTCCGATGCTGCGCAGATCGGCGCGGCAAGCCACTTATTGGGGGTAACAGGCCCCGACCGCTCGCAGTGCCGTGCAAAAAATACCCGGATGCCCGATGGAATCGGACGATAACCGATTGCGGCAGAGGGGTGATGGTGCGGTCGAGAAGACTCGAACTTCCACGGCCTTTCGGCCACAACGACCTCAACGTTGCGCGTCTACCAGTTCCGCCACGACCGCACATCATGATGGTCCGGACGGGTCCGGTACCAGGTAGGAGCGGGCGCCTAGCAAAGCTTGCCGGGCGATGCAAGCGAGCTTCGCGGCTTTTATTTTCGCGCGTGCTGAGGCGCGGCGCGTAGGTCTGCCGCGCTGTCATCAAACCGACTCCGAAGAGTCACGCAACTGTCACCGCTCTGGCGTCAGACCGTCATCGAATCATCCTAGTGGCGACGTCACCGGGGGCGAGGGGCAGTTTCGCTCGCCTGCGGCCTATTTTTCATCAGGGGCGCTGCTCAACCAGATTGGCGCGCACACCGGGAACGGAGATTTTCATGGCGGCTTTCGCACGCATTCGTATGGTCATGCTCAGCGGCGTGGCCTGTTCCATTCTGGCCGCTTGCGGAGCCGACGGTGTGGCGTCGCCGGGCGACGGCGTGATCGTCGTCCCGCCACCGGCGCCGACCCCCACTCCGACCCCGACGCCTACGCCAACCCCGACCGGAGTGACCCCGGCCGCAAACTGCCCGACGATTGCCGGACCGAACCAGCTGACCAACCTTGGCACCGTTTCGGGTCCCGGCGGCGAATGGCGCAACTGCGGCTTCCCCGAACGCTTCACGGCGACGACGGCGATCCCGAAGGTCGCGGGTGTCATCTATTCGCTCCCCGGCCGCGTCGATGTCGGCACCGACCAGGGCGCTGCGAGCACCAACACCGTCGCGACGCTGACGATCGATCCGGGCGTGACCATTTTCGGATCGACGGGCCTGTCCTACCTCGTCGTCAATCGCGGCAACAAGATCGACGCGGTCGGCACCCCGACGCAGCCGATCATCTTCACCGGCCGTGGCAATGTCGTCGGTTCGGCGGGCGACGACACGTCACAGCTTTGGGGCGGCGTCGTCCTGCTCGGTCGTGCGCCGATTACCGACTGCCTCGCGCCCGGCGCGGCCGAAGGCACTGTCGCCTGCGAACGCGACACCGAGGGTACGTCGAACGCGCTCTATGGCGGCGCGCAGCCGGCCGACAATTCGGGCCGCATGTCCTATGTGCAGATCCGCTACTCGGGCTTCATTCTCAGCGCCGACAAGGAATTGCAGGGTCTGACCCCTTCGGGCGTCGGTTCGGGTACCCAGTTCGACCATATCCAGATCCACAACAGCTCGGACGACGGCATGGAAGTGTTCGGCGGCCGGCCGAACTTCAAGCATATGATCGTCACCGGTGCCGAGGACGACAGCTTTGACACCGACGTCGGTTACAAGGGCAATATCCAATATGCGATCGCTATTGGCCGTGCCGGCGGCGCGGTGGGCGATTCGATGATGGAAATCGATTCGGACGGCAATGAACAGGCGGTTCCGCGCCAGAACGTCACCATTTCGAACTTCACCTTCATCCACCGCAACGCGAACAACAGCAACGCCGCTGCGATCCGCATTCGCGGCGGGGCCGATTACACCTTCGCAAACGGCCTGCTGACGACCGACACGTCGTGTTTCCGCATCGACAGCACGTCAACGACGCAGACGACCGGAACCGACGAACAGGGGCCGCCGCGCTTCTTCTCGGTGTCGGCGAAGTGCAGTGCGTCGCGCCCGTTCCGCGGCGGCGGCAGTCCGGCGGTGAGCGACGCGGAAGTTCAGGCGATCTTCAACGCCGGGACGAACAACCGCTTCGACTATACGCCCAGCCTGACCAGCCTGTTCGTCAACGGCGCGACCGAAACGGCTTTCGCTCCGTTCAACGCCAAGACGATCAACGCCTTCTTTGACACCACGGCCTATGTCGGCGCCGTCCGCGACGCCAATGACACCTGGTACCAGGGCTGGACCTGCAATTCGGCGACCGCGAACTTCGGCACGTCGAGCGGCAGCTGCAGCGCCATCCCGACGACCTGATCGCTCGCGATCCAATCGGGGAGCGGGCACGCCTGACGGGCTGGCCCGCTCCCTTCCTGCATATTCCTTGGGGACTTTCACCATGACCAAGCGGCCGATCTTCGCCAGCCTGCTTCTCCTCAGTTCCGCGCTCGTCGCGCCCGCCGCGCTGGCGCAGGACGCCAGCGCCGGACCCGCTGCCGATACGCCGCCCGCCGCCCAAGCAACGGGCCCCGACGACGCGGCGCCCGCCGACGAGGACGGCGATATTTCGATTCCCGGCGGCGCCGATCAGGAAATCGTCGTAACCGGCCGCTACACTCCGAATATCGTCCGCGCGACACCTGAGGTGGTATCGTCGCTGTCGTCGGCCGACATCGCGCGCACCGGCGAAGGCGATATTTCGGGTTCGCTCCAGCGCGTGACCGGCCTGTCGGTCGTCGGCGGGGGCTTTGTTTATGTGCGCGGTCTTGGCGACCGTTATTCGCTCGCGCTTTTGAACGGGTCGCCGCTGCCGAGCCCCGAGCCCTTGAAGCGGGTGGTCCCGCTCGACATCTTTCCCACCAACGTCATCGACTCGACGCTCGTGCAAAAGAGTTTCTCGGTGAACTTCCCCGGCGAGTTCGGCGGCGGCGTGATCAACCTCACGACCAAGGCGACCCCGCGCGAAACCTTCCTGACCTTTTCGGGCGGCATCGGCTGGGACAGCGAGACGACGAACGAACTTGGCTATACCTATTATGGCAGCGACACCGACTGGACGGGCTTCGACGACGGCACGCGCGACGTTCCGCCGCTGCTGAAGGCGGCGTTGAAAAGCGGCAGGCCGATTATCGAGGGCGCCGACTTCACCCAGGATGACCTCGAAGCGATCCAGATGGAGCTGGTGAACGCCGAAACCACGCTGCTGCAACAGAATAACCACATCCCGTTCAATTGGTCGGCGGGCATCACCGGTGGCACGACGATCCAGCTTCCCGACGGCGAGCTCGGGATCATTGCTACGGCGGGGATCAGCAACAAGTGGCGCACGCGCGATACGTTGCAACAGACGTCGGTGAACGACGACCTGTCGGGCGACCCGCAGACCAGCTATAACCGCGTCATCACCGACAATCGCATCGTCGTGAACGGACTGCTCGGCCTTGGGCTCGAGCTTGGCGATCACAAGATCCGCTGGACCAACCTTTATATCCGCGACACGCTGAAGCAGGCGCGCCTTGCGCTCGGCACCGATGCCAACCAGTCGGACCGCGACATCATGAAGCAGGACACGGCGTGGTACGAACGCCAGCTGATCAACACGCAGCTGGTGGCCGAACTCGATTTCGATCGTTTCCAGCTCGACCTGCGCGGCAGCTATGCCAATTCGCAGCGCGAGGCGCCCTATGAGCGCGGCTTCACCTATGTGCGCACCAACCAGCCGGGCGATCCGGTCGGCGATCAGTTCGTCAACGACCTCGGCGGCAACCGCGGCGATGCGACGATCTCCTTTTCGGACCTGAATGAAGATCTTTGGTCGGGCGGCGTCGATTTGTCATACGAAGTCGCGCCGCGCATCACCGCCACGGTCGGTTATGCCTACAGCGATACGCACCGCATTTCCGAACGCCGGACCTTTCAGTTCCGTGCGTCCAACCTGCCGGTTTCGGTGCAGCAGCTTCGTCCCGATTACCTGCTCTCCGACGCGACGATCCAGCTTTACGACATTTCGCTGCTCGAAACCTCGGCGCAGGACGGCACCGCGGCGTTCGACGCCGGCCTGACGACCCACGCGGGTTACGCGCAGGTGCAGGCCGAGCTGGCGGCCGGGATCAACGTCAACGCCGGTGTGCGGTATGAGGAAGCGAAGCAGACCGTCGTGCCGATCGACCTGTTCGGGACGGGATCGTCGGCGATCGTCGCGACCAACCTCGACAATGACTATTGGCTGCCCGCGGTCACGCTGACCTGGGAAGTCGCGCCCGACATGCAGCTGCGCCTCAACGGGTCGAAAACGATCGCGCGCCCCCAGTTTCGCGAACTGGTGGCGCAGGTCTATCAGGATCCCGATTCGAGCCGCCTGTTCCGCGGCAATCCGTCGCTGACCGACAGCGAGCTGTGGAACGCCGAAGCGCGCTACGAATGGTATTTCGACCGGGATCAGCGCCTGACCGTCGCCGGATTCTACAAGTCGATCGACAATCCCATCGAAACCTATACCTCGATCTCGGATTCGTCGGTGAACAGCAGCTATGCCAACGCGCCAAAGGCGACGCTCTATGGTGCCGAATTCGAAGTGCAGAAACATGTTCCGCTGGACACGCTGTCGGACGCGCCCTTCTGGCAGAGCCGCCGCCTCGTTCTGATCGGCAATTACACTTACACCAAGTCGGAGATTAAGGTTGGTCCGGGCGATACGACCGTGATCAATGGCGTGGTGCAGGAAGCGGGCAACTTCTTTTTCGACGGCGCGCCGATGACCGGTCAGTCGGACCATCTTGTCAATGTCCAGATCGGGCTCGAGGATCAGGACAAGCTGTCGCAGCAGACCTTCCTCATTACCTACGCCAGCCCGCGCGTCACCAGTCGCGGCCCGTCGGGACAGCCCGACATTCGCGAAAAACCCGGCATTTCGGTCGATTTCGTCGCGCGGCAGGGAATTAATCTGCTCAACAAGGAAATCGAGCTGAAGTTCGAGGCGCGCAACCTGACCGGGCGCATCTACAAGGAAGTGCAGGAAGCGGGCGACAACAGGATATTTTTCAACCGTTACAAGCTGGGCCGGACCTTCTCGCTCAGCGCGTCGCTGAAATTCTGACGCCTGGAACGCGATTATCGGTAAGTTGAATCGTCATCCCGGCAAACGCCGGGATCTCACCGGATGGATTTCAGGCATCGGCGAGATCCCGGCCTTCGCCGGGATGACGGAGTTGCCGATCCGGCGCTTTGGCCCCACCCGTCTCGTCGGACTCGCCCGGCTGACAAAAAACTGTAATCTTCCCGTCAACTGATTGTCACCGATCGTCATTAGGCGATTCGCGAGGCACAGCGCATCAGTTGGGGGACAGGTAGACTTTCATGGCGACGCTGATGTCCCGATCGGCCGTTCGGTTGCCCCGCGCCCTGCCGTCATGGCTGCGCGCGCGCGGCCGTTCGCCGCGTGCGATCTGGCCGCAATTGCTGGTCGGCCTGCTCGGCGCGCTGCTTTTGTGGCAGGCCGTTCGGCTGCTCTGGGTGCTGCTGACCCCGGTATCGCCGCTCGGCCCGTGGCAGCCGCAGACGGCGGTGATCGCGTCGCTCGCCGAACGGCGCGCGCTGTTCACCAGCCTCGATCCCTTTTTTCGCGGCGCGGCGCAGGGACCGGCGACGGCAACGGTCACGTCGGCGGGCCTGACTCTCTTTGGCATTAACCTCAACGAAGCTACGGGCGGCGGTTCGGCGATCATCGCGGGCGAGGACGGGGTGCAAACCAGTTACGCTGTCGGCGAAGAGATTGCGCCGGGGCTGAAGCTCGCGGGCGTTGCCTTCGACCATGTGCTCCTCGATCGCGGCGGAGCGCGCGAAAGCCTGTTCCTCGACCAGAGCGGTGCTGCGGCGGTCACGAGTCCAGCGACGCCCTTGCCTGCGCCGACGGCCCAGGTCGGTGCCGCGGCGGCCAGCGGCGAACTGACCGCGGCGGCGGTCAAGGCCGGGGTCGCCTTTGCGCCGCGCACCGAAAACGACCGCGTCACCGGCGTCGTCGTCCAGCCGACGGGCGACGGCGCCACCTTCCGCGCGGCGGGGCTGCGTCCGGGCGATGTCATTCGCGCGGTCGGCGGCCGCCCGATCGCGTCGGCGAGCGATGCCGCCGCGCTCGCCAACCAGTTTGTGCCGGGCGCGCGCATCGCGCTTGAAGTCGAACGCGGCGCCAGCGTCGTTCCCGTCGCCCTCTTCCTCTCAAAGCAATAGGTTTTATGCGTCTCAAACTGTCCCTGATGCTCGCCGCCGCGCTCGTTTCCGCGAGCCCCGCGCCGGCGTTTGCCCAATATACGCTGAACGTTCGCGACGCCGACATTCGCGCCTTCATTCAGGATGCGGCGCGGGTCACCGGGCGGACCTTCGTCATCGACGGGCGCGTCAACGGCAAGGTGTCGGTCGTTACCGATCGGCCGCTGTCGCGCAGCGAATATTTCGAGATTTTCCTCGCGACGCTGCGCTCGAACGGCCTCGTCGCGGTGCCGGGGCCGAACGGCGCCTATCGCGTCCAGCCGATCGACGGCGCCGCGGCGCAGCCCGGCCGCATCGGCAGCAGCGGGGCGGCACAGAATCAGTTCGTCACCGAAATCATCCGCCTGCGCCACATCGACGCGGTGGCCGCGGTCGAAACGCTGCGCCCGCTGGTAAGCCCGCAGGGGTCGCTCACCGCCAATCGTAACGCCAACAGCCTGGTGGTTGCCGATTTCGCCGACAATATCCGCCGGATCCGATCGCTCGCAGCGAGCATCGACCGCGACAGTTCGACCAGCCAGATCGTGACGCTGAAAAATGCCGGCGCGCGCGAGATTGCCGCGGCGCTCCAGGCGCTCGTTCCCGCGGCCGGCGAGGGTGCGCAGGCACCGGTAGCAATCGTGCCGATCGACAGCAGTAACGCGATTGCGCTGCGCGGCGATCAATCGCTCGTCGCGCGATTCGTGGCGATGGCGAACGACCTTGATGCCAAGGCGGCGGGCGGCACGGAGCTGCGCGTCTATTGGCTTGAACATGCCAATGCCGAAACCTTGCTGCCGACGCTGCAACAGCTGATCGGCGGCGGCAGCGACCCGGCGCAAAAGGCGGGATTGCCGCCAGCATCGGAATCTTCGTCGGGGAGCGGCAGCAACGCCGCGCCAGCAGCCGCGGCGCCCGCGTCAAACTCGACGGGCGCCGGCGGGACGGGCAGCATCTCGACGCGCGGCCCGGCGATCGTCACGCGCTATGAGGGCGCCAACGCGATCATCGTCGCGGCGAACAGCGAAGTACAGCGGATGCTCGGTGAGCTGATCCGTCAGCTCGACGCACGGCGACAGCAGGTTCTCGTCGAGGCGATTGTTGTCGAGATCGGCGACGACGCGGCCAAACGGCTGGGCGTCCAGTTCCTGCTCGGCGGCAAGAATATCCCCTTCGTCGCGACGAGCTACAGCAATGCCTCGCCCAATATCCTGACCCTGGGCGGCGCCTATGCCTCGACGCGGATCAGCGAGGAAACGACGACTACCGACGGCACCACCGTCGTCACCCAGACGACGAGCGCGCTCGGCGATGCGTTGCAGGAAGCGGCGGCGGCGCAGCTGCTGTCGGCGACGGGCGGCTTCGCGGGTTTTGCGGGCGACATTGGCAAGAACACCATCTTCGGCGCGATCATCAACGCGGTGAAATCGGACACGACGTCGAACCTGCTCGCCACTCCGCATATCGTGACGCTCGACAATCAGGCGGCGAAATTCCTCGTCGGACAGGATGTGCCGATTACCACCGGCGAACAGCTGGGCGACAATTTCGAAAACGCCTTCCGCACCGTCCAGCGCGAAGAGGTCGGCATCAAGCTGGAGGTGACGCCGCAGGTCAACGGCGCGGGCGAAGTGAAGATGTTCCTGCGCCAGGAAGTGTCGAGCGTCGCGGGGCCGGTGTCGTCGCGCAACAGCGACCTCATCCTCAACAAGCGCGCGTTCGAGACGGTACTCACCGTCGATGACGGCGAAATTCTGGCGATCGGCGGGCTGCTCAACGACGACGAGCGCAAGACGATCGAGCGTATCCCGCTATTGAGCGACATTCCGCTGCTCGGCGAGCTGTTCAAATCGCGGAGCCGCACGCGGTCGAAAACCAATCTGATGGTCTTCATCCGCCCGACGATCCTGAAAAGCCGCGAGGACAATGCTGCGCTCACCGCGCGGCGCTATGGCTATATCCGCAATTTCCAACTCGAACGGAATCCCGATGTCGAACCGGCGATCGACACGCTGGTGCGCGACTATATGGGCGCGACCCCGCCGTCGCCGCCGGCGCCGGGCGATGTGACCGTCGGGCCGGTCAACCTGCCCCAATTGCGCGGCGCGGACGGCGCCGTGATCCAGACCGACGTGCCGCCATCGGTTTCGCAGGCCCCCGCGCCTCCCACCGGAGACATTCCGTGAGCGACAGCGAACCGGCCGCACCCGCCGCGGTGCCGGTCGACATCCCCTATGGCTTTGCGCGCGCGCACGGCGTCGTCATCGCGCCGGGCGACGACGGCGTGTGGCTCGCGACCTTGCGCGAAGGCAGCGATCCCACGGTGCTGATCGAGGTGAAGCGCCATCTGTCGCAGCCGCTGCGCGTCGCGACCGCCGATGCCCCCGATTTCGACCGGCTGCTCTCCGATCATTATGCGATCGACAGCTCGGCCGCGGCGATGGCGGGGTCGGTCGGCAGCGACGGCCTCGACCTCGGCATCCCCAGCGCCGAAGACCTGCTCGACAGCGCCGACGATGCCCCCGCGATCCGCCTGATCAACGCGATCATCGCCGAAGCGGTGCGGCAGGGCGTCAGCGACATCCATATCGAACCCTATGAAAGCGGGCTGGTCGTGCGGATGCGCGCCGACGGCGTGCTGCGCGAGCATCTGCGGATGCCACCCCACGTCGCGCCCGTCGTCGTCAGCCGCATCAAGGTGATGGCGCGGCTCGACATCGCCGAACGCCGCGTGCCGCAGGACGGCCGCATCGGGCTGACCCTCGCGGGCAAGGCGGTCGACGTGCGCGTTTCGACGCTGCCGAGCCGTGCGGGCGAGCGCGTCGTCATGCGTATCCTCGACAAGGACGCCGCGGGGATCGACTTCGACGTGCTTGGCTTGTCGGGCGAGGCGGACCGCATTTTGCGCGAGGCGCTGGCCGAACCCAATGGCATTATTCTCGTTACCGGGCCGACCGGATCGGGCAAGACGACGACGCTCTATGCGGCGCTCAAACAATTGAACGATGGCCAGCGCAACATCCTGACCGTCGAAGACCCGGTCGAATATGCCGTCGATGGCGTCGGACAGACGCAGGTAAACAGCAAGGTCGGCCTCGACTTTGCCGCGGGGCTGCGCGCGATCCTGCGCCAGGATCCCGACGTCGTGATGGTCGGCGAAATCCGCGACCGCGAGACCGCCGACATTGCGGTGCAGGCGTCGCTCACGGGCCATCTCGTGCTATCGACCGTCCACACCAATGATGCGGTGGGGGCGATCACGCGCCTGAAGGACCTGAAGGTCGAACCCTTCCTCCTTGCCTCGACCCTGCGCGCGGTGATCGCGCAGCGATTGGTTCGCAAGCTGTGCGACCAGTGCCGCGAGCCGGTGCAGGCCGACAACAGCGTGGCGGCGATGCTGGGGCTCGACATTGGCACCGTCATCTGGCGGCCCAAGGGTTGCGCCGCGTGCGGCGGCACGGGCTTCAAGGGCCGCATCGGCGTATTCGAGGCGATCAAGGTCGACGAGACGGTGCGCCGCTATATCTATGCCGGCGGCGACGAGGCGATGATAGCGAAACACGCTTTCCTGAAATCGCCGACGCTTGCCTCGGCGGCGCGGTCGATGGTTGCGAAGGGGCTGACGACCGCCGAGGAAGCGATCCGCGTGGCGCGGCGCGAGGATGTCGATGCCTGATTATCGCTATGTGGCGATCGATCCCGCAGGCCGCGAGCGCAAGGGGCGGCTGACCGCCGCGAACGACGATGCCGCGCGCGCCGACCTGATCCGCCGCAAGTTCCATATCGTCGCGGTCGAAGAAGCGGGAGCGAAAGTCGCGTCAGGGCGTTCGCTGCTTGCGTTTCGAAAGGACCGGCTCGGCCGCAAGGAACTGGCGCTGTTCACGCGCCAGCTCGCGACGCTGGCCGAAGTCGCGCCGCTCGAAGAGGCGCTGCGCACGCTGACGCGCCAGAGCGAAGCCGAAAGCGCGCGCGCGGTGATCGGCGACGTCCACGCCGGGCTGCTCGAAGGACGGCGCCTTGCCGATGCGATGGCGCGCCAGCCGGGAAGCTTTCCGCCGCTCTATCGCGCGATGGTCGCGGCGGGCGAAACGACGGGCAGCCTGACGGTGATCCTCGCGCGGCTTGCCGACCTGCTGGAGCGCCAGGCTGAGGTGCGCGGCAAGCTGATCGCCGCGCTCGCTTACCCGATCGTGCTCGCGATCGTCGCGATCGGCGTCGTCGCGGCGCTGATGATCTTCGTCGTCCCGCGCGTCGTCGAACAATTTACCGACACCGGCCAGCAGTTGCCCTTTCTGACGCGCGCGGTGATTGGCGTGTCGAGCTTTGCCGCGAACTGGTGGTGGCTGATCGCGCTGCTGATGGTTGCCGCGGCGTTCGGCTGGGTGGCGGCGATGCGGCGACCGGCGTTCAAGGCGCGTGTCGATGCGCGGCTTTTGCGCCTGCCGCTGCTCGGCCGCCTGCTCCGCGATCTTTACGCCGCGCGGTTCGCGCGCACGCTGGCGACGATGGTGTCGAGCCGCCTGCCGCTGGTCGAAGGGCTGCGGCTGACCTTGCCGACGATCCGCAACGCCGCGCTGGCGAGCGCGACCGCGGGACTTGTCGATCAGGTGCGCGCGGGCGGCAGCCTGTCGGCGGCGCTGCGCGATGCCGGGGTGTTTCCGCCGCTCCTCGTCTACATGACCGCGAGCGGTGAAAGCGCCGGGCGGCTCGAGGTGATGCTCGAACGCGCCGCCGATTATCTGGAGCGCGAGTTCGACCGTTTCACCGCCGCGTCGATGGCGCTTCTCGAACCTGTCATAATTGTCGTTATGGGGTCGTGCGTGGCCCTCATCATCCTCGCCATTCTGCTGCCGATCCTTCAGTTGCAGAATCTAGCCGGACTGTAATAAATGTCGTTGATGCAGCTATTTCTTCGCCTCATGCTCGACACCTCCGTTTCGGGGCGGGGGCGTTCGCCGCTGTCCCGCCGCCGCAAAAAGGGCGAGCGAGGTTTCACGCTGACCGAATTGATGGTCGTGATCTTCATCATCGGGCTGCTCGCGACCGTGGTGATGATCAACGTCCTGCCCAGCCAGGACCGCGCGATGGTGACAAAGGCGAAGGCCGACATCGCGACGCTCGAAACCGCGCTCGAACAATATCGGCTCGACAATCTGACCTATCCGGCCTCGACCGATGGCCTTAATGCGCTCGTCGCCGCGCCGCCCGCGCTCGCGCAGCCCGAACGCTATCGCCGCGGCGGCTATGTCAAGCGGCTGCCCGAAGATCCGTGGGGCCACCCCTATAATTATCAGGCGCCCGGGCCGAATGGCAAGGCGTTCGACGTCTGGTCGCTCGGCGCCGACGGCGCCCCCGGCGGGACCGACGAAAATGCGGATATTCGCAGCGACGGCTAAAGCCCGCGCGCGCGCGCGTCCCGACGCCAACGGATTTACGCTGGTCGAACTGATGGTCGTGCTCGCGATACTGGCGCTCGCGGCGACCGCGGTGGTGCTGACGATCCCCGGCGAGGAACGAAGCGTGCGCAGCGAGGCCGACCGGCTCGCCGCGCGCTTGGCCGCCGCGCGCGACGTCGCGGTGATCGAAGGGCGCAGCGTCGCGGTTCGCTTCGCGCCGTCGGGTTACGGCTTCGAACGCCGCATCGCGGGGGAGTGGCTACCACTGCCCGGCCGCCCCTTCGAACAGCGCAGCTGGCCCGCCGACGTCGCCTTTTCGGCCGAGGGGGGGCAGGGAGTCGCCCGCATCCTGTTCGACCGCGTCGGCACAAGCCCGACGCCCCAAGCACTCGTGCTGTCAGGCGGCGATGCGCGCGAGATCGTGCGGGTGTCGGCGACAGGGGAGATCAGCCGTGGGCGGTGATGCAGCGCCTCCCGGCGAGCGCGGCTTCACCCTGCTCGAAATGCTCGTCGCCTTGAGCATCATCAGTATTGCCGCGCTGACGCTCGTGCGGCTCGACGCCTATGCGGTGCGCACTGCGGGCGACCTCGATGTGAGCACCGTCGCGGGCATCGTGGCGCAGAATCGCGCGGTCGAGCTGTGGACCGACCCCGCGCCGCCGACGATCGGCACCAGTGCGATCGGCGTCGCCAACGCCGGACGCAACTGGCGCGTCGACCAGCGCGTCACGAAAACCGCCGACGCAGGGCTGCTGCGCATCGACCTGCTCGTCCGGCCCGAAAACGGCGGCGGGCAGGCGGCGCTGACGATCATTCGGCCCGCGCGATGAAATTCGGCACCGCACTCACCAACCCGTTTGCCCTGAGCTTGTCGAAGGGCCGTTCTTTCTTGGCGACGTCGAAAAAGAAGAACGGTGCTTCGACAAGCTCAGCACGAACGGAAGCGGGAGCAGGCGAACGCGGTTTCACCCTCGTCGAGATGCTCGTCGCGCTGTCGCTGTTTGCAGCAATTGCGGCGATCGGCGTCGGCCTGCTCCGCAGCAGCATCGATACGCAGGAGGCGGTGCAGGAGCGGCTCAAGGGGATGAGCGGGATGAACCGCGTGCGCGCGGTGATGGCGAACGATCTGGCGCAGGCGGTGCAGCGGCCGACGCGCGGGCCGGCGGGCGAGGCGGTGCCGGCGTTTGTCGGGTCCGCGACCGGCTTTGCCTTTGTCCACGCGGGCGCGTCGGCGCTCGACGGCTCCCCGCGGCCCGCGGTCGAGCGCGTCGGCTATGCGCTCGTCGGCAGCGAATGGCGGCGTGCGACGCAGCCGATGCTCGACGGGGTCGCGCTGGGCGAGGGCGACCGGCTGCTGGCCGAGGTGGCGGCGGCGCGGTTGCGTTATCGCGACGATGCGGGGAGGTGGAGCGACAGCTGGACATCCGAACCGGGCGACCGCCTGCCGCGCGCGGTCGAGGTGCGCATCAGCCGTACGGAGCGGCCGCCGCTGACGATGCTGTTCCTGACCGCACCGACCCTGCTTCCACCACCCGCGTTGGCGGAGGAGGCGCCATGAAAACCTCGCCGGGCGAACGCGGTGCCGCTTTGCTCAGCGTCTTGCTGCTCGTCGCCGTGATGGCGGTGATCGCGGCGACCGCGCTCGACCGGCTGACGCTGGCGACGCGGATCGCGGGCAGTGCGGCGACGGTCGATCAGGGACGCGCCTACAGCTTTGCCGCCGAACAGATTGCGCTTGGCCGTGTTACCGATCTGGTCGGGCGCGATCGGGCCAAACTGACCTTGGCGGGTGGCTGGCTGGGGCGCGATTTCGTGCTGCCACTGCCCGGCGGGGAGGGGCGCGCGCGGCTGACCGATGCGAATAATTGCTTCAACCTCAACAGTCTGGTCGCCGAAACGGTGCCGGGACGCTTGACGCAGCGTATGGGCGCGCAGCGGCAATTCGCCGCATTAATGACGCTGATCGGCATCGAGGACGGCGAGGCGCAGGCGATCGCGGGCGCCGCCGCCGACTGGATCGATAGCGACAGCAACGAAGGGCGCCTCGGCGCCGAGGATAATGTCTATCGGTCGCTGCCGGAGGCGTATCTGCCCGCGAACCGCAAGATGGCGCATGTCAGCGAGTTGCGCGCGGTGCGCGGGATCAGCGCGAAACTCTATGCGCGGCTCGAACCCTGGGTCTGCGCGCTGCCCTCGACCGACCCGGTCAAGCTCAACGTCAACACGCTCGGCACGGGGCAGGCGCCGCTTGTCGCGATGCTGTGGCCAGGTGAAATCGACCTCGCGACCGCGCGGGCGGCGCTAGCCGCGCGGCCCCCGGGCGGCTATGGCAGCAGCATGCGATTCTGGGAGGCGCCGGCGTTCGACCGCCGCAAGCCGCCGAGCGATGTCGCCGAGCAGGCGGGGGTGACAAGCCGCTGGCTGACGCTGACGACGAATGTGACGATGGGGGACGGGTTTTTGACGGCAGTTTCGCTCATCGACGCCAATGGCGGCGCGCCGTCGGCCGGCATGGCCCCGCCCGTCATCGTGCGCCGCGACTGGGGCGAGAGCGACTGACGTGACGCGCACCTTGCTGATCTGGCTGCCCCCCGTGGCGACGCTTGCGAACGACGATGCCGCGCCCGCCGCGTGGCTGCGCGTCGATGACGGTGTGGTCGTCGACAGCGGACAGGATGACGGCTGGGTCGCCGATTGGGAGAAGCGGGACGACGATGCCCCCGACGACCGGCTGGTTGCACTGGCACCCGCGGCCGATGTGCCGCTGCGCTGGCATCACTATCCCGACGCTGCGCCCGCACAGGCCGCGGCCGCAGCGCGGATCGATGCGCTGAAGGACAGTTTGGGCGATGCGGCCGCGCTGCACGTGGTCGCAGGCCAGCCGGCCGAGATCGGGCAAGCGGTGCCCGTTGCGGTGACGACCCATGCCGCAATGACGGGCTGGACCGGATGGCTGACGGCGCGCGGGCTGACCGCCGCAGCGATCATTCCGGCGGTGGCCGCAGTGCCGCCCCCCGAACCCGACAGCCTTTGGTCGGCCGAGCTGGGCGGCGAGCGGATCATCCGCTCGGCCGATCGCGCCTGGGCGTCGGACGCCGAGCTCGACCCGCTGATCGCGGGCAACCACGATGTCGCGCCGCTCGATGCCGATGCGATGCGCGAGGCGTTGTTGCTCACGCTCGCGGCGCCGCCGCTCGACCTGTTGAGCGGTGCGTGGAAGCCGAAGCGCCGCTGGGCGGTCGATCCGGCGATGCTGCGGCTCGCGAAACGGCTGGCGATCGCGCTGGTCGTGGTGAGCGCTGCGGTGCCGCTCGTTTACGCCCTGCGTCTGTCGGCCGACACGAGCCGCGCCGACGAGGCGGTGGTCGCAATGGCGAAGAAAGCGGGGATAACCGCGTCCGACGCCAGCGCGGCGGAAACCGAAATCGACCGCCGGTTGGCCGCGGCGGGGGGCGGGCCGCTTGCCTTTTCGGTGCCTGCATCGGCGCTGTACGACGCGATGCGCGACGCGCCGGGGGTATCGCTGAAAACGCTGTCGCACCGCACCGACGGCACGCTGACGACGACGCTCGCGGCGCCGCGCGTCGATGACATCAATCGGGTGCTGCTGGCACTGCAAGCGCGCGGCTATCGGATCACCGCCCAGCCGATGGCGGGCACCGACGGGCAGCAAATGGCCAATATCACGATCCGGGCGGTGCCATGACCGAAAGGCTGAAAAACTGGTGGGCCGGATTGTCCACGCGCGAACGCTGGCTGGTCGGCATCGCCGCGGCGCTGGCGCTCGGCGTGCTCGGCTGGGGGCTGGGACGGCCGGCGGTGGCCGCTTTCGTCGATCTTGAGAGTCGCCACCGCGCCGCGATCGAGCGCGAGGGACGTGTGACGGCGAAGATCGCGCTGCTCGGCGCGGGCCTCGCGAAATCGGCCACCGCTGCGGTGGATACGGCGGTGATCGATCAATATCTGGCGCAATCGGCGGGCGAGATCGGCTTGACGCTCGACCGCAACGAAGCGCGCGGTGCCAATCAGGCGGCGATTGCGATTGCCACCGCGAAGGCGACGGTGCTGACCGACTGGCTCGCGTCGCTCGAAGCGCAGGGCTTTGTCATCGACCAGCTGACGATCACCCCCGCCGCGGACGGCACCGTCGGGATGACGGCGGAACTTCGAAAGAGCGGTCAATGAGCGCGCGGCGGCGCTGGCTCGTTGCGGCGGCGCTGCTCGCGCTGGTCCTGCTCGTCGCAACCTTTCCGATGCGGCTTGCGCTCGGCCTCTCGGGGGCGAGCGATGCCGGCGTTTCGGCGCGCGCGGTGCGCGGATCGGTGTGGTCGGCCGAGCTGATCGACGCGCGGCTCGGCGCGCTGCCGCTCGGCACGGTGCGCGCCAGCCTGTCGCCGCTGGCGCTGCTCACCGGCGAAACCGAACTCGCGTTCGAACGCAGCGACGACCGGCTCGGCGCGCTCGCGGGGCGGCTGCACGGCAGCAATCCGCGCGGCATGTCCGACGTCAGCGGGACGAGCGCGATGGCGGGCGGCCTCGGCATGATCCCGATCGACACGATCCGCTTCGAAGGTGCGACGGTGCGGTTCGACGATGCGGGCAAATGTGTCAGCGCGAGCGGCCGGGTTCAGCTGATGGTCGCCGCGCCGATTGCGGGACTCGACCTGTCGCGCGGCTTGTCCGGCCCGCTCCGCTGTGCAAACGGGCGCGCCGAGGCGGCGCTCGCCAGCCAGTCGGGGATGGAACGGCTGACGCTTGGCTTCGACGGAAAGGGCGCATGGCGTGCACGGCTGGCGATCAACGTCGACCGCGATCCCACGATGGCGGCGGCGCTCGCGGCGCTCGGCTTCCGCGCGGGGCCGGGCGGGTTCGTGCTGGCGACCTCGGGCCGCTTTTGACGTGACGATCCTCGATGCCTTGCCCTTTGGCGCGGGCATCCTGTTGGCCGGGCTGATCGGGCTGTTGCTGGGAAGCTTTATCGCGACGCTGGTGCTGCGCTGGCCCGCCGGGCGCTCGCTGCTCGGGCGCTCGCAGTGCGACGATTGCGGACGGGCGCTCGGCGTGCGCGATCTGGTGCCGATCCTTTCCGCGTTGCTGTCGCGCGGGCGGTGCCGAACCTGCGGCTCGGAGATTGATCGATTTCATGGCCGGATCGAGCTGGCATCAGCGCTGATCGGTGCGGGAGCGCTGGCGCTGCTTCCGGGAACGGCGGGCTGGCTCTGGGCGCTGTTCGGCTGGCTGCTGCTGCCGCTTGCGCTGCTCGACGCACGGCATTTCTGGCTGCCCGACCGGCTGACCTTGCTGCTGGCGGTGACGGGGGTGTTGCTGGCGGGGCCGATGCTCGGCACGTCGCTCGTCGATCGCTGGGTCGGGGCGCTGGTTGGCGGCGGCGCGCTGGCGCTCCTCGCGTGGCTCTATGCCCGTGCGCGCCGACGGGACGGCATGGGCGGCGGCGATCCCAAGCTTGTCGCGGCGACCGGTGCGTGGCTCGGCTGGCAGGTCTTGCCGCTGATGCTGTTGCTTGCCAGCCTTGGCGGGATCGTCTGGGCGCTTGTCGCCCAAGGAAAAGGGGACCGGCCGCTCGGCGAGCGGCCGGTCCCCTTCGGTCTGTTCTTGTGCGCCGCGGCCTTTGCCGCGGTGCCGCTGTGGCCGCTTATTGCCCGATGACGACGGTCACCGCGCGGCGGTTCTGCGCCCAGGCTTCCTCGGTCGATCCGACCGCCGCGGGGCGTTCCTTGCCGTAGCTGATGACGTTGATCCGCGACGGATCGATGCCGAGCGAGGCGAGATAGTTTTTCGCGGCATTCGCGCGGCGCTCGCCGAGTGCGATATTATAGTCGCGCGTGCCGCGTTCGTCGGCGTGACCCTCCAGCGTGACGCGCACGGCCGGGTTGCGCTGCAGCCACTGCGCCTGGCTTTGCAGCGTCGCCTGATCCTGCGCATCGACATTATATTGGTCAAAATCGAAAAAGATGCGGTCGGCCGCGACGTTCGCGACAAAATCTTCCTGCGAACCCGGCACGACGCCGGTGCCGGTGTCGGTCCCCGTATCGGTTCCCGTGCCTTCGGGGGCGGGGGGCAGCGTGTCCGGGGCCTTTTTCGCGCAGGCGCCAACAGCAAGCATGGTGATCGCCGCAATCATTGCGGTGCTTTTGCGTATCGTCATGTCTTCTGTCCTCTTGTTATGGTGTGGAAACTGTCTGAAACGGGCGGTTTCGCGGCGTTGTCACGCATAGGGGAACCCGATTTAGGCCTTTTGGTTCCGTCTTTGTCAAGGCAGCACCGGGCCCCAGCTCGGGTCCGACCCGTCTTGCGGGGTCGGCAGACGGCGCAGATTGACGCCGGTCAGGTCGACCTGCCACAGGCTTGATTTGCCTTCGCGGCCCGGCGTGGTGCGGAAGAACTGGATCACCCGGCCGTTCGGCGACCAGGTCGGCGCCTCATCCTGCCAGCTGTTCGTCAGCATCCGCACCCCGCCGCCCGACGGCGTCATCACGCCGATGCGGAACTCGCCGCCGCCCATACGGGTGAAGGCGATCAGATCGCCGCGCGGCGACCATTCGGGGGTGGCGTAACGTCCGCCGCCAAAGCTGATCCGCTGCTGGTTCGACCCGTCAATGTTCATCACATAAAGCTGCTGGCTGCCTGACCGGTCGCTTTCGAACACGATCTTGCGCCCGTCGGGTGAGAAGCTGCCGCCGACGTCGATCCCCGGCGCGGTGGTCAGCCGCACCGGGGTGCCGCCGTTCGCCGAAATGCGATAGATGTCGGTGTTGCCGCCGACCGCCATCGAATAGAGGATCTGCGTCCCGTCGGGCGACCAGCGCGGCGCAAAGGTCGCGTTGCCGCTTTCGGTCACCAGCTTCTGCGATCCGCTGGCGACATCATAGATGAACACGCGAACGCGGTTGTTGAGATAGGAGACGTAGACGATCTTCTTGTAATCGGGCGAGAAACGCGGACTGATCGCCAGCGCCTGCCCATTGGTGATGAAGCGGTGGTTACCCCCATCGCTGTCCATGATCGCCAGCCGCTTGATGCGGTTCCCCTTGGGCCCGCTCTCGGCGATATAGGCGACGCGGCTGTCGAAGAAGGGCGCCTCGCCCGACAGGCGCGAATAGATGGCGTCGGCGCATTTATGCGCGGCGCGGCGCCAGTCGGCGGGCTGGATTTCGAACCCTTTGCGCACCAGCTCGCTGCCAAGCGCCGTGTCATAGAGATAACAGCCGACAATCAGGCTGCCGTTCGACCCGGCATCGACGAAGCCGTGGACGACATTTTCGGCGCCGCGCGCCTGCCACTCGGCAAATTGCGGTGCCTGCACCTCGGCGCGGGTGATCGCGCGGACGCCGTTGGGGCCGATGGGTTCAAACAGGCCGCTGCGTTCAAGGTCGGCGGCGATGATTTCGGCGAGCTGGCGACCGAGGGCGTCGGTGCGCAGTCCCGCGACCGTCTGCGCCGACGCGGTGGCAAACGGCGGAATGCCGACGACGGTGCGTTCCTGCGACAGCGTGCCCTCGATCGTCTCGCGCGGTTCGGTTTGCGTCATCGCGGGCGGCGTCGGCGCGGTCTGTTGCGCCAGCACCGGCGCGGTGGTGAGCAGCAGGGCGAGCGATAGGCTGATCGGACGGAGGAACATGGGGCTTACCTCTTGATGAAATCGAGCGTGTAATTCTGCCAGAAGCTGTAATTTTCTTCGGGCAGATCGAAGGGTGCGGCGAGTTCGACCGCGCGTTTGGCGCATTCCTGGTGGCGCTGGATCTGAAAGCGGTTGCTGTCATTTTCGCCAGTGGTCGTGACGCTGGTGAAGCCCGCCAGCGCTCCCGTCTCCGTCAGCCGAAATTTGACGACGGTCTTGAGCTGATCGACGTCGACGCCCGACACGCGGCAACCGTCCCAGCGCGGCCCGACCGCCGCCTTGATGCTGACGTCGATCGAGCGACGCACTTCGGCCGCAGTCGCCGCGGCGGGCGCGCCCTTGCTGGCCGGGGATTTGGGCTGCGATTTCGACAGACCCTCCGCGATCCCATCGAGACGGCCGGTCGGGCGAGTGGGGCGATCCTTGGTGGGCGGCGCTTTGGGCGCGGCCTTGGGCTGCGCCTTTTTGGCGGCGGGTGGCTGTTTCGGCGGCGCCGTTTTGGGCCGCGCGACCTGTTTGGGGGTCGGCGCGGGCGTCGGACGCACGACGGGTTCGGGCAGCGGCGGCGCGGGCACTGGCTCGGGTGCGGCGATGTCGACCATATCCTCTTCGCCCAGCCGCGCGGCAGGGGGCGTTTCGGCGATCACCGGCGCGGTCGATTGCATCGCGGTCTCGGCGATCAGGTCGACTTCCATCGGCGGATTGTCGAAGCGGCGCTCGCCCCCGGTCCACTGGACCGAAAGAAGGCCGATGATGACGACATGCGCCGCCACCGCGACGGCAAAACCGCGTCGCTCATTCCCCCGATTTGTGGCTGCTTCGGCCATGGTTTCAGCCTATTGCCCCGATTCTGAACCGTCGGTGACCGCGGCTTCGGTGGTCGGCGCCGCCTCGGCAGGGCTATCCGATCCCGTCGTCACCAGTGCGATGCGGGTGAGCCCCGCACGGTTAAGTTCGCCCATCACGCGCATCACGCGGCCGTAATCGAGCCCCTTGTCGGCGCGCAGCATGATCTGGCGCGGCCGATCCTCGCCCTCGTTTGCACGCGCGATCGCGTCGAGCCGCGCGGGAAGCTCGGCCTCGGGCACGACCTCTTCGCCGATATAGAGCGTGTCGTCGGCATTGATCGACAGCTGCACCGGTTCCTGCTCCTCGGTATCGATCGGCTTGGCGCGGCTTTCGGGCAAGTCGATGGGGACGGCGGAGGCCAGAAGCGGCGCGGTGATCATGAAGATGATCAGCAGCACGAGCATCACGTCGACGAGCGGCGTGACGTTGATCTCCGCCATCGGCGCGCGGCGATGGCCGCGCCCGCGCCGGGCACCGACGCCGCCGTCCAAAGGTCCGGTCATCGCCATCAGGCCTCGACCTCCAGTTCGCGGCTGAAGGTCGCATGCAGCCCGTCGGCAAAGCGGCCGAGCCGCGATTCGAGGCGGTTCAGGCGCTGCGAAAAGGCGTTATAGGCGATCACCGCGGGGATCGCCGCGAACAGGCCGATCGCGGTCGCGAACAGCGCCTCGGCGATGCCGGGTGCGACCACCGCCAGGCTGCTGTTGTTGCTCGCAGCAATCGCGGTGAAGCTGCGCATGATGCCCCAGACCGTACCGAACAGGCCGACGAAAGGCGCGACCGCGCCAATCGTCGCGAGCGTGCCGATCTTTTCGGCCAGCCGGTCGACCTCGCCCGCGATTGCCGAATTCATCGCGATGCCCAGCCGCTCGCGCGTGCCGTCGCGGTCGACGGTCTTGCCCTTGGTCGACCGCCGCCATTCGCTGATCCCGGCGCTCAGCACTTTGGCGCTCGGCAGTTCCTCGGCGCCATTTTTATCGAAAAAGCGGTCGATATTGTCGGCGCGCCAGAAATCGCGCTCGAACTGGTCCGACGCGCGCATCAGCTTGCCGACGCCGCGGCCGTGAGTGAAGATCACCGCCCAGACATAGATGGAGGCGGCGAGCAGGCCGATCATCACCGCCTTGACGATGATATCCGCCTGAAGGAACAGCGCGACGGGGGAAAGGGTCGCCGCATCGGCGGCCAGCGAGATATTGTCTAGCAAGGGTTCGTCTCTCCATTCATGATCGCGGTGAAGCGCTGCACCCAGTCGGCGGGCTGGCGCCGCGGCCGACCCGTCGGCGACAGGAAGGCGGCCGTGACCTGCCCGTCGGTCAATGTCTCGCCGCTTAACGTGTCATTTGTGCGAAGGATGCGCTGCGCGATCACTACGCTCGCGCCCCGCACAGCTTCGACGGTACTGACGACGAGCAGATCGTCGTCGAGTTTCGCAGGGCTGCGATATTTGATCGCGAGGTCGGTGACCGCCCACGCGCCTTCGCCACCCTCCATCGCCGCGCGCTGGTCGATCCCCGCGACGCGCAGCATGTCCGACCGCGCGCGCTCCATATAGCGCAGGTAATTGGCGTGATAGACGATGCCCGACAGGTCGGTGTCCTCAAAATAGACGCGCGCCCGGAACTGATGTTCGGTCCCGACGAAGGCGCCGGGGACGAAGGGGGGCAGGACATTTACCATCGTAGAGAGCGATAGCGGGCCTTCGACTCGTCGCAAACCCCAAACCAACAGTTCGTCGCAGATGGGGGCCGTTTGGTGGGAGATGATCGCGGAAATCCGCTACATTCCCGAGTTTTTCGTGCCCCTGCGAAGGCAGGGGCCCATCACCAGAGGCTGCGCCCTTACGCGAACGGCTGAGGACTCCGCGACGGCGGGTGATGGACCCCTGCCTTCGCAGGGGCACGGTCATTTGCCGTTATCGAACAACCCATCCTGCGCCCCCGCGGGCGGATTGAGCCCCAGATGCTTCCACGCACTCGCGTTGAGCGTCCGGCCGCGCGCCGTACGCGCGATCAGGCCGATTTGCAGCAAATAGGGCTCGATCACATCCTCGATCGTATCGCGCGGCTCCGAAAGCCCCGCCGCGAGCGTTTCCACCCCGACCGGACCGCCGCGGTAAATGTCCGCGATCATCGTGAGGTAGCGCCGGTCCATCGCGTCGAGGCCGAGCGCATCGACCTCGAGACGGCTGAGCGCCGCGTCGGCCGCGCGCGCATCGACGATGTCGTGCCCGGCAACCGTCGCAAAGTCGCGCACGCGGCGGAGCAGCCGCCCCGCGATTCGCGGCGTCCCGCGCGACCGCCGCGCGATTTCAAGCGCACCGTCGGGTGCGATGCCAAGGCCGAGCAACCGCGCCGCGCGGCCGATCACCTGCTCGAGTTCGGCGTGGGTATAGAAATTGAGGCGCACCGGGATGCCGAAGCGATCACGCAGCGGCGTTGTCAGCAGGCCCTGCCGCGTCGTCGCGCCGACGAGGGTGAATTTGGGCAGGTCGATGCGCACGCTGCGCGCCGACGGTCCTTCGCCGATCATGATGTCGAGCGCGCGGTCCTCCATCGCGGGATAGAGGATTTCCTCGACCGCGGGCGACAGGCGGTGGATCTCATCAATGAACAGGACATCGCCGTCCTCCAGATTGGTGAGCAGCGCGGCAAGGTCGCCCGCCTTCGCGATCACCGGTCCGCTGGTCGAACGGAAACCGACGCCGAGCTCGCGCGCGACGATCTGCGCCAGCGTCGTCTTGCCCAGCCCCGGCGGGCCAAAGAACAGCACATGGTCGAGCGCATCGCCGCGCGCCTTCGCCGCCTCGATAAAGATACGCAGATTCTCGCGCGCCGCGGCCTGCCCGACAAATTCGGCGAGCGATTTGGGGCGCAGCGCGGCGTCGGCATCCTCGGGGGTGCGTACGGGAGTGGTGAGGTCGGTCACAGTTTTGCCTTATACCTTCTTCCCTTGAGGGAGAAGGATACGCAGCCTTGCCGCTGAAAGCGGCTAGGCGAAGTTGGATGAGGGGTTGCAACGGAGCGGACTCGTGCGGCGTCTGAACCCCTCACCCAGCTGCGACTATGCGGCAAAGCCGCCAAGTCTTCGCAACCCTCTCCCTCAAGGGGAGAGGGGATGAAAAAATGACACCGTGGACGCTCAGTCATAATGGTCGATCCCGTCGCCGGTGATCGAAACCCATGGTTCCTTGCGATCTTCCCACACCGAATAGGCGGGCGCGAAGCCGTGGCCGGGTTCGAAATTGCCGAGCGGGATCGCATAGGCGTCGTGATGGGGCCGCGCGCGGTACCAGACGCCCGAACCGCAGGTGGGGCAGAAGAAGAAGTCGGCGGTGTGGCCACTGTCGCCGGTATATTGCCACGACTTCGCCTCACCCTCGGTGCGCACCTGTTCGGCGGGGAAACGGACCTGCACGGCAAAGGCGCTGCCGCTCCGCGCCTTGCACTCGCGGCAATGGCACACCGACACGCGGATCGGCTCGCCGGTGCAGGCGATGCGGACCTGGCCGCAGCGGCAGGACGCGTGGCGGAGGCGGTCGGTCACTTTTCACCCTGCTCCCAAGGCACCTCGGTGTGGGCTCTCATATATTGTTCACTGTCTCGAACATCTTGATGTTCGATCATCCAACGCATGTCATCGATGCGTTCTACACGCTCAGGGGTAAGGACATGCCATTTCGCTAGAAAACTTTCGATTGCGTCCGGATTTCCACGCTCGTCGCGATGTAGCGCATGCCAGTCAGCTACCGCGGCTTGTCCTAGTTTCATGGGCACATACCCTCCGCCCGTAGCGGCCCGACCGGCATCACCAATTGTCAATCTCACAAAATCGGACCGTGCAGAAACGATCTCATTTTCAGAAACATTGAGTTCGCGTAGCCCCGCTTCGACGCGCTTTACGCTTTGATAAATCCAGTCGCTTCGAGATGAGAATCTGCCAGTATTCACGCTAGCGTCGTTAGCAGCGCGTGCTTGAATCGCCGCGAAGGACTTGAGCTGCTGCAGCAGCTTCTCTGATTCACTAAGGTTTCTCTCAATCTTCGCCTTGAGAGGACCAAAAGAAAATTCGACTAACGACTCCAGCTTGCCAAAGAGCGTGACAAGCACGACCGCACAGACTGCCATTATGGAGGCGGCTAGGTTAAACCATGCCAATGTCGTAACGGTGACGATGAACGCTAGGCGCACTATCCACTTAAAAATGTTGGCCCAGTTCATTTCGCCACTCTCTTGAGTGCCATGCGCACTAGCGCATCAAGGTTGGCGCCCGCGCCCAATTCCTCGCTCGCTGCCATGACGGCGGCGCTCGCCTCGCCCGGCTTGAAGCCGAGGCCAGTGAGCGCGGCAATCGCGTCGCCGACCGGGCCGGTTGCAACCGACAGCGCTGGGCCGCCGCCCGAAATGCCGCCGAGTGCGCCCGCCTTGTCCCTAAGTTCGTGCGTGATCCGCTGCGCCAATTTCGGCCCGACGCCGTTAGCGCGCGCGATCATCGCGCTGTCGCCGCTCGCGAGCGCGCGTTGCAGATCGGCGACTTCGAGCGCCGAGAGGATCGCGAGCGCGACCTTGGCCCCGACCCCCTGCACGCTGGTGAGCAGACGGAACCAGTCGCGCTCCTCGGCGCGCGCGAAGCCGAGCAGGCGCAGGAAATCCTCGCCGACAAGCATTTCGGTGTGGATGGTGACTTCACCGCCGGTCGCGCCTAAGGCGTCCAATGTGCGCGCCGATGCCTCGACCAGATAGCCGACGCCGCCGACGTCGATCACCGCATGGCCTGCGCCGCTGCTGTCGAGCCGTCCGGTGAGTTTCGCGATCATGGAATCTGCGTAGCGCGAGGAGAACGAAAAGGGAATCGGTTTCCCGCTTTGTTGACGGTGTTGTCCATTCGTCGTGTTTGATTTGATCCGGGATGGCGAATGGCGGGAAACGACCGATCGCGGTCATAGCGCATACCTAAAAACTTTGTCATTCCCGCGAAAGCGGGAACCCAGAGCGGGCTTCAGCTGACCCCTCCCTGGGTTCCCGCTTTCGCGGGAATGACAAAAGGAGGACGTCCGCTCCCCACCCCACACCGGACATTCACCGCGAAAAAAACCGCTGTCCTACATGGATCCGCTGTGCCAATCTTCGTTCTGTTCTTTCAATATGTGGACAAAATGCGGTTGCGGCCAAGCCCGTGGGCCTGCGCAGGAGTCGGCTGCGACTATCTGGCGGGAGTGACCGATTGGCGTCCGCGCAAGGCTGACTTTTACTGACCTTTGGATCAACTGCGCGGGGGTCGTGCCGACTGTTCTCTATCCCCAGGCTGAGTTCCTCAGCGCGGCCGGTGGTTCGCGTGGCAGATCGCGACCGCCAGCGCATCCGCTGCATCCGGCCCCGCTACCTTCGCCCCCGGCAGCAGCACGCGCAGCATCGCCTGCACCTGCTCCTTCGCCGCGCCGCCGGTGCCGACGATCGCTTTCTTGACGAGGCGCGGGGCATATTCGGTGACCGTCAACCCGCCGCGCGCGCAGCCGAGCAGCACCACGCCGCGCGCGTGCGCGAGCTTCAAGGTCGATTGCGGGTTGTCGTTGACGAACACTTCCTCGACCGCGGCGCATTCGGGCGCATGATCGGCGATCACCGTGGCGAGCGCGGTGTCGAGATGTGCGAGGCGATCGGGGAGGGGCACCTTGGCGTCGGTCTTGATCTGGCCGTTGGCGATGTGGCTGATCCGGCTGCCCTCGACGCGGATGACGCCCCAGCCGGTGCAACTGAGCGAGGGGTCGAGGCCGAGGATGATCATCGGGAACCGCTTGTGTCGAGCGAAGTCGAGACACCCTGAAGCGGCGCGCGCCTGATGAGCATCTCGACCTCGCTCGATGCGAGCGGATTTTTGCGTTTAGCCAAGCTTTTCCATCACCGCGTCGGGGATTTCATAATTGCCCCACACGGTCTGGACGTCGTCGTCGTCGTCGAGCGTGTCGATCAGCTTGAACAGCGTCTGCGCGACATTTTCGTCCGCGATTTCGCTCTTGAGCGTCGGGCGCCATGCAAGCTTGACGCCTTCGGCTTCGCCGAGCTTGGCTTCCAATGCCTTCGCCACTTCGTGCAGGCTATCGACGCTGGTCCAGATGTCGTGGCCGTCATCGGACGATTCGACATCGTCGGCGCCGGCGTCGAGCGCGGCTTCGAACACCGTGTCGGCATCGCCCGCGCTTGCCGGATAGCTGATGAGGCCGAGGCGGTCGAAGCCATGGCTGACGCTGCCCGAGGTGCCGAGATTGCCGCCATTCTTGCTGAACGCGGTGCGCACGTTGGTCGCAGTACGGTTGCGGTTGTCGGTGAGCGCCTCGACGATCAGCGAGACGCCGCCGGGGCCATAGCCTTCGTAGCGGATTTCCTCATAATTATCGCCGTCGCCGCCCGCGGCCTTGTCGATCGCGCGCTGGATATTGTCCTTGGGCATCGACTGCGCCTTGGCCGCGTTGACCGCGGCGCGCAGACGCGCATTCGCGTCAGGATCGGGCAGGCCCATCTTCGCTGCAACGGTGATTTCGCGGCTGAGCTTCGAGAAAAGGGCGCTGCGCTTTTTGTCCTGCGCGCCCTTGCGATGCATGATGTTCTTGAACTTGCTATGGCCGGCCATGGCTCTCTTCTTTTCGGCTGGAACGAACTGGAGGGGCGCTTACATCAGGATCGAACGTCAAAGCAACCGCTGCCACCATCCGACATCGCGCCAACCACCCATTTTCCAGCCAACCTCACGGTAGATACCGATCGGCGTGAAGCCCATTGCCTCGTGCAAACCGATGCTCGCTTCGTTCGGCAAGGCAATCCCGGCAAAAATTGCGTGGATGTTGCGATCCTTCAGCAGCGGAAACAGTGCCGCATACAGCTGTCGCCCAACCCCGGCGCGCGCAAAGGGCGCATCAAGGTAGATCGCGACATCCGCAGACGTTGCATAGGCTTCTCGCACCCGGTGCGGGGAGCCATAGGCATAGCCGGCAATTTCCCCGTCGACCTCTGTGACCAGCCAGCCATGGCTGGCGCCAAAAATTTCTATCCGGCGGGCCATTTCCGCCGCATCGGGCGGATGAAGCTCGAAACTGATCCAAGTCTCGGTGACATAGGGCGCGTAAATTTCCGCACATCGCGCGGCATCGGCCGAAGTGGCTGGGCGGATGTGGACACTCACCCCAGGATCACGGCCGTTCCCGACGCGCTGACCATCAGCATCGACCCGTTCTGGCCGAGCACTTCATAGTCGATGTCAACGCCGACGACGGCATTGCCGCCGAGCCTGGCCGCCTCGGCTTCCATCTCGCCCAGCGCCTCCTTGCGCGCGCGGGCGAGGACATCTTCATATTTGCCCGACCGCCCGCCGACGATGTCGGTGATCGACGCGAAAAGGTCGCGAAACAGGTTGGCGCCGACGATCACTTCGCCGGTGACGATGCCCAGATATTCGCGGACCGGATGGCCTTCGATCGTATTGGTCGTGGTGCTGAACATCGTCACTCTCCTGCTATGTGGGGATAAGCATCAGTCGATACCGAGCGCCGATTTATAGACGTCGAGGATGGCTTCCATTTCCTTGCGGTCGTGGACCGGCAGTTTGCGCAGACGGACGATCTGGCGCATGATCTTGGGGTCGTAACCCTGCGACTTGGCTTCGTTATAGGTGTCGCGGATGTCGTCGGCGATGCCCTTTTTCTCTTCTTCCAGACGCTCGATGCGCTCGATGAAAAGGCGCAGTTGTTCGTCGGATACGGTGGCTTCGCTCATTATCGACTCCGGTAGATGGGATGTTGCAGCGCAAGAATCGCGCGTGCGGCGTCCCTAATCGTCCTGCGGATTTTTCGCCATGCTTTCTTCGGCCCCCCGCTTATTCGGACGGGAAGGGCTGGCGTTTCCCGTCCAGCTTGTGAACGACGCCGCGACGCATCACGAAAGCGACCTTTTCGAGCGCGGTCACGTCGGCCAGCGGGTCGCCGCCCACGGCAATGATGTCGGCCTCGCGTCCGGGCAGGATCGCGCCGATCGGGCGATCGAGTTCGGCGGCATTGTCGATCGTCGCCGCCTTGATCGCCTGTGCCGGGGTCATTCCGGCCTTGACCATCAGCGCGAATTCCTTGGCATTGTCGCCGTGCGGCGCGACGCCCGAATCGGTGCCGAACAGGATGCGGACATTGGCCTTTACCGCGCGCGTCATGCTGTTGGCGTGCGCGGCGGCCGCTTCCTCGGCCTTGGCAAGTTGCGGGCCGGGGGCGTCCCCGCGCCGCGCCTGCGCGAGCGCGGCGATCGGCGCGACCGCGGTCGGCACCAGCGCCGCGTTCGATGCCTTGAACAGCTTCACGGTTTCATCGTCGATGAAGCTGCCATGTTCGATCGAATCGACCCCGGCGCGCAGCGCGGCGTCGATGCCTTCCTTGCCATGCGCGTGCGCCGTCACCTTGCGTCCGAAGCTGTGCGCGGTGTCGATCACCGATTTCATCTCGACATCCGACATCTGCTTGCCCAGCCCGCCCGCGACGTTCGAGCGAACGCCGCCGGTTGCCGCGAATTTGATGACCTCTGCACCCAGCGAGATCTGCGCGCGGACGGCGCTGGCGCAGCCATCGGGTCCGTCGCAGATGTTTGTACGCTCGGCCGCGACGGCGTGGGCAAGAGTGCGGTTGAGGCCATTGACTCCGCCATGGCCGCCGGTCACCGAAATCATCGTGCCGGCAGGGATCACCGTCGGGCCGACGATAACGCCATTGTTGATGGCATCGCGCAGCGTGGTCGTGGTCCGCCCGTCGCCACCGAGATCGCGCACCGTCGTAAATCCCGCTTCCAGCGTCTTTCGCGCGTTGTCTTGGGCGATGACAAAGACATCCTCGACGTCGCGCCCGGAGGATTCGAGGCGGCTGCGCAGCAGATTGTCATCGGTGGACAAGTGGACGTGCATGTCGATCAGGCCGGGGAGGACAAAGGCGTCCTTCAGATCCACCACGCGTGCACCGTCGTCGGGGGCGGCAAAACCATCGCGTACCTCGGCGATCTTGCCGTCGCGGACGATAATGGTCGATGGCCCGCGCGGCGCGCGTCCAGGCTGGTCCAGAAGGCGTCCGGCATGAATATAGGTCGAACCGGGTGTCTGCGCGGCGAGCGGAGCGCCTGCCAAAAACCCTGTCCCCAACATCGCAGCGACCAACATCATACGCATTGCCCAAATCTCCCCAATTGACCCTGTCGCCGTGACAATCTGGTGGTCATGTCCGCAAAGCCCGACGGGGGCAAGATCAGCGGTGCGGATTCTTCGCCATGCTTTCTTCCATCCGGGCGAGTTGTTCGGGGGTGGCGGCGGTGTGATAGCGCGCTTTCCATTCCGCCGTCGGCATCCCGTGGACGATCGCGCGGCCCGCCTCCTTGTCCATACCGCCCGCCTCGGCGATCCAGTCGCCGAGGCAGTTGCGGCAGAATCCCGCGAGCCCCATCAGGTCGATGTTCGCGGCGTCGTGGCGATGCTGGAGCAGGCGGACGAGGCGGCGGAAGGCCGCGGCGGCGACGGCATCGTTGAGTGTGTCGAGGGCGTCGTTCGGGGTGGCCTGTTCATCGCTGCACGACATGGTTCGGACTTTCCTGAATAGCTATACGGTGGTTGCGCCGGGGCGCGCGACGCGCCATGCGTCGCACACCGTAACGGCAAACAGGCAAGCGGAGCAATCGTGGTTCAGAGCTTTACACCCCGCCAGCGCAAGGTCCGCATCCTGGCGACGCTTGGCCCCGCGAGCGCCAATGTCGAGATGATCGCCGCGCTGCACCGCGCGGGCGCCGACGCCTTTCGCGTCAATATGAGCCATGGCGACCATGCGGGCCATGCGAAGGTGATCGCCGCGATCCGGTCGCTGGAGAAAGAGACCGGCCGACCGACGACGATCCTCGTCGACCTGCAGGGGCCGAAGCTGCGTGTCGGCACCTTCAGGGATGGACCCGCAGAGCTGGTCAGGGGCGCGGTGTTCGTGCTCGATACCGACCGTGCACCGGGCGATGCGCATCGCGTCCACCTGCCGCACCCCGAGCTGTTCGCGGCGCTGGAACCCGGCACCCGCCTGCTGATCGACGATGGCAAGCTGGTGCTGCGCGTGCAGAGGGTGACGGCCGAACGGATCGAGACGCTGGTCGAGGTTGGCGGCAAGATTTCGGATCGCAAGGGCGTCAACGTCCCCGACGTCGTCGTGCCGCTCGCGGCGCTTACCGAGAAGGATCGCAAAGACCTGGCCTTCGCGCTCGAGCAGCATGTCGATTGGGTCGCGTTGTCGTTCGTGCAGCGCCCTGAAGATGTTGCAGAGGCGCGACGGCTGATCGGCGGCAAGGCCGCGCTGCTCGTCAAGTTCGAGAAACCGTCGGGGGTGCAGCGGATCGAGGAAATCCTCGAGCTGGCCGACGCGGCAATGGTCGCGCGCGGCGACCTGGGGGTTGAGCTTCCCCCCGAAGCCGTGCCGCCGCTGCAAAAACGTATCGTCGCGACCGCGCGGCGGATGGGCAAGCCGGTGGTCGTCGCGACGCAGATGCTGGAATCGATGATCACGTCGCCCTCGCCGACGCGCGCCGAAGTTTCGGACGTTGCGACTGCGGTCTATGACGGCGCCGACGCAATCATGTTGTCGGCCGAGACCGCGGCGGGGGCTTGGCCGGTGGAAGCGGTCACGATGATGGATTCGATCGCGCGTTCGGTCGAAAGCGACCCCGATTATTTCCGCCGCCTGCACTTCACCGAGACGGCGCCCGACGCCACGACCGCCGACGCGCTGGCCGAGGCGGCGGGCAGCATCATCACGACGATCGCGGCCGATGCGATCATCTGCTTCACCGCGTCGGGTTCGACCGCGCGCCGCGTCGCGCGCGAGCGGCCGGGCGCGCCCTTGCTCGTCCTGACGCCCAAGAAGGAGGCGGCGCGGCGCATGGGGCTGCTGTGGGGCGCCCATGCGGTGCCGACCAAGGACATTGGCAGTTTCGAGGAGATGATCGCCAAGGGCAAGCGCATGGCGCTGCGCCACGGCATTGGCCGGCCCGGTGCGAAGCTGGTGATGATGGCGGGGGTGCCGTTCGGCACCCCGGGGTCGACCAATGTGCTGCACGTCGCAACGCTGACCGGCGACGAACTGCGCGGATATAGCTGAGCGGTGAATCCTCCCTGTGGCGAAGCCATGGGGAGGGGGACCGCTCGCGCAGCGAGTGGTGGAGGGGCCGCGACGTCGGCGCCAATGCCCCTCCGTCAGCGGCTTCCGCGCTGCCACCTCCCCATGGCTTCGCCACAGGGAGGATCGATTTCAGGGACAATCGATTCAAATCGGCACAATCCTTACCGCGCGATTCACAAAATTTTCGCGTTGATTCAGAACGGCACGACTAAAAATGGTAAACGGACTTTGCACCATTGACGCTGCGCGGCATAATTGATGCAACCAGCGCGTCGGACCCGCATCGGGGGGGCTCCGCATCGTCAGTCCGGAGGGTTATTTCGCGTGTCCGCACCGTTCCGTTTTCCGCGCTTTTTCGTCACCAGCCCCGCGCCATGCCCCTATCTGGCGGGCAAGACCGAGCGCAAGGTGTTCACCGAACTGAGCGGCAACAACGCGGCGGAGCTCAACGATGCGCTCGGGCGCATCGGCTTCCGGCGCAGCCAGTCGGTTGCGTATCGTCCAAGCTGCGCCGATTGTTCGGCGTGCGTGTCGGTGCGCGTGTGCGCCGGCGAGTTCGCCCCGAGCAGTTCGCAAAGGCGCACGCTGCGCCGCAACGCCGACCTGGCCGTCACCGCTTGCAAGCCGTGGGCGACCGAGGAGCAATATGCGTTGCTGCGTTCCTACCTCGCCTCACGCCATCCCGATGGCGGGATGGCCGACATGGACGAGCAGGATTTCGCCGACATGGTCGAACAGACCCCGGTCGACAGTTTCATGATCGAGTATCGCGAGCCGGTCGTGGGCGGTGGCAAGGGACGGCTTGTCGGCTGCTGCCTGACCGACCGGCAGGGCGACGGGCTGTCGATGATCTACAGCTTCTTCGATGCGCATCATCCGCTGCGCGAGGGGCTGGGCACCTATATCATCGCCGATCATGTGCTGCGCGCGGCGAAGGCAGGGCTGCCGTACGTCTATCTCGGTTACTGGATCGAGGGATCGGCGCGCATGGCTTACAAGGCGCGCTTCCGCCCGCTCGAGAAGCTGGGGCCTGACGGTTGGTCGCGGTTCGAACCGAGCCAGTCGGAGCGGATTGCGGCGATGTTCGAGCTGGCTTGACCGCTTAGCTGCGAACGTCTCGCAGCAGAGGCAATTGCCGCCTGCCCGGTTGACCTTTTCCCGCTTTCAAGGGCATAGCTTCGCATCAGGACATAAGTCCGGGTCGCATCCAGCGTTGGTGGTCGCCCAGGGGTGGGCGATTGGGGGGAGTGGGATGCCCGAGCATGCGTTCGCCGATGGCTTGATCGCGGATGATTGTTCCGTTCGCGATGGCGCGCGCGCATGAGCGAGGCGGTTAAGGTCGCGATCATCGGATCGGGGCCGGCGGGTCTCAGCGCCGCGGCGCGCGCGGGGCAATTGGGCCTCAGCCATGTCCTGCTCGAAAAGACCGATCACCTCTCCGACACCATCTTCAAATATCAGAAGGGCAAGCGCGTACTCGCGACGCCCGAACGGCTTGACCTTCGATCCGACTGTCGCTTTGCGGAGGGCGCGCGCGAATATATCCTCGGCAATTGGGACGAGGACGCCGCGAACAACAAGGTGAATGTGGCATATCACGCCGATGTCGCCGAAGTGACGGGCGAGAAGGGTGCTTTCGCGATCCGGACCGCCAAGGGCGATGTCTTTCACGCCGAAAATATCGTGCTGGCGATCGGCACGCAGGGCAATCCGAACCGGATGCGCTGCGAAGGCGCGGACATGCCGCACATCATCTATCAGGTCGACGATCCCGAGGATTTCAAGGACAAGCATATCACTGTCGTCGGATCGGGCGACGCGGGGATCGAAAATGCGCTGGGGGTGGCCGAGGAGGCGCTGGAAAACACCGTCACTATCCTGAACCGATCGAAGGATTTCGCGCGCGCCAAGGCGAAGAATGTCTCCGATATGATGGAGGCGGGCGAAAACGGGCTGATGTCGATCCGCACCGAGACGCAGCCGAAAAAGGTCGAACCCGGCTGGCTGACGCTCGACACTCCCGACGGCGAGGAGCGCATCCCGTGCGACGTCATCGTCGCGCGGCTGGGGTCGGTCGCGCCGCGCGCCTTTGTCGAATCGATGGGGATCGAGTTCACCGGCCCCGACCGCGAGGCTTTTCCCAAGCTCTCGCCGACCTTTGAATCGACAGTGCCCGGTATCTTCGTGATCGGCGCGCTCGCAGGCTATCCGCTGATCAAGCATTGTATGAACCAGGGCTATGACGTCGTCGAGTTCATCAACGGCAATACGGCGCTGACCCCCGCCGACGAAAAGGATCTGGCGGCGATCTTTGCGGGCCTGCCGCAGCAAAAGTCGGTGAGCGAGTGGCTCGACTATCTGCGCGAGCGGGTGAGCATCTTTGCCGATGTTTCCCCGCTGCAGATGCGCGAGTTCATGCTCGATTCGAAGGTCGCTTTTTATCGCAAGGGCGAGGTCGTGTTCGAAAAGGGCGAGCCGGGATCGTCGCTGTTCGCGATCGCCGACGGCCACGCCGAGGTCGAGGTCGCGCCGGACGTCACCGTGCCGATCGAGCAGGGATCGATTTTCGGCGAGGTCGGGCTGATTTCGGGGCGCAAGCGCGGCGCGACGATCCGCGCGGGCGCCGACAGCATCTTCGTCGAGGTGTCGCGCACCGCGGCGCTCAAGCTGATGGCGGCAGTGCCGGGGGCGAAGCGCGCGATCAACCGCATCTCGCTCGAACGCCAGCTGCTGCAAATCTTCAAGGGCGGGCTGACGGTCGAGGATCTGGCACCGGTGGTCGAGGCGGCCGAGGTCGAGCGCGTGCCCGCTGGCAAGGTCGTGCTGACCGAAGGCGAGCAGGGCGACGATGTTTACGTCATCCGGTCGGGCTCGATGGTGGTCGAGAAGGACATTGGCGGTAAATCGATTTTCCTCCGCTACCTGCCCGCGGGCAGCTTCTTCGGCGAAATGGGGGTGCTGAGCGGACAGCCGCGCAACGCCACGGTGAAGGCGGCGGTCGGCAGCGAAGTGATCAAGCTGACCGGCGACAGCTTCCGCAAGATGCTCGCTGCGCGGCCGCAGGTGCGCGAAGCGACCGAGGCGGCGGTGGCCGAGCGCGCGGCGATGAACAGCTTTATCGAATCGCGCAAAGCCAGCTATTCGAGCGCGGTCGATCTTTATTCGGACACCGCCAGCTTCATCATGAAGGAGGGGCTCGGTGAGGCCACCGACGCGCTGCTGATCGACGAGAATCTGTGCGTCGGCTGCGACAATTGCGAAAAGGCGTGCGCCGACAGCCATGAAGGGCTGTCGCGGCTCGACCGCGAGGCGGGCAAGACCTTCGCGCATCTGCACGTCCCGACGAGCTGCCGCCACTGCGAGCATCCGCATTGCATGGCTGACTGCCCGCCGAACGTCATCCACCGCGGGCCCGACGGCGAGGTGTTCATGGAGCCGGGCTGTATCGGCTGCGGCAATTGTATGCGCAACTGCCCCTATGGCGTGATCCGCATGGAGGCGGCGCCGCCGCCCAAACCGGGACTTTTAAGCTGGCTGCTGCTCGGCAAGGGGCCGGGGCCGGGTGAACCGTCGCCCAAATGGACGAAGAAGCAATTGGGCGACGAGAAGCCCAAGAAGATCGCGGTGAAGTGCGACATGTGCAAGGGCATCGCGGGCGGCCCGGCGTGCGTGCGCGCCTGCCCCACCGGCGCTGCGATCCGCGTGTCGCCCGAGGAATTTCTGTCGATCGCGCGGCTGGACGAGGCGACCGACTGATGGCGAGCCTGTTTCAGCGACGCCGCTCGAAAGCGACGCAGGTCGAGCGGGTGCGCGAGCGCCAGCACGAAGGTTTCCTGCGCTATGCAGGCTTTCGCTGGGCCAAGATTTCGGGCGGGCTGTGCCTGCTCATCATTCTCTCTTACGCGCTGGTCGACGTGACGCCGCGGCACAATGGCGGCAGCTGGTACGGCTATACGCTGGGTACGATCGGCGCGCTGCTCATCCTATGGCTGACCGCACTCGGTTATCGCAAGCGCAAGATGACAAACGATCACTGGTCCCTGAAAGCGTGGACCTCTGCGCACGTCTATCTGGGCCTGGGCCTGATCGTCATCGGCACCTGGCACACGGGGTTCCAGCTTGGCTGGAACGTCCACACCCTCGCCTGGGTGCTGATGATGCTCGTCATCCTGTCGGGGCTATACGGCGTGATCGCTTATGCGACCCTGCCCGCCGCGCTGTCGAACAACCGCGAGCAGATGACGCAGATGCAGATGCTCGAGGCGATCCGCGCGTTCGACCGGCAGCTGCACAGCGCCGCGCAGCCGCTGACCCCGGCGGACAGCGCCGCGGTGCTCGCCTCGCTCGACCAGGATCCGTTTGCGGGCGGCGCGTGGGCGCGGCTGCGCGGGCGCTATCCCGCCTGTGCGACGGCCGCGGCGCGGCGCACGCTGGCGACATCGCAGGGCGGCGATGCCGATGCGCGCGCGAAGGTCGTCCAGCTGTTGTTGCAGAAGGAAGCGGCGCTGGCACGGCTGCGCGCGCATCTGCGGCTGCGCGCGCTGCTCGAAATCTGGCTTTATGTGCATGTGCCGCTGACTTTTGCGCTGATCGCGGCGCTGTCGGCGCATATCATCAGCGTCTTTTTCTATTGGTGAGGCGGGGACGATGAGCTTCATCCTGCGCCGCATCGCGACGACCAAGACGGGCAAGCAGATTGTCCGCGACCTCGCGCTGCCTGGCGATACGATCACGCTCGGCCGCGACAGCGCGAACACCATTCATGTCGCCGATCTGGCGGTAAACCCGCATCATGCGACGATCAGCAGCAGCGACGGGCGCCACGTCCGCGTCGCCGCGCTCGAAGGGCTGGGGTTCGATTTCAACGGCCGAAGCGTCGATATCGCCGATCTCGACAGCGCGGCGGGCGGCGAGCTGCGTTTCGGCGGGCACCGGCTGACGATCGTGCGCGAGGACGACAAGATCATCCTGCTCGTCGAGCGCATCGACGAGCTGTCGCAATCGTCGAAGGATGTCGACGAGGCCAAGGCTTTCTCGCTTGCGGGTGTGATGCTGAGCAAGCGGATGGGGGCGTGGGTTTTTGCCGCTCTGATGCTGGCGGCGTTCCTGATTGGGCCGATCTGGGCTTGGTACAGCTATAAAAATGTGAACGAGCGACCCGAGGGATTTCATGCCGACAGCGCATGGTTGTCGGGCCCGCTGTCGAGTGCGCACGCCAACCTGAAGGATGATTGCCAGTCGTGCCACGTTGAACCGTTTGTGGCGGTCACCGACACCGCCTGTGTCAGCTGCCACACCGGCGAGCACAAAGCGATGAGTATGGCGCACGCCAACGCGCCGACCGCGATGCTGCTCGCGGCGCGCGCGCCCGACGGCGGCTTCGACAAATTCCTCGCCAATGTCGGCGAGGCGTTCAACCGGCCGCAGGGGCGCTGTGTCGATTGCCATACCGAGCATGAAGGGGCGGGGCCGATGGCGGCGACGCCGCAGAAATTCTGTGCCGATTGCCATGACGGGATGCAGGGGCGGCTGAAAAGCGCGGGACATCCGACGATGCTGGCCGATGCGGCTGATTTCGGCGCCGGCCACCCTGAGTTCCGCCCGCTCGTCCGCGCGGCGCCGGGCGCGAAGCTGGCGCGCGCGGCACCGGGTAAGGGGACGGTCGATTATAACGGCCTCAAATTCCCGCACGACGTGCATCTGCAAGCGACCGGCGGCGTCGCACGCATGGCGGCGAGTTTCCGCGGGCGTTATGATTTCGGACAAAAGCTGGAGTGCGAGAATTGCCACCGCGTCGAGGCCGACGGGGTGCGCGTGAAACCGGTCGAGATGGAGCGCGACTGCGCGATGTGCCACAGCCTAGCGTTCGAGACCGTCGGCGGAGTGACGCGAACCCTGCGCCATGGCGAACCCGATCAGGTCGTCGCGGACCTTACCGCCTATTACCGCTCGACTCCGCCGTCGCGGCCGCTCCAGCTCGGCGGAATGCAGCGGCGGCGGCCCGGCGCCTATGCCGAGGGACAGGTTTACAACATCTACTTCAACGAGGTGGCAGTGCGGCCGAGCCGCGCGCAGGATGCAGTGCGCGCGGTGTTCTCGAAAGGCGGCGCCTGTTACGACTGCCACACCATCTTTGCACCACAATCCGGCAACAATTGGCGCGTCGCGGCGGTGAACCAGACGCCGCGCTTCCTGCAAAAGGGCTGGTTCGACCATGATGCGCACCGCGAGACCGAGTGCGCCGATTGTCATACCGCGGCGCCCGCGTCGAAAATTTCGACCGACCTGCTCGTGCCGGGGCTGCGCCAGTGCCGTGACTGCCATGTCGGCGAGAGCGGCGCGCGGCTGGTGAAGGTCGAAACCGCGACCGAATCGCCCTGCGCGATGTGCCACGAATATCATTCGGACGGCGGCCAGCCGTGGGTGCCGAACCGTCAGCGGAAGGTTAACAGCGCGGCAATTACAAATAAACGCGCCGATGCTATGGTGGGTGTGAGCGCGATCACAGGTGCCGCGACGCGCGGCATTTATCGTGTGACCTGGCGCACACCGGTTTTGCACGGGGCAAGGCGGGGCGGGTGAACTATCGGGCCGGGACCAGCCGGTGACAGCAGGGGACGGATATGCTGATCGCCCAGATCACCGATATCCATATCGGGTTCGATCCGGACAATCCGGCCGAATATAATCGCAAGCGGCTCGACGAGGTGCTTGACGTGCTGATCGAGGGGCCGAACCGCCCCGACCTGTTGCTCGCCACCGGCGACATCACCGACCGCGGCGACGCCGACAGCTATCGCCGCCTTGCCACCGCCTTTTCGCGCTGCCCCTTTCCGGTGTGGCCGAGCGTCGGCAATCACGACCTGCGCGACAATTTCCACGCGCGCTTTCCGGGGCTCGATGACGGCAACGGCTTTGTCCAATATGCGATCGACCTGCCCGAACTCCGGCTGGTGACGGTCGACACGCTGGAGGAGGGACGCCACGGCGGCGCCTTTTGCGCGCCCCGTGCGGCGTGGCTCGACGCTGAACTGGCGAAAGACCCGGCCAAACCGACCTATATCGTCATGCACCATCCGCCGGTCGAGAGCGGGATCGAGTGGATGAACACCCACCCCGACGAACCATGGGTAACAGCGTTCACCGATGTTGTGCGGGGGCACAGCCAGGTGCGCGGACTGATCTGCGGCCACCTCCATCGCAGCGTGACGGTCGCGTGGGAGGGGCGCACCGTCGCAATCTGCTCGTCGACCGCGCCGCAGGTGTCGCTCGACCTCCGCCCGATCGACGAGAATCATCCCGACGACCGCCCGATGATCGTCGCCGAAGACCCCGCCTATGCGCTCCACCGCTGGAACGGGCGCGAGCTGGTGAGTTTTTACGACAATGCGGGGGCGCACACGATGCTGGCGAAATATGACGAGCGGTTGCAGCCGCTGGTGCGCGAGCTGAAGGCCGAGCGGCCGGGGTAACAACCGCGCGTTTGAAGCGTATCCCTTTGAGCCGTTTGTGCTGAGCTTGTCGAAGCACCGTCCTTCGTCTTGCGGTTCGAGAAGGAAGAACGGCCCTTCGACAAGCTCAGGGCAAACGGGTTATTTTGACTGCCGGCGGTTCAATACCCCAGCGTCAAATCCACCCGCGGCTCGACGGGCTCGCCCTTGTGCCACCTTTCCAAATTTTCCAGAAACCGCTCTGCCGACCGCACAAACATCTTGTCCTGCGCGCGGCCCGACAGGTGCATGGTGATATGCGCATTGTCGAGGCTCCATAGCGGATCATCCGCGGGCAGCGGTTCGGGGGTGGTCACGTCGAGGAAGGCAGCCGCAATACGTTGCGCATCGAGCGCCGCGACGAGCGCGTCCTGATCGACGACGCTGCCGCGCGCGATGTTGATCAGCGTCGCGGTCGGCTTCATCGCGGCGAGTTCGACGGCGCCGATCATGCCGTCGGTTTCGGGGGTTGCGGGCACCGCGAGGATCACCCAGTCGAAATCGCTCAGCCGCGCGCGCCACTGATCGGGGGTCAGCGTGTTTTCGCCCGGCGAACGGCGCACCACGGCGACGTCGACCGCAAATGCCTTCAGCCGTTCCTCGATCAGCTTGCCGATCGCGCCATAGCCCAGCAGCAGCGCCTTCGACCCGAACAGTTCGACCTTGCCGGGCGAATCGATCAGCCACTCGCGCCGCTCCTGCGCACGCACGACCTCGCGGTATCCTTTGGCGACGGTGAGCATCCCCATCACGACATATTCGGCGATGGTGATCGCGTTGATCCCCGCGCCGTTGGTGACGACGGTGCCGCGTTCGGCGAGCAGGTCGAGTGGCATCCCGTCGACCCCCGCGTAGATCGAGCTCAGCCATTTGAGCTGCGTCGCCGCGGTGATGACCGCGGCCATGTCCTTCTTGTCATACATGTCGAACCAGCCGATTTCCGCCGCGGGTGCGAGTTCGAGGGCTTCGTCTTTCGACTGGAAAAAGCGCGGCTCGACCCAGTCGGGAAGGCGGTTTTCCACGAGGGGGCGGATAAGGCCCGACAGGACGGTGACGGTTTTGGTCATTTTTCTCCCCTCCCGCTTGCGGGAGGGGCCGGGGGAGGGCCTGTCCAATTGCGCAACGGGTTGAACTTACATGCCCTCCCCTAACCCCTCCCGCAAGCGGGAGGGGGACTTAATTGTCCAGCCGCCAGTCCCAGCCGAGCGGGTCACCGTCCATCACCTCGACGCCCGCGGCGATGAGTTCGTCGCGAAGTTTGTCGGAGGTGGCGAAATCCTTGGCCGCGCGGGCTTCCTTGCGGCGGGTTAGGGTGGCTTCGATTTCGGCTTCGGTGATGGTGGCTGATTTGGGGCGGATGCGGAGTTCTGCGCGGATGAGCTCAAGCAGATTTAAGCCAAGAACAGATTCGAACGTAAGCAGTAGGTCGGCTTTGGCGCCGACTGCTAACCGCTTGTCGCCCAGCATCTGTTCAAGCCCGGTCAAAGCGGTCGGCGTGTTGAGATCTTCCGAAAGTGCTCTATCGAAGCTGTCGTAATATCCTCGTGCGATCGTGCCTTCGGACGGAAGATAGGCGCTGGCTGTCGTCCGATCCTCTCCGAACTTTTCGACCGTCATCACCATTCGTTTGAGCCGCGTCAGCGCCGCGCCCAGTCCCTCCCACGAGAATTCCAGCTCGCTGCGATAATGCGCCTGAAGGCACATCAGGCGATAGGCGAGGGGGTGGTAGCCCTTGTCGATCAGCAGTTGCACGCGCAGAAACTCGCCGCTCGATTTTGACATCTTGCCCGAGCGTTCGACGAGGAAATTATTGTGCATCCAGACGCGCGCGCCGCTGTCGGTCGAGCAGCTATGCGCCTGGTTTTGCGCGATTTCATTCGGGTGATGAATCTCGCGGTGGTCGATGCCGCCGGTGTGGATGTCGAAGGGGAAGCCCAGCAGGGCTTCGGACATCACCGAGCATTCGAGGTGCCAGCCGGGTGCGCCCTTACCCCATGGGCTGTCCCATTCCATCTGGCGCGTCTCGCCCGGCGGGGTTTTGCGCCAGATGGCGAAGTCGGCGGGATGACGTTTGCCGTCGACGGGGTCGATGCGGCTTTCGCCCTCGTCGGTGCTGTGGCGCGCGAGGCGGCCGTAGTCGGTGACGGTCGCGGTGTCGAAATAGAGGCCGCTGTCCAGCTCATAGCAATGCTTGTCGGCGATCGCTTTGGCGAACTCGATCATCTGCGGGACGTAATCGGTGGCGATCGACCAGTGCGCGGGTTGGCGGATGTTCAGCGCCTTGACGTCGGCCCAATAGGCCTCGGTATAATGGCGCGCGATGTCCCAGATCGACTGGGCCTTCTCGGCCGCGGCCTTTTCCAGCTTGTCCTCGCCCGCATCGGCGTCGTCGGTCAGATGACCGACGTCGGTGATGTTGATGACATGGGTGAGCTTATAACCCTTGAACGACAGCGTCCGCCCCAGCGTGTCGGCAAAGACATAGGCGCGCATATTGCCGATGTGCGGATAGTTGTAGACCGTCGGCCCGCAGCTGTAGACGCGGGCCTCGCCGGGGTGGACGGGCCGGAATTCTTCCAGCTGGCGCGTCAGGCTGTTGAACAACCTGAGGGGGGACGGGGCAGGGGCGTCGGTCATATCCGCGCCCATGCCCCGTGCGCAGTCGCTCCGTCAACCGAAAGGCGGCTCACTCGGCAGGCGGGGTCCAGAGATCGTCGTTGCCCGCACCGGTCACCGGATCATCGACAAGTGGCTCGCCGCTGAGCGGATCGACGTCGCGCATCGTGATGAGCGCCTGCGGCAGACTATTGCCCTCGCCGGGGCCGTCTTCGTCGGCCTCAATCTCTTCCTCGATCACATCCTGCACCGGGAAGCCGCCGTCGCCGTCGAAGCTGATCGTCGTGCAGACCGTGGGGCTGGAGAGGAGGCAGCCGTTGACCGTCGATCGCGGGTCATAGGCGCCGGGGGCGGGCGCGACGCCATTGACGGTCACCAGCTGGAGCGCCTCAAGCCCCGTGACCTGGCCGCTCGGCCCCAGATGGACCCCGTTGATGACGATGCGCGACGGACCCGCGGTCACGACATCGAGCCCGCCCGTGCCAAAGGTCAGTCCGCGGCGCTGGCTCAGTTCGGTCCCGGTGCCGCTGTTCTGGACATAGAAGCCGCCGACGACCTCGGCACGGATGCCGCGTGCGAAGAGCGCGCCTTCGTCGAGGACGACGCCGTCATTCTCGGCCAGTCGCGTGTTGATCGCATCGGTCGTCGTCGCCGCGCCAACGTCGGCGATCGCTTCAGCGGTCGCGACGATGATGTCGTCGGACACCAGATTGAGTTGCCCCGCCGCCGCGGTTCCGTTGACGAGGCGGACGCTGCCTTGGCCCAGGATGACCTCAAGCGCGTCGGTGGCGACGAGGTTCAGCGCATTGGTATCGGTCAGCCCGGTGAGTTCGACATTGCCGATCACGCGCATCTTGCCCGGGGTGCGGATCGTCAGCGCGCCATTGGCGCCGAGGGTGGATCCGGCGCTGCCGCCCGCAAGCGTGAAGCTGTCGATAATGACGTCGGGCGGCGCGGCCGAGCCGACCGAGCTGCTGCCTGCGGAAGCCACTTCGGGCGCGAAGACCTCTATCTGGGCGCTGTAAAGGCGGGTGAGTTCGTCCGCGTCGAGATGGTAGCCGGCAACGCTGCCGCCTGGCGCGCCGCCGATGAAGGTCTGGTTGCCGTCGTCGTTGTTCGCGACTGACAAGGCCGTGGTGACGCCCGCGGTGCCAACACGCCCCGCGGAGCCGATCACGATGTCGGCGGAGGCGAGCGAAATCGCCTGCCCCGTGACGATGCCGGTGATGCCGAGCGACGACAGCGCGCTGGCGCCGAGGTCGCCCGCGACGGTCACCGTGTCGAGATTGAGGACGCCGCCATTGCCGGCGAGGGTCGCATTGGCGGCGGTCAGCGCGGTGATCGTCATCGCCGTACCCTGCGTGGCGAGATCGGCGGTGCCCGCGACGCTGCCGCTGGCGAGCGACAGGTCGCCGCTCGCGCGAACGAAGGCGTCGCCGACATCGGTGGTCAGCGTCTGAAAGGCCATGTCGCCGCCGCTTTCGATGCGGATCGCGTTGGCGCTGGCGTCGATCGGTCCCAACGCAAAGAGCGCGCCGATCCGGATATTGCCGTCGCTGCTGTCGAGGCTGGTCGCGCCGAGCGCGGTCACCTGATCGACGCCGATGCCGGTCGCGCCGGTCAGTGTGACATCCTGCCCCGCAATAGAGGTGCCGTCGATCGCGGCGGTCGTGGACTCAATGACGACGTCGGCGCCGTCGGCGGCTTGCGCGGTGATGGTAAAGATCGGACTGCCCGACGTGTTCGAGAAGCCAAGGACATGCGTGTCGGCGCCCGTGCCGGTGGCAGCGACGCCGTCGGCGGTGATATTGCCCGCCGCCTGAACCGTGACATCGTCGCCTGCGGTACTATTGGCGAGGCTGGCGGTGGTGCCCGCGAGGACAAGCATATCCTCGCCTGCGGTACCGCCGTTGATCGACGCGGCGCCGTCCGCGCTGACGCCGAACATGCGCGCGGCCGCACTGGACGTCAGACTGGCGTCGCCTGCGGCGATGACGAACAGATTGCCCGCGGTGCCGATGCCGTTCGGATCGACATAGCCGCCGTTTGCGACGGCCGATGCGGCGATATTGGCGTCGGAATTGAGGAAGATGTCGCCGCCCGCGACGAAATTGCCCGTCAGATCGTTGGCGGCGAAGATTGAAATCGTGCCCGCGACATCGGCGTCGTCCACCGACACCGCGCCATCGATTCCGAACGCGAAGAAAGAGGCGTCGCCCGTAACGGGGCCGGTCAGCGCGACGCTGCCTGCGAACATCGTAATGTCGCCGCCCGCGTTGACCGCGCCGCCGATGATGCCGTCGATCGCCGACAGGTTGACGGTCAGCCCGGCGTCGATGCTGTTGAAGGCGATCGACTGCCCCGACACCTGAACAAAACCGCCTGCGGTTGAGTTGCCGAGATCGACTGCGCCGGACGCGGAGATGTCGATATTGCCCCCTGTGATGATCGAATTGAGCCCGGTGGCCAAACTGCCGACATTCGCGATGAAATCACCCGCCGCCTCGGCATGTTCGACCGTCGCGGCGCCGGGGCTGGAGATGGCGATATTGCCCCCCGCAAGCCCGTCGACCGCGATCGTGCCGGTCGGGCCTGAAACCGCCAGCGACAGCGCGCCGTCGGCGGCAGCGAGGCTGCCTGCCGCGCCGCTGATGCTAGTCACCGCGGCCATTGCCAGATTGCTCGCGCTCAGCGTTGGCGCGGTGCCGACGCGGTTGTCGTGGCGCAGGTCGATCTGGTCGCCCGCGTCGAGCGTCAGCGATCCATCGACGTCAAAGCTGCCGTTCGACGCGCCATAGACGCCGATCGACCCGTCGGTGGTGAGCGCGACATCGCCCTGGCCGGCGATCGTGCCGCCCGCTACGGACACGAAGATTCCCGTCGATGCAGTTGCGGTGTCGTTATTCGTCGGCGCGGCGAGGCCGAACGCCTGCGCGCTGAGGCCCGCGAAATTGATGTCGCCGCCGTTCACGCGCAGCTCGACCCGCCCTGCTGTATCGCCGCTGGCATCGATCGTCGTCGGCCCGAGGTCGATCTGTCCGCCAGCGGCCGTGCCGCTGTCCGCCCCGATCTCGACGCGGCCGCCCGCGGTGATCCCCATGGCGCCAAGTGCGCCATCGGTGCCGCCGCCCTGGCCGATACCGCCGCTGCCGCCTTCGCCCGCGACGCCGTTCGCGGTAAAATCGACGGCCTCGCCGCCTGACCCGATGGTGCCGCCTGCGGCGACGAGGCGAACCGTCCCGCCGCTGCCGGTACCGCCGTCGCCGCCATTGCCCGCCTGGTTGCCGCTGCCGAACACGCTGTTCTCGCCGGTCCCACCTGCGCCGCCGCGTCCGGTGCTGCCGAGAGCGATGCTGGACCCGCTGCCGAGGCCGAGCGTGACCGCCGCGCCGTCGTTCGCAGCGATTTCCAGCGTGCCGCCGACACCATTGCCGCCATCACCGCCGTCGGGTGCGATTGTCGGAAAGGAACCGAAACCCAGCCCGCCCGAACCGCCATTACCGCCGACACCGTCGGTGACGAAATTAGTCTCGAGTGCAGTCACGCCGGCGCCCGCACCCACCGCCTGCAGGCGCGAGGTGCCGCCGGTGCCATTGCCGCCGCTGCCACCGTCGCCATCGTTGGCATTGCCGCCGTTGCCGCCGGTCCCCGTTGAATCGATCGTGACCGCTAGTTCGCCCGCTTCGAAACCGGTGACAATTGTCTGCGCGACGCCGCCAAAGCCGTCGCCGCCGGCGCCGCCGACATTATGGGTGCCGCCATCGCCGCCCGTCCCGGTGGCGATGCTGCTTGCCGAGATGACATCGGGAATGGCCGCTTCCAGCGCGATCGTCGCCGTCCCGCCGCGGCCGGTGCCGCCGGTGCCGCCGACGCCGACGCCCGTCGCGCCGCCGCTGCTGCTCGAAAAGAAGCTGCCGCCGCCGTCGCCGCCGATTCCCGACGCGTCGGCAACCATGCTGCTGGCTGCGGTGGTTCCGCCGGCCACGTTGATCGCGGCATTGCCGCCGACCCCCTCGGCACCGTTGCCGGGCGTGCCGGGCACGCCGCCGAAGCTGGAGAAATTGAAAAATTCGCCGCCGCGCCCGCCGGTCCCGATCGCGCTCGCCTGAATGGCCGTCGCATCGACGACTGCGGTGCCGGAAATGTTGATCGTCGCTGTTCCGCCGCGTCCCTGGCCGCCCAGCCCGCCGGGGATGATGTTCAGCGGATTTTCGTCGTTGCCCGACGATCCGACGCCGCCTTCGCCGCTGGCGCTGGCCGTGATGTCGGATACGGTGAGTGTCCCGCCGCTGATGTCGATGGTTGCGCTGCCGCCCGTTCCCAGCCCCGACTGGCCATCGACGATGCCGCCCGCCCCGTCGGCCGTGACGCTGAGGTCGCCGACCGAAACGGTGCCCCCGCTCTGCGAAAAGCTGGCGGTGCCGCCGGTCCCGGCCGCACTGGTCGTTCCGATGCCGCCCTCGGCAAGGCCGTTCGCTTCGACACTGACGGTCGATGCCGACAGCGTACCGCCGGTGATCGTCAGGCTGGCGGTGCCGCCGGAGATGTCGCCCGTGGCCGCGTCGACCGCACCCGACGCGATCAAGGCGAGGCTGCCGGCGGCGAAGCTGCCGCCATTCACCGTCAGCGCTGCGCTGCCGTTCGCGCCGCCATTGCTGGCATCGAGCGTGAAATCGCCCGATGCCCCGGCCAGTTGACCCGCGCCGATGGTCAGCGAGGCGCCCGCATCGCCGGTGAAGCTGCCATTGCCCTCGACAAAGAACTGGCCGGCGGATGACAGCGGCGGCGGCGATCCGGGGATCGTCTGCGTCGGGGCGGCGGTGAAGGTGCCGCTGGCGCGCGCGATCGTGTCGCTGCGGAAAAGCGTGTCGGCGGCGGCGATGTTTGCGGCAGTGGCGTTTTCCGGGTCGAACGCCAGTTCGCCCCCGACGATGTCGAAGCCCGCCGACAGCCGCACCGCGCCATCGGGATCGATCTGCGCCGAAATGGCGTCGTCATAGCCGATCGCGCCGCCGACGAGCATCGTGACCGCGTCATTCTTGGGTATCGCGACCATATAGACGCGACTTTGGTTGCCGTTGGTGTCGAGGTGCGCGGGACCGGTGGTCGTGCCGGTGTGGGTGATGACCGTACCGCCCTCTGCGCCGACGGTGACGTCGATATCGAAAAGGCCGCCGTTGATGCGGATATTCGCGGCTTCGGCGGCAACATAGGCGGCCGAGCCATCGACGCGCACATTGCCCGCCTGGACAATGCGCGGCGCGACCAGCGCGACATAGGCGCTGCCTGGCGCGTCGTCATACCCCGCGTTGATTGCGCCGTTGACGGTGATGGCGGACGTGCTTCCCGACGCGCCGGCGAGGCGGATCGTGCCGCCGGGCCCGAACAGTCCGCCGGTTGTGTCGATGTCGTTCGATGTGAGCAGCAGGCTGCCGACGTTGAGGACGCCGCTGGCGCCGATCAATATGCCCCCGGCGTTATAGAACCAGATATTGCCGCCGCGCGGGCCGCTCGTGCTGCCGACATAGGCGTTTACCGTGCCGTTGAGCGCGATCTGGCGGCTGAGCGCGCCGCCCGATCCATCGACGAAGCGGTTGAGGACCGTATAGTCGCCGGTGCCGATGAAATCGAGATTTTCGCCCGCCGGCAGGACGTCGATTGCGCCGCCGGTGGGCGCGGTGTCGGTCGGCACCCAGTTGATGACGCTCTCGCTCGTTCCGACATTGACGGTCGTCGTGTTGGTGCCGGAGTCGTTGCCGATCGTGCCCGCGCCCGATGCGAAGCTGCCGTTGCCGGCGACCTGTGCCAAGGCCGCGCCGCCATGGGCCAGCGCGGCGAGGCCCGCGGCGATCGCGCAGCTGGTCAGCAGGCGCTGCCTGTCCTTGCGGGCGGGTGGGTGAGGGGCCGTGGCAGGCATATCGATTGTCCTCGATGCAAAGGTCATGGGTCAGCGTGCCCCGATACCGAACTGGGTGGTGAGCGATACGAGCAGCCGCGGGTCGGGCCGCTCAGTCAGGAAGCCGCCGCGATTGAGCGGCACTGCAAGCGTCACGTCGAGCCGCGCCACGTCGCCATAAGCGACGCGCATACCGCCGCCCGCCGAGTAAAGTTTCTGCGGATCGAGCCCGTCGAACGCCGCGTCCTTGTTCCACACCCACGCCGCGTCGAAAAAGACGAAGGGCTGGATTGCAAAGGCCTTGGTATTGGCGGGAACGAACGAGGCGTAGCGGGCCTCCAGGGCCACCGCGACGCCGCTGTCGCCGATCACCGTGCCGGGAGCGAACCCGCGCCCGACAGTGAAATTGCCGCCGGAAAATTCTTCATAGGCAAGCAACGGGTCGGCAGCCCATTGCGCGCGCGGCGCCGCCGACAGGGTGAATTTCTTGGCAGGGCGCCATTCGGCGAGTGCCTGCGCGCGGACGAGAAAGGCGTCGGGCTGCCCCTCGATGCGCGTCAGCGGGACCGCGCCCGGCAGGAAGCAGGCTGTGCCGCCGGGGCCGCAATCGTCGCTTGCGCCGAGCGCCGATATGCCCTTGCGCGCTTCGAGCGAGGAGGTGAGCGACCAGCGCGGTTCGCTGGCGCTATAGCCGCCGCGCCCGGCGATCGACGCGGGATCGACCAAGCTCGCATCAGCGCGCAGATTGAAGACGCGAAGCCGGTCCTCGTTGAGCGGAATGCTCGACAAGCTGATGTCCTGGTCAATGAAATCGAGCCCGCCGCCGAGCGTCACCCGCCGCGCCTGCGTCAGCACGAGCGGATAGGAGGCGAACAGGCTGACGATCTGGGTATCCGACTTGATCGCCAGCCCCGCAAGGTCGGGGCGCGTCCAGGCATAGGTATAGCTGGCGCCGAGCCGCAGCCCTTCGCCGCCGACGCGAAATTCGTGCCCGACCTGCACGACCTTTTGCTCGTCGAAATCGGGGGTGGAATAAAAGCTCACCGTCGTGAGGTCGCCCATGCCGGTCAGCCCGGCGAACCGTGCGCGCGCATTGGCGCCCCAGCGGCCGACGTCGCGCGATCCGAAATTCTGGGCGTTGAAGTCGAAGGTAAAGGGGATGCGCGTCACGGTGACTTCGCCGATGACTTCGCCGGGGGCGTCGCCGGGCCGCAGCGTGAGACGGGCATCCATCCCCGGAATGTCGCGTTCAAGCAGCAGGTAGCGTTCGGCATCGGCGATGTTGAACACCGGCGCGTCGTCGAGCCGCGACAGGTAGCGCTGGAGCAGTGCTTCATTCGCTCCAGCATCGCCGCGCACCTCGACGCGCGTCATCCGCGCGGCGAGAATGTCGAGCCGCACGACGCCGTCGTCAATCGTCTGCGCAGGAACCCGCACCGCCGCCAGATAGCCGCGGCCGCGCAGCATCGTCGCGGCACGGTCGCGGATGTCGCACACCGCGGCGATCGGCAATTCCTGCCCCACGCGGTCCGACCAGCTGGACGCAAGCATCGCAGGGTCGATGCCCTCGACGCTAGAAAATTCGACCGCGCGAAGGGTGAAGCGGATATTGGCGAATTCGGGCGCGGCGAGCGGGCAGGGTGCGCGTTCGACTGCCTCGTCGACCGCGACGATCCGTTCGCCGGGCTGCACCGCGGGGGCAAGCGGCGGGCGCTGGATTTCTTCACGCGTCGGGATCTGCGGCGTCGCCTGCGCAAAAACCGTGGCGGGTAGGGCGGCCGCAATCAATCCCGCCGAGCGGATCAGCGCGCGGCCGATCGCCGTACTCCGCCGAGCGGTCTTCCCATATTGTCCCACGTCCCCCAGCACGGCCATCACCACCCCTTGCGTTCAGGCGCACCGCCATGATCGCGGTGCGCCAATTCGACTGCACCGCCGTTGCCCGGCTGTGCGATTTGCGACCCAAGGAAGGCTCCGCCACGTGACCGACGGACATTCCCGGGCTGAATATCAGATAGATAGGGTGGCGACAATGGCCGCCCTGTCCATCAACCCTGACCGCCCTCGGCCTCCGCCATCGTGTCGACGAGGCGATCGAGCTGCGGCGCGCAGCCCTTTGCCATCAGCATATCGACCGATGCCTCGGCGGTGTCGGGCACCGCCTCCATGGCAGCGAAACGCACCGTCACTGGCTGCGGCACCCCTCCGCCGGATATGCGATAATCGACGCCATATTGCACGGGAAGCGCATCAGTCGGCCATTTACGGAAATTGGCCCCCGCGACGATGGCGACCGTCGCCTTCTTGCCGTCGCTTTCGATCTCGAGCGCGGTGTCGCCTTCCATATTGGGGCGCCAGAGCAGCAGCGTCGCGGGATCGGCAACGCAAAAGGTGCCGCCCTGACGATAATCGAGCAGCCACAGGTTCGGCGCGCGCGTTTCGGCGGGCGGAGCTTCCACCGGATCGCCGCGCGAAAACCCACCGCGCGAGCGGACCGTCGGTCCCTTGGCGAGCATCCGCGAGACATTGCTGCCGAGCGACTGGCTGGCCTGCACATTGCCCGTCGCGCTGAAGGTTCCGGGCCCTGACAGGGTGCGCGTCTTGCCCGATTGCATCAGCACGACGCGGTCGCCCGCGACGAGCGTCACGCGGTCGGACGCCTTGAGCTTGGCACCGGTCGGATATTTGGCGGCCGACGGGCCGGTCGAGCGGACGACCATCGATTGCGCGGCGGCGGTACCGACCATGGCGACGGCGGCGATTGCAGCGGTGGCCGTGAGGCCGATGCGCCGCACCGGCAAGTCAGGAAAGGACATAGCTTTCTCCTCTTTTCGTCTGGTTCAGGCGTTCGATCAGGAACAGGATGGCAGCGTCTTGCCCAAATTCGTGCGCCAATTCTGTGGCCAGCGTCACACCGGCATTTTTATCGCCCGCAGCGTGCGCCGCGACAAGCGCGGCGATGCGATCGCGCTGGTCCGCCGCAAGGTCGGGGCGCGGGGTGAAGACGTCGACGGGCTGCGCGCGCCCGCGCAGCGTCACGCGGCCCATCGGCACCAGATCGTCGCGGCCCGACCGCCCCGCCGCCTCGGCCGAGATGAGCACACCGGTCTTCAGGCTCTTGTTCGCGGCCTCGAGCCGCGACGCGGTGTTCATGCTGTCGCCGAGCGCGGTATATTGGATGCGGCCTTCGCCGCCGAAATTGCCGACGATCGCATCGCCGACGTGCAGCCCGACGCGGGTCATGCCGATCGGCGGGATGTCCTCGGCCGCCAGGTCGATGCGGAATGTTTCGCCCGCCTGATACATGGCGAGCGCTGCCGCAGCGGCCCGTTCGCCATCGTCGGGGCGGCTGATCGGCGCACCCCAGAAGGCGACGACCGCATCGCCGACGAATTTGTCGATCGTGCCGCCATGTTCGAGGACGATGTCCGACAGGCGGTCGAGATATTCGTTAAGTAGCCGCGCGACCGTTTCCGGCGTCACCGCGTGGCTCAATTTGGTAAAGCCTTCGAGGTCGGTGAAAACGCAGAAGATGTTGCGCCGTTCGCCGTGGAGCGAAAGCTGGTCGGGGTCGCGCATGATCTGCGCCGCGACGTCGGCGGGCAGATATTTGCCGAGCGCGGACTGCGCGAAGGCGCGCTGGCGCGACCCGATGGTGCGCGCGGCGGTGCCAACCGCGGCATAACCGAAGAGCCAGCCGACCGCCCAGCCGAAGGTCGGGAGCGTCGTCGTGTCGATCCCGCGTCCCTGAAGCCAGAAGGGAAAGGCGATGAAAAACGCCATCTGGCCGAGGAAGGCGAATGCGACCCAACGCGCGCGGAGGTCGATCAGGCTGGTAAGGCCGCCTGCCAGCACCACGCAGATCGCGAGTGCCCACAGGGCCGGCGCCGCCAGCGGCCGCGCCCAGACCCCGTCGAGCTGCTGCGCGAGCATATGGGCGTGGACTTCGAGCCCGATCATCGTTTCATGCTGGCCGGTGATCGCGTCGGGAAAGCGGCTGAGCGGTGTGTTGAACTGGTCATTGTCGATGATGTCGCCGCCGATCAGGACATAGCGATCCTTCACCAGCTGCGAAAATCCGGCGCGCATATCGGCGTCCATCGGCAGCGCGAAGGTGTCGATCGGGATGTTGGCGAACACCGGCTCGACTTGTCCGTCGCCGGCGCGCGCGGGGACCAGGAAGCGGATCGCACCCTGGTAATTGGCGTGCGCCGGATCGACAGGAGCCAGCGCATTCGACATCAGCGGCGGCAGGTTCGGCGGCCGGTCGGGCCATTTGCGGATGACGCTGTCGTCGTCGGTACGGAACAGCACGCTGGTTGGCCGCGTCTTTGCCGTCGCGACCTCGGCGATGAAGGCTTCGAGGAACTTCTGCTGTTCGTAAAAGATAGTGTTCGGATTGCTCGCCTGTTCGGCATAGGCGAGCCATGTCGGCGTCTGCATCGCGCGCAATTGCGCTTTCAGCGCGGCGTCGTCGGGGCGCGGCGAATCGAAGGCGATATCGATGCCGATCGCCTTGGCTCCCATCTGATCGATATTGGCGAGCGCGGCGGTGAGCAGCGAACGGTCGAGCGGCGAACGGATGCCGGTGTTGAACAGCGTTTCGTCGTTGTAGGTGATCAGCAAGACGCGCTGGTCCTGCCGCACCTTGGGCGCCATCAGCGTCGCGCGAGCATCGTAAAGCGCGCGCTCGGCGGCGTCGATCAGCGGCATCTGCCAGCTAAAGCGCGCGATCAGGACGGCGACGATCAGGAACAGGATCGTCGCCGCCATGCGCGACGGGCCCAGCTGCATTACGAGGCGGCGAACGCGCTTGCGCAGCGGCACCGCCGCCGGGCGTCCGTCCGCATCGCCAGGCGCCGCCGGATCCGCGGCGCGAAGCTGGGTTTCGGGCCCATTCATCGGATCAGCGCGCGGCGCGGCCGGCCGCCTGTCCCTGCTGCGCCGTCTGCGTCCCGCGAAGCAGCGGCTGCGCGCCGTCGCCGATGATCGCGAACCCCGCCCAATAATAGGGGTGCGACGTCTGTTGATCGTCCATCAGCTTGAGCTGGGTGTTCCACAGCGCATCGGCGACGCTGGCGCCGGTATCGGCAGCGAACAGTCCGCCGATCAGCCGCGTCGTCGCGTTGAAATCGTCGGGGGCTGGCCAGTGGCTCGCGATCACCGAACGGCCGCCGGCGCCGATGAAGCTTCGCACCAGCCCGTCGAGCGCGTTGCCGCCGCCCGAAAGCCCGGCCTCCCGTGTCGCGGCGACGCTCGCGGCGCCCGCGGTGTCGCACGCCGACAGGATGACGAGGTCGGCATCGATCTTGAGGTCGAAAATTTCCTGAAAGGTCAGCAGGCCGTCCGAATCCTGCCCGCCGAATGAAGTCACGAGCGCCGGGCGCGCGGGGCAGGCGGGGCGCGGCGCGGTGACAAGGCCGTGCGTCGCAAAATGAATGATGCGATAATCGGCGAGGTCGGCGCGGGTCTTGACCGCAGTATCGGTGAAGGCGCCGCCGGTAAGCAAGGCGCCCGATGCGCCGCCCATTGCGTTGCGCGCGGTGACTAGTTCGTCGGCGGAGATCGGCCGCGCCCATTGCGAGGCGTCCCACAGGCAGTCGCTGTCCATGCCGCCCGCCGTGCCCCCACCCACCGAACCACGCGTGCCGAGCGGCGCGTTTTCGCCGAGGCCGAAATATTGGTTCGCCGCTTTCGAGGGCGCCGCTTGCCGCGCATTGCGGAAGGCGAGCGCCGAAACGGCGGTGCTGGGGCGGCTCGCGCGGCCAAGCCAGGCGATCTGGCGCATATCGAACGGATCGGCGTCGGGGTCGAGCACGCGCTGTTCATAAGCGGCGATGCCCGTATCGGCGGTGATGAGCAGGTTTACCGGCAGCCGCAGCATCGCGCCGTCGGGCTCGAAGATCAGGTGCGGCACGGCGGGCAACCGCGTGGCAACGGGGCCGAACAGCTGGCCATAAAGGCGATACGCCGCCGCGGCGTCGAACGGATAGGTAACGCGGCGGCCGTTCTCGACAACCGAGATCGTCGAGCGGATCGTGTCGACCACGCTTTCGAGCGCGGCGGCGCTGATGTCCGATTTCCACAGCTGCGCATTGCCCGGCTCAACGAGCATCGCATAAACGCCATCGCCGACGACGAGCATCTTCAGATAGGCTTCGTCGGCGCGCAGCACCGCCTGCAGTTCGGCGAGATCGAGCTTGCCCGGCGCGACGACGCGATATTGCGGAAAGGCCGACAGGCTGGCGATGGTTTCAGCCTGCTGGAACGCCAGATTGTCGAGCTGGGTGTCGATGTCGGCGCGCAGCGCGACGATTTCCGCCGATTGCGGCAGCTGAGCAAGCCGCGCGTCCTCGATCCGCGCGCGTTCGATGTCTCGGTTCAGCGTTGTCGCCTGCCGGAACAGGCGTGCGCCATCGTCGCTGCCGCTCGACAATTCACGCGCGAGCACGGCCTGCGTATCGGCAACGCCGGGGCGGATCTGAAGCTGGCTGGCGACGAAGAAATCCTGAACCGCGGCGGGATCGCTGGCGGCGCGCGTGGCGAGCAGCCGGTAATAGGGCGCCATCATGTTGGCCATGCCCGCGGTCGAGCGTTGCGTGTCGGCGAGCGCGGTCACGACTTCGCGATAAATGCCCATCGCCTTGTCGTCCTGTCCCTGCCGGGTCAGGAAGGCGGCATAGCGCGCGCGCGCCGAGGCAAGCGCGTTGGTTTCGGGATATTCGACCGCGAGCAGATTGACCGATTCAAGGAAGCGTGCATCGGCGGCGCCCGTATCGCCCAGCGCTTCCTCCGCCAGCGCCAGTTCGCCGAGCATCTGCGAGCGTAGGCGGATGATCGAGGTGACGCGGCCTTCGCGCACTGCAAGTGCGTCGCTCAGCCCCCTGCTCTGCGCGGTTTTGGCTGCAGCGGCATTGCCGCGGAGCCGCTCGACGGTGCCGAGCAGATGGATCGCCTGCGCGTCGATGATCTGCGCGCGCTCGATCGGCGACAGCCGTTCGCGGTCGCCTGCCTGGACCAGCCGGGCGTTGTCGCCGCTGTTGACCCCGGCAACGATCGCGGGCGCCAGTGTCACCGCGCCTTCGGTGACCGTCACGCCGGTCGCAAGCGGCGGGATAGGCGTTTGCAGCCGCGTCGCGGCGGCATCGAAATCGCGCTGGTTGAGCGCGTGGATCGTGCGGAAATTGCGGCGAAGGCGCAGTTGGACGGGATCGCTCGTTGGGACCGCCTCGACTTCCGTAAACAGCCGCTCGGCTTCGGCAAACTCGCCGAGGTTCGATCGTTGCAGCGCGCGGTTGAGCGTGAATTCACTGGCATCGATGCCTGCGGCCGCCTGTTCCTCGAGCGCGCGGCGCGACAGCGCGTCGAAAAATTCGGCGGCCTCGGCATAATCGCCGCTGTGGTTGCGGCGGTATCCTTCGGCCAGTGCCTTGTCGATGTCGATCGCGCCCGCCAGCGTGCGGGCAAAGCCGTCGTTGCCGCCTACCGACGTCGTCGCGACGCGGATTACGCCGGGCACGACGCGGCGCTGGCGCACCGATTCAAGCGCGATGTCGAGCGCGTCGGCATAGGCCTCGAACCCTTCGGCGGCGTAGACGTTCGCGCCGTCGGCATCGATCCGCGTCATCCACGCGACATCGCTGCCGCGAACCGTGCAGCGCCCGTCAGGGGCGCAGGTCAGCCGATCGGCGCGCGCGCGGTCGATGCGCACGCGCGCATCGTCGGCGTCCGTGCGCAGAACGCGAATAGTGCCGACGGGCTGGCTTGCGTCGCGGCATACAACCGTCCAGGCGCGGTCAAACATGCCCTGGACCACCGCGTCGCGTACCGTCGCCTGCACTTCGCATAATGAGCCGCCCTCGGACCCGATCGAAAAACGGTCGCGCAGCGTCGGGTCGTCGCTCTGCGCAAGCGCGCTTCCCGGTGCCGTCAGGAAGAGCGCCGCCAGAGCGGGCACCCAGCGCGAAACTCGAACGGCCATCACAATCCCCCAAAACACAGGCTCAAGACACCGTCCCGAGCAATGCCGGCGCGGCGCGAATATCATTGCTGTGGTGCGACCCATTCCCTGCCAAGGACCCTAACCCCTTCGTAAGCGAAAGGGAAGTGATCTGCCGCACAGCCTGCTTGCGCCGGGCGGGCGGGCCACCTATCTGCAAGACGAGGCTTAACCGGCGAGGATATGATGAGCGCATTCGACGATCGTGAACGGGCATTCGAAACGAAATTCGCACGCGACCAGGAGGTGCAGTTCCGCATCACCGCGCGCCGCAACCGTCTGCTCGGTGAATGGGCGGCCGAACGCATGGGGCTGACGCCCGAAGAGACTGACGCCTATGCCAAGGCCGTCGTGCAGGCCGATTTCGAAGAAGCGGGCGACGAGGATGTCATCCGCAAGCTTGCGGGTGACCTGACGGCCGCAAACGTCGAGATCAGCGATGCCGAAATCCGCGCCATGCTGAACGACAAGGCGGCCGAAGCACGCCGCCAGTTCATCGACAGCGAGAATTGAGGCCGGCGCGATGGGAATGCGCGAGGGCGATTTGAAGGCGATGATCGAGGCGGCGTTTCCGGGCGCCGCGGTGACGATCACCGATCTCGCCGGCGACAATGATCATTATGCCGCGCATGTCGTCAGCGAATCCTTTCGCGGAATGACCCGCGTCGCGCAGCATAAGGCGGTATACGCCGCGCTTGGCGGACGCATGGGGGGCGAACTTCACGCCTTGCAATTGACGACCGGCGTTCCTTCATAGGGGCGAGACACGCAATTTTTTCGGCGCCCCGCGCCCCCGGAGACTGACGATGAGCGACCCCGCTACCCACGACCGCATTTCCAAGATGGTCGCCGACCACCCCGTGCTGCTGTTCATGAAGGGCACGCCGCTGTTCCCGCAGTGTGGTTTTTCGTCGCGCGCGATCGCGATGCTCGACCGGCTGGGGGTCGAATATGAAACGGTCGATGTGCTGCAGGACATGGAAATCCGCCAGGGCATCAAGGAATTTTCGGACTGGCCGACGATCCCCCAGCTCTATGTGAAAGGCGAATTCGTCGGCGGGTCCGACATTATGATGGAAATGTGGGAAGCCGGCGAGCTTCACACGCTGATGAATGGCATTCCGACCCGTTGACAATGCGCGGGCGAAAGAACCGCGCGACACCGACCAGATCGCTTGAGGGAACGGCCCGCTGTCCGGAAAGCCCGCGGCGCGCAGAAGCTCGTGATTCACGCATATCGCCTGATAGGAAGGGTTTAACTCGCTCGGGGTTGTCGGCGCATTGACAACGAAGGACAATGTCGGCACCGAGACTGTCATGGCTCGGCGAGAAAAGCGTGCAACGATCATCGACGTCGCCAAGCTGGCGTCAGTGTCGCCCAAAAGCGTGTCGCGCGTCTTTAACAACGAGCCGCATATTACGCCCGCGCTGCGCAAAAAGGTGCTCAAGGCAGCCAAGGAGCTCAATTATCATCCCAATGTCCTCGCGCAGGGGCTGGTGCGTCGTCAATCCTACCTGATTGGCCTGATCTATGAAAAGCCGAGCCCCAGCTATGTCGTCGAGCTGCAACGCGGCGCGCTCGAACGGCTGCACGGCGAACGTTACCGCCTGATCGTGCTGCCCGTGGAATCGGTGATGGACCGCCCGAGCGAAGTCGTAGGCCTGGTCCGCTCCGCCGCCCTGGACGGCGTCATCCTCGCGCCGCCCGCGTCCGACCATCCCGATATTATCGCGGGGCTTACCGATGCCCATATTCCCTTCGCCCGCATCGCACCCCAATCATTGCTGGATGGCGGGCTGGCGACGGGGATGGACGATATCGCGGCCGCGCGCGAAATTGCTGAACTGGTCATCGGCCTCGGCCACCGGACCATCGCGATCATCATGGGCGACCCCGTCCATGCGGCCAGCGGCCAGCGCTTGATCGGCTATCACCAGGCGTTCGGCCGCCATGACCTGCCTCGCCAGCCCGAATTGGTCGAGACGGGCGATTTCAGCTTTGAATCGGGATATGAAGCGACGAAGCGGCTGCTGTCGCGCAAGCTGCGGCCTACCGCAATTTTGGCGCAGAATGATGATATGGCGGTGGGGGCGATGTCGGCGGCGCGCGAACTCGGGTTCGACGTACCCGCCGATCTGACCGTCGTTGGGTTTGACGATTCCGAAATCGCCCGCGTGGTGTGGCCGCGCCTCACGACCATCCAGCAGCCGATCGTCGAAATGGCGAAAACCGCGGCCGACATGCTGCTGCGCGATCTGGCGGGCGAAGAGCCCGGCCCGATGGTCATTCATTCGCATAAGCTGGTCGAACGGCTCAGCGCCGCACCGCCGCCGGCCTAGGCACGACAGCTGTGGTCGCGCGCGGGGAGAGGTTCAGCTATGCCGCCGGCGACACGGGGTTCAACCTGATATGGGCGTCGATCGAGCTTTATCTTCTCTATTTCTACATCGAGGTGCTGGCGTTGCCGCTTGAGATCGCGTCGGGCGTCTTTCTGGTCGGGGCGGCGCTCGACTGGCTCGCCGACCCGGTCATAGGCGCGGTGGCCGATCGGGCGTCGACGCGAGCGCCCTTGCGCGCCTGGGTGCTGTTTGGCGGTCCGGCCGCGGGCATCGCCCTCGCGCTCGCCTTTGCCCAGCCGGCGCTAATCGGAAACTGGCTGACGGCCTACGTCGTCGCGACCCATTTGCTGCTGCGGCTCTGCTATAGCCTGGGGAATATTCCCTATGCGGCGCTAACGGCGCGTTTGACCGACGATGCCGAGGAACATGTCCGGTTGACGGGGCTGCGGATGCAGGGCGCCGCGCTCGGCGGAATATTGGCAGCGATTGTTTACGCCAACGTGCCTGCGGGCGAGGGGCCGCAGCGATTCTGGACGGGCGCGATGATCCTCGGTTTCGCAGCCCAGCCCTTTTTGCTCCTCACTTTCCTTGGCGTGAGAGAGCGGATTGTGCCGTCGCGCGACATTGCCGATATCCGTCCCTTTGGCCAGATCCGTGCCTATGGGATGCTGTTGTCGCAATCGGCGGCGCTGCGCCGCCTGATGGTCGTTATCGTGACTGCGGGGCTCAGCGTGACGATGCTCAGTAAAACCCTGCTTTTCCTGTTCGCCGAACTCGGCCATGCCGAGCTGGGTTATCGCGCCGCCATTGCCCCCTCGCTCGCCTTGCTCGTCAGCATTCCCGCGTGGGTCTGGATCGAGAAGAAATGGGGAAGGGTGCCGACCTTGTGGGTTGCGCTGGCGATGAACGCCTTGGCCCTTGTCATGGCGTGGCTGCTCTATCCCGGGCTTGTCCCCGTCGCGATTTTGTTTGTCGTTGCGATTGTCGCCAGTTGCGGAATGTCGGTCATGTTCTGGTCGCTCGTCCCTGCGGTGATCCAGGACGTCGAGGCAGCGCGCGATGGGGGGTGCGCAGTGCGGATTTACGCGCTGGCGACGACGGCGCGCAAATTGGGTCAGGCGCTCGCGCCGCAGATCATCACCCTTAGCCTGGCGTTCAGTGCCAACCGCTCGGTCATGCCCGCACTCGTCGGATCCGCCGTGTGTGCGCTTGCGGTCGGCCTGTTATACCGCCCCGTGGAACGCACCCCCTCGCTCGGGCAAGCTTCCCTCTAGCGTCCGGCCCATCCTGCGCCGACCCCGAAGTTGGGGCGGCGGTTTTCGCTGGGATCGAGCAGGCGGTCCAGAATGGCGTCGTGCGAGGGCGCGGCGGTCCGAAATTGTTGCAGGGCCTGTCGCATTTGACCGATAACGCCGCGCACATCGTCGAACGGTGCGACATCGACGAGCGGATCGATGGCGGCGGGGCGCAGGCCCATGCCGCAGGCGACATAGAACCAGCTGATGTCGGCAAATAATTCCCGGCGCTTTGACGTGATGCGTCCTGTCGCCTCAAACAACGCCATTTTTTCGCGCAGGCTTTCGGGAAGGGCAAGCGTGCGAACATGGTCCCAAAAGGGTTCGCCATGGCGCCGGTTGGGATAATAATGGAGCAGCAGGAAATCGCGGATATGCGCATATTCTATCTCGACTTCGCGATTATAGGCATCGATCAGGGTCGGATCGAACGAGATGTCGGGAAAATAGTCGAGCAGACGGTTGAGGCCGGTGTGGATCAGATGAATACTAGTTGATTCAAGCGGCTCGAGAAAGCCCGCCGATAGCCCGATCGCCAGACAATTGCCGATCCATGCGCGCTTTCGGTGACCCGCCGTGAAACGCAGAAAGCGCGGCGCGTCGTCCGCGGGTCTGTCGAGTCCTGCCAAAAATTCGTCCGCAGCGGCCTGATCGTCGATGAAATCGCTGCAATAGACCAGCCCGTTCCCGACGCGGCTCTGCAGCGGGATACGCCATTGCCAGCCCGCGGATTTGGCCGTCGATACCGTATAGGGGGCGCGTCCCGGCTGCACCGCGGTGGGTGCGGCAACTGCGCGGTCGCAGGGCAGCCAATGGCGCCAATCGATATAGCCCGACCCCAGGGTTTCTTCGATCAACAGGGCACGAAAGCCCGAGCAATCGATATAGAAATCGGCCGATAGGCTATCGCCATCATCGAAATATATCGCGTCGATGCGGTCATTCGCGCCGCGTTGCGCACGGGTGATTTTACGGTCGAGACGAGCGACGCCTGCCGCTTCGGCATGGTCGCGTAAAAAGGCCGCGACAAGGCCGGCGTCGAAATGGAGCGCATAAGCGACCCCCGCGCCAGGCCATTTGCCATTGGGCGACGGAAAGGCGAACTTATGGTCTTCGGCCAGCGCGGCCGACGGGCATAGATCGGCCAGCCTTTCATCATGGCCCTCCGCAAGATTTTTCCAATAATAATGATGGAAAGGACGTTGGTTGATCGTCATCCCCAAATTGCCGAACGGATGCCAATATTCATGGCCGGGCTCCAACCAGTCGCGAAACCGGATGCCCAGTTTGAAGGTCGCCTGACAGCGGCGGATGAAGTCGACCTCGTCGGCGCCAATGTTACGCAGAAATTCAAAAATTGGCGGAATTGTCGCCTCGCCAACGCCGACAGTCGGAATGCTCGACGATTCGACCAGCGTGATCGCACAGCCGCTGCCGCGCAATATGCTGGCCAGCAACGCTGCCGCAGACCACCCGGCAGTCCCACCGCCAATAATACAGATCGATCGCAACGGCGCGCGCGACGGCGCGGCGCCGTGCGATGGTTTGCGGCCTTCCCCCTCTGCCATCGGCGGACCTCCTTCATGCTTTTCAGGGAGCAGAAAAACGTAGCGGCCCTTCGCGAAAAGGACCGCTACGCGAGGGGGAGAACTGACGTCAGAAGTTGAATTTCACCCCGCCATAGATCCGCCGTGAACCGGATTCGAAGCGGAAGGGCAACTCGGGGAATTGCAAATAGACGCTCGTATCGGCTTTGGTGATGTTGATCGCTTCGGCAAATACTTCGAAATTGTCGGTGAGCTTGTAGCTGATCTGTCCATCGAGCTGGCCGAAGGATTTTTGATAGATGCCGAGCGTGCGCGTTACCGGTCCGTCGGCAAAGCCAAAGTTCCCGACATATTGTTTCGAACGCCAGCTGTACGACGCGCGCGCCGCAAATCCGGAATGTTCGAAATAAACCTGTCCATTGGCCGAATGTTTCGACACGCCCGGCAAGGGCAGATTTTTGCTGAAGTCGGTGGCGAAATCGGTGCTCGTGTCGGAGAACGTATAATTGGCGGTAAAGCCGAGCCCGAAGTCAAAGGCATATTGGCCCGCAAGCTCGAAACCCTTTACGCGGCCGCCCGATCCGTTCGCCGGCTGCGTGACTGGCCCGAGCCGGCCACCAGCCTGGTCGTTGACAAAGACGACGACCGTTTCATTGACAATGAAGCTGTCGATTTCCTTCCAGAACAGCCCCGCCGACACCAGACCCTGGCGGCCGAAATAATGTTCGAACCCAAGGTCGAATTGGTAGGCGCGAAACGGGTCGAGCTCGGCATTGCCGCGGCTGCCATTGGTAAATTTGAACAGATCGTCGGCCGGATCGCGCGTGAACTGGGTGGAAAAGCCCTGGCCGAGCGAAACCAGCGGTTGCCGCGCAACGACCCGCGCCGCCGAGAAGCGGATCTTGTTGCCTTCGCTGATATCGAACACAGCATTCAGGCTCGGAAGAAAGTCCGTATAGGTCCGCGCGACGGTATTGGTGGTAAAATCGCGCAGCACGCCGTTCCAGCTGTCGGTACCCCAATAGCTGGGATCGGCGTTGGCGGGCTGGTTCTGATCGACGGTCAGGCTGGTGTTGACGATGCGAAGCCCGACATTGACGTGGTAAGGATCGTCCAGTCCGCCCAGGTCAGCCATGATATAGCCCGATTTGGTTTCTTCCTTGACCCGATAGGTTTGCAAGGGATCGGCAAAGAAGGTGAATGGCGTGTCGGGATAGAGCGACTGGATCCAATCCAGGGCATTGGTCATCTTTGATCGGTCTGCGACCAATATGGCGTCGCCCGCTATACGGCCGCCGCCCGCAAAATTGGTGATCGTTTCGACCCGCTCAGGGTTGGTGGTGAAGGTTTGATAGGGCGTAATCAACGCTGGCGAATTGCCGAAGCGGCTGCACCCAGCGAACGCCGCGGGCTTGTTCGCTTCTGGCAGATCGCAAATTTTATATCCAATCGCGCCGTCCTGGAAATAGCCATAAGGCGTCCAATTATAAGAAAAGCCTGGAACGCGCTCGCTGGCCGGGATGGCGGTGGCATCCAGTTCACCTTTGCCGCTATAGTCCGCAAGATAGCGCCCCGAGCTGAAATCGACGGTCCGCTGGCCATAACGAAAGCCCGCGCTCAGCGTGATTGTATTCGTGTCACCATTGTCGACATCATAACCAAAGTCGGCGCGGATCGAATGACCCTTTGTGTCCGAACGATCGCCGAACGCCCAATGCGATTTGAAGAATCCATAGGCGGGGTTGGTGAACAGGTCCTGCGGGCTCCCGGGCGCGATCCCAAAGCTCGGGAACTCGCCGTTCTTGTAAGTGAAGTCGAAGGTCGGGGGCGCTGCCGGATTGGCCGTGAACCCCGGCTGCGGACCTGTCGTGCCCGGTCCTCGGACCCCATAGGCGGTGTAGCGGACATCGTTGTTGGCGACTTCGCGGCCCAGTTTCGACGAAGAATAATCGGCCATGACCGATGCCCGGAAATTAACGTCATTGTCCCAATCGAGACCGAATTGAACATTGTCGGATTTTATTTTCGAAACATCGACAAAGGAGATGGCTTCGGCCGACTGCGCGCGGACCGTTCCTTCAATCAGGACGCCGTTTTCATTGATATTGTAATTGCCGACCAAGCCTTGCGATTCACCCTGTCCGAACGGAAATTTCACCGATGCTTCGCGCGTGTCGATCTTTAGATCGGAGTGAAAATATTGGGCGCTGACCTCCAGTTGATCGGTTGCCTGAAAATTGATCCCGAGCGAAGCCCCCCAGCGCCGCCGATATTGATCGCGGTCGGTGATGTAGCGATATTCGGGAGCATAGTAATTGGTCGGAACGGTTGCGGTGTCGCGCCGCCCTGCGGCAAAGGCCCAGTTGCCGCGATTGTCGCCGCCCAAGACATTGACGTGATTGTTGGTCTGTTCATAGCTGAACGATGCGATGATGCCGAGGCGATCGTTGAAATTATAGCCGAGCACCGCGGCACCGGCCGGTTTCCACCCGCCAATCTCGCTTCCCTTGCTCATCTTGAAGTTGCCGCCGATGGTGAGGCCGTCCTGAAGATCAAGGCCGCTGCGGGTCTTCAGATTGACGATGCCGCCGAGACCGCCTTCGAGTAGCGAGGCATTGGGCGATTTAAAGACTTCGATCCCGCCGATCAGCTCGGAAGGAACGCCTTCAAGGCTGTCGTTACGGTTATAGTTGCCCTCGCCGACCTTATAAACCTCCAGGCCGCTGACGAATAATTCGCCGTTCAACAGGGTGACATTCTGGTCGAGGCCGCGGATGCGGACCTTTGACCCCTGACCATTTTCGCGATCGATCTGGATCCCGGGAAGGCGTTGGAGCGATTCCGCGACATTCTGATCGGGGAATTTCCCGATATCTTCGGCCGTCACCGATTCGATAATGAGGTTTGATTCGCGCTTGGCGTTCAGGGCATTTTGCAGGGATGCGCGAAAGCCGGTCACGACGATCTCGTCGCTTGCCGTCTCTTCCGACCCGGATTGTGCAAATGCCGGCGCGCCAGCGGTCCCCAAAGCAAAAATCGACGCTGCGGCAAGCAATGCCGTACGGCCGCGCAAAGTGACGCTGATCATTTCCAAACCCTCCCAAGCCGCATCTTGATGTGCGGGCCACAGATTTCTTTTCTCATGCACGGGCATGCCAATCGGCGAATCGCGTCCTGCGGAATCGTCGACCGAAACCCCGCACGACTTTTCGTTGCATATTTCTGTCAACGTTGTCAAACGATGTTTCTCATCTTACGGTTCGGCGGCGCTTGAGGGGAAACTTCTGTCAAGGTTGTCAGATGCCGCTGAGCAGATATAAGAACCTTTGGGACGGGACATTTATGCCATTTAAAACAATCAAATACGCTATCGGAACAGCAGTGTTTTGCGCCCTTACGCTGCCATTGTCGGCCGGTGCCGACGTGCAATCGCCGGGCGATTCGGTCGCGGTGACTCATCCCGCGCAATGGCCCGAAATTGCTTACCCGCGCGTCGTGACGTCCGACGGCGAAGCGCATGTTCAATCGCTGCTTGCCAAAATGTCGGTCGAACAAAAGGTCGGACAGATTATCCAGGCCGACATCGGCAGCGTGACCCCCGACGACGTGCGAAATTATCATCTGGGATCGGTGCTCAATGGCGGCAATTCGGGACCGGGCGCGAATGATCTTGCGCCCGCCAGCGAATGGCTGGCCCTGGCCGACGCTTTCTACGCCGCGTCGATGCAAGTGCCGCGCGGTCGGCCGGCGATCCCGGTCATGTGGGGCACCGATGCCGTCCATGGTCACAGCAATATCGTCGGAGCGACGCTGTTCCCTCATAATGTCGGTCTCGGCGCCGCGCGCGACCCCGACCTTATCGAGCGCATCGGCCGCGCGACCGCGGCCGAGATTCGCGTCACGGGCCAGGAATGGACCTTCGCCCCGACCGTCACCGTGCCCCAGGATTATCGCTGGGGTCGCGCCTATGAGGGCTATTCGTCCGATCCGGCGCTTGTCGCCTCCTATGTTGGCGCGATGGTGCGCGGGCTGCAGGGTCCGCCCTCGACCAAACCGATTCTTGCGGGCCCCTTTGTCGCCGCCAGCACCAAACATTTCCTTGCCGACGGCGCCACGCTGGATGGGCGCGACCAGGGCGATGCCGACATATCGGAACTAGAACTGCGGTTGATTCACGGCGCGCCCTATATCCCCGCGATGGAAAATGGGGTGGCGACGGTCATGACCAGCTTCTCAAGTTGGAAGGGCGTGAAAATCTCCGGCCACAAGGGGCTGGTTACCGACATATTGAAAGGCCGGATGAATTTCGGGGGTCTCGTCGTCACCGACTGGAACGCCCATGGTCAGGTTGCGGGCTGCTCGAACGCGAGTTGCCCGACGGCGGTCAATGCCGGAATCGACATGCTGATGGCGCCCGACAGCTGGCGCGCGCTCTACGCCAGCACGCTGGCACAGGTGAAGGACGGCACCATCCCGATGTCGCGGCTCGACGATGCTGTTGCTAGGGTTCTGCGCGTCAAGCAGCGACTTGGACTGTTCGAAGCCGGCAAACCGTCGTCGCGCGCGCTTTCGGGGCGATACGAACTTCTCGGTGCGCCCGAGCATCGGGCTGTCGCGCGCGAGGCGGTGCGCAAGTCGCTCGTCATGCTCAAAAACACGGGCGTTCTGCCGCTCCGCCCCACCGCCCATATCCTCGTTGCTGGCGATGGCGCCGACGACATCGCGCGCCAGTCGGGCGGCTGGACGCTGAGCTGGCAGGGCACCGGACTGACCAACGCCCAGTTCCCTGGGGCGACATCGCTTTGGCGCGGTATCGAGCAAGGCGTCGCCCAAGCGGGCGGCAGTGCCGAGCTCGCACCTGACGGAGACTATAAAAAACGTCCTGATGCTGCGATCGTCATTTTCGGCGAAACCCCCTATGCCGAATTTCAGGGCGATATCCCGTCGCTCCAGCTTCGCCCCGAACTGCGGCGTCCCTTTGCGACAATGCGCAAGCTGAAGGCGGCGGGCATACCGGTCGTTGCGGTCATGATTACTGGCCGGCCGCTTTATGTGAACGAGGCACTGAACCAGTCCGACGCCTTCGTCACCGCTTGGCTGCCCGGATCGGAGGGCGCCGGCGTCGCCGATCTGCTTTTCGCCGGAGCCGACAACAAGCCAGCGCACGATTTTCGCGGGCGGCTGCCAACCGCCTGGCCGGCCACCGCGCAGCACGGCGGTGCGACGCTTTTCCCCTTTGGATATGGCCTGACCTATGCCGATGGTCCGCAGCGCTGGACCGACCTGCCCGAGGACAGCCGTGTCGCCGATGAGGGCAATGGTCCCGGGGTCTATTTTGACAAAGGGGTACCAGCCGCATCCTGGTCGCTGACCGTGTCGCAGATCGATCGCGGCGACAATCTGCGCGTCACGACGGTTCCTGCTGTCGGCTTGGGCGGGCGCGCGCAGATAACTGCTGCCGATTATGGCGTGCAGGAAGGCGCGCGGCAATTTGCCATCGCTGCGGGTTCGGAGGGAGCGACGGTCGAAATCGGCACGCTCGGTGCGCTCGATTTATCGCGCGAAACCAACGGCGACGTCGTCCTTCTCGCCACCCTGCGGCTCGACGCGCGGCCTTCTGCTCCGGTTTCGATGTCGATGGGCTGTGACAATGCCGAGTGCGGGCGCCCCATACCGGTTGCCGAATTTTCAACGCTGGCGCCGGGCCAGTGGCAGGTGATGGCCGTGCCGCTGAAATGCTTTGCCGCGGCCGGTGCCGACATGACGCGCATTACGGCGCCATTCCGGCTGGAAACAGCCGGATCGCTGGGATTCAGCCTTGCGCGCGTCGCCTTGGGCAGCGCCGCCGAAGCCGATACCGTCATTCAATGCCCGGTGCGCTGAGCACCGGCTCCCCCCATCACAACAGTTCGCCCACCTGTCCGATGCAGGGCCTGCCGCGTTCGATCTGTCGCCGATACTTTTAATCGTGATCGCGACGCTTTGGTCGCGCGAGCGCGGCCGCTCGACCAGTGCGCGAGCGCTCTCCCCACCCATTGGCAACCATGACGCGTCGCTCCGCGGCACTACGCCGCCGAGACCGGGGTTGGCGCGCATTGGGTGCGTCAACGTGGCATCCAGCTCCGTCGGACGCATACCATCCCGGGCATCCCAGGCCGCCGATTTTAAAATGAACCTAATTCATCTTGACTTTAAATGAATGCAATTCATTATCGGGTCCACGACGGATTCGGAATGAGGTAGGGTGATGCCGAAGATCAGTGCGGTGCAGCGCGTCGAAAGGCGCGACTCCCTTGTCGACGCCGCGAGGCTGGTGTTCATCGAGAAGGGCTTCGAAGCCGCTTCGATAAGCGATATCGCACGCATGGCGGGTGTGTCGGATGGCCTCCTTTACCGCTACTTCGGTTCAAAGCGCGACCTGCTCCTCGCAGTCCTGACCGAGTTCTACGAGCGGGTGATCGTCGACCTGGAGGGGCAAGTCGCCACTTCCGATGGATTCGAGGCGCGGCTGTCGGCACTGGTTCACCGTCACGTCGAGGTTTTTGTCGGCGACGTCGATCTCTGCCGCTTGTTCATTGCCGAGGTTCGGAACTTCGACGAATATGTGGGATCGCAGGCGCACGAGCTTAATCGCCGCTACACTGCGATCCTTATGCGCATTCTCGCAGAGGGTGTCGCCGAAGAGAAGGTTTCTCCCGCCATCGACGGCCGGATCGTTCGTGACATGTTGTATGGCGGGATCGAGCATCTCGCCTGGCGGCACATCGCGGCGGGCCATCCGCTCGACGTTGATCATATTTCGACGCAGATTTCGGGCCTGCTTCTCGGCGGGCTTCAGGCGATGGCACGCGCGTGAGTATCGCCGCGCTCGGCCCGGTGCTCGTTGCCAATCGTGGAGAGATTGCGCTGCGCATCCTGCGCACCGTTCGCGACCTCGGCCTGAAGGGCGCGGCCGTCTATCACGCGGTCGATCGCGAAACACCGGCGGTGCGCGCCGCCGACATCGCGATCGAGATCGAAGGCGAAACGCCCGTCGCTGCCTATCTGGACGGCGCGCAGATTGTCGAGAAGGCGAGGGCGGCGGGGATCGGCGCGATCCATCCCGGCTATGGCTTTCTGTCCGAGAATGCAGGTTTTGCGCGGGCGGTCGCCGAAGCAGATATGGTCTTCGTGGGCCCGACTCCCGACGCAATTGAGCTGATGGGCGACAAGGTGCGCGCGCGGCGCTTCGTTGCTCAACGCGGTTTTCCGGTTGCGCCGTCGGCGATCGAGGACGACGAGCCCGCAAGTTTTGCCGAGCGCGCCCGCGCCGTCGATGTGCCACTCCTGATCAAGCCCGCTGCCGGCGGCGGCGGCAAGGGGATGCGGATCGTGCGCGATCTGGCGGTGCTCGACGAGGAGTTGGCGCGCGCGCGGAGCGAGGGTGAGCGCTATTTCGGCGATGGCCGACTCTATGTCGAACGTTATGTCGAGCGCCCGCACCATATCGAAGTGCAGATCCTCGGCGATGCGCATGGCAATGTGGTGCATCTTTTCGAGCGCGAATGCTCGCTTCAGCGGCGCTTCCAGAAGATCGTCGAGGAAAGTCCGTCGCCCAGCCTTTCGCCGGCCCAACGCGCGGAGATTTGCGAGGTAGCGGTGGGAATCGCGCGCGCGGCGGGCTATCAGAACGCGGGTACGGTCGAATTCATCTATGGCGACGGCCGCTTTTACTTCCTTGAGATGAACACGCGTCTGCAGGTTGAACATCCGGTGACAGAAGCGGTCACCGGTCTCGATCTGGTCGCCGAGCAGTTGCGTATCGCCGCCGGTCTCCCGCTGGCCTTTGCCCAAGACGAGGTTGCGCAGCGCGGCCATGCCATCGAGCTGCGGATCTATGCCGAGGATCCATCGCGCGATTTTTCTCCGACGACGGGCACGATCCTCGCCTATCGGCCGCCGGCCGGAGCGCGAACCGACAGCGGCGTCGCGCTCGGCAGCCGCGTCACGACGGCATTCGATCCGATGCTGGCCAAGCTTATCGTCCATGGCCAAGATCGCGCCGAGGCCATCACCAAGGCTCGTTCGGCGCTCGGCGATTTTACGCTCCTTGGTTGTGACACAAACATTGCTTTCCTCGACAGGCTGCTCGGCGATCCCGATGTCGCTACCGGACGGTTGCACACCGGCCTGATCGGCGAAAAGCCGGACTTGGTGTCCGAACCACCTGTCGATGCCGAAAAGCGGATTCGCTTGCTCGGCGTCGCAGCCCGCGCGCTAAAACCCATTCGTGACGCGGCCGAAGCGGTGCCGGCGATGCACGCCGCCATGGGCGGATGGCGGAATTGAGATGGCGCACCGGCTTTTTCTTGAAGGCGAGGCGCATCACGTCTGGCTTACGCGCTGTGCGGGCACCGAGCATTTGCTGCTGGGCGGGGCGGAACATCCGCTCGGCTCCGAGCCTGGCGCTACGATCGCTATCGACGGTGACGAGGTGCACATCCATCTCGACGGTCGCGCCTATCGCATCCGCTACGAACACCCGCTCGACCGTTTCGCCGCCGAAGCGCGCGGCGATGCCGACGACGTGGCCTGTGCGCCGATGCCTGGCGTCGTCGTTGCACTGTACGTCGCGGCGGGCGACGCGGTCGGCGAGGGTGATGCGCTGATGGTGATCGAGAGCATGAAGCTCGAAACCGTCATCCGCGCGGTGCGCGACGGCGTGGTCGAGCGCGTCCACTATGACGTTGGTCGCAGCTTTGATCGCGACGCACCGTTGGTGACGCTCGCTGTGCGGGAGGATTGATCGGTGCAACGGATTGCAAGCCGGATCGACAGCGGCGCGCCCGACCATCGCGCCAACGCCGCCTATCACCGCGGGCTGGCCCGGGAGCTTCGCGAACGCCAGCGGGCGGCGCGCTACGACCGCCCGGCGCGCGACCTGGGCCGGATTGCGGCGCAGGGGAAGCTGTTCGTGCGCGACCGGCTCGAAGCGCTGCTCGATCCCGGAACGCCCTTTCTTGAACTTTCGACGCTGGCGGCGAACCAGGCCTATGGCGGCGACGTTCCGGCGGCGGGGCAGGTTTCGGGAATCGGCATCGTCGCGGGGCGCGAGGTGATCATTCATGCCGACGATGGTTCGGTGAAAGGTGGGGCGTGGTACCCGCTGTCGGTCAAGAAAATCGTCCGCACGCTCGACATCGCGATCGAGAACCGCCTGCCCGTCATTCACCTGTGCGACAGCGCGGGTGCCTTCCTGCCGCTTCAGGCGCAGCTTTTCGCCGATCGGCATCATGCTGGCCGCATCTTCCGCAACCAGTCGATCCTGTCGAAAATGGGCATCCCCCAGGTAGCCGTCGTCCTGGGTCATTGCACCGCGGGAGGCGCCTATGTCCCGGCGTTGTCGGATTATAACGTCATCGTTCGCGGCACGGGGGCGATCTTCCTCGGCGGCCCGCCGCTGGTTAAGGCGGCGACCGGCGAGGAAGTAACCGCCGACGAGCTCGGCGGATGCGACATGCACACCGGCGTGTCGGGGACCGCCGACTATCCGGCGAACAGCGAGCCTCATGCGATCGCGATCGCGCGCGACATCGTCGCGCGCTGGCAGCGTGCGCCGAAGGCCGCCGTGGATCACATCGATCCCGAACCCCCGCATCTTGACCCCGAAGAAATCTACGGCATCCTCCCCAGAGACACGCGCACCCGCTTCGATATTCGCGAAATCATCGCGCGGATCGTCGACGGCAGCCGCTTCCACGAATATCAGCCAGCCTATGGCAATACGCTCGTTTGCGGTTTTGCGCGCATCTGGGGCTATCAGGTCGGCATCATCGCGAACAACGGCGTGCTGTTCAACGACAGCTCGCTGAAGGGCGCGCATTTCATCCATCTGTGCGACCAGAATCGGACGCCGCTGGTCTTCCTCCAGAACATCACAGGATTCATGGTCGGCCGCGAATATGAGCGGCGCGGCATAACCAAGGATGGGGCCAAGCTGATCATGGCAGTTTCGAACGCCAGCGTTCCGAAATTCACGATCAACTGCAACGGTGCCTTTGGAGCGGGCGTCTATGGCATGGCGGGCCGCGCCTTTGATTCGCGATTCAGCTTTTCCTGGCCGCAGAGCCAGATGTCGGTGATGGGTGCCGAGCAGGCGGCCAATGTGCTTACCGACCTAAAACTAAAGCAGATCGCGCGCGACGGCCGCACCCCGGACGCCAAGGAAATCGAAGCAATCCGCGCACCGATCCTCGAAAATTACGAGCGCGAACAGAGTGCCTATTACGCGACCTCGGAGCTGTGGGACGACGGGATCATTGATCCGCTCGATACGCGCAATGCGCTCGGCATCGCAATCTCCGCCGCGCTCGGTGCGCCGATCGACGCGCCGCGCCACGGCGTGCCGAGACTGTGATGGCCGGGGGAGACCGGCCGATGCTCCGCCTCGAACGCGCCGGCAGCGTCGCGACGATATGGCTGGACAATCCGGCGCGCCACAATGCGCTCGATCTGCGCGGCGCCGCCGAACTCGACCGGCTGACGGCGCTTTGCGACGATCCGGCGATCGACATCATTGTCCTGCGCGCGCGCGGTACCTTTTGCGTCGGCGGTGACATCAATGAATTCCATGCCGAGCGCGAGCGGATCGAAGCGCATATCCTGGGCATCACCGAGCATTTTCATCGCGCGATTCTCCGCCTCGCGACCGGCCGCGCAACGTCGGTCGCGGTGGTCGAGGGGATGGCGGCAGGCGGCGGTTTCGCGCTCGCGCTCGCGTGCGACATCATGATCGCCTCGACCGCGGCGCGCTTCGTCACCGCCTGGTCCGACCTCGGCTTTTCGCCCGATGGCGGCGCAAGCCATTTCCTGACGCGGCGGCTCGGCGCGGCGCGCGCCTTCGACCTGCTGGTGCTCGACCGTCCGATCGACGCGCAGCAAGCGTTCGACCTCGGGATCGCGACGCGCCTCGCGGCGCCCGACGCTATCGACGATGCCGTGAGACAATTGGTTGGCGAAGTCGGCCGCAAGGCCGCCGACAGCCGCGCTGCAATCAAGGCGCTGGTCGCGGCCGCCGCCACGGCGCCGCTGGCCGACCAGCTGGAGGCGGAGCGCCGCTCGATCGCCGGCCTCGCCGCGACGCTGGCGGCGCGGAAGCGCGTCGAGGATTTTCTGAACCGGCGCCGCGCGCCGCTCGGCAGCTAGAGGGAGATCGATCATGGGCCTTGCCGCCCTGCTTCGTCGCAACGCGCAGACGCGCGCAGATCATCCGGCGTTCGTGTTCGGCGCGCGCCGGACCAGCTGGGGAACACTGCTCGACCGGGCAAGGCGTCTCGCCGCCGTATTCAGCGATCAGGGCGTGCGTCCCGGCGACCGGATCGCGCTGCTGATGGCGACCTCCGATCGCTATTTCGAGGCGATTCATGCCGTCGTCTGGGCGGGCGCGATCGCGGTACCGATGAACATCCGCCTGACGCCCGCTGAACTCGTCGACAATCTGGCGGATAGCGCGCCGGCGCTGCTCGTCTGAGAGCCTGCGCTCCGGGGGCTCGCCGATGCCATGCTTGCCGGTTCGCAGCGGTCGGTCCCGCTCGTCGAAATCGGGCAGACGCGCTTTCATGTTTAAGATACCAGTGTCGGCGACTCTCCTATCTGAGTCCTTTTTCGCGACCAGAGCTAAACTTAAAAAGCCGCCGTGGGTTGATCTTGCATTTCTTCGCCGAGATCGAGGTCGATCAGGTATCGGGCCCCGAAAGAGCAGGCCGCTAGCCAATTTGCTCCGCGTAGCACGTTCGACGAAATGTTAGACAAGACATTTGACGGAGGCCAGGCTTGGTCGCCAAGGAAGTCATGATGAGACCGTTTCGCGGCACCATGCACATATTTCTTTCGCGGCGTCGATGGATGCGAGCGATCCGAGAACCGCGCCAGTTAATAAGCTTGGGACGGTTTGTCACGGTTGCCTGCGCCGCATTGGCCGTTTGGCTCGATCCCACTCGTCCGGCGCAAGGCCAAAATGTCGTAGCTCTCATTCTTACCGCCTATTTGGGGATATCATTCTTGGCGGTTTTATCGGCGTTGAGCGAGCGGCTGGACGGGCGCATGCTTACGCTTCTTCATGGTCTTGATCTGACCGTACTGGGATTGCTTGCCTATTTCAGCGAAGAGCTCGACAGCCCTTTTTTCGTCTTCTTTACTTTCACGATCATGACGTCCGCGCTTCTTTGGAAGATGCGGGGCGTCTTGATAACCGCGATAGCCCTGCAAGCGATTTTGTTGCTGGTAGGCTGGCCAGATCTCAAAGACGGTGAGTCCGAACTGAACATCCTGATTATCCGGTCCTGCTACGCATGGGTGGCGGCCGCGCTGCTGGGCTATTTCGCGACCTACCGTGAAACAATGCGAAGCAAGATGACGAAGCTTGCCAGTTGGCAGCCAGCAGCGCTTCCAGCGGGCGAGAATTCAACTCTGTCCGCATCGCTTTCCTGTGCGCTGGAGGTGCTAGAATCCAGCGCCGTGCTGATCGTCTGGCGGTTGCCTGCGGCGCGCACCGCGAAGGCGATCCTCTGCGACGCGAGCAATTGCCGCACGCTCGATCATATTCCCGGGGAATATGCTTTGGTATCCGTGCCGCAAGGGGCGCCGGCGATCATTGATCGAAATGCCGCGGAAGGCGCGCTAATCCAGAACCTCGTCCTTCGCTTCTTTCCCAAGCCAGACGTTGCGCCGCTACTCGACTGGAATTTTGCTGCGGTAGAGCGCTTCCACGGCCGAAACCGCGAAGGCGCGGTTATCATTCTTGACCCCGATGCGACGGACGAGATCGGCCCCCTGATGGGTTTGGTAACCGCGCGCGTCGAAGAACAGCTCGATCAGATTGCGTGGGCGCAGGAACAGGCTGATGCCGCGATGCTGAAGGAACGGGCCGCCTTTGCCCGCGATCTGCATGACAGCGTTCTGCAAGATCTTACGGCGGCCGCGCTGCACCTGAAAGTGGCGTCGACCTCCGGCGAGTCAGATCTGCGACAATCGATCCAGACCGCTTCCACAATCTTGTTCCGTCAGCAGCGTGCGATACGCCGCTTTGTTGAGATGTCGCGGGTATCGGACCTCGCGGCAGCTCAGCCATTCCACCATCGCCTGCTCCCCACCGCAATGATCCTGGAGCGGCAATGGGGGTGCCGGGTTGAGCTGGACGTGTCACCGCCAACAATGGCCGTCGCCGATGAACTGATGACCGAAATTTGTCACATGCTATCCGAGGCCGTTTCGAATGCCGTCCGTCACGGCAATGCGGAGCGAATCGTGGTTGCGATCTCCGAAGACGCGCAGGGCCTGCGAGTGTCGATCAGCGACGACGGAAATGCCTGCATCGATGGGCCGGTGACGCAGGTTAAGCCCCCGCGCTCGCTTGACGACCGGGTGCGTGAATTGGGCGGCACGGTGAGCTGTTTAAACTCGCCTGACGGTTTTACGATCTCCTCCGTTTTGCCGATCGTGAGTTGAACGATGCCCACGATAACCCTGGCTGACGATCACCGTATCTTGCTCGAACCCATGCGGGTTCTCATCGAGCGCGATACCGATCTTCGCGTCGTCAGCATGGTCGCGAACGGCACGGACGCGATGGCGGCGATAGAGCGTCTGCGGCCCGATATTGCACTGCTCGATCTTGCGATGCCCGCGCCCGGCGGGCTTCAGATCTTGCGGTCTTTGCACCGCAGTTCGAACGACCAAGTTAAAACCAAGATCGTTTTTTTGACGGCTTCGATAAGCCAGGCCGAGGTGGCGCAGGCGGTGACCCTGGGTGTCGCCGGAATCATGCTCAAGGAATCGGTGCCCGAGGAACTGATCCAATGTTTGTCGGCGGTGCTACGCGGCGAACGCTGGCTACCAAGTCAGCTCGTGGGGAGCGAGTTATCGGCGACGATGGACCGCTACGCGCGGGCCAGGCTGGATCTGACAGCGCGCGAACGCGAGATCGCGCAAGGGGTTGCCGGTGGTTTGTCGAATCGCCGCATCGCCGATCAACTGGGTATCTCGGAAGGAACCGTGAAGATTCATCTCCATAATATTTTCGGAAAGCTGCAGATTCAAAGCCGGTCGCAACTCGCCTTTTGTGTCAGCGCCGACGTCGAGGCGGCAGCTCGGATCAGTTGATCTCAACTTCTCTAAAAGAGCATAGGCCCGACCCAAGGTCGGTCCGGCGGCGTCAGGCGCCAATCAACCGTTTTGCGTGTTTCGGAACAATGCGGCGAACCCCTTCGACGATTAATATCGACAATAACAATCCGGCGATCATGGTCGCGAGAATCGCTGCGGCGAGGACCCACCATCGCTGGTCCGCGGAAACCCACGAACCGATCAGCCGCGCAATTGGCCGCAGGAGTGGGCCATGGACAAAATAAATACCAAATGAAGCGACCGCCAGATATTCAGAAATCGAACGGATCCGCGGCGATATGCCACGGCGCACCCATTGCCGAAACCAGATCAACACAAGCGCCGATGCCGCAAGTCGCTGTATATAAAAAACACTCTCGCGCAGCGAAACCACCCCCCACATATCGATCTGACGCGCGAACATCCAGCCGAGCAACAGGCTCGCGCCGAGCAGGGTCAAAAGCAATGCCGACACATGTTTCGACAGAAGATCAATTTTCTTCTCAGTATCCGTGCCGATCCACATTCCCGCCGTATAACTTCCTAAAAAATAAAGAAAAATCTGTGGCGTTAGCATCGTACCGGTTCGCGTGGCAATGATCGGAAGAATGATTATGACCGCCAGAATCCAGCGCATTTCCGGTCGGTTCTGAAGCGCCCACAATATGGGGCTAATCAAATAAAGAACGAGGATCACAGGGATATACCACATGGTGTTCCAGGCATCGCCGAACGCGATATTGCGGCAAAACTCGACGACCAAGCCGGGCAGGTCAGCATCGCTGCCGGTCTTGAGTCGCTCTACTGTCCAAAACAATGTGGTGAGCACAAGGGTGATGACCGTATAGGGCAAGCCTATTTTGGCGAGACGACCCTGCATGAAAACGCGATGATCACGCCGCCAAAACAAATGTCCGTAAAGAACTCCGGAGATCACTGCGAAATATATTGTCGAGTCGTGGGCGATGATATGGAGCAGTGCGTACGCCGCCGACCCTTCCGCGTCCAAGCTTGGCAAGCCGCGCAAAAGCAGGGCGTTACCCCCATGGATCAACACGACCTGAAGGATGGCAAATGCTCTAAACGGGTCGAGATAATCGATATGTTCAAGCGGCTTGGAAACATATGCCGCTTTTGCGCGGCTCATCGTTCGATAACCTTGCCTTGCCGCTTGAGGTAGTCCGGCATTTCGTTCGGACGCATCGTCGATGGGGGAACCTGGCAGCAGTAGGTTGGATCGTGGCTCCGCGGATCGCGCAAGGGGCCGACATTCACTGCGAGCAGCAAGCTGGTGGCAACGGCCGCTGCGGCGACATGGGCCCGCGAATCGGCAATTCCGGGAGCAGCCGCCAGCACTAAAGCAAGAATCCACTGAGGACTGTAAAGGAGCGCCTCGTCGGGATTGAAATAGAGGTAGAACAGCGCCAGCACGCTGGCAACGCAAAGCGTTGCAATCGAAACACCGCGCATCGCACTGCTGAATGCGCGGTACAGCCCCCCGACCAAGACCGTAATGGTCGCCAACAAGGCGATGAATCGAAGCGGATGGGCCATCAGCGTGACCAGATCGCTCAGCAAATATCGGCACTGCAGCCAGTCCAGCGGCCCAACCCAGCTGAATATCAAAACGCTGACTGCGTAATCCGCAAGGATTTTCGGATCAGTGAAGTTCGTCCAATTGGCGTATCGGTTCAGATAGTTAACTTGCCAGTGCGATCCCTGCGCTCCTTCCGCAACCAGTGCCGGAAGGATACTGAGCGATATTGCAAGAGCTGCCGGAACGAACAATTGTATAAATTTTTCGCTATGCGGGCGGTTTCGCAAATAGCGCATGACAAAGGCATAGTAGACGACCACGAATATCGCGGCTGGAGCATTTGCGAGAGCGGGCATGGCCGCGGTCGCTCCGGCAGCAATAGCCGCTCGAAGCGGCCACCGACGAGCCAAGGGCGCTATTTCACCAAAGAGCAGACATGCCAAAGCGATGCAGGCCATGGTGACGCCATAGGTTTCGGCGATGCCCGACAGCGTTGCGGTGCCGAACGAAGCGAAGACAAACATCGTCAGTATGGTCGCAGCAGGCGTGTCGCCGAAATGCCGCCGGAGCAGCGCAAAGATCAGGAGGGCTGCCGAGCCCTGGATCACCGCCAATGCAAACAGCCCGGCGACCAGCGGTTCGACACCCATGGTGGTCAACGGTTTCGCAATAGCGGCGATCGCAACGACCGCCGCGGCATGTTTATGCACCCGAAAAGCCAGATAGCTGCCTTTGCCCAAGGCATTGAAATAGGTGACCGTATCGGCACCAAAAATGCAGTTGTTCACCTCGACATGAGCGTAAGTGAAATGCATCTGGCCGAAAGAAGCGACGGCGATAGCCACAAATAAAGCCAACGCGATAGCTCGATCACGCGTCGCGGGAAATCGGGCAAGCCGAATGATCCGGCGTGTCAGGGCGCCGAAGAAAAGTGTCTCGTTCCAGTTGGATATATGCCTGCCTAGCATATGGAGAACGGGATTATCGGAGGCGCGGGACAATATATCTGCGTTGAAAAATACGGAGCCGGCCCATCGTTAGGCACCAAATCCGTCGCGCCAGGCCGCTTGAAAGGCTCGAGAATTCTAAAGCGAGGCAGCATCATTGGTCCGGACGATGCCGTCATCGTGTCCACGGATAATAAGCGGCGTCGCGAGCGGCGCCAGCTGCCAAGTCGTAGCTGTCTTCGAATACGTCAAAATGCTCGACCAACGTCGCCCCCCTGCTCATGCAGGAGGGTTTATCTTAGGGCCCGGCGCGCGAACATTTATCGCCGATATACTTCAAATGGAGGAGGGGCGCGCTACCCCGTTTGCGCGGCTCCCTCAGGTGAAACTACACATAAAAAGGAGGCTCCTCTCGATCAATTCAGAGGTAGCGTCCTATCTATGCTGCGCGGAATTCGCGGAGGCTTTCGATATCTCCGCTACAAAGAATGGGCATGGCCTTGCGCAACTGTTCTTCGGGCCAATCCCACCAACGTAGCTCAAGGAGAAACGCGATTACGTCGTCCTCAAAGCGTTGCCTGATCACACTGGCGGGGTTGCCGCCCACGATGGCGTAGGGGGCGACGTCGCGTGTTACGACCGCCCGGGTTCCGATAACTGCACCGTCGCCTATCGTGATGCCGGGCATGACGATCGCTTCCGAACCGATCCAGACGTCGTTACCGATGACCGTGTCGCCCGCTGCACGATAGCCATTGAGGGCGCCTTCGAATGCCGCCACCTCCGGCATCCAGAAGAAGGGAAAGGTACTGATCCAGTCGTTGCGATGTCCCTGATTGCACGCCATGATGAAGGCGGCGCCTGAACCGATAGAGCAGAAGCTGCCGACGATCAGCTTGTCCGCACCCTCGTCCGGCAGGATGAAGCGGGCGCAGTCATCAAAGCTGTGGCCGTGGTAATAGCCCGAGTAATAGCTGAAGCGCCCCACCCGGATATTCGGATGGCTAACTTGCTTGTCGAGCGTGATGCCCTTGAAAGGGCTTTCAAAATAATTGGTCATGAAATCAGTCCATAAGAGGCCAATGCTGCGCACCGGCAGCCTGGAGGCCATACGTCATCTGCCGGTGCTGCCAGATTGGCACACCGTCGATTTTCCTCGCGCATCAAGCGCGGGAATCGGTCAGATGGTACAGTGCGCGGACTTCATGCCGCGTTGGTAACGGGTTTCACACGTCGCCGCAACGGCGCGAGGGTGCGCGGGCCCGAAACTCAAGGAACCGTGAAGGTGACCAGCAGGGTGTCGCGGTAATAGCCGGCGGCTCGGGCCTCTGTGCTGCGCGGGACCTCGACACGAATTGGCACGTTATGCTCCTGACCATCTTCGCGAAATGGCATGGCGATGACTCCGCCCGCCGCCGGGTCCACCGGTACCCCGGCGACATCCAATTGATAGGGTATGCCCGGCGCGCCGTGGGCATGGGCCAGCCGGCCCCCATTTTCGGACCGAAAGCTTACATTGACGTCGGCATTACTGCGTACCGCGAAATCGACTTCGCGTTCGACGCCATCGCTCAGTTCGCCAAGATCGATACTGGTGTCGCGAACACCCGGCCCAAAATCCGGCGACCGTATCTCAAGCCCCGAGGGAACGCGCGTCGCGATCATGATCGGGGCTTCCGCCTGAAGAACATCACTGCCTTCCTCGGCCGCGAAAAGGCGCAGTAGTGCCTGCCCCTGGTAAGAACCGCTGCGAACGAACTGGCCGGCCGGGATCGCGACAAGAAGGGGAACGACCTGCACGCCGGTGCCGGCCTGAAACTGACCCTCAATGCGCGATGTCTGGGTGCCGAAATAATCCGGGCTCAAAAGCGACGGCCCGTTTGTGCTCGCTACGATGTCATAATCGAGGCGGCTCGAGCCGCTCGTCAGCTGGGGAGTGACACTTCCCGAAGCCGGGCTGCCGGTCAGCGCGAAACGGCAGGCCGCGCCGACGTGCCGGATTTCGATATTTGCGGTTTCATAGCTCTCTCCGCCGGCAAAAACCTCATAGCCGCGGCCAAGTGGGCCAAGCCAGTCGACGGAGGGTCCGACGACAAGTTCGAGCCGGCACGGGCCGCCTGCGGGATCGACATCTTCCTGCGCGGCCGCCGGCATCGCCGGGCAAACGAGCAACAGCGAGCATCCCAACGCCTGGATCTTGCTAATCATCGCCATTCTCCTTGGCTGGTGAAGGTACATCGATTTCGAGTTTCAGCGGCGCGCTCAGCCGGAAAAGACCGTCGGCGTCGTCGGGCACGTCAATGCGCGCGGCGACGCGGGTTCCGCCGACGTCGAGATCGAGCTTGTAGCCGCGGCCCGCTTCGACGCCCTCGACGAAAAAGCGTCCCGTCTCATTCGTGAAGAGCTTCACGCCTGCGCCAGCAGCAGAGCCGTCCGCACCGAGCGGAACGGCTTCGCCCGCCGCGTAGGAAATCGGGTCGCCGTCGCGATCGGCAAGATTGCCGACGATCGAGACATTATTCTCGCTGCCGATCTTGATGTAATAACCTGCGCGGTGGCCGGGCGAGAGAAGGAAGACCTGACCGCCGAGCGAATTGCCCGCGGGTGCGTCGGGCGCATCGACCTGGATGCCACGGTTAAAGTAAGGTGCAAGAGTGCTCACGACCGCTGGGCCGAGCGTGCCGCTTCGCGCGGTATATTCGACGTCGGAGGAGCCAAAGCCCGCGCGGGGCTCCACCATGATCTGGTGTCCCCCCGCGGCCTTGTCGGGATCGAATATGGCGAAGCCGTTGCTGACCGGGCGGCTGAGCGCGAAATGTCCGTCGGCCATCACCAAAGCGGTGCCGAACGTGAACTCGCTTCGCAGGTCGCGGCTGTCCTTGTCGGTGAAATAATTGCGCGCGATCTGTTCGAACGACGTCTCGAAACGGTTATCGAGATAGGCGATGCGACCGGACAGCCGGTCGGCCCCATCGCGCCGCTCGATCCCGGCGCTCGTGCTGACCGACCCGATGCCGCTGGTCCCCGTTCGCGAATAATAAAGCCGCGCGTTGCTGTCGTTGCTGTCGAAACTTGCGGTCACCGACGATCGGCCGAATGGGATTGTCAGGCCGATATTGAAGCCGGGACCCCGGCCTTCGGTGCTACGTCGATATTCCACGCTTGCCGAAGCATTGCCGAAGCGAAATTGATGCGTGTAGTTCAGGCCGGCGGCATAGCCGTCGCCGACGCCGCGATATCTCTCAAAGGAACCATAAGCCTGGACACGGCCGCGAGTGCTGACGCGCATACCCGCGCGCAGGCGCACCTGGGCCGAGATGAGATCGCCGCCCAGCACGGCATTGAGCGATCGATATTCCGCTCCGGTGAGGAGCAGCATGCCGTCGACCGTGAGGTCACGACCGGGGTCGGTGTCGCGCCAGCGATATTGAACGCTCGCCCGTCCGCTCGCGGGCTTGGGGTTGTGGACATCGGCAGCGGCATTGATGGCAAAGGTTCCGATGCCCGTTGCCCAGAGGATCTCGCCGCCAAGGTTCGAAAAGCTCTTGTCGCCCTCCCAGTTGATCCCGAGCGTGAGTGACTTGCTCACACCGTAGCGCAGATAGCCCGTGCCATTGTAATTGCCGGTGTCGTAGCGGCGAACGCCATTTTCGTCGCGGAACGGTACGCCGACATTGATGGCGAAATCGAGCAGCCCGGGATTCAGAAGATCGATGTCGTAGAATGCGGGAAAAGAGAGGCGTTCCGTCTCTCCGCTGTCATAGGTGATGATAAGTTCAATGTCGTTTGCGGCGGACGACACGAGGGGGAAGTCACGCAGTTTGTAGCGGCCGCTCGAGAGGGTGAAGGTGCGCGACGGAACGCCGTTGATCAACACCTCGACGCGGGCAGGGCGTTCGAGCTGAAACTCCTGCTCGGACGTCGGCCGGATATTGAGATAGGGGTTGATCGAATATTTTCGGTACATCGACGCGCCGGCGATGCGCGGTGCGAGCTGGAACGGACGGCGCCCGATCGTCAGGTCCCCAAGTTCATAGCGGATGAGCGACGCCCGGTCGTCGTAGATGAGGCGGACATCGCCGCGGCGAAGCGCGCGCGCGTTGCGGTCATCATAACGCAGTTCCGCCTCGGCAATTAGCCCGTGGACATTGACGGCCATGTTGATGTCGGCGGCGGTCCGATAAAGGCCTTCGCGCGAACCGGGCGCATCCTCGATATAGGTCATGCCCATGCGGGCGGACACATAGGCAGAGAAGGCGGCTTGCGGGACCCGCTCGAGTTCCGCACGCTTGCGCATCGAGCGAATGAAGAGATCGGACACATCGCGCATTCGCGCAGGGATGCGTATCATGAGGACCAGGCGAGCCTCATCGAACACGACGTCCATGCCGAAAGCGCGAAGTTCGGCAAAGGTCACATCATCGCGGCCCTTGCCGCTCGCTGCCACCTGTTCTTCCAGACCGGGGATCAGGGCGGGAGCGAGCGTATCGGTCACGAAGCGTGCGCTGACACTTCCTTCGCCGTTGCCAGCCGGCTTGATCGTGAAATCGCCGACATAGATATTCTCGATCTGGACCGCATAGTCACCCGCGCTGATTGCGGGCCGCGAGCTGCCAAATACCTGTTTGAAAATATCATCGGCCGATGCGCCGTCAGCCAGCTCCCCGGACTCCGGCATCGGCCCGGTGACGGTGCCGGGCTCGCCCGCGTCGGCAGGGGCGAGCGGAGCGCTCGGGGCCTGCGCCGACGCCACCCCGTCGGCGAGCCAGAGGAACGCCGCGAGCGACGTGCACAGGAGCAGACGGGATTTCGATGCGCGAAGCATGGCGGAGCGCCCGGCTCGTCAATCAATTATCGAAGGATAGTATATTCGGTCTTCATCGTGCCCGAAACGGGACCCTTGGCAAGACTTTCGGGCCAGGCAACGCGCAGCTTCCGCTCGCCGCCGGCAAGAATGTTGAGATTCTGAAGCTCGGCGGCCGCGACGTTGGTGATCACCGTCTCGGCGCCGCCAGCCGCGGGGCGGAGCGTAATGACGGGCTTGTTGAGGAGCGCGCGTGCATTGCCGTCATTCCTGAAAGTGAGTTCGAGCCAGGTCACGCCCTTCTCGTCGGTCACGGGCGCGGCGCTCGCGAGCACCGCCGACGGGGCGCTGCCCGGGGGCACGACATAAAGCGCCGCTTCATATTTATAGGTGAGGTTGAGCTTCGCGTTGACGTCGCCATTCTTCTGCGACTTGAAGTTGATTGGCAGCTGGGTCGTGACGATACGGAAAGCCAATTCGCGCTGCGGGTTGGCATCGCCGATCCAGCGAACCTTGAACGCTTGGCTCGATCCGGGCTGGATCACCATCTGCGGCGGCGAAATGATGAGATCGTCATTCTCGGCGGTCAGTTTGTCGCTGCCGTCGGGCAATTGTTCGCGCCGGAAGGCTTTGACCTCGATCGCGATGGGCACCTTGTGCGAATTGGTGATGGTCATCTGCTGGGCGGCCCCTGCACCGCTTGGTGCAAGCTGCACGACGATCGGCTTCAGATCATAGGCCTGAAGCAATTGCGGCACGGCCGCAGCAACGAGCGCGGTCCCGACGAGACCTCCGAGCAGATATTTGTTCACGGTAAAATCCTCCCCGCGTCCGCCATAAGGTAGCGGGCGGAATATGGAAAGGGCCGGAGGATGCAGCGCATCTTCCGGCCCCCCCTTCAAAGCAGAAGCTTAGAGTTGCGCTGCCAGCGTGATGGTCAGCGTGTCTTCATAGTCGCCGGCGACAGCGAATTCGCCCGCGTTGTCGAAGCTCAGGTCGAGGTTGCCGTGACGGACGCCGCCGTTGGTCAGGATGTTCTGCCAATCGGTGTTGGTCACGATCGTCTTCGGCGTGTTGTGCATCGTTGCCGAGTTGGTCGTGGTCGCACCGAAGCCCAGGAAGCTGGCTTCGACGTCATAGTCGATGTTGACGGCGCCGTTGCTGGTGACGTTCTTCATGCCGCCGTTGGCCGAGGTCAGCGAAACCTTGTAGGGCGAGTTGCACGAATAGGCGATCACGAGCGCGCCCTGGTTGCCCTGGTTGAGCATGTCGACGTTATACGAGCCCGAACCTTCGGGGATCAGTTCGCAGTTGCTGGCAACCGAACCGCTCAGCGCGATCGCATAGGTTTCCGTATCGGGAGTGACCTGCGCGGCTGCCGGAACGGCGGCGAGAGCGAAGGGCAGTGCTGCGAGAATAAGTGCCTTTTTCATTGGGTAATCCTTTCCAGACTTAAACTAGGTTAGGCGAAGGAGAGGCCCGGCCGATCGACCAGACGACACCAACGGGGCATGTTCTTGTTCTTGAAAAGGACGCCCCCCGCGTTGCCTCTCGGATAAGGAAATTACGAGAGCCGACGGGGAGAGCCCATCACGCTCAAGGCGCAATTTGAATTCTTGCGGGATGCTGGGCGACGCAGCGGGATCGGGCTCGCACGCCTATGAAGATTTTTATCTTCATAAGTTGTTAAGGGTGACTCTTAAGAGTCGCTTGCTCATTTCAGGGCGGAAGAGACGTCGTTCAAGTCGCGGGGGCGGGGATGCTATGGCGCAGAATTTCCGAAGATTCTCTTTCCAAGCCATGTTTGTTGATGGCTAGGAGCGCAGGGCGCGCTGTCCCGATTCGAGGCAGTTTGGTTAATTTCGTGCGGCTAAGTTTGTAATTTTCCTAAGCTTATGTAATTAAACGTTCAGAGAATCACCGCTACCGGGGAGGTTGGCGGGCTACTCGCCTCAGGGTCGCAATGGGGAAGATTGCCGCATACTGCGGTGGTGGGGGAGGTATTTTGCGGGCTCTAAACCTTTGTTGCCGCGTCCTTCCTAGGTTGGACTAAGGCAAGATGACACATTTTGCATTCTCGGTTCTTGTATTGTGCAGGGAGACGCTCCTTCGCGAGGCTATTACGGATGCCTTATCCGCTGCAGCCGGAGCGACGGTTGCTGGGAGTATGTATCTTTCGGCGAACCTTCCGGACGAACTCAACATCAATCCCGATATCGTCGTATATGTCGACACGAGCGGCGATCAGCGGAATCTCGAGCGCGATGTCGCGAACGCACATCTTCTGAAATCCGCGCGCTGGATTGTTCTTAGCGATCAAAGCAGCGGAGCGCTCGTCGCGCGTCTGCGCGAACTGCGCGCCGGAATTTCTTTCGCGCCGCTTAGCGTGACGCGCCAGGCGCTCGCGCATCTGGTCGCGCTCACGGCGTGCGGACATGACGTCAGACTGGACGATTTCCGCGAGGCCGCCCCGTCGCAGGAACGGCTCCAGATCATGAGCGCGGGTCTCACGCCCTCCCAGTGGCGACTTCTTCACCATCTGGCGCTCGGCCTCTCCAACAAGGAGATTGCGCGCAAGGAGACGGCGACGGTCAATGCGATAAAGGTCCGCGTCCGGACGCTTCTTGCGCGCCTCAATGTCGCAAATCGTACGCAGGCCGCCGTAATGGTTGCGAAAGCTGGATTGTTCGAACAAGAGCACCCGCGCCGCACCAATGTCGTGGAACTTCGCAGACCGGCAGCCGAGCCCAGGATAGCGGTCAGCCTCTAGGGGCGTGCCGCACAGCCAACGAAGGGCCGAATGAACGAATGCACGGTGCGCAGCGCGGGCTAACATCTGCTGCGCCGAAGAATCATCGACTTTAGCGAGACCGGCGATCCGTTCGGGCGAGACGTTGCGCGCGGCCACGAGTTTCCCTCGAACGCCGCATAGGCGGCCGCGTCGGCTGGCTCGCGATACCATGCTTCGAAGGCGCCGCGATATGTTTATACCGAAGGGCGATCAGTCACCTTTCGGTTCGGGTGCGCCAATTCGGCTTCGGCGGGCCAATGGCCTTGCGGATTTTCGCGGACGATTTCGGTCAGCAGCGCCTTTGCGCCCGCCTCGTCGCCGGCGAAGCGGCGCTCCATGGCGATTGCGAATTTTATCGTGCTGTCGCGTACGTCCTCAATGTCTGCGGGATCGAGGCGGCCCTGCATGATCTGGACCGCCTGATAATAGACGTCATTCTCGATGAGCTTCAGCCCGGGTTCGATCGCGTCGATCGCCGCGCGCGCCTTGGCGTGCTCGCCCATCTTGCGATAGGCGAGATAAGTCCAGTAGGCGGTGGGCACGCGCATGTCGTCGCGCGCGAAATCGGCCGCCAGTTCGAGCGCCCTGGCCATGCCCGCGACGACGGTCGGATAGTCGCCGGTCGCGAAGCTGGTCTGCGCATGATAATAGACGATGTTGCCGCGATAGGTGCTGATCGTCAGCCCGATCGGGTTGGGCATGCCGTCGGGCTCGAAGCTGTCGGGGATATCGCCCATCAGCGCGAGCGCCTTCTCATAATCGGCGAGGGCTTCGGCGAATCGCCGCGCGCGGGTCAGGTCGCGCGCGCGAAAGCGATAGAGTTTGTAGCTGTTCGGGAATTTCTCGATCCCCGCGCTGAAGGCATCGACCGCGTCGCAAATGCGCCCTGCATAATCGAGGCGGCGGCCATACCAGATATGACTGTCCTCGCGGTCGGGTGCGATGCGCAGTGCGGCGGCGGCGATTTCGATGTCCTCGTCGAGCTTCTTTTGCGTTGCTGCGGGATATTCGGGGATCGTCAGCGGTGTGCCGATCAGGCTGGTCGCGCAATTCCCCGCGTCGGCGCCAGGGACATTTTCATTCGCCGACGCGGGGAGCGCCGCCAGTAACGAGGCGAGGATGAGGCCCGCAGCGCAAGCCGTGCGGCGAGTGCTCATCCGATCACCTCCTGATAGATGCGGCGGAGGTTGGTTCCCATGATCTTTTCGACCGTGGCTTCGGGATAGCCGAGCTTGCGCACGCCATCCCACACGACTTCCATGCGGCGCGGGCCGTTGAGTTCGTTGATGAACAAGGGCCAGTCGGCCTCGTTGAAATTGGCGCCCTCTTCGGCTTTCAACTCGGCGATATAGGCGTCGGTCATTTCGACGACGCGGTGGTCGCGGTCGCTGCCGATCGCGACATGGTCGGCGCCCATCACATTGACCGCATGGGCGATGTGGCGGAAATATTCGGGCAGGGCATCGTCGCGCTTGGTCGTTAGGAACGGCCGCATCTGGCATATGCCCGCAACACCGCCGCGGTCGGCGAGCAGGCGCAAGTTCGCGTCGGTGGTGTTTCGGACATTGCTGTGCACCGCCATGCACGCCGTGTGCGAGACGATCACGGGCACCTTCGACGCGGCGATCGTATCGGCCATCGTCTGCATATTCGCGTGCGACAGGTCGATCAGCATCCGCTGTTCGTTCATCCGGCCGACGAGGTCGCGCCCGAAGTGCGTCAGCCCGTTCGAACCCAGTTCCTTGCACCCGGCACCGGCCCAATTCTGGTCATTATAGGTGATCTGTGCCGAGGTGACCCCGAGCTTGCGGAACAGGTCGACATTGTCGAGATCGCGGCCGAACTGGGTGCTGTTCTGGAAAAGATAGAAAAGCGCAAGCTGGCCGTTCTTGCGTGCGACATCGATGTCGCTGGTCTTCGTCGCCTTCAGGAACAGTTCGGGATGTTTTGCGATATGGGCGTCGTGGTCGAGTACCGCTTGCACCGCTTCTTCATACGCTTGCCCCTCGTAAACCTTGGGGTCGCACAGCGTGATCGTGATGGCGTCGAGCCCGCTGGCCCGCATCTGGCCGATCAGCGCGGCGTCATATTCGAAGCGCACCTCGCCCATCGCGTCGAAGGTGAGCGGTCGTGCCGCCCTGCGCGCCGCAGCGGCGGGCGCAACCGTCATCGCGGCGGTCAAGGCTGCCCCCGACAGGATGAATTTCCGTCTGTCCATAGCTCCATCCTCTCCCCATTCTTATTGGAAAGAATTTAGCTGATAGGAAAATTATTGCAAGAAAATAGATGACGCCGAAAAAGCGAGGGTTAGCCGGTGTTGACCCACAGAACGACGGCGTCTTCCTCGCTCGTCGAATAAGCGGCGTGCTGCATACTGCTGTTGATATAGATGCTGTCGCCGACGCCCAGGATGGCCGGTTCATAATGTTCAGTCTGAAAGCAGATCTCGCCTTCGAGGACGTAGAGAAACTCCTCTCCGCTGTGCTGCGACCAGCTCTTGAAATCCTCCAGGCTGCGCGCCTTGATCGTGGTGACGAAGGGCAGGATTTTCTTGTTCTTGAGTTCGGCGGCGATCAGGCGGTGCCGATAGACTTCGGTTTCCATCAGGCGCCCCGCGCCCGCCATCGTCACGCTGCGCCGTCCGGCCGCGTCGTGCGAGGCGTTGCCTGCGAACAATTCGGTGATATCGATGTCAAAGCCGGCCGCAAGTTTCTGCACGACGTCGAATGTCGGCGACATCTGGTCATTTTCGATCTTCGACAGGGTCGAGGCGGCAAGGCCGGTCAGCCGCCCCGCATCCTCAAGCGTCATGCCGCGTTCGCGGCGGAGCAAGCGCAGTCGCTCGCCAAGATGGAACCCTTCGGACCGCGGACGCTTGGCTGTGCGCATGGCACCCAGGATTTCCGGCGCGTCTCCATGGCTGGGCGGCATATATGTCCATTCCTTGTCTGTTGCGAGCGTTTCAGTCACTGTCGATCAGGAACCGTGAAAGACTAGCCGTCGCGGCCGATCGGATGCCGCCACCATAAAACAGAAATTTCCGATAGGCTACGGAATTGGCATATAAGCTATGCCAATTCCGTACATGCCCACCGGAAATTGTAATGCCGTCCTGATTGGTATTGATCAGAACTTATACTTAGCATTCAAATAATAGAAGCCGCCGGCGACCCCGAATACGCTGTGATTGTCGTAGATGAGGCCGCTGCGCGCCAGCCCGGGGCCGCGGCCCGGGGGGAAGATGTTGAACAGGTTGCGCGCGCCGATGCTGAGATCGACGTCCTGAATGCCCGAATAGGTCACCTCGGCGTCGAACAAGGTCACCGCCTTGCGCGGCAGGAAGGACGCGCCGTCGCGGCGGCGCCATGCGCCATAATGAACGGCGCGGGCCATGAAGCCGAAGTCGCCGACCTTGGTCGTGGCCGAGAAATTTCCGCGCCAGCGCGGCGTGCCGCGTTCGAATTCGACGACGATCGACGGACCAAATCCCGGCGGCGGGGCGCCGCGCAGATGCTGTTCATTATAGTTCACCGCGAGGCTGAAATCGGTCGAGGCATTGTCCGACCAGCTGTGGCGATAGGTGCTGACGAGATCGAAACCGCGAACGCGCGTGTCCATTTCATTCTGGAAATAGCGCACCTGTTCGATGTCGGCGCCGTTGGGGAAGCCGATCGCTGCCAGCGCGGCCCGCTCGGCCGCGGTGGTGTTGCGCGACGGCGTGAGCAACAAGCGGTCGTCGACGTCGATCTGGTAAAAATCAAGCGTCGCGAGGAAGCCGTCGAGGCCGGTGAAGACGACGCCCGCCGACATGTTGAACGAGGTTTCGGGTTTCAGCGACTGCGATCCGAACACCTGCGCCGCGGGCGAGCCCGGGACGAGCACGGCATCGAGAATGAAGCCGCCCATGCCGTCGAGCTGCGACGTGAGGCTGGTTCCGAAAACCTGGCCGGCAGCGGGTGCGCGGAAGCCCGTGCTGACCGAACCGCGCAGCGCGAAGGCGTCGCTCAGCTCGAAGCGCGTTGCCGCCTTGTAGCTGAAATTGTTGCCGAACTGGTCATAGTCTTCGTAACGCGCGGCGGCCGACAGGTTCCACCACGGCGTGATGTCGGCATCGACTTCGGCGAAGACTGCATAGCTGTTCGAATCGAAGGCGCCGGCAAATTCGGGCGAAAAGCCCTGAAAGCCGTTCGACCCGGCGGGCAGATCCTGAAGCGGCCCGGTGAGGTAGCTAGCGACATCGCCTTCGCCGATGACATAGGTTTCCTTGCGATGGCTGGCGCCAGCAAAGACGAGAATGTCGTCGTTCAGTTCATAAGCGACTTCGGCGTCGAACTGGATCTCGCGCTGGGTCAGCGATCCAGGCTTGAACGAAGTCGGCGAATCGACGCCCATCGAGGCGTTGATCGTGCCGGTGATCGTATAGTCGACGGTGTTGGTGCCGTAGCGCGCCGACAGGTCCCAAGTCAGCGGCCCCGCCTGGTCGCGCAGGCCGACGAGGGCACTGAAATCTTCCAGATGACCGCGGAACTCGGGGGTGAAACCGCCGGGATAGATCTCGGTCAGGTCGAACTCCTCGGGATGGGCCGGGGACAGGTCGAACGCCGAATTGGCATAGGTGCTGTGGCCGTTGAGTCCGCCCGCGGCAAAGGGCTGGCGCAGACCGAAGGTGACCGCGCTCTTGCCCGTCATATAATTGCCGAAGCTGTAGAGTTCGAGCTCTTCGCCGATTTCGATGCCGGCGTTCCACACCGATTTGAACGCCATATAGCGCGGGTCGAGATTGCCCTCGGGATGTTCGGGAACCCCCTGAACCCCCATTTCGCGTAGCGCGGCGGCGCCGGCGTGCGAGGCCTTTTTCGCGTACGCCTTCGCCTGATCGGTATATTGCGCGGCGAGGTTAAAATAGGCGTTGTCGCCGACCGGAACCGCGATGTGCCCCTGAATGTCATAGGTGCGGCCGCCGGTGCTGTAATATTCGCCGACCTGGCCGGTGATCGAGCCGCCGCTGCGCGCCTTTTTCAGTTCCATGTTGATCACGCCGGCGATCGCGTCCGAACCATATTGCGCCGACGCGCCGTCGCGCAGCACTTCGACGCTCGACAGCGCGATCGGCGGGATCACGTTGAAATCCTGGCCCTGCGAACCCGATGTTGTCGCATGGCCGGTGCCGATCTGCACGATCGCGGCGCGGTGGCGGCGCTTGCCGTTCATCAGCAGCAGGACGTGGTCGGCGGGCGAGCCGCGCAGCGTCACCGGGCGCACGAACGACGAACCGTCGTTGCCCTGAAGGCGCTGGGCATTGAAAGCGGGGACCAGCGTGCGCAGCGCGTCGTTGACGTCGGCATAGCCGGTGGTGCTGATCTGTTCGGGCGAGATCACGTCGATCGCGACCGAGCTGTCGGTGATCGAGCGGTCCTTGCGCCGCGAGCCGATGACGACGATGTCGTTGCCGCCCGCGTCCGATTCCGCACCGTCCGCTTCCGGCGGTGCCGACTGGGCGTGCGCCATCGGCGTGATCGTCAGCGCAAGCGCCGACGACAACAAGAGATGTGATACGAACTTCGACATTATTCCCTCCTTTTGGACCCGTTTCCCCACCGGAAATTCGTTGATTTCCGATCCATGCCTGCATTTCTAAAAATTTTCCTATCATAAAAATTATTGCTCTTCTAGCAAAAACTTCCTATGCGAAGGGAAGGCCCCGCACCGGCGGCCTTGGGCTACGCGCCGACGGGGAGAATTTGCTTGGGCGGCATCGCGACATGGACAGGGCTGGCGGTTGCAGCATCGCTATCGGGTGCGGCTGCCGCGCTTCCTGCCGGAGCTCAAGGCGAAGAGGGCCTGCTGATCTATGCCGGTTCGGTGATCGCCGTGCCCGGCGAGGCACCGCTGGGTCCAAGCACGATCGTCGTCAGGGACGGGCAGATCGCCGAAATCGCGGCGGGATATGTCGATCGCGCCGGAATGCGCGCCGTCGATCTGAAGCATCGTACGCTGCTGCCCGGCCTGATCGACACGCATGTCCATTTCAGCTTCACGCCCGACACAAAGCTGTGGTCGGCGGCGATCGACACGCCGGAAGATGTGGCGCTCCTCGCCTTTTCCAATGCGAAAAAGACGCTGGAGGCCGGCTTCACGACGGTGCGCGACGTCGGGTCGGACGGTTATTCGATCCACGCGCTGCGCGATGCGGTCAATGAAGGCGTTGTCGTCGGCCCGCGCATCTTTTTGTCGGGGACGTCGCTGTCGATCGTCGGTGGCCATGGCGACATGTCGGGCCTCAACCGCAAGGCGACCGAGGCGCTTTATCCTTATGACTATACGGGCGCCTGCACGGGCGGCGCCGAGTGCGCGCTGCGCGTCCGCGAGGCGGCGAAATATGGCGCCGACCTGATCAAGATTACCTCGACCGGCGGCATCATGTCGCAGCAGGCGAGGGGCCTTGGCCAGCACCTGACCGACGAGGAGCTGACCGCGATCGTCACCACGGCGCACAGCCTGGGGCTGAAGGTTGCGGCGCATGCGCATGGCGGAGCGGGCGTGACCGCGTCGGTGCGCGCGGGCGTCGATTCGATCGAGCATGGCACCTGGCTCGACGAAGCGACGGCGCGGCAGATGGCGGAGCGGGGCACCTGGCTGGTGCCGACGCTCGGCCTGCTCGATGGCCGGAAGGAGGCCGACGCCAGCCCCGAAGTACGGGCCAAGATGGCGGAGGCGCGGGCCGTCGCGGGCCGGAACATCCGGCTTGCGGTGCGGCACAAGGTCAGGATCGCTTTCGGCACCGACGCGGGGGTTTCGCCCCACGGCCAGAACGCCCGGCAATTTCGCCTGATGGTCGAGCAGGGGCCGATGACGCCCGCGGCGGCGCTCCGTTCGGCGACGGTCGATGCCGCCGCGCTGCTGGGCCAGTCCGACCGCATCGGCACGATTGCGGCCGGGAAACGCGCCGACCTGATCGCGGTCGACGGCGACCCCTATCGCGACGTGACGCTATTGGAGCGCGTCGCCACCGTCATCAAAGACGGGCGGGTCATCGTCCATGACGACAGCCGGCGCCCGTGACTATCCATCGCCATTCGATTCTCTCCCTTTCAACGGACAATGAAATGAACGCTCTCGAAAAAATGACATCCGTGCAGCCACGTGATTCCGCATCGGCGGGTCTGGCCAGCACCGTGGCCGATATTTTCGCCGGGCTCGGCCTGTCGCTCGACGGGCGCCGGGGATCGGACCTCGCCATATTCTCGCCGATCGACGGGTCGCAGCTGGCGACGCTGCGCACCGACAAGGCGGCGGACATGGATGCGATGGTGGCGAACGCCCGCACCGCCTTTGCCGCGTGGAAGGCCGTACCGGCGCCGCATCGCGGCGAACTCGTCCGGCGCTTTGGCCAGCTCGTGCGCGACCATAAGGAGTCGCTGTCGCAGCTGCTGTCGATCGAGAATGGCAAGATCCTGACCGAAGCGCGCGGCGAGGTGCAGGAGGTCATCGACATCTGCGAATATGCGGTCGGCCTTTCGCGCCAGCTTTTCGGCCTGACCATCGCGTCGGAACGCGCCGAACACCGGCTGACCGAATATTGGCACCCGCTGGGCGTGCTGGGGCTGATTTCGGCGTTCAATTTCCCGGCCGCGGTCTGGGCCTGGGGCACGACCGTCGCGCTTGTCTGCGGCGACAGCGCGATCTGGAAGCCGTCGGAAAAGACGCCGCTGACCGCGCTCGCCTTTGCCGGGCTGCTGCAGCAGGTCGCCGCCGACTATGAGCTGGCGCCGGGCCACCTCGTCCAGGTCGCGGTCGGCGACGCGGCTTGCGGCGGTATGCTGGCCGATCATCCCGACGTCGCGATCCTCAGCGCAACTGGCAGCGTCCGCATGGGGCAGGACGTCGGCGTGCGCGTGCAGCGCCGCTTCGGCCGCGCGGTGCTGGAGCTGGGCGGCAATAACGCCGCGATCGTTACGCCCAGCGCCGACATCGGGCTCGCGTTGCGCGGCACCGTCTTTGCCGCGACCGGCACCTGCGGCCAGCGTTGCACGACGCTGCGCCGTCTGATCGCGCATGACGATATTCGCGGCGATTTCGTCAAGCGGCTGGTCGCGGTGGTCGGCGGCCTTCGCATCGGCAGCCCGCTCGACGAGGCGACGCATGTCGGCCCGCTGATCGACAAGGCCGCGTTCGACGCGATGCAGCGCGCGCTGGAACAGGCGCGACGCGACGGCGGCACCGTCCATGGCGGCGAACGGATCGAGATGCCGGGCGCGCCCGACGCCTATTATGTCCGCCCCGCGATCGTCGAAATGCCGGCACAGACCGCCATCGTCCGCGAGGAAACCTTTGCCCCGATTCTTTATGTCCTGCCGTACAGCGACTTCGACGAGGCGATCGCGCTGCAGAACGGCGTGCCGCAAGGGCTGTCGTCGTGCGTCTTTACGAGCGACGTGCGCGAGGCGGAGAAATTCCAGTCGGCGCAGGGCAGCGACTGCGGGATCGTCAACGTCAATATCGGCACCAGCGGCGCTGAAATCGGCGGCGCGTTCGGCGGTGAAAAGGTCACCGGCGGCGGGCGGGTGTCGGGGTCCGACAGCTGGAAGAATTACATGCGCCGCGTTACCGCGACGGTGAATTATTCGACATCGCTTCCGCTCGCGCAGGGCGTGAAGTTCGACATCGACGTGGATTGAGACAACAGATTTGTTCGGAGAGATGAAATGAACGCCAAATATCTGAAATATATCGCCTCGGCCGCCTTGCTCGCGGTCGCGACGCCGATGCCGGCGGCGCTCGCACAGGAAGGCAGCTTCCAGGGCACCTCGCTGCTCGGCCAGCCGATGTATACGGCGCCCTCGCGCACCGCGAATGTCGCGGCGACCGAAACGCTCGAGCGTGCGGCGCGCGATGCCAAGGCGGCGTTCGAGGCGAATATGACCGTCGACAGCGCGACCTGGTACGGCCGCATCCTTTTCTATCAGGGTTATACGAAGGAATCGGCGGCGGTTTACGATCAGGCGCTCAAACGATTTCCCAATTCAGGCAAGCTGCTCCGCCACCGCGCGCACCGCCATTTCTCGCTGCGCGAGTTCGACAAGTCGATCGAGCTGGGACTGAAGGCCGCGAAGCTATACGAAAACCAGCCGCTCGAGCGCGAAAAGCCGGGCCCGGACTATTTCCCGGGCGATCCCGATGTCGTGCAATATTATCTCTATTACCATCTCGGCCAGGCCTATTTCGCCAAGCATGATTTCGACAATGCCGCCAAATGGTTCGGCAAGTCGGCCGAAGCCGCTGCCTTCACCCACGACGTCGAGGCGCGGACGGCGAACACCTATTGGGAATATCTTTCGCTCGCGCGCGCCGGCAATCTTCGCGAGGCGCAGGCGTTGCTCAACGATTATGACCTGTCGCTGTTCGAAGTGCATCCGAAAGGCGGATCGGACACTTATTTCGACGGCATCCAGCTGTTCAAGGGCAACCGCGCGGCCGACAGCTTCTTCAGCGACAAGGACTCGGGTCGCGCCTTTGCCACGGCCGACGGGGTAGCGGCGTCGACGGCATACAGCCTCGCAAACTATTATATCCTGCGCGGCGAGCCCGAGAAGGCGAAACCCTGGCTCCAACGCTCGATCAACGTCGACAGCTGGAGCTTCTTTGCCCGGATCCAGGCCGAAGCCGACTGGCTGCTGCTGTTTCCGAACGAAAAGCCGTGATGAAACACGTCGGGGCCATCGCCAGGTTCGAAGATCGGGATACAGAAGGAGGAAGATAAACCCCGAATCCTTTTACCTTTCCAATCAGCTTCTTCGAAACTCCGGGAAAGCTCGTGATTACAACGGCGAACCGAGCATTTTCATGAGTTCGTCGCTGTGCTCTCCCAAGGTGGGGGCCGGGCGCGATATGGGCAGGCGTGGGCCATCGATCCGGAAGACGGGCGCGGGGGTGCAGTGGCTTCCGACATAGCGGCGTTCGATCCGCGTCCAGGCTCCGGTTTGCTCCAGATGACGCTCGACCGGCAGATTTTCGGCCCGGTTGATCGGGGCGGCCGGAATTCCCGAAGCCTGGAGGGCATCGGCCGCCTCCGCAGCCGTCATCGATGCGATGGCCACGCAGAGGGCGGACTCGATCTCATCGCCGTGCACGTTCCGGTCCGCAATGCTGGACCACTCGGCGATCCACTGCGGTTTGCGCAGCCACCGGGCGAGCGCGGCCCATTGAACGCTATCCCGGGCGACGATTGCCACATGACCATCACTCGCTGCGACCACGCAGCGCGGCGCATGGTGTATCGAACGGCTGCCGAGGCGCTGCGGGGGGCCTTCCGTCTGGGCGCGAACGATGGCGTCAGCGCCGAGCTGAAACAGACACTCAACCTGTCCAAGGTCGAACCAGGCGCCGCCAAGCCTGCTCCTGCCATGGAGGCCGGCAAGCGCGGCGATCGCGCCGTAAATGCCCGCGACCGGGTCTCCCAGTGCGGTGTGTTGCAGGACCGGTGGCCAGTCGGCCTGGCCGTTGACGTGGGGCATGCCGGAGGCGTGCTCCACCGTGGAGCCGTAAGCGCGGAAGAAGCTCCATGGTCCGGACGCACCGAACGCACCCATCGACACCATGACAAGACCGGAACGGAGGCCGAGCAGACGATCGGGGTCGAGGCCGAGCTTGTTCATCACTCCGGGTGCGTAATTTTCGATCACGATGTCCGACCGGCTGACAAGGGTTTCGGCAACCTCACGTCCGCGTCGGTCGGTCAGGTCGAGGCAAATATCCTTCTTGTTCCGGTTCATGATCAGAAATGCCGGCATGAGCTCATATTTGGGTGGATCGGATTCGCCCGGCGGTTCCCAGCCGCGCCACCAGTCGTAATGGGTGTCCGACTCCACCTTGATGACGTCGGCTCCGAGATCTGCGAGCAGCCGGGTGCACATCGGTCCCGCCCATCCCATCGAGAAGTCGGCAACGCGCACGCCTTCGAGCGGGCTGGCTGGCGGGCTTTCGGGCGGCTGCTCGTCGCGGGGCTTCCCGTCCACGAAAATGCGGAATGGTAATCGGGGGGCAACTATGCCCGGGGCGCCCGGCAGGGGAATGAAACTTTCCCGCTCGCGCCAGTGTGGCGTCTCCAGAAGTTCACGATGATCGGGGACGGGCGCCAGCGGAACCCGGCGGCGCTGGCCCTCGATCAACCAATATTCGGAAGTTTCGCGGATCAGGATTGCGGCGAGCGCGGTGTCGAGGGCTTCGGCGTTTGCGACGCGCGCGAGCGATGTCGCGAAGCGGGGATCCTCCGCCCATTCCGGGTGTCCAACCATCTCGGCAAGCGCGGACCATTGGGCGGGCGTGAGCGCGGTTACGCCGATCCATCCGTCGCTCGTTGGATAGACGGTGGTCGGGTGGTTGGTCGCGAAGCGGTTTATCCCGGTTCGGCCGGGCGCAGCCGCACCCGCTTCCGCGAGGGGCGGCGAGGGTTCGGTGAAGCACATGGCAGCTTCGAAAATATTGACGTCGACGCGTCTGGTTTGGCCGCCTCGCTTGCGCCCCCAAAGCGCGGCGAGCGCTCCCACGACGAGGGTGGCGCCCGCAGTGATCTGCGGTCCGAAGCCCTGGGGCAGCATCGGCGGGCCGTCGGACGCCCCGAAGGACGCCGCGATGCCGATCAAACCCTGGATCAGGGCATCGTCGCCCTGCCAGTCCCGATAGGGTCCTTCATGACCGAACCATGTGATGCCGAGGCGAAGCGCGTCAACGCCCCGCTCCGCCAAGGACCTGTCTACCGATCCGACTGTTTCTGGCGACTGTCCGACGAGAACCGCACGATGCGAGGGGGGATAGTCCGCCAGACGGGTCAGCCCTTCGTCGAACGTCCCGATGAACGATTTGCCTTCGTCGAGCCAGAGATCCACGGCGTCGGCCTGGAGCGGTACTGCACTGCGCACCCGCAATATCTGTGCGCCGAGGACGGACAAAATCCGGCCGCAGTAACGCGCCGCGGCGTCATCCGACTTTTCGAGCACCGCAATCCCGGCAAGAGGTCCGCCTTCGGCGCTGATGTGCAATTTCATCGACTTGCCTCTCCATCGATCATGTCCCGTTCGTGCCCGAGACAAGAGTGCATTCGTTTTGCTTTATGATAACGTGTTACCAGATGGAGGCAAGATCGCCATGGATTCGCAGGGGTGACGGACCGGATTTCGACTGGAAAATCCCGCGGAGATCACGATTGTCGATAATAATATAGCTTAAAAACAATAGTTTAATTCGGGGTTCTTTGACTGGAAGCCTGTCCGTCGGAAAGCCTGTTGACACTCGGTCCGGATCAACGATAACCAGTGGTATCGCGTTACCAAGGCGATTTGACGGACATGCCAAGCCGACAGGTTTCTTGGACGCGTAAAAAGATAATCAGCAGCGACCAGCCATAGGGAGGCGCTGTGACATAAAGAGGAGAGGGCATGTTCAAGAGGCTCCTGTTGTCGTCCGCGGTGTTGCCGCTGACACTGTTTCACGTCGCCCATGCAGCGGCTCAGGAAACCGCCCCGCCTGAAAGCGCCGATGAGGAGGCAAGCCGTCAAGGCTTCACCGACATCATCGTTACCGCGCGGCGAGTGGAGGAGAATCTGCAACGCGTGCCGACCTCTGTCACCGCAGTAAGCGGAGATATGCTGCGCACGGAAAGCGTGATCGCAGTCAAGGATCTGCCGAAGCTCGCGCCATCGCTTAGCGTCGTGTCCTATTTCAACGACATGAATGCCCGCTTCTCGGTGCGCGGCCTGTCCGCTGGCGTCACCACCTATTTCGCCGAGGCTCCATGCTGCGGCGGTATCGCAAGCGCGCCGTTCCTGGACATTGCATCGGTCCAGGTGCTGAATGGACCGCAGGGTACATTGTTCGGACGGTCGAGCGCGGCTGGCGCCGTGCTGATCACTCCGCAAAAGCCCGAATTCAACGACTGGGGCGGCCTGGTCGACATGACGGTCGGCACTTATGGTCGGGCTCAGTTCACCGGGGTCGTCAACATTCCCGTGGTCGACGATCGTCTCGCCGTCCGCCTTGCCGTAAACGCCAATCGCGTCGGCGGTTACACCAAGCAGTTCGGCACGAGCAAGCGTGTCGATGATGTTAACAACCAGCAGTATCGCCTCGGCATCGCGTTCAAGTCCGGGGGGCTCGAGAACACGCTTTTCGCGTCCTATGAAAATATCGATCAGTCTGCGACGGGTTCGGTCCTTGCCGGTTACAAGCCGACCCATCCCAACCTGAGCCCCGCGTTTCTTGCGGTGCTCGAAGCCGAAACGGCTCGTCTGGAACAGGGCGGAAAGAAGGCCGCGCGCATTACGGCTCCGCCCTATGACGGGCAGGCGCAGTTGACGCAGATGAAGCATGCCAGCGTCGTCAACAACACGCAGATCGAGGTGATCGATTCTGGTGCGACACGCGTTCGCCTCAAGAACATCTTTTCGTTCGACTCCTTCACCTCGAACAGCGCCGGATCCTATGACGGGGTCGGCGGCATCTTGCAGGAAGGGGCATTCGCTTCGGCGAACTACAGCAATTTCGGTTCGAACAACCAGGTCGGGACGAGGCTGACCGCCAAGCTCGGTCCCGCGCTCCACACCTATACCAACGAGCTTCAGCTACAGGCTGAACTGTGGGACGGCTTGCTCAAGGCCAATATAGGCGGCTTCTATCAGCACCAGCGGGCGCCCCAGAACCTGGAAGGCACCACCAACGTCTACAAGCTGTATAGCAATCCCAATGGCTATTTGAACGCGGTAGGCTTCATCAAGCGTTCGGTAGCAAAGGAAAAGGCGGTTTTCGGCCAGGCCACGCTCGATCTTTCCTATGCCGGTATCGAGGGGCTCAGCATCACCGGCGGTTATCGCTACAGCTGGTCCGATTCCGAACTGACGACGATCGCGCCGGTCCGCAATCCGGTTACCGGTCGCTTCGAACCGGGGACGAACGAGACGAACTCGGCCACGAAGAGCAAGGGCTATAACTACACGCTTTCGATCCAGCAGCAGTTCACGCCCGACATCATGGCCTATGCTTCGGCGACGCGCGCCTATGTACCCGGCGGCGTGAATGCGATCAGCCCGCCTCCCGGCGCCAATCTCCCGGGTTACAAGCCCGTTTATGATGCCGCGACAGTGAACACCCAGGAAATCGGCCTCAAGACCCAATTTTATCTGGGCGACGTGGCGGTCCGGCTCAACACCGCAGCCTATAACACCGACTACAAGAATATCGCCCAGACGTTGCTCGGCCTCGTCAATGGCGTATCGTATCGCTACCTCGCCAATATCGCGGCAATCCAGCTGCGCGGTGTCGAAGCCGCGGGTACAGTGGTATTCAATCCGAGCTTCAGCGTAAACTTCGGCTATTCCTACAATCATGCGAAGTACAAGACATGGACGGGCGTTGATCCGTACAATATTGCGCGTCCGGGCGATGCCATTTGCGTACCTGAATCCCCGGCGGGCGTCTGCTTCCTCGATCTCAGCAATAACCCTTTGCCTTACATGCCGAAGCATTCGGGGAATGTGACGCTCCAGTACACGGCGCCGCTCGGTGACGACGTCGGCGAACTCGGGCTGTCGGCATCGTTCTTTACGCAAAGCCGGGTCTATTATGTCGCGGCTGCAGCGCGCGATCTCCAGCTTTATCCGGGCGGTCTCGATGCCATTTCGCAAGCTCCCTACAGCACCATCAATTTGCGGGCGGAACTGCGCGACGTGGCGGGATCGGGCTGGAATGGCGCGGTCTTCGTGAACAACCTGACCGACAAGCTTTATGCGACGGGCAAGGTCGCGCAGCTTCATACGCTCGGTTTCGCGGCGGCAAACTATGCGCCGCCGCGGATGTTCGGGCTTCAGGTCTGGAAGAAATTCTAGGACGCAAACGCCAGGGAGGCGCAAATATGGCAACGCAACCAATCCGCCAGGAAGTGGACGGTATCTCGCCGGAATTGAGCGCGCGGCTCGACGAACTGAAATTGTGGGACAATGTGCGCGACCTGGTCGAGGATGGCTATACGATCATCCAGGACCCCGCTGCGCACGCAATCACCGACGAATTGCGCGAGGCGATCCTGCGGCTTTCGCAGACATCGGAAGGGGAAAACAGAGGGCGGCGCGCGGGTTTGTTGCTCGGCCGCGATCCGGTCTTCGCAAAAGCGGTCACCGTCCCGCGGCTGCTGGCGCTCGCGGAATTCCTGCTCGGCCGCGGTATGCTGCTGAGCCAGCTCCTCGGAACGATACGGGGACCGGGCGGAGGCAGTCTTGGGCTGCACGCCGACAATAGCTGGTTTCCCGAGCCGTTTCCCGCATGGGAAATCATGTGCACCGCCTGCTGGGTCACCGACGAGTTTACCGAAGAGCATGGCGCAACGATGATCATACCGGGGACGCACAAGCAAAAGCGTCACCCCCCGAAAGACGTCCGCAAGTCGCTGGAGGGTGCGCAGGCGATCGTTGCACCGAAGGGATCGATCTGCCTGTGGGACGGATCGGTGTGGCACGGCAATTACGCCCGCAAGACGCCCGGTGAGCGGGTCGTGCTTCATACCACCTACACGCGGCTCGGCATGCAACCGATCGATGATTATAGCCACTTCGGCGATGAATGGTTGGAACAGAACTCCTCCGAACTGCGCGGCCTTCTCGGCCGCGACCTTTTCTTCCATTCGACCACCGAAACCAGCGGGCAGACGGACCAGGAAAAATTGCGCCATACCTACCGTATGGTCCACGGTCCGCAGGGATATTGACCGGCAACGCCGCACAGGAGACGACATGAGCGATATCTGGACGGGCAGCGCTATTCCGGTCGCGGAGGCTTGCGTGACGGGACCGCTGCTCGAACGCTATGCGCGCGAAACCCCCGACAAGGTCTTCGCTCTCTTTGAGGATGGGAGCAACTGGACTTACGCGGAAACGCTCGCGATCGTTCAGAAAATGGCCGGCGGTCTCCGTTCGCTCGGCGTCGCTCAGGGCGACTATGTCAATGTGTGGTTGCCGAATGGCCGGGAAACGATCGCGGTCTGGCTGGCGATCAACTGGCTCGGCGCGATCTATGTTCCGATCAATCTGGCCTACCGCGGGAATATTCTCGAACATGTCGTCGCGAACGGACGGGCGCGACTGATGATCGCGCAGTCGGACCTTGCCGAACGGCTGCGCACGATCGACCACGCATGTCTGACCGACATCGTCACGCTGGGCGATACGCCCGAAGCGATGGGCAATATCCGCTTCCATACGTGGGAGAGTCTCGACGGGGCGCAAGTCGCGGAGCCGGCCAGGGTCATGCCCTGGGACGTGCAGATGGTGATCTACACATCGGGGACGACCGGCCCGTCGAAGGGCGTCCTCGTCACCTATTGCCACAGCTATACGTCGGTCAGCGCCGCGTTCGGATATGTCGGTCCCGACGATCGCTATCTCGTCGCCTTGCCGCTGTTCCATATTTCGGGAACCGGGGGCGTGCTCCTCGCACTCTACAACGGCGCATCCTTTGCGCTGATCTCGCAATTTTCGACCTCCAATTTCTGGCGCGTCGTGCGCGAGACGGGGACCACTTGCCTTGTCCTTCTCGGGGTGATGGCCGCCTTCCTCGCCAAGGAGCCGCCGCGGGACGACGATCGCGATCATCCGCTGCGATCCGTCATGATGGTTCCCTACACCGAGGATGCCGCCATTTTCGAAAGCCGGTTCGGCTGCGAGGTGCGAACCTGCTTCAACATGACCGAGATATCGACCCCGCTGGTGGCCGAGCCCGGCGGCAATTTCCCGGTATCGAGCTGCGGCACGGTCCGCGCCGGGGTGGAAGCGCGGCTCGTCGATGCCCATGACGTCGACGTCGCCGACGGCGAGATCGGCGAGCTCATTTTGCGTTGCGATCGTCCCTGGTCGATGACGACCGGCTATCTCAACAATCCCGAAGCCACCGCGGCCGCGTGGCGTAACGGGTGGTTCCATACCGGCGATGCGTTCCGACGGGACGAGGCGGGGAATTATTTCTTCGTCGACCGGATCAAGGATGCGATCCGTCGCCGCGGCGAAAATATCTCGTCCTTCGAGGTCGAGAGTGACGTCTGCTCGCATGTGTCGATCCGTGAGGCCGCGGCGATCGGCGTGCCAAGCCCCTTCGGCGAGGAGGAGGTGATGGTCGTCGTTGCGCCCGCGCCGGGTGAGAAGGTCGATCCGAAAAAGCTCATCGAATTTCTGGAGCCGCGCATGGCCGGCTTCATGCTGCCGCGTTATATTCGCACGATGGACAATCTGCCCAAGACACCAACGCAGAAGGTGCAGAAGCATCTTCTGCGCGCAGAGGGGATCACGGCCGACACGTTCGACCGGCTCGCCTGATCGTAGCGCAGGTGATGGGGCGCCCCGACGGCGCTCCAGCCGGCATCACCAGCTATCGATGAACGGGCGCTTCTTCTTGCCCGCCCGGATGGGGGCAGGAATGCTTTCAAGACCTGCGACGATGTGCGCCCGCGTTTCGGCGGGATCGATCACTTCGTCAAAGTCGAATCCCATCGCAGTGTTGATAGCCTTGCCATTCTCATAGGATTCCGCGACGCGCTGTTCATACCAGCGCTGTCGCTCGTCGAGATCGGCGATGGCTTCCATCTCTTTGCGGTAACCCAGCTTGACGGCGCCCTCCAGCCCCATGCCGCCGAATTCGCCTGTCGGCCAGGAGAGCGTAAAGAAGGGGGCCTGGCTGTGGCCGCCCACCATCGCCATCACACCGAGGCCATAGCCTTTGCGCAGGACAATCGAGAAGAGCGGCACCGTCAGGTTCGGACCGGTGATGAACATTCGGCAGCAATGTCGGATCAGCCCCGTCTTTTCGGCTTCCGGGCCCACCATGTTGCCCGGCGTGTCGGCAAGGACGACAATCGGGATGTCGAACGCGTCGCAAAGCTGCATGAAGCGCGAACATTTGTCCGCGGCATCGGCATCGACCGCTCCCCCCAGATAGGCCGAATTGTTCGCGATGACGCCGACCGCGCGGCCCTCGATCCGGGCCAGCGCGGTGATCGCGGCTCGGCCGAATGCTTCGCGAAGCTCCAGCACCGATCCCGTATCGCACAATGTCTCGATGATCCGGCGGACATCGTAGGCGCGCAGGCGGTTTTCGGGGACCATGCCGCGCAAAAGCCGTTGGTCGGCCACATCCCATGCGGGCAGGCGCCCCTGAAAGTAGGAAAGATATTTCTGCGCAATGCGCACGGCGTCGGCTTCATCCTCTGCCAGGATGTCGATGACCCCGCCCGCCGCCTGCACCTCGGCGGGCCCGACTTCCTCCGGCGTGTAGACGCCGAGGCCGCCGCCTTCGATCAGCGCCGGGCCGCCGACGCCCATCGTCGTGTCTCTCGTCGCGATCACGACGTCGCAGCATCCCAGCAACACGGCGGCGCCGGCGAAACAGCGACCATTTGCAATCGCAATCTGGGGAACGAGCGCACTCAGACGGCCTTGCAGAGCAAAGGCGCGCGTATTGAATATGCCGCCGCCGGCAGGCCGGTCGGTGTCGCCCGGACGCCCCCCGCCGCTTTCGGCAAACAGGATGACGGGCAGGCGCCAGCGCTCGGCCAATTCCAGCATCCGGTCCGTTTTTTCGTGATTTTTCAAGCCCTGCGTTCCAGCCTGAACGGTATAGTCATAGGACATCACGACGCAGCGCGACGCATCGGCGCCGAATATGTCGCCGTTCACGCGCCCGATCCCGGTGACCATGCCATCGGCCGGCGTCGTGCGAATGAGATGATCGACCGGATGGCGCAGTCGCTGGCCCGCGATGACCAGCGAGCCATATTCGATGAAGCTGCCGTCGTCGACGATATCGTCGACATTTTCCCGGGCCGTGCGATATCCGCGGGCACGCCGCTTGGCGACGGCATCCGGACGTGCGGCATCGAGCGTCAACGCGCGGCGTGCCTGCAATTCGGCAAGATCGGCGCGAATATGGTCGGGGTCGAAGTCGGCGCTGGTCTCGATCGCCGACAGGCCCACATCGGCTTCCTCGAAGAACAGGATCGGATCGCCCTCCGAGATCACGGCGCCTACATCGCTCGGTGACAGCCGGACATAACCTGCGGTCGGTGCGGTGATGACATGTTCGAGCTTCATCGCTTCCATGATCGCGACGGGCTGTCCTGCTGCGACCGCTTGATCCGTCTCCGCCAACAATGCGATCAGCGAGCCGGTCATCGGTGCCGCGATCGCAATCGTTCCGGCCGGCGCCGCCATCGCGCGATCGGGTGATTGCGCGTCGTCGGCGGTGCTGGGCGACGGCTCGGACCTCAACTGGGCAGCACGTTCGAGAAGGACGCTGAGATTGCGCTCGATGAAAAGCGTGTCGAATGCGCCGCGCGCGATCTCGGGATGCTGCAGCAATGCACGCAGAAAGGGGAGGTTGGTGTCGATGCCTTCGATGGCAAACTCACCGAGCGCGCGATCGGCCAGACGGGCCGCGTTCGCGAAACCGCCGGTCGGCGCGGTCGCGATGACCTTGGCGAGCAGGCTGTCGAAGCGGGGGTTGGGCTGATATCCCTGGCTTGCGCAGTCGTCGACGCGCACCCCGGGGCCGGCCGGCACTTCGTAACGGCGGATGCGACCACCGGACGGCCGCGGCATTCCGTCCGCAGCGATCGTTTCTGCATTCACGCGCGCCTGAATGGCGATGCCGCGCGGGGCAGGGATGCAATCCTGCCGAAGATCGAGATCTTTCAGCGATGCTCCGCTTGCCAGCGCCAACTGGATGTCGACAAGGTCGAGCCCCGTCACGGCTTCGGTCACCGTATGCTCGACCTGCAGCCGCGCATTCGCCTCGATGAAGTAAAAGCTGCCGGTATCGAGATCGACGAGAAACTCCACCGTCCCGACGCCGCGATAATCCACCGCCTTGCCGATCGCGACAGCGGCATCGAACAGTCGGTGCCGCAGCGCGGTATCCAGACCATGTGCGGGAGCAATTTCGACGATTTTCTGCCGCTGGCGTTGCAAGCTGCATTCGCGGTCCCACAGATGGACGATCTCGCCCGTGCCGTCGCCGATGATCTGAACCTCGACGTGACGCGCCCGGCCGACGAGCTTTTCGCAATAGACGGCGTCCGACTTAAATCCGGCGAGCGCTTCCGAACTGCAGCGCTGATGCGCGTCGGCAACAGCCTCGCGATCGGTGACCGGCCGCATTCCGCGACCGCCCCCGCCGGCCACTGCCTTGATCATCATCGCGCCGTGGCGATCGAAAAAAGCGAGGGCCTGTTCGACGTTGACCGGGCCTTCGCTTCCGGGCGGAACGGGGACACTGGCCGCCAGCGCAATCGCGCGTGCCCTGGCCTTGTCGCCCAGCGCCGCCAGCGTCGCTGCGGCAGGGCCGACGAAAACCAGACCGGCCTCTTCGCAGTGCCGGGCAAATTCGGCGGTTTCGCTCAGAAAGCCGTACCCTGGATGGATGGCATCACAGCCCGCCTCGCATGCTGCGCCGACGATGGCCCCGACATTGAGATAGGCGGCGGGGCCACTGCCCGGCAGGGCGATCGCCTCGTCGGTCCTCCGAATGTGCAAGGCGTCGCCGTCGTCGGCGGAATAGATGCCGACAGACCGGATTTCGCGAACGGCGGCGGCGCGAGCGACGCGAATGGCGATCTCGCCGCGATTGGCGATCAACAATTTCTGCATGATCTATGCCGCCGTTTCGTGTGCGATACGATCGTGCAGCTGGCGCAAGACCGCCATCACCGGCTTCGACGCCTTATGGTTTCCGACGTGGATCGTCATGCGGCCCTCGGCAATCATGGCGCGCCGGTGATCATCGATGGCGTCCAGCATCTCTTTCGTCGCCCCGTCATAGATCAGCATCGCCCCGGGCAGCGCCGCCGCTTGCTCGGCAACCAGCGCAAAATCGGCGTCGGGGTTCGGTGCATCGCCGAACCGGACGTCTCCCCCTTCGATCTCAGCAGCCCAGAATCCGGTTCCGCCATCGGGCGGAACGGACGTGAAAGTCTCCGACAGCGAGAAATGATGACCTGCCAGGCGATCGGCGTTCTCGGTCACCAGTTGCACGAGCAGTTCCTTGATACGTTCGATCCACTGCGGGCTGGCAAAAATCATCGTCATTCTTTCGATTCCAGTTCGTGCAGGATGCGGGCATGCTTGTCGCGGTCGAGGTCGTAGAACCACATGATCGACATCGCGATTGTGGTGAAAACGAGCATCATCGGGCCATATAGAAGTGCCAGATGGACGGTGGCTTCGCGCGGAACGGCTTCGACCGCGACACCTTGCGGGAAGCGGATCAGGTCGAGCGCTATCCCGGCCAGCGCGCCGCCAATTCCCAGCGACGCCTTGCGCGTGAACGCGCTGACGCCGAACAGAAAGCCCTCGCTCCGGCTCTTGAACCGCAGCTCATAGGCATCGGCGATATCCGCGAGCATGGCGCCGGCGATCACCATTGCCGGGCCGCCGGCAAGCGACGCGAAGAAAGCTGCCGCGGCCAGCAGGGCGGTCAGGGCTTCTGCGCTATCGGGAGGCGTGAGTATGCCCGCTTCTCGCAGACCTATCGGCGCCACGTTGAGCGCGACGGACAACACCACCGACGCGACATAGGCCGTGCGTTTGTCGAACCGGTCGGCAAGCGCGCGCGCGAAAAGCGACCCCAGCATGAAACCCAATGCCGCGCCCAGAAATACCCATTGGATGCCCCATGTGGGCAGCTTCCAGTAGAAGGTGTTGACGTGCACCGCGAGCGCTGCCTGGACGCCCCCTAGAACATAGGAAATCAGGATCGCGACGAAAAAGATCGCGAAGGTCCGGAGCCGGAACGCGTTGACGAGGTTGCTCAGCATGGGTTCGTGGACCTGCCCCCGGCCTTGCGACTGCATCCGGGAATAATATTGCAGCGCACGGCTCTGCGTCGTAGCGGCGGACGCCAGGATCGCAATCAGCGCAATCGCGCCGCAGGTCAGCGCGAGCGGGGGATAGGCGGCGGCGTTCAACTGTCCCTGCGGATATTCTGGGGTCGCGTGAAAAAATATGCTGAAAGCAATTCCGAGGACGAGCAACCGCCCCGCGAAGGCGAAGATATTTCTGTAGCCCGAGACCGAAATCCGTTCTTTGAAGTCCGTCGAAAGCTCGGCGCCGAGGGCCATATGGGGGATGAAGTAAAAGGACTGCATCAGCCGGCAGAAGGCGGTGAAACCGAGCAACCAGAAAAACGTCCCCCATTGCCCGAGGCCGGCAGGCGGATCGAAGAGCATGTAGAGCGCGAAAGCGAGCGGTATGGGAGCGAGATAGAGATAGGGATGCCTGCGACCCAGCCGCGTGTTCGTTCGGTCGGACAACTGCCCGATCAGCGGGTCGGAAATACCGTCGAAAAGCAACGCGATCAGAAGCGCGAGGCCGACGAGCGAGCCTTGTAGCCCGATGACCTGGACATAATAGAAAAAGAGGAAGGTCTCGAGCGTCGCCGTCTTTACGCCCTCGGCCATTTCGCCGAGGCCATATCCCAATTTGGTGCCGATCGAGAGACGCGCCTTGCTCCTGGTCTCGGCAAGGGCGTCTTCGAGGACGGGCGAAGGCGCATAGGTGACCGCCGGGGGATGTCCCGGAACTGCTTCCCTCATCCTTCTCTCCGTTCTCACGGCGTATAGCGACGCTCGCGAATCTCATTGGTAATGTGTTACCAATGAGATGCCACTGCGGAACCTGCTAGTCAATGTCGTGGGTTGCAGGCTGTGAGACACGCGATATAGCGGCGTTGCTATGACGAATGTCGAAGACGCGACGGGGCGGGGCGGCCATATGTCCGGGAAGGCTGCGACCTTGCTGCAGGCGGCGCAGGCAATTGTTCGCGAGACGGGCAATTTCGATCTTCCGATGCGGATGCTCGCGGCGCGGGCGCAGGTCAGTTTGCGCACGCCCTATGAGCTGTTCGGGTCAAAGAACGGGATCATCCGCGCGTTGCTTGTTTCGGAACAGGATGAGTTTCGGGAGATCGTCAGAAATTATCGCTCGATCGACCGGCTCGAGATGTTTTTCGACCGGACGCTGCTCGGCATGGATTTTTACGCGCGCGAGCAGCCCTTCTACAGGGCTTTGTTTCGGGCGACGCAGGCCTTCTCGGGCGGGGATGAAACCGAACCCGCCCGCGAGATGCTGCTTGTCTACGCGAACATGGTCCGCCGGGCGATCGATGAGGGCTTCTTGCGCGACGATCTCAACATAATGAACATCGCCGAGACGCTCACCGATCTGTTCGCGGCGAACCTGCGCAACTGGGCATCGAGCGATTTCGACATCTGGCTCGCCGGACAGAAAATCTGCTTCGGATTCTCGCTCGCGCTCGCCGGCGTGGCCGCGCCGCAGTGGGTGGAGCGGCTGCACCGGAGCGCCCGGAATTACGACAAGGCTATCCAGGACTATCTCGAAGGTGGCGAAATCGCTGTCAGGTAATTCCGCGCTTTTGCCAGAATTCCGATCCGTGAACCTGGTCATAGGTTTTTCGGAGCAACTCCCGGTCATTCTGTTTGAACGTCGGACTGCGACCCAGAAAGACTTCGCGGCCCAATAGCCGGGGCAGTTCGGGGTCCTTGCCGTCGAACCACGCCTCGCCCAAATGGTCGTAATTCTCGATCGGCTGCATGCCGATGCGCGTGTAGGTCATGTGAAGCACGACGCGTTCTCCGGGGATCTGGCGGGGATAATTGCCGTGCCAGACCGACCCGTCCCACAGGCATATCGCACCCTTGGACGCGACTATCGGCCGCGCGCCTTCCGGTTTCGCGCGCTCGTCGGGCGAGGGATGGCGCTTCAGCTTGTGCGAACCGGGCACGACCAGGGTCGCACCGGTTTCCTCGGTAAACTCGTCCGTGACCAAACAGGCCGTGCACATGATCTCCCATTCCGGGAAGGGAGCGGGAAACCAGCTATTGTCGGCATGCAGACCGAGAGAACCCTTCCCCTGCCGACGCCGAGAGCCGGATAATTGCGAAAAGAGCGCGCCTCGCCCGAGAAGATATTCGACCATCGTCAAAAGCTTGGGTGCTGATATCGCATCGGCGAAAATCGGATCTTCGCCCAATATGGTGAACCGCGTTGGCGCTTTTTCTTCGTCGCCTGCTGGCACGACACGAATGATGGCTTCTCGAACTTCGTCGACAATGCGGTCGGTCCGCTCATCATGGAAAACCGTGTAACCCCAGCGATCGAGCTCGGCGACATTTTCCTCAAGCCCTTGTTCGCGAATGCGATCTTGCAGTTGCTGCATATCCCTTTATCTCCTCTAATCGATAAGGTAACACGTTACCGATGGGATGCAATCTAAACCTTACGGCGAAGTCCGAAGCAGGCGAAAAACCTGATCGCAAAGCAGCAACTCGGAATAGGCATCGGCCAATCGCCAATCGGCGCCGGTCTCGTCGTTTCTCACGCCATATATCCAGAATATAATCCAAGCTCGCATCGGCTCCAGCTATTTCGCCGACTTCACGAGCGCGCTTGCAGGCGCGGAGGTGACGACCCGATCCGCGAGAAAACTGCGCTATTATGCCGATACGAATTTCACGGCGCGCCGCCTCGACCCGCCAGGCAGCAAGCCCCGAAATTCATAAAAGTGAGAAGTGGCTCCCCGGGTAGGATTCGAACCTACGACCGATCGATTAACAGTCGATTGCTCTACCGCTGAGCTACCGAGGAACACGCCGCCGATGCGGGCAAGGCGGCCCCTTTGCCGCCAACCGGGACAATTATCAAGGGGGTTTTGCCGTATTTCGTGTCACTCAGACGATAAATTGTTCCATCGCGATGCGTTCGTCCAACCCCTGGTCGGGGTCGAACAGCAAGGTCAGCGGCCGACTGCGATCGGTGGTGACTAGGACAGTCTTCACGTCGCGGATTTCGCGCTGGTCCGCGACCGCGCTGACAGGGCGTTTGGCCGCCTCGCGGACGTTGAAGCGGATGCTCGTCGATTCGGGGACGAGCGCGCCGCGCCAGCGCCGCGGGCGAAACGGGCTGATCGGGGTGAGCGCCAGCATCGCCGAATCGAGCGGCAGGATCGGGCCGTTCGCGCTGAGGTTGTACGCGGTCGATCCGGCGGGCGTCGATACGAGCACGCCGTCGCAGGCCAGTTCCTCCAGCATCGTCCGCTCGTTGATCATCACCTCCAGCTTCGCGGCTTGACGCGTCTCGCGCAGCAGCGAAATCTCGTTGATCGCGGGCAGGATATGGCGCTCGCCGCTGACCGTGGTGATGTCGCCCGCCAGCGGGTGAATCAGATAGGGGCGCGCCGCGGCGATGCGGTCGAGCAGACCCTCGACGCGAAATTCGTTCATCAGAAAGCCGATCGTGCCGCGGTTCATCCCGAACACGGGCAGGCTGCGGCGCTGGTCGAGCAGCTGGTGGAGCATGTGCAGCAGAAATCCGTCGCCGCCGAGCGCGATCAGCAGATCGGCCTCGCCAATGTCGACAAAGTCGTAGAGCGGGCGCAGTTCGGCTTCGGCCTCCATGGCCGCGGGCGCGTTCGATGCGACGAGCGCGATCTTGCGAAACATGTGGTCCGGTTCCCCCTCGCGGTTCGGCGTATCAGCCGCCCGTTGCACTCATATGGCGTGCGACCGCCGGCCTGGATTCGCGTTCAATCTGAAAGTCGTGCGCGCGGGGTTTGCCAGCGAGCGCACGGTCGATCAACCCGTCGACGTTGCCGCCCTCGCGCAGCGCAGTGCGCAGATCGACATGATCGTCCTGGCCGAGGCACATATAGACGCGTCCCTCGACGGTCAGGCGGATGCGGTTGCACGTCGCGCAGAAATTGTCGCTGAGCGGGGTGATGAGGCCCAGCGTGACGGGGCTGTCCTCGACCGCGAAATAGCGGGCCGGACCGCCGGTGCGCTTGTCGATGGGGTAGATGGCGTGCGCGGCGCGCAGCGGGGCGATGAACTGGTGCAACGGGATATAATGATCGCTGCGATCCTCCTCGACCTCGCCGAGCGGCATCGTTTCGATGAGCGTGAGGTCGCAGCCATTGTTGGCGCACCAGCCGAGCATCGGCAGCAGCTGATCCTCGTTCAGCCCGGCGAGCGCGACCATGTTGATCTTGACCGCGAGCCCGGCTTGCTGGGCGGCGGCGATGCCGGCGAGCGCCACGGCAAGGTCGCCAACGCGTGTGATGTGGCGAAAAGCGTCGGGATCGAGCGTATCGAGGCTGACATTGATGCGCCGCACCCCTGCCGCCGCGAGCATCGGCGCATGGTCGGCGAGGCGCATCGCGTTGGTGGTGAGCGTCAGCTCGTCGAGGCCATTGCCGATTAGCGCGCCGAGCCGCATCGCCAGCGTGTCGATTCCGCGCCGCACCAGCGGCTCGCCGCCGGTCAGGCGGATGCGGTGGACGCCGCGCGCGACGAATCGCTCGGCGAGCTCGGCCATTTCCTCGATGCTGAGCACCGCCGATTTGGGCAGGAACTGCATATCCTCGGCCATGCAATAGCGGCAGCGCAGATCACAGCGATCGGTCACCGACAGCCGTAAATAGCTGATCCGGCGGCCATGACCGTCGATCAGCGGCGCCGCCGCAGCGGCAGGTTGGGGCGATGTAGCAGCCACGCGCGCCTTGTGATGCAAAAGGCAAGCGTTTGGCAAGCAAAGCCTGTTAAAGGGGCCAACATGAATCGCCTGTCCGAAACCCTTGCCGCCTGCGCCCGGAAAATCGAAGCCCAGCACCTCCAGCATGACTGCGACGCAGGGGTCCTGCTGGTCCAGATCGACCAGATGGCGCGCATCAACAACAGCGCGGGGACCGCGGCAGGCGATGCTGTGCTCGACGAAATCGGAAGGCGGCTCGAAAATTTTGCCAGCGACGAGTTCGGGCCGGGGTCGGGCGTCGAGCGGCTCGACGGGCCGCGCTTCCTGATCGTCCCCGCGACGCCGCTTGCGCTGGGCGCGCTTCGTGCGCAGGAACGCGCGCTGCACGTCGCGCTTGCCGAGCCGATCGTCGGTGATCCGAACGGCCGCCTGTCGATCCGCATTGCCGCCGCGCTGATCGTGCGCGACGAGCCGGTTGCCGACCAGCTGTTGCAGGCGTGCGACCAGCTCGCACGGCCGGCGTCGGCGCGCGACGGAGTGATGGTCCATGCGGCGCTGTCGCGCAACGAGGTCGTGATCCATTACCAGCCGCAATATGACGTCGCGACCGGCGCGATGACGGGGGTCGAGGCGCTGCTGCGCTGGCAGCATCCCGAACTCGGCCTGCTCGGTGCGGGCCCGTTGGTCACCGCGGCGCGGGCGGCGCGGCTCGAGTGCGAACTGACCGAACATGCGCACCGCGTCGCACTTGCCGAAATGGCGCGCTGGCCGCGGCAGCTCGATCGGCTGCGCGTATCGCTCAATATCACCGCCGCCGATCTGGGGGACCCCGAATTCGCTGCGCGGTTCGCGGCGATGGCCAAGGATGCGAAGGTCGATCCCGATCGCTTGACGCTGGAACTCACCGAACAGGCGATGCTGAGCGACCCCGCGAGCGCCGCCGAACAGCTGGCGCAGCTTCGCGCGCTCGGCGCGGCGATCGCGATCGACGATTTCGGCACCGGCTATTCCAGCCTGTCGCTGCTCGCGCGGCTGCCGATCGATTATCTCAAGATTGACAGCGGCTTTACCCGCACGATCGACGGCAGCGACCGCGACCGCATCGTCGTGCGCGCGATCGTCGATCTGGCGCGCGCGCTGGGGCTGCTCGTCGTCGCCGAGGGGATCGAGAATGAGCGCCAGTTGGCGCGGCTGTCCGAAATCGGCGTGGCGACGTGGCAGGGGTTCCTGAAATCGGGGCCGGTGCCGGGGGATCAGTTGGTCGGGCTGATGGAATAGGCTTCGTCATTGCGAGGAGCGTAGCGACAAAGCAATCTCCAGCTATCGGCTTGGCGCGAACCCATAGCTGGAGATTACTTCGCTCCGCTCGCAATGACGATCCCGCTATGCCGCCTGCCGCGCCAATTTCCCCAATCCTTTTGACAGCTGCAAAGCGCCATTCAACCGCGCCCCCGTGCTGCCCCAGTCGCCGCTGACCGATAGCTTGTTGTCGGGCCGCAGCCGCGCGCGGCCTTTCAACCGTTCGACATAGGCGATCAGGCCGGGGACGTTGGCGAACTCGTCGCCGTGGAAGCTGACGAGCGCGCCTTTGGTCCCGACGTCGAGCTTGGCGATGCCCGCGAGTTTCGCGTTCGCCTTGATCTCCATCAGCTGCACGAGGTTCGCGGTTTCGGGCGGCAGCGGGCCGAAACGGTCGATCATCTCGGCGGCAAAGGCGTCGAGCGCGGCGCGGTCCTCGGCATCATTCAGGCGGCGGTAAAGCGCCATGCGGAGCGGCAGGTCGGGGACATAGTCTTCAGGGATAAGGATCGGCGCGTCGACGGTGATCGTCGGCGACAGGGCTTCACGCGGCGGCAGCTTGCCCGCACCTTCGGCCTTGGCCATCAGGATCGCCTCTTCCAGCATCGATTGATAGAGTTCGAACCCGACCTCGCGAATATGTCCCGACTGCTCGTCGCCGACGAGATTGCCCGCGCCGCGAATGTCGAGGTCATGGCTCGCGAGCTGGAAGCCCGCACCCAGGGTGTCGAGGTCGCCGAGCAGCTTGAGCCGCTTTTCGGCGGTGTCGGTGATCGCGCCCTGTTCGGGCGTAGTGAGATACGCATAAGCGCGGGTCTTCGACCGCCCGACGCGGCCGCGCAGCTGATAGAGCTGGGCGAGGCCGAAGCGGTCGGCGCGGTGGATGATCAGCGTGTTGGCGCTGGGGATGTCGAGGCCCGATTCGACGATCGTCGTGGAGACGAGCACGTCATATTTGCGGTCGTAAAAGGCGCCCATCCGCTCCTCGACTTCGGTCGGCGTCATCTGGCCGTGCGCGACGACATATTTCACTTCGGGAACGCGGGTGCGTAGATATTCCTCGATGTCGGGTAGGTCCTTGATTCGCGGGGTAACGAAGAAGCTCTGCCCGCCGCGATCATGCTCGCGCAGCAATGCCTCGCGGATCACGACGGGATCCCAGGGCGCGACATAGGTGCGCACGGCGAGGCGATCGACCGGGGGGGTCTGGATCACGCTGAGCTCGCGCAGCCCCGACATCGCCATTTGCAAGGTGCGCGGGATCGGTGTCGCGGTGAGGGTGAGGACGTGGACGTCGGCCTTTAATTGCTTCAGCCGTTCCTTGTGGACGACCCCGAAACGTTGTTCTTCATCGACGATGACGAGGCCGAGATTCTTGAACTCGACCGATTTGGCGATCACTGCGTGCGTGCCAACGACGATGTCGATCTGTCCGCTCGCCAGCCCGTCGCGCGTTCGCTGCGCCTCGGCGGCGGGGACGAGGCGTGAGAGGCGGCCGATCTGGATCGGGAAGCCCTTGAAGCGTTCGGTAAAGTTGGTGAAATGCTGGCGCGCGAGCAAGGTGGTCGGCACGACGACCGCGACCTGCACCCCCGCCATCGCCGCGACAAAGGCGGCGCGCAGCGCGACCTCGGTCTTGCCGAAACCGACGTCGCCGCACACCAGCCGGTCCATCGGGCGGCCCGACGCCATGTCGGCGAGCACGTCGCCGATCGCGCGGTCCTGATCGTCGGTTTCCTGATAGGGGAAGCGGTCGGCGAAGGCCGGATAAGCTGCGTCGGCGGCGAGCAATTCGCCCGAGCGAAGCGCGCGCTGTGCCGCGGTCGCGAGAAGCTCGCCCGCGATCTCGCGGATGCGTTCCTTCATCCGCGCCTTGCGCCGCTGCCACGCCTCGCCGCCCAATTTGTCGAGCGCGACGCCGTCGCTCTCGCCGCCATAGCGCGAGAGGACATCGAGATTCTCGACGGGAACGTAGAGCTTGTCGCCGCCCGCGTAGGTCAGCGCGACGCAGTCGTGCGGGCTGTTCCCTACGGGGATCGAGGTCAGGCCTTCGTAACGCCCGATGCCATGGTCGAGATGGACCACCAAATCGCCGACGCTGAGCGTCGCAAGCTCGGCGAGGAAGGCGTCGGCGCTCTTGCGGCGCTTCTGCCGCCGGACGAGGCGTTCGCCCAATATGTCCTGTTCGGTGAGCAAGCTGATCGCGTCGGAGGCGAAGCCGTGGTCGAGGGGGAGGACGACCATTGCCACCGTGCCCGGTCCCGCCACACCCTTATTCCCGTTCGTGTCGAGCGAAGTCGAGACACCCGTCGGGGTAGCGCTTTCCTGCGGGGTGTCTCGACTTCGCTCGACACGAACGGAACTTGAACCCAGCGCCTCTTGCCACGTATCAACCTGCACCAGCGAGGTCACGCCATGATCGCGGAGCAGCCCGGACAGGCGTTCGCGCGCGCCGCCCGAATAGCTGGCGATGATCGTCTTGCGTCCCTTGCGGCGCTCGTCCGACAGATGGTCGGCGACCTTGTGATAGACGTTGAGGTCGACGGCACGTTCGGGGGTGAAATCGCGCGCGGCAAAGGTTTCGAGATCGACGACCGTTGCCGATGGCGGGACGTCGAACGGCGTGACGACATGGATCGGGCGGTCCGACGTGGCGGAGCCCCACTCGGCCTCGGTCAGGTACAGTGCGTCGGGCGCGAGCGGGCGGTAGCTGCCCGGCGATTCGCGTTCGGCGGCGACGCGGTTCGCATGATAGTCGGCGATCGCAGCGAAGCGCGTCTCGGCGGTCGCGTCGGTGCGGTGGCCGCGCAGCACCGGCGTTGCGGGGTCGACATGGTCGAACAAAGTCGCCAGTCGTTCCTCGAACAGCGGCAACCAATGGTCCATGCCCGCCTGGCGCCGCCCGTCGCTGACCGCCTGATACAGCGGATCGCCGGTTGCCTGCGCCCCGAACAATTCGCGATAGGCCGAGCGAAACCGCTTGATCGTCGCCTCGTCGAGCAGCGTTTCGGACGCGGGGAGCAGCTGCAAGGCCTTGGCGGGGCCAAGACTGCGCTGGTCGGCGGGGTCAAAGCGGCGGATGCTTTCGATTTCGTCGCCGAAAAAATCGACGCGCAGCCCGGTCTCCTCGCCCGCGGGAAACAGGTCGAGCAGGCCGCCGCGCACCGCAAATTCGCCCTGATCGGCAACGGTATCGACCCGGCTGAAGCCGTTGGCGACGAGCAATTCGGCGAGCGCGTCGCGGTCGATCCGCTGGCCGGGCGCCAGCGTTGTCGCGAGCTGGCGGATGCGGAAAGGGGTCAGCGTGCGCTGGGTGATCGCGGCGACGGTGGTCAGGATCAGCTCGCCGCGCTTGGGCGCCGCTTGCAAGGCCGAGAGCGTCGCGAGCCGGTCGGCACTAACGCGCATCGACGGGCCCGCGCGATCATAAGGAAGGCAGTCCCACGCCGGAAAGCGATGGATGGTGAGGTCGGGGGCAAAGAAAGGCGCGGCGTCGGCAATCGCCTGCATCGCGGCGTCGTCGGTCGCGACATAGACCAGCCTCTTGTCGCTCGCGCGCGCGAGATCGGCGAGCAGCAGCGGCAGGAAGCCGTCGGCGGCGCGCGCCAGCGTCAGCGGCGTCGCTGCCGATCCGATGGCGGCGAAGATGTCGGCGGCGGGGATGGTCATGGCAGCGGAATATAGTCCAGCCGGCGCATCGCCGCGATCAGCTCGGGCTTGTCGAGATGCGCGGGCGGTGCGGCGGTGCCGAGCGCCCATGCCATGATGTCGACGTCATCCTCCTCGACCACCAGCTCGAACCATGCGAGTTCGGTTTCGCCCCATGCAGGCGAATAGCGGTCGAAAAAGCCGCCGATCATATAATCGGCCTCGCGCGTGCCGCGGTGCCAGGCGCGGAATTTCAGGCGTTTGAGGCGGTCGGTCATCTATTTCTCTTTCCCTTCTCCCTTGACGGGAGAAGGACACGAAGCCTTGGCGCGAAGCGCCTAGGCGAAGTTGGATGAGGGTGAGCGCTCGCATGGCGAGCGCGCGCTTGCTTTGCAAGCGCATACCCCTCACCGCTGCGACTAACGAGCAAGCTCGTAAGTCTCGCTGCCCTCTCCCGCAAGGGGAGAGGGGAGGTGCAAGTTGGCAAAGCTCGCGCTAAACACCGATCACCGATGCGACCCGAAATCCTCAATCCACTCTTTGCTGCGCTCACCGACCTGAAAGGCGTGGGACCGCAGCTGGCGAAGCCGCTGACGCGGCTGGGGCTGGAGCGCGTCGTCGATGTGCTGTTCCATCTGCCGACGGGGCTCATCTCGCGAATCCCCGTCGATCGGCTCGATCAGGCGCAGGCCGGGCAGACGATCATCGTCGATCTGACCGCGCAGGATTATCGCCCCGGCCGTTCGCCGCGCGCGCCGTTCGGCGTCGAGGCGTTCGACAGCGCGGGCGACCATGTGCGGCTTGTCTATTTCGGGCGGACATCGGGGCTGGCGCGCAAGCTGTTCCCGCTGGGCGAGACGCGCCGCGTGTCGGGACGGCTCGACCTGTATGGCGAGATGCGCCAGATCGTCCATCCCGACCATGTGGCCGAACCCGGCGACGAAGGCGGGATTGCCGAGCATGAGCCCGTCTATCCGCTGACCGAAGGGCTGACCAACGCGCGGCTGTCGCAGCTTGCCGCGATCGCGCTCGAGCGGCGGCCCGAGCTGGCCGAGTGGATCGATGCGCCGCTGCTCGCCAGCCGCAACTGGCCCGCCTGGCGCGAGGCGATCGCGCGCGCGCACGCCAGTCCACGCGACGAGGCGGCGCGCGACCGGCTCGCCTATGACGAGATATTTGCAAACCAGGTGGCGTTGATGCTGATCCGGCAGGGGCTGCGCAACCGAAAGGGGCGGGCGATCGTGGGCGACGGCCGCCTGACCGATGCACTGCGGCTGCCGTTCGGGCTGACGGGGGCGCAGGAGCGCGTGGGGCGCGAGATTGCGGGCGACATGGCGCAGGACACGCCGATGCTGCGGATGCTGCAGGGCGACGTCGGATCGGGCAAGACGCTGGTGGCGCTGCGCGCGATGCTGACCGCGGTCGAGGCGGGGACGCAGGCGGCGCTCCTCGCGCCGACCGAAATCCTTGCGCGCCAGCATTTTGCGACCTTGCAGGCGATGCTCGCCGGCCTGCCGGTGAACCTCGCCATATTGACCGGGCGCGACAAGGGGCGGGTGCGCGAATCGACGCTGATGGGCCTCGCCGACGGCAGCATCGACATATTGATCGGCACCCACGCGATCTTTCAGCAGGCGGTGACCTATAAGGATCTCGCGCTCGTCGTCGTCGACGAACAGCATCGCTTCGGCGTCGCACAGCGGCTGATGCTCACCCAGAAAGCAGCGCGACCGCCACACCTCCTCGTGATGACCGCAACACCGATTCCGCGCACGCTGCTGCTCGCCAACCATGGCGAGATGGACGTGTCGCGGATCGACGAGATGCCGCCTGGGCGCACGCCGGTCGACACCCGCGTCGTCTCGGTCGAACGGCTGGACGAGGTGGTCGCCTCGCTCGAACGCCATCTTGCGACGGGTGCGCAGGCCTATTGGGTATGCCCGCTTGTTGCCGAGAGCGAGGCGAGCGAGCTGGCCGCGGCAGAGGCGCGCGCGGCGCTCCTCGCCGAGCGGCTGGGTGCGACGCGCGTCGGGCTCGTCCACGGGCGGATGAAAGGACCCGACAAGGATGACGTCATGGCGCGCTTCCAGGCGGGGGAAATCGGCGTGCTCGTCGCGACGACGGTGATCGAGGTCGGCGTCGATGTTCCCGCCGCCAGCCTGATGGTCGTCGAACATGCCGAGCATTTCGGGCTTGCCCAGCTGCATCAGCTGCGCGGCCGCGTCGGGCGCGGGTCGGCGAAATCGGTCTGCCTGCTGCTACGCTCGCAAAATCTTTCCGAGACCGCGCGCGAGCGACTGGCGCTGATGCGCGAGACGAACGATGGGTTCGTGATTGCGGAAAAGGATCTGGAACTGCGCGGCGGCGGCGAGCTGTTGGGTCTCAAGCAGTCGGGCGAGGCCGATTATCGGCTTGCGACCCCCGAGCAATTGGTCCGCCTTCTCCCCGTCGCGCATGACGATGCGCGGTTGTTCGTCGAACGCGACGGCGGGATGGAAGGCGCGCGCGGCGAGGCGGTACGGCACTGCCTCTATCTGTTCGAGCGCGATGCGGCGGTGCCGCTGCTCAGGAGCGGTTAGTTTACGTCGCCGCGCGCGCCCATCGCGCGGATCATCGGCAGATAATCTTCGACCGTGATCGATTTTTCGAACTGCACGCCGGTCTTGCCGCCGAGCGACCAGACCACTTTTGCCGCGGCGCGACCAATGATCGGCATCCGGAACACGACGAGATCGCCGGGTTCCAAACCGCGTTCGAAGCGCATCAGCAGACCGTCGGCGCTGATGTTGACGCAGGTGCACATTTCCTGCCGTCCGTCGGGCATGACGAAGGGCAGACGGCAATAGACGTCGCTACGCGGTGCAATCCGCTGGTCGAGACCGACATAATGGGCCTTGCTCGTGTCAATCTTGCGCATTTTCGTGGACCTTGTTGATTTGGGCATGACGATCCACCGGAATGCTGAAAAAGTGGTAAACGCTGTTTTGCGCTTTACCGGGTTACGAGGCCATGTTTTTTGGCGCCGAGGCTGATCGGAACGTCGCCGTCGGTCGGCGTGATGCGATAGGCGGGGTCGCGAACAACGCTGCCGCCGACCTTGACCGCGCCCTCGTCGAGCTTGCGGCGCGCTTCCTTGTTCGAGGCCGCAAAGCCGAGTTCGCGCAAGGCGTCGACGATGCCAATCCCTTCGGCGGACGCCGTCACATGAGGAAGGTCGCCGCCAATCTGGCCTTTTTCAAAGGTTTGCGCGGCGGTCTCGGAAGCGGTCTTCGCCGCATCGACGCCGCGGCACATCGCGGTCGCCTCGTTCGCGAGGATCTTCTTCGCCTCATTGATCTCGGCGCCTTCGAGCGCTTCGAGCCGTGCGATCTCGGCGAGCGGCAGGTCGGTGAAGAGCTTCAGGAACCGCCCGACGTCGCGGTCGTCGCAGTTGCGCCAATATTGCCAATAGTCAAAATGGGACAGTTGTTCGGGATTAAGCCAGACCGCGCCGGCGGCCGTTTTGCCCATTTTGGCGCCCGCGGCGGTGGTGAGCAGCGGAGTCGTGAGGCCATAAAGCTCGGCGCCGTCCATGCGGCGGCCCAGCTCCATGCCGTTGACGATATTGCCCCACTGGTCCGACCCGCCCATCTGGAGGCGCACGCCCATTTCGCGCGACAGATGGCGGAAATCATAGCCCTGGAGGATCATGTAATTGAACTCGAGGAAGGTCATCGGCTGTTCGCGTTCGAGCCGCAGCTTGACCGAATCGAAGGTCATCATGCGGTTGATCGTGAAATGCGTGCCGACTTCCTGGAGCAGCTCGATATAGCCGAGCTTGCCGAGCCAGTCCTGATTGTCGACCATCAACGCGTCGGTCGGCCCGTCGCCGAACGTCAGGAACTGCTGAAAGATGCTGAAGATCGACGCGATGTTGCTCGCGATCGTCTCGTCCGACAGCATCTTGCGGCTCTCGTCGCGTCCCGTGGGATCGCCGATCCGCGTCGTCCCGCCGCCCATCAGCACGATCGGCTTGTGCCCCGTCTGTTGCAGGCGGCGCAGCATCATGATCTGGACGAGGCTGCCGACGTGCAGGCTGGGCGCGGTTGCGTCGAAACCGATATATCCGGGGACGACCTGCCCGGCGGCGAGCGCATCAAGCCCTTCCGCGTCGGTCATCTGATGGATATAGCCTCGCTCGTCGAGAAGGCGCAGCAGGTCGGATTTATAGTTGGTCATAGCGCGCGGGCGCTTAGCATGGGGCCTGCAACAAAGAAACAACCCTGACCCGTTTGCCCTGAGCTTGTCGAAGGGCCGTTCTTCCTTCAACACACGCGCATGAGTTTCTGGGCCTATATGCTGCATTGCCGAGGCGGGGCTTTCTACACCGGCCATACGGATAATCTGGCTTATCGGGTGGCGCAGCACGAGGCGGGCGCTATTCGGGGCTTTACCTCGGATAAGCTCCCCGTAACCCTGGTGTGGAGTCAGGAGTTCGGAACGCGTATCGAAGCTCTCGAAGCCGAACGACGAATTAAGGGGTGGAGCCGCGCCAAAAAAATGGCATTGATCCGCGGCGATTGGGACAGCATTTCCAGCTTGGCAAAAGGAAAGAACGGTCCTTCGACAGGCTCAGGACGAACGGAGAGGGACTGAATGTCGGCTCATTCCAGCGAACGACGTCAACTCGTCTGTCACCCCGGCACGCCCGCGCGGGCCGTGCGGTCGGTTGCGGTCGAGGTCAGCCTGTCGTTCGACGATGGCTTTGCGCTGCGTTTCCTGATCGACGGGGCGATCGCCGATCTGGTGCTGCCCGACGGCGAGGGCGAGCTGGTCATCGCCGACAGCGCGACCGATGGCCTGTGGGAAAGCACCTGTTTCGAGGCCTTCCTGACCGAAGAGGCGCAGACCGACTATACCGAATTCAACTATGCGCCCGATGGGCGCTGGGCCTGTTACCAGTTCGACGATTATCGCTCGCTCCTGCGGTCCGACGATCTGGCGCCGTGGGAAATCGTGGCCGAGCGCGGCGAGCAAAACTATGCGCTGCGCGTCGAACCCGGCATCTTTCCCGATGTCGGCGCCAAGCTCGGCCTGTCCGCGGTGATCGAGGAACTCGACGGCACCAAAAGCTATTGGGCGCTTGCGCATCCGCCGGGGCAGCCCGATTTCCATCATCCCGATTGCTTTGCCCTGACGCTTGAGGCACGCGGTCGGGCATGACCATTTCCTTCGGTATCGACCGCCTGCTCGCCGACCCGGCGCTCCTGAAAACGCTCGAAGGCAGGCGCGTCGCGCTGCTCGCGCATCCTGCATCGGTCACCGCCGCTCTCACGCACAGCCTCGACGCGCTCGTTGCCGCCGGCGTGAATGTCAGCGCGGTGTTCGGACCGCAGCACGGGGTGCGCGGCGACCTTCAGGATAATATGATGGAATCGCCCGATTTCACCGATCCGGTGTATGGGGTTCCGTGTTTCAGTCTTTATGGCGACGTGCGCCGTCCGACCGGCCAGTCGATGCACACCTTCGACGTGATGCTGGTCGATTTGCAGGACCTCGGCTGCCGCATCTACACCTATGTCACGACGCTGCTCTACGTGCTCGAGGCTGCGGCGGAGCATGGCAAGGCGGTGTGGGTGCTCGACCGGCCCAATCCCGCGGGCCGCCCCGTCGAAGGCACGCGCCTGCGCCCAGGTTGGGAAAGCTTCGTCGGCGCGGGGCCGATGGTGATGCGCCACGGGCTGACGATGGGCGAGATGGGGCATTGGTTTATCCGCCACTTCGGTCTCGACGTCGATTACCGCGTGATCGAGATGGAAGGCTGGGAGCCGGGCGGCCCCGGCTTCGGCTGGCCAACGACCCGCGTGTGGATCAACCCCAGCCCCAATGCCGCGAACGTCAACATGGCGCGCGCCTATGCCGGGACGGTGATGGTCGAGGGTGCGACCCTCAGCGAGGGCAGGGGGACGACGCGCCCGCTCGAACTCTTCGGCGCGTCCGACATCGACGCCAAGGCGGTGATCGCTGAAATGTACCGCCTCGCGCCCGAATGGCTTGGCGGATGCAAGCTGCGCGACATCTGGTTCCAGCCGACCTTTCACAAACATGTCGGCCAGCTCAATAACGGCGTCCATATCCATGCCGAGGGTGCGTGGTACGATCATAGCGCGTTCCGCCCCTGGCGCGTGCAGGCGCTGGGCTTCAAGGCGATCCGCTCGCTTTACCCCGACTATCCAATCTGGCGCGGGCTCGATTTCAAATATGAATATACCGACGATGTGCTGGCGATCGATGTCATCAACGGCGGGCCGGGCTTGCGCGAGTGGGTCGACGATGCGGGCACCGTTGCGGGCGACCTGGATGCCTTGGCGCTGCCTGACGAGGCGGGATGGCGCGAGGAAGTGGAAGAGCTTTTGCTTTATCGCTAGACGATTTTCACGAATATCAAATCCGTTCGTGCTGAGCTTGTCGAAGCACCGTTCTTCTTTGACGCTGAAGGAAAGAACGGCCCTTCGACAAGCTCAGGGCGAACGGGAACAGGAGAGAGCGTTGTGATGCACCGGCGGCAATTCATGGGGACTGTGGCGCTGACCGGACTCGCAGTAACAGGATCGGTATCGGTGCTGGCCGCCGACACCGCGGAGCTCCCCAACCTCGCCGCCGCCGCGATTCCGATCAGCGCCGCCGAGCGTATGGCGCGCATTGCCAAGGCCACAGAATTGATGGCCGCGAACGACATCGGCGCGCTGCTGATCGAGCCGGGCTCGAGCCTCATTTATTTCACCGGGGTGCACTGGTCGCGGAGCGAGCGGCTGACGGCCGCGGTGCTGACACGCGAGGGCGAGGTCGCGGTCGTCACGCCCTTCTTTGAGGAACCCTCGGTGCGCGAAAGCCTGGGTATCGAGGCCGAGGTGCTGACGTGGAACGAGGATGAGGACCCGCTCGCTGCGGTTGCCGCATGGCTTGGCAAGCGCGGTCTGGCGAAGGGCAAGATCGGCGTCGAGGAAACGGTGCGGTACTTCGCGGTCGACTGGCTGGAGAAAGCCATGCCCGCCGCCACTGTCGTCAATGGTGCCCCCATCGTGCGCGGCTGCCGGATGCACAAGTCTCCGGCCGAAATCGCGCTGATGCAGGTCGCGAACGACATCACGATCGCCGCCTATCGCCACACCGCGCCGCGGATCGAGGCCGGTATGACGCCCGCCGAGATCGGCGCGATCATGCGCGCCGCGACCGTGGCGCTTGGCGGCAACAGCGAGTTTGAGCTGATCCTGCTCGGCGAGGCGAGCGCCTATCCGCACGGGTCGGGCAAGCCGCAGGCGGTGAAGGCGGGCGAAGTGGTGCTGATGGACTGCGGCGCCTCGGTCCACGGCTATCAGTCCGATATTTCGCGCAGCTTCGTTTACGGCAAGGCCAGCCCGCGCCAGCGGCAAGTATGGGACCAGATGCGCAAGGGGCAGGACGTCGCCTTTGCCGCGGCAAAGCTTGGCACGCCCGCGGGCAAGGTCGACGATGCCGTGCGCGCCTATTATGAAAGCCTCGGCTGGGGGCCGGGATACAAGCTGCCCGGTACCTCGCATCGCACCGGCCACGGCATCGGTCTCGACGGGCACGAGCCGGTCAATCTGGTGCGCGGCGAGACGGCGAAGCTGGCGCCCGGCATGTGCTTCTCGAACGAGCCGGGCATCTATATCCCGGGCGAATTCGGCATCCGGCTCGAAGATTGTTTTTATATGACCGACAGCGGCCCAAAGTGGTTCAGCGAGCCACCGCCGTCGATTGCCGACCCGTTCGGCTAATCCGGCGCCTTCGGTCGCTGTATGCCCGGCCGGGCTCAGACGTGCACGGCGACCCACGCGATCAGCAGCGCCGCGGGCAGTAGCAGCGCTTGCGCGAGGATCGTGCCCGCGAGCCGGCTGAGCGAGATGAAAGTAATCGCGCGGCGGAAATCACCCTCGTCGACCTTCCCCTCGACCGCGTCGTCGGTCATCACCGAAAGTTGCGGGTCGATGAAGGCGAAAAGCAGGATCGTCGCAAAACCGTTGATGAGCGCCGAAAGCTGCGACGCGGTGACGCGGAATTCGGGGGCGAGATAACCGGCATAGAGCGACGCGACGACGCCGACGGCGAGCAGCGACTGCGCAAGGCAGTTGGCGATCAACACGCCCCAGCCGATCCCCTTGGGCATGTGCCAGCCCTTGAGATGCGCGAGGCTGGGGAATTTAAGCGACTGGCGCAGCGTACGCAGCCCGGCGGGGCTAACCGCCTTGAGCGCCAGCCGGGTCGTCGAGCGATTGTCCTGATACCAGCCGATTGCCGCGGCGAACATGCGCTGCCCCGTCGGTACCAGCAATATGCCGACGAGCGTCGCGACGCTCGCCGCGGCCAGCACGAGCTGCATGTCGATGAACAGCGACGCGCCGCTGCCGTCGTGGATGCGCGTCTCGATCCGCTTGGCAAGGAAAGGCCCCAGAAAGCTGTTCGACGTGCGCGAGAAGAGCACGAGAATGTTGAATAGCGCGAACGACATCGCGATGCGCCGGGTGCGAACGCCGGCGATGCGGGCGGCATAGGCGAGCGCGCCGATCAGGTTGATGAAACCAGTGAGCAACAGGATGGTGACGAGGGGGAGGTCGATCATTCGGGGCCTAGCGGAGCTTCTGAAATCCGTTCGTGTCGAGCGAAGTCGAGACACCTCGATGCCGCGCGCTACCGATGGGTGTCTCGACTACGCTCGACACGAACGGGATTAGGGCATCGGTTCAAGATTGCTATCAAAGAAATCGTCATCCCGGCCTTCGCCGGGATGACGGATGGCGGACATCAATGCTTTCGCGTCAGCTCGCGCATCGCGTCGTCGAGGCCAGCGAGGGTAAGCGGATACATGCGATCGTTCATCAGCTGTTTGATGAGCTTCACCGACTGGGTGTAGCCCCAATGCGCCTCGGGCACCGGGTTCAGCCACACCGCGGCGGGATAGACATGGGTGATCCGCTGGAGCCAGACCGCGCCCGATTCTTCGTTGAAATGTTCAACACTGCCGCCCGGATGGGTGATTTCATAGGCGCTCATCGATGCGTCGCCGACGAAGATCACTTTGTAATCATGGCCATATTTGTGGAGGATATCCCACATCTGATGGCGCTCTGACCAGCGGCGCTTGTTGTCCTTCCACACGCCTTCGTACGGGCAATTGTGGAAATAGAAGAACTCGAGATTCTTGAATTCGCTCGTCGCGGCGCTGAACAATTCCTCGCATAGCTTGATGAACGGGTCCATCGACCCGCCGACGTCGAGGAAGAGCAGCAGCTTGACCGCGTTGCGCCGCTCGGGGCGCATCTTGATGTCGAGCCAGCCCTGGCGCGCAGTGCCGTCGATCGTGCCCGGAATGTCGAGTTCGTCGGCCGCGCCCTCGCGCGCGAATTTGCGCAGGCGGCGGAGCGCGATCTTGATGTTGCGGGTGCCGAGTTCCTTGGTGTTGTCGAGATTCTGGAACTCGCGCTTTTCCCAGACTTTCAGCGCGCGCTTGTGCTTGCTTTCGCCGCCGATCCGCACACCCTCGGGATTATAGCCCGAATTGCCGAAGGGCGAGGTGCCGCCGGTGCCGATCCACTTGCTGCCGCCCTCATGGCGCTTTTGCTGTTCCTCGAGCCGCTCTTTCAGCGTCTCCATGATCTTGTCCCAGTCGCCGAGCGATTCGATCGCCGCCATTTCCTCGGGCGTCAGGAATTTCTCGGCGACGGCTTTCAGCCAGTCGGCGGGGACGTCGACCGGGTTCTGGCCGTAATCGGAGATGATGCCCTTGAAGACCTTGTTGAACACCTGGTCAAAGCGGTCGAGCAGGCCTTCGTCCTTCACGTAAATCGCGCGGGAGAGGTAATAGAATTGCTCGGGGCTGCGGTCGATCACCTCGCGGTCGAGTGCCTCCAGCAGCATCAGATGCTCTTTCAGGCTGGCGGGAATACCCGCGGCGCGAAGCTCGTCGAGAAAACCGAAAAACATGGGGAAGGGGTAACCCGTCGAGGCGGCGGGCGCAATCACTTTACGTTTACGGAAAGGGAGGGGTGAGGCGATGGAATTGTTGCCATTGATCCTCCCTGTGGCGAAGCCATGGGGAGGGGGACCGCCGCGAAGCGGTGGTGGAGGGGCGGCGACGTTAGCGCCATTGCCCCTCCGTCAGCGCTCGGCGCTGCCACCTCCCCATCGCTGCGCGAGAGGGAGGTTCAATGGCAACTCTCCACTTCACGCGGCCCCCCCGCTTTGAAATTGCCACCTACAGCAGGAAATCGCCGACCAGCGTCGTAACGCACGTCCCCGTCAGTTCGACCATGTTGCCGTCGATGCGGCAGCCGACGTGGCCGCCGCGCGCGCTCGCCTGATAGGCGGCAAAGGCATCGCGGCCCAGTCGCGCGGTCCAATAGGGGGTGAGGACGCTGTGCGCCGATCCGGTGACGGGATCTTCGTCGATCCCGGCGCCGGGCGCAAAGGCGCGGCTGACGACATCGGCGCCCGACGGGTCGCCCGCGCCCGGCGCGGTGGCGATATACAGGGTGTCGCCGCCTTTGCTCAACGCGCGCAGGTCGGGCGTCAGCGCGCGGACGCTCGCCGCGTCGGGATAGACAATCAGCGCATAACCGCCCTCGTGCCTTAGCGTTTCGACCGGATCGCCCCCCAGCGTGCGGACGACGTCTGGCATCGCGTGGGGCACAGGGGGATAGGCGGGCAGCGCCATCCGGTAGCCTTCGTCCTCGCCGTTGCGGGCGACGCGCAAGATTCCCGCCTTGCGCGTGCGAAAGCGCATGTCGCCGCGCCACTGCGCCGCCGACAGCAGCACATGCCCGCTCGCCAGCGTCGCATGGCCGCAGAGCGCAACCTCGACCGTCGGGGTGAACCAGCGCAGTTCATAATCGGCCTCGCCGCTCTCGTCGGGGACCAGAAAGGCCGTTTCGGCGAGGTTGTTTTCCGCCGCAATGGCTTGCAGCGTCGCATCGTCGAGCCATTCGTCGAGCGGCATCACCGCCGCGGGATTGCCCGTGAAGGGCCGGTCGGCAAAGGCATCGACCTGGCTGATCGGAAGACGGCGTGCAGCGCTCACGGGAACAGATATCCTTTCGTCCAGCCGTCGCCTGCGCGCTCGAACAAAGTGCGTTCGTGCAGCCTATGGGCGCGGTCCTGCCAGAATTCGATGCGTTCGGGTGTCACGCGCCAGCCCGACCAGCGCGGCGGCCGCGGCACGTCCTGCCCCTCAAAACGCGCCTGCATCTCCGCAAAGCGTGCCTCGAAGGTCGCGCGGCTGTCGAGCGGGCGCGACTGGTCGCTCGCCCAGGCGCCGAGCTGGCTGTCGCGGCTGCGCGTCGCGAAATAGGCGTCGGCGGTGGCGTCGTCGACCGGTGCGACACCGCCCTCGATCCGGATCTGGCGGCGCAGCGATTTCCAGTGGAACAGCAGCGCGACATGCGGGTTCGCCGCGAGCTCGCCGCCCTTGCGGCTGTCGAGGTTGGTGTAAAAGACGAAACCGTCCGGCCCATGGCCTTTCAGCAGCACCATGCGCAGCGAAGGGTGCCCGTCGGGTGTGGCCGTTGCGAGCGCCATGGCGTTGGAATCATTTGGCTCGCTGATACGCGCTTCGGTGAACCAGCTGTCGAACAGGGCCAGGGGATCGTCGCTCATGCGCGCGGTCATAATGCGCTTGATGCGCGTGGTCGAGCGACATGTGTGGAACTTGATCGTGCCCACCCCCATTCCCACATCGCCGCGCAATGGGCCTTCACGGCCAGTCATTAATCAGGCTACAGGAGCAAAATGGCCGATCCCTATTCCACCCTGGGTGTTGCGAAGAGCGCGAGCGAAGCGGAGATCAAGTCCGCCTACCGTAAACTCGCCAAGGAACTTCACCCCGACAAGAACAAGGACAATCCGAAGGCGTCGGAACGCTTTTCCGACGTCACAAAGGCTTATGACCTGCTTTCGGACAAGACCAAGCGTGCGCAATTCGACCGCGGCGAGATCGACGCCGAGGGCAATCCGGCCATGCCGTTCGGCTATGGCGGCGGGGGCGGCTTTCGCGGCGATCAGCGCACCGGCCCCGGCGGTTTCAGCGGTTTCGGCAACGAAAGCGCCGATTTCGGCGATATTTTCGAAGGCCTGTTCGGCGGTCGCGGCGCTGGCGGCGGGCCGTTCGGTGGCTTCGGCGGGCGCAGCGCCCCGCCGCCGAAGGGGGCCAATGTCTCCTATCGATTGCTCGTATCTTTCGCGGATGCAGCGACGCAGGCGCCGCAGCGGATCACGCTGTCCGACGGCAGCACGATCGATCTCAAACTGCCTGCCGGGGTCGAAACCGGAACGCAGATGCGCCTTGCCGGAAAGGGGCAGCCGGGACCGGGCGGCAATGGCGACGGCATTGTGACGATCGCGATCAAGGATCACCCCTTTTTTGTCCGCGACGGCGCGAATATCCGGCTCGACTTGCCGGTGACGCTCGCCGAGGCAGTGAAGGGTGCAAAAGTTAAAGTGCCGACCGTCGACGGCCCGGTGATGCTGTCGATCCCCGCCGGCTCCTCGTCGGGCAAGGTCATGCGCCTCAAGGGCAAGGGCTTCAGCCAGAAAAGCGGTGGCCGCGGGGATCAGCTCGTCCGGCTGATGGTCGATCTGCCGACCGACGATGCGGCGCTGGTGAAATTGCTGAGCGAGTGGAACGATCCGCGCGAAGTGCGGGCGGATCTCGGCGTGTGATGCGTGGTTGAATCGCGCTCTGAAGAAAATGGACGCGTTGCCGCGCTGGAGCGCGAGGTGGCCGACGAGGTCGGCAAGGAATTTCTGGCCGAGGGGCATTCGCCCGAATCGCCCGAGGCGCGCGCCGAACAGGCCAAGCGGGTGCATCTGCGCGCGCGGGCACAGGGCGTCATCGAGCGCGGACGCGAACAGCTCGGCCCCGGCACGCGCGCTTATCAGGTCGTGCGCCGCGTTGTCGTCGGCACCTATACCGACGGCTTTATCCACGCGGGCAATCTTGCCTATCTCGCGCTGATCGCGCTCTTTCCCTTTTTCATCCTGCTCGCCGCGGCGCTGTCGCTGCTCGGCGGCAGCGTCGGCGGCGAACGCGCGGTCGAAGCCGTATTCTCGACGATGCCGCCGACCGTTGCCAAGGCGCTTTCGGGGCCGATCCGCGAGGTGATGAGCGCACGGACGGGCATCTTCCTCTGGCTCGGCGCGCTCGTCGCGCTGTGGACCGTGGGCAGCCTTATCGAAACGGTGCGCGACATCTTGCGGCGCGCCTATGGCACGCATTTCAGCAAGGGGTTTTTCCATTATCGCCTGCTGTCGATCGGCATCATCACCGGTGCCGTCGTGCTGATGCTCCTGTCCTTCTCGATGCAGGTGCTGATCGTCGGGGTCGAACAATTCGTCACCCGCTTTCTGCCCGAACGATATCAGGATTGGGGCGTCGTGCTGATTTCACGCGCCGTGTCGGGCCTCGGGCTGTTCGTTGCGATCTATCTGTTGTTCTACAGCCTGACGCCGTCGAAATACCGGCGGCTCAAGCAGTGCCCGAAATGGCCCGGCGCGCTGTTCACGACCCTGTGGTGGATTGGCGTCACGCTTGCGTTGCCGCCCTTGCTCGCCGGCCTGCTCAGCTATGACGCGACCTATGGCAGCCTCGCCGGGGTGATGGTCGCGCTGTTCTTTTTCTACCTCGTCGGATTGGGTATGGTAATGGGTGCCGAACTCAACGCCGCGCTCGTCGAGGTTGAGCATTTGGGCCACGACGCTATTGGGCGCGTGGACGACGTGACAGTCGAAGATAAATAAGGCCGGAGAAAACGGAAATGACGGGTCTGATGAAGGGCAAACGCGGGCTGATCATGGGGCTTGCGAACGACAAGTCGCTCGCCTGGGGCATTGCGAAGGCCCTGCACGCGCATGGGGCCGAACTCGCGATCTCCTATCAGGGCGACGTGATGTTGAAGCGCGTCAAGCCGCTCGCCGACGAACTGGGCTGCGATTTCCTGATCGATTGCGACGTATCCGACATGGGCAATCTCGACGCCGCATTCGCCGCGCTCGCGGCGCGCTGGCCGACGATCGACTTTGTTGTCCACGCGATCGGCTATACCAACAAGGAAGCGCTGCGCGGCCATTATGCCGACGTGACGCTCGACGATTTCCTGATGACGATGAACATCAGCGTCTACAGCTTCACCGCGGTCGCGAAGCGCGCGGCGGCGATGATGACGCCGTTCGACCCCGAAACGGGCAAGGGCGGCGGCTCGCTGCTCACGCTCAGCTATTATGGCGCCGAAAAGGTCATCCCGCACTACAACGTCATGGGCGTCGCCAAGTCGGCGCTCGAAACCAGCGTCAAATATCTCGCCAACGATTATGGCCCGCAGGGGGTGCGTGTGAACGCGATCTCGGCGGGGCCGATCAAGACGCTTGCGGCCTCCGGCATCGGCGACTTCCGCCTCATCCTCAAATGGAACGAATTTAACGCCCCGCTGCGCCGCAACGTCACGATCGACGACGTAGGCGGGTCGGCGCTTTATCTGCTCAGCGATCTGGCGAGCGGGGTGACGGGCGAGACGCACCATGTCGACGCGGGGTACCACACCATCGGCATGAAACAGGAAGACGCGCCGGACATCGCGCTTGCATGACGATATAGTCTGCCCCGCCCGCGCGGAGCACGCTGACGCGATCGATGCCATAATTCGTGCCGCCTTTGTCGGTACCGAATTCGGCTACCAAGGCGAGGCAGAACTAGTCCGCGCTCTCGAGGCAGATGGCGACGCTCTTGTATCGATCGTCACCTATCGGGAAGGACAGATTTTAGGGCATCTTTTATTCAGCCGGATGGATGTCGAGGCAGACGGACGGCTGCTTTCGGCAGCAGCGCTCGGCCCCGTTTCGGTCCTGCCTGAATTTCAGGGGCAGGGCATAGGAACGGGATTGATCCGCATCGGCATCATGATCCTGCAGGAAATGGACGTCGCGATGAGCTTCGTCCTCGGCCACGAAACCTATTACCCGCGCTTCGGCTATTCACCCGAACTTGCTGCACGCTTCGTTTCGCCCTTTTCAGGCCCGCATTTCATGGCGATGATGCTGGACAGCGCCGCCGAATGGCCGCAAGGCGGCCGGGCGGACTATGCACCAGCATTCAACGGGTTGGGGTAAGCAATGAGTTTCAACAGCTTCGGGCGCGTTCTTCGCTTCACGACGTGGGGGGAAAGCCACGGCCCCGCGCTTGGCGCGGTCGTCGATGGCTGCCCGCCGCGGCTGTCGCTGTCCGAAGCCGACATCCAGCCCTTCCTCGACAAGCGCCGCCCTGGCCAGTCGCGCCACACGACGCAGCGGCAGGAACCCGATCAGGTGCGCATCCTGTCGGGGGTTTTCGAGGGCAAGACGACGGGCACGCCGATCAGCCTGATGATCGAGAATGTCGACCAGCGATCGAAGGATTATGGCGAAATCGCGCAGGCCTATCGTCCCGGTCACGCCGATTATGCCTATGACGCCAAATATGGCATCCGCGATTATCGCGGCGGCGGCCGGTCGAGCGCGCGCGAGACCGCGGCGCGCGTTGCCGCGGGCGGCGTCGCGCGGCTGGTGATCCCCGAGGTTCAAATCCACGCCTGGGTCGCCGAAATTGGCGGTGACGCGATCGATCCCGCAAATTTCGATCTCGAGGAAATCGGCCGGAATGCCTTTTTCTGCCCCGATCCTGCCGCGGCGCGGCGCTGGGAAGGCCTGATGGACGCCGCGCGCAAGGCGGGCAGTTCGCTCGGCGCGGTGATCGAATGCGCCGCGAGCGGCGTTCCCGCGGGTTGGGGTGCCCCCATCTATGCCAAGCTCGACAGCGATCTCGCCGCCGCGATGATGGGCATCAACGCGGTGAAGGGGGTTGAGATCGGTGCCGGCTTCAATGCGGCTCGGCTTCGCGGCGAGGAGAATGCCGACCCGATGCGGCCCGCCACCGACGGCAGCAACCGCCCCGATTTCCTGTCGAACAATGCCGGCGGCATCGCGGGCGGTATTTCGACCGGCCAACCCGTCGTCGTACGCGTCGCGTTCAAGCCGACCAGTTCGATCCTGACCCCCGTCCCGACGGTGAACAAGGCGGGCGACGCGACCGACATCGTCACCAAGGGCCGCCACGACCCCTGCGTCGGTATCCGCGGCGCGCCGGTGGTCGAGGCAATGATGGCGCTCGTGCTCGCCGATCATAAATTGCTCCATCGCGCGCAGAACGGCTGATATGATCGACGCGATACGGACGTTTATCGAAACCCATCAGGCCGTTCTGTCGCTGATCATCCTCGCCGCGATGTTCGTCGGCTTCCTGATGGAGCGGTTGCCTGCGACGGTCATCGCGATCCTTGGCGCCTGTACCTATCTTGCGCTCGGCATCCTCGATGCAAAGGGCATGTATTCAGTCTTTTCCAATTCGGCGCCGATCGTCATCGGTGCAATGTTCGTTCTGTCGGGCGCGCTGATCCGTACCGGCGTCATCCAGCGCGTCGCCGATGCGATCATGAAACGCGCGGAAAAGCATCCGCGCCTTGCGATCGTCGAGGTGCTCGTCGGCGCGCTCTTCGCCTCGGCCTTCCTCAACAACACGCCAGTCGTCGTTGTGCTGTTGCCGATCATGATGAAGCTGGCCGAGGTGACGGGGGTCAGCGCTAAAAAACTGCTGATGCCCCTGTCGATCGCCGCTGTGCTCGGCGGGACCCTGACTTTGATCGGTACGTCGACCAATCTCGTGGTCGACGGTATTGTCCGGCAAGCGGGCATGGAGCGTTTCGGCATTTTCGAAATCACGCCCATCGGCCTCGTCACCGCTGCGTCGGGCATGATCGGCCTCGCGCTGATGTGGTGGCTGCTGCCGTCGGACAAGCCGGTCAGGGGACCGGCGGGCACGCACGACGCGCATAAATATCTGACCGAGCTGGTGCTCGGCGACAATGACGATCTGGTCGGAATGACGACAGAGGCGTTTCGCGACCTGCCGCGTTCGGGCCGCATCGTCGGCGTACGACGCGGTTCCGCGGTGGTTCACGGCGGCGATCTCGAACATTGGACGCTTGCCGCGGGCGACCGTGTGATCCTGCGGGTCGACGGCGCGACGCTGATGACCTGGCGCGAGCAGGGGCGCTTTGGCCTTGGCATTGGCAGTGGCGAGCCCGCCGAGGGCGATATGGTCGTCGAAACGATGATTGCGTCGAACCACCCGGCGATCGGCCAGCGGCTGATCGATATTCCGTTCCTGCAAAAGATCCGCGCGCGCATCATCGGGCTCGACCGCCCGGCGCACGAACCCGGCCCCGACCTCGCCAGCGTCCGTATCCGTCCTGCCGACCGCCTACTGGTCGCAGGCGGCCCGCGCGAGGTCGAGGCGCTTCGCGACAATCCGCACCTGATCGGCGCCGACCTTGCCAAGGTACGCGCCTTTCGCCGGGGCAAGGCGTGGATCGCAATCCTCTGCATGGTCGCGGTCGTCACGCTCGCGGCGTTCGATATCATGTCGATCGGCGTCGCGGCGATCATCGCGATCGGGGTGATCCTCGTGACACGCTGCATCGACAGCGAGGAGGCGTGGGGAACGATCGACGGCGACGTTCTGATCCTCATTTTCGCAATGCTCGCAGTCGGCCTCGCGCTCGAACAGAGCGGCGCCGTCGCAATGATGGTCGGCTGGGTTGAACCGTCGCTCGTGGGTCAGCCGGCATGGGTGCTGATTTTCGGTATCTATTTCTTCGCGCTCATTCTCTCCGAACTGCTCAGCAATAATGCGGTCGCGGCGCTGATGACGCCGGTGACGCTGGCCATCGCGTCCGAGCTTGGCGTCGATCCGCGTCCGCTTGTGATCGCGCTGATGATCGGCGCGTCGGCGTGCTTCGCGACGCCGATCGGTTATCAGACGAACACGATCGTTTATGCAGCGGGCGATTACCGCTTTATCGATTTCGTTAAGATCGGCGTTCCGCTCAATATCATCACCGGCGTATCGACCTGCTTTGCGATCGTCTTCTTTATGACCTGATGCCGCGGCGATTGCCCGCGGCGCATCACCCTGTTACCTCCGCCCGCATAACGATCCGCCCCGCGCGGAACAGGGAGTGATTTATGGGCCATCGCCTGACTTTATATATTCTGATCGGGATGATCCTCGGCGTCATCACCGGCTATCTCGTGCGGGTCTATGTCCCCGCCGACAGCGAAGCCTTCACCTATTGGCTGCGCAGCTTCAGCACGCTTTCGACGATCTTCCTCAACCTGATCAAACTCGTCGTCGCGCCGCTGATCCTCGGGACGCTTGTCGCGGGCATTGCGCATATGGGCGACAGCTCGGCGCTCGGCCGCATCGGCACGCGTGCGATCGCCTGGTTCATTATTGCCAGCCTCATTTCGATCAGCCTCGGGCTGATCATGGTCAATTTCTTTGAACCTGGCGCCGGGCTCAACCTCACCGTCGGCGCGCATTCGATCGCCGAGGTCGGCGAGGTCAAGAAACTCGACCTGTTCGAGTTCATCGAGCACGTCTTCCCGAAGAATATCTTTCAGGCGATGGCGGACAACAACGTCCTCCAGATCCTCGTTTTCGCGCTGTTCGCGGGCGTCGGCCTGACGGCGATCGGCGAAAAGGGCAAGCCGCTGGTTCGCGGGGCCGAGGCACTTGCCGAACTGATGCTCCAGATCACCGGCTATGTGATGCGCCTCGCGCCGATCGCGGTGTTCGGCGCGCTCGCTGGGGTCGTGGCGAAATATGGTCTTGGCATCCTCGGCACTTATGCGGAGCTCGTCACCGAATTCTATCTCTCGCTCGTCGTGCTGTGGGTCATCCTGCTCGGTGCGGGCGCGATCTTCCTCGGTCGCCGGATTTTCTCGCTGGTCCGCTATATCCGCCAGCCGCTGCTGATCGCATTCTCGACCGCCTCGTCGGAGGCCGCGATGCCCAAGCTGTTCGAACAGCTCGACCGCTTCGGCGTGCCGCGCCGCATCTCGGGCTTCGTGCTCCCCTTGGGCTACAGCTTCAACCTCGATGGTTCGATGATGTACGCAAGCTTCGCGACGCTCTTCATCGCTCAGGCTTACGGGATCGAGCTTTCGCTCACGCAGCAGATACTGATCCTGCTGACCCTGATGGTGTCGTCGAAGGGCATCGCCGCGGTGCCCCGCGCCAGCCTGGTGGTGATCACCGCGACGCTCGCGATGTTCGATCTTCCGATCGAGGGTGTCGCGCTGATTTTCGCGATCGACCAGTTCCTCGACATGGGCCGCACCGCAACCAATGTCGTCGGCAATGCGGTCGCGACGTCGGTCATCACGAAGTGGGAAGGCATGCTGGAAGTGCCCGAGCCCGCCGACGCCGAACGACCGCACGCGCCATCGCATACGCCGCATCATGGAACCCGCGGGCTCGATATTCGTGATAGTGATGACTCAGGGGAGAATAAGCCAGCGGCCGACAACGCGTAACACATGCGCTTCGGGCCGCCCACATCGCGGCGAGCAAGGAGCTCAACATGGCCGAAACGGCGGCAATCGATCGGGCGGCGCGCGATGAAGCGCGCGCCCGGCGGCTGCGCTGGCGGATGCTTGCCGGCTTTCTCGCGGGCCTCGTCATCGGACTTGGCGTCCACTATGGCGCGCCGGGCGCGGCGTGGGTCGAAACCGTCACCACCTATGTGACGGGGCCGCTGGGGCAGATATTCCTGCGCCTGCTCTTCATGCTCGTGATCCCGCTGCTCGTATCGGCGCTGATCGTCGGCGTCGCCGAAATGGGCGAGATGCACGCGCTGAAGGCCGTCGGCGGGCGCACGCTCGTCTATACGGTCGCGGTGTCGGCGATCTCGGTTGTCATCAGCCTCGCCGTCGTCAACCTGCTTCGTCCGGGCGGAGGCGTCGATCCTGCGCTCGCGCGTTCGTTGATGGCGGAGGGTGCAGCGGGGGCGCAGGCGATCGCCGACCGCGCGGGCGAGGCGAAGACCGGTATGGAGGCGGTCGTCGCGATCGTCCCCGACAATCTCTTCGCCGCGATGGGCCAGAATGATGTGCTCGCGGTCATGTTCTTCGCGCTCTTCTTCGGCATCGGGCTCATGCTCGTGCGTACGCCGCGCACCGAGACGCTCAAGACCGCGATCGAGGGGGTGTTCGAGGTCATGATGAAGCTCATCGGGCTTGTCATCCAATTCGCACCGATCGCCGTCTTCTGTTTCATGTTCAACCTCGGCGCGCAGTTCGGGCTCGATCTGATCGTGCGCCTGTCGGCCTTTGTCGGGGTCGTGCTGCTCGCGCTCGGGCTTCAGATGTTCGTCGTCTTCCCGATCCTGCTCAAGACATTGGCGGGGAAATCGCCGATCGCCTTTTTCCGCGAGACGCAGGAAGCGGCGGTCATGGCGTTCTCGACCGCTTCGTCGAACGCGACCCTGCCGACCGCGCTGCGCGTTGCGCGCGACCGGTTGCACCTGCCCGACCGGGTGGCGCGTTTTGTGCTCACCATCGGCGCGACCGCGAACCAGAACGGCACCGCGATGTTCGAAGGCGTGACGGTGATATTCCTCGCGCAGTTTTTCGGCATCGACCTGACGTTGCAGCAGCAGATCATGGTGATGGCCGTGTGCATCCTCGGCGGCATCGGGACGGCGGGCGTACCGGCAGGATCGCTGCCGGTGATTGCACTCATCCTCGCGATGGTCGGCGTCCCGCCGGCGGGCATCGGACTGGTGCTCGGCGTCGACCGTTTCCTCGACATGTGCCGTACCACGCTGAACGTTATCGGCGACCTTGTGGCTGCGACGGTCGTGTCGGCGGGCATCGATGACCGGGCGGGGAAGCCGGCCGCGGCCTAAGCGATATCTATCTTTCCCGAACTCCCGCCCGGTCGACCCGGCCCGGCCGTTCGCGCGCGGGCCGCGTTGCCGGAGGGCGGGCTGCGGGCGGCGGCGCCGGGCGCGCAGCGGGACGCGGCGCTGGCGAAGCGGCGGGCGCAGGCCGGCCCACCGGTGCGGCAGCGGGCGGCGCGGCGGGCCGTTGCCACTGCGGACGCTGCCGGGGCGGCGAAGCGGCGTCACCGCCGCGCCGCGGTCGGGAACGGATCTCGCCCGGATTCGCAGAGGGCAGGGGGCGGATTGCGCCAGGGGTGCCGGTTGCGCCTTCGACGGCGCGGCGCGGGCGGGTCCCGCGCGGGCCATCATCATTGCGATCGGTGCGATTCCAGCCCGGACGGCCGTCGCCGTGCCCGCGATCGTCGTCACGATCACGGTGCCAGCCGGGGCGGTCAGGTCTCCCGTCGCCGCGCTTGCCATGATATTTCCACCAAGCCCGGCGGCCGCCCCAATAGTTCAGATATTGGCCGTTCAGCGGGTATCGGTTGCGATAGCTGTCGAACATCCACAGACCGTGGCCGGGATAATAATAATTGTCGTACCAGCCGCCGCCGAAGCCGATCTGGACGAACCCGCTACCATAATCCGACGCATCGTAGCAGTCATAGCCATAGCCATCGGCATAGGCATAGCCGTCATAATTGTACCAGCCGTCGCCATAGCGCGCGGCGCAGTCGCCGCGTGAGGCATAGCTGGCGCCGTAGACACCAGCATCGTAGCAGCCGCTGAGCATCGTCGTCGCGAGGGCGCCGAACGCAATGGCAAGGGGGCGCGTAAAACGCTTTAGCATGTTTTGGTCCTTTGACCGTCGAACAGGTTGCGACCCCTGACAGAAGCTTGCGCGAGTCGAGTTGAATTTGCGGTGAATGGTGATCGTCGCCCTGCGAAGCCTTACTTGCACCATTGTCAGTAGTGCGATACCCATCGGCACAACGACAGTATGGATGAGGATTCGACCCGATGAATGCGCCGACGCAGATCCACCCCGCCAGCAGTGCATGGTCCGCCGAACGCTTTGGCCCCGATACGCGGCACTGGCTGCCGCGCAATCCTGACAGCGCGATCGACCATATTCCGGGCGAGGACGGGATGCCCGTCATCGGCAACACGCTCGAACAGCTGCGCGACTATCCTGCCTTTGCGCGTCGCATGGTCGCCAAATATGGCCGCGTCTATCGCAACAACAGCTTCGGCGGGCGCAGCGTCGCGCTTTATGGGCCCGAGGCGAACGAGCTGGTCATGTTCGACCGCGACAAGATTTTCTCGTCCGAACAGGGTTGGGGTCCGGTGCTCAATCTCCTCTTCCCGCGCGGGTTGATGCTGATGGATTTCGAAAAGCATCGTGCCGACCGCAAACTCTTGTCGGTCGCGTTCAAGCCCGAACCGATGCGCCATTATGCCGAAGCGCTCAACGAGGGGATCAAACATCGGATCGCCAACTGGAGCGGCAAGAGTTTCAAATTTTATCCCGCGATCAAGGAACTGACGCTCGACCTCGCCGCAACCAGCTTCCTCGGCATCCCCTGGGGCCCCGAGGCCGACAAAGTCAACAAGGCGTTCGTGGACATGGTTCAGGCGTCGATCGGCATCGTGCGCCGTCCGCTGCCCTTCACCGCGATGGGGCGCGGCGCCAAGGGTCGCGCCTTCCTCGTCGATTATTTTGGCCGCATGGTCCCCGAACGCCGCGAGGGCACGGGCGAGGACATGTTCAGCCAGATCTGCCGCACCCGCGACGACAATGGCAATTATATGCCGGTCGACGCCATCGTCGATCATATGAATTTCCTGATGATGGCGGCGCACGACACGATCACCAGTTCGATCACCACGCTCGTCTGGGAACTCGCGCGCCATCCCGAATGGCAGGACAAACTCCGCGAGGAAATGCTGCGCGTCGCGCCAGCGGGTGAGGGGGTCGGGCACAACAGCCTCGGCGAGCTCGAACTCACCGAATGGGCGTTCAAGGAAGCGCTGCGGCTGGTGCCCCCGGTGCCGAGCTTCCCGCGCCGCGCGCTCAAGGATTTCGAATTCGGCGGTTATCATATTCCCGCGGGCACTTCGGTCGGGGTCAGCCCTGCCTTCACGCATATGATGGAGGAACATTGGCCCGAACCGGAGAAGTTCGACCCGATGCGTTTCTCGCCCGAAGTCGCGCGCGAACGGCATAAATATGCATGGGTGCCCTTCGGCGGCGGCGCGCACATGTGCCTGGGACTGCACTTTGCATATATGCAGGCGAAGATCTTTTTCCATCATGTCGTCACGACGCACCGGATCACCGTCGCCCCCGGCTATGCGCCCGAATGGCAGATGTTGCCGATCCCACGGCCGAAGGACGGGCTGATGGTAACGTTCGAGCCGCTGTAGCGGTCGGTGCCCGAAAAATCCTCCCTGTCGCGAAGCGATGGGGAGGGGGACCGCGCCCGTAGGGCGTGGTGGAGGGGCCGCGACGCGGCGTTATCGCCCCTCCGTCAGCGGCTTGCGCCGCTGCCACCTCCCCATGGCTTCGCCACAGGGAGGATTCTTGCCTCCGCTTCGGCCGCTAGCCGCAAAGCGCTTTTCACCGGCGGCAATTTGCTGCACGGACAAATGGAAAATGAAGTCTCTTCGCCCCTATCTCCTGTGGTTCGCCGCCGCGCTCCTGATCACTATTGGCGCCATTCTCGGTATGCAATGGGTGCGCGATCATCCCGAACATCTACCCGGCGCGCGCTTCGAACTCGCGCATTTGCAGGGGTGGGCGACGCATCGCAAGCTGGTCGCGCTTGCCGCCGACGATGCCACCTGCTTCGCCGCTTTCGACCGCTCGGGCGCTGGCTATCTCCGGCGGCCGGTGGTGGGCGAGGGGGTGTGCCGCGCCAGCCAGCGGATGATCCTGACCGGCAACAGCCTGGTCCCGACGATGCGCCCCGCTCGCGCCGCGCCCGGATGCGCCGTCACCGCGGCGATGGCGCTGTGGACGCGCGACGTCGTGCAGCCGGCGGCCGAGCGATATTTCGGGCAAGCCGTCGTCGAGCTGGAAAATCTCGGCAGCTACAACTGCCGCAAGATTGCCGATGGCGAAACACAGAGCCAGCATTCGACCGCCAATGCGATCGACATCTCGGCCTTTATCCTTGCCGACGGCACGCGGATCGCGCTCATCAACGACTGGGAACCCGGCGACCGGCGCAGCGAGTTTCTGCACGCGGTGCGCGACGGGTCGTGCGGCCTGTTCTCGACGGTCTTGTCACCCGACTATAATGCTGCGCACGCCGATCATTTCCACTTCGACATGGCGGCGCGAACCGCGGGCTGGACCGTCTGCCGCTGATTAGACGGTAAAGCTCTCGCCGCAGCCGCACGCGCCCTTGGCGTTCGGGTTATTGAACACGAAGCCCGCGGCGAAATCATCCTCGACCCAGTCCATTGTGCTGCCAATCAGATAGAGCACCGATGCGCCGTCGATGTAGAAGGTGCCGCCGGGCGTTTCGATCTTCTCGTCGAATTTTTCTTCCTCGGTCACATAATCGACCGAATAGGCGAGCCCCGAACAGCCACGGCGCGGCGTCGATAGCTTGACGCCGATCGCGCCTTCGGGCGCGGCCGCCATCAGCGCGGCGATGCGCGCTTCGGCATTGGGGGTCAGCGTCACCGCGGCGGGGCGGGTTTTCAACGTCGTCATCTCACACTCCTTTCCCTCTCCCCTTGCGGGAGAGGGATGTGAAGACTTGCGAGCTTGCTCGCTAGTCGAAGCTGGGTGAGGGGTATGCGGTCGGAGACCGCGCGAGCCTGCGGCTCGCAGACCCCTCATCCAACTGCGCCCAGTCACTTCGTGACAAGGCTTCGTATCCTTCTCCCGCAAGGGGAGAAGGAGGCTATTATAGCATCCCCAACTCCAGCCGCGCCTCGTCGCTCATATTCTGCGGCGACCACGGCGGATCCCATACCAGATTGACCTCGGCATCGCCGACCCCCGGCACCGCGCCGACGCGCAGCTCGACCTCGGCGGGCATCGATTCGGCGACGGGGCAGTGCGGCGTCGTCAGCGTCATCGTCACCATCACATGCCCCTCGTCGATCTCGACATTGTAGATCAGGCCAAGGTCATAGATGTTCACCGGAATTTCGGGGTCGTAAATATCCTTGAGCGCGGCGATCACCGCTTCATACAGGTCGCCGCCGACCGCCGCCGGATCGGTCGCCGCGGGCTTGGCGGCGAGGAAGCCTTCCAGATAGTCGCGCTTGCGTTCCAGCTTCTCGGGTGCGCTTTCGGCATCGTCGACGCGCGCCTTGGGCGGCGCCTCGACGCTCGTCACCTCTTCGACCTTGATACTGCCGTTGTCGCTCATCCGAAAATCCTCTCGACTCGGGCGAGGCCGTCGATCAGCGCTGCCACATCGTCGTCATTGCTGTACAAACCGAAACTCGCGCGCGCGGTCGCTGGCACGCCCAGATGCTCCATCAGCGGCTGCGCGCAATGGTGCCCGGCGCGGATCGCGACCCCGCTTTCGTCCAAGATAGTGCCGATGTCGTGCGGATGAACCCCCGCCATCGCAAAGCTGACGATTCCAGCACTGTTTTCAGGACCATAGAGTGTGACGCTGTTGCGCAACGCCAGCGCCTCGCGCAAGCTGCCGACCAGCGCGCATTCGTGCGCATGGATCGCCGCAACCCCGATCGCCTCGACATAATCGACCGCCGCCGCCAGCCCCAGCGCCTCAATGATCGCCGGGGTTCCCGCCTCGAAGCGGGTAGGGGCGGGGGCGTAAGTAGTTTTGGCGAAGGTCACGCGGTCGATCATCGACCCGCCGCCCTGCCACGGCGGCAGCGCATCGAGCTTCTCGCTCCACAGCACGCCGACGCCGGTCGGCCCGTAAAGCTTGTGCCCCGAAAAGACGTAATAGTCGCAGCCAAGCGCGGCGACATCGACGGGCAGCCGCGGCACCGCCTGGCACCCGTCGACCAGCAACTCGGCGCCCACCCTGTGCGCCAGCTCCGCCGCGCGCGTGACATCGAGCGGACTGCCCAGAACGTTCGAGACATGCGCAAAGGCGACCATCGTGTGTTCGCTCGTCAGCAGCTTTTCGGCCGCGTCGAGGTCGATGCAGCCATCCGCCGTGAGCGGGCAGACATCGACCTGCCACCCCGCAAGCTGCCACGGCACGATATTGCTGTGATGTTCGAGCGTGGACAGCAGCACGCGGCCCTTCTTCGGGTGCGAATAAGCGACAAGATTGATCGCCTCGGTCGCGCCGCGCACGAACGCGATCTGATCGTCCTTCGCGCCGATAAACGCCGCGATTCGCCGCCGCGCCGCTTCGTAAGCGAGCGTCATATCGGCGGAGCGTGCATAGACGCCACGGTGAACGGTCGCATAGTCGCGGCCCATCGCGGCCACGGTGGCGTCGATCACGGCCTGCGGCTTCTGCGCGGTGGCGGCGGTGTCGAGATAGTGCCAGCCGGGCGTGAGGCCCGGGAACTGATCCCTGATCCCGTTTGTGTCGAGCGTAGTCGAGACACGTTGGCGCCCGACTTCACGTCCCTCGACTTCGCTCGGGACGAACGGAGAAGTGAGGCCGCTCACACCAATTCCCCCAGCTTAGCGAGCGCCAGTTCCTGCAACCGCGCCTCATCCTCGGCGCCGTCGAACACGCCTGCAACGAATGCCTGCAACATCAGCTTCTTCGCCTCGCCGGGCGGCAGCCCGCGCGACTGGAGGTAATAAAGCCCCATGGGATCGAGCTCGCCGATCGCGCAGCCGTGCGCGCATTTCACATCGTCGGCGAAGATTTCGAGTTCGGGCTTGGCGTTGGCGGTCGCGCTGCGATTGAGCAGCATCGCCTTCACATCCTGCTCACTGTCGGTCTGTTGCGCATCGCGCGCGACGGCGACCTTGCCGAGATAGGTGCCGGTGGCGGTGCCGCCGAGCACCGATCGCACGACCTGCCGCGAGGTCGCGCCGGGTTCGGCGTGGGTGACCGTGGTAACGATCTCCAGATTCTGCTCGCCCCCGCCGATCTGCGCCGCGCCGAGCGTGAAGGCGGCGCCTTCGTGGAGCGTCACTGCGAGTTCGATACGGCCATAGGCGCCGCCGATGTTGAGGATGTGCAGCGATGCGGTCGCGCCTTTGCCGATGCTCATTTCGATCTGATGGATCGCCCCCGCATCCTGGACGATCGCGCGCGCGAACTGGCCGCCCGCGGGCACGATGATGCTCTCGGGCGCGGGCAGGGGCCATGCCGCGGCGACGGCGTCGATGTCGGAATAACGCCAGGCTTCGTCGCGCCGCGAGGGGAGGGGGGTCATGCGATCCTCCCCTTTTCGTCACCCCGGACTTGATCCGGGGTCCCGCTTCCTTCGCCGCCGGAAAAGCGGGATGCCGGAGCAAGTCCGGCATGATGAGGAAAGGGAAGGCGTGCGGGAATGATCACGCCGCGATCTCCGCATAGCCATGCGCTTCCAGCTCACGCGCCAGCTCGGGCCCGCCCGATTTCACGATTCGCCCCCCGGCCAGCACATGGACGAAATCGGGCTGCACATAGTCGAGCAGCCGCTGATAGTGGGTGATCAGCAGCACCGCCTTGTCGGGGCGCCGCATGATCGCATTGATCCCGTCGCCGACGGTGCGCAGCGCATCGATGTCGAGGCCGCTGTCGGTCTCGTCGAGAATCGCGAGCTTGGGACCCAGGATACCCATCTGCACCATCTCGTTGCGCTTCTTCTCGCCGCCCGAAAAGCCGACGTTCACCGGGCGCTTCAGCATATCCATGTCCATCTTGAGCAGCGCAGCCTTCTCGCGCGCCAGCTTCAGGAATTCGCCGCCCGACAGCGGTTCCTGCCCGCGCGCCTTGCGCTGCGCGTTCAATGCCTCGCGAAGGAACTGGACGTTCGACACGCCGGGGATTTCGACCGGATACTGGAAACCGAGGAACAGGCCCGCGGCGGCGCGCTCGTGCGGGTCCATCTCGAGCAGATCCTGTCCTTCAAAAGTCACCGATCCCTCGGTCACCTCATACCCCGGCCGCCCGCCGAGCACATAGGACAAAGTCGACTTGCCCGCGCCATTCGGCCCCATGATCGCATGGATTTCGCCCGCATTGATGCTGAGCGACAGGCCTTTCAGGATCGGCTTGTCCGCGACGGTGGCGTGGAGGTTTTCAATTTTGAGCATTGTTGTTTCCCGTGATCTGTGCCGTCGCTGCTTTGAGCGTTGTTATCAGTTTCGCCCGCTGCTCTGGGCTTGCAGCTGACCTGTACGCGAAAATGACTCCGCCCATTTCTCGGCTTTCTTCCCGCAACCGTTCGCGATTTTTGTCGTCGCCGTAGCGCACCTGTTTCGCCAACAGAGCGTCCATCCCACGATCGGCTGCAAGACGTTGCATCTTACATGCGGTTTGTGACTGTTCCAGCGCGGCAATTGCCGCGCTACCAACCGACGTTCCGAAGTCAGAATGCCTACTGAAATGTTGCCAATGGCACGTCCAGTAATCACGATATATGGTCGCTAATGCCTCCCGATCCTGCGCGAATAGGTTTTGCTCAGGCGGTCCGGAATAGACGCCCGCCTTGCAGTCATATTGTGGCGTATCGACGCATTCGAATACGGACGGCTCAAGCGTTGCGCCCAACAAAAGCACTGAAAATACAAAGCTCACCCCACGCTCCCCTCGAGCGAAATTCCCAGCAGCTTCTGCGCCTCGACCGCAAATTCCATCGGCAGCTGTTGCAGCACTTCCTTCGCGAACCCATTCACGATCAACGCGACCGCCTCTTCCTGCCCCAGCCCGCGCTGCATCGCGTAGAAGAGCTGGTCGTCGCTGATCTTGCTCGTCGTCGCTTCATGCTCGACGGTCGCGGTCGGATTGCGGACCTCGATGTACGGCACCGTGTGCGCGCCGCATGTGCTGCCCAAAAGCAAGGAATCGCACTGGGTGAAGTTGCGCACCCCCTCGGCATTCGGCGCGACGCGGACGATGCCGCGATAGGTGTTGTTCGACTTGCCCGCGCTGATCCCCTTGCTGACGATGGTCGATCGCGTGCGCTTGCCATTGTGGATCATCTTGGTGCCGGTGTCGGCCTGCTGGTAATTGTTGGTGACCGCGACCGAATAAAATTCGCCGACGCTATCGTCGCCGTTGAGCACGCAGCTTGGATATTTCCATGTGATCGCACTGCCGGTCTCGACCTGCGTCCACGACACTTTCGATCGCGCACCCTGGCAGAGCGCGCGCTTGGTCACGAAATTATAGATGCCGCCAAGGCCCTCGGCATTGCCGGGGTACCAGTTTTGGACGGTCGAATATTTGATCTCGGCATCGTCCAATGCGACCAGTTCGACGACCGCGGCGTGCAGCTGGTTTTCGTCGCGCATCGGCGCCGTGCAGCCCTCGAGGTAGCTGATGTAAGCGCCCTTGTCGGCGACGATCAACGTCCGCTCGAACTGCCCCGTATTCTCGGCATTGATGCGGAAATAGGTGCTGAGCTCCATCGGGCAGCGCACGCCCTCGGGCACATAGACGAACGTCCCGTCGCTGAAGACCGCGCAGTTTAGGCACGCGAAATAATTGTCGTGCATCGGCACGACCTTGCCGAGCCACTTTTTCACCAGCTCGGGATATTCGCGGATCGCCTCGCTGATCGACAGGAAGATCACGCCCGCGCGCTTCAGTTCCTCGCGGAAGGTCGTCGCGACGCTGACGCTGTCGAACACCGCATCGACCGCGACCTTGCGCGCGCCCTCGACGCCGGCGAGCACCTTCTGCTCCTCGATCGGGATACCGAGCTTCTTGTAGACCTCGAGAATCTCGGGATCGACCTCGTCGAGGCTCGAAAGCTTCGGCTTCGGCCGCGGCGCCGCGTAATAGTACGCGTCCTGGTAATCGATCGGCGGCACGTTGAGCTTCGCCCAGTCGGGCGTCTCCATCGTCTGCCAATGGCGAAACGCCTTCAGCCGCCAGTCGAGCATCCATTCGGGCTCGTTCTTCTTCGCGCTGATGAAGCGGACCGTATCCTCGGTCAGTCCCTTGGGCGCGAAGTCGGTCTCGATCGCCGAGGACCAGCCATGCTCGTAATCGGCGACCTTCGCGGCGGCGTCGTGCGCCGCCTGATCCTTGATGCGCGTGTCGGTGTTGTCGGTCATATACCTAACTCGTCGCCCCCGCGAAGGCGGGGGCCGTTGAATGATTGGGGCCTGCGCCGTCGTGCAAATCGACCGTGCCCCTTGCGGGGGTAACGGCAAGGCTCGCCAAACTGATCTCGGCCAGCGCCCCGCGGACCGCGCCGTTCACGACGCCCCAGTGCGGCTGCACCTTGCAGCTCCCTTCGAGCGCGCAATCGTGGCGGCCGTCCTCGACGCAGCTGGTCAGCGCGATCGGCCCTTCGACCGCCTCGATGATGTCGGCGACACTGATCGCCGCCGCGGGCCGCGCAAGCCGTACGCCGCCGCCACTGCCGCGCGACGCGACGAGCAAACCGGCGCGCGCCAGGCTGCTCACCAGCTTCTGCGCGGTCGGCCCGGGAATACCCGTCTGTTCGGCCAGCATAGCCGCGTGAATCGGCACCGATCCGCACTGGCGCGCGGCGGCGCTCATCAGCACCACGGCATAATCGGCAAGGTTCGACAGGCGCATCATCTTTTCCGTCGCAATTGCGAGCGATTCTTAACTGGAGTAAATTACTCCACTTATATAGACGAGCGGTTTGCGCGGTGCAAGCAAGCCGTGATTTGGCGGGGTAAAGATGCGGACGGCGTCGGCTGGCGGGATGACGGAACGGCTGAGGGCGGATTTAGACCGGACGTTGCCGTCGCCCCCGCGAAGGCGGGGTCCGCGGTCCGTTTACACAGCGACGCAGGAGAAGGTCGACGGCGGCCCCCCGCCTTCGCGGGGGCGACGGTCAATTGGGACGCTCACCACCCCGGAGCGGATATTCAAAAAAACGCTGTCCTACACGCACCGACTGTGCCAGCCTTCATCCAGCTCTTTCAATATGTCGACAAACGCGATCGCCGCCTCTCGGATGTGCGTGCGCGAGAGGCGTGCGCGCATGGCGGACAGGCAAGGTCAACCGGTGCCTGCGCAAGGCTGACCTTTACTGACTTTTGGACGGATTGCGCCGACGGCGCACCACCAAGCATCGCGCGATACGCAAAAAAAGGCACCCATCCGGCCGGGGCCAAATGAGTGCCAAGATGAAGGTCTCAAGTCCTCGCAAGGAGGGTGAGCTCTTCTGGGTCGCACGGGCCGATTATGCCGGGCGGTCGATTCGCGATTGTATGGAAACGCCAAATCGACCGGACGCGCAATTTTTGTTGGTTAACGGCCGATTATGTCTCGGATACGATCGGGGCGACCTTGCCGGCCAGCTGCTTGCGGCCCTTGGTCGTCGCCTGCGTGTACAGCGTCGGATTGCCGAGCTGTCCCGGCGTCGCGCCGGCAAAGCGCTTGATCTCGCGGATCAGGTGCGACTGATCGTAAAAGGCGTCGCCCAACTGCGCCAATTCCAGTCCCTCGCCGCGCGCAAGCGCCGACGCTGCGCGCACTGCGCGATATTTGCGCGCGAGCATTCGCGGCGACAGGCCGTAATAATATTTGGTCATCCGCTCCACCGACCGGATCGACATGCCCGTTGCCTCGACCAGCGCGGGAACCTGCGGCGATGGCGTCGCAGTGAGCCATTCGTCGACGGTGCGGATGAACCACATCGGCGCCGCCTCGCCGCGCGTCAGCACTTCGCGTGCGAAATTATTGCCGACGACCAGCCGCTCTTCGTCGCTTGCCGCCCGTTCGAGCGCCGCCGCGACATCGTCGATCCACGGGCCGAACAGGTCGGCGGCGTCGATCGCGCGATCGGTCAGCTTGTGGGCATCGTCGCCCATCAGCGCGGCCCAGCCGGCCGGCAACATGCCGAAACCGAACATCGCCGTCGGGCAGTTGGCGATGGCGCGCACGCGGCCGCTGGTCGGGCCGACGATATTGGCGCGGCACGCGGGCGAGCGACTGCCATCGGCAAAGATATATTCGCCGTCGGGAACGCTCATGAAACGAAATTGCGGACGGTCGGCGCGCTCATATTCGTCGAATCGCGGCATGTTGAGCCGCGCGACATAGAAACTCGACACCATGTCCGCCAGATCGGGATCGGGCGGAAAATAATAGAGTTCGAACGGCGTGCTGCCGTCCACGCCCGCTGGCGAGGAAGAAGTTTGCGACATGACAGACCCAGACCCCGACGGCCTTTCCCCCGGCCGTCTCTTTATCTGAGTCAAATCATTTGCTCTTCCGCTCCGTGCGTCAAGCGGCAATTGCCAATTTTGTTAACCTCGCTCTTCCGCGATCCAGGCATCGACGCGCCGTTCGAGGATGTCGAGCGGCACCGGACCCGATTCGAGCACGACATCGTGGAAGCGGCGGAAATCGAAACGTTCGCCGAGCGCCGTTTGCGCTCGCCCGCGCAACTCCATGATCTTGAGCTTGCCGATCAGATAGGCGGTCGCCTGGCCCGGATAGACGATATAGCGTTCGATCGCCTTTTCGATGTCGCCGTCGGGGTTGGGCGTGTTGTCCTTCAGATATTGCATCGCCTGCTCACGGCTCCAGCGCTTGTCGTGGATGCCGGTGTCGACGACAAGGCGGCACGCGCGCCAAAGCTCCATCCCCAGCCGTCCGAAATCGCTGTAGGGGTCGGTATAAAAGCCCATGTCCTTCGCGAGCTCCTCGCTATACAGACCCCAGCCCTCGGTATAGGCGGTGACGCCGCCGAAGCGGCGGAAGGGCGGCAGGCCGGTCAGTTCGGTCTGCACCGCGCGCTGGAGGTGGTGGCCCGGCACGCCCTCATGATAAGCGAGCGCCTCCAGCTCGGTCTTCGACATGTCGCGCAGGTCATAGAGGTTGACATAATAAGTCCCCGGCCGCGACCCGTCGGGCGAGGGCGACTGGTAAAAGGCCTTGCCCGCCGATTTTTCGCGGAATGCCTCGACAGCCTTCACCTGCAACGCCGCCTTCGGCAGCGTGTTGAAAAAGGCGGGAAGGCGCGCTTCCATGGTTTTCACATATTTGTCGACATCGGCCAGATACGCCTCGCGCGAGGTGTGGAAATATTGCGGGCTGGTGCGCAGGTGGGCGAAAAACTCCTGCAAGCTGCCCTTGAAGCCGACCTTCGCCATGATCGTCCGCATCTCGCCGTGAATTCGCGCGACTTCGGCAAGGCCAAGGTCGTGGATCTGGGCCGCGGTCATGTCGGTCGTCGTATAATTGGCGAGCAGCGCTTCATAATAGGCCTTGCCGTCGGGCAGGCGCCACACGCCGTCGGCGGTCGGCGCGCTCGCCTGCTGGCGCTTCATCTCCGCGAGCAGGCGGCCATAGGCCGGGGCCGCGCTTTCGGCCCATGCCGTCTTCGCCGCCGCGATCAGCCGCGCCTTTTCGCTGTCGCTGGCGTCGAGCTTGCCGACCTTGGCGCTGATGTCCTCGATCACTGCATTGTCGGGGCGAAGCAGGTTGTCGATGTCGGAGATCAGATAGGCATAAACCCATTTCGGCGGCTGGATACCGCGCGCCGCGCGTTCGGCCGATTGCGCCGACAGCGCGTCGAGCAGGGGGCCGATCCCGCGGATGCGCGCAACATAGGCGTCGGCTTCGGCGACATTGGCGACGCGGTGGATATTGATGAGGAAAGCCGGCAGCTGGCTCTGCGCGCCATTCATCTGATCGAAGATATAGCCGTGGTTACGGTAAGGGAACAGCCGTTCGGCGCGCGCCGCCGACGCGTTGAACAGCTCGAACGACAGCGCATCGTCGGCGGAGAGCGCCGCGGGATCAAAACTGCTGCGCATCGCCGCCGCAGTCGCCTGCTGCAATTTATGGCTCGCGACCGCGGCCTCGTCGCTGACGTCGTTCCAGCGGCCATAGTCGGCATCGCGGATGCCGCGATACGCTTTGCCCTGCGGGCTGAGCGACAGCTGCGCGGCGTCGTAATTTTCAAAGAATTGGGCGAGGTTGGCGCCGGCCGGGACAGCTTCGGCAGTCACAGGCGGCGCGGCGGTTGCGGGCGCATCCAGCACCGCGACCGGCGCACATCCTGCGACGGCAAGCAGGGCAACGCCGGCGGACAGGCAAGCAAGGGTGCGAAGGTGCGACACGATTTTCTCCCGGTTTATGCGGATATGGCGGGGGGCTTGCCATAGCGCCGCCGCGCGCGCAATGGCGGGCCATGTCGCTTTTTGCTTCGCTGACCGACGCCGCCTACGCGCTCGCCCGCCCGCTCGTTCACGCCACCGATGGCGAGGCGGCGCATAATCTGACGCTCGCCGCGCTCCAGCCGCTGCCGCGCGCGCGTCATGCGCTGACCAGCCCGGCGCTGGCGACCGAGCTTGCCGGACTGCGTTTCCCCAATCCGGTAGGGCTGGCCCCCGGGTTCGACAAGGATGCGCGCGTCGCCCATGCGATACCGCATTTCGGCTTCGGCTTTGTGGAGGTCGGCACGCTCACCCCGCTGCCGCAGGACGGCAACTCGCGGCCGCGGCTGTTCCGGCTGGTCGAGGATCGCGCGATTATCAACCGCATGGGCTTCAATAATGGCGGCCAGGCGGCGGCGGCCGAACGCATCATCTGCCTGCGCGGCCACGGCCTGCCGGTGCCGCTCGGCATCAATATCGGGGCGAACAAGGACAGCGCCGACCGCATCGCCGACTATGCCAAAGGCACCACTGCGATGGCGCCGCTCGCCGATTATCTGACCGTCAATATCAGCTCGCCGAACACGCCGGGGCTGCGCGCGTTGCAGGACCGGGGCGCGCTCGAAGCGCTGCTCGACGGTGTCGCGGCGGCGCAGCCCACGAACGCCGCCAAACCCGTGTTCCTGAAGGTCGCGCCCGACCTCGAACCCGCCGACATCGACGACATTGTGGCGGTCGCGCTCGACAAGGGGCTCGCAGCAGTGATCGTGTCGAACACGACCATCACGCGGCCGACGCTGGCATCGCGCCATGCCGACGAAGCGGGCGGCCTGTCGGGCGCGCCGCTGGCCGAACTCGCGCTCCAGCGCGTCCGCGATTTCCGTAGCGCAAGCGGCGGCAAGCTGCCGCTGATCGCCGCAGGCGGCATCGCTTCGGCAAGCGAGGCGTGGGAACGCATCCGTGCCGGGGCCAGTCTGATCCAGCTCTATTCAGCGATGGTTTACGAAGGGCCGGGCCTTGCGGGCCGCATCGCGCGGGGGCTGGAGACGCTGGTTGCGCGCGATGGATTCGCGCGGGTTAGCGATGCGGTGGGAGTGGACAAGTAAATCCTCCCTGTGGCCGAAGGCCATGGGGAGGGGGACCGCGCCCGCAGGGCGTGGTGGAGGGGCCGCGACGGTAGCGCCAAAGCCCCTCCGTCAGCGCTTCGCGCTGCCACCCCCCAATGGCTTCGCCACAGGGAGGACGGGTTACACTTGCACTCGCCTCAAGCCCGCGCCAATGTCGCGCCTATGCTGAACCGTCTTCTCGCGCTCGTCGCATTCGTCGCCCTCGCTTGTCCCACCCTCGCTGCCGCGCAAGGCGTCACCTCCTCCGCCGATCCGCGCGCGACCGAGGCGGGGCGCGCGATTCTGCATCAGGGCGGCAGCGCCGCCGACGCCGCTGTCGCGATGGTTGCGGTGCTGACGCTGGTCGAACCGCAGTCGAGCGGTATCGGTGGCGGCGGCTTCATGCTCCATCACAGCGCGAGCGACGGCAGCATATCGACGATCGATGGGCGCGAAAAGGCGCCGGCGTCGGCGAAACCCGATCGCTTTCTTGGCGCCGACGGCAAGCCCCGCGACTATTCGGACGCCATTCCTGGCGGGCTGTCGGTTGGCGTGCCCGGAAATATGCGCCTGATGGAAATGGCGCACAAGAAATGGGGCAAACTGGAATGGGCGGCATTGTTTCAGCCCGCGATCAAACTGGCCGAGGATGGTTTTGAGGTTACGCCGGTCCTCCACAACTGGTTGACGCGGTTCGAGTCCGTCTGGAAGGATTTTCCCGATGCGCGCGCGATCTATTATGTCGACGGCAAGCCTGCGCCGGTCGGCACGCGAATCCGGAATCCGGCCTATGCCGCGCTGCTCCGCGAAATCGCCGCGCGCGGGCCCGATGCCTTTTACAGCGGCGCGAATGCGCGCGCGATAAGCGATGCGGTGGCAAGGTCGGCGCGCAATCCCGCGACGCTGACGCCGAGGGATATCGCATCCTATCAGGCAAAGGAACGCCCTGCGGTCTGCACGACCTATCGCATTTACAAGGTTTGCGGCATGGGACCGCCCTCGTCGGGGGCGACCACGGTTTTTGGCATCCTGGGGATGCTCGAAGGCTGGGATATGAAGGCGATGGGCAAGGACAATCCGATGAGCTGGCACTTGCTCGCGGAAGCAATGCAGTTGTCCTACGCCGATCGCGCCGCCTATCTGGGCGATGGTGATTTCGTCGATGTGCCGGTCGCGGGCCTGCTCGACAAAAACTATCTCGCCGAACGCCGTGACCTGATCTCGCCCTATGGCGCCGCGGGACGCTACGAACCCGGCACCCCGCCCGGTGCGAAGCCACGCGCCGCCGCGCCGCCGGTCGCCGAACAGGGGACGACGCATTTCGTCGCGTCCGACGCCGCGGGTAATCTCGTCTCGATGACCTCCACCATTGAAAGCATCTTCGGCAGTCACCTGATCGCCAATGGCTATTTCCTCAATAACGAGCTCACCGATTTCGATCTCGCGCCGACGCAGGACGGCGTGCCCACGGCAAACCGCGTCCAGGCGGGCAAGCGGCCGCTGTCGTCGATGTCGCCAACGATCGTCTATGGCCCCGACGGCAAGGTCGTGCTCGCGGTCGGCTCGGCGGGGGGCAAGCGGATCATCATGCATGTGACGAAGACGCTGATCGGTGTGCTCGACTGGGGGCTCGACGCGAAGGAAGCGATCGCGCTCCCCAACCTCTTTTTCGGCCGCGAGGGTGTGTTGATCGAGAATAACGAAGCGGGGAAAGCGATCGCCGCAAAAATGCAGCCCTTCGGTTACAGCTTCACCCCCACCGACCTCGGCTCGAAACTCAATGCGATCGAACGCACGGCGGAGGGAATGCGCGGCGCCGCCGATCCGCGTGGCCCCGGTAGCTCGGCGGTCGATGGTGCGCCGCCGCAGGGGTGAATGCGCTGATCTTTCTATCTCGTCATTGCTAGGGCCGAAGGCCCGTGGCAATCCAGAGCGGGCAAGGCCGCGCTGAATTTAATTGATAGATCAGAACAGAAAAAGCTTCCCCGGGAGAGAGAGGTAGAATGAAGCTGGAAAACCCCCATCTCGACCATTTTCCCAGCCTGGTCGCGATGTTCTTCGATCGCGCGGCGCGGGGCGGCGACGATCCCTTTCTATGGCGCAAGGCCGACCGCGCCTGGCAGGCGCTCAGCTGGCGCGAGGTCGCCGAGCAGGTTTCCGCGCTCGCGCACAATCTGCGCGAGCTCGGGCTGAAAGAGGGCGACCGGGTGGTGCTGGTGAGCGAAAACCGCCCCGAATGGTGCATCGCCGACCTCGGCATCATGGCGGCAGGGTGCATCACCGTTCCGACTTATACGACCAACACCGAACGCGACCATCAGCACATCCTCGACAACAGCGGGGCCAAGGCGGTGATCGTCTCGACCGCCAAGCTCGCGCGCGCGTTGATGCCCGCGGTGATGCGCTCCGACGCGCATATCGTCGTCAGCATGGAAAGCCTGCGTGTCGGGCAACAGGGCGATGTGTCGGTTCACGACTGGGCGCCGCTCGTGACGGGTGGCGCGGCGTGGGTCGAGGAAACCAAGGCGCGCGGGCTGGGTGTCAAACGCGAGGATACCGCGTGCCTCATCTATACCAGCGGCACCGGCGGCGCGCCGCGTGGGGTGATGCAGCACCATGGCGCGATCTTGCATAACGCCGCGGGCGCCGCCGAAATCCTGGTCACTGATTTCGGGATCGGCGACGAGGAGGTGTTCCTGTCGTTCCTGCCGCTCAGCCACGCTTACGAACATTCGGGCGGACAATTTCTGCCCATCATGGTCGGCGCGCAAATCTATTACAGCGAGGGGCTCGAAAAGCTCGTCTCGAATATCGAGGAGACGCGCCCGACGATCATGGTCGTCGTCCCGCGGCTGTTCGAGGTGATCCGCGCGCGGATGATCAAGGCGGTCGAAAAACAGGGCAAGCTGGCGAACTGGATGCTGAACCAGGCGCTGCGCGTCGGCGAAAAGGATTATGAGCGCCGCATGGGCCTGCTCGACCGGCCGGTCGACCTGATCCTCGACAGATTGTTCCGGCCCAAGATCGGCAAGCGGTTCGGCGGACGCATGAAGGCGCTGGTGTCGGGCGGCGCGCCGCTCAATCCCGAAATCGGCGTCTTTTTCCACTCGATCGGGCTGACGCTTTTGCAGGGCTATGGCCAGACCGAGGCCGGGCCGGTGATCAGCTGCAATCGCCCGCGCGCGGGCATCAAGATGGACACCGTCGGCCCGCCACTGATGAATACCGAGGTGCGCATCGCCGACGATGGCGAAATCCTCGTGCGCGGCGAACTGGTGATGAAGGGGTATTGGCGCAATGCAGCCGAGACTGAGCGCGTGCTCGTCGACGATTGGCTCCATACCGGCGACATCGGCCATATCGACGAGGCGGGCCGCATCGTCATCACCGACCGGAAGAAGGATCTGATCGTCAACGACAAGGGCGACAATGTCTCGCCGCAGCGCGTCGAAGGGATGCTGACGTTGCAACCCGAAATCCTGCAGGCGATGGTCTATGGCGACAAGCGCCCGCATCTTGTCGGCATCCTCGTGCCCGATCCCGAATGGGCGGCCGAATGGGCCGAAGCCGAAGGGCTGCCGAAAGAAATGCCGCTGCTGCGTGAGCATGAAAAATTCCGTGCTGCGATCCGCGCCGCGGTCGACCGCGTCAACGGCCAGCTTTCGGTGATCGAAAAGGTGCGCAAGTTCGACTTCGCCGACGAAGCCTTCACGATCGAGAATGAACAGATGACGCCGTCGATGAAGATCCGCCGTCATGTATTGCGCGAAATTTACGCCGACAAGATTGCGGCGCTTTATAAAGGATAGCTTATTCCCGTTCGTGTCGAGCCCTTCGACTGCCCTGGCAGGCGCTCAAGATAAACTTCGACCTTTGGTCGAAGTCGAGACACCCGTCGGGACAGCGCAGGATCGAGGGGCATCTCGACTTCGCTCGATGCGAACGGATATGATTGGTAACTAAACTCATATGGCAGGCGGGGTGCGACCCGAAGAGATCGGCGCAAACCGGTCCCCGCCTGCGACTGAACCCTTGGGTTCAGCCTTCGTCCCCCGCCGGTTTGCGATAGGGAACGAACTCGCCAAAAACACAGGTCGGGCCGCGAATGCCGCTCGACCGATCGACCAGATGGAAGAAATCGCCGGCGCAGGTCGACGATCCGAACTGGCGTACGACCATGATATCGCTGTCGCGCGCCAGGCCCGGACAGCTGGCTTTCAGGTCGTTGCGGTAGACCAGATTGCCGCTCGCGCGATACAAGAGGATGCTGTCCGACACGCGGATGGTGCTGTTGCTGCGATAATTGGGCAGGCATTGGAGCGGGGCGCCCGGAACCTTGCCAGCAAGCTGTTTGTCGAGCCGCTCGGCCTGTTTCGGGGTGAGCGCGGCGGCGCCAGGCTCGCCCGATCCCGCGGGGGCGCAGCCCGCAGCCAGTGGCATCGCGGCGATCGCCAGCACGACCGCAATCGGGGTCAGCTTGGCCATGAAGATGCTCCTTGTGGCGAGCCAGAACAGGCGCGACCGATGAATCCGTGCTGAAGCCTGTTCACCATCACGCCGCATCCTTCAGCGCGCGGATACGCGCCAGTTCGGCGGCGTCGGGCGCGCGGAAAAAGGGGTTGGTTGCGCGTTCGGCGCCGATGCTCGTCGGCACCGTCGCTTCGCCCGCGGCGCGCGCCGCCTCGACTGCGGTGAGCCGGTTCGTCAACGCCTCGTTGTCCGGATCGACCGTTACCGCGAAGCGCGCGTTCGACAGCGTATATTCGTGCGCGCAATAAACGCGCGTTGCATCGTCGAGCGCCCGGAGCTTTTGCATATTGGCGAACATCTGCTCGGCGGTCCCTTCGAACAGGCGGCCGCATCCCATCGCGAACATCGTGTCGCCAACAAAGATCGCGGCATCGTCCGCAAAATGATAGGCGATATGACCCGCGGTGTGCGCGGGGACGTCCCAAACCTCTGCGACATGATCGCCCAGCCGCACCGTATCGCCGCCCGTCACCCGGACGTCGAGCGTCGGGATGCGTTCATATTCGGCAGCAGGGCCAGTGATCGTGCAGCCGGTGGCTTCCTTGATCGCGGCGTTGCCGCCGGTGTGGTCGGGATGCCAGTGGGTGTTCCAGATGTCGGTAATCGTCCAGCCGCGCGCCTTCGCCGCGTCGAGCACCGGATCGGCAACCGCCGGATCGACGACCATCGTCGCGCCGCTGGCAGGGTCATGGACCAGCCAGACGTAATTATCGCTGAGGACCGGAATACGGACGATGTCGAGCGCAGCCACCTTGTCTCCTTTCCAGCTCTCGCATCCCCATGACGGAGTGGATGCGAGCGGACCTTGGTGCGTCACTCTGCCACAGCTGCCGCGGAAAGTCTCGCTCCCCTCAGCGCCGTATTTTACCAGCTTCCTGTGTTCGGCATCGACGCCCAGGGTTCCTGCGGCGGCAGATGGCCCTCCTGGAGCAGCTCGACCGAAATCCCGTCGGGCGAGCGCACGAACGCCATATGGCCGTCGCGGGGCGGACGGTTGATCGTCACCCCCGCGTCCATCAGCCGCTGGCACGTCGCGTAAATATCGTCGACCCGGTAGGCGAGGTGGCCGAAATTGCGGCCAGCGGTATAGGTTTCGGGGGCGCTGCCATCGGCGGGCGGCCAGTTATAGGTCAGCTCGACCTCGGCGATGCCCGCTTGTCCGGGGGCGGCGAGGAAAATGAGCGTGAAGCGCCCGGCCTCGTTATCGAAACGGCGCACTTCCTCCAGCCCGATCAGCTTGAAGAATGCGACGGTGGCGTCGGGGTCCGACACGCGGATCATGGTGTGAAGATATTTGGTCATGCGCCTATATTAGGCGCGAAGCGGCCGACCTTCAAATGCTTCGAACAAAGATATGAATTCATCGGGCACCGGCGCCGTCGCGCCTTGCGCTTCCTCGACATGGACGTTGACGATCGTGCCTGCGGCGCGAAGCTCGTCTTTGTCCTTGCCGTGCAGCTCGAACAGGAAAGTCATCGAACTCTTGCCCACGCGCGCTGCGCGCACGCAAATGTCGATTTCTTCGTCCAGCAGGATCGGCGCCTTGTAATCAACTTCGGCGCGCGCGACGTGGAATTCGGGGCTGTCGCGCAGCGGCCAGCGGTCATAAACCCCCGCCGCGCGCCAATATTCGGTGATGCCAAGGTCGAAATATTCGAGGTAACGGCTGTTGAACACGACGGCTTGCGCATCGATCTCGGCATAGCGGACGCGCTTGGTGACGTGAAATTTGAAATCGCTGCGGGCCATGTCTGTCCTCTAACTGTTGGTGAGCCGCGCCACCGTATCGATCAGCAGCGCGATGTCGGTGTCGCGCGACAGGCGATGATCGCCGCCCTTGACGAGCGTGATCTGCACATCGTCGCTAGCGAGCGCCGCCGCCAGGCGCAGGCTGATGTCGGGCGGCACGTCGCCATCATCCTGCCCGTGCAGCAGCCGCACCGGGCAGGCGAGGGGGATTTCGGCATCGAGCAGGCGGTTCGCTTCACCCGACTGGAAAAAGCCGCGCGTCGTGACATAGGGCTGATCGCTATAGGGCGTCTCTTCGATCAGCGCGCCCTCGGCAAGGATGATCGCCTTTTCGCTGTCGGTGAAACCCCAGTCGGTGAAGTCGGGCGCTGCCGCAATACCGACCAACCCCGCGATGCGGCCCGGCCCGTCGCGCTGGACGATCGCCAGCGCGGTCAGCAGCATCATCCATCCGCCCATCGACGATCCGACGAGGATGACGGGTCCGTCGACCTTCGCATCGATCAGGTCGAGCACATCGCCGCGCCAGTCGAGCAAGGTCTGGTCGGCGAACAGCCCGTCCGACAGTCCGCACCCCGCATAATCGAGCAGCAGGCACGCGCGCCCTTCGACGGCGGCCCAATCGAACAGCGCGGTCGCCTTGCCCCCCGCCATGTCGGACATATAGCCCGACAGAAAGACGATCGTCGGACCTGTGCCGGGCGTATGGCGATAGGCGAGCCGCGGGCGGCCCGTGCGGTCGAGATAATGAGTGGCGGAGGGTTCGGACAAAAGGGCCTCCTACTCCCGTTCGCGTCGAGCGAAGTCGGGACACACCGAAGGCGTGAATGACCGACGAGCATCCGGACTTCGCTTGATGCGAACGGAATGATGGGTAGCCCTCGGGGCAGTCACGCCGCTCAGATCACCCAATCGACGGTGCTCATCTGCATGGTCGCCTGTCCCTTGGCACGGCGCTGTTCGACCATGATCTTGTTGAGCCGCTGGATCGTGTCGCTGCCGGTCGTGATGCACCATCCCGGCACCACCGCGTGGACCAGCGCACACAACCCGCCCCAGATCATCGTCACCCCGAAGCGCGAGGCGACGAAGAAATGCTCGACATAATTTTCATCGACGCTTTTCGGATGATCGACGAACAGGCGATTGAACATGGTGGCGACCCCTTGCTGCGGCTCGGTGCCGCCCTAGCGGCCATGCGGACCGGTCGCAAGGGCTGGCTAGCTGTGTAGCGTCGCCCGCCGCGATGTCGCGCCAGGCAGTTCGACAGATGCGCCGACGCCAGCGCAATAGCGCCCGCCGAGGGGAGGCACATGGGAGGGGCCTTCCGACAGTAGGCGCCGATTTCGCAATAATACCTTGTATCATTGCAGAGCCTGTCGCCAATCGGCCCCTTGCCGCTCCCGGCGCATACTGGCAAAGGGGCGCGGCAATTTTGCCCTGAAAGGCCGTTTTTTCGATGTCCGAGATGATCCGCGTCACCCTTCCCGATGGCTCTGCCCGTGAAGTCGCGCGCGGGACTACTCCGGCCGAGATCGCCGCCGCCATCGGCCTCGGCCTCGCCAAGGCCGCACTCGCCGCCAAGGTGGACGGCGAGCTGCGCGACATCATGCGCCCGCTGGAGGAAGACACGACCCTGTCGCTGGTGACAAGCCGCGACGAGGCCGACGCGCTCGAACTTGTGCGCCACGACTATGCGCATGTGTTGGCCGAAGCGGTGCAGAACCTGTTTCCGGGGACGCAAATCACCTTCGGCCCGTCGACGAACGACGGTTTCTATTACGATTTCGCGCCGACCGCCGAGCATGGCCCGTTTCGCGACGACGAGCTGCCGCTGATCGAGGAGGAGATGCGCCGGATCATCGCCGCCGACCTTCCCCTGACGAGGGAAGTGTGGGAACGCGACCAGTTGATCGCCAAATGGCAGGCTGATGGCGAGACGTTCAAGGCCGAGTGGGCGCATGAGCTGCCCGAGGGCGAGGAGCTGACCGTTTACCGTTCGGGTGACGGCTGGATGGATATGTGCCGCGGGCCGCACTTGGCCTCGACCGGCAAGCTCGACCCGGCAGCGTTCAAACTCACGCGCGTCTCGGGCGCCTATTGGCGCGGCGACCAGAAAAATGCGCAGCTTTCGCGCATCTATGGCACCGGCTGGCTGAACAAGAAGCAGCTGGCCGACCATCTCGTGCGGCTGGAGGAAGCCGCGAAGCGCGACCACCGCCGGCTGGGGCAGGACATGGACCTGTTCCACCTGCAACAGGAAGCGCATGGGTCGGTCTTCTGGCACCCCAACGGCTTTGTCGTCTGGCGCGAGCTCGAGGCCTATATGCGCCGCGCGATCGACGCCGCGGGCTATCGCGAGGTCAAGACGCCGCAGGTGATGGACGCGCGCCAGTGGGAACAGTCGGGCCATTGGGGCAAATATCGCGAAAATATGTTCGTCATCCCCGACGAGGTGCCGAACACCGAGGATGAAGGCCCGATCGTTTCCGACGCTGCCGAATGGATGGCGCTGAAGCCGATGAATTGCCCGGCGCATGTGCTGATTTTCCGTCAGGGCATGAAAAGCTATCGCGATCTGCCGCTGCGCCTCTACGAAAATGGCTGCTGCCACCGCAACGAACCGCATGGCGCGCTGCACGGCCTGATGCGCGTGCGCCAGTTCACGCAGGACGATGCGCATATCTTTTGCCGCGAGGATCAGATCGTCGAGGAAGTCCGCAATTTCTGCGCGCTCGCCGACCGCATCTACAAGGATTTCGGTTTCACCTATGCGATCAAGCTCGCGCTGCGTCCCGAAAAGCGTTTCGGAACCGAAGAGATGTGGGACAAGTCCGAGGACGAGCTGCGCAACGCGGTGATCGAGGCGGGGCTGGCGACCGAGAAATATGGCTGGGAAGAACTGCCCGGCGAAGGCGCCTTTTACGCCCCCAAGCTCGAATGGCATCTGACCGACGCGATCGGCCGGACGTGGCAGGTCGGCACGATCCAGTCCGACCGCGTGCTCCCCGACCGGCTCGATGCCTCCTACATTGGCGAAGATGGCGATCGGCATCGCCCGGTGATGCTCCACCGTGCGATTTTCGGCAGCTACGAACGCTTCATCGGCATTTTGATCGAGCATTTCGCGGGCCGTTTTCCGACGTGGCTCGCGCCGGTGCAGGCGGTCGTCGCGACGATCGTCAGCGACGCCGACGATTATGCGAAGGATGCGGTCGCCCAGCTCACCGCCGCGGGCATCCGCACCGAGAGCGATCTGCGCAACGAAAAGATCAACTACAAGGTGCGCGAACACAGCCTCGCCAAAGTCCCCCACTTGCTCGTCGTCGGCAAACGCGAGGCCGAGGAAGGCACGGTCGCGATCCGCACGCTCGGCCAGGATGGTCAGCGCATCATGCCGCTCGCCGAAGCGATCGCGATGTTGAAGTCCGAAGCCACCCCACCGGATCTTAGGGATTGATCGTGAAGCCGCGGCGCTGGTTGCGGTGGCTGGCGCTTCTCGCGTTGCTTGGGGTCGCGCTACTTGCGCGGGGCTATTGGAACGCGACGCGCGATCCTCTCGTGCGCACGGCGACGGTCGGTGTGGAGGCGTGGCCTGACGCGCAGCCGCCGCTCCGCATTCTGCTGCTCTCCGACACGCATGTCGCCGGGCCGGACATGCCGCCCGAACGGCTGGCGGGCATTATGGCCGCACTCAACCGGCTGCGGCCTGATCTCGTGCTGGTGGCAGGCGACTTGGTCAGCGAAAAGCTGCTCGCCACGCGGATATACACGCCGCGCGATGTTGTTGCTCCGCTGGCCAAACTGCGCGCGCCGCTCGGCGTCGTCGTGGCGCCGGGCAACCATGATCATTGGTACGCTCCCGACGCCCTTCGCAGCGAACTTGAGCGACTGGGCGTGCGGGTGCTCCAGAATGAGGCCGTCAGGCGCGGTCCGCTGGTCATTGGCGGCATCGACGACGATTATTCGGGCCATGATGATGTACCGAAAACGCTGGCTGCGATGGATGCGCTGGGGCCCGGCGTGCCGCTGGTCCTCTCGCACAGCCCCGATGTCATACCCGCCATCCACCGCCCGGTCGCGGCGGTCCTTTCCGGGCACACCCATTGCGGCCAGATTCGCTTTCCGTTCGTAGGAGCGATTACCTATATTTCGCGCTACGGCGATCGTTTCGCGTGTGGTGACATCCGCGACGGTCGTCATAGGATCTTCGTGGGCGCGGGGCTGGGTACGAGCATTCTTCCGCTGCGCTTCCTCACGCCGCCCGACGTATGGCTTGTCACGCTCGGGCCGAAGTGAGCAGTTCCGAATCCTCTGGCCTTATGGGCATCGGCCGCCACGCGGCGGACGAGCGGCTGCCGCGGCATCGTCATGCCGAGGGGTATATAGCAGTCGTAATTGGCGGCGGATATGAGGAGGCCGGCGACGAGGGGCGCTTCGAAGCACGGCCGGGCATGGTGGTCGTCCACCGCGCCTGGACCGCGCATCTCGACCGCTTCGGCGCGCACGGAGCCGAGGTGCTGAACCTTCCAGCCGTGCAGGGGCTCGCACCGGGCGTCGGCGCGATCGACGATCCTGACACGGCAGCTCGTCTCGCCGAGCGCGACCCGGCGGCGGCGGCGTCCTTTGTCGCCGAGCGGTTCCGCGCGGGCGCGGCGCGGCACGCCGACTGGCCCGACCTGCTCGCTGCCGCTTTGCGTACCGATCCCGATCTGGCGATCACGCCGTGGGCGCGCGACGTCGGCCTCGACCCCGCATCGGTCAGCCGCGGTTTCGCGCGTGCCTATGGCACCAGCCCCAAGCGCTTCCGACTCGAAGCGCGGACGCGCCGCGCCCTTTCCGCTTTGTCCGGCTGGCGCGGCACGCTCGCCGATCTCGCGGCGGACCAAGGTTTTGCCGATCAGGCGCATCTCGCCCGCGCGGTCGCCGCGATGACCGGATTGCCGCCCATCCGGCTGCGGGCAAAGTCCGTCCAAGCCAGCGGGGTGCCGCGCGGCTAGACATGCGGTCATGCACCGCCGACACCTCCTCACCGCCGCGCTCGCGGCCCCCGCCCTTTCGTTTCTGCCCGCGATCCCCGCCATTGCGCAGCAGCGCCCGCCGATGCGCACCCGATGGAAAGTTCGCGCCTCCGAAGGCTTCGACGCGCTGGCCTTTCTCGGCCCGCTGGCGGACGGCGAGCTTTACCTTCCCTATTACAAGGCCGATGCCGACGTCTTCGCCACCCAGCTGCCTGCCGCCGCGCGCGCCGAGATCGCGGCGCTTTGGAAAGAGGCCGAGCGTGCGCAGTTTGGACTGCTCGGCCCGAACCTCTCGGTGCTCTTCTCGAATGGCAATGATGGCGATCTCGCGGCGCTGATCGCAGGGGCCGCCGACCCGGAGGCGCGATTGCTGCCCGCTTACCGCGCCAGCCCCTATTGGGGCGAGGACGACTGGCGCTGGTTCGTGGACGTGGCGCCGCGGCTTCGCGCCGTGTTTGAGGCGATGCAGACGGCGGGCTTTGCCGCGTTTCGCGAACGCCGGATCGGCGATATCGGCGCGCGCATCGCCGAACTGACGCGCGCTCTTGGCGACTATGACGTGATCCGCTGGCACGAAAAGCTCATGGGGCGCGGATTCGACCCGCAGATCGAGGTCGTGCTGCTGCAATTCTGCAAACCGCACGGGATCAAGGTCCAGGGACAGACGTTCCTGCAAGCGACCGACTGGGGCGTGCCGATCACCGTGCGCAACGCGGCGCACGAGATGCTGCACCCGCCGATCCCGATGGATGGGCCCGCGGCAACCGCGGCGCTGGCGCTGCTTGCGAAGGATCCGCTGATCCCCCGCATCGTCGCCGACCATGATCCCAAATGGGGCTATACGACGCTCGAAGGGATGCTGAACGAGGATATGGCGCAGGCGCTCGACCAACTCATTAGCGAGGCTTTGGGTGTCGCGCGAAATCCCGCCGACCGCTGGCGCAAGGCGGACGACGGCATCCATGTGCTCGCGGGCGCGATCTACGGAATGTTGCGGCAGGACCGTTGGGGGGAAACCGGCGGCTCGATCGAGGCGTGGCTTGCCGATGCCGTGCGGGCGGGACGGTTCGATCCGCCGCGGCTCCATGCGATCGCCGCGCAAGTGCTCGAACGGCCAGTGAACGCGCTCTGGCCGCTCAGCTGAGGGGCTAGCCGGGTCCCGTCAGCTGCGGTATCGGCCGCGCGATGACCAGCTTGTCCAACCTTGTCGGCCTTGCGCCGCTGACGCTTGCCGGCGCCGCCCTGATGACCTTTGGCGCGGCCTATGTCCGCGGGCTCACCGGGTTCGGCATGGCGATCATCCTCGTGCCTTTGCTCGGGCTCATCATGCCGCCGGGGGAGGCAGTGGTGATGGGCATCCTGCTCCAGTTGCTGATCGGTCCGGTCGGGTTGCGGGTCATCGTCGCCGACGCCGACCGCGCGACCGCCTGGCCGATCGGATTGCTCGCGATGGCGCTGACCCCGCTCGGCATGGTCGCGCTCGACCATACGCCCGCCGACCTCGCGCGCCTGCTCATCACGCTCGCCGCAGTTGCCGCCTTCGTCGCTGTGCTGCTTCCGAAACAGGCGGAGGGGCATCGGCCCGGAAAGCTCGCAGTCGCGGGCACGGGCATCCTGTCAGGCATCCTCACCGGCTTTGCCGCGATGCCCGGCCCGCCGGTCGTGCCCTTCTACCTGCGCCGCCGCGTCGAGCCAAATGTCGCACGCGCGTCGATGCTGATGATCTTTTTCATGACCGCCATCGCCGGAACGCTCGCGGCGCTCTGGCTGGGCATCGCCAGCTGGCGGCTGCTCGTCGTCGCGCTGGTCCTCTTTGCGCCAATGTGGCTCGGCAACCGTATCGGCGCACGTCATTTCGGCCGCGTACCGCCGCATATCTGGCAGGCGATGGTCGCGGTCGTGCTGGGGGTTGCGGCGGTGTCGGCGGTGGTGCGGCTTTTGAACTGACCCTATTTCCCGTTCGCATCGAGCGAAGTCGAGATGCCCCACGGTGTCTCGAGTTCGCTCGACACGAGCGACAAAATGACCGTCACAGACTCCGCAGCGCCTGGGCGGGTTTCGCCGACAGCAAGGGCCAGCTTCCGGCGATCCCGATCAGGAAGGACAAACCGGCGCCGCCGATCAGCGTCGCACCGACGATCAGCGGGTCGGGGGCGAAAGTGAATTCGAACAGGCTGACGACGACATAGCGCGCCGCGATCAGCCCCAGCCCCAGTGCGAGCAGCGCCAGCACCGCCGCGAGCACCGCATATTCCATCGCCTGCGCGCCCAAAATCTGCCCGCGCGTCGCGCCGAGCAGCTTCAGGATCACGCTGTCATAGACGCGCCGTTCGCGGCTTGCCGCGATCGCACCGATCAGCACCGCGATGCCGGCGAGGATCGCGATGCTTGCCGCGGCGGCGATCGCCTGGCTCATCTGGGTGAGGAGCAAGGTCACCTGGCTCACGACATCGCGCACCGCGATCAGCGATGCCGAGGGGAAGGTGCGCGGAATGCTGCGCGCCAGCTCTTCCTCGGCAGGCCCCCCTACGGCAACCGTCGCGACCATATTGTGCGGCGCGGCGTCGAACGTGCCGGGCGAAAAGACGAGCACATAGTTCAGCCCGAAATTGTCCCAATTGACGGTGCGGAACGACGCGACTTTCGCCTGCACCTCGACCCCCAGCACATTGACCGACAGCGTATCGCCAAGCTTCAGGCCGAGCGTGTCCGCCACCTCCTGCTCGACGCTGACCAGCGGCGGTCCCGCATAGTCGGCCGCCCACCAGCTGCCGCCGACCAGCTCGCTGCCGTTCGGCAAACTGGGGCTGTAGGTCAGCCCGCGATCACCGCGCAGCACCCATGCTCCCTCGGGCAGTTCGGCGAGTTCATCGACGCGCTGCCCTCTGAATTCGGTGATGCTGCCGCGCAGCGCGGGGATCATGTTGATCTCGGCCTGCGCATCGGCGGCAGTCACAAGGGAGCGGAAACGCGCGGCGTCGCTGCGAGGGACATCGAGCACGAAGAAACTCGGCGCGCGTTGCGGCACGGTGCGGGTGATTTCGGCGGTGATGCTCGTCTGGATCGCCGCGAGCGTCACGAACAACGTAAGGCCGAGGCCGAGCGCGACCACCAGCGCGCCGGTCGCGGCGCCGGGGCGGTGCAGGTTCGCGAGCGCGAGGCGGAGAAGCGGGAGGCGCGGGCGCGGCAGGCGGCTTGCAATGCGGCGCACCAGCCAGCCGAGCGCAACGAGGATAAGCAGCAGGCCGACCGCGGCACCGACGAAACCCAGCGCGAACAGCGGCTCGCGCGCGGTGCCGACCGCCAGCGCGACGATCGCGACAAAGGATACGGCAACAGCGATCAGCGCGGACCGGTCGATCCGCGCCGCGCGGTCGACCGTGGCGCGGTACAGCCCCGCCGCGGGTACATGCTTCGTCGCCGCGAGCGGCGGCAGCGCAAAGGCGATGGCGATCAGCAGGCCATAGGCGGCACTAACCGCGAGTGGCAGCGGATAGAGCGCGAACCCCGGCCGCACCGGCAGCACGTCGCCCGCGATCCAGCCGATCGCGGCGGGCGCAAGCGCGCCGACCGCTAGCCCCGCGACGATCGAAATCGCCGCCACGGCCAAAATCTGCAACCCATAGATGCGCAGCACGGTCGCGCTGTCGGCGCCAAGCACCTTCAGCGTCGCCAGCCCGGGCCGCTTGCCCGCCAGATAGCTTGCGACGCCATTGCCGACGCCGATCCCTGCAATCACCAGCGCTGCGAGGCCGACGAGCGACAGGAATTGTCCCATACGCTCGATAAAGCGCCGCGTGCCGGGCGCGCCGTTGCTGCGGTCGGTGATGTCCCATCCCGCATCCGGAAATTCATCGGTCAGCGCCTTGCCGACCGCTTCGGGACTGGCGCCCGCGGGGAGGCGCAGACGATATTTGCTCTCATAAAGGCTGCCCGGCTGGATCAGCTGCGTCGCGGGCAGGTCGGCAAGCCCGATGATCGCAACGGGGCCCAGGGTGAAGCCTTCGCCCAGCCGGTCGGGTTCTTCTGCGATGATGCCGTCGATGCGGAAGGATTTGTCGCCGAATTTAACTAGGCCACCAACCTTGAGGTCGAGGCGCGAGGCCATATCCTTGCCGATCCAGATGGCGCCGGGCGGCGGTGGGCCTTTACGCGCGCCGCTTTCCAGCCGCAGCTGCCCATACAGCGCATAGGCGCCATCGACTGCCTTCAGTTCGGACAGCAGCGCATCGCCGTCGGGGTCGTTCGCCATCGCGCGCATCCGCACGGTGGCGGAAGGCGTGCCGACGCGGCGAAAGGCGGCCATTTCCTCGGGCGTGGCTTCGCGCTGCGGAATGCCAAATTCGATGTCGCCGCCCAGGATCGTCTGCCCGCGCACCTCCAGCTCCGACGTGATCCCGCGCGTCAGACTGCCGATCGCCGCAAGCGTCGCAACGCCGAGGAACAGGCAGACCGCGAGTAGCCGCAGCCCGCGGATACGCGCAGCAAGGTCGCGGCGCGCGATCCGCCAGAGCGAGGCGAGGGGGAGCATCAAATCCTCTCTGCCGCGAAGCGGTGGGGGAGTCGCAGACGGCGCGCAGCGCCAGCGGGACCCTCCGCGAAGCGGATGGCGGAGGGGTCGCGACGTCGGCGCCATTGCCCCTCCGTCAGCGGCTCCGCCGCTACCACCTCCCCACGGCTTCGCCGCAGGGAGGATCGGCCCGCGAGTCCGCTCACGCCCGTTCCTCGATCCGGCCATCATGCATCACCACCACGCGGTCGCAATGCTCGGCCAGTTCGGGGTCGTGGGTGATGATCAGCAAGGTCGCGCCCAGCGCCGCGCGGCGCGCGAAGATCAGCTCGATAATCGCATGACCCGTCGCGGTGTCGAGATTGCCCGTCGGTTCGTCGGCAAAGATGATCGCCGGGCTGCTCGCCATCGCGCGCGCGATCGCGACGCGCTGCTGCTCGCCGCCGGACAATTGCGCGGGATAGTGCGTCAGTCGGTGCCCAAGCCCGACTGCTTCGAGTTCGGCGGCCGCGCGGCCGAACGGATCGGCGATGCCCGCCAGCTCCAGCGGCACCGCGACATTTTCGAGCGCGGTCATCGTCGGCAACAGGTGAAAGGCCTGAAGCACGATGCCGATGCGGCCGCGCCGCGCGCGCGCCAGATCATCCTCGTCCATCGCTGCGAAATCGAGCCCCGCGACGTTGATCGACCCGCCGTTCGCGCGTTCGAGCCCCGCAAGCACCGCCATCAGCGAGCTTTTCCCCGACCCCGACGGACCCAGCAGCGCGACCGAGGTGCCCGCCGCGACCTCCAGATCGACCCCGCGCAAAATTTCGACAGGGGCCTTGTCGCTCCCCAAGGTCAGCGTCACATTATGAGCGGCGATCGCGAGATCTGGCGCCAGATCCGGCGATTGTCGTGCGGTGTCGGGCAAGGAGAGAACCCTTTGGAAATGAAAACGGCCGGATGGCCTTCTGCCCTGATATATGGTTGCGTCATCGCGCTTTGCCAACCGCTTGCCGCCTGCGGCTCGGCGGAGGCGCCACCGGCGTCGACGAACGGCGGAAAGCAAGCGGAGGAAACCGCCGCGATTCCCGCCGACGCTCCGCTCGTCATCGCGTTCGGCGACAGCCTCTACGCGGGGTATCAGCTGGGACCGAAAGAGGGACTGGCGCCGCAACTGCAGGCCGCGCTCGCCGCCGACGGCTTTATCGCGCGCGTCCAGAATGCGGGCGTGTCGGGCGACACCAGCGCCGCCGGGCGCCAGCGGCTGACTTACGTGCTCGACAATGCGAAGGTAAAACCCGCGCTCGTCGTGCTGGGGCTCGGCGGCAACGACATGCTGCGCGGTATCGGGCCTGACCAGACGCGCGCCAATCTCGACGCGATGCTCGCCGAACTTCAGAAGCGCGACATCCCCGTGCTGCTCACCGGCATGATGGCGGCGCCGAACCTCGGCAGCGACTATGCGGACAATTTCAATCCGATCTTTCCCGATCTCGCCGCAAAATATGACGCGAGCTTCTACCCCTTCATCCTCGACAATGTCATCACCGACAAGTCGCTGATGCTGGGCGACAATCTCCATCCCAATGCGAAGGGGGTCAAAGTCGTGGCCGAAGGGCTGGCGCCGCTCGTCGAACAAGCGCTGCCGGACGCGGAATAAATCCTCCCTGTCGCGCAGCGATGGGGAGGGGGACCGCTCGCGAAGCGAGTGGTGGAGGGGCAACAACGGCCGTGTCTTGGCCCCTCCGTCAGCGCTTCGCGCTGCCACCTCCCCATCGCTGCGCGACAGCGAGGATCAGTACCTCAACTCCCCCGCGGCCCGAACAATATGATCGCCGCGCCACCCAAACACACCGCCGCGCCGATCAAATCCCAGCGGTCGGGCTTCGCGCCCTCGACCGCCCACAGCCATAGCAAAGCCGCGGCGATATAAACCCCGCCATAGGCGGCATAGGTGCGCCCCGCATAATCGGCCTCGACCAGCGTGAGCAGGTACGCGAACAGCGCGAGCGAAGCGATCCCCGGCACCACCCACCACGCCGACTTGTCCATCCGAAGCCACGCCCAGAAGGCGAAGCAGCCCGCGATCTCCGCCAGCGCCGCACCGATATATGCAAAAGCCGTCATGCGCGGCACCGTGCCCCGCTGCTGCGCAAATGAAAAGGGGCGACCAATCGGCCGCCCCTTCCTGTTTCATCGCTGACCGAAGGATCAGAAAGCGAAGCCGACGCCGACGACGAAGGTGTCGAAGTCGCCGAAATTCTCGATGAACTGGTGGCGGTATTCGCCCTTGGCGTACAGGTTCTGGCCCAGCTTGTGCTGGTAACCGGCACCGACATAGGGATCGTCGATGTCGCCGAAAGTATAGCCGCCGGTGGCGTAGAGCTTGCCGTTGGCGCCGATCTTGGCACCGGCGCGCGCGCCGGCCGAGAACTGGACGTTCGCGCCATCGACGAGCACCTTGTCGCCCGCGATTTCGGCGCCGAGGAAGGTCGTGCTGCCGAGGTCGAAGTCATAACCGACGGCAACGCCAGCCGTGGCTTCTTCCTGACCGTTACCGGTGATCAGGCCGCCGCGAACTTCCACGCGGCCTTCGCCGCCGGGGGCCGCAAGGGCGGGGGTGGCGACAACGGCCGAGAGGAGAGCGGCTGCAACTGCGAATTTTTTCATTTTTCGTTCCTTCGTTCAAATCAGGACCACGCCCTTTGGGTCGCGGCCCGGCCCCTAAATGGGGTTCGCGGCTGTCGCTGCAATGAACGGATCGTTCAGATTATGACAATTTTCTTACCTGTGTTATTTTTACCACACGGTATAGAATAGCTATGCGATCGCGGCGACGCGAAAATGGCGGAAAAGCTGATAATATTTGAGGTCCTCGTCATCCCGGCGAAGGCCGGGATCTCGCCATCGCGTCCTGATGCACCGGCGAGATTCCGGCCTTCGCCGGAATGACGGCAGGGTATGGGGCTATCCCAGCGCGGCCTGCTTTTCCTCGGCAATCCGGTCGAGTTCGGCGCGCGTCGGCTTGATTGCCGCGCTCTTCAGCTGCCCGCACGCCGCCATGATGTCGCGCCCGCGCGGCGTGCGGATCGGCGCCGAGATGCCCGCCTTGAAAATCAGGTTGCTGAACGCGCGGACGCGATCGGGCGTCGAACATTCATACGGGGCGCCCGGCCACGGGTTGAAGGGGATCAGGTTGACCTTCGCGGGCAGCTTATACTGCTTGATCAGGCGGACGAGTTCGCGGGCATCGTTGTCGCTGTCATTCTTGTCCTTCAGCATCACATATTCGAAGGTGATGCGCCGCGCATTGTTCGCGCCCGGATAGTCGGCGCACGCCTGCAGCAGTTCCTCGATGCCATATTTGCGGTTCAGCGGCACGATCTCGTCGCGGATTTCCTTGTTAACCGCGTGCAGTGAAACCGCCAGATTGACCCCGATTTCTTCGCCCGCGCGCGCCATCATCGGCACCACGCCGCTCGTCGACAGGGTGATGCGCCGCTTGGACAAAGCGAGTCCGTCGCCGTCCATGACGATCTTCAGCGCGCCCTTGACCTCGTCAAAATTATACAGCGGCTCGCCCATGCCCATCATCACGATGTTGGTGAGCATTCGCCCGTCGGCGGTGTAATGGCCGACCGCATCGTCGTCGGCGTCCTCGTCCTCGGGGTCGGCGCCAAAGCCCGCCATCGTTCCCTTTGGCCATTCGCCGAGCGCGTCGCGCGCCAGCAGCACCTGCCCGACGATCTCGCCCGCGCCCAGGTTGCGCACCAGCCGCATCGTCCCGGTGTGGCAGAAACGGCAATTGAGCGTGCAGCCGACCTGACTCGATACACACAGCGTTCCCCGGTCGGCGTCGGGGATGAACACCATCTCATATTCCTGACCGTCGGCGGCGGCGAGCAGCCATTTGCGCGTGCCGTCGCTCGACACCTGCGCCTCGCGCACCGTCGGGCGGCCGATGATGAAACGGTCGGTCAGCCACGGGCGCATCGTCTTGGCGATGTCGGTCATCGCCTCGAAATCGGTGACGCCGCGGTGATAGATCCAGTGCCAGATCTGTTTGGCGCGCAGCTTCGCCGCCTTGGCGTCCAGCCCCGCCTCGACCAGCACGCCCCCAATGGCATCGCGCGTCAGCCCGACCAGGTCGATGCGATTGCCGCCGCGCAGGGGAACGGTGCCCGTCGTGACGGGGTCGATATGGCCGGGAATCTGCATGATGCGGCGCGATATAGTGGGGAAGGGGGAAAAGCGCAATTGCGCGCGACAATCCTCCCCTGTCGCGCAGCGATGGGGAGGATCGTAGCCGCAAAGTCGGGATGCGACCGAATCTAACCGTCGCCCCCGCGAAGGCGGGGGCCGCCGTCGGTTTGCACGGCGACGCAGGGAAAGGTCGATGGAGGCCCCCGCCTTCGCGGGGGCGACGGTTTATTGGAAGCGCAACTCACCGCCCCAAAACCGCCCCATCACTCGCTGACAGGATAAGGCCCCGCATTGCACGCTACATAGCAAACCGGGACCGCGATCGTGCCCGGATCGCGGTCCCGGTGCTGACGAACCGTGCAACTTCGGTTCGCGGTCAGTTGCCGATCGAGCTGACCTGGATGGCTTGGTCGCGCATGGCGCCGGCGATCGCGACTTGGGCCTGCGCCGACGCCATGGCGCGCGTGTCGCGGCGGCACTGGCGGACATTATTCTTGCCTTCGATGTCGTATCCGGGCGCATCGCCGCATACCTCGACGACAGCGCGCCAGATACGGCGATCGAGCGTTCTGGCGCCCGCCTCGGTGCGCAGGTCGATGTCGCGGTGGGCCACCGCAACGCTGACTTTGGCAGGGACGCGTTCGGCCGATACGGGCTGAACGACAAGCGCGGCAGCGGTAGCGGCGAGGATCATAAGCTTTTGCATCTTCTGTCTCCATCGGCCGGCTAGGGAGGGGAGTAAGCCGGTGAGATTCTATATATCGCACTGCACAATGGTCATGGAGCAACGATGTTGCGCGACCATTCTGCAAAATTGCAGAATGAGGCTGGCGCGATTATGACGCACAAGGCGCCATGTACGATTGGAACGACCTCAAGGCTTTTCTGGCCGTCGCCGAAACGGGCAGCACGCTTGCCGCTGCGCAGGCAATGCGCGTCAGCCAGACGACCGTCGCGCGGCGCATCGCCGCACTCGAAGCGGCGACGGGTGTTACGCTCTTCGAACGGAGGCAGGCGGGCTATGCGCTCACGCCGGTGGGTGAGGCGATGCTGGCGAGCGCCGCGGCGGTGCGCGATGCCGCCGCCCGTTTTGGCGAAGCCGCGGGTGCGCGCTCGCGTGATACGGGCGGCACGGTCAGCCTGACGGTGATGGAAATCATCGCGGTGACGATCCTGCCGCCGATCCTGCGCGATTTGCGCGCCGAACATCCGGGGATCCATATCCAGCTCGACACCTCTGACGAACCGCGCGACCTGGCCGCCGGCGCCGCCGACATCGCGATCCGCAGCAGCAAGCAGCCCGCGGGCGCCGGCCTCGTCGGCCGCCGCATCGCCGACAATCCGTGGACCGTCTATTGCAGCCGCGACTATGCCGACCGCAACGGCGTGCCGCGCAGCCGCGAGCAGCTGGCGATGCACCCTTTCATCGGCGGCGGCGGCGGCGTGTGGGAACCCTATCAGGCCTGGCTGCGGCAGTACGGGCTCGAGGCATCGGTGGTCATGCAATATGATACAGCGACCGGGCTGCTTTCGGGAGTGCGCGCGGGGATGGGCCTTACCGTCCTGCCCGCCTATCTCGCCGACCGCGAACCCGACCTCATCCGCTGCATCCCGCCCAAGAGCGACGACACGACGGGGCTGTGGCTGCTCACGCACGAACGTCTGCGCCATGTCCCGCGCGTGCGGCTGGTGCTCGATTTTCTGGCAAAGGAATTAACGAAGCTCGGCCGGGAGTAGCGTGGCTAGAAATCGCTGTCCTACTTGGGCCGCCCGCCATAGGCTGATCGCATGGCGCACGGCTCCACATGGTTGCAGCAAGGCTTACGGGCGATGCCGGCAGGCCTTCGCGCGCGCGATTCCAGAGTGAAGTTGCGCAGTTTTCTCCCGTTTCGTGAAAGCGCCTTTCTCTCTTACCTCGTCACCCCGGATTTGATCCGGGGTCCAACTTCCTCCGGTGCGTCGCATGGATCCCGGATCAAGCCTGTCCTGAGCATGTCGGCGGGTCCGGGATGACGAAGATTTGCGAATTGCGAGTGAAGTTCGGCAGAAATCCGCCATACCTCAAAAGCCGTTTACCGCAGCTTCGCGCACCCCAGCGCCGCCGCGTCGATCGCCGTCGCAGCGCCGCGCAGGCGATAGGTGTCGGCGATCGCGCCGCCCGTCTCGGCGCGGCTTTCGACGCTCATGCTCGGCGCCGATCGCATCGCGGCGACGATGGCGGCGTCCATCCGCGCGTCGCTCGCCCAACCATGGACACCCTTTCCGGTCAGGATGAAGCGGCGGCTGCCGATCGTCAGGCGCAAATCGCGGTCCGCCGTGCGCGCCTTCGACAAGCGGACATAGAATTGGCCGCGGATGCGCGATTTTGGCCAATAACCGACGCTGGCATAGGCCTTGACCTGCGGCCGGCCGATCGTCGCCGCGGGCGCGGCAATCGCATAGCAGCGCGGGCGCGCGGCATCGCGAAAGGCGCCCCAGCCGTCGAAAATGCCGAGCGCGGTCGGCACCGCAGCGGCGAGCGCCGCGGCGGGCATCGCCGCCAGCATCAACAGGGGAAGGGGCCAGCGCCGCATCGCGCCTCGTTCGCGCGATTGCCGCCGCTTTGCAAGCATGGCTTGCACGGCGCGCCGCGTGCGTTAAGGAAGGTGGACATTTTCAGGGGCCAGAATCGGGGCACGAATCGCCTCCGATGCTCTGTCTCTTCAGGGGCTTCTCCCGCAGAATATACAGGATGGCGGATTAAGAATGAAAGCGACGATCGAACGCGCAGTCTTGTTGAAAAGCCTCGGCCACGTCCAGTCGGTGGTCGAACGGCGCAATACGATTCCGATCCTGTCGAACGTCCTTATCGAAGCCGACGTGTCGGGGCAGCTTAAGCTGATGGCGACCGACCTCGACCTGCAGGTCGTCGAAACGATCGCGGCCAAGGTCGAAACCGCCGGTACCACCACCGTATCGGCGCACACGCTCTTCGAAATCGCCCGCAAGCTTCCCGAGGGGTCGGAAGTCAGCCTCGCTGCGGCCGAGGGCAAGATGCAGGTCAAGGCGGGCCGCTCGAACTTTAACCTGCCGACCCTGCCGCGCGACGATTTCCCGGTGATTGCCGAGGGCGAGCTGCCGACCAATTTCGAACTGCCGGTCGCCGAACTCATCCAGATCATCGACAAGACGCGCTTCGCGATTTCGACCGAGGAAACGCGCTATTATCTGAACGGCATCTTCCTGCATGTTGCCGAGGATGCGACGGGTCCGGTGCTCAAGGCCGCGGCGACTGATGGCCATCGCCTCGCACGCTATACGGTAACGCGCCCCGACGGCGCCGCCGGAATGCCCGACGTGATCGTTCCGCGCAAATGCGTCGGCGAAATCCGCAAGCTGCTCGACGAGGCCGAGGGCAATGTCGAGATCAGCCTGTCGGCGAGCAAGATCCGGTTCCAGCTCGGCCACGCCGTGCTGACCTCGAAGCTGATCGACGGCACCTTCCCCGACTATAGCCGCGTCATCCCGACGGCGAACGACAAGCTGCTGAAGGTCGATCCGAAAAGCCTGTTCCAGGGCGTCGACCGCGTCTCGACGATCGCCAGCGAAAAGACGCGCGCGGTCAAGGTCGGGCTCGACAAGGACCGCATCACGCTCAGCGTCACCAGCCCCGAAAACGGCACCGCGGCCGAAGAACTCGCCGCGGGTTACGACAGCGACGCGATGGAGATCGGCTTCAACGCCCGCTATCTCAGCGACATTTTGGGCCAGGTCGACGGCGACAGCGTCGAACTCCACCTGGCCGACGCCAATGCACCGACCTTGATCCGTGAGAGCGAAAAGAGTCCGGCACTCTATGTGCTGATGCCGATGCGGGTGTAAAGACCGTCGCCCCCGCGAAGGCGGGGGCCGCTGGGTATGTAGCGCAAGGCCGAAGCCGGCCCCCGCCTTCGCGGGGGCGACGGTAAGTTCACCCTGCCTTCGCTACCCGCCAGATCACCCCGCCGGTGTCGTCGGCGATCAGCGCGCTACCATCCTTGGCGACCTTGACGTCGGCCGGGCGGCCGCGGGTGGTCTTGCCGTCCTTGGCCAGGAACTGGTCGAGTAGTGTGATCGGCAGAGCGTTAAGCGGCTTGCCGTTCGCCCCGAACTTGACGAACACAACGTCATAGCCGGCGGCGGGGTCACGGTTCCACGATCCGTGCCGGGCAATCAGCGCCCCGTTCGTCCAGCGGTCGCCAAGGTCGAGGCCTGCGGTGAAGGTGAACCCTAGCGGCGCGGTGTGGGCGCCCAGCCCATATTCGGGCCGCTTGACATATTGGCGCCGATCCTCGGCCTCGGGCTCGACCCGCGGGTCGATGAAGCCGCCCCAATAATACCAGGGCCAGCCGTAAAAATCGCCCTCGTCAACATCGGTCAGATAGTCGGGGACCAGATCGCTGCCCAGCATGTCACGCTCGTTGACGACGGTCCACAGCCGGTCGCTGCCCGGATAGAAAGCCAGCCCGACGGGGTTGCGGATGCCCGCGGCAAAGGTGCGGATATATTTATTCTCGGGCCGAACCTCGAGCACGCTGGCGCGGCGGAACTCGCGGTTCATGCCCGATTCGCCGATGTTGGAATCGGCGCCGACACCGATGTAAAGCCAGCCGTTCGGGGCCGCGACCAGGCTCTTCGTCCAGTGTCGATTGGTGCCCTTGGCGGGCAGATCGACGATCTTGACCGGGTTGCCGCTCATCTTCGTCGCACCCTCGACATAGGGAAAGGCGAGCAGCGCATCGGTGTTCGCGACGTAAAGCGTGTCCCCGACCAGCGCCATGCCGTAGGGCGAATTGAGGCCGGTGATGTAGGCGGTCTTGACCTCGGCCTTGCCGTCGCCGTCGGCGTCGCGGAGTAGGGTGATGCGGTTCGCCGACGGTTTGCGGCCAGCGCCCGCCTTGCCCATCAGCTTTTTCATCACCGCGCCCTCGACGCCGCCGTCCTTGCGCGGCGGGCTCTGCGCTTCGGCGGCCAGCACATCGCCATTCGGCAGGACGAGAATATTGCGCGGATGGTCGAGCCCTTCGGCAAAACGCTGGACGGTCAGGCCCTGCGCGGCCCGCGGCGCCTGCCCGGCTGGCCAGCTCGTCGCTTCGGGCACGTTGATCGTCGGGAATGTCTCGGTGCGCTGCGACGCCATCACCGGCACCCGGCCACTGAGTTCGGCGGTCGAGAAACGCGCCACATCGGGCCGCGACATGACGTAAAGCGTGACGCCGCCGACGATGAGGAGCAGCAGAAGGGCGAGGCCGACATATTTCAGGATCTTGCGCATATCCCCTGTCTACACGGGCAGAGCGCGGCGGCAAAGGGGCGAAACGCACGCCGGATCATTGCGCACGGTTAACGCCGCTGGATTTGGAATTAACCTTACCGGATCGTTCATTACGGTTGGGAACGGCGCGGTTAACGGCAGGGCTTAAGGCGAGGGTTCAAGTTACGGACCAGGAAGTCGATGCACCTGCCAGCCCCTTTTCTTGCCGACCGGGCCGCGGTCGAGGATGCCCATGCGCTCATCAGCCTGCACGGCGAAGAAGCCGGCTTTGCGGCGGCTGCGCGCGCCGAACAATATCGCGTCCTCGGCAATCACATCCATTTCGCTCGCTGGCGGCAGATCGAGCGGCTAATTACTTATTTGTCGGTCGAAGACATCCTCGACACGGTTCACTGAACCTAAATCCGTAGGCCCGCCGTTTCGGGCAATCCGGCCATGATATTGAGGTTCTGGACGCAGGCGCCGCTGGCGCCCTTGCCCAGATTGTCGAGCCGTGCGACGAGCCGCGCCTGGCTGGCGTCGGCATTGGCAAAGACGAGCAATTCGATCCGGTCATCGCCGGCGTCGGACGCGCGGAGCAGCATTTCGCCGTCGACGGGCGCGTCGCCCATGACGACGATGGAGCTTGCGCTGTAAAAGTCGGCGAGCGCGGCACGGAGCGTGTCGGGCGCAGCGGCGCCGGGCATCGCGCCAAGCGGTAACGGCACTTCGACCACCATCCCGCGATGCGCCGGAATCACCGCGGGCGAAAAGAGCGGGGCGATCGACAGGGCGCAGCGTGCCTGCATCTCGGGGACATGCTTATGGCCGAGCGCGAGCGCATAGCCGCGCCAGGCGATGTCGCGGTCGCCCTCGAACCGTTCGATCAGCGCCTTGCCGCCACCCGAATAGCCGCTGACCGCGTGACAGATATAGGGCCAGTCGGCGGGCAGGAAACCAGCCTTTACCAACGGAGCGACGAGCGCGATGAAGCCGGTCGAATAGCAGCCGGGGTTCGACACCCGCGGCGCCGACGCCACCGCATCGTGGCCGACAACTTCGGGGAAGCCATAGGTCCAGCCCGGAGCGACACGATGCGCCGTCGAGGCATCGATCACGCGGGTGCGGTCATTGTCGATCATCGCGACCGCTTCGCGCGCCGCATCGTCGGGCAGGCAGAGGATAACAAAATCGGCGTCGTTAAGCGCTTCGCGCCGCGCGGCGCTATCCTTGCGACGCGCTTCGTCGAGCGCGATCAGCGTAAATTCGCTTCGACCGGCGAGCCGCTCGGCGATTTCCAGGCCCGTGGTTCCCGCGGCACCATCGATAAATATGCTGTGTGTCATGTCTGGCGCAGCCGCTTTGCGCCGCTGAGCGGAACGTCATGCCCCTCAGCCCTGGTCCGAGCCAACAGATCGGCGAGCGGTTCGGCGCGTACGCCCTTCCAGTGTTGGCTGGCATGAACGATCGTTACCTCGTCGGCCATGATCCCGACATGGCCGGGAAAAAAGACGAGATCGCCCCGCGCCAACTGGGCGGGATCGACATCCTTGTCGGCGCCGAGCGCCGCAAGTTGCAGGTCGGTGTCGCGCGGCAGCTGGATTCCCGCCGCCGCCCAGACAAGCTGGACCAGCCCCGAACAGTCGATCCCCTTCGTGGTACGCCCGCCCCATACATAAGGCGTGCCGATCATCTCCTCGGCCAGCCCCGCCGGGTCGCGCTCGGTCGCGCCGATCTCGGTGAGGGCGGCGAGCGGCAGATAGCCGTGCGCGGTCGCCAGCCATTCGCCCTCGGCCTCGCCCATCACCAGCGCGCCGCGCGGCAGCACACCGGGGCCGCCGCTCGCGGCATCGGGCGCGCTGTGGAGCATGGCTTCGGTCATCTGCACACGGTGTGTCGGCGCGATAGGCGCGCCGAGCGCCTCGGCGGCGAGATAGCCGACATAATGGTCGGCAAGGCAATAGCCCCATGCCCAGCCGCCGGTCAGGTCGAGCAGGGCAAAGCCTTCGCCAAACAGCAATTCGCTCGTCTGTTCGGCGCCCAGCGACGGCGACGCGCGCAGCGCCGCGGCGGGCAGCAAGCCGCTCCGCATCATCGGCGCTGCATAATGCGGGGCGAAATAGGTGCCGGCGACCGCGATGTCAGCCAGGTCGGGGCGGATCGCGACGATCCGCGGATCGAACGCCTGCGACGTCCCCGTCAGGCCAAAGCGGTCGCGGCCCGCGCCGACGGTGCCAGGGCGTCCCATCCGCACGCGGCTCGCCGCCATATTGTCACCGCTCTCTGCTGTCACGTGCCGTCCTGTTGAATCCGAAGGTCCGCAGGGCGCGGACAATCGCGGGCCATTAGACTAGCAGAAGTGGCTTTATCAAGTCTTGCCGCGGCGGTTGTAGCGCGTCTGCAGCATCGCCCACGCGGCGCGCAGCCCCAGCGCCGCGCCGCCCTTTGGTCGGCCGGGTTTCGCCGAAGGCCGCCAGGCGAAGGTGTCGATATGCGCCCATGCCGTCCCGTTGGGAACGAAACGCTTCAGGAACAGGGCCGCGGTAATCGCTCCTGCGAAGGGCGAGCTGCCCGCATTGCCCAGGTCGGCGATGTCGGTTTCGAGGAGGTCGGCATAGCCGTCCCACAGCGGCATCCGCCACAGCGGATCGTCGCGTTCGATGCCGCCCGCCAACATCGCCTCCGCCAGCGCATCGTCATTCGCGAACAGCGGCGGCAGGTCGGGGCCGAGCGCTACGCGCGCCGCACCCGTCAGCGTCGCGAAATCGACGATCAGTTCGGGTTCCGACTCCACTGCCTTTGCCAGCGCATCGCCCAGCACCAGCCGCCCCTCGGCGTCGGTGTTGCCGATTTCGACGGTCAGGCCTTTCCGGCTTTTCAGCACGTCGCCGGGGCGAAAGGCGTCGGATGAAATTGCGTTTTCCGCCGCCGCGACGAGGCAGTGCAGCTGCACGGGCAGACCTCTTGCCATCACCAGTTCGGCCAGCGCCAGCACATGCGCGGCGCCGCCCATATCCTTTTTCATCAGCCGCATTCCCGCCGCGGGCTTGATGTCGAGCCCGCCGCTGTCGAAGCTGATCCCCTTGCCGACGAGCGCGATGCGCGGGTGATCCTCCTTGCCCCACTCGATCTCGATCAGCCGCGGCGCGTGGTGCTTGGCGGCGGCACGCCCGACCGCATGGATCATCGGATAGCCCTGTTCGAGCGCTTCGCCCTTGGTGACGGTCAGCTTGCCGCCATGCGCCTTGGCGATGCGTTCGGCGGCCTTTTCGATCGCTGCCGGGCCCATGTCGGCGGCGGGCGTGTTGACGAGGTCGCGCACGAGCGCGACCGCACGCGCCTCGGCGACCATCGGGGCGATCGCGGCCACGTCCGTCGTGAGCAGGACGCGCGGCCCCTTTGCAGTCGCTTTCGATTTATAGGTGTCGAAGCGATATTGCGCGCTCATCCACCCGAACATCGCCTTGCCGGGTTGCCGGCCCTCGACGCGATAGCGGCCTTCGGGCAGGATCTGGCCCAGCTTGGCGAGGCACCACGCCGACAGGCTTTCGACATCAGCCACCGTCGTGACGACCGACCATTTGTCGGGATCGTCGCCGGGCAGGATGGCGTGGACATAGGCATCGGGCTTGAAACCGACCGCGGTCAAATGCGCGCGTTCGCGCGCGCTGCGCCCCTTCAGCCATTCGTCATAGCCCATTTTGTTGACGAGATGGATCGGGCGGGCCTCCTGCCCCTTGTCGGGCTGGATCAGGTCGGAATAGTCGGTCATGCGCGCCGTGCTAGGCCGCTCGGGATATTTTGTCGATTCCCGGCGTTATGCTGATATGACGATCGAAAGACCCTGGCGAAACGCCGTTCCCTTGGTTGCCGGTGCGTTGCTGCTGGCGGGCTGTTCCGAAGACAAGCCGACGCAGGCCGAAAAGGCGGCGGCTGCCGCCGTTCCCGGTGCGCCGCCGGAGGCTGCGGCCGACGAAGCGTCCAAAAATGCACCGGCATCGAACGTCAGCGAAAGCAGTGACCTGATCGAGTTCACCTATAGCTATCCGGCCGAGGCCGCGCGCATTCCCGAACTGGCAAAGGCGCTCGATAGCGATCGTGCCGCGAAGCGCGCGGCGCTGGTTGCGGCGGCGGACCGCGACAAGGCCGCAGCCGAAAAGAACGACTATCCCTATCGCCCGCACAGCCATCGCCAGACCTGGCAGCGCGTCACCGACACGCCGCGCTTCCTCAGCCTGTCGGCCGAAATCGATACCTATTCGGGCGGCGCACACGGGATGGAGGTCTTCGATACGCTGCTCTGGGACCGCAATCGGCGCAAGCGGATGAACCCGCTCGACCTGTTCGAAAGCAGCGCCGCCTTCGACGCTGCGGTCCGCAATTCGTTTTGCGCGGCGATCAAGCGCGCGAAGGCGGCAAAGGGCATCACAGCGGACGAGGCACCCGACAGCCCCTTTGCCAAATGCCCGCCGGCATCGGCGCAAACGGTGTGGATCGGTTCGTCCGACGGGCGCTATCTCGACCGGCTGACGATCGCGATCGCCCCTTATGAAGTCGGCCCCTATGCCGAGGGCAGCTACCGGATCAACGTGCCGATGACCGGCGCGGTCGCGCGCGTCGTCAAGGACCAATTCGCGCGCGACGTCCTGCCCATAAACTAAGGTTCATCAAGCAAGGAAAATAACATGGCGAAACGCCCGAAGGCCGGCAAGGTCGGCGAAAGCGAGAAGGAAAAGAAGGGCAAAAGCAGCGCCGCGGCCAAGCTGCGCCGCGAAGTCGGGTCGGCGAAGACGATCAAGACGCCGCCGTCCGACCGCGAAGCCGATCTCGACCGCGCGCCCAAGTGGGAGCCGCGCTATCCGGGGTCGGGGCGCCTTGATGGCAAGGTCGCGATTGTGACCGGCGGCGACAGCGGGATCGGCCGGGCCGTCTGCGCCCTGTTTGCACGCGAGGGCGCGGACATTGCGATCGTCTATCTGAAGAATAAGGCGGATGCCGCGGAGACGGCGGCAATCGTCGAGCGCGAGGGGCGCCGCGCGATCACGATCAAGGCCGATGTGGGCAAGGTCAAGGCGGGCGAGACAATCGTTACGCAGACGGTCAAGGCGTTCGGCCGCCTCGACATCCTCGTCAACAATGCGGGCGAACAGCATCCGGCCGAAGATATTCGCGACATCAGCTCCGCGCAGCTCGAACGCACCTTCGCCACCAATATTTTCGGCATGTTCTATCTGGTGCAGGCGGCCTTGCCGCATCTCGGCAAGGGCGCGGCGATCGTCAATTGCACCAGCGTCACCATGTATCAGGGCGCGCGCGGCCTGCTCGACTATAGCGCGACCAAGGGCGCGATTACGGCCTTTACGCGGTCGCTCAGTGAAAATCTGGTCGAAAAGGGGATCCGGGTAAATGCGGTCGCGCCGGGGCCGATCTGGACGCCGCTCAACCCGCGCGGCGGCGCTCCGGCTAAAAAGGTCGCAAGTTTCGGCGAATCGACGCCGATGAAACGGCCGGGCGAACCCAATGAGGTTGCCCCTTGCTTCCTGTTCCTGGCCTGCGACGACAGCAGCTATATGTCGGGCCAGGTGTTGCATCCCAACGGCGGCACGATCGTTAATGGCTAGCGGGGCGGCAAAGGAGCGTTAATGGCTAGCGGGGCGGCAAAGGAGACAGACCATGCCTGCCAAATCCAAAGCTCAGCAGAAAGCCGCCGGCGCCGCACTCAGCGCCAAGCGCGGTGAGACGCCCAAGTCGAAGCTCAAAGGCGCATCGAAAGAGATGGCCAAAGGCATGAGCGAGAAACAGCTTGAGGACTTCGCTAAAGGCTCGACCAAGGGCAAGCCCGAGCGCGTCGAGTGATGCTTATTCGGCCGCTTCCAGTTCGCTTGACGCCGGTTCCGCCCTCGTCTTGGCATCGGTGAAGGTCAGTACGCCGTCGTCGATTGCGCCGGTGCGCATATCGATCCGGTCCTGCACATAATTCTGGCTGAGCCGCCACGGCATTGATGTCGTACTTTTGGGCATGATATGGAGCGACCGCTGGATATAGCCCGACGAGAAGTCGAAGACATTTTCTTCCTCGAGGCTCGACGGATCGGCGAGTACTGGCGTGGCAACGACCGTGTTCGTCGCCTTCATATGGTTGAGCACGCGGCAGACATATTCGGACACGATGTCGGCGCGAAGCGTCCAGCTGGCGTTGAGATAACCGAACACCGCCGAAAAATTCGGGACGTTCGAGAACATGCACGCTTTGTAATAATAATGCTCGTGCCACTCGACGCGCTCGCCATCGACGCGCACCGGGATTTTGCCCGCCACGGCCAGCTTAAGTCCGGTTGCGGTGATGATAATGTCGGCGTCCAGATGCTTGCCCGACTTCAGCTGGATTCCGGTCGCGTCGAACCGCTCGATATGATCGGTGACGACCGACGCCTTGCCCGCTTTCATCGCCTCGAAGAAATCGGCGTCGGGGACGAGACAGAGACGTTGGTCCCACGGATTGTAGGGCGGCGTGAAAGCCTCCGCATCATAATGATCGCCCAAGGTAGCCTTCAGCTTCCTCGTCAGGAAATCCTTGACCTTCTCGGGCTTCTCGCGCGCGCGGCGGAAGGCGACGTCCTGCAGGCGGACATTCTTGTACCGCGTTATTTTGTAGGCCAGTTTTTCAGGCAGGATCTTGCGCAGGAAGTTGGCAAAGCCGTCCTTCGCCGGGCGGATGAAATACCAGGTGGGAGTGCGTTGCAGCATCGTGACATGCGCCGCTTCGGGCATCGAGGGGACGATGGTGACCGCGGTTGCACCCGATCCGATCACGACGACCTGCTTGCCACGGTAGTCGAGATCTTTCGGCCAGAATTGCGGGTGGACGATCTGACCTTTAAAATCCTCGCGGCCCGCGAAATTCGCGTCGAACGGCTCGTCATAATCATAATAGCCGGCACCGAGATACAGCCAGCGCGCGGTCGTCGTCGAGGTTCGGCCCTCGCTGTCTTCCATCGTCACCGTCCAGCGCGCGGCGGCGCTGTCCCAATCGGCGCCGACGACCTTGCGGTGGAAGCGGATGCGTTCGCGGATGTGACGTTCATCGACGATGCGATTGAGATAATCGAGGATCGCGGGGCCATCGGCGATCGACTTTTCATGCTTCCACGGTTCGAAGATAAAGCCCAGCGTGTGCATGTCGCTGTCCGAGCGGATGCCGGGGTATCGGAACAGATCCCACGTGCCGCCCAGCTGCGCGCGGCGCTCGACCAGAGCGAAGCTGCGGTCAGGGCAGTGCATCTGAAGATGGACCGCCATGCCGATGCCCGAAATGCCCGCGCCGACGATCACCACATCCTGATCCACGGGGCTCGCCGTGTTCGCCATCATGTCATCTCCCAGTCGTCTTGTGCGCGCAGATTACGCACCACGTTGCATTTTGCAATCGAATTGGCGTTTACCGAAAGCACGGCGGGTGGATGCGGCTATGCTTGTGACTGTCACAAAAATGTCATAGGCGCGACACCCGTTTGTCAACTTTGGCCGGCCGGCCATGCCAACCTTTGGAAAGGATAGCCAAATGCGTCAGATCGCCGTCCTTCCCTATCGATTCGGCGGCCCGGCGCAGGACGGGCCGACTGAAATCCTGCTGATCACCTCGCGCGAAACGAAACGCTGGGTGATACCAAAAGGCAATCCGCTGACCGGAATGGAGCGCCACGCTGCCGCGGCGGTCGAGGCCGAAGAGGAGGCGGGCGTGATCGGCGCGGTGTGCCCGACGCCGATCGGCAGCTATGAATATCGCAAGCGCCGCGCGAATGGCGCGTCGATCATGTATAACGTCGAAGTCTTCCCGCTCGCGGTTACGAACGAACTCGCCGAGTGGAAGGAAATGGACGAGCGCGAGCGCCGATGGTTCGCCTTTCACGATGCCGCGGCGGCGGTCGACGAGACCGATCTGCAGGCGCTGATCCGCTCGTTCGGCGACGGCGGCTTCCGGGCCGTTGCGCAGCCGCGCGGGGCGGTGCTGAATAATGATGAGAAGACAGGGGTAAGCCGGATGTTCGCATGGTTTCAGCGTCTGCTGCCGCGGCAGGGCAATTTTTTCGAATTGTTCGAAAGCCACGCGGCGACGCTGGTCGCAGGCGCGAACGCGCTGTCGCGCATGTTGCAGGGCGGCGACGGCATGGCCGACCATGTGCGCGAGATTATCGAGCGCGAGCATGACGCCGACGCGATCACGCGTGAGGTGCTTCAGACCGTCCGCCGGACCTTCCTGACTCCCTTCGACCGCAGCGCGATCACCGACCTGATCGCCTCGATGGACGATGCGATCGACGAGATGCAGAAAACCGCGGGTGCGGTCGACCTGTACGACGTTACCGAGTTCGAACCCGAGATGCGCGATATTGGGGGTATCATCGTCGATGCCGCGCGCCTGACCGCGGAAGCGCTGCCGTTGCTCCGCAACATCGGCGCCAACGGTCCGCGGCTCCATGAACTCACCGAAAGGCTGGTCCGGATGGAGGGTCATGCCGACGAAATCCACGCATCGGGGCTGAAACGGCTGTTCCGCGAACATGGCGAGGCGAATCCGACGCGCTTCCTGATCGCGCGCGAGCTGTTCCGTCACCTCGAGCGCGTCACTGACAGTTTCGAGGATGTCGCGAACGAAATCGACGGTCTGGTCATCGACCACGCCTAGGCGGGGGCGCCCTTCATGCACGAACTCGCTTTCCCGCTCCTCGTTGGCCTGATCATCCTCGCGCTGGCGTTCGATTTCCTGAATGGACTGCACGACGCGGCGAACAGCATCGCGACGGTTGTCGCGACGCGGTTGCTGCGCCCGGTGCAGGCCGTGATGTTCGCGGCCTTTTTCAACTTCGCGGCCTATTTCCTGAGCCTCGCCTTTCCGGCGCTGCACAAGGTTGCCGAAACGATCGGGGCGGGTTTGATCGACAAGGATCTCGTGACGCCCGCGGTTGTGTTCGGCGCGCTGGTGGGCGCAATGTTCTGGAATGTCGTGACCTGGCTGAAAGGCATCCCGTCCTCGTCGAGTCATGCGCTGGTCGGCGGCATCGTCGGTGCAGGCGTCGCCCATGCCGGGTTCGAGGGGATTCAGTGGAGCGGGCTCAACAAGACCGTGATTGCGATCTTTCTGTCGCCGATGCTCGGCATGTTCCTTGCGATGCTGGTCATGCTCGCGAGCAGCTGGGCGCTGCACCGCGCGACAGCCAAATTCGCCGAATCGACCTTTCGGACCCTGCATCTCTTTTCGTCGGCCGCCTATTCGCTGAGCCACGGACTCAACGATGCGCAAAAGACGATGGGGATCATCGCGGTGCTGCTTTACTCCACCGGCTATCTGTCGGGCGAGTTCCATGTGCCGCACTGGGTCGCATTTTCCTGTTATATCGCGATCGCGCTCGGCACGCTGTCGGGCGGGTGGAAGATTATCGAGACGATGGGCGGGCGCATCACCAAATTGTCGCACCATCAGGGCTTTGCCGCCTCGACCGGCGGGTCGATCATGGTGTTCACCGCCAGCCTGCTCGGCATCCCCGTATCGACCACGCACACGATTACCGGCAGCATCATCGGCGCCGGTGTCGCGCGGCGGACGAGCGCGGTACGCTGGGGCGTCGCGGGCAATGTCATCGCGGCGTGGTTCATCACCATTCCCGCCAGCGCGGCGGTGGCGGCGCTGTTCTATGCGCTGACGCGGCTGTTCTAAGGTTGGTATGGCCGCGGCGAAAGCGGCGGAAATCCGCCTAACTTCACTCGCAAATCGCGTTTTGCATTGCTGTCCAGCAGGTCCGGGATGACGAAGGGAAAGAAAGTCTGATTCTCGGAAAGTCGCAGAAAACTGCGTAACTTTACTCGCAAATCGCTGTTCAGGGGCGCGGGCGATGACCATCCCGCAAGGCTATAGGTGCCAAATAATGTAGGACAGCGATTTCTGTTATCAGCTTATGCCCACGATCGGGCTTGCTTCCTTCTCGGGCACCAGTATCTTTCTAAAATGGTAAGTAGGCCTAAAAAGGAAGTCGAGCGAGAATGGGCGGAACTGGCTGCGACGCTCACCGCCAATTCTCTAGCCCGAGATAGCTTCCTAGCTGTTGCCCATACGGCGCTCTTTGCCGCGTCTATCGCATTCCTTTCGGACATCGTGGGAAGCAGACCCCCGATCGCAATTTGGCTCATTATCATTGCATGGGCGTCGGCCGTCATCGGACTTCTATCATTGACCATCAGCTATGTTTCTGCGGACAAAGCAATTCGCACTCGGTTTGAACAAATTCACGATCTTGAGCCCTTTCAGTCGAGTATAACCGATCGATTAAACCTCATCGCGACGATCACGTTTGCTGTGAGCCTTATCTTGACGTTCTTCTTTTCTTCTATTAATGTTCTTCGCATGAACGAGCCGAAAACCCCGCCTAGTTACGAGCAACGCGGCGTTGCGCCGGCACCGAGAATGCCCTCTAATACTGGCAATGGTGGAGGTGCAGGTGTTCCTCCTGCGCCACGAATGCCGCCGCCATCCCCGTCACCCGCGCCTGCGCCGTCTCCGACACCCAAAGGTTGACTTAGTTTTCGTCGCCAGCTGATCGTTGGCTCTAGACGACGGCCCCGAACAGGTCGTGCTCGTCGGCATCCTCGACGACGACGTCGACAATGTCGCCCGCCTTCAGCGTCGCCGCGACGTCGCGGAGGTAGACATGGCCGTCGATTTCGGGTGCGTCGGCCTGTGAGCGTCCGGTGGCACCGATGCTGCCGTCGTCGTCAGCCTCGCCGACGTCGTCGATGATTGCCGGTATCGTGCGGCCGATCTTGGCTTCGAGTTTCGCGGCGCTGATCGCGGCGGTTTTTGCCATGATGCGCTGATAGCGTTCTTCCTTCACCTCATCAGGCACGGGGTCGGGCAGGGCGTTCGCCTGTGCGCCCGCGACGGGTTCGAAGCGAAAGGCGCCGACGCGATCGAGCTGCGCTTCGTCGAGCCAGTCGAGAAGATATTGGAAATCCGCCTCGGTCTCGCCGGGAAAACCGACGACAAAGCTGGAGCGTATCGCGATGTCGGGGGCGATTTCGCGCCACGCCTTCAGCCGTTCGAGCACCTTCGCCTCGTTGGCGGGGCGCTTCATGCGCTTGAGGACGCTGGGGCTGGCGTGCTGGAAGGGGATGTCGAGGTAAGGCGTCAGCAGCCCTTCAGCCATCAGCGGGATCACCGCATCGACGTGTGGGTAGGGATAGACATAGTGGAGGCGCACCCACGGCGCGCGGCCTTCGCTGGTGCGAAGCTGGCCGAGTTCGCGGGCGAGGTCGGTCATATGCGCACGCACTTCGCGGCCGTGCCACTGGCGCGGATCGTGGCGGATGTCGACGCCATAAGCCGAAGTGTCCTGGCTGATGACGAGCAGTTCCTTGGTTCCCGCGGCGACAAGCTTTTCGGCCTCGCGCAGTACCGCGTCGATGCGGCGGCTAACGAGTTTGCCGCGCAGGTCGGGAATGATGCAGAAAGAGCAGCTGTGGTTGCAGCCTTCGCTGATCTTCAGATAGCTATAGTGGCGCGGAGTGAGCTTTAGACCACCTTCGGGCACCAAGTCGATGAAGGGGCCCTGCGTCGGCGGTGCGGCGTCGTGGACGGCATCGACGACCTGTTCATATTGGTGCGCGCCGGTTACCGCGAGGACGTTCGGGAAGCGCGCGCGGATGACGTCGGCTTCGTTGCCCATGCAGCCGGTGACGATGACGCGTCCGTTTTCGGCCATCGCTTCGCCGATCGCCTCAAGGCTTTCTTCCTTCGCCGAGTCGAGAAAGCCGCAGGTGTTGACGAGCACCACATCGGCGCCGGCATAGTCGGGCGAGAGGCCATAGCCGTCGGCGCGCAGCTTGGTCAGAATCCGTTCGCTGTCGACCAGTGCCTTTGGGCAGCCGAGCGAAACCATGCCGACCTTCGGCTGGGTGGGGAGCGTTTTGACTGTCATGATTGGCGGCGCGCATAGTCGATTTCGCGCCGCTTGTCACGCCCGGCGAGACGGGCCATGCTGCGTGCCGGTAGGGGAGAGCAAAATGGCAAATCTGAGTTGGATCGCAATCATCGCCGCAGCGGCGGCGGGCTTTGTCGTCGGCGGCATCTGGTACGGGCCGCTGTTCGGAAAGGCCTGGATGAAGGAACATGACTGCACCGACGAGGAACTGAAGCAGGGCAATTTCGTGCTGATTTACGGCGCGACCTTTGTGCTCAGCATCGTGTCGGCGGTGTTTCTGGGGCATCTGCTCGCGCATTTCGGCGAGATGAGCATCAGATCGACGATGATGATTTCGGTTGGAGTCGCGCTGGGCTTTGTCGTCCCGGCAATCGGCACCAACCATCTGTTCAGCCGTGCCAGTGTCAAATTGTTCGCTATCGACGCGGGTTATTGGCTGCTTTTCTATGCCGCGATGGGGGCAGTGTTCGTCTTTCTGGGGTGATGGTCAGGCGGCGGGCGCTGCCGCCTCGACCTCTTCACAGCGGACAACCTCGACGATGGCGTCGCCGCGTTCGAGTCGCTGCGCTTCAGGTTCCCAAAAGCCATAGGGCGTGCCGGCGCGATAGACGCGCAGCCCGCGCCCGCCGCTGGCAAGCTGATCGAGGCTGCGCCCGACTTCTTCGGCGGTGACCGGCCGTTCGCGCAATTGCACCCGCCCGCCGATGCTGGCGAGGTCGGCCATATATTCGGCGACATGCGCGCCCTGCGCCGAGCCGGCGAGCAGCAAGCCGGTAAAGCTGACGGGGTTGATGACATTATTTGCGCCCGCCTGCCGCGCGAGCAGTTCATTGTCCTGCGCGCGGATGACGACGCTGATCGGCACCTTGGGGGCAAGGTGACGCACGGTGAGGACGATGAGGATCGAGGTATCGTCGCGGCCTGCCGACACGAGTACCGACTGCGCCTCTGCCACGCGCACGTCGACGAGCGTGTCGTCGTTCGACGCGTCGCCGGCGAGCACATTGCATCCCGCGGCCTCGGCCGCGCTGATGCGCGCGGGCGACTGGTCGATGACGACGATGCACGACGGATCGGTGCCGCGCTGGATCAGTTCGTGAACCGCCTCGGCGCCGCTGACGCCATAGCCGAGCACGACGATATGATTGGTGAGCCTGGACTGGATGCGGGCCATACGCCATTTTTCCCATGTGCGCTTGATGACGAAATTATAGGCGGTGCCGACGAAGATGAAGAGCACCGCGATGCGGATCGGCGTCACGATCACCGCCTCGATCAGCCGCGACCGATCCGAAATCGGCGCAATGTCGCCGAACCCCGTCGTGGTGACCGAAATCATCGTGAAATAGACCACGTCGAGGAAACTGATGTGGCCGTCGTGATGGTCGATCAGGCCGTCGCGATCGATCCAGTGGACGAGAATCACGACGCCGATCAGCGCGAAGGCAACGCCGAGCCGCGTGACAACATCGGCCCAGATCGGCCATTTGCTCGCGCGTTTGAGCAGGTTGACGCTGCCCTGGATATGCAGCCGGGGATTGGTCCTTTTGCTCATTGCCGCCCTTGTGCCAAAGCCGCGAGGTCGTGACTAGCGGGTGATTGCAATCGATCCTCCCTGCGGCGAAGCCGTGGGGAGGGGGGACCGTCCGCGTGGTGGATGGTGGAGGGGCCGCGCCAATGCCCCTCCGTCAGCGCTTCGCGCTGCCACCTCCCCATCGCTGCGCGACAGGGAGGATTTCTTTAGCCAGCGTAAGCGGCGCGCAGAGCGGCGAGCGAGGGGTCGTGGGTCAGGTCGAGCTGGAGCGGGGTGACCGAGATGAAGCGGTCGTCGATCGCCTCGAGATCGCTGTCGTGGCCGAGGCTGTGTTCGATGCCGTGGAGGCCGAACCAGTAATAGCGATACCCGCGCGGGTCGGTGCCCTCGACGATCGAGCCGCGACCATAGTCGTGGAAGCCCTGGCGCGTCACCCGGATTCCCTGCACCTCGGCGGCGGGGATCGCGGGAAAGTTGATGTTGATCAGCGTGCGCGGCGCCATGTCCATCGTCATCAGCGGGGCGAGCACCTTGGCGCCCCATTGCTCGGCCGCCTCGAACGGAACGCTGTCGCCCATGCCTTCGCGCGCGTAGACCTGGCTGAGCGCGATCGAGCGGATGCCCGCGAGCGCGCCCTCGATCGCTGCCGAGACGGTGCCCGAATAGGTGATATCGTCGCCGAGGTTGGCGCCGCGGTTGACACCCGAAAGGATGAGGTCGGGCTTTTCGGGCATCAGCTTGCCGATCGCCATCATCACCGAATCGGTCGGCGTCCCGCTGCACGACCAGCGCCGTTCGCCATGCTGGCGGATGCGCACGGGACGCGAGAGGGTGAGCGAATGGCCGGCGCCCGATTGCTCCTCGGCGGGGGCGCAGACCCAGATGTCGTCGCTGAGCTGGCGCGCGATCGCTTCGAGCACCGCCATGCCGGGAGCGTGATAGCCGTCGTCGTTGGTGAGGAGGATGCGCATTTGATGTCCCGTTCAGCGTCATTGCGAGGAGCGCAGCGACGAAGCAATCTCCAGCTATTGGGATGCGCTTGGTCGAAGGCTGGAGATTGCTTCGCTGCGCTCGCAATGACGGTCAGGACGTCAGCCGGGTGATCCCGCCCATGTACGGCAGCAGCGCCGCCGGAATATCGACGCTGCCGTCGGCCTGTTGGTAATTTTCGAGGATCGCCACCAGCGTGCGCCCGACCGCGAGACCCGATCCGTTCAGCGTGTGGACGAACTCATTACCCTTGGCGCCGTCGCGCCGGAAGCGCGTGTTCATGCGGCGTGCCTGGAAATCGCCGCAGTTGGAGCAGCTCGAAATCTCGCGATAGGCATTCTGACCGGGCAGCCAGACTTCGAGGTCATAGGTCTTGCGCGCGGCGAAGCCCATGTCACCCGCGCAGAGCAGCATCTTGCGATAGGGAAGTTCGAGCGCCTCGAGGATGGATTCGGCGGCGCGCGTCTTGCGTTCGAGCTCGGCATCGCTGTCTTCGGGGCGGGTGACCGACACCAGTTCGACCTTCCAGAATTGATGCTGGCGGATATAGCCGCGCGTATCACGCCCCGCCGACCCGGCTTCGGAGCGGAAACAGGGGGTGAGCGCGGTCATGCGGATCGGCAGATCGGCCTCGGGCAAAATCTCCTCGCGCACGGCGTTGGTGAGGCTCATTTCGGAGGTCGAGATGAGCCACATGCCGTCGGTCGTCCGGAACAGGTCTTCGCTGAATTTGGGAAGCTGCGTCGTGCCGAAAGCGGCATCATCGCGGACCAGCAGCGGCGTCGCGCATTCGCGGTAGCCCGCCTCGATCGTCTGCTTGTCGAGCATGAACTGGCCGAGCGCGCGTTCGAGCCGCGCCATCGGACCTTTGAGGAAGGCGAAGCGCGCGCCCGACATCTTCGCCGCCGTTTCAAAATCGAGGCCGAGCGCAGGGGCGAAGTCGGCGTGTTCCTGCGGGGTGAAATCGAAGCTGCGCGGCGTGCCCCAGCGCGAAATTTCCACATTGCCCGCTTCATCTTCGCCATCGGGCACATCGTCGGCGGGGAGGTTTGGAAGCGCGGCCAGCATGGCTTCGAGCGCTGCCTGCTGGTCGCGCTCTTCCTGCTCCTGTCCGACGAGCTGGAACTTGAGCCCAGTGACCTCGTCTTTCAGCTTCTCGGCGCCATCCTTGTCCCCCCGCGCCATAGCTTGCCCGATCAGCTTCGATGCTTCGTTGCGGCGTGCAAGCATTGTCTGCGTGTCAGTTTTGAGCGCGCGGAGCGCGGCGTCGGCGGCCAGGATTTCGGCGGACTGCGGCGCGAGGCCGCGGCGTGCGAGACCGGCGTCAAAGGCTGGCGCGTTGTCGCGGATGAAGCGGATGTCGTGCATGGGCGCGCTATGGCGCCGCCGGGCAAGGCGTGCAAGCCTGTCCGTGCCAGATCCTCCCTGTCGCGTAGCGATGGGGAGGGGGACCGCGCCCGCAGGGCGTGGTGGAGGGGCCGCGACGTGGGCGTTATTGCCCCTCCGTCAGCGCTTCGCGCTGCCACCTCCCCATGGCTTCGCCACAGGGAGGATTTTTCGTGCGCGTGTAAAAAAGGGCCGCCCCGAAAGGCGGCCCTCAGTTCGGTGGTCGGGGTTGGCCCCCTGACCGCCAGTGGATTCGCGTCAAGCCGCGTCGGCGTCGGCGGTCAGACCAGCATCGTTGCGGTTCGCCGCGCGGCGGCGCGCAACGAGCGCGGCGGCCGCAGCGCCGAACAGCAGCAGCATCGGCGGCGCGGGAACGGGGGTGGGGTCGCCCGACGAGCTGCTGGTGCTGCCGCCCGAGCTCGACGAGGAGGACGACGACGAGCTGCTGCTCGACGAAGAGGATGAACTGGTGCTGCCAGTCGAGCCCCAGCTGCTGCTGCCGCCGGTCGCGCCCGATGACGTTGCGCCGCTCGAGGTGCTGCTGCTCGACGACGAGGACGAGGAGGAGCTGCTGCTCGACGAGGAACTGCCCGATGCGCCCGAGCTGCCGTGCGACGACGAGCCGCCCCAGCTCGAGCTGCCGTGCGATGATGATCCGCCCTTCGACGAACTTCCGCCCGACGAGGAGGAACTCGATGAAGAGGAGGAGGAAGAGCTCGACGAGGACGAACTCGACGAAGAAGAGCTGCCGCCCGTCGACGTGGACGTCGAGCCGCCCGAGGTCGAAGTAGAACCACCGGAGGTTGAGGTCGAGCCGCCCGAAGTTGAGGTGGAACTGCCGCCCGTGGACGTCGAGCTCCCGCCGGTCGATGTCGAGCTGCCCCCGGTCGAGGTCGAGCTTCCCCCCGTAGAGGTCGAGCCGCCCGAGGTCGAGGTGCTGCCACCCGTCGATGTCGAGGTAATCACGATGCTGCCGCTGCTGCCGCCCGAGCTGCCGCCGAAGAAGCCGCCGAAGAAACCACCGCCGAAGCCGCCGCCAAAGCCGCCGCCGACGACGGTGACGCCGCCGCCGCTACCGCCGCCGCCTTCCCAACCCGACTGCGGGAAGGGGGCATAGGGGATCGGGGGCAGCGGGATCGTCTGCGTCACGACCTGCGTCTGCGGGGTCGCGGTGCGGATCACTTTCCTGGTGGTCACAACGCGGCGCACCCGCTTGACTGGCTTGCGCGCGGCGTGGCGCTTGCGCACCACCTTCTTTGGAGCGCAGGGCGCACATTTGACCGTTTGCGCGCGCGCCGAGGGGACATCGGCGACCTGCATCGCGCCACTGCCGATAATCGCGCCGCCGCAGGTGCAGGCGCAAAGTTTGGCGAGGGCCATTCGGACAGACATAGATATTTCTCTCTTTCCCGTTGCAGGTACGAAGCGCCAACAGCCCGGCACCCCCATCACCTTTCGCTAAAGGCAGAAAGGCCAAAGCTTTATGAATGCGGCAATTGCGTTAACCCCGTTTGCCTGTCCGACAGTGGGAATTGACGTGTGAAATCAACCGAAAACGACATGTCTGTGTCAAAATGAAACGAAACTGACAGAAATTCTGTCCAATTGGTTAAGCTTCGGACCTAAATATCAGAAGCGTACGGGCAGGCCGCGCCCAGATGCGTGTGTCGGGAATCGTCGCCAGTTCATCGCCGCTTCACCCCATATCGCTATCGGCGGCTTCGGCGCTTGTATCGTCGCAAGCGGCTGGGTATAGGCGCGCCACTCCCCGAGCCGCTTTGCGGCGCGCCGGTGACAGGAAAGGACGCGAGAGCCCCTCATGCCGACCAAGATTGCCGATGTTGGCGCAGACGCGCTCCGCGAAGCCAAATCCAATCTCGATTCGGACTATGTCCCGAGCGACAACGAAGAGTTTATGAATGAGCGGCAGCAGGAATATTTCCGCGGCCTGCTCGTTGCCTGGAAAAAATCGATCCTGTCCGAATCCGAATCGACGCTGGCGCATCTGCAGGACGGGCCGCTGCGCGAACCCGACCTCGCCGACCGCGCATCGAGCGAGACCGACTGGGCGATCGAGCTTCGCACCCGCGACCGCCAGCGCAAGCTGATCGCCAAGATCGACGCCGCGATCCGCCGGATCGACGAGGGCGAATATGGCTATTGCGCGGTAACCGGCGAGCCGATTTCGCTCGCGCGGCTCCAGGCGCGACCGATCGCGACGATGACGCTGGAGGCGCAGGAGCGCCACGAGCGTAACGAACGGATTTCGCGCGAAGATTGATCGCGCGCGTCCGCGCACGCCATTTACGTTTCGGCAACCGCGCCCCCCTAGATTCCGTGCCGCAACGACACGAAAATGGGGCGCGCAAAATGGATTCGCAACGGCCGACAACATTGGACGAGGAGGTCGCGGCGCTGTCGCGCGGCGCCGATCGCGACAGCCTGTTCATGCAGGCCGAACTGACGCTGACCGGCCGGTCCGAGCGCGTCATGGTGCGCGTGCGCAACCTGTCGCCCGGCGGAATGCTCGCCGAAGCGAAGCTGGCGGTGGAGCCGGGCGCGGCGGTCGAAGTCGCACTGCGCAACGTCGGCGCGGTCGCGGGGCGGGTGATCTGGGTGGGCGAGGGCAAGTTCGGTATCGCGTTCGACCGGCGGGTCGATCCGCAGGCGGTGCGGCGCCAGGTGGTGTCGGGATCCGATCTGCCGCCGCATCTGCGGCGCACGGGGCCGGTCGGCAGCCCCCTCTACCGCCGGAGCTGATGCGTCCCCTTGAGGAGCGGCATCAGCCGGCGATAGCGCTGGCGATCATCCGATCGCGAGCATCTCTTCCTTGAGTTTCAGTTTCCGCTTTTTGAGCTGTGCGAGCACGCCCGTATCAGGGGCCGGGCGGCGCTCTTCCTTCGCAATTTTCACATCGAGGTCCGCGTGCCGGGACTTCAGGGTGGAAAGGTGCGACGTGCTCATAGGCATTCTCCTTTTCGACTCGATGGGCAGGTCCGAGTAAATCATGAATCGACCGCAATGTCGTGACGATTCGGTCAGCCGGTCCCCGTTGCGGACCAATGGTGAACGTGGCAGGGATGGTGCGTGAGCCCCGAAGAAATCCACCAACGCCTCGAACTGCTCCGTATCGAGCACCGCGACCTCGACGCGGCGATCATCGCGCTCGGCAGCGCGGCAGTCGCCGACCAGTTGCAGCTCGCGCGGCTGAAGAAACGCAAGCTCAAGCTGCGCGACGAAATCGCCTGGTGCGAGGATCAGCTGCTCCCCGACATCATCGCCTGACCCCTGAATCAAAGCGGGACAGCCGCGGTTTCAGATTTTATGGTTACCGCCATTGCCCGATGCGCGCCTTGCGTGGCATCTCTCCGCCCATGGTCGGTGAACGGGCGGACATGATGGCGCAGGGCAGATCCGTGCAGCGGGCGCAGGTTGAAAATCTGTATGTCGAGGCGATGCTGCTCGCCGACGAGGCGCATGCGGCCTTTGCCGCCGAGCGCGAGCTCGGCATGGCGAGAGGGGGCGTGCTCAACGGCGACGCGCCGGCGCAGATCGCGCTGGCGTGCGAATCGCTCAAGACGACGACGCGCCTGATGCATATCATCGCCTGGCTGCTCCACCGCCGCGCGATGCTTGCGGGTGATCCGGGGGCGGGCGCGAACGACAGCGCAGCGCGCATCGGCGAGCCGGTGGCGGTCGACTGGGACTTGTGCGCAGCGTTCGACGAACCGCTCCGCCGGATCATCGCGGCGAGCGAGCGGTTGTTCGAACGGATCGCGCTGCTGGAAGCCGGATGGGACGCGCCTGCGGTGGCGCCGGTGCAGCAAATGCTGGCCAGGCTCGAAGCGCGGCTTTGAGGTTGGGGTAGTCGTAAGGGGGCGATAGCGGACGTAAACTCCTCCCTGTCGCGCAGCGATGGGGAGGTGGCAGCGCGAAGCGCTGACGGAGGGGCTTTAGAGCAACCGTTGCCGCCCCTCCACCACGCCCTTCGGGCGCGGTCCCCCTCCCCATGGCTTCGCCACAGGGAGGATTTAATGGCCGCGCCCTCCGCCAATCCGCTACCCGTGCCGCACACCTACCCCAGCCACTCCACCCAAGCGCCATGCGCATGGGCATGGGCCAGTTTGCGCGGCGCGGGGGCGGCCGGCCAGTGGCGCACGACGAGTTCGTGGTGGTGGACGGTGCGGTTTGCCTCAAGCGCGATCCAGGCGAGCGGGCGGTCGGCGGTGGCGTGCGCACCCGCCGCCTCCATCGCGGCGGTGACGCGCGCCTGCTGGTCGGTGGGGACATATTGCCAGACGATCGAGTGCATCAGCACGCGCGTCGTTCCCGCCGCCTGCGGCCTTGCCAGCTCGGCCTCTACGAAATCGGCGGCATTGGCGCGGATGAGGTTGGGTTTTTCCACGTGCGCGGCGGCAATCGCGGCTTCCATGCGCGCGAAGCGGACGGCATGTTCGGGCCAGATATAGGCTTGCAGACGTAGCGCCTGCGCGGGATCGGTCAGATCAACCGGCGCAACGTCGCAGCCCTTGAGACCGGCGAAAGCGACCCTGTGCATCGGCGGATGGTGGCCGCGCCAATCGGGGGCGAAGGCCATCGCGCCGGGCTGCGGGCCGACATGGACGCCGCCGAGGTCGTAATGATAGCGGTCGATCATCAGGTTGATCCCCGCGCTCGACCCGATTTCGAGGCAGTCGAAATGCGGCGACAGCCCCTGTTCGGCGAGCCAGAGCATCGCCGCGATGAAGTTTGACGAACGCCCCGCCTCGTTCGTTTGCGGCGGGCCGTCGAGCCAGGGGAGCAGCGCCGCCTCGTGGCGCGCGACGACGCCCGCAACGATCGCAGCGTCGTTGATGTCCTCGGCATCGGCGTAAATGGGGGAGAGTTCGTGCGCGGTTTCGGACAGGTGCAGCGCGTGAAAGCCGCCCGCGGCGCGCAGCGGCAGCGCATCGGCGAGCGGCGGGCCTGACCAGTCGGCAATGGTGCGCGCAAAATCGCTGGCGGGGCGATCGAGCAGGCTGGCAATTGCGGCGACGACGCGCGCGGTAACGGGCGCATCGTTGGCGCGGCAATAGGCGACCTGATTGGCGAAGGCGGTGCGCACCGCCTCGCGCCCGGTTTCCGCCATGTCGACAAACTGATAGCGCTCGCTCATTGCCCTTTCTCCCGCCGCCGCTTATGGGCTGGCGCGCTTATGCCCGAACCGATCATCTTTGCCATCCCCAAGGGACGCATCCTCGACGAGGCGCTGCCGCTGCTCGCGCGCGTCGGGATCGAGCCGGCGGCGGATTTCTTTGACAAGAAGAGCCGCGCGCTGGTGTTCGGGACGAACCAGCCGCATATCTCGCTGATCCGCGTGCGCGCGTTCGACGTCGCGACCTTTGTCGCGCATGGCGCCGCGCAGCTGGGCATCGTCGGGTCCGACGTCATCGACGAGTTCGATTACAGCGAGCTGTATGCCCCCGTCGACCTGGGCATCGGCCACTGCCGCCTGTCGCTCGCGGGTCCGGAAGGCAGCGCGCCGCCGGGGCTGGGCGAAAGCCATATTCGCGTCGCGACCAAATATCCCGCGACGACGCGCCGCTGGTTCGCGGCGCAGGGCATCCAGGCCGAGTGCATCAAGCTGAATGGCGCGATGGAGATTGCGCCGAAGCTGAGGCTGGCCTCGCACATTGTCGATCTGGTTTCGACGGGGCGGACGCTGGTCGAAAATGCGCTCGCCGAACAGAAGATCATCAGCGAGGTATCGGCGCGGCTGATCGTCAATCGCGCGGCGTTCAAGCTCAATTCGGCCGAGGTGCCGGCGCTCGTCGAGCGCTTCCGTCAGGCGGTGGGCGATGCGGCGGCTTGATGCCTCCGACCCCGGCTTTGCGGCCGCGTTCGACGCGCTGGTGAACGACCGGCGCGAGAGCGCATCCGACGTGTCGGTGGACGTCGCCGCGATCATCGCGCGGGTGAAGGCGGAGGGCGACGCCGCGCTCGCCGATTATACCGCGAAGTTCGACCGCTTCGACCTTGATGCGCGCGGGTGGAGCATCTTAAAGGAGGATTGCGCGGCGGCTTATGCGGCGCTGGCGCCCGAGCTGCGCGATGCGTTGAACCTCGCGGCGGAGCGCATCCGCGCGTATCACGCCGCGCAATTGCCCGAAGATCGCGACTATCTCGATGCGACGGGGGCGCGGCTGGGTGCGCGCTGGAACGCGGTCGATGCGGCGGGGGTCTATGTCCCCGGCGGACGCGCGGCCTATCCTTCGTCGGTGCTGATGAACATCCTGCCCGCGAAGGTCGCGGGGGTCGCGCGCATCGTGATGGTAACGCCGACGCCCGATGGTCAGGTCAACCCGGTCGTGATGGCTGCGGCGCATATCGGCGGCGTCGATGAAATCTGGCGCGTCGGCGGGGCGCAGGCGATCGCGGCGCTTGCTTATGGCACGACCCGCATTGCGCCGGTCGATGTCGTGACCGGCCCCGGCAATGCGTGGGTCGCCGAGGCGAAGCGCCAGCTTTACGGTGTGGTCGGCATCGACATGGTCGCGGGGCCGAGCGAGATCGTCGTGGTTGCCGACAACAAGAATGCGCCGCACGTCATTGCCGCCGACCTATTGAGCCAGGCGGAACATGACCCGACGAGCCAGTCGATCCTGTTCACCGACGATGCGGAGTTTGCCGATGCGGTTGCCGCGGCGGTCGCGGAGGTCATCCCGACGCTGAGCACCGCGGCGACGATGCAGGCGAGCTGGGCGGACAATGGCGCGGTGATCGTGGTGCCGGCGCTGGCCGATGCGATCCCGCTGTGCGACCGGCTGGCGCCCGAACATCTTGAGCTTGCGGTCGATGCGGCCGAGGCCGACGCGCTGTTCGCGCGGGTGAGGCACGCCGGATCGGTTTTTCTCGGCCGCCAGACTCCCGAAGCGATCGGCGATTATGTCGCCGGGCCGAACCATGTCCTTCCGACCGGGCGCCGCGCGCGCTTTTCGAGCGGGCTGTCGGTGACCGACTTCATGAAGCGCACCAGCTTCTTGGCGCTCGACGCGGCGAGCCTTGCCGCCATCGGTCCGGCCGCGGTCGCGCTTGCCGGTGCCGAAGGGCTTCCCGCCCATGCGCTCAGCGTCCAGAATCGATTGAAAAACAGCCGCCATTGAACCCCAAAGTTCTTCATTCCGGCGAAGACCGGAATCTCGATCTCGCGTAATGACGCGCCGATGAGATCCCGGCCTTCGCCGGGATGACGAGTTGAGTTAGAAGCAGACGCCATGAACAAACGTACCCAGTCCCGCTCCGCCGCCCGCCTTGCTGCCGTGCAGGCGCTCTATCAGCACGAGATGGAGGCGACGCCGGTCGCGCAGCTGATTCACGAATTTCACCAGCACCGCATCGGCGCGATCATCGAGGACGCCGAATATGCCGAGGCCGACGTCCCCTTCTTTGACGACATTGTGAAGGGCGTGCTGGCGCGCCGCGACGAGATCGATGCGGCGATCGTCGCGCGGCTCGCCAGCGGCTGGACGATGGAGCGGCTGGACCGGACGATGAAGGCGATCCTGCGCGCGGGCACCTATGAGCTGATCGCGCGCGGCGATGTGCCGGTCGGCGCGGTGGTCAGCGAATATGTCGATGTCGCCAAGGCGTTTTTCGATGGCCGCGAAGCCGGCTTTGCCAACGGGCTGCTCGACGCGATCGGTAAGGATGCGCGCCGCAACGCATAGAAACCGTTCGTGTCGAGCGAAGTCGAGACACGCCGAAGCCCAGCGCGTCCCAGGCGTGTCTCGACTTCGCTCGACACGAACGGAATTTGGGCACATTGCTTTGGGCGAGAGGATCGCGCATGACCGAAGCCGATTTCATCGCCCGCCTGCGCGCCGTCGCAACCGATCCCGCAGCGCGCGGGCTGGCTGACGATGCGGCGGTTTGGGAGGGGCTCGTGCTCACCCACGACATGATCGTCGAGGGCGTGCATTTCCTGCCCGACGACCGGCCGCAGGATGTCGCATGGAAGCTCATTGCGGTGAACCTCTCCGACTTGGCGGCGAAGGGCGCGGCGCCGTTGGGGGTGCTCGTTGGATATAGTCTGGGCGACGCCGAATGGGACGCAGCCTTTGTCGAGGGGCTCGATGTGGCTTTGCGCCGCTTCGGGATCATGCTGCTCGGCGGCGATACGGTGCGCGCGCCTGCGGGGGCGCCGCGCAGTTTTGGACTCACGGCGATTGGACGGGCGCCTGATGGCGGCGCACCTACGCGCGGCGGAGCGCGGCCCGGAGACCAGATATGGGTGACGGGGACGATCGGCAATGCCGGGCTGGGGCTGGCGATGCGGCTGGGGCAGGTCGAACCGAACGAAACCTGTCTTGCGGCCTATGTCCGGCCGCAGCCGCAGCTGACCTTTGGGCAGGCGGTGGCGCCGCATGTTCATGCAATGATGGACGTGTCCGACGGGCTGCTGATCGACGCGCAGCGAATGGCGGCGGCGAGCGGGTGCGAGCTGGGTATCATGCTGGATGCAATCCCCCTGTCGGCGGCGCTGCTCGCGGCGCGGCCCGACGTGCTCGACACGCGGCTGGCCGCGGCGACGGCGGGCGATGACTATCAGCTGCTGTTCGCAGCCGACCCTGCCGCGGCGGACGCGATCCGTGAAATCGCCGCGGGGCTGAATGTCGCGGTCACGGCGATCGGCCATGCGGGGGTGGGCGAGGGGATCGTGCTGACGCACCGCGCGCAGCGCGTCGCTGTACCCGAACGAACCGGATTCATGCACTGACGGCAAGCCTTTGACGCGATGACGATTGCGGGCTTGCCCTTGGCTGTCTTTCTTCCCATAACTCGCCGGTCTAATTTGGGGCGGTCGCATCAGGGGAAGAGCGAACCGGCATCAATAAGTCGGACGTGCTCGACTGTTACTCCATGCGTCGCCCTTCTCTTGGGGAAGGAAGCAACACGCATGAATCCGGTTTTGATCGCGATAGCGTGCGGCCTGTTGGCCGTGCTCTATGGATTCATTACCTCGCGGCAGGTGCTCAGCGCATCGGCGGGTAACGAAAAGATGCAGGAAATCGCCGGCGCCATTCAGGAAGGCGCCAAGGCCTATCTGGGCCGCCAATATCGCACCATCGCCATCGTCGGCGTCGTCGTCGCCATTCTGGTTGGGCTGTTCCTTGGCCCGATCTCGGCGACGGGCTTTGTGATTGGCGCCGTGCTGTCGGGCGTTGCGGGCTATATCGGCATGAACATCTCCGTGAAGGCAAACGTCCGCACCGCGGCGGCAGCACAGACGGGATTGCAGGCGGGCCTGACCATGGCGTTCCGCGCCGGCGCGATCACCGGGATGCTGGTGGCGGGGCTTGCCTTGCTCGCGATCTCGGTCTTCTTCTGGTATCTTATCGGTCCCGGCGGCTTTTCGGTCGGCGGCGATGATCGCACCGTCGTCGATGCGCTTGTCGCGCTGGCCTTCGGCGCGTCGCTGATCTCGATCTTCGCGCGTCTGGGCGGCGGCATCTTTACCAAGGCCGCCGACGTCGGTGCCGATCTGGTCGGCAAGGTCGAGGCCGGAATCCCCGAGGATGATCCGCGCAATCCCGCGGTGATCGCCGATAATGTCGGCGACAATGTCGGCGACTGCGCCGGCATGGCCGCCGACCTTTTCGAAACCTATGTCGTCACCGTCGGCGCCACGATGGTGCTGATCGCGCTGCTGCTGAAAGGCGCGGGCGACATGCTGCTGCCGTTGATGACGCTGCCGCTGCTGATGGGCGGCGTTTGCATCATCACCTCGATCCTCGGTACCTATTTCGTGCGTCTCGGCAGCGGGACCAACGTCATGGGCGCGATGTACAAGGGCTTCCTCGTCACCGCGATCCTCTCGATCCCGGCGATCTGGTTCTCGACCCAATATGCGCTGGGCGACATGAATGCGGAGATTGCGGGCACCGGCTTCAACGGCCGCGCGCTATTCTATTGTTCGCTCCTCGGCCTGGTCATCACCGGGCTGATCATCTGGATTACCGAATATTATACCGGCACCAATTATCGCCCGGTGCGCAGCATCGCCAAGGCATCGGAAACGGGCCATGGCACCAACGTCATTCAAGGCCTTGCTATCAGCCTTGAATCGACCGCGCTGCCGACGCTGGTGATCTGCGCAGGAATCATCATCGCCTATCTGCTGGCGGGCATCATCGGCATCGCCTTCGGCGCGACCGCGATGCTTGCGCTTGCAGGCATGGTTGTGGCGCTCGATGCTTATGGACCGGTGACCGACAACGCCGGTGGTATTGCCGAAATGGCGGGGCTCGACGACAGCGTTCGCGAAAAGACCGACCTGCTCGACGCCGTGGGCAACACGACCAAGGCGGTGACCAAAGGCTATGCGATCGGCTCGGCAGGTCTGGCGGCGCTGGTGCTGTTCGGCACCTATACCGCCGACATCACCGAATATTCGGCGGCGCTCGGCCTTGATGCGCCGCTGACCTTCTCGCTGTCGTCGCCCTATGTCATCGTCGGGCTGCTGCTCGGCGCGCTTTTGCCCTATCTCTTCGGGGCGATGGGCATGACCGCGGTGGGCCGCGCGGCGGGCGACGTGGTGAAGGATGTTCGCGACCAGTTCGCGAATAACAAGGGCATCATGGACGGCACCAGCCGCCCCGACTATGCCCGCACGGTCGACCTGGTAACGAAGGCGGCGATCAAGGAAATGATCGTTCCGTCGCTGCTGCCGGTGCTTGCGCCGATCGTCGTCTATTTCGTCATCCTGTGGGTCGCGGGTACGGCCGCGGCGCTCGAGGCGCTCGGCGCGCTGCTGCTCGGCGTGATCGTCGGCGGGCTGTTCGTCGCCATCTCGATGACTTCGGGCGGCGGTGCTTGGGATAACGCCAAGAAATATATCGAGGACGGCAACCACGGCGGCAAGGGCAGCGAAGCCCATAAGGCCGCGGTGACCGGTGATACCGTGGGCGATCCGTACAAGGATACCGCAGGACCGGCGGTCAACCCGATGATCAAGATCACCAATATTGTGGCGATCCTGCTCCTCGCGGCGCTGGCGCACGGCGCGGCGTAAGCCGTACCGCACCTCAGGGTGAACAAGGGCCCCGCCGGAGCGGTCCGGCGGGGCCTTTTGTTTGTCGGGGCGGCTTTGCAGATTGCGTGGGCGCCGACGCCGCTCTAACCTTTGCCGTGACGTATCAGGTGGAGGATGGCGAGTGAGCGAAGGCAGCGCGGCGAGCGAAATCTATATCGGCCTGGGCGGCGGCGGGGCGCCCGACGGGCCGCGGCAATCGCTGGTGCTGAAGCGTGCCAACCGCCATGGGCTGATCGCCGGGGCGACGGGCACGGGCAAGACGGTGACATTGCAGGGACTCGCCGAAGGCTTTTCGGCGGTGGGCGTGCCCGTCTTTGTCGCTGACGTGAAAGGCGACCTTGCCGGCATGGCGATGGCGGGCAGCCCGACCGCGAAGGTCCACGAGCCTTTTTCGAAACGCGCCGCGGAAATCGGCGACACCGACTGGGCCTATCGCGACAATCCGGTGATCTTCTGGGATTTGTTCGGCGAACAGGGGCATCCGGTGCGCACGACGATCTCCGAAATGGGGCCGCTGTTACTCGCGCGGCTGATGGGGCTCAATGAGACGCAGGAAGGGGTGCTCGCAATTGCGTTCAGGGTGGCCGACGAACAGAATATGCTGTTGCTCGACCTGGGCGATTTGCAGGCGATGCTCGTCTGGTGCGCTGAAAATGCCGACGAGCTGACCGCCAAATATGGCAATGTCACCAAGGCGAGCGTCGGAGCGATCCAGCGGCAGTTGCTGACGCTCGAAAGCCAGGGCGGCGATCACTTCTTTGGCGAACCCGCGCTCGAAATCAACGACATGATCCGCACCGACGAGAATGGCCGCGGCTATGTCAACATCCTTGCCGCCGACAAGTTGATGGCGAGCCCCAAGCTTTATGCGACCTTCCTGTTGTGGCTTTTGAGCGAGATGTTCGAGACGCTGCCCGAGGTTGGCGATCCCGACAAGCCGAAGCTCGTCTTCTTCTTCGACGAGGCTCACCTGCTGTTCGACGACGCGCCGCTCGCGCTGACCGAAAAGATCGAACAGGTCGTGCGCCTGATCCGCTCGAAAGGTGTCGGCGTCTATTTTGTGACGCAGAACCCGATCGATATTCCCGAGGTGGTTGCGGGCCAGCTGGGCAATCGCGTGCAGCACGCGCTGCGCGCCTTTACCCCGCGCGATCAGAAAGCGGTGAAGGCCGCCGCCGACACCTTTCGCCCCAATCCCAAGGTCGATGTGGCGCGCGAGATCACCGAGTTGAAGGTCGGCGAAGCCTTGGTGTCGCTGTTGATGCCCGACGGCGCGCCATCGCCGGTCGAGCGCACGCTGATCAAGCCGCCCTGTTCGCGTGCGGGGCCGCTCGATGCCAAGGAGCGCGCGATCATCCGGTCGATCTCTCCCGTCGACGGCAAATATGACACGGCGGTGGACCGCGAAAGCGCCGAGGAGTTGCTCGCCGCCAAGGCCGAGCAGGCGCAGGCCGCCGCAATCGAGGCGAAGGCGCAGGAAGAGGCCGACAAGGCAGCGGCGATCGCGGCAAAGGAAGAAGCGAAGCGCAAGGCCGCCGAGGAGCGCGAGCGCATCCGGCTGGAGCGGGTCGCAGCGCGCGAGGCGGCGAAACCGAGCATGGCGGAAAAGATGGTGCAATCAGCGGCTCGGTCGGCGGCGACGAGCCTGGGCCGCCAGGTCGCAGGCAAGTTCGGCGGCCAGTTGATGCGCGGGATTTTGGGCAGCCTGTTCAAATAGGTTGTCGACTCCGCGCGCGAATCGCGGCAGCTTGGGTTGCATGACAAAACCTATATTGCCTGGAGAGGTAGCCGCCGCGGTCGTCAATCCCGCCGCCTATGGGGCGTGGGATCCGCTTCACCAACAACTCGCGTGGGCGCGCGCGAACATGCCGCTGGGGGTGGCAGAGAATCCCAACCACGATCCCTTCTGGCTCGTGACGCGCCACGCCGACATCATGGCGATCAGCCGCGATCCGCAGCGCTTTGCGAACGGCATAAGGCCGACCGTGCTGACCGACCGCGCGGGCGAGGCGCTGGCGCGCGCGGCAACGCCGGGGGGCGACGGCCATCTGGTGCGCTCGCTCGTCCAGATGGATGCCCCCGATCATATGAAATACCGCCTGCTAACCCAGAGCTGGTTCATGCCGAAGAATTTGAAGACGATCGAGGATCGCATCCGACAGATCGCCCGCGACACCGTCGAGCACATGCTCGAGACCGGCGGATCGTGCGATTTCGCGCGCGACGTTGCGGCGCATTATCCGCTGCGCGTCATTATGGACATTTTGGGGGTGCCGCCCGAGGACGAGCCGCGAATGCTGATGCTGACGCAGCAATTGTTCGGGCCGACCGACCCCGAGCTTAACCGTAGCAGGGAGGCGATCACCAGTTCCGAACAGGCGATCGCGATGCTGCACTATGTCATTGCCGACTTCGAGGCCTATTTCAGCGCGCTGACCGCCGACCGCCGGGCCAATCCGCGCGAGGATATTGCGACGGTGATCGCCAATGCAATGGTCGGGGGCGAACAGATCCCCGACCGCGAACTCGCGGGGTATTATATGATCATCGCGACCGCGGGGCACGACACGACGAGCGCGTCGACCGCGGGAGCGATCATGGAACTGGCGCGCAACCCGGCGCTGTTCGAGCGGTTCCGCGATGCGGCGAGCGACAAGGCGGGGCTGATCGAAGAGGCGATCCGCTGGACCACGCCGGTGCAGCATTTCATGCGCAGCGCGCGCGAGGATGTCGAGGTCGGCGGACAGACGATTCGCGTGGGCGACTGGCTGATGCTGAACTATGTGTCCGCGAACCGTGACGAGGCGGTGTTCGCCGATCCCTTCGCGTTCGATCCGGATCGGGAGAAAAACCAGCAGATCGCTTTTGGTTTCGGCGCGCATGTCTGCCTGGGGCAGCATCTGGCCCGGCTGGAGATGCGAATTTTGATGGAGGAGCTGTTGCCGCGCCTGACCAGCCTTGAGCTGGCGGGGGAACCGGCGCGCGTTGAATCGGTGTTCGTCGGGGGGCTGAAGCGGTTGCCGATCCGGTTTAAGGCGGCGTAGCGGCGCTTCAGAAGGGTTCGGTCGAATAGCTCCAGTCAGAAAATTCCCGTTCGCATCGAGCGAAGTCGAGATGCCCCTCGACCTTGCGCCACGCTGAGGGGTGTCTCGACTTCGCTCGACACAAACGGAGAGGGGGTGCGGTCTGACATCACGCCTACGCTAGCCCCGCTTACGGAATCCGCTTCGTCGGATAGGGCGTGCCATCCTTATGGAAATAGCCGTCGGGCGTGAAGATCATGTCGATGTCCGAATAGGCGCCGCCGGTGTCATATTTCTTGCCCCCGCCGATTGCGACGAAGACGCAGTCGGCATCGGATTCATTGATGAGGTGGTGGCCGTTGGTGCTGCCCTTGGGCCAGACCGCGATATCCCCCGCGCGCATGAAATGGCGGCCGTCATCCTCGATCAGCACAGCTTCGCCCGAAATCATCACCAGCATCTCATCCTCGCCATCGTGCCAGTGGCGCTGCGACGACCAGGCACCGGGCTTGAGCACGACGTGGCTCGCCGCGAAATCGCTGAGGCCCGTGGGCGGCGCGAGGCGGCGGTACCAGCGGCCCTGCACGGGTGCGTCGTAGGGCGCGGGATAGCCGGTGACGTTGGTTTGCGGGATGGCGTCGAGATCGAGTTTGGGCATGGCGGTCCTCCGTCAGCCTTCTTGCCGTTAGTATCGAACGAAGTCGAGATGCGTGCGCGACGACGCGTCTCGACTTCGCTCAACACGAACGGGTAAGGGGACGGTATGACCCACAGCATCGACCCCATCGAGCTAGCCAAAGCGCTGATCGCTGCCCCCTCCGTCACCCCCGCCAAGGGCGCGGTGTTCGATGTGATCGAGGCGGCGCTCGTTCCGCTCGGTTTCACGGTCGAGCGCTTTATCGACGGGATCGAACCCGACGGGCCGGTCGAAAACCTGCTCGCGGTGCGCCGCGGGAGCGGGCCAAAGCATTTCGGCTTTGCGGGGCATCTCGACGTCGTGCCGCCGGGGGTGGGATGGACGGGCGACGCTTTCGCGCCCGAGGTGCGCGGCGAGCTGCTTTACGGCCGCGGTGCGGTCGACATGAAGGGAGCAATCGCCGCGTTTGTAGCGGCCGCGGCTGCTACCCCGGTCGATGCGGGGACGATCAGCCTGATCATCACCGGCGACGAGGAAGGCCCGGCGATTTTCGGTACGCGCGCGCTGATGGAGCATATGGATGCGCGCGAGATCAGGCCCGACATGATCGTCGTCGGCGAGCCGACATCGGTGAACCGGCTGGGCGACATGGTGAAGATCGGGCGGCGCGGGTCGGTCAATATCTGGATCGACGTGCCGGGGACGCAGGGGCATGTCGCTTACCCGCACCTGGCCGACAATCCGATTCCCAAGCTGGTGAAGATTTTGGCGGCGATCGATGCGGTGGCGCTCGATACGGGGAACGACTGGTTCCAGCCGTCGAACATCGAGTTTACCGACATCGAGGTCGGCAATGGGGCGACCAACGTCATCCCCGCTTCGGCGCGCGCGCGCATGTCGATCCGCTTCAACGACCAGCACCGGGGTGCCGATCTGGTGGCGATGATCGAGCGCATCGCGCACGAGGTCGAGCCCGCGGCGAAGGTGCTCGGCAAGATTTCGGGTGAGGCGTTTCTGACCCCGCCGGGCGAATTATCCGAACTGGTCGCCGAGGCCATTCATGCGGAAACCGATTTGGTCGCGGAGATGTCGACGACGGGCGGCACCTCGGATGCCCGCTTCCTGCACGCGATGTGTCCGGTGGTCGAATTCGGGCTGATCAACGCGACGATGCACAAGCTCGACGAGGCGGTCGCGGTGGCCGATTTGCACAAGCTGACCGCGATTTACCGCGGGATATTGATGCGTGTCTTCGTTTAATCCTCGCGGCTGCGCCGAAGGATGACGTAGACCGCGCCCCCGCCGCCGTGACTGACATGCGCAGGGCGGAGCGCAACGATCTGGTCGGCGTGCGGCGAAAAGGCGAGCCAGTCGGGGAGTGCGGCGCGGATTGCGCCGCGCGGGCGGGGCAGTCCGTGCATCTGCGGCAGGCGGTCGGCGCCGGGGCGGAGGCGCCCGGCGACGACGAGCAGTACGCGCGCGCCGCGGAGCAGCGCGCGGTCGATGGCGTCATCGAGCAGTGCTTGCGCCGAAGCGAGCGTGTGACCGTGAAGGTCGATGCTGATGTCGGGGCGAACGAGCCCCTTCCGCAGACGGCGGTCCCAATGCCCGTCGAGCGTCGCTGCGCTGTGGGTGCGGCGTGGCGGTGGAAGCGGCGCGGGACTGCGCGGCGGCGCAGCGGCGCGCGGCGCGGCACTGCTCGGTGTGGACAGGGGCGGGCAGACCGTCGGCGGCGCGGTGGGAGCGAGCGGCGAGGGCGGCTTCGGCAGCGGCGTCACCGTCGCTGCGATCTTTTTCCACAGCGCGTCTTCATCGGGAGCGAGGCGCCGCGGCATCGCTCGGTCAGTCCGCGGGAAGCATGCGCGCGATGCTGGCGCGCGGCAGCAGCAGCAGCGCTGATCCGCGCGCAGCCATGCCGCCGGCGATCGCGCGCGCTTCTTCGCCCGCGCCCCAAAAGCTGTCGAATCGGTTGGCGCCCTTGATCGCGCCGCCGGTATCCTGTGCAATCCACAGCCCGTTAGGTTCGGCGCGGTCGAGTGAGAGGAAGACCGGCGCGCCGAGTGGCACATATTGGGGATCGGCAGCGACGCTGACGCGGCCGGTCACCGGCACGCCGAGCGCGCCGAGCGGGCCGGGGCCGGTGAGTTCGCGAAAAAAGACCCAGCTGGGATTTTCATTCATGACTGCTGCGCCGCGCACCGGGTCGGCGCGCAGATAATCGAGGATGCCCTGCATCGATGCCTGCCCGCGCTGCAATTCGCCACGGTCGAGCAGCAGTTTGCCGATGCCGACATAGCCACGGCCGTTCTGCGTATCATAGCCGATGCGCATGATTCCGCCGTCCGGGAGGCGGAGGCGGCCCGAGCCCTGCACCTGAAGGAAGAAAAATTCGGCGGCATCGGCGGCCCACGCCAGTTCGAGCCCGCGTCCTTCGAGCGCGCCCGATTCGATCGCGGTGCGGTCGTAATAGCGCACGAAGTTCGATCCATCGACGCGGCCGCGGATCTTGCGGCCTTTCAGATCGTCGGCGAACTGGCCGAGGTCGACTTCGACAAGATCGGCGGGGCGGCGATAGATGGGGACGTCATAGCCGGGCTGTTTGGTACGCGACGCCGCGATTTCGGGCTCGTAATAGCCGGTGACGAAGGCGGCGCCGGTGCCGACCTGCACTGTGCCGAAATAGCGCGCGAAGAAAGTCGCGGCATCGCTGTCGACCCAACTGGCAGCAGCGGTGCAGCTTTCGGTCCAGTCGGCATTTTGGGTGAGGCCGCTGGCGTCGGCGCGGTGCTGAACCGAGGGGCAGCTGATGCGAAAGGCGGCGAGCGCGGCCGCGGCCTGTTCGGCCGAAATACCGAGCGTCGCAAAATCGGGGCCGGCGATCACGCCGCTGGTGGCCGCCGTGGCCGCGTCGGCGGGAACCGCCGCGGCGGCAAGCGGCGGTCGCGGCGTGGCGGGAATTGGTTGGGCGACGGCCCCGACTCGTTCGGAGGGCCGCGGAATATAGGGGCGCGGCTGGCCCAGCGACTGCGAGGGTGCGGGCTTCGACACCGCCGGGCGGGCGGTGCCAGCCGTATCGGGAATGACGGAGGCGCAGCCCGACAGGAGCGGAAAGGCGGCGAGCAACGCGAGCCCGAAAAGACGTGCGCGCGGCGCCCCCACGCTGCGGATCATGGGGTCAGGCCGATTCAGCTTCGTCGAGCAGCCAGTTGGGATCGTTGCTGCCGATCTGGCGGCGGAAGGTCCAGAGGTCATCGGTCGCCGTCGCGTCGCTCATCGACCCGGCGATCAGCTTGCCATCGGCATCGCGCGTGATCGCGCTGATGTCCGCATGATAGCGAACGGTGATGCGCGCCTCGCCGCGGTTCAGTTCAACCGCGGTGATCTTGGCCGAATCGATGCCGATCAGGCGATTCTCGAGCGTTTCGCCGCGCGCCTCGCGCGCTTCGATCGCTTCGACGAAGGCTTCATAGCTGTCATCGTCGCAAAGGTCGCGGAGCGTATCGCGGTCGCCCTTCCAATAGGCCTCGAGGATCATGCGATAAGCCGCCTCGGCGCCTTCCATGAAGCGGCCGGCGTCGAAATTGCGATCGCTGGCGAGCAGCTGGCGGAGTCCGGCTTCGGCGGCGGGTTCATAGACGAGGCCCGCCGTATCGGCGGCCGAAGCGGTGAGCGCGGGCGCGTCGCCGTCTTCGAGGCGGATCGCCGCGGGGGCAGCGCGGTCGTCGCGGCGCGGCAACACCGGCTCCTGTTCATGGCCCGTGCGTTTTCCGAGCACCGAATAAAGCCGCATCCCGAGGAAGGCGGCGATCATGGCGAGCAGGACGATCGAAAAAGCAGTCACGGGCAAGGGTCCAATGCGGGCAATGGCAACATATCCGCCGATACATAGGCGATCCGCGGCCAGGTTTCAAATGGCCATGGTCGCTAGCACGGGGCGCGTCAACGATTTCAGCGGCGCAAACCCCCCGCGTGGCGCCCCATTGTGCTCGCCGTCCGCCGCTGCTAAGCGCCGCGGCAACCGTCCGCCGCGGTTCCGACACGGCCCGCGGCGCCGACATAACGTTCCTTTTTCCAGCGAAAGCATCCTATCATGGCCGACGAGACGAGCGCCGACATCAATAACCCCGCCCTGCAACCCAACGGCGAAGACACGAGCCCGGCAATCGGCCTGATTTCGCAGTATGTGAAGGATTTGTCGTTCGAAAATCCGAACGCGCCCGCCGTCTATCAATGGCAGAGCGCGCCGCAGGTCGACGTCCAGTTCAATATTGCCGCCGACAGTGTCGGCGACAATCTGTACGAGGTCATGTTGAAGATCGACGTGACGTCGAAGACCGAGAATGGCACGAGCTTTGTGATCGAATTGAAATATGCCGGCCTGTTCGGCGTGCGCAACGTGCCCGACGACCAGCTCCAGCCCTTTTTCCTGGCAGAAGCGCCGCGCATCCTCTTCCCCTTTGCCCGCCGCGTCGTTGCCGATGCGGTGCAGGATGGCGGCTTCCCGCCGCTGCTGCTCGAACCGATCGATTTCCACGGCCTGTTCATGCAGCAGGTCCAGGCGCAGGGCGAGGGTCAGGGCGAGATCCCGGCGCCGGTCGGCGAAGCTTAAACTCGGTCTTGGGGGCGGGCTGACATCATGAGCAGCCTTGTCAAAAGCGTCGGGACGATCGGCGGGCTGACGCTGGTCAGCCGCATTTTCGGCTTTGCGCGCGATATGCTGCTCAGCCGCATATTGGGTGCGGGCGGCGTTGCCGACGCATGGCAGCTGGCCTTTCAGCTACCCAATATCTTTCGCCGCCTGTTTGCCGAGGGCGCCTTTGCCGCCGCCTTCGTCCCGCTATTCAACCAGCGGATGACGAAGGATGGCGAGGCGGGTGAAGCGCGTGCTTTCGCCGAAGCGGTGCTGGCGGTCCTGATCCCGATCTTGATCATCTTTTCGGCGCTGCTGCTGATCGTCATGCCGTGGGTGATGGGGCTGTTCGCGAGCGACGCGCTGGAAGCCGACGCCGCGCAGTTCGGCCTTGCGGTGACGATGGCGCGCATCGCCTTTCCGTACTTGGCCTTCATGAGCATCGCGACGCTGTTCGCGGCGATTCTCAATAGCCTGTCGCGCTTTGCTGCGGCGGCGGCGGCGCCGATACTGCTCAACATCTGCCTGATCGCGGCGCTGCTGCTCGGGCTGTTCACCGGCGACGGCAGCGAGGACGCCAAGGCTGCGACCGGACTGTATCTGGCGATCGCGGTGTCGCTGTCGGGGCTGTGCCAGCTTGGCTGGCTTTATTATTGGGTGCGCAAATCCGGGTTTCGTCCGGCGCTGCGTCGTCCGCGATTGACCGCGGGGGTGCGCGAGATGGGGGTGCTGATCCTGCCGGCGGTGTTCGGCGCCGGGGTCTGTCAGATAAGCCGCTTCGTCGATCTGTTCTTCATCGCGATGCTGCCCGACAAGAGCATTACCTATCTGGCCATGGCCGACCGGCTCAACCAGTTGCCGCTCGGCATCATCGGCATCGCGCTTGGCACCGCTATCCTGCCCGCGCTGTCGCGCTTTGTCGCGCAGGAGGACCGCGACGGCGCCTTTCGCCTGCAAAGCAACGCGGTCGAGCTGTCGATGCTGCTGACCGTGCCTGCCGCGGTGGCGCTGTTCGTCGCCGGACCGGCGATCACCAGCGCCTTTTATGTCGGCGGCGCGTATAGCGCGGCCGACGGGCTGGCGACGGGGGCAGTCGTCGGGGGGCTGGTCGTCGGCCTGCCCGCCTATGTGCTGGTCAAGGTGCTCGTCCCCAATTTCTTCGCACGCAAGGACACGCGCACACCGGTGTGGACCGCGGCGGTATCGCTGCTCATCAATATCGGGCTCAACCTGCTGCTGATCCCGCCGCTCGGCATCGTCGGGCTGGCGCTGGCGGGGTCGATCGCCGCCTGGTGCAACGTCGCGATGCTCTATACGATCCTGCACCGAAAAGGGCTGTTCCACCTGACCGGGCAGGTCGCAGGCCGGATCGCGCGTATCGCGCTCGCCGCTGCGGCGATGGCGGCGGCGCTGCATGTCACCATTCCGCTGGCGGGCGATGCCTTTACCGGCGGCGTATTCGAACGGATCGCCGCGCTCGGTGCCATCGTTGCGGTGGGGGCGGTGATATTCTTTGGTTGCGCCTTGCTTTTTGGCGTGGTCAATCGCGACACCGTTGGCCAGCTGCGCCGACGGCAATTGTAAACAGCAGACGGGATTATCGACATGCGGACGCTATCGGGCATTCAGCCCACCGGAAACTTGCACCTTGGCAATTATCTGGGCGCGATCCGCAACTGGGTGCGGGTGCAGGACGAGATGGAGGGTGAGAAGCTCTATTTCCTCGCCGACCTGCACGCGATTACCGTTCACAACGAGCCTGCCGATTTGACCGCGAACACGCGCGAGATGGCGGCGGCGCTGCTCGCCGCGGGCATCGACCCGGCGAAATCCATCCTGTTCAATCAAGCGCGCGTTCCGGCGCACGCCGAACTTGCCTGGTTGCTGTTTTGCACGGCGCGTATCGGCTGGCTCAATCGCATGACGCAGTTCAAGGAAAAGTCGGGCAAGAACCGTGAGGGCGCGAGCGTAGGGTTGTTTGCCTATCCGGTGCTGCAGGCGGCCGACGTGCTGCTTTACCAGACGACGCACGTGCCCGTCGGCGACGACCAGAAACAGCATCTGGAGCTGGCGCGCGACATCGCGACCAAGTTCAATCTCGATACGGGGACTGAGACGTTCATCTTGCCCGAACCGACGATCCCGGCAGCGGCCGCGCGGATCATGAGCCTGCGCGACGGGACGACGAAAATGTCGAAATCTGACCCGAGCGATATGAGCCGCATCAATCTGGTCGACGATGCCGACACGATCATGGCGAAGATCCGCAAGGCAAAGACCGACGCTGAACCCCTGCCATCGGAAGCGAAGGGACTGGAGGGGCGCGCCGAGGCGAAGAACCTTGTGTCCATCTATGCCGCGATGGCCGACGAAAGCGTCGATCAGGTACTAGCACGATTTGCGGGGCAGGGTTTCGGCGCGTTCAAGCCGGCGCTCGGCGAGCTGCTCGTCGAGACGCTGAGCCCGATCGCCGCGCGCATGACCGAGCTGAAGGCCGACCCGGCGGCGATCGACGCCGCGTTGGAATCGGGGGCGGCGCGGGCTTCGGCGCTGGCGAAACCGACGCTCGAGGCCGCTTATGCGGCGCTCGGACTTTGCCGCTAAACCGCCGCGCGGCTTGCGGATCGGCGGCAGCTCCCCATATTCTTAGGGAACGAAGGTGCGACGAACCGGGTTCAACCAAGGTTAAGTCGCGTCGGCATAGTCTATGCTATGAAGGCGCAGATAGAACGCGCACCGAATCATGGAGCCAGGACGATGAGCAAGATGAACTTCCGGCGATTGGGCCTTGCCGCCTTGACGGGCGCGGCGCTCGCGCTGGCGGGCTGCGCCACGCCGTTCAAGGCCGATGTGGCGCGCTTTCAGTCGCAGCTTCCCGCGCCGCAGGGGCAAAGCTTCGTTGTCGAGGCGAGCAACCCCGCGCTGCAGGGGGGCATCGAGTTTGGCCAATATGCCAATATCGTCGCGGGCGAACTTACGCGCTATGGCTATCGTCCGGCGGCGAACGGTGAAAAGGCCGATATGGTCGTCCGCATGGACTATGGCGTCGACAAGGGCCGTGAGCGCGTGGTGTCGAGCCCCGGTTTCGCCGACCCATGGTACGGCGGCTATTACGGCCGTGGTTTCTACACCCCGGTGATCGTCACCGGACCAAGCGGGCGGCGCTATGTCTACGGCTATCGCGACCCCTTCCTGTGGGGCGGTTTCGGCCCGAGCTGGGGGTATAACGATGTCAGCAGCTACACCGTCTACACCAGCGGCCTGACGCTTCAGATCAATCGCGCGTCGGACGGCGCTCGCCTGTTCGAAGGGCGGGCCGAAGCGCAGTCGCGCGACAATAATCTTCAGACGATCGTCCCCAATCTGGTCGAGGCGATGTTTACCGATTTCCCCGGAAATTCGGGCGAACGGGTACGCATCACCGTGGCGCCGCCCGAAAAGAACTGATTTCCAACCCATATCTTCCAAGGCCCGCCTTTCCGATGAAAGGCGGGCTTTTTCGTGGTGCGAAACAGACTGGCTGGAAAGCAGGATCATCAATCGTTAAGCGGCGTCGGCTACGGTCGCCAAAAGCGGAAGATCCCAGCATTGAAGCCGACTCATCCTTTGCCCGTTCACCACAGCTGGCCGCTTTATGAGCGCGCTCGCTTTTTCGAGCTGGGACAATTGCATGAGGCGGACACGCTCGATCCGATCCCCGATGTCGTCGATGTCGCGGCGCGCTTGGCACGTGCGCGCGTCCAAGTCGGCGAGTGGGAATGCGACCTGGCCGACAATGATCGACTCCGCTGGTCGGACGAGGTTCGCGATATTTTCGGAATCCCGCACGGCGCAGTCGTCCGCCGCGAAGAGGCGGTGGCGCTCTATGCCGAAGCGTCGCGCGCGGCGATGGAGAAGCTGCGCGCCTATGCGATCCGCCACAAGCGCGGCTTCACGATCGACGTCGAAATCTGCCCCGCGCGGGCGCCGCGGCGCTGGATGCGGTTGATCGCGGCGCCGGTGTGCGAGGATGATCGGGTGGTCCGGCTGCAGGGGCTGAAATTCCTCGTTCCCGGATCGGACGATCGCGGATTTTAAACCATTTTCACAACCGAGCCTGAGAAACCACCGTTCTGGCAGTATTGCCCCCGGGCTTCGTTGACGCGCCCGCGCCTTTTACGCAGTCGAATTTGCGACAGTCGTTGCGGGCGCCGAAGAGTCGGTCGCGGCTGATCTTCCACCCATTCGAAGGCTTTTGCCCCGTATATGAAGTTTTTTGACCGCTTTGCGTCGGCCGCGCACAATATGGCCATCGATCTGGGGACCGTGAACACCGTTGTCTATGTTCGGGACCGGGGCATTGTGCTCAACGAACCGTCGGTGGTCGCGCTTGAAACGCGCGATGGCGTGCGCCGGGTGAAAGTCGTCGGCGACGAAGCCAAGCTGATGATGGGCAAGACTCCGAGCAATATCGAGGCGATCCGTCCCTTGCGCGACGGGGTGATCGCCGACATCGACGTCGCCGAACAGATGCTGAAACATTTTATGGACAAGGCGCAGGGCGGCGCGAGCCGCTTTGCGCAGCGCGCTCATGTCGTCATCTGTGTGCCGAGCGGCTCGACGATGGTCGAGCGCCGCGCGATCCGCGATGCCGCGAGCAATGCCGGCGCGGCGTCGGTGCAGCTGATCGAGGAATCGCTGGCCGCTGCCATCGGCGCAGGATTGCAGGTCGAAGAACCGCGGGGCGCGATGGTCGTCGACATCGGCGGTGGCACGACCGAGGTCGCGGTACTGTCGCTGAGCGGCATAGCCTATAGCAATTCGGCGCGCGTGGGCGGCGACAAGATGGACGAGATGATTTCATCTTTCATTCGCCGCAAGCATAATCTGATGGTCGGCGAGATGACCGCCGAGCGCGTCAAACTGACGATTGGCTGCGCGACGCCGCCGGACGGGGACGGCATGGCCATGGGCGTCAAGGGGCGCGACCTGGTGACCGGCCGCCCTGCCGAGGTGCAGGTGACCGAAGCCGAGATCGCGGAGGCGCTGGCCGAACCTGTCGGCCAGATCGTGAGCGCGGTGCGCGCGGCGCTGGAACAGACGCCGCCCGAATTGTCGGCCGACATCATCGACGAGGGGATCACGCTGACCGGCGGCGGCGCGCTGCTGCGCCGGATGGACGCGGCGATCGCGCGCGCCACCGGACTGCCGGTGGTGGTCGCCGATGACGCACTGATCTGCGTCGCGATGGGCGCGGGGCGAGCGTTCGAGGACCGCACCTATCACGGGGTGCTGATCGCGGCGTGAGATTGCCGTGGTGAGGTGGTGGGTGCTCACTCGTGTTCGGTCATACCGGGCTGAGGGGGCGATCCGATCGGCTCAGGAGGCACCCGAGCATTCCAAAGGTCAGGAAAGGTCAGCCCTGTGCGGCCGCCGATTTCGCCGCTTCGGTCGGAGATGCGCGCCGAGCTGCTGCGCATGCGCACCGGCGGGGCAGCGATCGTTTTTGTCCACATATTGAAAGAGCTGATGCGAAGGCTGACACAGTCGGATCATGTAGGACAGCGTTTTTTTTTGGGGGGGGTGGATGACTGCTTTGGGGTGGGGATCGGACGTTTCAATAAACCGTCGCCCCCGCAAAGGCGGGGGCCGCAATCGGCCTTTTCCTGCGCCGCTGCGTAAACCGACAGCGGCCCCCGCCTGCGCGGGGGCGACGGCTAGTTTCGGCCGCCTCCATACTTTTTCAGCTACGATCCTCCCTGTCGCGCAGCGATGGGGAGGTGGCAGCGCGAAGCGCTGACGGAGGGGCTTTGGCGCTACCGTCGCGGCCCCTCCACCACGCCCTTCGGGCGCGGTCCCGCTCCCCACCGCTTCGCGGCAGGGAGGATATTATGTCCGCTTTCGGGCGCTGGCAGTCCTTATGGGCGCAGGCGTCAGGCGTAGGCGTCTATCGCCGCGAGGTGGGGTGCCTTTTCCGCATCGCTGAGGAAAGCGCCGGTGAAGCTGTTATGCGCGAGGGCGACGAGATCGCCCCGCGACAGGTCGAGCGCGTCGGCGACGGCCTGGTAATTGGCGTTCACATAGCCGCCGAAATAGCTGGGGTCATCGCTGTTGACGGTGGCACGAAGCCCTGCGTCGAGCATGGTTTTTAAGGGATGGTCCGCGACATCGTCGACGACGCAGAGCTTGAGGTTCGAGAGCGGGCAGACGGTGAGCGTCATGCCCGAGGCCGCGAGGCGGGCGACGAGCGCGGGGTCTTCGAGGCTGCGGTTGCCATGGTCGATACGGTCGACCTTCAAGAGGTCGAGCGCTTCGCGGACATATTCGGGCGGCCCTTCCTCGCCGGCATGGGCGACGAGCTTCAGCCCGAGCGCGCGGGCGCGCGCGAAAACGCGCTCGAACTTGGTGGGCGGGTGGCCGAGTTCGGATGAGTCGAGGCCGACGCCCGCGATGCGACCCAGGAAGGGCAGCGCTTCGTCGAGCGTCGCCTCGGCCTCGGCCTCACTGAGATGGCGGAGGAAGCAGAGGATGAGCTTGGAGGTCATCCCGTACCGCGCCTCTGCATCGTCCAGCGCGCGGGTGATGCCGGCGATGACGGTTTCAAAGGCGACGCCGCGCGCCGTGTGGCCCTGCGGGTCGAAGAAGATTTCGATGTGGCGGACAGTGTCGGCGTTTGCGCGGGCGCAATAGGCGGCGGTGAGGTCGTAAAAATCCTGCTCGGTCTGGAGGACGCCCATGCCCTGATAATAGATGTCGAGGAAGTCCTGAAGGTTCGAGAAGGCGTAAGCCGCGCGCACATCCTCAACGCTCGCGAAGGGGATGGCGACGCCGTTGCGCTGCGCGAGTTCGAACATCAACTCGGGTTCGAGCGAGCCTTCGATGTGAAGGTGCAGTTCGGCCTTGGGCAGACCGGCGATGAAGGCGGCGCGCTCTTCGCGCGAGGCGAAGCCGTCAGGCACCCGGCACCTCCGCTTCGCCGAGGATGATCGCCGCTTCGGGTTTGTGTCGTCGGATCTCGTCGACCGTCAGCCCGTCGATCTCGTGCGGGAAAATCAACCACTGGTCGGTTTCGTGGACGAAGAAATCGGGGCGGAGGTCGGTGACGTTGCGGCGCGGCTTGAACCAGACGGTCGCGATACGAATGTCACGTGGCATATTGTGGCGGCAGCGCGCCTGTAATTCGGCGAGGAAAGCGCGGATGCTGCGGCCCGAATCGAAGACGTCATCGATGATGAGCAGGCGGTCGTCGGGGCTGAGCGTGTCGATCAGATAGCCGAGCGCGAAGACGCGGACGCGCGTGTCCTGATCGTCGATGCCGCGGTAGGAGGAGGTGCGGATCGCGATATGGTCGCAGGACTGGCCGTGATAATCGAGCAGTTCCTGCACCGCGATCCCCACCGGCGCACCGCCGCGCCAGATGCCGACGAGATGCGTCGGTTTGAACCCGCTGTCGATCACCTGCATCCCCAGCCGCAGCGAATCGGCGAGCAGTTCGTTCGCGCTGATGAAGATCTTGTCGTCGCTCATCGCACCGGAATTAATCCGATGCGGCGGCGCGCGTCCAGCCTTTCCGGTATTTTTCGAACCAGGCGAGGATCGCGGCGGCCTTGGCGGCCGATTGCGACGGGCGCGCGGCGATGCTGCCGTGGCTGGCGCCGGGCACCTTGACGAGCGCAGTCGGCACGCCGCGGAGGCGAAGCGCGGTGTAATATTGTTCGGATTCGCTGACCGGGGTGCGATAATCCTCGCCGCCCACGACGACGAGCGTCGGGGTTTCGACATTGCCGACGAGCGACAGCGGCGAGCGCGACCAGTAGAGTTCGGGTTTTTCCCACGGCTGCGCGCCGAGCCAGTAGGGGCCGAAGAAGGCGGGGCCGTCGGCGGTCAGCGCCTGCGTCTGCCAGTTGATGACGGGTTTCTGCGTCGCCGCGGCCTTGAAGCGATTGGTCTTCCCCACGATCCAGCTGGTGAGCACGCCGCCGCCCGACCCGCCGGTGACGAACAAGGCGTCGGGATCGGCGATGCCGAGCGCGATCGCCTGATCGACGATCGAGATGAGGTCGAAATAATCATTGCCCGGATAGGCCTTGTCGATCTGCTGCGCGAAGGCCTCGCCATAGCTGGTCGAGCCGCGCGGGTTCGGCGACAGCACCGCATAGCCCGCGGCGGCATAGAGTTGATTGTCGGTCGAAAAATGCGGGCCATAGGCGGTGAAGGGCCCGCCATGGATTTCGAGGATCAGCGGCACGCGCTGCCCCTCGACATAGCCGGGCGGCAGGGTCAGCCAACCCTCGATCGGCAGGCCGTCGTGGCTGGACGCCACGGTGATCTTGCGCACCTGCCCCAGCGATTTGACTTCGCGCAAGGACCGGTTGAGGTCGGTCAGCATCCGCGCCTCGCCGCCGCCGCGCGCGAGCTGCACCTCGGCGGGGCGCGTCGCGGTGCCGCCGGTGAAGGCGATGGCGCCATTGTCGGCGACGGTGAAGCTGCCGCCGGTATAGGGCCGGTCGAGCCCGCCGCCCGACAACCCCTTCGCCACGTCGCGCACCGACCCGTCGAGGCCCATGCGCGCCACCTTCGTCTCGCCATGATCGTCATACTGGACATAGAGGCTGCGGCTGTCGGCGCCCCACTGCACGGCATCGACGCTGTAGTCCCAGTTGGCGGCGATGCGGCGGCGCCCCGACCCGTCGCGGTTCATCACATAGAGCTCGGTCTGTTCATAGGCGCGCAGCGCGTCGTCGAAACCGAGATAGGCAATCAGCCGGCCGTCGGGCGACACCAGGGGATTGGCGTCGGGGCCGTTGCGGTCGGTGAGCGTAGTGATCGCGCCGCTGGCCACATCAAGCGCGTGGATTTCGCTTTCCTGCGCGTCGGTTTCCCAATCGGCCTGACGGTTGGCGCTGAAATAGAGCGTGCGGCCGTCGCGCGACCAGCTCAAGGGGCCACCGTCGTGATACGGGCCAAAGGTCAACTGACGCGGCGCGCCGCCGGTCGCGGGGATGAGAAAGATTTTTTCGAAGCCCGGTTCGATATAGCCCTGTCCGTCGGCGCGGTAGGTGAGGAGGGTGCGGACGTCGAGCGGTTCGGCCCATGTCGCGCCCTCGGGCTTGTTCGCGGGCGCGCTGCCGAGCTTTGCGCCCTCATCCTTCACCAGCATGGTGTAGGCGATCGAGCGGCCGTCGGGCGCCCAGGTCAGGCTGGACGGGCTGGTCGGCAGGCCGGTCAGCCGCACCGCTTCGCCGCCGTCCATCCAGCGCACCCACAGCTGCACGCTGCCGCCCGCGGCCGACACATAGGCGAGGCGCGCGCCGTCGGGCGACCAGCGCGGCGAAAAGGCCGGGCCGTCCTGTCCCGCAAGCGGCGTTTCACGCCCCGTCGCGGTGTCGATCAGCCAGATCGAGCTGACCGCGCGGTCGGTCATGATGTCGTTCGCGCGGCGGACATAGGCGATGTGGCGGCCGTCGGGGCTGATCTGCGGATCCGCGGCGATCGCGAGGTCGAACAGGTCGGCGCCGGTGAAGCGGCGTTCGGGGCCGGTGCGCGCGCTGCCGATTGCGGCGGCGGGCATGGGGGCGGGGGTGGCGGCAGGGGTTTCGGATGCGTTTTCGGCTGGTGGCTGCGCGGGCGCCTGTTCCTGCTGCGCCCAGAGCGGCTGGGCGGTGAAGGCGACAAGGGCGGTTCCAAACAAAGCCAGTTTGCGCATCAACTTTTTCCCTTTTTGCGGCGCCGCTTCCTGCCTGTCAGCAAGCGGCGGTCGGTTCCATCTCGATCCTCCCTGTCGCGAAGCGATGGGGAGGTGGCAGCCCGCAGGGCTGACGGAGGGGCATTGGCGCTACCGTCGCCGCCCCTCCACCATCGCTTCGCGGCGGTCCCGCTGGCGCTGCGCGCCGTCTGCGACTCCCCCATGGCCTGCGGCCACAGGGAGGATCGTGCGCGCGTCGCGGCGCTTTGCCAATCCGGTGTCGAGTCCCCTTGTCGCTCCCTGTTTTCCGAAGTGCAGGGTCTGGACATTCGGGGGCGGGCGGTCAACTAATTGATGCATCAAGGGTTTGGACTGTGTGGGCCGATATTTGAATCGCCCTCTCCTTCAGGGGAGGGCAGCGAGACTTGCCAGCTTGCTGGCTTAGTCGCAGCGGGTGGGGGCCATCGGCCTTGCGCAAGGCCGATGGCCCCCACCCCAACCCCTCCCCTGAAGGGGAGGGGCTAAAAGGGGAGCGGATGGGATATGGACATGGATTTTTCGCGGCTTCAGGCGTCGAGCAAGATCGGTGATGACTGGGTCTATCCGCAGCCGCCGTGCCTGAATTTCGGGTGGCTGGAGGTCGACCGCGATCCCGCGCACCGCATTTATTGGGAGGAATATGGCAATCCGGCGGGTGAGCCGGTGATGTTCCTGCACGGCGGCCCCGGCGGCGCGTGCGCGCCGGTGATGGCGCGCTTTTTCGATCCGAAGCGATACCGCGTCATCCTGTTCGACCAGCGCGGGTGCGGCAAGAGCGAGCCCAATGTCGCCTCGGCCGGCCCGGCGGACGCGCTGGCGAAAAACACCACCGCCGACCTGATCGGCGACATCGAGAAATTGCGCGATCATCTGGAGATTGCGGGGCCGATGCATGTGTTTGGCGGCAGCTGGGGCAGCACGCTGGCGATGGCATATGCCATCCAGCACCCCGCTCATTGCGCCAGCCTGATCCTGCGCGGCATCTTTTTGGGCGCGGCGGAGGATTTGCTCTATCTGTATCAGGGCAATGCCGCGACGTGGGGGGACGACCCGTTCGGGTTGACCGCGCCTGGCGCCTATATCAAATATCCCGACGAATGGGCGGCGCTGCTCTCGGTGCTATCGCCCGACGAGCGGCGCGACGTCATGGCGTCGTACAAGGCGATTTTCGATATGGTGCCGAGCAATGCGGCGGAGAAGGAGCGGCAGCTGAACGCCGCGCTGACCTGGTCCCTGTGGGAAGGGGTGATTTCGAACATGATCCCCGAGACGGCCGACACGGGCAAGTTCGGCGAGGCCGATTTCGCGCTGTGCTTCGCGCAGATCGAGGCGCATTATTTCGCGAACGACCTGTTCCTGCCCGCGGGGCATTTTTTCGACCATATCGACATATTGGCGTCGATCCCCATCCACATCGTCCACGGCCGCTTCGACGAAGTATGCCCGTTGACCCAGGCATCGCGGCTGGTCGCCGCGCTGCGCGCCGCGGGGGCGGAGCCGGTGTCCTATTTCGTGACCAACGCGGGGCACAGCGCGATGGAGCGCGAGAATGCGCTGGCGCTGACCGCGGTGATGGATGGATTGGGGAGGATTGGGTGACGGAGGGTCGCTGCTTGGATTTTGAACCGATGTGGCTGAACTCTACACCAGCCCAGAGCAAGCACTCTACACCAGCCCAGAGCACGCCCCGATCGCAGACATCAATCGGCGCTCACGGGTACGTCCGCAACGTCGGACCCTGCGTCATACGCCCAAACAAAAATATCATGTCGCGCGGAACCGGATAAGGGGCACCGGGGTATTTCCAGCGAGCTTCAAAACGATAAGTGTTTGAGTGCTTTCCACCGGGCCGCGCTTTCGCGCGGCCCGGACTATTTCCAAATTATCCTGGCCCTTTGATCGCCGTCGTCAGGCGCCGGTATCGCCCGGAACGAGCGCTGCGATGATAGCGTCGCAGAAGGCGGGAAGATCGTCGGGGCAGCGGCTTGTGATGATATTGCCGTCGACGACCACTTCCTCATCGACCACCTCGGCGCCCGCATTAGCGACGTCGGTCCGGATCGATTTGTAGCTCGTCATCTTCTTGCCCTTGGCGAGACCGGCTTCGACGAGCAGCCACGGTGCATGGCAGATCGCCGCGACGGGTTTTCCGGCGCTGGCAAAGGACTTGATCAGCGCGATCGCCTTGTCATCGATGCGCAGCAGGTCGGGGTTGATCTGCCCGCCCGGAAGGACGAGCGCATCATAATCTTCGGACTTGGCATCGGCGATCAGCAGATCGACTTCGATTTCGTCGCCCCAGTCATCCTCGGCCCAGCCGGTGATGTCGCCAGCCTTGAGCGAGGCGATGTCTATCTCGGCGCCGGCATCCTGAAGCCGCTCGAGGGGGACTTCGAGTTCGGATTGCTCGAAGCCGTCAGTCGCCATGATGAGGATGCGGCGCGTGTCGAGGGGATTGGTCATTTGATTGTCTCCTTTGAGTCCCTAAGACAATGCGCGGCGGCAGGAGATGTTGCGGGATCGGGGCAGCAAGGTGACCTTTGCTTTGAACTATACTGAAATTCGAATGGCTGAAATTGGTGACAATCGCCTGGAAGCGGACAGTCTCCAATCGTTGAGAGTTTCGGACGCCGATAGGCGTCGGAAAGTCTTCGATGCCCGAACCGCGGGGGTCATAGGCTGAGAGCTATGGGGAAAGCGGTTTTGAGCGTGGCCTGGGGCTGACGGATGCTGCCCAAAATCGGACGCATCTGAGATCGGACCGTCTGGATTTAGATTGCAAAAGCGGACGCCGAAAAGCGGACGGACCGGTTTTGATAGAGCGACGTCTGCTTTTGGGCAGCATCGGCGCGAGCGCGTCCGCTTCCAGGTGCGGGTCCGCCCTGGATCGTGTCTGCGCCAGGCCGTGCCGGGTCACGGCGCCTGTATCCCGGATGAGAGTACGGACGGTGGCGGCGCGCGAGGCTGATAGCGGCGCTCGAAGACCTCGATGATGATCATCGTACCGCCGCAGCACGGACAGGTCGGTCGGGGCTCTGCATCGTCGGTCGGTTCCTCGGTCGGTGGAGGTGCGACATCGAGCAGGCGGCGGGCCCGTTCGAGATGATCCTTGCGCCTGGCGCTGGCGAGGAGGCCATAGTGGCGGATGCGGTGGAACCCGCGCGGCAGGGCGTGGAGAAGAAAGCGGCGGATGAACTCGTCGGCGGCGAGGGTCATGACCTGCTGCCGTCCGGCGCCGGCCTTGCGGTAGTCCTTGTAGCGGAAGGTGACCCCGGCTTCGTCGAACCGGAGGAGGCGGCTGTTCGATATCGCAACGCGGTGGGTGTAGCGCGCGAGGTAAGCGAGCACGGCCTCGGGCCCGGCGAACGGGGCCTTGGCATAAACGACCCAGCGCTTTTTGCGGACCGGCGAGAGGTGCCGCAGGAATGCGCGTCGTTCGGCGAGATGCGTGAGGCTGCCAAAGAAGGCGAGCTTGCCGGCATCGTGCAGCGCGCGAAGGCGGGTCAGGAACAGCCGGCGGAACAGGGCGCCGAGCACGCGGACCGGCAGCAGGAAGGCCGGGCGTGCCGATATCCAGCGTGTCCCATCGCGCGAGATGCCGCCGCCGGGCACGATCATGTGGATGTGCGGATGATGGGTCAGCGCCGAGCCCCAGGTGTGGAGGACGGCGGTGATGCCGATCCGGGCGCCGAGGTGCCTGGGGTCGGCGGCGATGGTCAGCATCGTGTCGGCCGCGGCCTTGAACAGCAGGTCATAGACGAGCGCCTTGTTGTGGAAGGCGATCGCGGCGACCTCGGCAGGGAGGGTGAACACGACGTGGAAATAGCCGACCGGGAGCAGGTCGGCCTCGCGGGCCTCGAGCCAGGTGCGTGCAGCAGCGCCCTGGCACCTCGGGCAATGCCGGTTGCGGCAGCTGTTGTACGCGATCCGCCAGTTCCCGCAGTCGGTGCAGGCCTCGACGTGGCCACCTAGGGCGGCGGTGCGGCAATGCTCGATCGCCGACATGATCTTGAGCTGGTGCAGGCTCAGATGCCCGGCATGGGCGGCGCGATACGCGGGCCCTGCGGCCCGGAAGATGTCGGCGACCTCGAGTGAGGCGCGCATCGGCCTCAGCCGTCAGCCGCCTCCTCGCTCGGCGATGCGAGCGCGAGCCTGTCGAGCGGGCTGATGATCGACCGCACCGTCTTGGTCGCAACCTGGGTATAGAAGGCGGTGGTGTTTAGCTTGGCATGACCGAGCAATGCCTGGATGACGCGGATATCGACACCGTCCTCGAGCAGGTGGGTGGCGAAGCTGTGGCGGAGCGTATGCGGTCCGACGCGCTTGTCGATGTCGGCCGCCTCCGCGGCCTCGACAACGACACGGTAGAGCTGGCGGGTGCTGATCGGCGCCGCGGCGCTCTGTCCGGGAAAGAGCCAGCCGTCGGGAACGAGGATGCCCTGCTGCCGCCCCGCGCGCCACCAGTCGCGCAGCAGCAGGAGCAGCCCTTCGGGCAGCATGGCGTTGCGGTAGCGGCCGCCTTTGCCGCGCTCGATCCGCAGCAGCATCCGCTTGCTGTCGATATCGCTGACCTTCAGCGCCGACACCTCGGCGACGCGCAGCCCCGCGCCGTACGCCACCGACAGCGCCGCCTGGTGCTTGAGCGAGCGGGTCGCATCGAGCAGCCGCTTCACCTCGGCCATGGTCAGAACGACGGGGATCTTGCGAACCTGCCTGGTGCGGATCAGCTTACGCGCGAGATCGGGGCGGTCGAGGGTATGCGTGAAGAAGAACCTCAGCGCACCCACGATGCTGTTCATCGTCGGTGCGGGGACGCCCGCCTGTTGCTGCTCGATCTGGAACTGCCGGACATCCTCGGCGCTCGCGGTGTGGGGCGAGCGTCCGAGCCAGGTCGCGAACCGTCCGACATCGCGAAGATAGTTACGCTGCGTCTCCTTCGAGAAGCGGCGCATGGTCATGTCGTCGATCAGGCGCTGGCGCAGCGGGCTGATCGGGCCAATCTGGATAAGCTCGTCCATCGTTCGACTCCTCAGGTAAAGGAGCCGAAAGGGTCTGCCTGCGGCAGCCCGCGTTCAATCAGGTGCGGCGCTCGCTGGGCCGCTTTACATCGAGGCTAGCACCAATCCGCGGAGCGGTTCGTGCAGCGGCCAATATCGTCTAAAATATGCCAAACAGCCGCTCGACAAAAACCATATAGGTTAAAAAATCTTGACATCGCCACGCTGATATGGCACAAGTGTCGCATCATGAAGAATTGCGAGTCGGGCCGGCGCGCTCCCCAGTGGCGGGAGGGTGTTCCGGCCCGATTGCTTTTGGAGGCGATGGGCGATGGATGAGGAGATCGGGCCGCAGCATAATGGGCCGTTGCAGCGCAAGCAGGTCAAGGCGAATGGATGGACCAAGGCGCGCCGCGCGGCTTTTCTGACGGAGCTGGCGATGTCGTGCAACGTGCGGCGCGCCCATGTGGCGGCCGAGATGGCGGCAGGCAGCGCGTACCGGCTGCGGCGGCGCGATCCGCTGTTTGCGAAACAATGGCAGGAGGCGCTCGAACTGGGTTACGAGCGGCTGGAGCTGGCACTCGTCCGGCGCGCGCTGGAGGCGGTCGACGAACTGGTGCTCGACGAGGGCAGCGAGCCCGTCGAGAAGATGTCGGTTACGCAAGCGATTACGCTGCTCCGCCAGCACCGCGCGAGCGTCGAACGCGGCAGCGCCAGCGGGCGCCGGTCGCAGCCGCGCGAGGTTGCGACGCAGGAAGAAACCGATGCGGTGTTGATCAAGCGGATCAACATGGTGCTGCGCCAGCGGGCGCTGCGCGCCGAGCGAAGCGGCACCGCCGCGTCGGTCGCGCCGGGCCGTAACGACGATGCATCCAGCGCGCCGGAGGGCGCATGACGATGCGCAGCGTCGCGCCCGACGCGACCGACGCGGTGTCGCGGCGGACAAGAACCGATGAAATCTGGGGCGCGCTGGAAAAGATGAAGGCGCCCGATCGGCTGTCGGTGCTGCGCGCACTGAGCGCTGCGCAGAAGCGCGAATTTGCGCGTCGCTGGTACGGGTTCGAGAATGACGGCCAGCGCGAGCCGCAGGGCGACTGGCGAATCTGGCTGATCCAGGCGGGACGCGGGTTCGGCAAGACGCGCGCGGGCGCCGAATGGGTGAGCGAGGTCGCGCGGACGATCCCCGGCGCGCGGATCGCGCTGGTCGCGGCGACGATGGCCGACGGGCAGCGCGTGATGATCGAGGGGCCGAGCGGGCTGATCGCGGTGGCGCGCGACCATGAGCCGGTGCGCTGGGTGCGCGAGCGCCGCGAGCTGCATTTTGCAAACGGGGCGGTGGCCATGCTGTATTCGGCGGAAGCGGGCGAAGAATTGCGCGGGCCCGAGCATCATGTGGCGTGGTGCGACGAACTGGCGAAATGGCGACGCGGCGAGGCGGCGTGGGACAATCTGATAATGGGGCTGCGGCTCGGCGAGCGGCCGCGCGCCGTGGTGACGACGACGCCGCGTCCCAATGCGGTGATGCGGCGGATCAAGGCGGCGCCGGGAATCGTCGAAACCTTTGGCCGGACGCGCGACAACCCGCACCTGCCCGACGATTTCGTCGTCGCGATGATCGCAAGTTATGGCGGGACGCGGCTGGGGCGGCAGGAGCTGGACGGCGAATTGCTGGAGGATGTCGAGGGCGCGCTGTGGACGCGCGCGCTGATCGAGCGGTGCCGCGTCGATGTGGAGAGCGTGGGCAAATATGTGCGCGTGGTGATCGGCGTCGATCCGCCGGCGACGGCGGGGGGCGATGCGTGCGGGATCATCGTCGCCGCCGAGCTGCGCGACGGGCGGCTGGCGGTGGTCGAGGATGCGAGCGTGGAGCGCCCGCCGCCGGGCGTGTGGGCGCAGGCGGTGGCCGCCGCGGCGGCGCGCTGGGGCGCCGAGCGTGTGGTCGCCGAAAGCAATATGGGCGGCGAGATGGTCGAGGCGGTGCTGCGCCAGGCCGACATGACGCTGCCCGTCGTTCCGGTGCGCGCGAGCGCGGGCAAGGTGCGGCGCGCGGAGCCGGTCGCGCTCGCCTATGAGCGCGGGCAGGTGGTCCATGCGGGGGTCTTCGCCGAGCTGGAGGACCAGCTGTGCGGGCTCCAGATCGGCGGGGGTTATGCGGGGCCTGGGCGGTCGCCGGATCGCGCGGATGCCTGCGTTTGGGCGCTGGCGGCGCTGCGCGCGGGGATGCGCAAGGGGCGCGGGCCGGGGGTGCGGGTGGTTTGAAATATAGGAACAATCTAGCCTGTCTGTCGTTTTTCAGACGTGGTTCATCGAATGCCACGTAGGCATTTTGTCAACTTTTGGTTGATATAACACTTGGAACGGTCCATTTGACCCTCGTGGATTCGTGAAGCCCAGCTTCAGTTTCACGTTTAAGGAGAAAACATTGCGCAAGCTTCGTCAAGCGACTTCGCGCGGAATTTCAGCGGTTTCGCGTGCGATTCAGCAGCAGCCGGACTATTGCTCGGAAGTGTCGGACGAATATGTCACGGCCCTCCAGAATCAGGTCAACAAGAGCAAGCCGAAGGGCTTTAAGCTGACTCCGATTTCGGAGCCGGGGTGGTAACATACAGCTTTTTTCCGTTTTCTACCGCTCCAGCTCCATATGACATCGTGTGGAGCAATTTTCCGACAGTTGAAGATCCAAAAATGCCCGCACCGAAGCCACGACCGGCTTTGGTGCGACAGGCGTTTCAAGATCAGGACGGCAATCCGTGGGTCAAAGTTGTCTATGGCACCTCGAAAGATCCATACCGTGGTGGCCCCGCCGATTTTTCGATTGTCACGCTTTCTGAAATGCAAGTGTGCGGCCTCAAGCAGGCGACGAGATTCCGATTGGATCGAGAACTCGAGCTTCCATGGTCGCGAGAGTTTTTCGAATGTTTGGCCGACAAGCCAACACCAATTATAGGGCATATGCCTGCCTATGAAGTGCGAAAGCTGCAAATTCAGATTGCGCACCTTCAGAATCTGATAGCCCGCCTCCAAGAGGCGGCCGCCTCGGAAGAGGACGACGAACGGTAGGTTATTGCTGACGCTGCTGTGACGCGATCCTCCTCGAGGAACAGCGAAGGAGATCATCATGAACTGGTTTGGCCGGAAGGCTGCGCAGGGGGCTGCGCGGCCCGCGTTGTCGCGGGTGTATGGGACATATGGGGCGATGGGGTCGGCGCCGGCGCCGCTGTCGTGGGAAGCGCAGGTGCGCGAAGGGTATCTGGCGAATGCGATCGTGCAGCGATCGGTGCGGCTGGTGGCCGAGGCGGCGGCGAGTGCGCCGCTGGAGGCGAGCGATCCGGCGTTGCTGGCGCTCGTCGCGGGGCCTTCGGGCGGGCAGGGGTTGCTCGAGACGCTGGCGGCGCAGATGCTGCTGCACGGTAATGGCTATGTGCAGATTTTGACCGATGGCGCGGGGGCGCCGGCGGAGCTGTTTGCGCTGCGGCCCGAGCGGGTGACGGTCGAGGCGGATGGCCGCGGGTGGCCAGTGGCCTATCGCTACAAGGCGGGCGGGTCGGCGGCGGTGCTGCCGGCCGAGGACGGTGCGGGGCGGACCGCGGTGGTGCATGTCAAGGCGCTGCACCCGCTCGACGATCATTATGGCGCGGGGTGCCTGGGCGCAGCGGCGGGCGCGATTGCGGCGCATAATGCGGCGGCGAAGTGGAACGCGGCGCTGCTAGAGAATGCGGCGCGGCCGTCGGGGGCGCTGGTCCACGATCCGGGCGACAAGGGGATGCCGCTGTCGGCCGAGCAGGTCGACCGGCTGCGCGAGGAGCTGGCGGAAAGTTTTTCGGGGGGCGCGAATGCCGGGCGGCCGTTGCTGCTGGAAGGCGGGCTCAAGTGGCAGGCGCTGTCGCTGTCGCCCGCGGAGATGGATTTCCTGGCGCTGAAGGATTCGAGCGCGCGCGAGATTGCGATGACGTTCGGGGTGCCGCCGATGCTGCTGGGGCTGCCGGGGGACGCGACCTATGCCAATTATCGCGAGGCAAACCGCGCGCTGTGGCGGCTGACGGTGCTGCCTTTGTGCGCGAAGATTTTGGGAGCGATCGCGCAGGGGTTGAGCGGATGGTTCGAGGGCGCGGAACTGCGCGTCGACCTCAACAAGCTGCCCGCGCTGGCCGAGGACCGGATGGCGCTGTGGCGCGAGGTTTCGGCGGCGGACTGGCTGAGTGCGGAGGAAAAGAAGGCGTTGCTGGGGGTGGTGTAGCGTTCGCGGGCGACGACCCACCCCACCCAGCTTCGCCTAGGCAGCAAGCTGCCAAGGCTGCGCAACCCTCCCCCCTCCCAGGGGGAGGGTTTTTTGTGAGGATAGCGACATGGATGAAGATGAGGCGCTGGCGCGGTTGATCGCGCTGGCGGGGACGAGCGCGCCCGACGCAGCGTTGCTGCGCGCGGTGGTCGAGGAGGCGAGCGAGCTGGGGGCGCGGCGGGCGCTGGCGCGGCTGGGGCTGGCCGATGCGGCGGCGCGCGACGATGTGGCGGACCTGCGGCAGTTGCTGGGCGCGTGGCGCGACGCGAAGACGAGCGCGTGGAAGGCGGCGGTCGACTGGGCGGTGCGCGGGGTACTGGCGCTGCTGGTCGTCGGGCTTGCGGTGAAGCTGGGGCTGCCGGGGTTGCTGCGGTGAGCGGGGCGTCGGCGTTGGATAAAGGTTCACGCGGGGGCGCGGAGACGCGGAGAAAAGCTTTCCCCTCTCCGTTCGTCCTGAGCTTGTCGAAGGACCGTTTTTCCTTTGGCGTGGCAGAAGAAAAGGACGGCCCTTCGACAAGCTCAGGGCGAGCGGGGAAAGAAGATCTCCGCGTCTCCGCGCCTCCGCGTGAACCCCAGTCCATCCGTTTCGCCGGTTACGCTGCCGTGTTCGACCGCGTCGATCGGGGCGGGGACATTGTGCGGGCGGGGGCGTTTGCGGCGAGTTTGAGCGCGGGTCGGGCTGTGCCTTTGCTGTGGCAGCATCGGCCGGGTGCCGTTGTCGGCGTAATCGAGGCTTTGGCGGAGGACCGGCGCGGGCTGCGGGTTGTGGCGCGCCTGACGCATCCGACGGCGGCGGGGCTGGTTGCGCGCGGGGCGCTGACGGGGCTGAGCTTTGGGTATCGGGTGACTGCGGCGCGCGGTGCGTGTCCGCGCGAGCTGGTGGCGCTGGATCTGGCCGAGGTGAGTTTGGTGGCGGTGCCGATGCAGCCGCTGGCGCGGGTGATTGCGGTGGAGGGTGGATCGATCCTCCCTGCGCTGAAGGCGTAGGGAGGTGGCAGCCCGCAGGGCTGACGGAGGGGCTTTGGCGCGAGCGTTGCGGCCCCTCCACCATCCGCTTCGCGGACGGTCCCCCTCCCCATGGCTTCGCCACAGGGAGGATTTTTTTTGGTCGAAGGAGTGACGGGCATGGAAGTGGATATGGAAGTGAAGGCCGATGCGCTGGATGGCGCGTTCGATGCGGTGCTGGCGGCGGAAGCGGTCGACGATCTGAAGGCGTCGGTGGCGGCGCTGAAGGCGCAGGTCGATGCGCAGGCGGTCGCGGCGGCGCGCTTGCCGCTCGACGGGGCGAAGGCGGCCGATCCGGCGCGTGACGCCTTTGTCGAGCGATACCTGCGGCGCGGGATCGATGCGGGCGTCGAGATGAAGAGCCTGTCGGGGGCTACGGGCGGCGAGGGCGGCTTTGCGGTGCCGCGCGAGATCGACGGCAGCATTGCCGCGACGCTGAAGGCACTGTCGCCGATCCGCAGCATCGCGACAGTCGTGCAAACGGGGACGAGCGGGTATCGCAAGCTGATCGCGACGGGCGCGATGGGGGCGGGCTGGGTCGGCGAGACCGCGGCGCGGCCCGAAACGGCAACGCGCAGCTTTGCCGAAATTGCGCCGCCGTCGGGCGAGCTTTACGCCAATCCGGCGGCGAGCCAGGCGATGCTGGACGATGCGATGTTCAACGTCGAGGACTGGCTGGCGGAGCAGCTGGGCCGCGAGTTTGCCGTCGCCGAGGGCAGCGCGTTCGTAAACGGCAATGGCACGAACCGTCCCAAGGGGTTCCTGACCTATGCCACAACGAACGAGACCGACAGCGTGCGGGCGTTCGGAACGCTTCAGCATCTGGCGACCGGAACCGCCGGCGCCTTTCCGGCATCGAACCCGCAGGACAGGCTGGTCGAGCTGGTCCATTCGCTGAAGGCGCCATACCGGCAGGGCGCGGTGTGGGTGATGAATTCCGATACGCTGGCGCGCATCCGCAAGTTCAAGACCACCGACGGCGCGTTCATCTGGCAACCGGGGATGGTCGAGGGACAGGCAGCGACGCTGCTGGGTTATCCGGTGGTCGAGGCCGAGGATATGCCCGATGTCGCGGCGAACAGCCTGTCGATCGCGTTCGGCAATTTCCGCGCGGGTTACCTGATCGCCGACCGCGGCGAGACGCGCATCCTGCGTGATCCGTTCAGCAACAAGCCCTTTGTGCATTTTTATGCAACCAAAAGGGTGGGCGGCGCGATCATCGATTCGCAGGCAATCAAGCTGATGAAATTCGCCGCCAGCTGACCACAGGCAGCGCAGGCGTGCGAGGGCGCCCGGCCCCGTCCAACCCTTTCGGGGCGGGCCGGGCGCCGACCGCCGGTGGTCATCGGCGCGCGCCGAAACGCAATGGCTGTCGCCTGCTTTTCGGTGCTCACCGCCAGTATCGGGCAACGAGCCCGCCGGCCCCGCCTTGCGGGCGCGGGCTGCTCGTCATGTGGCCGCTGCGGCGGCGTGGATCGAATTTGGACCCTGATGAAAGGGCGAGACGATGACGTTGGTGGTGAAGGATCCGGGCACGCGGATCGATTTCGAGTTCGACTGGGCGGCCGCCTATCCGGGTGGGCAGGCCGTGGTTGCGAGCGAATGGGCGGTCGATCCGGTCGAGGAGGGCGGGGTGACCGTCGTCGGCGCGACGCACGACCTGATGAAAGTGACCGTCACACTGGCGGGCGGGGTGGCGGGGCATGTCTATCGCGTCACCAACCGCGTGACGATGAGCGACGGGCAGATCGACGAACGGTCGATGACGATGCGGGTGGAGGAGCGATGATGGCCGAAAGTATTTCGCCGGGCGACGCGCCGGTAAGTTTGAACGAAGCGCGCGGCTGGTTGCGGCTGGGCGCGACGGTCGACGATGCGGTCGTCGCGGGATTGGTCCGCGCCGCAACCAACATCTGCGAGGCGTTTATCGGCCAGTGGCTGATCGTTCGCGCGGCCGAGGAGCGATTGCCGATCGGCGCGGGGACGCTCCGGCTGAACGCGCGGCCGGTGGTCGGGATCGACGGCGTGGCGCTGATCGCGCCGGACGGCGGAGAGATGCCGCTGGGGGATGGCGAGTATCGCGTGACGGTCAGCCGCGACGGCAGCACGCGTATCACGGTCGAACGGGCGGGTGACGCCGAGCGGCTGCGCGTCGCCTATCGTGCGGGGGTCGCCGATGGGGCGAACGGCATTCCCGAAGCGATACGCCAGGGAATCGTGCGGATGACGCAGCATCTGCACGATGCGCGCGACGGGGCGGGTGCGGCGCCGCCGGCGGCCATCGCCGCGCTGTGGCAACCATGGCGGCGGCTGACGCTGGGGAGCGGGCAGTGAGGAGCGCCGAGGGGGCGGTGCGCACCCGCGCACTCGACCTGTTAGCGCGCGACGATGCGCTGGCGGGAATCGTCCATGGCGTTTTCGACGGCACGCCGCCGCGCGCGAGCGCGCCCTATGTGATGGTGGGCGGCGCCGAGGGGCGCGACTGGGGCACGAAGGATCGCGCGGGGCGCGAGGTGCAGCTGACGCTGGTGTTGGTGGGGGTAGGCGAGGCGGGGGGAGACGGCGCCGCCCGCGGCATCGAGCGCGTAGTTACGGCGATGCGCGGGGCAGCGGGCGCCTGGACGATCGTCGGTGCGCGGACGATCCGCACGCGCTTTACCTTTGCCCGCGAGGGCGGTTGGCGGCACGAGATGATCGTGCGATGCCGGTGTCTTTTGGTCTGACGTTCAGCGGGCGCGGTCAGTCGCCGGGCATCGTGTTGGTCGACTTATAGTCGGTGAACTTCTCGGTGAAGTTCGCGTGATAATCCTCGATCTGCATGTCGGCGTCCTCGGCCGCGACCTTTTCGGAATCGCCGGAGGCGCGGCCCAGCGCGATCACCGCCTTGCGAAAGGCATCGCGTTCGGCCGTACAGTTCGCTTTCAGCGTCATGACATATTCCGCCTCTTCGACCTTGGTTTCCAGGGACTTTTTCATGTCCTTGCGGAGGCATTCGGTGAAGGCGACGCGCGTCCGATCGACCGTCGCCGAGGGCGATTGAAGCATGGCGGCCAGAACCAGTGTCGTAATCAGCATCCCGCGACTCCCCATTTCGCATGATTATTTTCAAGGAGATTAGACGATGACGATCGAAAATGGGAGCGCTTTTCTGCTCAAGGTCGGCGATGGCGGCGCTCCGCCCACCTATCGAACCGTGGCGGGATTGCGGACGACGCAATTGTCGGTGAACGGCGAAGGGGTGAACGTCACAACGAAGGATTCGGGCGGGTGGCGCGAACTGTTGTCGGGCGCCGGGGTGCGATCGGTGTCGGTGAGCGCCGCGGGCATCTTTACCGGGTCGGATGCCGAGGTGCGATTGCGCGGGCACGCGCTGGCGGGAACGATCGACCATTATGAGCTGAGCTTCGAAAGCGGCGAGCGGATGCGCGGGCGGTTTCTGGTGACGCGGCTCGACTATGCCGGCGATTATAATGGCGAGCGCAATTACACGCTGAACCTGGAATCGAGCGGCGCGGTGGTGAGCCTGTGAGCGCGCGAGCGAATAGGCTGCGCGGCGAGGCGGAGCTGCGGATTGGCGAGCGGATGTTCGTGCTGCGCCCGAGTTTTGGGGCGCTGGTCGCGGCGGAGGGCGAGCTGGGGCCGCTGTTTGCATTGGTCGAGCGCGCGGCGGACGGGCGTCTGGCGCTGGGCGAACTGGCGGCGCTGTTCTGGCATTGCGTGCATGACCGGCCGGCGGCGCTGACGCGCGAGGATGTCGGCGAGGCGGTCGTGGCGCAGGGGCTGGCGGCGATGACCCCGGCGCTGCGCGTTCTGCTGGGGCAGATATTGCAGGGGCGGTGAGGGGCTATCCTCCCTGTCGCGAAGCGATGGGGAGGTGGCAGCGCGAAGCGCTGACGGAGGGGCCAAGACACGGCCGTTGTTGCCCCTCCACCACTCGCTTCGCGAGCGGTCCCCCTCCCCATCGCTGCGCGACAGGGAGGATCGGTATGACGCAATCTTGCTTAGGGGACGTCGTGACCCCGCTGCTTGGCCTGATGGCGCGCGTCGCGGGGTGGCGGCCTGACGATTTCTGGGCGGCCACGCCCGCTGATGTGTGCGCGGTGCTGGCGGGCTGGATCGAGAGCAGCGGCGATGCAGGGTTCGACCGCGTGGCGCTGAGCGTAATGATGGAGCAATTTCCCGATGGATGAGATCGACGAGATGGTCGTCGCGGTGCGCGCCGACACCGGGGCGTTCCGGCGCGATATTGCCGCACTGCGCGAGGAGATGCGCGGTCCGCTGGTGCAGGGCGCCGAGGAGGCGGGGGATGCAATCGCGCGGGCGCTGTCGCGTGCGATCACGACCGGCAAGCTCGGGTTCGAAGATCTGAAGCGGCTGGCGATGGCGGTGATGGCGGACATTGCGCGTGCGGCGGTGGCGGGCGGGTTAGGGGCGCTGGGTGGCGGCGGCAGTGGCGGGCTGCTGTCGCTTGGATCGTCGATCGCAATGGCGCTTTTCGGCGCGCCGGGTCGCGCGACGGGCGGGCCGGTGAGCGCGGGGCGCGCCTATCGCGTCGGTGAGCGCGGGCCCGAACTGTTCGTGCCGACCGCGAGCGGGCGGATCGAGGCGGCGGGCGGGGCGGCGCGAAGTATCGCAATCACGGTGAATGTGCAGGGGCAGGCGGGGAGCGATCCGCAGCGGCTGGGACAGACGGGACGGCAGCTGGCGCGCGCGGTACGCCGTGCGGTGGCGGCGGGAGAGGAGTGATGGGCTGGGCCCTGGTGGCGGCCGGTGAGCCGCATCATCGCAAGGGGTGGATCAAGCGGTTCGACCCGCGATTCTGGACGGTCGATTTTGCGCGGCCGATGATGGCAAGCGTCGTGAGCGCGGCGCCGCGAACGCTGCGCGTCGAGGCGGTCTTTTACCGCAAGCAGGACCTGGCGGGGCTGATCTGGGAGAGCGTGGATCGGTGGGATCATCCGTTGCTGGCGTATGAGACGCGGCGCGATTTCCGCCATGTGCAGCTTAAGTTCCGGTGGCGGTCGGGCGGGGTCAAACGGCTCGACGCGCTGCATGGGCCCACGCTGACGATCGAGGGGCGCGATGCGGCGGGGAACCCGCGCGCCTGGTATGTGCGGCTGTGGAATTATGCGCAAGGGTCCGCAGAGGATGCCGTCGTCCGCCTCGATTTCGACGATCTCGACGGCGGGTTCCTGCTTCCCGGCGAGGCCGATCCGGTGTGGGCGGGCGACATCGACCGGATGTTCATCTCGCTGGTACCGCCGACTTATGACGGCGGCGAGGGAGTGCTGGCGGCGCCCGCCGAGGGATGGGCCGAGATGGCCGACATCGTTTGCACGGGGTCGGGATCGGTGCTGGCGATCGGCGATGCGGTGCTGCCCGAAACGGCGCTGGGCATGACCAATGGTTATGACGATTGCTATCATCTGACGCCCGCGCGAGTGGTGCGGCAGATCGTGCAGCTCGGCTATCGCGGCGATGTCGTCCATTATGTCGGGATGAGCCATTATATGCGGCTCGAGGCGCTGGGCGGCGGTTTTTACGTCAGCCTGGCGGGCGGCGTGCTCAACCGGCCGACCGCCGCATGGCACCGCGCGCTGGCCGATGCATGCGCCGCGGCGGGGCTGGGGCTGATCTGGTCGCTGTCGTATGAAGTGTTCGACGCCTATTGCTGGAACGACTGGAAACAGAGGGGGGCCGACGGCGCGCCGGCGTTGACCGGATGGGTGCCGCCATCGACGTTGCTGGCACCCGCCAATGCGGGGGCGATGGGATATTTGCAGCTGGTCGCGCGGGCGTTTGTCGCGATCGGGCGCGAGGCCGGGCTGGCGCCGAAATTCCAGGTTGGCGAGCCGTGGTGGTGGGTCAATCCGGGCGGCAAGATCTGCGCCTATGATGCGGCGACGAGTGCAGCGCTGGGCGGGGCGAGCGTGGCGATCGCCGATGCGCGCGGGCCGCTCGATGCGGCGCAGCGGGCGATGCTCGATGCGCTGGGGGCGCTGCTCGCGACCTCGACCGCGGCGCTGGTCGCGGCGGCGCGGGACGAGGCGGGAGCGGCGGGACTGGAATCGCTGCTGCTGGTGTTCCTGCCGACGGTGCTCGATCCGACAGCGCCCGACTTGCGGCGGGCGAATGTGCCGCTGGGGTGGGCAAAGCCCGCGTTCGATGTCCTGCAGCTGGAAGATTATGACTGGGTGACCGCGGAGCGCGGCGCCGAGACGGCACCGGCGCGCGCGGCGATGGTGCAGCGGCTGGGCTATCCGGTTCACGAACACCATTATTTTTCGGGCTTTGTGTTGAATGCGGAGGATCGCGGCAAGTGGCGAGCAATTGCCGATGCCGCCGATGCCGCGCGGCAGGCGGGAGTGGCGCGAACGTTCATCTGGGCGCTGCCGCAGGTGGCGCGCGACGGCTTTGTGGCTTTTGACGGGGAGGACAGGGTGCAGGCGTTCGATGCAGTGGATTTCCCGATCGCGATCGGGCGCGAAGCGATGGCGCTGACCGAATTTTCGACGCAGATCGTCAGTTCGCCGTCGGGGCATGAGCAGCGCGCGAGCGAATGGGCCGAGGCGCGGATGCGCTACGACGCGGGGCCGGGGATCCGGTCCGAGGCCGATGTGCGCGCGCTGACGGAATTTTTCCGCGCGCGGCGCGGGGCGGCGCGCGCGTTCCGCTTTCGCGACCCGTTCGACAGTAGTTCGGCCGAGGGCGACGGGCTGCCGACGGCGATGGATCAGTGGCTGGGGACGGGCGACGGCGTGCGGCGGCAGTTTGCGCTGGTGAAGCGCTATGGCGCAGGCGACGCCGAAGCGGTGCGTCCGATCCGCCTGCCGGTGGCGGGGAGCGTGCGCGTGTCGGTGGGCGGCATCGAGACGGCGGCGTTTCTGGTGACGGGCGAGGGCGAAGTGCTGCTCGACACGGCGCCCGCGGTGGGCGCCGCGGTGCGCGCGGGGTTCCGCTTCGACGTGCCGGTGCGCTTTGCCGACGACCGGCTGGAGGTAAGCCGCGCGACCTTCCTTGCGGGCGAACTGGCGAGCGTGACGCTGGTCGAGGTGCGTGCGCCATGGTGACGCCGATCGGTCTGAGCGCCGCGCCCGGCTGGTTGCGCGCGGAACTGGTAACGCTCGCCTGGTGCTGGCGGCTGTCGCGGCGCGACGGCGTGACGATCGGACTGACCTCGCACGACTGCGATCTGATCATCGGCGGGCTGCCCTATCGTGCGGCGCCGGGGATGAAGCCGTCGGCGATCGAAACGCGCGACAGTCTGGACGCGGCGACGATGGACATCGAGGGCGCGATTGCGAGCGACGCGATTGCGGCGCGCGATCTGGACGCCGGACGATGGGACGGGGCGGAACTGGAGTTGTTCCTGACCGACTGGACCGCGCCCGATGCGGTACCGGTTACCGTTGCACGCGGATCGCTGGGGGCGATCGAGCGGCGCGGCGCCGCCTTTTCCGCCGAGCTTAAGGGCGTGACGCAGTTGCTCGATCGGCCGGTGTGCCCGGCGACGTCACCGTCGTGCCGGGCGATGCTGGGGGACCCTGCGTGCCGGGTCGATCTGGCGCCGCGCACGCATGTTCGGCGGGTCGTTTCGGTTGCAGGGCGCGTGGTGACGCTCGACGCCGCCGCGCCGCACATGGCGTTCGGCGAACTGATGTGGATGGAGGGCGCCAATTGCGGGCTCGCGAGCCCTGTGATCGCGACTGAGGGCGCCGGGCTGCATCTGGCCGAAGCACCGGCCTTTGCACCGGATGGGCCGGTGCGCGTGCGGTTGATCGAGGGATGCGACAAGCAGCTGGCGACCTGCCGCGACCGCTTTGCCAATGCCGTGAATTTCCGCGGCGAGGCGCATCTGCCGGGGAACGACCTGCTGACGCGTTACCCGGGTGGGTGAGGCGCGGGTCGATCTTTTGGGCGTGCGCGCTTTTGCGGCGGCGCGGGCGATGGTCGGGACGCGGTTCCGCTTTCAGGGGTGCGATCCGGCGACGGGGCTCGATTGCGTCGGGCTGGTCTGGGCAGCTTATGCCGCGGCGGGGCGGCGGCTGGTGCGGCCGGAGAGCTATCCGCTGCGCGGCTGGGCGGGCGAGCGCGTCGAGGCGGCGTTGAGTGGGGCGGGCCTTGTTGCCGTCGCGGATGCGCGGGTGGGCGATGTGGCCCTGTTCGCGCTCGCGGCCGGACAGCTTCATCTGGGGCTGATCGGCGAGCGGAGTTTCGTTCATGCCCATGCGGGGTTGCGGCGGGTGGTGGAGACGCCGCTTGCCGGGGCGCCGGGTGGCATGGTGCGGTGGCGACTGACGGGTTGCCCACCCCGCTGCGACTAAGCGAGCAAGCTCGCAAGTCTCGCTGCCCCTCCCGCAAGCGGGAGGGGATTATGGCTTATTTCAGGAGCGTTGGAATGGCGACTTTGGTGCTGACGGTGGCCGGTGGTCTGATCGGCGGGCCGGTGGGCGCGGCGTTGGGGGCGGCGTTGGGGCAGCAGGTCGATGCGGCGATCCTGGCGCCCAAGGGGCGCGAGGGGCCGCGGCTCGCCGATTTGAAGGTCCAGGCGTCGACCTATGGCCAGCAAATACCGCAATTGTTCGGGACGATGCGCGTCGCGGGCAGCGTCATCTGGGCGACCGACCTGATCGAGCGGCGCGAGAAGCATGGCGGCGGCAAGGGCCAGCCTTCGACGACCGAATATAGCTATTCGGTGTCGCTGGCGATCGCGCTGTCGTCGCGGCCAATCCGCGCGATCCGGCGGATCTGGGCCGACGGCAATCTGCTCCGCGGGTCGAGCGGGACGTTCAACGAGCGTTGCACCTTTCGCTGGTACGATGGCAGCGAGGACCAAGCGGTCGATCCGCTGATCGCATCGGCACTTGGGACCGCGTCGACGAGCGGTTTTCGCGGGCTGGCCTATACGGTTTTCGAGGATCTGGAGATCGGTGGCTTCGGGAACCGTATCCCGTCGTTGACCTTCGAAGTCGACGCCGATGCGGGGAACATCGACGCGGGGCTGGTGGGCGGACGATTGCTCGACGATGCGGCGCCGTGCGTGGGCGACTGGAGCTTTCTGGGCTATGCGGCGTCGGGCGACCGCGCGCGCGACGCGCTGGCGCCCTTGTTCGAGGCCGACGGCGTCCGGCTTTGCAGCGGGCCCGGCGGGTGGCGTCTTGCAACTCCGGCGCGGGCGGGCGAAGCCGTGGCGCTTGCCGATTTTCGTGAGGCGCGGCGGCGCGACGCCGGCGCCGCCGATAACGAGCGGCGGCGGGCGCCGCTGTCATCGCTGCCCGGCAGGATCAGGCTGCGCCACTATGAGCCGGACCGCGATTATCAACTGGGACAGCAAATGAGCCAGGTCGCCGGTGGCGGGGTGCGCGAGGAGCGGATCGACCTGCCCGCCGCGCTACCCGCCGCGTCGGCGCGCGCGCTGGCAGGGCGACTGGCGGGTGCGGCGGCGGACGGGCGGGAGACGGTCGTTTTGCGCGCCGACCTTGCGGCGGCGGCGTTGACCGTAGGGCAGGTGGTGACGCTGGAGGACGGCAGCGGCTGGCGTTTGAGCGAACGCGCGATCCGCGGGGACGACATCTGGCTGGAACTGAAGCGATATCAGCCGCTTCCCGCGAATGACGTGCCAGCCGATCCGGGCGTTCCGGTCGGTGCGCCCGACTGGCCCGATGCAATCGGGACCGTTCATGTTCTCGATCTTCCCAATCTGGCCAGTCCAGCCGCGTCGGCGCCGCATGTCCTGATCGCGGGCGCGGGAAGCAACGATGGCTGGCGGGGCGCCGATTGCTGGTTCGTGCCTGGACCCGGCGCCGAGCCCATCGCAATCGGAACGGCACGCCCGGCGGCGGCGCTGGGGCATTTGGCCGCACCACTGGCCGCGGGACGCGCAAGCCTATTCGATTTGGCGAATGCGGTGCTCGTCGAACTGGTCAATCCGGCGATGACGCTGGAATCGGTGAGCGATGCCGCACTGCTGGGCGGGGCGAACCGGGTGATGCTGGGCGGCGAATTGCTGCAATTCGGGCGCGCCGAGATCGTTTCGGCGGGCGTCTGGCGCCTGTCGCGCTTGTTGCGCGGGCGCGCAGGGACCGACGCGGCGACGATCCATGCCGCGGGCGAACCCTTCGTCCTGCTCGATGACCCGGCGGCGCTGATGCTGCCCGAAACGCTTGCAGGCTGGGCCGAAAACGGCGCCGCGACGCTGCAATGGGTGCCGCGCGGCGGCACGACGCTGACCGGGATCGCGGTGCCCGCGGCGGGCCGGGCGCTGCGGCCGCTGGCGCCAGTTCATGGGCGCGTCCGTCCCGACGGGGCGGGCGGGGTGATCGCAACGTGGATCAGATGCAGCCGTATCGACGCCGGTTGGCGCGACCATGTCGACGTGCCGCTCGGCGAAGGCCGCGAGGCGTGGCGTGCGGCGCTCTCGCCCGCCGTACCGGGCATCGGACCGTGGGATCTGGCGTCGCCGACGTTGGTCATCGCTGCCGGCGAACTCGCTGCCCTGCCGCCCGGTTTGGTGCTGGAAATTCGGCAGGTTGGCGATTTCTCCCTGTCGCCGCCGCTGTTCATACCCTTGACGTAAAAGGATAAAGTCATGACCGATACGATCGCCACGCCGCGCCTTGGCCTGCCGCTGCTCGCCGTCGCGCAGGCGCAAAAGGAGGTGACGCACAATGAGGCGCTGATCGTGCTCGACGCGCTGGTCCATGCCGCCGTCGAAGCAGGGCCGATCGCCGCGCCACCGATGGCGCCCGCCGAGGGCCAGTGCTGGATTGTCGGCTCGGTGGCGACCGGCGGATGGGCGGGGCAAGATGGAACGATCGCGCTATGGACGGCAGGCGGCTGGCGCTTTGTGGATCCGCGCGAAGGTATGCAGGTGATCCGGCTGGCCGATCGAGCTCGCATTCGCTATGAAGGCGGCGCATGGATCGAGCCCGATAGCATCGCCACGCCGAGTGGGGGTGCGGTGATCGACGTCGAGGCCCGCGCCGCAATCGCCGCGCTGATGCTGGCCATCGAAGCGCAGGGCCTTATGATTTCAGGCTGAATTTGCGTGGTTTGGATCAGCAAGTGCGACTTTTTGGCAACATATTCACGATTTGTTATCTTGCACGGAACCAAAGCGGCGAGTAGGACGTCTGGCGAGACGTATATCTCAAATTGAAAGGGGAATTATTATGAGGAAGCTTGCCGTCGCTGTGGCGTTGGCCTCCACCACCCTGGCGTCGCCTGCTCTGGCGCGCGACGACTCCTGGTACGTCGGTGTTGGCGCGGGTGTCATGATCATCGAGGACATCGATCTCGACATTGCCGGTACCAATAATGCCGGTAGCCTCGACCATCGTACGGGTTACGATTTCGAAGGCACCGTCGGCTATGACTTTGGCGCGTTCCGCGCGGAAGTTGAAGTCGGTTTTCGTGAAGCCGACATCAAGTCGGGCCGTTTCTCGGCTCCGGGCATTCCCTCGACCGCCGGCGGCGCCGGTTCGTTCGTCGGTTCGACCGCTCTGAACGGCGATTCGAACGCGCTGAGCTTCATGGTCAACGGTCTGCTCGACTTTGGTGACGATGACGGCTTGCAGGGCTTTATCGGCGGTGGCGCCGGTGTGGCTCGTGTGTCGGTCGAACCCGTCTTCGCTGGCCCGTTCCTCGACGATTCGGACACGGGTTTTGCATGGCAGGCGATCGCGGGCATCCGCGCTCCGCTCAGCAGCAACTGGGACGTGGGCCTGAAGTATCGCTTCTTCAACGCCAACAGTGTTGATCTCGTCGATCAGGCTGGCCGCGACGTTTCGACGCGCTTCCGGTCGCACTCGATCCTCGGCACGCTGACGTACAACTTCGGTGGCGCACCGGAGCCGGTGGCACCCCCGCCGCCCCCGCCGCCCCCGCCGCCTCCGCCGCCCCCGCCGCCTCCGCCGCCGCCGCCGGTCGTGGAATGCGCACCTGGGCCGTACATCGTGTATTTCGACTGGGATCAGTCGAACATCACGCCGGAAGCAGCGTCGACGCTCGACAATGCGATCAGCGCCTACAACCGTGGTTGCACGGGTACGCAGGTCATGCTCGCCGGTCACGCCGACCGTTCGGGTTCGGCCACGTACAACGTCGGTCTGTCGGAACGCCGCAACGCCGCAGTTCGCAGCTATCTGACCGCTCGCGGTATCTCGGATGGTTCGATCAGCGCGCAGGCGTTCGGCGAAACTCGTCCGGCAGTTGCGACCGCCGACGGTGTCCGCAACGACCAGAACCGTCGTGTGGAAATCACTTACGGTCCGAACTCGGGCATGTAAGACCGGTTTCCATCCCCGACGGGGACTGGAAGAAAAAGGAGGGCGGTACCGAAAGGTGCCGCCCTTTCTTTATGCTTGTTGCTCGGTTGCTCTTCGTTCGCGAAATTGGGCCTTGTCATTACGATACAATGTTATATCGTTACATTAGATGCCATATTGGTGGTGTCATTGGACGGGACTGCCCGATCATCGGGTGCGAGGCCCCGATCAAACGGGAGAGAGACGATGCGCCGACGCCGCAGCATTTTCCGCACCAGCCCTAACGCTAGCCCGATTATCAACACGACGCCGCTGATCGACGTGATGCTGGTGATGCTGGTGATGTTCGTCATCACCATCCCGCCGCCGACGCACAGCGTTGACGTGGACTTGCCGGGTATCGAGCCCGGACCGGCAGAAATCCGCAAGGAGAACCGCATCAGTATCGATACGGCCGACGTGATCCGCTGGAACGGCGATGCGGTCGATCTCGCGCAGCTAGGTCAACTCGTCAAGTCAGCCTCCGATCGTGCCGAGCCCGCGACGCTGCTGTTCGAACCCGACGCGCGCGCACGCTATCTGCGCGTCGATCAGGCGATTGGGTCGATCCGCCGCAACGGCGGCAAGGCGATCGCCTTTCCGGGCATCGACCGCTATCGCGACCTGATCTGACGGCGCAGCGCGCTCAGGCTGTCGGCGCAGTGCCGGGCCGGAGATAGGCCATCATATAGCCGACATAGTCGGGTTTGCCGAGCGGCACGCCCATATGCCGCAAGATGGCATAGGCGGCGACGAGGTGGAAATAGAATTGCGGCTGCGCCCAGTCGCGAACATAGGTAAGGGCGGTCATGTCGAACACCATGCCGTTGGGCAGGTCGAAGCTGACCGGCCGCCCCGGATCGCTGTCAACGACCGCGCGATCGACCGTGCCCAGCCACGCCAGCGCATCGGCGATCTTCGCCTGGAGGCCCGCAAAATCGGCGACATCTTCTGTGAAACTCGGTGCGCCGGCAACGCCGAGACGCGTCGCGGGCTGAACCGCCTGCATACAGGTAAATTGGATCTGCGCCGAAAGCGGGAACATGTCGGGCGCAAGGCGCGAAACCAGCAGTTGCTGTTCGCCGACGCCATTGTCCGCACCCCAGGCGAGCGCCTTGTCGAGCTGGGCGGAGAGGGCGTTCAATCCGTTCACATAGGCCGGCACGGTCAAGTCGTAGAGCATCGTCGATCCTTCGGGGCTGGGGGAGGCTATCATTTTACGCGCGATCACACCGTGACGTGATTGTCCTGAAACTGGAGGCGCGCGAGGCGGGCGTACAGGCCGTCGGCGGCGACGAGGTCGTCATGGCGTCCTTCTTCGACGATCCGTCCTTCATCCATCACGATGATGCGATCGGCAGCGCGGACCGTGGCGAGGCGGTGCGCGATGACGACGGTCGTGCGATCGTGCATCAACGCTTCGAGCGCGTCCTGCACGAGCTTTTCGGATTCGGCGTCGAGTGCGGACGTCGCTTCGTCAAGCAGCAGCAGCGGGGCGCGGCGCAACAGCGCGCGCGCGATCGCGACGCGCTGGCGCTGGCCACCGGAGAGCCGCGCGCCACCCTCGCCCATATAAGTGTCGAGCCCGTCGGGTAGCTTGCGCAGAAACTCCTCCGCGTTGGCGGCGCGGGCGGCGGCCCAGAGATCGTCGTCGCTCGCGGCCCAGTTGCCGTAACGCAGATTGTCGCGCGCCGAGGCTGCAAAGATCACCGTTTCCTGCGGCACCATCGCGATCCGTGCGCGAATATCGGCGGGATCGGCGTCGACGAGCGGCACGCCGTCGAGCAGAACTTGCCCTGCCTGCGGATCGTAAAAACGCTCGGCGAGCTGGAAAAGCGTCGATTTTCCTGCGCCCGAGGGGCCGACGATGGCGACGGTTTCGCGCGGGCGGATCGCGAGATTGAAATCGTGGAGCGCGGGGGCATCGGGACGCGTCGGATAGCGAAATTCGACGCCGCGGAATTCCAGTGTGCCGAGAGGCGGCTCGGGGAACGGGCTAGGGTTTACAGGCGGCGCGATGGTCGCCTCGGCATTCAGAAGCTCGCTCAGGCGCTCGGCGGCGCCCGCAGCGCGGAGCAGATCGCCATAGACTTCGGTCAGCGCGCCGAATGCGCCCGCGACGAGGCCGCCGGTGAGCACAAAGGCGGCGATCGTGCCGCCGGTGATCGTGCCCGCCGCTACGCCTTCGGCGCCATACCAGAGCAGCGTGGTGATCGCGCCGAACAGCAGGCCGATGACCGTCGCGGTTATGATCGCGCGCAGGCGGATGCGGCGCTTGGCGGTCGCGAAATTTGCCTCGACGGCGGTGGCGAAGCGCGCGGCTTCGCGTTCCTCTTGCCCGAACGCCTGAACGATCTTCATCGCGCCCATCTGTTCGGCTGTAGTCGCGCCGATGTCGGCCACGCGATCCTGGCTGGTCCGCGAGACCTTCTGGAGCCGCCGGCCGAGGAGCACGATCGGCAGGATGATGACCGGAATCCCGAGCAAAATGCCCGCGGTGAGCTTTGGCGACAGACTGAACAGGTAGAGGATGCCGCCGATCCCCATCACCATATTGCGCAGCGCGACCGACACGGTGGTGCCGACGACCTGTTCGATGATCGCGGTGTCCGCGGTCATGCGCGAGGCGATTTCGGACGGGCGGTTTTCCTCGAAAAATCCCGGGGCGAGGCGCAGCAGGTTCTGCTGCACCGCCGCGCGGATGTCGGCGACGGTGCGCTCGCCCAGCCAGCTGACGAAATAGAAGCGCAGCGCCGTCGCAAAGGCCAGCGCCACGACGATGGCATAGAACAGCCGGAAATGCGGCGCGACGTCGCCGCCGCCGGCGATGAAGCCGCTGTCGATCATCTCCTTGAATTGCCAGGGGATCGCAAGCGTCGCGAGCGCGGCAACTCCCAGCGCGAACGCAGCGATCACGAGTTGCAACGGGTAGCGGCTGGCATAATGCCACACCATGCGCAGACTGCCGAGCTTGCGGCTGGGTTCGGCTTTCGCGGTGGAACGATCGGATTGGCTGGCCATCCTCCCGCCCCTAGCAGTCGTGCGAAGCGCGCTCAACGCTGCAGAATGCCGCCTTGGCTTCAAAAGCTGTGAAGCACCTCGAAATGATGCATTGCACAATGGACCTGATGGCCTAGACTGTTCGCCCAGGAGGTGCCGCGAGAGCGCCCCAACGGACGCAAGGACATTTCGATTGATGCTGTATCACGCTTTTGACATGCAGAAGAACTGGCTGGCGGGCGCCAGCGCGCTGGCGACCGCGGGCGCGCAGGTGATGCAGCATCCGGCCAATCCGCTAGGCTATTTCAGCGGCAGCCCGATGTTTGCCTCGGCGCTGGAGGTTTTCGCCCATGCGGCAGCGCCGCGCGGCAAGCCGGGGTTCGAACTATACGAAACGATCGTCGACGGAGAGACGGTGCGCGTGACCGAGGCGGTCGAAGCGCGGCGACCCTTTGGCCAGCTGAAGCATTTCAAGCACAAGGGCACGAAAGACGCGCCCAAGCTGTTGATCGTCGCGCCGATGTCAGGACACTATGCGACGCTGCTGCGCGGCACGGTCGAGCGGATGTTGCCGGGTCACGACGTCTGGATCACCGACTGGCGCGATGCGCGCAATGTGCCATTGGAAGCGGGCAAGTTCGACCTCGACGATTATATCGATTATCTGATCGGATGGCTCGAGCATATTGGTCCGGGCGCGCACATGCTGGCGGTGTGTCAGCCGTCGGTGCCGAGCCTGGCCGCCGCGGCGATCATGGCGGCGAACAAGCACACGTGCCGCCCCAGAACGCTGACGATGATGGGCGGGCCGATCGACACGCGCAAGGCGCCGACGGCGGTCAACGAACATGCGACGACGCGCCCCTATGCCTGGTTCCAGGAAAATGTCATCGCGACCGTGCCCGCCTATTATCCGGGCGCCGGACGCCGCGTTTATCCGGGCTTTCTCCAGCTCGCCGGTTTCATGTCGATGAACCTCGGCAATCACATGATGAGCCATTGGGAGATGTTCAAACATCTGGTCGACGGCGACGGCGAGAGCGCGGACAAGACGAAGGAATTCTACGACGAATATCGCGCGGTGTGCGACATGACCGCCGAATTTTACTTGCAGACCGTCGATGCCGTGTTCCAGCGCCACCTGCTGCCGAAGGGCGAGTTCGAGCATCGGGGAGAAACGGTCGACATTGGGGCGATCGAAGATATTGCAATCCTGGCGATCGAAGGCGAGCGCGACGATATTTCGGGGATCGGTCAGACAAAGGCCGCCCTGACGCTGGCAAAAGCACTGCCCGCGGAGCGGAAGAAATATCTGATGGCCAAAGGCGTCGGCCATTATGGTATTTTCAATGGCCGCAAATGGCGCGACGAGATCGCGCCAGTCGTCGAGGCGTGGATTCGCGCGCACGGGGGTTAATGGGTTGACCGGGCGTTATTCGGACGCTCGGAGCGGCGTATGTTGGAGCAGCGAGCGATAAATCTGCACCATCGCCAAATCCGTTTGTGCTGAGCTTGTCGAAGCACCGTCCTTCTTCTTGCGCCGCCCAAAGAAAGAACGGCCTTTCGACAAGCTCAGGGCAAACGGTTCATATTTGTGGCTCGTCGCTCTAATCGGCGCTGCTAATTCGGCACAAACGCCAGAATGGTCCGATTAATCACGCGATGCCTAGCGTTTTCGGCCGAGATGCCCCGGCAGGTTCGTGGCACGCGTCAGGCCTGGCCGCCAGGTGTCGACTTTCGGCGGCGGAATAATCTGGAAATCCAGGCGGCTGTCGGCGGCGATAATCTGATCGTCGTGTGCCGCGCGCAGGCGAACGGTTTCAATCTCGCGATCGGTCTGGATGCCGAAGCGCGTTCCCGCAACCCAACGCACCGTTCCCAGCATCGGTTCGTGCCCGGGCATGAACACCGTCATCCGCTCGCCAATTTGCAGCATATGGGGCCCTTGCCCGCCGATCCCGGTGAGCGAGACGTTGCGCAGCGTGACGTCGAAGCGCCCGAGCCGCTGACAGCCGAGCGCCGCCTTGACCAGCCGCGACTGACGCGGTTGGCGCTTCTCCTCCGGCGTCGGGGAGGCAGGGGTGGCCTCGGAATCAGGCATGCGCGACTCAGTATTTGCCGCCGGCCTCTTGGCGCGCGGACGGTCTATCTTCTTGGTCGCGGGTCAATATAAACGGAGAAGGTAAATTTTAATATATCTTCTTGAATAATTCGCGCGATTTATTTGGCTTGGCCCTCCGGTGATATGGGTGGCCCTGTCGGTTCAATAGGCAAGCGCGCAGCCGTCGGCGCGCATCTCGCTTGCTGCGGCATAGACACGCGTATCGCCATCCAGGCGGTGTTCCACGCATTGATAGCGTCCGAAGCCGCCATCGGGTTCGCCCAGCGTCCAACCGATTTCGGCGAGCTGCCGCCGGCTTGCCTCGGGCACGCCGCTTTCGAGCCGTAAGAGACCGTTGGCGCCAAGGCCCGCCGCATCCTCGCCCATCGTTTCGGACGATCCCTCGTGATGCCAGCGCGGCGAATCCCCGGCCGACTGGATTTCGAGCCCATAATCGACACGATTGATGACGATCTGTGCCTGGCCCTGCGGCTGCATGTCGCCGCCCATGACGCCAAAGCTCATCCACGGCACATTGCCGCGCGCCGCAAAGCCCGGGATGATCGTCTGGAACGGCCGCTTGCCGGGCGCATAGATGTTCGGATGCCCGTCCTGCAGACTGAACAATTGCCCGCGATCCTGGAACATGAAGCCAAGCCCGTCGGCGACCAGCCCTGACCCCATGCCGCGGAAGTTCGACTGGATCATCGACACCATCATTCCGTCCTGGTCGGCGCAGCTGAAATAGGTGGTGTCGCCGCGGCTCGGCGCCTGCCCCGGATAGACGGGAGACAGTAGGCGGTCGGGGCGGATCAGCTTTGCGCGCGTCGCAGCATAATCCTTTGAAATCAGCCACTCGACCGGCACCTTGGCAAAGTGCGGATCGGCATAATAGCGCGCGCGATCCTCATAAGCGAGGCGCTTCGCCTCCGCCTGCAGATGGATCGACAGTGCCGACTGGAAGCCCGCGTCTTTCAGGTCGAAATGTTCGAGAATGTTGAGCATCTGCAAGGTCGCGATGCCCTGCGTATTGGCACCCAGCGCATAGACGTCGGTGCCGCGGTAGGCGGTCTTGTGTGGTTCGACCCATTCGGACCGGTGCGCGGCAAGGTCCTCGTAGCGGAGCCAGCCGCCGATCCGTTTGAAATAGGCGTCGATCGTCTGCGCGATTTCGCCTTCGTAAAAGGCGTCGCGCCCGCCGTCGGCAATCAGGCGGAAAGTACGTGCGAGGTCGGGGTTGCGAAAGACCTGTCCCGCCGTGGGCCCTTTGCCGTCGTTGACGCCCCAGGTTCGCATCGCATTGTCGATTTCTTCGATCCCGCGGCCGGGCTGCCGGAAACCGGCGAGGCTGCGGCGAATGTAATAGGCGATCATGTCGGGGACGGGCGCTCCGGCCTCGGCATGGGCGATGACGGGTTCGAACAGCTCCTTCCACGGCAGCTTGCCGTAGCGTTGGTGCATCGTCCACCAGCCGTCGACTGCACCCGGCACCGACACGCTGATCGCGCCATAGGCGGGCAATGTGCCGCCCCTGGCGCGGCTGCGCACCGTCGCGAGATCGAGCCCGCGCGGGCTTTTGCCCGACCCGGCCAGTCCCGCGAGCTTTTTCGTTTTGGGATCCCAGATCATCGCATAGACGTCGCCGCCGATGCCGTTCGCGGTGGGCTCGAGCAGGCCCAGACACGCATTGATCGCGATCGCCGCATCGACCGCCGATCCGCCGCGCTTCAATATGTCGATTCCGGCCTGCGTAGCGAGGGGGTGCGCGGTGCCCGCCGCGCCGCTGAGCCCATAAACGGCGGTGCGCGATGCGAAGCTCGCACCGACCGGGCGGTCGCCGCCCTGCACGTCGGGCCGCACGAAGCGGTCGGCACCGGTTTCCCACACGGGGGGTATCGAAGCCTTCGTCGTTGGCGCGGCAGGCGCTGCAGCGGGCTTCGTGCCTTCCGCGCGGCTTGCGGCGGGTAACAGCGCGGCGGCGGGGACGGCGGCAAGAAGGGTGCGGCGGTGCATAGGCTGAGATCCCCGTGAGAAAGGGGCCACTTTTGCGGGATGCGCGCGCGTTGGCAAGGTGGGATTCAAATCCTTGGGCACCGCGTGAGCGCCCTGTCACGACAAAAGAGCCCGCCGCGTGCCGTGGCACGGGCGGGCTCCTTGTCAGCGGTTCAGGGTCAGCGGTTCAGCACGTCAGCCCAAGCCCGAGAATTTGATATTCTGCACCCGGCCGTAGCGGATGTCGCAGGTGAACTTGCCGCGGTCGTAAGACCCACCGCGACCCCAGCGGCCGCCATAGCCGTCGCGGACGACGACGCGGCCCTTGACTTTATAACCGTCGCGCTTGCGATCGATGTCCGTCACCTCGGTAACGTCGGTGCGGCCATAACGGCGGCTTCCGCGTTCGACGGCGTTAACGCACTGGCTCACTGCGCTGCGGCTGTTGCCGTAGCGGTTGTAGTCATAGCCATATCCGTAGCGCGGATCGTCATAACGGCCGCGATAGCGATCGTCGTACCGGTCATTGCCCGACGACAGGATCGCCGCGAGGCCGCCGAGCACGACGGCACCGGCGATGATCTCACCCGCGCTGATCCCGTCATTGTCGTCGTAACGGTCGCGCGCCATCGCGGGGGTCGCGCTCATCACCATCGCGCCGGCGGTGGCCGCACCAATTGCGGCCTTGGTCAGATTGGCCTTGATAGCCATGGTCGGTCTCCTCAAACTAGCGCAGGCGGCGTCTTGCGGCCTGTTGAGGAGGGTTTAGCGATTCGGCTGTGACGCGGTGCTGAACCCGGCGCTTATCTGGCGTTCATTCTTGGTTTGGCTGGCGTTCATCTTGAGGGGGGAGCGCCGGACGGCAAAAGGCCCGCCATCGGCAGATGACGGGCCCTGAACCAGCATAGGTGACCAGACTTGGCGGGTAGTTCAGCAGACGCAGCGCGGCGCCGGCTTGGGTTTCGGCTTCCACTTTTTCTTGGGCGCATGGCGTTTGCGCACGGGCAGATTTTCATAATAGGTGTGCGTCGTCGTTTCGACCGTTTCGGTTACCACCGGCGCGCCTTGAATGATCGTCGTAACGACGACACCGGGCGTGTACCAGCCGTAACCATAGCCATAGCCGTGATGATAAGTCGTGGCGTAACCGCCCTGATGATAGCCGTCATGAGCGGCGCCGCGGCTCGCCCACCATTGTTCGCACTTCTTCTTGTCCTCGGCGCTGCCGATCGCGCTGCCCGCGAGTGCGCCGAGTCCGCCGCCGATCACCGTGCCTTCGGTCCGGTTGCCGCTTCCGGCGATGCGGTTGCCGGCGATGCCCCCCACGACAGCACCGGCAACCGCGCCGCCCACTGTGCCCCCCCGGCCACAGCGGCGTTCCATTTCGGATTCATAGCGCGCGTCATATCCGCCCTGATGCCACGAATAATTATAGGGCGGCGGCGGATAGGGTGCGCCATGGCCCTCGACCGTGCCTTCATAGCGGCCCTCGTACCGGCGGCCGTCGGGCGTCTCATAGGTGCCGTCCCAGGTGCCGGTCCAGCGCCCCTCGGCATCGTAACCGCTGACGCGGCGATATTCGGATTCGCTGGGAACGCGGTCGGGATAGCCGGTGTAGACGCGGACGTCGGGATCGGCGGGCACGCCATAATCGAGCGTCGGCTGCTCGGCGCCGGCGCGCCCCGCCAGCAGCAACGATCCCGCGGCCAGACCCAATAACAACACCGTGCGCATGCCAAACTCCCTGTTCCCCGGCGCGAACCGATTGGTTAACAATTTGTTAGCAAAAATGGCGCGGATTCGCGAATCGGTTAACTATAAGTGTAGCGTCCCGATTTGGGGCAGATACGGAGGAGGGCGATCGGCGGGGATTGCGAACCGCCGCCCCTTAAACCCCGTTCGTGTCGAGCGAGGTAGAGACACGCATAGGCGCGCCTTTACGGTGTCTCGACTTCGCTCGACACGAACGGAACAAGAAGGGCGGCCGCTGACCACCCCAAAGCCGTCAATGCCTCACGCCAGCGCGGCCGCAATCCGCGCGACCAGCGCCTCGGCGCCCGCCTGATCGGCGGCGGTGAAACGCGCGGGCCGGGGGCTGTCGAGGTCGAGTACGGCGATCAGCCGGCCGTTCGCGATCACCGGCACGACTAGTTCGCTGCGGCTGTCGGCATCGCACGCGATATGGCCGGGAAAGGCGTGGACGTCGTCGATGCGCTGCGTTGCGCGCAGCCGCGCCGCGGCGCCGCACACGCCCTTGTCCAGCGGAATGCGGATGCACGCCGCCTTGCCCTGAAACGGGCCGAGCACCAGTTCCTGTCCGTCGAAGCGATAGAAACCCGCCCAGTTAAGGTCGGGGATCGCTTGCCAGATGAGCGCCGCGACATTCGCCATGTTTGCGATTCCGTCGGGCTCACCCGCCACGATCGCCGCCGCGGCGTCACCCGCTTCGGCCCACAGCTCGGCAGGTTCGGTCGCGGCAAAGGAGAGGGCATAGCTCATCCTATTCGACGTCCAGCCCGGTCCATTTGGCAGCGAAGGCATATTTGTCGGCCGCCTCGGCGATGATCTTGTCGGTGGGCTTGCCGCTGCCGTGCCCTGCGCGCGTTTCGATGCGGATGAGGTGCGGCTTGCTACCTGCCTTCGCGTGCTGAAGCGCCGCGGTATATTTGAAGCTGTGCCCTGGCACGACGCGGTCGTCGGTGTCGGCGGTCGTCACCAGTACCGCCGGATACGACATGTCGCCACGGATATTGTGATAGGGCGAATAGGCGAGCAGGTTGCGGAAATCGGCCTCCTTCGACGGATAGCCATAATCGTCGACCCAATAGCGTCCGGCGGTGAAGCGGTCGAAACGCAGCATGTCCATCACGCCGACCGCGGGCAGCGCCGCGGCGAACAGGTCGGGGCGCTGGTTGGTCACCGCGCCGACGAGCAGCCCGCCGTTCGATCCGCCCTCGATCGCGAGTTGGCCCTTGCCGGCGATCCCTTCGGCGATCAGATATTCGCCCGCGGCGATGAAATCGTCGAAGACATTCTGCTTCTTGTCGAGGCGGCCGGCGTCGTGCCACGCCTTGCCATATTCGCCGCCGCCACGCAGATTGGCGATCGCCAGCACGCCGCCCTTGTCGACCCACGCGAGCCGCGTCGGCGAAAAGGCAGGGGTCATCGAGACGTTGAACCCGCCATAGCCATAGAGCAGCGTCGGCGAACCCTTGCTGCGGTCGAGGCCCTTTTTCATCACGACGAACATCGGCACTTCGGTGCCGTCCTTCGATTTATAGAAACGCTGTTCGACGCTGAAGTCGGCGGGGTTAAAGGTCAGCCTGGGTTCGGCAAAAATCTCGCTTTTCCCGGTCTGCGTGTCGAAGCGATAGATGGTCGTCGGCCGCGCATAGCTGGAAAAGGCATAGAAGGTTTCGGGGTCGCTGGATTTCCCGCCGAAGCCCGACGCCGCGCCGATATCGGCGAGGTTGATGTTGGCGATCGGCTTGCCGTCGAGCGCGACCATCCGCGCCTCCGACTTCGCATCGCCAAGATAGGACAGGATGATGCGGTCGCCGACGCGCGAGGCACCGACCAGCGTGGCCGGATTTTCGCCGACAAGTTCGGTGAGCTTTTCGGGCTTCGCAATGTCGAACGAAACCAGACGCGCGCGCGGCGCGCCTTTGTTGGTCAGGAAGGTGAAGCGCGTGCCCGCGTTGGTCACATATTCCCAGTTGTTCGCATAATCATCGACAAGGACGATCGGTTTCGCGCCCGGCTTGCCGAGCGGGTGCAGCGTCAGGCCAAAGCGTTCGTCGGTTCCCTCGGACGAGACGACGAGCAGATATTGGCCGTCGTCGGTGACGACCGCGCTGTTGTTGAGCTTGGGCTTGTCGGGGGTCGCGTGGATCAGCACATCCTCGCTCTGCGGCGTGCCGAGCCGGTGGAAGTAGACCGCGTGATTTTCATTGAGCGACTGAAAGGCCTCGCCCTCCTCGGGTTCGGGAAAGCGCGAATAGAAAAAGCCGCTGCCGTCCTTGGCCCAGGCAAGCGACGAAAATTTCACCCAGCGCACCTCGTCGGGCAGATCCTGCCCCGTCGCGACGTCCTTGACGCGCACGATGCGCCAGTCGGTGCCGCCGTCCTGCACCGAATAGAGGAGGTGCTTGCCATCGTCCGACGGTTCCCATTCGGCGAGCGCGGTCGCGCCGTCCTTGGCCCACAGGTTCGGGTCGATCAGCACGCGGCCCTCGCCCTTCAACCCTTCGCGGACATAGAGCACCGACTGCGGCTGAAGCCCGTCGTTGCGGCTGTAGAAATAGCGCGTCCCGGCCTTCGTCGGCAGGCCGAAGCGTTCATAATTGTAAAGCTCGGTCATCCGCGCCTTGAACGCTTCGCGGCCGGGCAGGGTGTCGAGATAGGCGTCGGTCACCCTGTTCTGCGCGGCAACCCAGGCGGCGACCTTTGGATTGACGCGGACGTCATCCTCCAGCCAGCGATAGGGATCGGCGACATCGACGCCGAACTGCGGATCGACCGTGTCGCCGCGCGCCGTGTCGGGATAGGCGAGCGCGGGAGCGGGCGCGGATGCGGCCGCAGCCTCGGCTGCCTGTGCCGCGGCAGGCGTCATGGCAAGAGCGACCAGCGCGAGCGGGGCGGACAGGCGTTTGGCAGGCATGGCAAGGCGATCCTCATGTGTCTGAAGTAATTATCGTGCGTCGATATGTAAGGATGGAAAAGGGTGGGGCAAGCGGATTTGATGCGCTAATGGACAGGCGACGTCCGCACCGACCAATAGACGATGGTGAGCAGCGCGGCCCACAGCAGCAGGATGAAGATCATGCCCGCGCGGCTCGACGGCCGCTCGCTCGCCGCTTCGGCCGCCGCGTGGAGTTCGGCCCACAACGGCGCGGCGATCAGCCGCCGCACCGCGAGCAGGCCCAGCGGCACAATGATCAGATCGTCGAGCCAGCCGAGAACCGGGATGAAATCGGGAATCAGGTCGATCGGCGAGAGCGCATAGGCGGCGACCGCGACCGCCAGCAGGCGCGCGAACCACGGCACGCGCGGATCGCGCGCGGCGAGCCAGGCGGCGTGCGCCTCGACCGCGAGGCGGCGGCCGAGGTCGCCGATGCGTTCGGAAAGGGATTTGCCCGAAAGACGTTTGCCGCTCATTGCTTCCTTCATTAACGTCCTGCCATGGCTATCCAACTGAAAAGCGCGCGCGTCGAACGCTGGCCCGTCGCGGGCTCGTTCGTCATCAGCCGCGGGGCGACCGATCATGTCGATGTCGTCGTCGCCGAGATCGAAGATGACGGCGCGATCGGGCGCGGCGAGGGGACGCCAGTCTATTATCTCGGCGAGGATGCCGCATCATGCCGCGACCAGATATTGCTCGCCGCGGGCCATGTCGCCGACATGGCCGCGGCCGAGGCGCGCGCCGCGGTGCAGGAAATCATGGCGCCGGGCGCGGCGCGCAACGCACTCGATTGCGCGCTCTGGGATCTGGAGGCGCGGCAGCGCGGCCTGAGGCTGTGGCAGCTTGCGAGCTGCGACGGCGCGCCGACCGCGCGGACGACCGCCTTCACCATCTCGCTCGGCAGTCCGGGCGCGATGGCCGAACAGGCGGCGACGGCGGAGGCCGACGGCTATCACCTGCTCAAGATCAAGCTGACGGGCGAGGACGACCGGCTGCGCGTCGCCGGGGTGCGCAAGGGCGCGCCGAATGCGCGGCTGATCGTCGATGCCAACGAAAGCTGGGGGCAGGTCGATCTGTTGGAAGAGGCCGAGGCGCTCGCCGACATGGGGGTCGAAATGATCGAACAGCCGGTGCCGGTCGGTGCCGACGCGCTGCTAGATCCCGTCTATGCGTCGATCCCGTTCGTTGCCGATGAAAGCTGTCAGACCGCGGCCGACATTGCGCGGATCGGTGCCTTTTACGACGGCGTGAATATCAAGCTCGACAAGGCGGGCGGGCTGACCGAGGCGCTGCGCATCGCCGACGCCGCCGACGCTGCTGGGATGGCGATCATGGTCGGGTGCATGTTGTCGACCAGCCTGGCGATCGCGCCGGCGTTTGTGCTGGCACAGCGCGCGCGCTGGGTCGACCTCGACGGTCCTGCGCTACTGGAGCGTGACCGCGAGGGCGGGTTCGAATATCGCGAGGGGCGGATCGGGCCGCCGGTGGGCTGATAATCCTCCCTGTCGCGAAGCGATGGGGAGGGGGACCGCCGCCGCAGGCGGTGGTGGAGGGGCCACAGCGTTGGCGCAAAAGCCCCTCCGTCAGCGCTTCGCGCTGCCACCTCCCCATCGCTGCGCGACAGGGAGGATTCAGGGCTAGAGCGCCACTTCGGCGTGCTTGCCGAGATCGCCTTCCTTCATCGTGATTCCGGTCGCGAGCTTGAACAGGCCCTTGATGCCGGGATCGGCGGTCCAGATTTCGGCGTCGTCCAGGTCGAAGCGCAGCAGCAACAGCTTGGGATCGTCCTTGCCGCCCTCATACCAGGCGGCGACGCCGTTGCTCCAGAGCTTGTCGAGCACCGCGCGATCAGTTTCTGGGCGCAGCGTCCCCGAAATGCACGCGAAGAGATCGTGACCCTTAGAGGCGAATTGCGCCATCGCCGGACCGCCACCTGCGAGACGATTGTCGGTTGAGGTGAAGAACCAGAAGGCGCTGTTCGCATCCTGGTCGAGCTGCGCGTTCATCGGGATATGATGCGCGCGTTCGCCGGTGGCACCGACCATCACATAGGGGCTGTCGGCCAATGCTTTCCAGAATTGCGTCTTGATGTCGTTGCTCATCGAATGGCTCCTTTTCGGGCCCCCCCCCCGATGATCGAACAACGCGGCAGCGCGCTCGACGTTGCCCGGCTTAGCGCGGGCGCGGCTCGGCATAGCTGACGACTTCATATTCGATGCCGTCGGGATCGAAGAAATAGAAGCGGCGGCCGGGCTCGTAGTCGTCGTGGTTGAAGGGGGTGAGGCCGACCGCTTTCACGCGCATTTCGATCGTGTCGAGATCATCGACCTGCACGCCGACATGGTTCAGCGGCGCGCCTTCGGGGTAACGGGCGCCCTCATGTTCGCCGTCGGGGCCGGCGTAGAGCGCGACATAGGCCGTATCGCCGCCGAGGTGGATCGTGCGCCCGCCGTCGCGCGCGGGACCGCGCCAGCGCTCGTGCCAGCCGAAGATCGCCGACAAGATGCCGGCGGTGCGGTCGGGATCGCTGACGGTGAGATTTACATGCTCGATAAAGGCGTGCGTCACGGAAGAACTCCTGATTCGGGTTGACGCCGCGGCTTATGAAAGCTCAAGTCGAGTTTAGATCAAGAGGAAATGACGATCCTTCGCTGGGCCGTCATTGCGAGCGAAGCGACGCAATCTCCAGCCATCGGCCCGGCGCACACCGATGTCCGGAGATCGCCGCTTCGTTTCGCTCCTCGCAATGACAGGAGTTGATGCCATGCACCGCACCGACCTGATCGCGATCGGCGAACTGGCCGCACGCACGGGCGTCGCGGTGTCGGCAATCCGCTTTTACGAGGCGAAAGGCCTGATCGAGGCGCTACGTACGCGCGGCGGCCAGCGCCGCTTCCTGCGCGCCGACATCCGCCGCGTGTCGTTCATCCTGATCGCCCAGCAAATGGGGCTGAGCCTTGAGGAGATCGGTGCCGAGCTGGCGCGGCTGCCCGCGGGACGCACGCCCAACGGCGCCGACTGGACCCGCATCAGCACCGGGCTGCGTGAGCGCATCGACGCACAGATCGCGGCGCTGACGCGCACGCGCGGGCTGCTCGACCAGTGCATCGGCTGCGGCTGCCTGTCGCTGAAGAAATGCGGGCTGTACAATGCGCAGGACAAGGCGGCGCAGCGCGGCGCCGGGCCGCGCTATGTGCTGGGCGACCGGGCGGGGGAGATTGCCGAGGTCGTGTGAAAAGGGTGGCTGCTTTGGGGTGGTGAGCGGACGTTGCCTCAGAACGTCGCCCCCGCGAAGGCGGGGGCCGCAGTAGGCCTTGTCCTGCGTCGCTGCATAAACCGACGGCGGCCCCCGCCTTCGCGGGGGCGACGACTGGTTTCGGTCGAAATCAGACCGTGCGATTTACGATCCTCCCTGTGGCGAAGCCATGGGGAGGTGACAGTGCGAAGCGCTGACGGAGGGGCTTTGGCGCAACCGTCGCGGCCCCTCCACCACGCCCTTCGGGCGCGGTCCCCCTCCCCATGGCCTTCGGCCACAGGGAGGATATTACGTCCGCTCTCGGTCGTTTCCCGCCATTCGTCATCCCGGACTTGATCCGGGATCCATGACGACGGGGCCGCTATAGATCCCGGATCAAGTCCGGGATGACGATGAACGAGGGGGGACGCCATCGGCCGACCCGGCGTTCCCAATTCTCCCTCAGGCGCCGCTCAGCTTCTCAATCTCCGGCGCTCCCGCCAGACACGGGCCAAGCTTGGCGCCCAGCGTACGGAAATGATCCGATGCGCGGTGCGCTTCAACTGCCGCTTCGTCGTCATAGCATTCGAGCACCTTATAGACGCCCGCCGCTTCGGTGCGAAACAGCTTGTAAAAGCTGTTGCCCGCCTCGTTGGCGTTCACCGCGGCGGCGAGTTCGGAAAAGACGCTCTCGAACGCGTCTTCCTTGCCCGGTTGGACGCGTAGCGTGGCGATAATGCCGATGGCGCTCATGCTGTTTCCTCCCAAAAAAGGGCCGGTCTCGAAGGACCGGCCCCGCTGGATCGTCAGAAGACTTCGAACAGCCCCGCAGCGCCTTGACCGCCGCCGATGCACATCGTCACGACGGCATATTTCACGCCGCGGCGCTTGCCTTCGATCAGCGCGTGGCCGACACAGCGTGCGCCGGTCATGCCGAACGGGTGGCCGATCGAGATCGAGCCGCCGTTGACGTTGAGCAGCTCGTCGGGGATGCCGAGTTTGTCGCGGCAATAGAGCACCTGCACGGCAAAGGCTTCGTTGAGCTCCCACAGGCCGATGTCGTCCATCTTCAATTCGAAGCGCTCAAGCAGCTTGGGAATCGCGAACACGGGTCCGATGCCCATTTCGTCGGGCTCGGTGCCCGCGACCGCCATGCCGACATAGCGGCCAAGCGGGGTCAGGCCGCGCTTTTCGGCGACCTTGGCTTCCATCACGACGCACGCCGACGACCCGTCGGCAAGCTGGCTTGCGTTGCCCGCGGTGATCGTGTGGCCTTCGCCCATCACCGGCTTCAGGCTGGCGAGCCCTTCGAGCGTGGTGTCGGGCCGGTTGCACTCGTCCTTGTCGGCAACGACGTCCTTGAAGCTGACTTCCTTGGTTTCCTTGTCCATCACCGCCATCGTCGCCTTGCACGCGACGATCTCGTCGTCATATTTGCCCGCGGCCTGCGCCGCGGCGGTGCGCTGCTGCGACTGGAGCGAATATTCGTCCTGCGCTTCGCGGCTGATGTTGTAGCGCTTGGCGACGACCTCGGCAGTGCCGATCATCGGCATATAGGTGTCCTTGTGCATCGCGATCAGCTCGTCGTCGGTTTCGATAAACACCTTGCCGCTGCCGCTGACCTTCGAGATGCTTTCGATGCCGCCCGCGACGCAAATGTCCTGGCGGTCGACGATGATCTGTTTCGCCGCAGTCGCGATCGTCATCAGGCCCGACGAGCATTGGCGGTCGATCGACATGCCGGGGACGGTGACGGGCAGGCCGGAACGCAGCGCGATCAGCCGCGCGACGTTCATCGTCTGCGATCCCTGCTGCATCGCCGCGCCGAACAGGACATCGTCGATCTCGCCGCCCTCCAGGCCCGCGCGCTCGACCGCGGCCTTGACCGAGAAGGAGCCCAGCGTCGGGGCGAGGGTGTTGTTGAACGACCCGCGACCCGCCTTGGTCAGCGGGGTGCGGGCGGTGGAAACGATAACGGCGTCACGCATGGTAGAATTCCTCTTCGATGATTTTGGCTGAATCTTTGCCGGGGAGGGCTAAGCTCAAACGAAAAACTGGCTGATCCATTCGGCGATCAGCGCGGGCTTTTCCTCGCCCTCGATCTCGATCGTCACTTCGTTGGTCTGCTGCCACTGGCCGGGGCGCTTTTCTTCAAGCTCGAGCAGTTTGATATGGCTGCGCACGCGCTTGCCCGAGCGGACGGGGGCAAGGAAGCGGACCTTGTTGCCGCCGTAGTTGACGCCCATTTTGACGCCCTCGATCTTCGGCCCGTCGGTGCGCGCGCCGAGCATCGGGATCAGCGACAGCGTCAGGAAGCCGTGCGCGATCGTGCCGCCAAACGGCGTAAGCTTCGCCTTTTCCTCGTCGATATGGATGAACTGATGGTCGCCCGTCGCGTCGGCGAACTTGTTGATCATGTCCTGATCGACCAGTACCCATTCCGATGTGCCCAGATGTTCACCGACCTTGGTCTGCAATTCCTGCGGCGTGATGGCGGTCATAATCATCCCCTCTATGCTGGTTCGGGGCGCGTTCTAGGCCTCTCTTGCCGCGTTGCACAAGGGCCAAGGGCTTTGGCTACGACGCCGTAGCGTCAGCTCTTTGCAGGCTTTGCCGCCTCGGTTGCTGCGGGATCGGCATAGGGCAGAATCATCGTGCCGTCGGGCGCCGCGGTAAAGGTCGTCTGGGTCGGATAGGCAAATTCATATCCCGCTTCGGCCATCGCCTCGAACACGCGAATGCCCACCTCGGTTCGCGCGGCGGTGACAACGTCGAAATCTTCGCTGTACACGTCGAACAACAGTTCGAAATCGAGGCTCGAAGGACCGAAAGTGACGAAGCTCGACCGGATAAATTCGTGTCCCGCCGCGCGCACCTGCTCCTCCAGCAGCGCGGGCAGATCGCGCAGCATCGCCGGACTGGTCTGATAGATGACGCCGATCGCAAAAATCACCCGCCGGCGCTGAAGATGCGCGAAGTTCGTGATCTCCTTCGCCAGCAAATTGGTATTGGACACAACAAGCAACTCGCCGTTGATCGAGCGCAGCCGCGTACTCTTCAGCCCGATGCGTTCGACCGTCGCGGTGCTGGTGTCATATTTGATCGTTTCGCCGACGCGGAACGGGCGGTCGAAGATGATCGACAGCGACGCAAACAGGTCCGAAAAAATGCCCTGCGCAGCAAGGCCGATGGCGATGCCGCCGATGCCGAGACCCGCGACCAGCCCGGTGACATTGACCCCCATATTGTCGAGGATGACAATCGCCGCGATCGCGAACAGCGCGACGCTGATCAGCAGGCGTATGATCCCCATCGCATTCGACAGCGTCTCGTTATGTCCGTCCGACGCGCGCCGCTGGATCAGCCCCAGGATCACCTCGCGCGCCCAGATCGCGACCTGCAGCACGACGGCGACCGTGAAGACGAGCTGGATGATCTGCATGATGGCGACGGGCGGCTGCGCATAGCCCGCGACCAGCCGCACCGCGACGATCGCCAGCACGAACGACTTGGTCTTGTGGATCACGCGCCCGACGATGTGGGTCAGGGTAAAATCGCCCGGCGTCGCCTGCGCGCGTTTCAACGCAAAGCCGCGAAGCATCGACAGGAAGAAATAGATGGCAAGGCCCGCCGCAACCGCGATGCCGATCTGCAGCCAATGACTGTTCACCCACGCGACGCTGCTGTCCCACCAGGCACGTAGGTCGGCGATCGGATTGGCCGCCGCGGCGGCGGGGCGGGTGGTTTCAGTCTTGGTAGCGGCAGTAGCCGTCGTCGCGGCGGCAAGGATGGCGAAGGTCAAATCGTCCTCGTTGGTCTGAATCAGGCGGAACGGAGCAGCGCCGCGGCATCGGGCGCCCGCTCCAGATAGGTCAAAAATCCGCGCTCGTACCGCGAAAGATATTTGACGGTGCGCGGAAGGGGCCCCACCGTCGCGGCAAAGTCGCCGCGGGCTTGCGCCGCGTCGATCATCGCGGGATGGACATAGGATTTGCGCGCGATCGCGGGCGTGTTGCCCAGCCGCTCGGCGACATGTTCGACCATGGCTTTCAGCGTCGGCGGCTCGGGCGCGTCGTATAAGAAGGCAAAAGCCTCTACGCTGGCGGTCCAGGTGCGGAAATGCTTGGCGCTGAATTCGTCGCCCATCGCTTCGCGGATATAGGCGTTGACGTCGTCCGATCCGACCGCGCAAACGCCGCCTTCATCCCGATACTGGAACAGATGTTGCCCCGGCAGGTCCTGAAGGCGCCGGATAAGCGTAGTGATATTGCGGTCGCTGATCGCAACCTCGCGCTGCGCCCCGCCTTTGGCGCGATAGCTGAGGCGCAGCGTCTGGCCGGTCAGCTTCGCGTGGCGCCGGCGCAAGGTGGTCGCGCCAAAGCTTTTGTTCGCGGCAACATATTGCTCGTTGCCGACGCGTAGCGCCGCGAGGTCAAGCAGGCGAACCACCGCGCCGACGACGCGCTCCTGACACAGGCTGCGCCGCGCAAGGTCGCTTTCGAGCCGCGCGCGGAGCAGCGGCAGCGAGTGGCCAAAGGCGGCGCAGCGATCATATTTGTCCGCCTCGCGCGCCATGCGGAATTCGGGATGATAGCGATATTGCTTGCGCCCGCGCGCGTCATAACCGGTTGCCAGAATATGCCCGTTGGCGGCGGGGCAGTACCAGGCATCCTCATAGGCCGGAGGGAGGGCGATCGCGTTGAGCCGCGCGATTTCATTGCGATCGCGTATGATCTTGCCTTGCGGATCGCGGTATCGCCAACCCTCTCCAACACGCTCGCGGGTGATGCCGGGCAGGCCGTCGTCGACATGAATCAGGCGGGGCGAGGACATGCATCCTTAGCGCGCGGTCGCCGCAATGGTTCCGCGTCAGATCGCCCCCGGCAGCCTGTGCCGCGGCGGAACCTGCGCCGGGCGCGCCATCAGCGGCCGCCATCCCGCCTCCTGCTCGCGGCGGCGGCAATAGGTCGATAGCCCGATTTCGAGCGCGAGCATCATGTAGATGAACGGCTGGAACGCGATGCCGACGAACAGCGACCCGACCATATAGACGATATGCCCGTGCTGGAGCGCGGTTGCGAGCGGGGCGATCCATTGTTCCTCGGCGCGGCGGGTCTTGAGGTAACGGCGGCGCAGCTGCTCCATGCGGACGACGCCGATCGCATGGAGGAGCAGCCAGAGCCCGACGCCCGGATAGCCCTGTTCGCCCAGCATCTCGAAATAGCTGGAGTGATAGGCGCGCGAATGTTCTTCATACACGGTCGCCTGCGCATTTTGCGGCGCATCGGGATCGTAGCCGCTCGCCGCCTTTTCGACGCGGACACTGTTCTGGATATAGGCTTCGAAGCCGCCGCCGAAGGGGTTTTCCTTGGTATATTCCCATGTCCATTGCCACACGGCGACGCGCGTCGAGGCCGACTGGTCGGCGCGGTGATCGCGGATCGTTTCCATGCGTTCAGTAAAGCTTTGCGGCAGAAACGGGATCGCGGCGACCGCGAGCAGCCCGGCGCCCGCGAGATAGAGAAAGCGGTGCTTGACCGCGCGCAGCGACAACACTGCCAGCACCGCGAGGCAGACCAGCCCGGTTCGCGCCTGCGTCCCCACGGGCAGCAACATGCACGCGAAACAGAGCGCGAAGGCGAAGAGCGAGACGCGCCAGTCGGGCGGAAAGATCGTCCCGTGGCGCCGGTACCAGAGGATCAGCGGGATGATCGCGATACCGACGGTCGACATGATCGACCCTTCGTACAGCCCGTAATTTTCGTTGAGCAGCAGCTGGAGCGTCCCGTAACCGCCGCCGCCCGCCGCGGTCTTGATCCCGCCCGCGATCGCAATCGACGCTGCCGAGAGCAGCATGATTAGCGCGAGCGCCTCGATCCGCAGCTTGGTGCGCAAGGTGAGTGGGAGGAAAATCGCCCAGAGCAGCGCCTTCCATACCCAGCTCCATTTGTCCGCCGCCTCGACCGGGAAATCGGCCTGGATCGTCGTCATCCAGCAATAGAGGAGGATCAGCACGAGCACGGTCTGCCGCCCCGACCATCGTGTATCGCGCTTGTCGTCGGCGACGAGCCAGCCGGCAATCGCAAGGCCGAAGACGATCAGCGAAACGGGGATCGAATTGATGAGGAAATAGCTCAGTCGCTGCGGCGCGACGATGTCGATGTAGCAGAAACAGAGGATGAAGAGGAACGGCTTGCGAAAACCGACCCCGATGAAGGCGAACAAAAAGGCGACGAGGACCAGGTCACGCATCGGCCGGCGTATCCTCGGCGGCGCGTTCGGCATCGCGGCGCTGCTGCCACAGCATCCGCGGGCTCACCTCGCGGTCGAGATCGTCGCGGTAAAGCAGGCGCCACAGCGCGATCGCCATGAGCAAATGCGTCAGGCCAATGGAGAAATTGTCGACCATATGGGACGGCGCCTAGGCTATCGGGGTTGACGCCGCGTTAAGCCTTGTCTGTCAAAGCCCCGCACGATGACCCGCATATTGCATGTTCTGGACCATAGCCTGCCGACGCACAGCGGCTATACCTTTCGCACCCGCGCCTTGATGAAGGCACAGGTCGCCAAGGGGTGGGAGGTTGCCGGAGTGACTGGCCTGCGACATCCCGAAGCCGGGCCGGATGGCGAAACTGTCGACGGGCTGACCTTCTATCGCACGCCGCCGATCGCGTCCGCGCCATCGCCGCTGCGCGAATGGCGCGAAATCGGCGCGCTAGCCAAGCGCGTCGAAGCACTGGCCCGCGACTGGAAACCCGATGTTCTCCACGCGCATTCGCCGGTGCTGGACGGGCTCGCAGCGCTGCGCGTCGGTAAGCGGCTCGGCATTCCGGTGATATATGAAATCCGCGCTTTCTGGGAGGATGCAGCGGTCGGCAACGGCACGGGACGCGAAGGAAGCCTGCGGTACCGGCTGACAAAAGCGGTCGAAACGCACGCGGTCAGATCGGCCGACGCGGTTGCAGTGATTTGCGAAGGGTTGCGCGGCGACCTGATCGCGCGGGGGATCGATCCGGCCAAGATCACCGTGTCGCCCAACGGCGTCGACCTCGAGCTGTTCGGCGACCCGCCACCGCGCGACGATGCGCTCGCGTCCGCGTTGGGGTTCGCGGCGGGCGACGCGGTGATCGGCTATATCGGCAGCTTTTACGACTATGAGGGAATCGACGATCTGATCGCCGCGATGCCTGCGCTCGTCGCAGCGCAGCCGAAGGCGCGGCTGCTTCTGGTCGGCGGCGGGCCGATGGAGGCGGCGCTCAAGGCGCAGGCGGCGGCGTCGCTGGCGTCGGCGCAGATCCATTTCGTTGGCCGCGTACCGCACGGCGAGGTCGAACGCTATTACTCGCTGATCGACATCCTCGCCTATCCGCGCAAGAAGATGCGGCTGACCGACCTTGTCACCCCGCTGAAACCGCTCGAGGCGATGGCGCAGGGCAAGCTGGTGGCGGCGTCCGACGTCGGCGGCCACCGCGAACTGATCGAGGACGGCGCGACGGGCACCCTGTTCGCGCCCGACGATCCAGCGGCGATTGCGGCGGCGCTTGCCAAGCTGCTCGAAAACAGGAACATATGGCCCGAACGGCGGCGGACGGCGCGTATTTTTGTCGAAAGCCATCGTAACTGGTCATCAAACATTTTACGTTACGAGCCGGTTTACCAGCGGCTGCTGCGCGGCAGCTGACGCCAAGGATTTGGGACGATATGGACGATGCGAGCGAGAACGGGGTGAAAAGCATGGCGAGCGCGCTGCTGCGCGCGCTTCAGCCTGCGATCCCGGCGGTGATCGGCGCCGCGGCGCTGACCTTCCTTTTCGCCGCGCTGATGCCGTTTTCCTGGGTCAGCGCGATCAGCTGGAACCTTTATCTCGACCGCTTGTCGGACCTGTTCGTGCCGCCGATCGGCAATGGCGGGCGCCTCGCGCTCGCCTTTGGCATGGCTGCGGTTGCGGCATTGATCGCGGGCTTCATTGCCCTGCTGATGGCGAGGCCCGACGCGGTCGGCCTGTCATCGCTGCGCAATCCGTTCCGCCGCGAGGCCGAGGTCAGCGACGATGACGAGCCGGTGTTCACGCGCCGCCGCATCGACCTGCACCCCGATGATTCGCTGCGCCCGCCGATCCGCGCGGCGCGCGACCTGCCCGCGGGCGGCCTCGACGCATTCGACGCACCCCTTTTCAAGCCCGTCGACGATGCCGCGACAGGAGACGTCGCCGACAGCGCGCCAGAGGGCGAACTGATCCTGGCCGATCTTGCGACCGACGAGGATCTTGGCGCCGATGCGCCCTGGCTCCAGCCGGCCGAAATGACCGTTCCGCCGCGCGCGTCCGACCCCGCCGACAAATCGCTCGCCGCAATGGTCGCGCGGTTCGAAGCCGGCCTCGCGCTACGCCGACAGGCTGCCGGGCGCCCGGACGCCGATGCGCCCCATCACGAGCCTGAGGTCGACTTCGCGCTCGAAGCGGCGCTTGGTACCTTGCAGCGGATGACGCGGCAATCGGTCGGCTAGCGCGGCGTGCATTGATCTGACCAATCGTCCCGTTGGTGTCGAGCGAAGTCGAGACACCCATCGATCTTGCGCCGCGCCGATGGGTGTCTCGACTTCGCTCGACACGAACGGAATTGAGGTGTTGCCGACCTTAATCCTCGACGGTCAATATCTCGATCCGCAGCGTGTGCGGATCGCTCCCGCATTCCACCACGACATCGGCGACGATATGGCCGGGCAGCCGCCATTCGATCGCGCCTAGCCGCGCCTGTAGCGCGCGGCGTACCGGCTCGGCTTCGCCCACCGCCATGGCGCAGGGAAAGATATGGCGCGCGCCGACAAAGTTCGCGCTGGCCCACGGGCGGAAGGTCGAGGCGCCGGCGGCAAGGCCGGGCGGCAATTCGCCGGTCAGCAGGAAGCGCAACCGGCGGTGCGGGCATCCGGGGCGCGGGGGGCGGGCAGGGGACCAGCGCATCATGCACCGGCTCGTGTGCCGGCCCGCTCGGCGCGCCATTTGTTCATGAAATGTTCTACACGCGCTTTCAATCGCGTGCCCGGTTCGCGCCCGCCGCGCAGGTCACTGACGAGCCGCGGGTCGCGCACCGCGGCACGGCCGAAGACCGTCGGTGGCATCGCCGATTCCTTCAGGAAAGCTTCGATCCGTTGCAACAGGCTGCGCTCCATATTGTCCTCCTGATAGCCCTAAAGAAACCGGGTGAGTCGCCCGATAGGATATTTCCTATCTGATGCTCGATTTCCTACTTGTCTAGGAAAAATCCGCTTGCTAGAAAGAAAAGAGGAAGGACCAGACCGAAGCGCCCATGATCGACCCCGTTCCAGACCCGCGCGCCGCGCTCGACCGGCTATTGTCCGAAAAGGGTATCGATTATGCGCGGCTATCGCAGGTAATCGGGCGCAATCCCGCCTATATCCAGCAATATATCAAGCGCGGCTCGCCGCGGCGCCTGGCCGAGCAGGATCGCGCGCGCATCGCCGCCTATCTGGGGGTTTCCGAAGCGATGCTCGGCGGCCCCGTGCCACGCGTTGCCACCCCGGCGCGAAGCCGCGGGCCGGGAATGATTCTGGTGCCCAAGCTCGCGATCGGGGCGTCGGCCGGCGCGGGCGCCAGCGTCGATGGCGAGCCGGTCGAGGGCGAGGTCGCGTTCGATCCCAAATGGTTGCGCGACCTTGGCGCCGATCCGCGCGCGCTCAGCATCATTCGCGTCGAGGGCGATTCGATGGCGCCGACGCTCGACGACGGCGACGACATATTGGTCGATGGCGGCGATGCGGCGGCGCGGCTGCGCGACGGCATTTACGTGCTGCGCATGGACGATGTGCTGATGGTCAAGCGGATTGCGCGCGCGCCTGGGCCGGGGCGCGTATCGGTGATCAGCGACAATCCGCATTATCGCAGCTGGGATGATCTACCTTTGTCGGCGATCCGGCTCGTCGGGCGCGTCGTCTGGACCGGACGGCGGGTTCGGTAGCGGCGACGTGGGGTGAACCCTCCATTCCCGTTCGTGTCGAGCGAAGTCGAGACGCGCTTGGGGAGCGCCAACCTTCGGGGTGTCTCGACTACGCTCGACACGAACGGAATTTGAGGAATGGCTGAGAGCTTCAGCCACCTTCAAATCAATAGGGCGCCGCCATCAAAGCCTCGATTTCATGGTCGAGCACTTCGGCGCGGCGACATTGGTCCTCGTCGCCGTCCCGGCATTTTTCGGCCGCCTTGTCGCGTTGGCGCGACAGCTTGCCCATCTGTTCCTCGCGCTTGCGCAGTTCGCGGCCGCGGTTGCGATCGGCTTCGTCCTGGCTCGTCGTCGACCAGTCGGCGACCTGGCCGACCGCCTTCACCGGCGCGGTGACGACCGTTTTCACGGCGCTCACGCAGCCTGCGAGCAGGGGTGCGGCGATCAGGGGTAAAATCAAAGCGCGCATCGTCTCTCTCCTCGCAGCAAGCGGTCATCGCATAACCGGCGCGAGCTGAACAGCATATTGCGACGGGGCGGCGTGGTCTGGGGCCGGGATGCCACATCACTGAAATAAATGGTTAAACTCATGCTTACCGCAGCCGCGTCGTACGCGCTCAGACCCACCGTACGGAGCCTCGCGAGGCGCGCAGGCGCTCGGTCAATTGTCGGCGGGGCTTTCGGGAGCGGCGCTGTCGCTAGACCAGCGTGCGCGCCACTTCGTCGAATCGGTCGCCGCCGCCTGATTTTGCGGCATTTCGCGCGGGCTTGCCCGGCTGTGCTGTGCTGATAGGATGACACCGCGCCGGAGGCGTCTGAGGCCGCCGGCGGGGAGGAGGGTCATCATGACGAATATCCAAAAGGGTTTGGCCGAATTCATCGGCACATTCTGGCTCGTGTTTGGCGGTTGCGGCAGCGCGTTGCTGGCGGCGGGGTTCCCCGACGTCGGGATCGGCCTGCTCGGCGTGTCGCTCGCTTTTGGTTTGACGGTGGTCACCATGGCCTATGCGATCGGCCATATTTCCGGGTGCCACCTCAACCCCGCGGTCACCGTCGGCCTGTGGGCAGGCGGCCGGTTCGAGGCGCGCGACATTCCGCTCTATGTTATTGCGCAGCTGCTCGGCGCGATCGTCGCGGCCTTCCTGCTCTTCTACATCGCCAGCGGCAGTCCGACCTATGACCTTGCAACCAACGGCTTGGCAGCCAATGGCTTTGGCGAAGGATCGCCGGGTGGTTTCGACATCTGGTCGGCGTTGCTGATCGAAATCGTGCTGACGGCCTTTTTCCTGTGGATCATCATGGGGTCGACCGACGGCCGCGCGCCCGCGGGTTTTGCGCCGATCGCGATCGGCCTCGCGCTGACGCTCATCCACCTCATCTCGATCCCGGTGACCAACACGTCGGTCAATCCGGCGCGCAGCACCGGCCCGGCGCTCGTCGTCGGCGGGCTTGCGATCCAGCAGCTCTGGCTGTTCTGGGTCGCGCCGATCGTCGGCGGGATTATCGGCGGCGTGCTGTACAAGACGCTGGGCGCCGACACGTTTCCGAAACCCAATATCGCGGGCGAATGAAGACTCGGCCGGCGGAGGCGTCCTGCCTCCGCCGGCCCTATTTCAGCAGGTCGATGGCGAAGGCGCGGACCTCTTCGGCCATGTCGGGGCGTTCAAGCGCGACGGCCAGATTGGCCTGGATATAGCCCGCCTTCGATCCGCAGTCATAGCGCGCGCCGTCGAAGGTCACGGCATGAAACGGCTGCGTACCGATCATCGTCGCCATCGCGTCGGTCAGTTGGATTTCGCCGCCCGCGCCTTTTCCCTGATTTTCCAGCACGCGCATGACCTCGGGCTGGAGGATGTAGCGGCCCGAAATAATGAGGTTCGACGGCGCTTCGGCAACCGGCGGCTTTTCGACCAGCCCCTTCACCTCGGTCAGCGCGCCTTCGCGCGCGCCGGGCGCAATCACGCCATAGCTCGACACCTGTTCGTGCGGCACTTCAAGGACGGAGATCAGGTTGCCGCCGACGCGGGCATAGGCATCGACCATCTGCTTCATGCAGCCGGGCGATCCGTGCATGAACTCGTCGGGCAGGAAAATGGCGAAGGGCTCGTCGCCGACGATATCGCGCGCGCACCAGATCGCGTGGCCCAGCCCCATCGGCTCCTGCTGGCGAACATAGGCGCAATTGCCGGGGCCGAGCCGCGTCGGCGCCAGCACCGACAGATCCTTGCCGCGTTCGGACATCGTCTTTTCGAGCTCGAAGGCAATGTCGAAATGGTCCTCGATCGCGCTCTTGCCGCGGCCGGTGACAAAGATCATCTGCTCGATCCCTGCCTCGCGCGCTTCATCGACCGCATATTGGATCAGCGGCCGGTCGACGACGGGCAGCATCTCCTTCGGGATCGCCTTGGTCGCGGGCAGGAAGCGGGTGCCGAGACCGGCGACGGGAAAAACGGCTTTGCGGATCGGTTTCATGGCGCCGGGCTTAGCGGGGAACGCGGCGGAGGAAAAGGGGCCGGCGGACGTGGCGCCGCGCCCGCTGGTCGGAGACGATGAAAATTGAAGTCATGCGGCCATAAGGCAACAGCCGACGCGGGCGACCCCTTAGCTGCGAAGGCGCTCCGCAAACCCCTTGCGCAGCTTGGCAAGCTTGGGGGGAATAACCGCCATGCAATAGGAGTTTCGCTGCCCTTCGCCCTCCCAATAGGCCTGATGATAATCCTCTGCGGGATACCATTCGGACGCCGCCTCGATCGTCGTGACGATCGGCGCGGGCCAGTCGGGCGCGGCGCGTTCGATGCCCGCGCGCGCGGCGTCGGCCTGCGCGTCGTTCAGTGGGAAGATCGCGCTGCGATATTGGGTGCCGATGTCGTTGCCCTGGCGGTTGAGCTGCGTCGGATCGTGCGTCGCAAAAAAGACGTCGAGCAGGTCGTCATAGCCGATGACCGCGGGATCGAACGTAATGCGGATCGCCTCGGCATGGCCCGTATCGCCGCCGCACACCTGCTTGTAGGTCGGATTGGTGACGGTGCCGCCGATATAGCCGCTCTCGACGCGCTCGACGCCCGCGAGCGACTGGAACACGGCTTCGGTGCACCAGAAGCAGCCTCCGGCAAAAATGGCGGTGTCGTGGGTCATGGTGTCGGTCCTTGTGGGGGAGAATGGGATGACGCCGAAATAGGACGAGCGCGCGTTTATTCCAAGGGCGGCGGTGCATCGACCAGCGGCGGACGCAGCGGCTGGCCCGCCGCGACCGCGGAGGCGATCGTCGCGGCCTCAGCCTCCAGCGTCTCCACGCGCTCGCGCCAACCCGGGTGCGTGCCTGCCTGGAACAGCGGGCGGCCCTTGCGCTGGCCGAACCTGCTCCAGAAGCGCGCCGCGGCGCCGGGGTCGTAACCGGCGCCCGCGAGCAGCCACACCGACAGCCGGTCGGCCTCGACCTCGGTCTGACGGAACAGCCGCGCGCTGCGCCCGAATTGCTTGCCCAACCCGCGATCGACCCCCGCCGCGTCGAGCCGCTCGCGGTGGCGGAGGATATTGTGGGCGAGTTCATGCGCAATCGCCGCGGCGAGCTCAGCATCGTCGGGGGCGAATTCGGCGAGGCCCTGATTGACGAGCACGAGCCGACCGTCGGCCACCGCGCCGGGCTTGTCCTGGGCCTCCACACGAAAATCGCTGGCGCAGCCGGGGAGGGGCGTTACGCGGACGATCCGGCCCGCGCCGATTTGCAGATCGATCGGTGTGTCGCCGGGCCGACTGGCGAGCAGCGTCTCGATGGCGGTAATGCGGGCGAAGGGGTGCTCGCCCTTGCCATCGGGGACGGAGGCGCCGTCAATGGCCGCAACGGGTTCGCCCACGCGCATCCCGGCATCGGCCGCGGGCGACGCGGGTGCCATCGCGGCGATGAAGGCATGGCCTGCATCGCTCGCACCATAAACCGCGAGCGCCTCGGCACGCCGGTCACCATCGTACAGGCGCGGGTCGCCCCATATCCACCCGAACTGCGGCTGCTGGACAGGACACCAGGCGCCATTGGCGGTCGTCAGGCGAAAGCCGATGGCGGCGACGCGCGCCTCGGTCGCGGCAAGCGCGGCATAGGGCGAGGGCGCGGCGTTCGGCGCGGCCGATGCCAGCGGCGCCGCGAGCAAGGTGAGCGCGGCAAGGATCGGTCGGATGCGGGCTGCCATGCCAATCGCTTATCAAGCCGCATCTGTCGCGACCATGAATTTCCCGTGTCGCCCGGCCGCGGCGACCTCTTGCCTATCGAACGGCAACCGACGATAGGGCGGCCATGACCGACTCTTCTGCGCTTTCCCCGTCGTCTGCCGCCGCCACGCCGCGCCCCGGCGCGCTGGCTCGCTGGTTGTGGCTCGTCGCGCTGTTGGTGATCGTCGTCGTTGGGGTTGGGGGTATCACCCGCCTGACCGAATCGGGGCTTTCGATTACCGAATGGCGCCCCGTGTCGGGTGTCTTGCCGCCGCTCAACGAGGCCGACTGGGCCAAGGAGTTCGAGAAATACAAGCAGATCCCCGAATATAGTGAGATCAACCTCGGCATGACGCTGGCGGGGTTCAAGGCGATCTTTTTTTGGGAATGGCTGCACCGGATTTTAGGCCGCCTCGTCGGTATGGCGCTGGTCGTGCCGCTGATATGGTTCGCGTGGCGCCGCGTCATCCCGGCCGGATATGGCCCGCGGCTGTTCGCGCTGACCGCGCTCGTCGGATTGCAGGGCGCGCTCGGCTGGTGGATGGTCGCATCGGGGCTCGAATATCGGACCGACGTCAGCCATTACCGGCTTGCGGCGCATCTGCTGACCGCGCTGTTCCTGCTCGCCGGGCTGGTATGGACCGCGCGCGACCTGGGGGCGCTTGCGCGCGATCCGGCGGCAAGGCCCGCGCGGCTCACCGGCACGGCGATGGGCGTCATCGCGATCCTCTTCGTGCAATTGCTGCTCGGCGCGTGGGTCGCGGGGCTCAACGCGGGCTATGTTTCGAACAGCTGGCCCCTGATGAACGATCATTTCGTGCCCGCCGGGATCGACTGGAGCGGCGGCGCGTGGCTCGCGCTGACCAACGATCCGTTCCTCATCCATTTCCTCCACCGTTGGTGGTCGTGGGTTGCTGCCGGCGCGCTGCTGCTGCTTGCCCGCACATTGGCGCGGCGCGGCGCGCGCGGTGAAGCGCGCGCGCTCGTCGGCGTTGTCGCGGTGCAGATGCTTCTCGGTATCTGGACCGTCGTCTCCGGCGTATCGATGTGGATCGCGGTGATGCACCAGGTCGTTGGGGCGATCCTTGTCGCGATCGCCGCGGCGGCACTGCACCGGTTGGGCCGCCGCGCAGCATGATCCCGGGCGCGGGTCTTGGCGCGCTGCTGCTGCTCGCGGCTCCGGCGTCACCTGCCGCCGCGGCTGGCGGGGCTCCTGCGGCCCGCATAGCCGAAATTGCCTTCGCACCGCCGGTGGGCCAGCCGATGCATTACCGCGTGACGACGCGCCGGATCGGCCGCGAGGGGTCGCTGATCGATTTTGCGATCACCTATGACCTCAAATGGGAGCGCGCGGGGCGGGGTTACCGGCTTGATGCGGTGCTCCGGCGCATCGAATCGGACGCGCCGCCCGCCGTCACCCGCGCGCTAACGATGATGCTCGATCCGCTGGTCGGCGCAGACGTAGCCTATATGGTCGCGGCTGACGGCAACCGGATCGACATGATCGACCCCGATCGCCTGTGGGAGCGCGTGCTGGCGCGGGTCGAGGCGGCAGGCGCCGAGGGTGAGCGCGCCCAGGCGCAGCAACTTGCCGCGATGATCGCCGCGCTGCCGGCGGCCGACCGCGACCAGCTCGCCAGCGCCGATATTCGCACGCTGCTTGCGCCTGCCAATGGCGAAATCCCGGCCGCCACTGGCGCGGACGTGTCGATCCGGCAGGACGGCGCAATACGGACGGTCGCAAAGTCGGCGCGCACATCGATGACGGTCGGCGGCGTGGAGCGTGCGCTCGTCATCGACGATCTATGGACGATCGACACCGCAACCGGCCTTGTCGTGCGCGAACGGCAGCAGAGCTGGCTTATCGATGCGGATGGTGGCGGGCGGACGCTCGTCGAGGAGCGCATTCGCGCGCTCGAACCGGGGCTGTGATCGTATAGGGTATCATAATACCCGTCAGCAAAGCCGCACGATACTTGACTTTACGCGCATCCGGCGTCATTGGCCCGCGTCGAAGCGCCGCGGTGTCCGTTCGGGACAGGCGGCGCGGTTTGTTTCGGAGCAGGCCGGTATCACGCCGGGCGCTCCAGTCCATATCTGTCAAGGAGCGTGCCATGAAGGCGCTGACCAAGACGACCGTTTCGGCGAACGCCGCCACGGTCGAAAAGAAATGGGTGCTGATCGACGCCGAGGGTCTCGTTGTGGGCCGCGTCGCGTCGATCATCGCCAACATCCTGCGCGGCAAGCACAAGCCGTCGTTCACCCCGCACGTCGATTGCGGTGACAATGTCATCGTCATCAATGCGGAGAAGGTGGCGTTCACCGGCAACAAGCTGCAGGACAAGCGCTATTACAAGCACACCGGCTATGCCGGCGGCATCAAGGAAACCAGCCCTGCGAAGATCCTCGAAGGCCGTTTCCCCGAGCGCGTGCTCGAAAAGGCCGTCGAACGCATGATCCCGCGCGGCCCGCTCGGCCGTCAGCAGATGCGCAACCTGCGCATTTTCGCTGGCAGCGAACATCCGCACGAAGGGCAGAACCCCGAAGTGATCGACGTCGCGTCGATGAACCGCAAGAACAAGGTGGGTGCATAATGGCTGACGAACAGACCATGACCGATCTCAAGGATCTTGGCGGCGCCGTCGAAGGCACCGTCGCTCCGGCAACCCCGACCGCGCCTCTGCGCGAAAAGATCGTCGATAAGCAGGGCCGCGCCTATGCGACCGGCCGCCGCAAGGACGCCGTCGCCCGCGTGTGGGTCAAGCCCGGCACGGGCAAGATCACCGTCAACGGCCGCGACCAGGAAGTCTATTTCGCGCGCCCGACGCTGCGCCTCGTCATCAACCAGCCGTTCGGCCTGACCGATCGCGTTGGCCAGTATGATGTGATCGCAACCGTCAAGGGCGGCGGCCTGTCGGGCCAGGCGGGCGCCGTGCTGCACGGCATCGCGCAGGCGCTGACCCGTTTCGAACCGGCGCTGCGCAGCCCGGTCAAGGCGGCCGGCTTCCTGACGCGAGACAGTCGCGCGGTCGAACGTAAGAAGTACGGCAAGGCCAAGGCCCGCCGCAGCTTCCAGTTCTCGAAGCGCTAAAAGCTTTTTCCACCGACGGGTGGAGAAGAGAAGGGCGGTCCGGCAACGGGCCGCCCTTTTTCGTGGAACCGCGCGCTCAGGACGTGCGGCCCGCCTTCATCTGCTGCGCATAGCCCGCCTGAACCATCGCGCTCATCCGGTCGAACAGCGCGTCGGGGTCGCTGCGGCGCAGGTCGGCAATCGCCGCCTCGGCGCCCTCGGCGACGACGATCTCGCGCTTGCCTGCGTCGACCGCCGCGAGCATCTGCGCCGCCGCATCGTCCGGCGACAGGCCGTTGTCGATCGCGGCGTCGCTCGTCCCGCGCACGCTGCCGTCGGCGTTCAGCGCGTTGCGGCTGACGTTGGTGCGCACCGATCCCGGCGCGACGACGAGCACCTTCAGCCCCAGATGCTCATTCTCGGCGCGCACGGCGTCGTGATAGCCGATCAACCCGTGCTTCGCCGCCGAATAGGCGCTGCGCAGCGGCACGCCAGCGATCCCCGCAACGCTCGAAATGGCGATGATCTGCCCGCCGCCCGCGTCGATCATGCGCGGCAGCAATTGCTGCGTCAGCGCGATCGGGGCGAGCAGGTCGACGCCGATGATCTGCTGATAGACCGAAAAGTCGGTCTCGACCGCCAGGCTGCGCTGCGAAATTCCGGCGTTGTTCACCAGCCCGTCGATCCGTCCCTGCCAGTCCCACGCCTGCCGGACGATCGCGGGCAGCGCGGCATAGTCGGTCGCCTCGAACGGCAGGATCATCGTGCCGGGGCCGCAATCCTTCGCCACCGCCTCCAGTGCGGCGATATTGCGCCCCGACAGGATCAGCTTTGCGCCGCGTGCCGCAAGCGCGCGCGCCAGCGCGGCGCCGATGCCCGACGAGGCGCCCGTGACCCACCAGATTTGATCTTTCATATCCGCTCCCTATCTTGATTTTCGTTTCAAGGTGAAACGGGTACGACGGCTCGTCAAGCCGCCGATCGGCGCATTTCCGTGCAGGGGTGGCAATTTTGTTGCGACTCTGTTATAATTAATATCAACGCGCCGACATTGTGCCTCTTCCCGCCGCCGGGCTGGGGCATGTTTGGCGTTTCCGATGGAGCCCATCCCTTGTCACTCTGACTGGCTAGCGCCGCCCTGACAGCCCTCGTCCCCCTCCCGCCGAGGGCCGGATATACCGTTGTTTACGCGCTTTCCCGTCCCGGACAAGGCCAATGAAAGGAATTTGAATGTCCGCAAGCACGCTCGTCTTCGAAGTCGGTGACTATGTTGTTTATCCGAAACATGGCGTGGGGCGCGTCATCGAACTGCAGAAATCCGAAATCGCCGGAATGCAGCTCGAACTTTATGTCCTGCGCTTCGAAAAGGAAAAAATGACCCTGCGCGTCCCGACCAACAAGGCCGAAGGCGTGGGGATGCGCAAATTGTCGTCGGACAAGACGCTGAAGGAAGCGCTCCAGGTGCTGACCACCAAGCCGAAGGTCAAGCGCACCATGTGGTCGCGCCGCGCGCAGGAATATGAAGCGAAGATCAATTCGGGCGACCTCGTGTCGATCGCCGAGGTGACCCGCGACCTGTTCCGCGCCGACGACCAGCCCGAGCAGAGCTATTCGGAACGCCAGATATTCGAAGCGGCGTCGAGCCGTCTCGCGCGCGAACTCGCCGCGATGGAGGAAAGCGACGAAAAGACCGCGCAGGCAAAGATCTTGCAGATCCTCAACGAACATGCGCCGCTGTATTACGCCGAAAAGGTGTAAGGGCACGGGATAGCGATAAAGGAAAGGGGCGGTCCGAAAGGGCCGTCCTTTTTCTTTGCCCCTCTCCCCTTGGGGGAGAGGGCAGCGAGACTTGCGAGCTTGCTCGCTAGTCGCAGCGGGTGAGGGTCCGGCAACGCCGCACACCCTCACCCAGCTTCAGCTAGGCAGCAAGCTGCCAAGCTTTCGCATCCCTCTCCCCAAGGGGAGAGGGAATCACGGATACACCGCCTCCACAAAATACAACCCGTCGGGCGGCGCGTTCAGCCCCAGCGCCTGCCGGTCCGCCGCCTCCAGCGCCGCCTTCAAATCGCGCGCCGACCATTTGCCGTGGCCGACAAGCGCGAGCGATCCGACCATCGAGCGCACCTGATGGTGCAGAAAGCTGCGCGCCGCGGCCTCGATGATGATCTCCTCGCCGTGGCGGCTGACCGTCAGCTTGTCGAGCGTCTTGACCGGGCTTTGCGACTGGCAATGCGCCGAGCGAAAGGTTGTGAAATCATGGAGGCCAATCAGCTGTTGCGCCGCCGCGTGCATCGCATCGGCGTCGAGCGGCCGGGCGACCTGCCACGCCAGCCCCTTGTCCCACGTCAGCGGCGCGCGGCGGTTGACGATGCGATATTCGTATGACCGGCCGATGCAGGCAAAGCGCGCGTGCCAGTCGTCCACCACCACCGCGCACCCGATGATAGCGATCGGCGCAGGGCGGAGCTGCGCGTTCAATGCCTCGGTCAGCTTGAACGGCGTCAGCGGCTTGGCGATGTCGACGTGCGCGCGCATCGCGATCGCATGGACGCCGGCGTCGGTACGCCCGGCGCTGAGCACCTGCACCTCTTCGGCGGTGAAACGGTGAATCGCTTCCTCGATCGCCTGCTGCACGCTCGGCCCGTGCGCCTGCCGCTGCCAGCCCATATAGGGGCGACCGTCATATTCGATGGTGAGCGCGAAGCGGGTCATGGGCGCACCCCATTTTCGTCACCCCGGACTTGATCCGGGGTCCATGACTTCGGCGCTGCTATGGACCCCGGATCAAGTCCGGGGTGACGACGTAGGAGAGCGATCGTCATGCCAGCCGCGACCCCGCCATAATCGCCCGCCCGCGCAGCAATTCCCCGGCTTCCATCGCGGGCTTCCCCGCACGCTGGATGCGCGTCACGCGGATCGCGCCGGGATTGCACGCGATCGTCAGCGCATCGTCGATCGTCACGCCGGGAGGCGCGCCCGCCACGGTATCGGCCGGATGCACGACCTCGGCCGCGAGCACCTTGTACCGCTCACCCTCCAGCTCGAAAAAGGCGCCGGGCGCCGGATTGAACGCGCGAATCTGCCGCTCGACCTGCACCGCGCTGGTCAGAAAATCGAGCCGCGCCTCGCTCTTGTCGATCTTGGCCGCGTAAGTGACGCCCTCTTCGGGCTGCGGCGTCGGCGGAAAGGCGTGAAGCTCGCTCAACACGCGCCGCATCATCAGCGCCCCCATTTCGGCCAGCTCGTGCGTCAGCACGCCCGCGCTCTTGCGCGCGACCGGCGTCGTTTCGATCAGCCGCATCGCGCCGGTGTCGAGCCCCGCATCCATCTGCATGATCGTCACGCCCGTTTCGGTATCGCCCGCCAGGATCGCGCGCTGCACCGGCGCCGCGCCGCGCCAGCGCGGCAGGATCGATCCATGGACGTTGAGGCACCCCTCGCGCGGCGCGTCGAGCGCCGCCTGCGGCAGGATCAGGCCATAGGCGGCGACCACCGCGACATCGAGGTCGAGCGCCGCAAATTCCGCCTGCGCTTCCTCGGTTTTCAGGCTGCGCGGCGTTCGGACGGAAAGGCCATGCTCCTCGGCCCAGACCTGCACCGGGCTTTTCTGCAATTTCTTGCCACGCTGCGCGGGGCGGGGGGGCTGGGTATAGACGCACGCGATGTCATGCCCCGCCGCGTGAAGCGCGGCGAGCGTCGGCACCGCAAAGGGCGGCGTTCCCATGAAGGCGATGCGCATGGGTGCGGGCTTTGGCGGAGGTGGGCGTAGAGTTCAACCCTCTCCCATTTAGGGAGAGGGCAGCGAGACTTGCCAGCTTGCTGGCTTAGTCGCAGCGGGTGAGGGGATGTGCGCTATCGATAGGGACGAACCCCTCACCCAGCTTCGCCTAGGCAGCAAGCTGCCAAGGCTACGCAACCCTCTCCCTCAAGGGGAGAGGGGATTGGGGATATTGCGCGCGTCCCCGTCGCCTACTACCACCCCGCCATGGCCTCCACCGAAATCGAAGCCCTCGTCCAGCAACTCGCCCGGCTCCCTGGCCTCGGCCCGCGGTCGGCGCGGCGCGCGGTGCTGCACCTGATGAAGAAGCGCGAAAGCGCGTTCGCACCGCTGCTCGCGGCGCTCCAGACGGTGTCCGAACGCCTCGTCACCTGCACCATCTGCGGCAATATCGACACGCACGACCCCTGCGCGATCTGCGCCGACCCGCGCCGCGATGCGCGCAGCCTGTGCGTCGTCGAGGAGGTGTCCGACCTCTGGGCGCTCGATAAGTCGCGGCTGTTCCCCGGCAAATATCATGTCCTCGGCGGGCGGCTATCGGCGCTGGAGGGAGTGCGGCCGCAGGATCTCAGCATCGACGCCCTCGTCGCGCGCGTCGCCGCGGGCGGCATCGACGAGGTCGTGCTCGCGATGAACGCCACGCTGGAGGGCCAGACGACCGCCCATTATCTGGCCGAGCGGCTGGAGGGCTATCCGGTACGGCTGACCCAGCTCGCGCATGGTTTGCCGGTGGGGGGCGAGCTGGACTATCTCGATGAAGGGACGCTGGCGCAGGCCTTAAGAGCGCGGCGGCCGGTGAGCTAATTCAGCTCGGTTGGCTCACCCCGTTCCCGCCATTCCATCATCGCATTGACCAGTGTGATTGTGGGATAGCGAGTAATATCGTCCTCCGACGCCCCATTCATCAGCTCACGTTCGAAATACCATTCCTGAAACGCTACATATTTACCGACGATTGCAGATAGACCGATGTTGGGCGAACCAGCGTGATCGATTAGCCAGCCGCGCACTGCTCGCATGGCTTCCCTGAAATTTCCGCTATGGGCCTCTATGTCCCATCCCGCGATATCTGACAGGGCTTTCTGGTAGTCGTATCGGCGTTCTTCCAAAATCAGGATTGATTTGGTTGTCAATGAACCAGTGCCAAAACGCTGTGCGCCATGATCCATGCCAAGCTCAAACGGCATGTTCATCCGAGCAAACTCTTCGACCGCGCTCGATCGGCATCGGCTAAGATCGTGGATTCCGTACTTTGATGAAGCAATGATTTCGCGGATACGGTCGATCCGAGTCGCGGCGCCATCTGCATTTTCGGGGGCAATCCGGGGATGCCGATCGAGATAAATGACGCAGAATGCGATAGCTTGTAACAGTGGTGCATAATCCTCATCAAATGGGCAGTTGATGAAGACTGATGTCTCGAAGCTAGCGGCCAAGTTCAACCCTTGGGAGGGTGCGGGTCGTTGCCATAAGAATTGCGTTCGCGAATACGACCATCCTGCCCGTGGATGTAAAGTTCGGTACGCTGATTGATGGCAATGCGTCGCGCCTCGCTGACGGCGGCCGCCTGCGTTGGATGCGTGCTCGTCACGCGTGATGAACCGGCCTTTCGAACCGCCCATCCATTGCCATTCGGCACAACATGCTGACCTTGCTTAGACACGATACAACTCCTCACTAGCGAGATAGGATATGCGACGCGACTACGCCAGATTAAATCTGTCCAATTCGGCTAGACATCCCACCCCCTTGACCCCGCGCCCCGCCGACCATACCTGCACCCCATGGCCATCCTACCCATCATAGAGACCCCGGACCCCCGGCTGCGCGTCATTTCCAAGCCCGTCGAGACCTTCGATGCCGAGCTGAAGCAGCTTGTCGCCGATATGTTCGAAACGATGTACGACGCCCCCGGCATCGGCCTCGCCGCGATCCAGGTCGGGGTGCCGAAGCGCATCCTGGTGATCGACCTGCAGGAAGCCGATCCCGAAGACCCCGAGGGCAAGAAGGTGATCCGCGAACCGCGCGTCTTCATCAATCCCGTCTTTTCGGACGAGAGCGAGGAGCATAGCGTCTATCAGGAGGGCTGCCTGTCGGTCCCCGAACAATATGCCGATGTGACGCGCCCCGCCGAGGTTACCGTCGACTGGCAGGACGAGGACGGCAAGCATCATCGGGAACGCATGACCGGCCTGATGGCAACGTGCATCCAGCACGAGCACGACCATCTGGAGGGCATTTTGTTCATCGATCATCTGTCGCGGCTGAAGCGCGAGATGGTGCTGAAAAAATTGGCAAAGCTGCGCAAGGCGGCGTGATTGCTCTCCCCTCTCCCCTTGCGGGAGAGGGCGGCGAGACTTGCCAGCTTGCTGGCTAGTCGCAGCGGGTGAGGGGGCTGGCGCACTTGTGCGCCAAGAGACCCTGTCCCCCGATCTCTATGTCGCAAATTCTTGTGCGGCGCAGACGCGCCGCGGCACCCACCCCAGTATCCCCTCCCGTAAAGGGAGGGGAGGATGGCTACTCCGCCGCCTTCGCCACCGCCACCATCGCGGGACGCAGCAGGCGGTCCTTCATCATATAGCCCGCCTGCATTTCCTGCACGATCGTGCCGGGCGCCTGGTCGCTCGGGATTTCGAGCATCGCCTGATGCTGATTGGGGTCGAGCGGCAGGCCGATCGCCGCGATGCGCGTGATGCCGTTGCGTTCGAACACGCCGAGCAGTTCGCGCTCGGTCGCTTCGAGTCCGGTGATCAGCGGCTTGATCGCCTCATCGGCGCGCTGTTCGTCGCTGAGCGCGGCGAGCGCGCGGCCCAGATTGTCGGCCACCGACAGGATATCGCGCGCAAATTTCGTCGCGGCATAGGCGTGCGCGTCGGCGACCTCCTTTTCGGCGCGGCGGCGGACGTTCTGCGTCTCGGCGCGCGCATAGAGCAGGTCCTGCTGCACCGCGGCGAGCTGTTCGGCGAGCTTCGCGGCTTCGTCCTGCGGTTCGGTCGCGGGCGTTTCGGTTGCGGCGTCGTCGGTCTGGCCGTCGTCGACCGGCGTGTCATTTTCCATATTCGTCATAAACCTATCGTATCAGTCTGGAGAGTGATTGTGCGGTGAAATCCACCATGGGAACGATGCGGGCATAGTTCAAGCGCGTCGGGCCGATCACGCCCACCACGCCGACGACGCGCCCGTCCGATCCGCGATAGGGCGCGGCGATAACCGACGAGCCCGACAGCGAAAAGAGCTTGTTTTCCGAACCGATGAAAATGCGCGTCGCGCTGCCCTCGCGCGCGCTGTCGAGCAGCTGGGCAATATCCTGTTTCGTCTCGAGTTCATCGAGCAATTGCCGCACGCGGTCGAGGTCGCCGACCGCGCTGTCGTCGAGCAAATTCGCCTGCCCGCGGACGATCAGCACCGGCCGGTCGGCGCCGTCGGACGACCAGATGGCAAGCCCGCGCGACACCAGATCCTGCGCGGCGCGGTCGATCGCGATGCGCTCGGCCTCGATCTCGCGGCGCACGCGCGCCATCGCTTCGGTCAGCGTCAGGCCCGACAGCGTCGCCGAGATGAAATTGCCCGCCTCGACCAGCGCCGAGGGGTCGAGCCCGGCGGGCACATCGATCACGCGATTCTCGACCGCGCCGTCGCCTGCGACCAGCACGACGAGCGCTTGGCGATCCGACATCGGCACGAAGGCGATCTGCTTCAACACGCGCTCATGCTTGGGCACCAGCACCAGCCCCGCGCACGCCGACAGGCCCGACAGCGCGGCGGTTGCCTGCGCCAGCGCGCTTTCGATCGGCCCGCCTTCGGACAGGCTCGCCTCGATCTGCGCGCGGTCCTCGGCGCTCGGCTCGGCCACCTGCATCATCCCGTCGACGAACAGGCGCAGGCCCTGTTCGGTCGGCAGCCGCCCGGCGCTGGTGTGCGGGCTGGCGAGCAGGCCGAACTCCTCCAGATCCTGCATAACGTTGCGGATCGACGCGGGCGACAGGTTGAGCGCCGCGAGCTTGGACAAGGTGCGCGACCCCACCGGCTGCCCCGTTTCCAGATAGGCGTCGACGACCAGCCGGAACACGTCGCGCGCGCGCGTTGTGAGTTCGGTGATCGGGGGCGTTGTCATAATGGGGAATTTAGGGGGCCGCGCACCGGGTTGCAACCAAGCCGTCGCCCCCGCGAGGGCGGGGGGGCGCCAGCGGTCTGGCCTGCGTCGCTGCACAAGCCGACAGCGGCCCCCGCCTTCGCGGGGCCGACGATACTATATTTGACAGGCGGAATGGGGCCGCTAGCCTCTCCGTCAGGGAAGCTGCACGGGGAGACACCATGACGACACGCCCGCTGGATCAAGACGATCCGCTCGACGATTTCGATCATCGCGACATCACCCTGCTCGGCCGCAAACAGCGCGTCTATACGCTCGGCCGCGGCCCCGCGGTCATCGTAATGACGGAAATGCCCGGGATCAGCCCGCACGTTGCGCGCTTCGCCCGCTGGGTCGCCGATGCCGGCTTCACCGTCTATATGCCGCACATCTTTGGCAAGGACGGCGCCGTGCCGCGGATGCCGGGCGCTTTGTTCACGATCCTCGGCGGTTGCGTCAGCCGCCAGTTCCGCGCCTTTCAGGCCAACGAAAGCTCGCCCGCGACGCAGTGGCTGCGTGCGCTCGCGGCCAAGGCGCATCAGGAGTGCGGCGGTCCGGGCGTCGGCGCGATCGGCATGTGCTTTACGGGCAATTTCGCGCTGTCGATGATGCTCGAACCCGCGGTGATCGCGCCGGTGCTCGCGCAGCCGTCGCTGCCGCTCAATGACCCGGCGGGGATGCATATCGCGCCCGATGAGCTGGCCGAGGTCAAGGCGCGGATGGACGCGGAGGATCTGACCGTGCTCGCCTATCGGTTCGAGGGCGACAAATATTGCCGCGCGGCGCGCTTTGCGGCCTATCAAGACGCGCTCGGCGATCGCTTCATCGGCCGCGTCCTGCCCGACAGCGCCGCCAATCCCGACAGCCCGATGAAAAATCCGCACAGCGTCGTCACCATCCACCTGATCGACGAGGCGGGCCAGCCGACGGTGCAGGCGCGCGACGAAATCCTCGATTTCTTCAAGATGCGGTTGAGCGATTGACGGCGGCGGCCTAAGGGCGGCGGCAATCATCGTCGAAAGGATAATCCATGCGCCCCTCCGGCCGCGCGCCCGATCAAATGCGTCCCATCGCCATCGAAACCAATTTCACCATCCATGCCGAGGGCAGTGTGCTGGTCAGCTTTGGCCATACCAAGGTGCTGGTCACCGCCAGCGTCGAAGAGAAAGTGCCGCCCTTCCTGCGCGGCAAGGGGCAGGGCTGGGTGACCGCTGAATATGGGATGCTGCCCCGCGCCACCCACACGCGCGGCAGCCGCGAAGCGGCAAAAGGAAAGCAGTCGGGGCGGACGCAGGAAATCCAGCGGCTGATCGGCCGTAGCTTGCGCGCCGTCGTCGATATGCAAAAGCTCGGCGAGCGGCAGATCGTCATCGACTGCGACGTGATCCAGGCCGACGGCGGCACGCGCACCGCGTCGATTTCGGGCGCCTGGGTTGCGCTGCGGCTCGCGGTCGACAAGCTGATCGAGGCGAAGCAGCTGACCGACGACCCGATCGTCGACAGCGTCGCGGCGATCTCGTGCGGCATTTACAACGGCACGCCCGTCCTCGACCTCGATTATGACGAGGATTCGGTGGCGGAGGCCGACGGCAATTTCGTGCTGACCGGCAAGGGCCAGATCGTCGAGGTGCAGGCGAGCGCCGAGGGCGCGACCTACGACGAAGAAGGCCTCCTCCGCCTCCTCCGCCTCGCACGCATCGGCTGCGGCGAGATTTTCGCGGCGCAGGCAAAGGCGGCGGGCAGGTAACTTCCCTCGTCACCCCGGACTTGATCCGGGGTCCACGCGGCGCTGAGGACATGGATGCTGACTTATCGAAAACTCGCCCCCGGCCGACTGGTGATCGCCAGCCACAATGCGGGCAAGGTGCGCGAAATTCGCGCGCTGCTCGAACCCTATGGCATCGATCCGGTGTCGGCGGGCGACCTCGGCCTGCCCGAGCCTGAGGAGACGGGGACGACATTCCGTGAAAATGCGCTGCTGAAGGCGCACGCCAGCGCGTCGGCTTCGGGGCTTCCCGCGCTTGCCGACGACAGCGGTCTCTGCGTCGATGCGCTCGGCGGGCGGCCGGGCGTTTATACCGCCGACTGGGCCGAGCGGCAGGCGTTCGAGGGACCGCCGGGCCGCGACTGGTATCTGGCGATGGGCAAGGTCGAGGGGCTGCTCGCCGAACAGGGGCCGGACGTCGACCGCAGCGCGCGCTTCGTCTGCACGCTGGCGCTGGCCTGGCCCGACGGTCATGCTGAAGTGTTCGAGGGCACGGCCGAGGGCCGCCTGACCTGGCCACCGCGCGGCACGATGGGCTTCGGTTATGACCCCGTTTTCGTGCCAACGGGCGAATCGCTGACCTTTGCCGAAATCGACCCGGCCGAAAAACATGCGATCAGCCACCGGGCGGATGCGTTCGCCAAACTGACTGCTGCCGTTTTTTGAGTGCAGAAATTATACCCGGATAATATTGACAGATATATTACCCGGATGTAATGGGGCCCCATGAGCCAGCAGAATCGAACAGTCACCGCCTTTCTCGGCGACACGCAGCTCGCATCGGGAACGCCCGAGGCGGTTACCCGCACGATCGAGGATCGCTATCCCGCCGACATTGGCGCGGTGCTGGTCTTCGACGACGCGACCGGACTGTTGAGCGATCTCGATTATTGGACCGCCGCCGCAGAGACGCCCGCGCCCACGGCCGGCCGCCCGCGTCTGGGTGTCAAGGCGCGGGAAGTGACATTGCTGCCGCGGCACTGGGACTGGCTGTCGGCGCAGCCGGGCGGCGCGTCGGCGGCCCTGCGCCGGCTGGTGGAGGCCGCGAGCAAGGACGGTCCGAGCGCCAAGCAGCGCCGCGATGCCGCCTATCATTTCATGAGCCATGCGTGCGGGAACCGGCCGGGTTATGAAGAGGCACTGCGCGCGCTCTACCGCGACGACGATGCGGCGTTCGCCGAACGGATTGCCGATTGGCCCGGCGATGTCCGCCGCTACATCATGCAGTTCTTGACCCGCTAGCTGACATTCGCGGCATAAGGGCTATATGGCGCCCCTATGCCCGAACCGCTCGCCCTCTATGTCCACTGGCCGTTTTGCGTCAGCAAATGCCCCTATTGCGACTTCAACAGCCATGTTCGCGAGGCAGTCGATCAGGACGCGTGGCGCGCGGCCCTGCTCGCGGATTTGCGGCACGAGGCGGCGTTGCTGTCCGAATGCCGCGTCGCGTCGATCTTTTTCGGCGGCGGGACGCCCAGCCTGATGCCGCCCGCAACGGTCGCCGCGGTGATCGCCGAGGCGGCGGCGCTGTGGGGGCTGACCGACGATTGCGAGATCACGCTCGAGGCGAACCCCAATTCGGTCGAAGTCGCCGCCTTCGCCGATCTGGCCGCCGCCGGGGTCAACCGCGTGTCGATCGGCGTTCAGAGCTTCGATGCGCAAATACTTGAATTTCTGGGCCGCGCGCACAGCGGCGACGAAGCGCGGCGCGCGATTGCGGCGGCGCAAACCTGCTTCGATCGGGTGAGTTTCGACCTCATCTATGCGCGGCCGGGGCAGACGCTCGCGGCGTGGGAGCAGGAACTGTCGGACGCGCTCGCCTTCGGCACCGGGCATCTCTCGCTCTATCAGCTGACGATCGAGCCGGGCACGCGCTTTGCCACGCTCGCGGCAAAGGGCGAGCTGGTGATCCCCGACGGCGATGCCGCGGCCGACCTGTTCGACGCGACGCAGGAGCTGACGCGCGCCGCGGGTCTGCCGCGCTATGAAGTGTCGAACCATGCGCGCATCGGACAGGAGAGCCGCCACAACCTCGCCTACTGGCGCTACGCCGATTATGCCGGGGTTGGTCCCGGCGCGCATGGGCGGCGGTTGGGACAGGCGACCGAGCGCCACAAAAAGCCCGAAAATTTCATCGCCGCGGTGGACCGCAACGGCCACGGGCTCAAGGTCGAGAGCGACCTGCCCGCGCACGAGCGCGCGACCGAGGCGATGCTGATGGGGCTGCGCCTCACCGAAGGCGTCGATCTGGCGCGCATCGAGGCGCGAAGCGGGCTGAGCCGCGCGGCGTTCGTCGATGCCGGCGCGGTCGCGCGGCTGGCGGGGCAGGGGTTGATGGCCGCGGACGGCGACCGGCTGCGCGTGACCGACGCGGGAATCTTGCTGCTCGACTCGATCCTTTCCGAAGTGGTCAAAACTCGGTAATCTCACCGTTCGTCCCGAGCGAAGTCGAGGGACGCGCGGCATGGCGCCAACGTGTCTCGACTTCGCTCGACACGAACGGATTTGAAGGGCTGTTCTTGGCTTCAGACATCATCCGCGACTGGGACGCCCATCTGGCGCATGAAAAGCGCCGGTCGGACCACACGCGCCGCGCCTATATCGCGACCGCGGAGCGCTTCTGCGCCTTCCTCTCGCGCCATCGCGGCGGCGCGGTCGACGCGGCGATGCTGAAGGCGCTGACCCCTAATGACCTGCGCGCCTATCTCGCCGATCGCCGCGCCGAGGGGCTGGGCAATGCGTCGGCGGCGCGCGAACTCAGCGCGCTGCGCACCTTCCTGCGCTTCGTCGGCGGATCAAACGCCAGCGTCCCGCAGATGCGCGGCCCGCGCGTCAAAAAGGGTCTGCCGCGCCCGGTTTCGCCCGCCGAGGCGATGCAACTCGCGCAGGATGTCGAGGACAATGCGCGCGAGGGCTGGGTCGGCGCGCGCGACTTTGCGTTGCTGCTGCTGCTCTATGGCGCGGGCCTGCGCATCGGTGAGGCGCTGGCGCTGACCGGCGCTGCGCTGCCGCTCGGCGATACGCTGCGCGTCACCGGCAAGCGCGCAAAGACGCGCATCGTCCCGGTCCTGCCCGCGGTGGCAAAGGCGGTGGCGCGCTATGTCGCCGCGTGCCCCTATCCGATCGCAAAGGAAACGCCGCTGTTCCTCGGCGCGCGCGGCGGCCCGCTCCAGCCCGGCGTCGTGCGCGCGAGCGTGCGGTCGGCGCGGCGCGCGCTGGGGCTGCCCGAACGCACAACCCCCCACGCGCTGCGCCACAGCTTCGCAACGCACCTGCTCGCGGGCGGCGCCGACCTGCGCAGCCTGCAGGAACTGCTCGGCCACGCAAGCCTCGCCTCGACGCAAGTATATACGGCGGTCGATGCGGCGCACCTGCTCGACATTTACCGGAACGCGCATCCGCGGGCGGGGTGACGGGTCGATGCGGGTGTCTGGAATGGGGTGGTGAGCTGCCGTTCAAATTGACCGTCGCCCCCGCGGAGGCGGGGGCCGCCGTCGGCCTTTTCCCGCGTCGCTGCGTAAACCGACAGCGGCCCCCGCCTTCGCGGGGGCGACGGCAACTACCCGTCGATTCCAGACCTTGCGATTTACGATCCTCCCTGTCGCGCAGCGATGGGGAGGTGGCAGCGCGAAGCGCTGACGGAGGGGCTTTGGCGCTGACGTCGGGGCCCCTCCACCACGCCCTTCGGGCGCGGTCCCCCTCCCCATGGCCTTTGGCCACAGGGAGGATATTACGTCCGCAATCGGTCGCTTCCCGCCACTCGTCATCCCGGACTTGATCCGGGATCCACGACGACGGCGCGGCAATGGATCCCGAATCAAGTCCGGGATGACGATGAGAGGAATATCCGGCTTCCGCCGCTGCCCCGACCCCGCGTCTCAGACGCTCTTCCCCGAATCCAGCGCATATCCCGCCGACCGCACCGTGCGGATGATGTCGCTCGTCCCCGGCAGGTTGATCGCCTTGCGCAGCCGCCGGATATGCACGTCGACCGTGCGCAATTCGATGTCGCTGTCCTGGCCCCATACGCTGTCGAGCAGTTGCCCGCGCGAAAAGACGCGGCCGGGATGCTCCATGAAATGGCGCAGCAGGCGGAATTCGGTCGGCCCCATCGCGACGATCTGCCCCGCGCGCACCACCTTGTGCGCAACCGAGTCGAGCTCGATGTCGGCATAGCTCAGCATCTCGCCCGCCAGCGCGGGGCGCAGGCGGCGGAGCACCGCCTGCACGCGCGCGACCAGCTCGCGCGGGCTGAACGGCTTGGTGACATAATCGTCGGCGCCGGTTTCCAGCCCGCGGATGCGGTCCTCTTCCTCGCCGCGCGCGGTGAGCATGATGATCGGCACATTTGCCGATTTCGGGTTGCGGCGCAGGCGCCGGCACACCTCGATGCCGGGCAGGCTTTCGATCATCCAGTCGAGCAGGACGATGTCGGGGACGCGCTCCTCGACGAGCACCAGCGCCTGTTCGCCGTCGGGCGTTTGCCGGACCGAAAAGCCTTCGCGTGCGAAATGCCAGACGATGAGCTCGGCGATCGCCTCGTCATCCTCGATCAGTAGCAGGTCGGGCTGCGGCATCAGCCTTGCTCCTGCTCCGCGGCGCCATCTTCGGGCTGTTCGCCGCGCTCGCGCTCCTCCATCCGTTCGCCGGTCACGACATAATGGACCATCTCGGCGATGTTCGTCGCATGGTCGCCCATGCGCTCGAGGTTCTTGGCGACGAACAGCAAATGCGCGCTTTCCGAAATATATTTCGGATTTTCCATCATGAAGGTGACGAGGGTGCGGAAGATGCTGTTGTAGAAATCGTCGACATTCTTGTCGCGCACCGTCACCCGCACCGCGAGCTCGGCGTCGCGCGCCGCAAAGCTGTCGAGCGCGTCGTGGATCAGTTCGGCGACGATGTTCGACATCGACATCAGCACCGGGATCGCCTCGATCGAACGCGTCTGGTCCATCAGCGCGACGCGCTTGGCGATATTCTTGGCATAATCGCCGATGCGTTCGACGACCGAAACGATCTTCAGCGCCGCGATCATCTCGCGCAGATCGTCGGCCATCGGCGCGCGCAGTGCGATCGTCTGGACCGCCAGCTGCTCGACCTCGGCCTCGAGCGCGTCGATCTTCTTGTCGTCGCGCACGACCTGCGCCGCCAGGTCGAGGTCGCCTTGCTTGAGCGCGGTCATCGCCTGGAGCAGCGCCTGTTCGGCGCGGCCGCCCATCTCGCTGATCAGCCCGCGCAGGCGGTTGAGGTCTTCGTCGAAGGCCTTGACCGTATGATCGTTCGTTAGTGCCATCGTTCGTTCCTTTGGGGTCAATTTCTATCCCGTTCGCGTCGAGCGAAGTCGAGACGCCCCTCGGTCCTGCACCGCGTCTCGACTACGCTCGACGCGAACGGGGAAGGGGAGGCTCGCGTCAACCATAGCGACCCGTGATATAATCCTTGGTGCGTTCCTGCTTCGGGTTGGTGAAAATGTCGGTGGTCTTGCCATATTCGACCAGCGTCCCGAGGTGGAAAAAGGCGGTGCGCTGCGACACGCGGGCCGCCTGCTGCATATTGTGCGTGACGATCACGATCGCATATTTGCCGCGCAGTTCGTGGATCAGTTCCTCGATCTTCGCGGTCGCGATCGGGTCGAGCGCCGAGCAGGGCTCGTCCATCAAAATGACTTCGGGGTCGACCGCGATCGCGCGCGCGATGCACAGGCGCTGCTGCTGCCCCCCCGACAAGGCGGTGCCGCTTTCATTGAGGCGGTCCTTGACCTCGTCCCACAGGCCCGCACGCACCAGCGCGCGCTCGACGACGACGTCGAGGTCGGCCTTCGACGGCGCCAGCCCGTGGATGCGCGGGCCATAGCCGACATTGTCATAGATCGACTTGGGAAAGGGGTTCGGTTTCTGGAACACCATGCCGACGCGCGCGCGAAGCTGCACCACGTCCATCGACGGCGCGTAGATGTCTTCGCCGTCGAGTTCGATCCGCCCCGTCACCTTCGCGCTCGCGACCGTGTCGTTCATGCGATTGAGCGAGCGCAGGAAGGTCGACTTGCCGCAGCCCGACGGGCCGATGAAGGCGGTGACCAGGTCGGTGCCGACGTCGATCGATACGTCGTTGATCGCTTGTTTCTCGCCATAGAAGACGTTGACGCCCTGTGCCCGCATCTTGGGATCGGCGATTGTGAGATCGTCTTGGGTCATATTCACCAGCGTTTTTCGAATTTGTTGCGAAGATAGATCGCAAAGGCGTTCATCGACAGCAGGACAATCAGCAGCACGATGATCGCGGCGGAGGTTTTCTCGACAAAGCCCCGGTCGACTTCGTCGGACCAGAGGAAGATCTGCATCGGCAGCACGGTCGACGGCGAACAGATGCCGCCCGGCACGTCGCCGATGAACGCGCGCATCCCGATCAGCAGCAGCGGCGCGGTCTCGCCCAGCGCGCGCGCCATGCCGATGATCGTGCCGGTCAGGATGCCGGGGAGGGCAAGCGGCAGGACATGGTGGAACACCACCTGCACCGGGCTGGCGCCGACGCCCAGCGCCGCGTCGCGGATCGACGGCGGCACCGACTTGATCGCGTTGCGGCTGGCGATCACGATCACCGGCATCGTCATCAGCGCGAGCGTCAAGCCCCCGACGAGCGGGCTCGCTTGACAGATGCCGAACCAGTTGATGAACACCGCGAGCGCGAGCAGGCCGAAGATGATCGACGGCACCGCGGCCAGATTGTTGATCGACACTTCAATCAGGTCGGTCCAGCGGTTCTTCGGCGCATATTCCTCGAGATACAGCGCCGCGAGCACCCCCGTCGGGAACGCGATCAGAAAGGCGATGAAGATCGTCAGCACCGATCCCTTGAGCGCGCCCCAGATGCCCGCGACCGCGGGATCGGTCGCGTCGGCGTTCTTGAAGAACGGCCAGTGGATGCCGGTCGACAGCTTGCCGTCCTTTTCCAGCGCATCGACCCGTGCGCCGAGCTCGCCGCGCGCGCCTTCCTTCGCCATGATGTCGACCGCCGACGCGGCGGGCAGTTCGAACACCGTCCGCCCGTTCAGCAGCTCGGGGTCGTCCTTGATCGCGCTGCGCACTTCCTTCCAGGCATTTTCGGAAATCAGCGCCGATCCGCCGTCGCCCAGTGCCTCGTCGGCGGCAAAGGCGACGATGTCGGCCAGCCCCCCGTTCGCGATCAGCTGGTCGGCGTCGGGATCGTCGAGCCGCGATGCATCGACCGTCAGCGGCGTGGCCTTGAAATCGATCGGCACCGCGACATGCGTATAGGTGAAGCCGCGCGCGCCGTTGCCGATCATCACGAACAGCAGGAACGCCAGGAACGCGCCCGACAACAGCACCGCCGCCAGCCCGATCAGCTGGAACCGGCGCTCGGCGGCATAGCGGCCCGCGATGCGTTTCTGCATCGCCGCGGCTTTCCAGTCGGTCGGTGTGGTGTCCCTATTCATAAGCTTCGCGATACTTTTTCACGATCCGCAGTGCGGCGATGTTGAGCAGCAAGGTGACGATGAACAGCACCAGCCCCAGCGCAAAGGCGGCGAGCGTCTTGGCGCTGTCGAATTCCTGGTCGCCGGTCAGCAGTTTCACGATCTGCGCGGTTACTGTGGTGACGCTGGCAAAGGGGTTCGCGGTCATGTTCGCCGACAGGCCCGCCGCCATCACGACGATCATCGTCTCGCCGATCGCGCGGCTGACCGCGAGCAAGATACCGCCCATCACGCCGGGCAGCGCGGCGGGGATCAGCACCTGGCGGATCGTCTCGTTCGGCGTCGCGCCCAGCGCCAGCGACCCGTCGCGCATCGCCTGCGGCACCGCATTGATGCTGTCGTCGGCCATCGACGATACGAAGGGGATGATCATCACCCCCATCACGATCCCCGCCGCCAGCGCGCTTTCGGTCGATGCGTTCGGCACCCCGATCATCACCGCAAATTCGCGCAGCGCCGGCGCCACCGTCAGCGCCGCGAAATAGCCGTAGACGACCGTCGGCACCCCCGCGAGGATCTCCAGGATCGGCTTGACCCAGCGGCGCACCGCGGGCGCGGCATATTGGGTCAGATACACCGCGGTCATCATGCCAATGGGAATGGCGACGATCATCGCGATGATCGCCCCGATCAGCACCGTGCCCCAGAACAGCGGGATGCCGCCGAAGGTACCCGGCTGCGGCGCGCCGCTCTGCGGGGCCCAGGTCGTGCCGAACAGCAATTCGGCGGGCGAGACGAGGCGGAAGAAACGGATCGATTCGAACAATAGCGACAGCACGATGCCGAACGTCGTCAGGATCGCGACGAGCGACGCGAGCAGCAGCACGAGCATGACGATCCGCTCGACCCGCGTTCGCGCGCGGAAATCGGGGCGGATGCGCGTGAAGGCATACAGCCCGCCCGCCAGCGCCAGCGCCAGCATCGCCGCAATCCCGATCCATGCATATTGGCGGGACGCGTCGGCATAGGGTTTCACCAGCGGCGCCGCGGCGGGCAGGCGCACGTCGGCGGCGCGCCCCTGCGCGACATTGCGCGCATCGGACAGGATCGCCCCGCGCTCGAACCCGAAACTCGGCAGGCCCTGCGCGGCTTCGCTCGCCAGCACCTGATTGGTGATCAGCGCGGGCGACACCGACGACCAGACGGCGAGGAAGATCGCCGCGGGCGCGAACAGCCACAGCGCGACATACCAGCCATGATATTGCGGCCGCGAATGCAGCTTCGCCCCCGCGCGCCCCGCAAGCAGGTTCGACCGCGCGCGCCCGGCCAGCCAGCCGATCAGCGCAAGGCCCGCAATCAAAAGCAAAAGGGCGGCGGCGTTGAAGGTCACTTATGTCCTCGGTTCTGGTGCCAACTTACAATCCGTTCGCCCTGAGCTTGTCGAAGGGCCGTTCTTGTCTTGAAGAAAGAAAGGACAGTGCTTCGACAAGCTCAGCACGAACGGATGATGGGTATGGCGAACGGCAGTAGGCGGGTCAAAAAACCGGTGACCGGCACAGGCCGCAACCCGCCCCGGCCGCCTGCATGAGCAACCTTACTTCAGCTCGGCTCCATCCAGCGGCGTCATCGCACTGCCCGCCGCGCGCGCCTTGTCCGCAACATCCTTCGGCGACACGATCAGCCCCTTGGCGTTCAGATACCCGCCATCGGCCGCACCCTTCAGGAACTCCGCAACGAATTCGGCCAGCCCGGGGACGACGCCAACATGCGCCTTCTTCACATAGATGAACAGCGGACGCGAACCGGGATAGCTGCCGTCGGCGATCGCCGCGTACGTCGGCGCGACGCCCTGCACCGGCACCGCCTTGATCTTGTCCTTGTTCGCATCGAGATAGGAAAAGCCAAAGATGCCGAGGCTGGTCGGGTTCTTGTCGAGCTTCGAGATGATCAGGTTATCATTCTCGCCCTGCTCGACATAGAAGGGCGCACCGCGCAGCGTGGTGCACACCGCTTCATGCTGGTCCTTGTCGCTGTCCTTCAGCGCCTTCATTTCCGCGTTCGCGTCGCACCCGCGGCCCAGGATCAGCTCCTTGAACGCGTCGTACGTGCCGCTGGTCGACGGCGGGCCGAATACCGAGATCGCGACCGCGGGCAGCGCGGGGTTGACGTCTTTCCACGTCTTCGCGGTGTTCGGCTTGCCATAGGGGTTGGCGGCGAGCGCCTTATAGACATCTTCCTCGGTCAGCTGAAAGCCGGGGCCGCGCTGCGCCTCGCCCAGCGCGATGCCGTCGATGCCGATCTGGATTTCGACGATGTCCTTCACGCCATTGGCCTGACAGGTGTCGAATTCTTTTTTCTTGATGCGGCGCGATGCGTTCGCGATGTCGGGCGTGTCGCCGCCGACGCCGGCGCAGAAACGCTCGAAACCGCCGCCGGTGCCGGTCGAATCGATCTTCGGCGTTTTGTTGCCCGTCGCTTCGGCGAATTGTTCGCCGACCGCGGTGGCAAAGGGATAGACGGTGGAGGAGCCGACCGCGCTGATATAATCGCGCGCGCCGCCACCCGAAGACGCCTGATCCTGGCACGCGGAAAGCGCCAGCGCGCACGTCGCGGCGCCAGCGACGCCAAGCATCTTGGGAGCGAATGTCTTGAACATGAAAAAGTCCTGTCGGGGGTCGTTACCGAACCAAGCCGCCACCCCCGCGACGACTCGCTGAGCGCCCAATGGGGGTTTTGTGTGACGTGTTTGTGACAGAGAGTGTCATGGAAGTGTCATTTTGCGCGCCTTTGACCAAGAAAGTGCGCTTCCTTTTTTACTTCATGAAAACCAAAATAGCGGATAACGTTGTCACAGGCAAAAATTGGGAACATCACCTTGGAAAACAACGCCTCAGTTTACTCCTATTCAATAAGCGGCTTTCGTTCGTTAGAGGATTTTGAAATTCAAATCGGGCAGGGTTTGAATGTTCTCTTAGGCGCAAACGGATCAGGAAAGACAAATTTCATTGACTTCATTGACTTCATAACCGTTCTAATAAACTCGGGTTGCTCAAATGCTGTTTCTTCGTCCGGTGGTGTGGCTCGGGTATTTAGCCAGGAGGCGCTGAAGAGGAAGATACCAAGGGTTAAGGCTAAAATATGTGCAATTGCAGATATGGAGCCACATTTAATTGTAAATACCTCTAGAACAAAGTTCAAATTTGAGTACGAAGTTGATATTAGATACAGTAAGTTTCATACAGCTATTTATATCGCTAATGAAAAAATAAAATTCAAAAACCTTCATAAAGAAGGAAGTGTTGAAGATATTGATTCAACCGTTGGTTCAATCGAAATTCACAGAAAAAGCCCACTTTCTAGCGACGATATAAGGTGGACCTACGGGCGATATTTGACAAGTAATTCGTTTCGTAATCCGCTTCGGTATTTGCACTCTCATAGAATTCCGCCGAAAGATCGGAGAGAGAAAAGGTCGACGAAGCAGCTTCGGCCCGATTTGCTAGCTGTTTGCCCTTCGTCGGAGCCCGATGAAAGCATTCTTTCCAATAGGTCTCCTTTTCCCGCGCTGGACGCCGTCCGTGGAGCGCTGACTAGGAATAGGTCATTCAATCTCAATCCTCATCGAGCTCGATCTCCTGACGACATTTCGACGATTCCGCGAATTGCCCACGATGGGAGCGGCTTGTCCGCGACAATTTATCATATGCAGCAGTTGAGTCGGACCGACAAGCCGGCGGGGCGTCGAGGGCTACAGCGAGATTCCCTGGAAACGGTGGTTTCGTGGACGCAATTGGTCATACCAGATCTTCAATCGATCTCTGCGTTGGCCGATCCTCATTCGGGGAAATATATCGCTTATCTTCATGTTGGCGAAGGCGCAAAGGCACTCAAAATTCCGCTGCAAAGTGTCAGTGATGGAATGTTGAAGTGGCTTGCTTTCGTTTCTTTAATCGTTTCTAGGCCGGGTGAATTTACTTTCGAAGAGCCCGAAAACTTTCTTCACCCCAAGATGCAGCAGTTTTTCGTTGAGATACTGAGGGAGAGTCTAGTCGATGGGGGCGGGTCCGCCTCGGCCATTGTTTCAACTCATAGCGAAACGATTATAAATCAATGTAAGCCGGAGGAGCTTATTCTATTCTCTTTTGATGATTCAGTAACTAAATGCAAAAGAATAGATAACGTAAATTCGGTTTTGGATGAAATTAACAGGACCGGATTTGGGCTGGGGCATTATTACATCATGAATGTTCTTCATTAATATGATAGGTTTTATCGAGGGAGCGATGGAAAGGCAGTTCGTTAACGCGAACTTCAAGTACATTCGTGTCATCCCCTTAGATAACGGGGTGACTTGGTCGATAGAGCAGATTTGTAATAAAATATCGACAACTTATAGAGCGCTGAACTTGAACTGCGTCGTGATCGTCTGGCTAGATCGTGAAGGTCGTGATGAGACGGCCGAGCAAATTAGAGAGCAGATATATCAGGCTCTTATAAATTTAGGTGCCGAGCCGCAAAATATTCGCATTATGGTATGTGATCGAATGACCGAAAATGTGATCTTGGCAGATGAGCAGGTAATTTCAGATCTGTTCCAATTAGAGGCCTACGAGTATGCTCATGAAGGTAAAAATGGAAAGCATATTCTGAAAGAATTTTATAAAAGTCATAACATTAACTATAAGGAAATGAAGGAAGGGGTAGCTCTTCTAAAAAGGATAAGACTTGATAGAGCATCCCAAAAAAGCGCATCCGTTGCTCGATTCCGCGCCGATTGGAATGGCGACTGTTGGTGGTTTGCATGATTATTATCACGGTCGGCATTGCGTTCACTCCCCGAGCATCGCGAGCGCATGATCGCGCTCGGCGCCGAGCATAGCGCGCGGTCGCGTTCCGAGCCGGGGTGTCTGGCGCATAATTGCCATATCGATGTCGAAAACCCCGACCGGCTGATGTTCGTCGAGGAGTGGGAGAGCGTCGATGCGGTGCGCGCGCCGTCATCCCGGACGTGATCCGGGATTGCGCTGCCCGCGTCGCGTGCCTTCGTGGCCGACACGCGCGCGCTTTCGCCCGAACCGCCGGTGATCGGCATCTATGCGGCGGAGGATGTGACGGCGATGCTGATGGCGTAATCTCCCCTCCCGCAAGCGGGAGGGGCAGTGAGACTTGCGAGCTTGCTCGCTAGTCGCAGCGGGGTGGGCATGATTGCGCCGTTGCTGCCCACCCCCAGCCCCTCCCGCTTGCGGGAGGGGAGAAAAATCGCTGTCCTACATGACGCCGCTGTGCCAGCCTTTGATCCGGCTCTTTCGCATCATGGATATAACGCTCGTCGCCCCGCTGTGGACGCGGCTCGCCCGGCTGTCTTTTCCCGCGCCACGGGGGAGCACGGCAGGACAGCGCGCAGGGCTGACCTTTACTGACCTTTGGACGCAGCCCGCGCGCTTCGCCGGCGTCCGCCACCGTCCGCGCGCTCTCCGCAAGCCCCTGATTTCCCGCGCATGAAGGTGACAAGTTTGACAAGTTAAGCGCGCGGTCGGCACCACCTCAATTCCGTTCGTGTCGAGCGAAGTCGAGACACCCGTCGACCTTGTGCCACGCCGATGGGTGTCTCGACTTCGCTCGACACGAACGGGACGATGACTCAGATTAAATGCACGCCGTTTTAGCGCTGGCTCACCGGCACATAGGGGCGGTGCGCGGGGCCGGTGTAGAGCTGGCGCGGGCGGCCGATCTTCTGTGCGGGGTCGGAGATCATCTCGTTCCACTGCGCAACCCAGCCGACGGTGCGGGCCAGCGCGAACAGCGCGGTGAACATCGTCGTCGGGAACCCGATGGCCGACAGGATCACGCCCGAATAGAAATCGACATTGGGGAACAGCTTTTTCTCGACGAAATAATCGTCGTTCAGCGCCATTTCCTCCAGTTGCAGCGCGACCTCGAAAACCGGGTCGTTCACCTTCAGCGCGTCGAACACTTCGCGCACCGTTTTCTGCATCACCGTCGCGCGCGGGTCGTAATTCTTGTACACGCGGTGGCCGAAACCCATCAGGCGGAACGGGTCGTCCTTGTCCTTGGCGCGCGCGATATATTCGGGGATGCGTTCGGGGCGGCCGATCTCGCGCAGCATATTGAGCGCGGCCTCGTTCGCGCCGCCGTGCGCCGGGCCCCACAGGCAGGCGATGCCCGCGGCGATGCACGCAAAGGGATTGGCGCCCGACGAACCCGCCAGGCGGACGGTCGAGGTCGACGCATTCTGCTCATGGTCGGCGTGGAGGATGAAGATACGGTCGAGCGCGCGCTCGACGGCGGGCACGACCTCATATTCCTCGGCCGGGACGCCGAAGGTCATGCGCAGGAAATTGCCCGTGTAGCTGAGCTTGTTGTCGGGGTAGATGAACGGCTGGCCCACCGAATATTTATACGCCATCGCTGCGATCGTCGGCATCTTGGCGATCAGCCGGTGGCTGGCGATCATCCGCTGGTGCGGGTCCTGAATGTCGGTCGAGTCGTGGTAGAAGGCGCTGAGCGCACCGACGACGCCGCACATGATCGCCATCGGGTGCGCGTCGCGGCGGAACCCGCGGTAAAAGGTTGCGAGCTGTTCGTGCAGCATCGTGTGGCGGGTGATCGTATGGTCGAACGTCTTGAGCTCGTCGGCGTTCGGCAGCTCGCCGTTGAGCAGGAGGTAGCACACCTCCATGAACGACGAATGTTCAGCGAGGTCGCCGATCGCATAGCCGCGGTGCAGCAGCACGCCTTCGTCGCCGTCGATATAGGTCAGCTTCGATTCGCAGCTCGCGGTCGAGGTGAAGCCGGGGTCGTAGGTGAAGGCGCCCGTCTGGGCATAGAATTTGCGGATGTCGACCACATCGGGGCCGACGGTGCCCGACAGGACAGGGCTGTCGACGGTCTTGTCGCCGAGCGTGATTTTCGCGGTGTCGGTCATAGTTGATTCCCTGTTCTGACGGCGGGGAGAATGTTGCGGCTACGCCCCTGCCGGATAATGTTGCGCTGCGTCAAGTCGCGCCAGGCTGACATCGCGGCCCAGCAGCAGCAGCACGTCGAAAATTCCGGGCGAAACCGTCCGCCCGGTCAGCGCGGCGCGCAGCGGCTGCGCCAGCTTGCCCAGCCCCAGCTCGGCGGCTTCGGCCTCGGCGCGCACCGCTGCCTCCAGCGCCTCGGTCGTCCACTCGCCGAGTCCGCGAAGGCGCGCCGTCACCGCGGCGAGCAGGCCTGCGGGGGCGGCGGCCAGCACTTCGGCCGCCTTTTCGTCGACCGGCGTCGGGTCGGGGGCAAAGAGGAAGGTCGCGCCCTCGGCGATCTCGTCCAGCGTCTTGGCCCGCGGCTTCAGCGCCGCCATGGCACGGGCGAGGAGGTCGCGGTCGCCATCGTCAAGCGGGCGCCCGACCAGCGTCTCGACCCGCGGCGCGACAAGACCGGCAAGGCGGACATCGTCGGCTTCGCGGAGATAATGGCCGTTCAGATTCTCCAGCTTCTTGAAATCGAAGCGCGAGGGCGACCGGCCGACATGGTCGAGGTCGAACCACTCGACGGCCTGCGCCCGGCTGATGATCTCGTCATCGCCATGCCCCCAGCCGAGGCGGAGCAGGTAATTGTTCACCGCTTCCGGGAGGTATCCCATCTCGTCGCGGTAGGCATCGACGCCAAGCGCGCCGTGCCGCTTCGACAGCTTCGCCCCGTCGGCGCCGTGGATCAGCGGGACATGGGCATAGACCGGCTCGCGCCAGCCCATCGCCCGGATCAGCGCGAGCTGGCGGAAGGCGTTGTTGAGGTGATCGTCGCCGCGGATCACATGGGTGACGCCCATGTCGTTATCGTCGACGACGACGCTCAGCATATAGGTCGGCGTGCCGTCGCTGCGCAGCAGGATGAAATCGTCGAGTTCGGCGTTCTGCACCGTGACCTCGCCCTGCACCTTGTCGGCAATCGTCACCGCGCCATCCTGCGGCGCGCGCAGGCGCAGGACGTGCGGCGCCGCGGGATCGCCGTCGTCGCGGTCGCGCCAGGGGCTGCGGACGCGGAAGGGTTGGCGCTTTTCCTGCGCCTCAGCGCGCATCGCGGCAAGCTCGTCCTGCGTCAGGTAACAGCGATAGGCCGCGCCCTTGGCGAGCAATTCGTGCGCGACCTCGGCATGGCGCGGCGCGCGGGCGAACTGGAACACCGTCTCGCCGTCCCAGTCGAGCTCCAGCCAGCGCATCCCGTCGAGGATCGCGTCGATCGCCGCGTCGGTCGACCGCGCGCGGTCGGTATCCTCGATCCGCAGCAGGAATTTGCCGCCGTGATGCCGCGCGAACAGCCAGTTGAACAGCGCGGTGCGCGCGCCGCCGATGTGGAGATAGCCGGTCGGCGAGGGGGCGAAGCGCGTCACGACGTCGGCGCCGGTCGCCTCGGGCGTCGCTTCTGCCACTTTGGTTGGGTTTTCGGTTGCCACCACGGCCTCTTTCACTCATTTTGCCGCCCGGTTGGGCGGGATCGGGGGTGCCCCTAGCATGGCGACAAGTCCGCTTCAAACGCCCATTGCGCCCCGCCGCGCCGTGGGACCGGCGCGCCTCGCCGCGGCGCTCGAAGCGCGGTTGGAGGCGGAGCGCGAGCGTATCGGCCTGTGGCTTCCCGTCGCATTGGGAGCGGGCATCGCCGCATGGTTCGCGCTGCCGGCACAGGCGCACTGGATCGGCCTTTTACTTCTGCTCGGCGCGGGGGTGCTCGGTGGGCTGCTGATCGGCTGGCGCAGCCGCACCGGGCGTGTCGTCGCTGCCGGGTGCGGCGTGATGGCGGTCGGGATGCTGCTGATCTGGGGCCGCGCGCTGTGGGTCGCCGCGCCGGTGCTCGCGCAGCCGGTCGTCACCGAATTTTCCGCCATCGTCGAACGCGTCGAGCCGCGCCCCGCCAAGGGACAGGTGCGCATCCTTGCCCGGCCCCGGGCGCGCGCCGACCTGCCGCCGCGCATTCGCCTGACCCTGCGCACCGAACAGGCGGGCGATCTGGCCGCGGGCGAGGCGATCGGGGTGCGCGCGCGGCTGATGCCGCCGCCGACTGCCAGCCTGCCCGGCGGCTATGACTTTGCGCAGCGCGCATGGTTCGACGGCATCGGCGCCGTCGGCACAGTGCTCGGCGATGTCGCGCGCGCGCCGGAACGCGGGGACGCCAAACCCCCGCTGCGAACCCGGCTCAGCGCCCATATCCACGCGCAGATCGACGGATCAGCGGGCGGCATCGCGGCGGCGCTGGTGACGGGCGACCGCGGCGCAATATCCGAGGCTGACGAAGAGGCAATGCGGCGGAGCGGGCTCGCGCACCTGCTGTCGATCAGCGGGCTGCACGTCACCGCGGTCGTCGGTTTCGCGATGCTGCTGACGATGCGGCTGCTGGCGCTGAGCCCGCGGCTCGCGCTTGCAGGGCTTGTCCTGCCGCTCGCCGCGGCGGCGGGGGCGCTGGCGGGCGGGGGCTATACCTGGCTCGCCGGGGCGGAAGTGCCGACCTTGCGTTCGTTCATTGCCGCGCTGCTCGTGCTCGTCGCCTTCCTGATGGGGCGCGAGGCGCTGACCCTCCGGCTCGTCGCGGCGGGCGCGTTGCTCGTGCTCGTCTGGCGGCCCGAGGCGCTGGCGGGGCCGAGTTTCCAGCTGAGCTTTGCCGCGGTGACCGCGATCGTTGCACTCCACGAAAGCCGAACGATGCAGGCGTTCCTCGCGCGCCGCGAGGAATTGTGGCTGTTGCGTCTTGTGCGAGGCGTCGCTGGCTTGCTGCTTACGGGCCTGGTCGTCGAGGTCGCGCTTGCGCCGATCGCGCTGTTCCATTTTCACAAAGCGGGGCTGTACGGCGCGCTCGCCAATGTCGTCGCGATCCCGCTTACGACCTTTGTCGTCATGCCGGCCGAGGCGCTGGCGCTGCTGTTCGACAGCGTCGCGCTCGGCGCGCCCTTCTGGTGGGTCTCCGAGCAGGCGCTGCGGCTGCTGATCGCGCTTGCGCACACCGTCGCAAACGAACCCGGCGCGGTGACGACGCTGCCCAGCTTTCCGCCATGGGGCTTTGGTTTGGCGCTATTCGGTGGGCTCTGGATCCTGCTCTGGCAAACAGGCTGGCGCCGATGGGGGATGTTCCCGCTCGCGGCGGGCGCCGTCGTGCTGCTCGCGCAGCCGCGTCCCGACCTGCTCGTCACCGGCGACGGGCGGCACATCGCTGCGGCCCTGCCCGACGGCACCTATGCACTGCTTCGCGACCGCGCCGGCGACTATGTCCGCGACAGCATGGCCGAAGCGGCAGGAATCGACGCGCCGCTGGGCACGCTCGCCGATCTCGATCATGTCGAGTGCAACCGCGATTTCTGCCGCTGGGTTCAAGGCGAGGGCGCGGCGCGACGCGTAATCCTCGCGTCACGCGGAGGCGACCGGGTGGAGGGGGCGGACATGGCCGCGGCGTGCGCCGCCGCCGATGTCGTGATCAGCGACCGCTGGCTGCCGCGCGAATGTGTCGCCCGCTGGATGACGATCGAGCGCGACAGCCTGACCGAAACGGGAGGGCTCGCGCTCTATCTTGGCGAAAGGCCCAAAGCGGTTGCTGCGTTACGATCCGGCGCCGAGCATCCGTGGCGCCGCCCGCAGCAGGTCAGTGGTAACGACGAAGCAATCCCGACAAACGCCCTTGCACAATGACGCGCTCGGCGGGGTAGCGCTGCGGTTCATAGGCGCTGTTTGCCGGATCAAGCCGGATCATCGTGCCTTCGCGGCGGAAATATTTGAGCGTTGCGTCTTGTCCGTCGACCAGCGCGACGACGATGTCGCCTTCGCGCGCCGTGCTCGCTTTCTGGATCAGCGCATAATCGCCGTCGAAAATCCCCGCCTCGACCATCGAGTCGCCCGACACCTCGAGTGCATAATGTTCGCCCGCGCCAAGCAGCGCGGCGGGAACGGCGAGATTGTTATGATCCTCGAACGCTTCGATCGGAACACCCGCGGCGATCTTTCCATGCAGCGGAACCTCGATGATGTCGTTCGCTGCGATCGGTTTAAGCGCGGGAGGCGCCTTGCGAAGCGGGACGATGGTGTCGCGGTTGTTGCTTCCGGACCTCGCGGCTTCGGGCAGCTTCAGCACCTCCAGCGCGCGCGCGCGGTTGGGCAAGCGCCGGAGGAAACCCCGTTCTTCCAAGGCACTTATCAACCGGTGGATGCCCGACTTCGACTTGAGACCCAGCGCCTCCTTCATCTCCTCGAACGATGGCGAGATGCCGCTCGCATCGAGGCGCTGCTGGATGAAGTGGAGCAGTTCATGCTGCTTCGCGGTCAACATCGGTCATTCTCCATGAAGGCCTGAAGCCTCAGGCCGGACATAGCAGGAACGATAGTGGAACAAAGCGGAACTTGTCAAGCGATCGCGATATAACCCGCGACATCGCCCGCGGCCTGCGCCGGCGCGTCGATGTCGCGGATCAGCAATGCATTGGCCGCGGCAAGGGGGAGCGTGCGGCCGCTGTCCTGCCCTACGAGTGGAGTGATCTGCCCGCGTTCGATCCGAGCGCGCAGATAGTCGCGGCGTGGTCCCCCCGCGTCCAGCGGTGTGGCGAGCGGGGCGCGCTGCACCGCTGGTAACGGCGCGCGCGCGCCGGCGAGGTGGCGGACAAGCGGGAGGAGGAACAGCGTCGCGGTGACAAAGGCCGACGAGGGATTACCTGGCAGGCCGAGCAGGATCGCCTCGCCCAGCATTCCGGCGATCAGCGGCTTGCCGGGCTTCATCGCGATCTTCCAGAAATCCAGCCGACCGCCCGCGTCGTCGAGCGCATCGCGAACATGATCATGATCGCCGACCGACGCCCCCCCGACCGTAACGATGATGTCGTGATGCCGCGCCAGCTCGCTGAGCACCCTCGCAAGTGTCGTGCGGTCGTCGCGGACGTGGAGCGGCTGCACGGGTGCGGCGACCTCGCCCGCAAGCATCGCGGCAAGCATCACGCCGTTGCTGTCGGGGATCTGGCCGGGGCCGAGGATGCGGCCGGGCGCGACCAACTCGTCGCCGGTGGTGAGGATTGCGACGCGCGGACGGATGCCGACGGTAAGCGCAGCCGCGCCGCTCATCGCCGCGGTCGCAATGGCGCCGGGCGTCAAGCGTGATCCTGCCCTAAGCAGCGCGTCGCCTGCCGCGAAATCGGCAGCACGTACGCGGATGTGGCGCCCTCGGCTGCGCGGCCCGTCGCCCGTCAGGATCAGCCGGTCGCCGTCGCGCGCGACATCTTCCTGCACGATCACCGTATCGGCGCCGGGCGGGACGGTCGCGCCAGTGAAGATGCGCAGTGCCTCGCCGACGCCGACCGCGCTGTCGGGCGCCGCCCCCGCTGCCACCTCGCCCGTCACCGTCCAAGGGCCGGGCAGGTCGTCGAAGCGGATTGCATAACCATCCATCGCCGACAGCGCCGCGGCAGGCTGGTCGCGCTGCGCCACGACATCGGCGGCGAGATAGCGGCTATGCGCGTCGGCAAGCGCGACCGTCTCCCTGGCGAGCGGCGCGCGCAGCTCCAGCAGACGCGCCTGCGCCTCCTCGACGGGAAGCAAGGCGCTCATTCGGCGCGCCAGTCGCCCGAGCGGCCGCCGCTCTTTTCGAGAAGGCGGATGTCGCCGATCACCATCGCGCGGTCGAGCGCCTTGGCCATGTCGTAGAGGGTGAGCAGCGCGACCGAAGCGGCGGTCAGTGCCTCCATCTCGACCCCCGTCGGCCCGCTGGTCGCGGCGGTCGCCGTCACCGCAATTCCATCTACCTGCCACGCAAAATCGACGGTCACGCTGGTGAGCGCGAGCGGGTGGCAGAGCGGAATGAGGTCGGCGGTGCGCTTGGCGGCCATGATGCCCGCGATGCGCGCGGTCGACAGCACATCGCCCTTGGGCGCGTTACCGGTGCGGATCGCGTCGAGCGCCGCCGTAGTCATGGTGATGCGCCCGCCAGCAACGGCGTGACGCTGCGTTGCGGGTTTGGCGCCGATATCGACCATATGCGCCGAGCCGCTGTCGTCGAGGTGAGTCGGTTTGATTGTCATGCAATGGAGCGAAGCAAGGCGGGGCGCGAAAGGCAAGGGCGATGGGGAACGTGGGGCTGCAGACGGGCGATACGATGTCCGGAAGCGACCAGAAGCGGGCATAAAATCCTCCCTGTCGCGCAGCGATGGGGAGGGGGACCGCGCCCGAAGGGCGTGGTGGAGGGGCGACAAACCACCCCTAAAACGACATCCGCCCTTTCGGCTAACGCAACAGCCCCCTCTCCCGTTGCGGCTTGCCAGCCGCCGCGATCCTCGCCAGATTGGTTTTGAAACGAAACCAAGGGAGCGGAGCCGATGATCGGCGATTTCGAGCAGCAGCGGGTGACACTTTCGACCGGAGTCGAACTCGACGTCGTCGATATGGGGCCGAAGGACGCACCCGTGCTGATCTTCCTCCACGGCTTTCCCGAATCGCATCGCACCTGGCGTCATCAACTGCCGCATTTTTCGCGTCGGTTTCGCTGCATCGCGCCCGATCAGCGCGGCTACCGTGGGTCGTCGAAGCCGCAGGAGGTCGACGCCTATACCCCCGACAAGCTGATCGCCGACATCTTCGCGCTCGCCGATGCGCTGGGCGTCGACAAATTCACGATCGTCGGGCACGACTGGGGCGGCGCGATCGCGTGGGGCGTGGCGCTGGGCGGTCAGCCGGGCGGGCTGCATCCGGGGTGGGCAGGGCGTGTCACGCGTGCGGTGATCGCCAATGCGCCGCACCCCGCAATCTTTCAGCGTCTGCTCGCCACCAACACTGAACAGCGCGCCGCAAGCCAATATATCCGCACCTTTCGCGACCCCGCGAGCGATGCGATCATCGCCGAGCACGGCCTTGCGGGCCTGCTCGCTCACGCCTTTGCAGGAAAAGTGCCGAGCGGCGGGCTGCAACCCGCCGATGAGATCAAGCGCCTGCTTAAGGATTGGGAGGATCGCGACGCCTGCCGCGCGATGGTCAACTGGTATCGCGCCTCGCCACTCGTAGTTCCCCCGATGGACGAACCCTATGCCGAGCCGCCCGCGGTGTCGTTCCCGAAGCTCAATATTCCGACGCTGGTGATTTGGGCGCTCGACGATGTCGCGTTGCCGCCGTGCAACCTTGACGGACTGGCAGAGCTGGTCCCCGGCGTCACCATCGTCAAAGTGCCGGATTGCGGGCATTTTGTGCCGTGGGATGCGCCCGATGCGGTCAACGCGGCGATGGATGCGTTTCTGGCCGGGGATTGACCCGGCCTTTGCGGGCGTCGCTCGCTTTCAGCCTAGTTTTCGGGCGTGAACAGGCAGCCGCTCGCGCCAGCATAGCGCGCGCCGCGCGACGCGAGCAGCGGGACGTTGCCGATGACTGTCTTGGTTTCGGGGTCTTCGCTCAGCGACACCATTTCCATCCCCGGTTCGAAATCGCTCTGGCAGCTTTCGAGGCTGCGTCCCTGAACATAGCGGCACGAGCAGCCGATGCGCGCCGCATAGGCCGCGCCCAGTTCGGCCTGCGCCTTGAACGCAGGGAATTTCCAGATCGCAAACCCCGCGAGCAAAACGCCGACGATCAGCGCCCACGGCAGGCAGCCACCCCAGCGGCTCGGCGTCTTGCGCGTCGGAGCCGGGGCGGGCGAGGGTGCCGGCGCGGGCGGCGGTGTCGCGCCCGTTGATGGGCCGGTGGGGTTGGTGCTATTCATCCGCCCATGATGATGAAAATACGGCTGCTGGCAAGTGTCGCCCTCGCGATGCTCGGCGCCTGGTCGCTGACGCAGGCGGCGGGGCAGGGCAGCCTCGCGCCCGCATCGCCGGGGCCCAAGTTCGGACTGTCGATCGACGATGTTGCCCCGGCGAATGGACCGTCCGCGCTCCCCGCCTTGCCCGCGGCGATTCGCGCGCGCGCCGACGCGCTGTTCACCGATGCCGAGGCGGCGGGGCAGACGCGCGCGCTGCTGGTGCTGCAAGACGGCGAGCTGATTTACGAGCGCTATGCCGCGGGATTCGGCCCCAATACCAAGCTCATCAGCTGGTCGATGGCCAAAAGCATCACCGCGGTACTCACCGGCTTTCTTGTCGCCGACGGGCAATTGTCGCTCGACGGGCCAGCCCCCGTTGCGGCGTGGCAACGAAGTGGTGATCCGCGCGGCTCGATCACGCTCCGTCACCTGCTCCACATGTCGTCGGGGCTCGAGCACGTCGAAAATGGCGATCCCGTGTGGGACGGCGATACCGTCGCGATGCTGTTCGGCGGCGGTGCAGGCGACATAGCGGGTTTTGCCGAGGCCAAGCCCGCGGCGGCGCAGCCCGGTGAAGTTTTCAACTATAGCTCGGCGACCAGCGTCATCCTGGCAGACATCATCGCCGACACGCTAACCCCGTCGGAAAGCCCCGAGGCGCGGCGCGATGCGATGCGCGACTTTATTGCCGGGCGGCTTGTCGAACCGCTCGGCATGTCCAGCCTGACGCCCGAATTCGACGCAACGGGCACGATGATCGGCGGGTCGATCATGCACGCGACCGCCCGCGACTATGCCCGCTTCGGCGAGTTTCTGCGCAACAGGGGGGTGGTGGGCGGCCAGCGGCTGCTTCCTGAAAGCTGGATGCGCTTCATGCTGACGCCGTCGGCGAACGATGCGGGCTACGGCGGACATATCTGGCTCAACCGCCGCCGCCCCCCGGGCGCGGAGCCCGCGCTCTGGCCCGATCGCGGCCCTAACGACCTGTTCGCGTGCATCGGGCATCAGGGGCAGTATATCATCGTCTCGCCGTCGCAGCGCGTGACGATCGTACGTCTTGGCGTCACCACGGACGACCAGTTCCCCGCGCTGCGCCAGCGTCTGGCGGATTTGACCGCGGCGCTTTGAGAGTGTTTGGGCGGGGCGGCTGGAAGCGACCGATAGTTGCCGTCGCCCCCGCGAAGGCGGGGGCCGCTGTCGGTTTACGCAGCGACGCGGGAAAAGGCCGACGGCGGCCCCCGCCTTCGCGGGGGCGACGGGCAATTTGAACGTCAGCTTCCCACCCCAAAGGGGACCTCAACCTCCAAGCAGCGCCTTCGTGGCCGCCGTGACGTCGCTTCGGCGCATCAGGCTCTCGCCGACGAGGAAGCTTTTTACACCGCTGGCGGCGAGGCGCGCGCAGTCGGTGTGGGTGGCAATGCCGCTTTCGCCGACGATCAATGTGCCCGCCGGGACAAGTTTGGCCAACCGTTCGGTGACGCCAAGGTCGGTTTCGAAGGTGCGAAGGTCGCGGTTGTTGACGCCGATCAGGCGCGATCGGAGCTGGGTGAGCGCGCGGTCCAGTTCGGCTTCGTCATGGACTTCGACCAGCACATCCATGCTGCGTTCGAGCGCCGCGGCCTCAATCTCACGCATCGCGCCGTCGTCCAGCGCGGCGACAATGATGAGGATCGCGTCGGCGCCGATCGACCGCGCCTCGGCGACCTGCCACGGGTCGATCATGAAATCCTTGCGCAGCACGGGTAGCGGGCAGGCGTTGCGCGCGGCGATCAGATAATCCTCATGCCCCTGAAAATAGGGCGCATCGGTGAGCACCGAGAGGCAGGCCGCGCCGCCCGCGGCATAGGCGCGGGCATGGTCGGCGGGATTGAAATCCTGGCGAATCAATCCTTTGGATGGCGACGCTTTCTTGATTTCGGCGATCAGCGCGTAGCCGCCCGCGTCGATCTTTGCCTGTAGCGCGGCGGCGAAGCCGCGCACCGGCCCGGCGTCCACCGTATCGAGGTCGGTAAGCGAACGCCGCGCGCGGCGTTCGGCGACTTCGGCAGCCTTGGTCTCAAGGATCTGGGTGAGTTTGTTCATTTATACGCGATCCAGCAGTTGAGCAGCGCGTTGGCCAGTCCCTTGTCGATCGCTTCGGCGGCTTCCTCGACCCCGTCGATCATGTTGTCGACCGCGCCCGCGACGATCAGCGCCTCGGCGGCATTGTAGAGCACGGCATCGCGATAAGCGCCCGTTTCGCCTTCGAGCAGGCGGCGCAGCGCGCGCGCGTTGAACGCGGCATCGCCGCCGCGGATTTCGGCGAGCGAGCGCGTCGGCAGCCCGGCGTCGGCCGCGCTGCTGCGCTGCATCCGCACGCCTTCGGCCGTGACGACCGCGACCTCGTTACCGCCCGCGAGCGACAGTTCGTCAAGGCCCTCGTCGCCCGAAATCACGCGCGAATGATCGGTGCCGAGCCGGTGCAGCGCCTCGGCATAGACGGCGACATAGGCGGGGCGCGCGATGCCGACGAGCTGGCGCGTCACCCGCGCCGGGTTGGCGAGCGGCCCCATCAGATTGAAGATCGTCCGCCGCCCGATCGCCTTGCGGATCGGCATGATACGCTTCATCGCCGGGTGCCGTGTGCCTGCGAAGAGGAAACAGATGCCGAGGTCGGCGAGCTGTTCCTCGGCCTGGCGGTCCGCGCGCTCCATGTCGAGACCGAGTGCCTCCAGCGTATCGGCGGCACCCGATTTCGACGACGCTGCGCGATTACCGTGCTTTGCGACCGGAACTTCGCACGCCGCGACGACGATCGACACCGCGGTCGAGACATTCAATGTGTGATGGCCGTCGCCGCCCGTGCCGCATACGTCGATCGCGCCCGCTGGCGCCTCGATGGGGATCAGCCGATCGCGCATCGCCTGTGCCGCGGCAGCGATTTCGACCATCGTTTCGCCGCGTTCGGCGAGCGCGACCAGAAAGTCGGCGACCTGCTCGTCGCTCGCGCCGCCGTCGAGCATCGTCGCAAAGGCTTCGGCGGCCTCGTCATGATCGAGCAGCGCCGACGGATCGGGAAACGGCCCGAACCGGCTCATGCTGCTTGCCGCTCGCGAACGGGTAGCCCGGCGATCTGGAGGAAGTTGGCGAGCATCGCATGGCCATGTTCGGTCGCGATGCTTTCGGGGTGAAACTGGACGCCGTGGATCGGCAGATCGGCGTGGCGGAAACCCATCACCGCGCCGTCGTCGCTCGTTGCGTTGATGATCAGGCAGTCCGGAATATCGACGACCTCAAGGCTGTGATAGCGCGTCGCCTGAAAGGGCGAGGGGAGCCCCGCGTAAAGTCCGCTGCCGTCGTGGCAGACGGGCGAGGTTTTGCCGTGCATCAGGTGGCCCCGCTGCACCGTGCCGCCGAAATGCTGGCCGATCGCCTGATGACCAAGGCACACGCCGAGCAGCGGGCGCGCCGCATCGGCGCAGGCGGCGACAAGGTCGAGGCTGATACCCGCTTCATTGGGGGTGCAGGGGCCGGGCGAGATCAGCATCGCCTCGGCGCCCGTCGCGAGCGCCGCGGATGCGGAGAGCGCATCGTTGCGCTCGACGCGCACGTCGGCGCCCAGCTCGATCAGATAGTGAACGAGGTTGAAAGTGAAGCTGTCATAATTGTCGATGACCAGGATCATGCGCGCGCCCTAACCATTTTGCGGCGACGGGGGAAGCGCGGAGGGGGAAAATCCCGGCATCAGTTTCTATCCGCTTCCGCGGACGCGGGCGCAGCCAACGGCGCCGCGGCAGGCGGCACGGGCGACGGCTTGCCTTCATAGGCGGCAAGGCGGCGCAGCGCGTCGGCGCGGACATTCGCCCAGAACAGGGTGATGTCATAGACATGATAATTGTTGCCGGGCAGCACATAGCCCGCGACGACATAATCCTTCGCGACGTCAGCATCGCCGATCATCAGAAAGCCGCGCGTGTCGTCGCATGTTGCTCCGATCCGCCCGGCGATCAGCGCGCCCGACTTGAACCCTTCGGTGGGTTTCAGCGTGCCGATATTGGCCTCGGCCGGCGCGGCTGTATCGGGAATACCGGTCAGCGGATTGGTGCAGAGCATCCGCGTGTTCGCGCGCGGGCGACCGTCGAAACCGATCGTGCCGTCATAGGCATCGGTGACCATCACGGGGTCGGCGGGATCGGCGAACGTGGCCCAGCTGACGATGCACCCCTTTTGATCAGGGGTCTGGCACGCCGGAAGGCCGAGCGCGGCGATGTCGGTGTCGAGGCTGACCGGCCAGCCGATGACATAGGCCGCGACGATGCGCTTCGCGAGCGGGGTGCCTGCAATCTTGGTGCGGAGCAGGGTGGTCAGGTGGAGCGCGCCCTGGCTGTGGCCCGCGAGGATGATCGGCTTGTCCTTTGGTTGTGCGGCGAGGAAGGCGTCGAACGCTTCCTCGACGTCGCGATACGCCGAATCGATCGCCTTGCCCGCGGTCACGCGGTCGGTCGCGAGGAAGGCGCCCAGCGTCGCCTGCCGATAGCGCGGCGCCCAGATCTCGCCGGCGTCGGCGAAAGCGCTCGCCATGCCCTGCACGAACAGGTTGGCGCGGTGGTCCGAATCGCGGTCGCTGAGCGGCGCGTTCCAGCTCGATCGGCTGTAATAGCTCGTTGGGTGGACAAAGAAGACCGCGGCGTCGCCCTTGGGGAAGGGGGCTTCCTCGGAAGTTTCGGCGGCCTGCGCGCGTGCGATCAGCGGCTGGGCGGCTTTGTTTTCGGGCGCATCGCCCGGCGTTTCGCTCCCGTCGGCGGCGGGACGCCACGCCGCGGGATTTTTCTCCATTCCCGGCCGCGCGAACCACATCGCGGGATCGTCATAGGCGTTCGGCGCGACCGCGGCCTGCGGCGTGAACTCGGCGCTGGGGACAAAGGCGGTGCGTGCGATCCAGCCGGGGAAAAGTTGATACACAACCCCCGCGCCCAGCAGGAGGAGAATGATCGCGGCAATGAAATAGAGAAATTTGCGGGCCAAAGGGGGCTCCATGGGAGGGGGAGAGGAATCCGTAACTTCATTATCCGTTCGCATCGAGCGAAGTCGAGATGCCCGTCGGGCTGGGTTCGACGCCGACGGGTGTCTCGACTTCGCTCGACACGAACGGCAACGGGTTCGGTTCCTGTCAATCGTGCGCAGCTTTGACTTGCCGCGGGGTGCGAAACAAGCCCAGATGTGGGTCATGACCGACGCAGCTGCAACCGGCGCCGCCGCCGATTCGCCCTCGATCCAGCCGCGCCCATCTGCGCGCCTCGACGACAGCGACCCGCCATGGCCGCTGCGTCCGTGGATCATGGCGGCGATCTGCGCGACGGCAGGGCTGATCTTCTACTTGCTCGTCGATCATCGTTATCAAGACGCTCTGGCGCCATGGCGCAGCGCGCTCGCCGCGGCGGTCGCGGTGGCGACACTGGTGTTCGCGCTGGGCGTTGAACTCCGCCGCTGGCACTGGGCGCTCGGCTTTGCGCTGCTGTGGGGTGCAATTCTGGGACTGATCGCGTGGCAGACCGCGGCGTATAATCTGCAGGGCAATCCTGTCGAATGGCCCTTCTGGTCAGGGATGCTCGCGGTACTCGTCGCGACGCCCCTGTTCCAGACGCGCCGCGACGTCGCGCCCGACTGGCGCTTCTGGAAACTTTGGCAAATGCCGTACGAGCGGCTGCACGGCCATGCGTGGACTGACGCGGTGATCGGTGCAGCGAGCCTGGCGTTCGTGGGGATTACCTTCCTGCTCATCGTGCTGATCGGTCAGATGTTCAAGCTGATCGGGATCAACCTGATCTTCGATCTTTTGAACGACGAATGGTTCGGGTGGATGCTCGCGGGCGCGGCCTTCGGCGGCGCTGTCGGCTTGCTGCGCGAGCGCGACAAGCTCGTCGCCACGCTTCAGCGGCTGGTCATGATCGTGCTCGCGGTGCTGGCGCCGGTGCTGGCGGTCGCGCTCGTGCTGTTCCTGCTCTCGCTCGCGGGAACGGGGCTCCAGAAGCTGTGGGATTCGGGCTTTTCGACCGCGGCGCTTATGCTCGCGGCGGCGGCGTTCGCGGTGCTGCTCGCCAATGCCGTGATCGGCAACGGCCGCGACGACCGGGTGAACAACCCGGCGCTGCGCTGGGCGGCGCCGGTCCTTGCCGTCGCGGTGCTGCCGCTTGCGGTCATTGCTGTCTATTCGATGGGGCTGCGGATCGGCCAATATGGCTGGACGCCCGAGCGCATATGGGGCGCCATCGCGGCGGTGATTGCACTCGCTTACGGTAGCGGCGGCCTGTGGGCGGTGGTGCGGGGGCGTCGCCATTTCGACAACTGGCTGCGGCCGTTGCAGCAGGTTCTGGCGATCGGGCTGATGTTGTTCGCGCTCTTCCTCGCGCTGCCGATCGTCGATTTCGGGGCGATTTCGACGCGCGACCAGCTTGCGCGGCTCAAATCAGGGGCAGTGTCTGCCGAACAGTTCGACTGGGCGGCGATGGCCTTCGATTTTGGACCGAGCGGGCGCGCGGCGTTGGCGGAGCTGGCACGTTCGCCCGACAAGACGCGCGCCGACGCGGCAAAGGCGGCGCTGGCGGCGAAGAATCGCTGGGATCTGTCGGGGCCGCAGGGGGCGGCGTTGCTCACGCCGCTTGCCGAACGGCTGCGCGTCGTTCCCACCAACCGCCCGTTGCCCGCCGCGGCGCTCGATCGCATCGCTGGCAGCTATATGTGCAGCCGGGCAAAGGCGTGCGCCGCTGTGTGGCTGGCCGATGACCGGGTCGGCGTGCTGGGGCAGAATGAGGTCGGCGAGGCGCTGAGCTTCGACGTGGTGACGCAGGACGAGGCCGGGCGATGGATTGTCGGCGAACCGGCGAAGGCGGCGACGCGCGATCAGCCCAGCCTTGATCTGTCGAAAGCGCGGATCGAGATCGAGACGGTGCGGCAACGCCGGATCACTGTCGACGGCGTGCCGCAATCGGCGGCTTTCGATTAGCCCCGGCTTGAAGCGCACGGGGCAGGGTGCTAGCGGCGCCTCTTCTCCCGCAAAGGCAGGACTCAATGGCAATCGATCAGGCAACAGTGAGGAAAATCGCGTCGCTGGCGCGCATCGCGATCAGCGATGCCGAAGCCGCCGCGATGGAAGGCGAATTGAACGGCATCTTGGGCTGGGTTGAACAGCTTGGCGAGGTGGATGTGACCGGGGTCGAACCGATGACCGCGGTGATCCCAAATACGCTCCGGCTGCGTGACGATATTGTCGATGCCGACCCGCTGACCGGCGGCAACCGCCGTGACGATGTGCTGGCCAACGCGCCGGCGGCGATGCACGGCTTCTTTGGTGTTCCCAAGGTGATCGAATAATGAGCGAGTTGACCAACCTGACCGTCGCGCAGATCCGCGACGGGCACCGCGCGGGCGATTTCAGCGCCGTCGAAGTCGCTGAGGCTTTCAACGCCAATGTCGCGGGCGCGAAGGCACTCAATGCGTTTATCGTCGAGACGCCCGACCATGCGATTGCGGCAGCGAAGGTGGCCGACGCCGACCGCGCGGCGGGGACGCTCAAGCCGCTGTCGGGCGTGCCGATCGGAATGAAGGATCTGTTCTGCACCAATGGCGTGCAGACGACCGCGGCGAGCCATATGCTCGAAGGGTTCGTGCCGCGCTATGAATCGACGGTTTCGCAGAAATTGTGGGACGCGGGCGCGGGGATGCTGGGCAAGCTGAACCTCGACCAGTTCGCGATGGGGTCGTCGAACGAGACGAGCTATTTCGGCAATGTGATTTCGCCGTGGCGGCGCAAGGATGGCGGCAATGCCGCGCTCGCGCCAGGCGGTTCGTCGGGCGGCAGCTCGTCGGCGATCGCGGCGCGGCTTTGCCCCGCGGCGACGGGGACCGACACCGGCGGCTCGATCCGCCAGCCCGCCGCCTTCACCGGCATTTCGGGGATCAAGCCGACCTATGGCCGCTGCTCGCGTTGGGGAATCGTTGCCTTTGCAAGTTCGCTCGATCAGGCGGGGCCGATGGCGCGCGACGTGCGTGACTGCGCGATCATGCTCGAGAATATGGCGGGCTTCGATCCGAAGGATGCGACGAGCCTTGACCTGCCCGTGCCCAATTGGGAAGCGGCTTTGTCGAGCGATCTTAAGGGCAAGACGGTCGGGATTCCCAAAGAATATCGCCTGGAGGGCATCGATCCCGAGATCGACGCGATGTGGGATGCGGGCATCGCGATGCTGAAGGATGCGGGGGCCGCGGTCGTCGAGATCAGCCTGCCGCACACGAAGTACGCGTTGCCCGCTTACTATATCATCGCGCCCGCCGAGGCTTCGTCGAACCTCGCGCGCTATGACGGCGTGCGGTACGGGCTGCGCGACCTGCCCGACGGGGCGGGGTTGCAGGACATGTACGCCGCGACGCGCGCCGACGGTTTCGGGGCAGAGGTCAAGCGCCGCATCATGATCGGCACCTATGTGCTGTCGGCGGGCTTCTACGACGCCTATTATACGCAGGCGCAAAAGGTTCGAACGCTGATCGCGCGCGATTTCGAGCAGGCTTTTGCGTCGTGCGATGTGATCCTCGCGCCGACCGCGCCGTCGGCGGCGTTCGGGCTCGGCGAGAAGATGGCCGATCCGCTGGCGATGTACCTCAACGACGTGTTCGCGGTGCCCGCGAGCCTCGCAGGCCTGCCCGCGATGTCGGTCCCCGCGGCGCTGAACCGCGAAGGACTGCCGCTCGGCTTGCAGATCATCGGCCAGGCGTTCGACGAGCAGGGTGTGCTGAACGCGGGTCTGGCGATCGAGGAACGCGCCGGCTTTACGGCGCGGGCGGAGAAGTGGTGGTAAATTAGCGGTGTGCTCCCGCGAAGGCGGGAGCCCAGAGCGGCCTCGCGCCGCCCCGCACTGGGTCCCCGCCTTCGCGGGGACACATGAAGGAACGGATGATGTCTGATTATCGCATCAAGGGCGAAACCGGCGAGTGGGAGGTCGTGATCGGCCTTGAGGTCCATGCGCAGGTCACCTCCAACGCCAAGCTGTTTTCGGGCGCCGCGACGGCGTTCGGGGCCGAGCCGAACACGCAGGTGTCGCTGGTCGACGCCGCGATGCCGGGGATGCTGCCGGTGCCGAACCGCGAGTGCATCCGCCAGGCCGTGCGCACGGGCATGGCGATCGAGGCGCAGATCAACAAATGGTCGCGGTTCGACCGCAAGAATTATTTCTATGCCGACCTGCCGCAAGGTTACCAGATTTCGCAGCTTTATCATCCGCTTGTCGGCGAAGGTTCGCTGACGATCGCTGCCGATGAAAAGGCTGGGATTGCCACTGACAAGGTGATCGGGATCGAGCGTATCCATGTCGAGCAGGACGCCGGCAAGCTGATGCACGACCAGCATCCGACGATGTCGTACGTCGACCTCAACCGCTCGGGGGTCGCGCTGATGGAGATCGTCTCGCGCCCCGACATGCGCTCGCCCGCCGAAGCCGGCGCCTATGTGCGCAAGCTGCGCTCGATCCTGCGCTATGTCGGCTCGTGCGACGGCAATATGGAAGAAGGCTCGATGCGCGCTGACGTCAACGTGTCGGTCCGCAAGCCTGGCGACGAATTCGGCACGCGCACCGAGACCAAGAACGTCAATTCGGTACGCTTCGTGATGGCGGTGATCGAGGGCGAGGCGAAGCGCCAGGTCGCGCTGATCGAAAGCGGCGGCACCGTGGTGCAGGAAACGCGGCTGTACGACCCCGACCGCAACGAGACGCGCTCGATGCGCTCGAAGGAAGATGCGCATGATTATCGTTACTTCCCCGATCCCGACCTGCTGCCGCTCGAACTCGACGACGCGTTTCTGGCCGAGTGCCGCGAAAGCCTGCCCGAACTGCCCGACGCGAAGCGCGCGCGCTACCTGGCGGCGGGTATCAGCGCCTATAATGCCGATGTTCTGACCGCCGAGGTTGAGGCGGCGCGCTGGTTCGACGCGCTGCTCGACGCGGGGGCAAAGCCGGTGGCCGCGGCGAACTGGGTGACGAGCGAATTATTCGGCGCGCTTAATCGCATGGGCCGCGACATTTCGGACTCGCCGGTTTCGCCCGCGCAGGCGGCCGAGTTGCTCGGCCTCGTTGCCGACGGCACGATTTCGGGAACAATCGCTAAGCAGGTGTTCGAGAAGATGCTCGAAAGCGGTGACGGCGCGGCCGCCATCGTCGATCGCGAAGGGCTGAGGCAGACCAGCGATACCGGCGCGATCGAGGCCGAGATCGCCAAGGTTCTCTCCGCCAACGCCGACAAGGTCGAGCAGTATAAGGGCGGTAAGGAAGCACTGTTCGGCTTCTTCGTCGGCCAGACGATGAAGGCGATGCAGGGCAAGGCCAACCCGCAGGTCGTCAATGAGCTGTTGAAGAAGGCACTGGGCTGAGGTTGCGCGCGATGTTTCGCGCACTGCTGACCTTCTGGCTGCTCCTTGCCTGGGTCACACTCGCGCGCGCCGAGACGGTGGTTTTCACCGACGTCAACGTCGTGCCGATGGACACAGAGCGCGTGATTCCGCGCACGACGGTGATCGTCACCGACGGCGTGATCGCCAGCATCGGGATCAAGGCGAAGCTGCCGGCGGGAACGCCGGTCATCGACGGCAAGGGCGCGTGGCTGATTCCCGGCCTGGCCGACATGCACAATCATGTGACGAGCCGCGATGACCTGTCGCTGCTGCTCGCGAACGGCGTCACGACGATGCTCAACATGGGCGAGGCGACGAACAGCTTTGCCGGGCGCACGCGGATCGCGGTGAACGAGGGCAAGGTGCCGGGCCCGCAAATCTTCACCGCGCTCGCGATCGATGGCAGCCCGCAATATGGGCATCTGGTCATCGCGACGGCGGAGGACGCGCGCGCAATCGTCGGGATTGCGAAGGCCAACGGCTACAGCTTTCTCAAAGTCTATACCAACTTGTCGGCCGAGGCTTTTGCGGCGCTCGCCGACGAAGCCAAGATGCAGGGGATCGGCGTCGTCGGGCATAATGTAAAAGCGGTCGGCCTTGCGAAGCAGCTGGCCGCGGGGCAGGCAATGATCGCGCATGTCGAGGAATTTTTCTACGGCTTCTTCCCAGATCCGCCCGCGGATGACCAGAATGCCCCGCCCGACGAAGCGCGGATCGCCGATGCGATCGCGTTGGTGAAAGCGCACGGCGCATTCGTCACATCCGACCTGTTCACCTATCGCACGATCGCCGCGCAGTTTGGGAAGCCCGAAGTGGTGAAAGCCTATCTCGCGGCACCCGAGGCGCGCTATCTGTCGCCCGCCGACCGGATCGACTGGGCGCAGTCGGGCTATCAGAAAAAAGCGGTCGATCTGTCGCGGCGCGTGGCGTTCGAGGCACGCCTAGTGAAGGCGATGGCCGACGCCGGGGTTTCGCTGATCATCGGCGGCGATGCACCGGCGATCCCGGGACTGGTGCCCGGATTTTCGCTGCATAGCGAGATTGACACGATGCTGGCGGCGGGGCTGACGCCCTGGCAGGCGCTGTCGGCGGCAACGCGCGCGCCGGGCGAGTTCATCGCCAAGACCGTTCCGGGAGCGTCGAAGTTCGGCATCATCGCCCCCGGCTATCGCGCCGACCTGTTGCTCGTCGCCGAAAATCCGCTGGCGAATCCGACGACGCTGCGCGCGCCGCTGGGCGTGATGGCCCGCGGCCGCTGGCACAACGCTGCGGCGTTGGCAGCGATGCTGGGCGACGTCGCGGCGTTGCGCTTGGGGCGATGAATTTAGTTCAAAAGTGGATCAAATTTTTCGGCACGATACACCCTCAGTTTATTTTTTTTCTTGCGGCGTCTGAGGCTTTTTACGATGCATTCACTTGGGGGATAGGGAAGATTGCTTCCCGATTCTGAAATATCCGGGGGGGTTCGGGGATGCTGAATAAATGGCTGACAGCCGCCGTTCTGACGGTTTCATTTCTTATTGCGCTGCCAATAGCGTATGGGCAAGAAAAAGGCGCTGTGCGCGAGGGCTTTTCGGCGGAAACGCTGAAGGGAAAAAAGATACTGCTATTTCGCCCATCGGTTTGGGTGGGGGAACAATCGACCGGGGGAATCGGCGAACCCAACGCCGACTGGACCGCGCAGGCACGTGAGTTTCTGAACGCCGAACTGGCACGGCGTCAGGTCGAATTCACCAACGAATTGATCGTCGAGCCCGATCTGGTCGGCGAAGACGCGAAACTGTTTTCCGAGCATCGCGCCCTGTTCAATTCGGTCGCCAATTCGGTAGTGAATTATCAGTTCTTTCCGGGAAACAGGCTTCCGACCCGTAAGAACAAGGCCTTTGACTGGACACTTGGCGAAGGGACCAAGGCGATTGCCGAGCGTACCGGCGCACAATACGGTCTGTTTGTCCGAACCGAGGATCAATATGGCTCGTTCGGCCGAAAGATGTTCCAGGTTCTTGCTATTGGTTTGGTCGGCGCAGGCGTGAGTTCGGGGAAGCATGTTGGCTATGCCGGGCTTGTCGATCTGCAGAGCGGCGAGTTAGTGTGGCTGAACGCTGACGAACGGATGGGCGGCGACGTTCGGACCGAAGAGGGCATGCAAAAACGTGTCGGCCAATTGCTGGAGGATTTTCCGGGCCTGAAGCCGGTCGTGACGGCCGCCAAATGACGGTCCGGGCGATACTGGCGGCGTGGCTGCTGACGGCGGGACTTGGCCCAGCATCCGCGAAAAATGCGCAGTTCGAACGGCCGACTTATGCCGGCGCCTATGAGCCACAGGGTGTCGATGAGCGCGGCCTTTGGATGCAAGTTGACGAGTTCGAGCGGTCCTTTCGCGACTCTCCTCTGGTCATCCGCGACGAACGGCTCACGAAATATGTAAAGAGCGTCTTGTGCAAGGCGGTGGGGGGTGACCGCTGCGATGCCACGCGCATCTACGTCGTGCAGGACAAGCTTTTCAACGCCGGCATGTACCCCAACGGCTTCATGGTCGTGAACACGGGGTTGCTCGCACGCGTCTATTCCGAGGCGGAATTGGCTACGATACTCGGGCATGAGTTCGCGCATTTTGAACTGCGACACAGCCTCAACGGTTTCAAGGAACAACGAAAGGGCAGCGATGCGATGGCGTGGCTGGGCCTCGTCGGAGCGGCCGCGACGCAAGGCGCGTCTTTTGCCCAGACGGGAATCCTGTTTGGATTTTTCGGTTTCAAGCGGGCACAGGAGACCGAGGCGGATATTCTTTCTACAGAATATATTCGCGCTTCCGCCTATCCACTTCGAGCGTCGGTCGTGTGGAAGCGGTTGATGGAGGAAGAGACCGCGCTGCGCGAAGAGCGTAAGCAGCGCAGGATCAAGCGGCAAAACCCGGGACCGATCGATACGCACCCCACCGATCTGCAGCGTTTCACCTATTTTGCGGCGATCGAGAGCGAGCCCGGGGCGCTGGAGGGCGACGACGGGGCTGCGGCCTATCGCGAAGAGACGACGCGGGTTTTGCCGGCGCTGTTCGATAGCCTGGTCAAAGGCAATGAATTTGCGGCCGTCGACTATGTCATTCAGAGCCGGGCTCAGGCGCTTGGCTGGGACGGCTTGCTGCTCCATGCCCGCGGCGAACTCTACCGTTTGCGTGGCAATCCGCGCGACTTAGTAACGGCGCGGCAGTTCTACGAACAGGCAATCGCGACAGGTTCGGCGCCAGCCGAGGCGTGGCGCGGCGCCGGTCTGACGGCAATTCGCGGTGGTGATAGCGTAGCCGGCAAGGCGGCGCTGCAGGAATATCTGGTTCGAATGCCGAAGGCGTCAGACGCCACGGCGATGCAAATGCTGTTGGAGAATTGATATGGCTATCTATCGTTGTTCGATGATTTTTGCGGCCGCTGTGGTCGCAGCCTGGAGCCCGTCGGCAAAAGCGGGCTGGAAGCTGATGAGCGCGAAACAAACTGTCCAAGTCGACAGTCTTAAAGTGACGCCCGAACGCGACTGGAACCAAGGTGGCCGACCGGGCCAGCAGGGGCGGGTGTGGACTCAGGACGGTACTGGCCTCAACGCCCTCGAGTTTTTCTCGGCCATTCCGAACGGCGGGTCGCTGTACAAGGAACGCGACAAAAAGAATAACCCGATGCCTAAGTTTGACAGCAACCTGTTGCTGCCCGAACTCGCCGATTTTTTCGAACGCAGTTTTCGAGCGGCGAACCAATTGTCCGATTTTTCGATCGTGGAATCGGCACCGACCGATATCGGCGGAAGAAAAGGACTATTGGTCCGTTATCGGTACACCATGCCAAACGACGAACTTACGCGCTTGGGCGAGGCACGCCTAGCCGTGGTAGACGGCAAGCTGTTCGTCGCGAACTATTACGCGCCGCAGCTTCATTATTTCGAAGCCGGCCTGCCCGAAGCGCAAGCAATGATGCAGAGCGCACGATTCTGACGTGAACTGAAGAGTCGGTTCAGCGCGGCGCCCATCAAATCTGCTGCGGCGGCACTTCGTCCGGCCCGCGGCCGGGTTCGTCGATGTCGCCGCCACCCGGGCGGCCAGGTATTTCGGCGGGTTGCCCCGCGGGGTCCTCCAGCGGGGTCGGCTGGACCGGCTGTTCGGGCGGCGATTGCGGTTCGATCGTGTCGGGCTTGGGCTTGGGAAGCGGGTCGGGGCCGTTGGTCATGTCACTCTCCTTGGCTTCATCAACGAACGGGCACTATACACGTTCCGGCCGCGGATTTTGGGGCGGTGTGCCCTTGCCCTTGGCGGCGCGTCTGCTATAGCCCCGCGCGGCCCGCACGGGCGTGCGCGGCAGCGCATGATTTCGCGCACCCGGCCGAAAGCTCATGCGCGGGCGTGGCGGAATTGGTAGACGCGCTGGTTTTAGGTACCAGTATCGCAAGATGTGGGGGTTCGAGTCCCTTCGCCCGCACCACCCCCGTGAGCTGCAAGCCGGGACAAGGGGAACGCCGCCATTTGGTCGGGGTTCGGACAAGAGATTTTGAGCAAGGATAAGACCAAGGCAATGAAGACCGTCGAAACGCTGAACGAAGGCCTGAAGCGCGAATATCGCGTCACCATCACCGCCAAGGATATCGACGCACGCGTCGATGAGGAGGTGAAGAGCATCGCCCCGACCGTCCGTATGCCCGGTTTCCGCCCTGGCAAGGTGCCACCGAACCTCATTCGCAAGATGCACGGTGCCGCGCTGTCGGCCGACGCGCTCAACAAGGCGATTGACCAGGGCGTCAAGGACCTGATGGCAAAGGAAAAGCTGCGCCCGGCGCTTCAGCCCGCGGTGACGCTGGCCGATGGGTATGAAGCTGGCAAGGATGCCGAACTGACCGTTGCGCTGGAAGTGCTGCCTGAAATCGCCGCGCCGTCGATCGACGGGCTGAAGCTCGAGCGGCTGACCGTTCCCGCCGACGACAAGGCGGTGATGGCGAAGATCGAAGAATTCGCCGCGCAGATGAAGCGTTTCGAGGAAGCGCCGAAGACGAAGAAGGCCGCGGCGGGCGACCAGGTCATCATCGACTTCGCCGGCAGCGTCGACGGCACGCCCTTCGACGGCGGCACGGGCGAGGACATGGCGGTCGAAATCGGTTCGGGCCAGCTGATCCCCGGTTTCGAGGACCAGCTCGTCGGCGTCAAGGCGGGCGACGAAAAGGTGCTGAAGGTCACCTTCCCCGACGAATATCCGGTCGAGACTCTGAAGGGCAAGCCCGCCGAATTCGCCGTCACGGTGAAGGAAGTGAAGGTTCCGGCCGCGTCGAAGATCGACGACGAGTTCGCCAAGACGCTCGGCCTCGAAAGCCTCGACAAGCTGAAAGAGCTGATGAAGGATCAGGTCGAGCAGGAACTGAACGGCCTGACGCGCACCTATATGAAGCGCAAGCTGCTTGACCAGCTCGCTGCGAGCCACGACTTCGACGTGCCGCCGACGATGGTCGAGGCCGAATTCAACCAGATCTGGCAGCAGCTCGAGCATGAAGCGAGCCATGAGGAAGATCCCGAAGCCGCGAAGGCCGAGCTGGAGAGCGATCGCGAGGAATATCGCGCCATCGCCGTTCGCCGCGTCCGCCTGGGTCTGCTCCTCTCCGAAATCGGTCAGGCACATGGCGTGCAGGTCTCGCAGCAGGAGATGCAGCGCCTGATCATGCAGGCGGCGCAGCAGTATCGCCCCGAGGATCGCCAGCGGTTCGTCGAATATGTCCAGCAGGACGCGCTCGCCGCTGCGCAGCTCCGCGCCCCGCTCTATGAAGACAAGGTCGTCGACTTCCTGTTCGAAAAGGCGGAAATCACCGACCGCGAAACGACCCGCGAGGAGCTTGAGGCCGCGATCGAGGCCGACGACGACAACGGCCATGTCCACGGTCCGGGCTGCGGTCACGATCATGACGAAAAGCCGGCCAAAAAGGCGGCCGCGAAAAAGCCCGCCGCCAAGAAGGAAGCGGTGAAGGAAGAGGCCAAAGCCGAGGAAGCTCCTGCCAAGAAGGCGCCGGCCAAGAAGGTCGAGGCCAAAGCTGAGGACAAGCCGGCGGCGAAGAAGGCTGCTCCGGCAAAAGCTGCGGCCGGGAAGGCTGAGCCCGCCAAAAAGGCTCCGGCCAAGAAGGCCGCAGCGAAGAAATAAGCCCCTCGCTTCGCAAGAGACAAAAAAAGGCCGGGTGGACGATCCTCCGCTCGGCCTTTTTATTCGCATCGCCGGCCTCGGTTTAACCGCGGCGTGATGTCCTTTCTCACCCGGCGCGATGTCGATGCAGTTCGGCCACGCCCATGTCGGCGATTTTGACGAGCTCCGCCGCGGTGGCTCCGTCACGGGCCTGTACCGACATGCCTTGGATCAGTGCGCCCAAAAAGCGCGCAAGCGCTTCCACATCGGTATCGGCTCGCAGCGCGCCATCATCAACGCCGCGTTGCAATCGATCTCGAAACGCGGACAGCGTAGCGCCACGAAGCTGGGTCGTCGTTGCCGCAACCGGATCATTGTCCGACCCGCAATTCAGGAGAGCGGTCGAGATCATGCACCCGCGCGGCTGGTCGGATCGACAGAATTCCCGCGCTGAATCTCGAAGAATGCGGGTAAAGCCCGCTATGACATCGGCATCTTGCAGCGCTGCCGCGGTGGCCGCGCCAATCCATTGCTGATACCAGTGCAAGGTTTCCCCATATAACACTGCCTTGGAACGGAAAGCGGCGTAGAGGCTTTGCGGCGTGATACCCATAGCCGCCGTCAGTGTTGCGATTGACGTTCCTTCATAGCCATGCTGCCAGAACGTCCGCGCCGCGGTTTCCAGCGCGCGGTCGCGATCGAACGCGCGGGGGCGGCCGCGCGTTCGAGGCCCAGCTGGTTCATTATTTATCACAGTGATCACTCTGGAAATTGTGCTTTCCTCGATATAAGGAGCGATCATTCCTTATATCGGAGATGCGAAGCAATGCCCAACGCTTTTCTTTCCTTCGTTTCGTCAGCACTTGCCGCTGCCACCCCCGTCGTTCCGGCGCCGGACACCCAATTGGCGCATCGTCTGGATCTGGTGATCGAACGCTCGATCGCGGAAAAGAAGATCGTCGGAGCCGTGGTGCTTGTGGCCCGCGACGGCAGAGTCATCTATCGTCGCGCGGCCGGGTGGGCCGATCGGGAAGCAAGGCGGCCGATGCGTGAGGACGCGATTTTTCGTCTGGCTTCGGTTTCGAAACCGATCGTATCGGCAACCCTGATGCGGCTTGTCGAGGAGAAGCGCGTCAGTCTGGACGACAAGGTGACCAAATGGCTGCCCGACTTCAAACCCAAACTGGCGGACGGTCAAGCGCCTGACATCACGCTGCGACATTTGCTGACCCACACCTCTGGGCTGAGCTATCGATTCCTCGAGCCGAAGCACAGCGATTATCATCGATGGAACGTGTCCGACGGATTTGATCAGACTGGGCTGGACATGAAGGAGGCGCTGTACCGCCTCGGCAAGACAAGACTGGCCTTTCCCCCCGGGAAGGGCTGGCGATACTCGCTGGGAACCGACGTCATCGGCGCGGTGATCGAAAAGGCGACGGGTCAAAATTTGCCGAGCGCGGTTAAAACGAGGGTGACCGGACCGCTTAGGATGAACGATACCGGCTTTACCGTCCGCGATCTCTCGCGATTGGCTGTTGCTTACGCCGACGGGCAGCCTGAGCCGGTGCGCATGGCCGATGGCATGACGATTCCGATGGGCGAGGGGTCAGTCCGCTTTGCGCCGGGTCGGACCTTCGATTCCATTTCCTATCCGTCTGGCGGCGCGGGCATGGTTGGGACCGCGGACGATGTCATGCGCTTTTTGGAAAATATACGCCGCGGCGGAGGGACTATCCTGTCACCTGTCACGGTGACAGCTATGATGCGCGATCAAGTCGGCCCACAGGCACAGACGCAAGGCGAAGGCTGGGGCTTTGGTTATGGCTGGGCAGTGCTTGTCGATCCATCGGGAACCGGCACGCCGCAATCGCCTGGTACAATCCAGTGGGGCGGCGCCTACGGCCATAGCTGGTTTGTCGATCCCGCGCAGAAACTGACCGTCGTCGCTTTGACTAACACGGCACTGGAAGGAATGTCGGGTGCCTTTCCCGCGGCCGTTCGCGACGCGGTTTATGGCCGTCGCTCCGGATACGGCGCGAGCGAGGTTCCGGCAACAGCGGGTCAGATCACATCCATATTATAACAGTGCCAGCTGAAGATCGCGGCGGCGCCGCGGTGCGGGCGCCAAGTTTCGGCGAGTTCGCGCGCCTGCTTCTCGCTCGGCCGCCCGCCCAGTTGCAATATACGGCCGACGGCTTCCTGCACGGCAAGGTCGCCCGCGGGCCAGATGTCGGGGCGGCCTTCGGCAAAGAGCAGGTAGATTTCGGCCGACCAGCGCCCGATGCCTTTGACCTTGGTGAGCAGGGCGATCGCTTCTTCGTCGTCGGCGGGTAGCGCGTCGAACGTGAGTTCGCCGTCGAGTATCAGCTGCGCGAGGCTTTTGGCATAGCCTTGCTTCTGCCCTGACAGGCCGCACGCGCGGAGCGTGTCGAAATCGGCGGCGGCGATCACCTCGGCGGGACAGCCCGCGCCGAATTCAGCCTCCAGCTTGTTCCAGATCGATGTGGCCGCGGCGACGCTGACCTGCTGGCCGACGATGGTGCGCAGCAACGTCGTGTAGCCGCGGTCGCGGATGCGCGGTTCGGGATAGCCGGCGTTGCCGAGCGCGCGCGCGAAATTGGCATCCCTCGCCGCCAGCGCGTCAATTCCCGCGTTCAACTGCTGCTGGCTCAGGCCCATCGCATATTCTCCTTTTGTTCCGAAGGTCGCTGATAGCAACGCTTGATTTGGCAGGCAACGCGCGACATAGCGCCTGCGACAAGAAATCTATGGGGACGAGCATGGCCAAGCTGATTGTGGTGACGCGCGACGGCACCGAACATGAGATCCAAGGCGACACCAGCCTGACGGTGATGGAAAATATCCGCGACGCCGGGTTCGACGAACTGCTCGCGCTGTGTGGCGGCTGCTGTTCGTGCGCAACGTGCCACGTCCATGTCGAGGCGGGCGACAGGGACGCGATGCCGGCGATGAGCGAGGATGAGAACGACCTGCTCGATTCGACCACCGACCGCGACGAGACGTCGCGCCTGTCGTGCCAGATCCCGTTCAGCGACGCGCTCGACGGACTGAAGGTGCGGATCGCCGCGGAGGATTGACTATATTTCCTTCGTCATTGCGAGCGTAGCGAAGCAATCCAGGGCGGTGTACGCAGGCGCTGGATTGCCGCGTCGCCCCCGATCAAGTCCGGGGCTCCTCGCAATGACGATGGTTTAAAGTCTCAGCCTGCCGTCGCCACCGCGTAGAGCGCGATCGCGGCGGCGTTCGAGATATTGAGGCTCTCCATCCGCGGCGAGATGGGGAGTTTGGCGAGCACGTCGCAATGTTCCATCACATTGTGGCGCATCCCGTCGCCCTCGGAACCGAGCACCAGCGCGACCTTGCTGCCGTCGAGCGTTTCGCCCAGCGTCGTTTCGGTATCGCCCATCAGCCCGATGCGCCAATATTGCGCCTCGGCGATTTCCTCCAGCGCGCGCGACAGGTTGACGACGCGCACCCACGGCACGGTTTCGAGCGCGCCCGACGCCGAACGCGCGATGACGCCGCTTTCGGGCGGGCTGTGGCGGTCCTGCGTAATGATCGCCGCCGCGTCGAATGCCGCGGCCGAGCGCAGCACGGCGCCGATATTATGCGGGTCCGTGACCTGGTCGAGGATGACGAGCGGGCGCTTGCTTTCCGCATCGACCTCTTCCTGCAACAAATCGCCGAGATAGGTGCTCTCGAGCGGATCGACCTCGATCACCAGCCCCTGATGCGGCGCGTCGCGCGCGACGAGTCGCGCAAGGTCGGCGACGTCGGCGTAGCTGATGGGGACCACCGGCGGCAGGTCGAGCTGGCCGAGCGCTTCGCGCGTGCCCCAGATGCGCTTGACGGTACGGTCGGGGTTGGCGAGCGCGGCAACGACGGCGTGACGGCCCCAAAACCGGACAGCCTGTCCGCGCTGGTTTCCGCCCGTCGGGCGGCGATGGCGGGAAAATTGTCTCATGGCCGCGCCTTTCCCATGACTGCCATTGACAGGCAAGCCTCGTTTCGCCATTGCGCCACTTCCCAACGCGGACCCCATGGACAGGTGGCCGAGTGGTTAAAGGCAGCAGACTGTAAATCTGCCCGGGTTTCCGTACGCTGGTTCGAATCCAGCCCTGTCCACCACCCTCTGGTCCGAGGGCATCTCCTAAAATCGCTAGAAACCGCAGAAAACCTAGGTTATTATCCCTCGGTCGCTCCTCTACATCCCATGTCGTATCACTGCAGCGCAGTGAAAACTGTGGGGGGAATGTGGGGGTAAATTTTTGGACCCCTAAGAATCGGGCTTCCGAGTGTGGGGGTAAAAAAACGGGTTAACCCTATGAAAAAGCTTACGGCTTTGGCGATCAAGGCAGCATTGGCGAATCCTGGCACCTATCAGGACGGCGACGGCCTGTTTCTGAAGGTCGATAAGCGCGGCGGGGCTTATTGGCTATTGCGTCTGCAGCGCGATGGTAAGCGGCAAGACATTGGCTTGGGCAGCGCCAAATTGCTTCCGCTCTTGGAGGCTCGCCAGAAAGCCAACGAGCTCCGCAAGGCGGTCAAGATCGACCGGCGCGATGTGCTGGCCGAGAGGAAGAGTGAAGCTGCTGCGAAGGTGACATTCCGCGAAGCGGCTCGCCAATATCACAAAGAGAATGCGGCCGGATGGAAAAGTGCCATCTATGCGCGCCAATGGCTTGCCAGCCTCGAAAGCCACGCCTTTCCGAAATTGGGCGATGTTCCGACCGGCGGAATCACCGCAGCGGATATCATCGAGGTATTGATGCCGATCTGGCAGGAGATTCCCGAAACGGCCCGACAGGTACGCAACCGAATCTGCGTTGTTCTGGACTATGCTCACGCCAAAGGCTGGCGCTCCAACGAAGCCCCGTCTGGAAATGGCAGCTTGAAAGCGGGACGTGGATTGCCTCGCCAAGTGAAGTCGCGCGAGAATCGCAAGGCCATGCCCTACAGCACGCTGCCCGCTTTCCTCGCAGCTTTGCGGCGAAAGCCAGCATTTGGAAGGTTGGCGCTCGAACTGCTTATTCTGACCGGCGTACGCAGCCAGGAGGTCCGGCTCGCGACGTGGGACGAGTTTGATTTTGATGAGCGGCTGTGGACGATACCCGGTGACCATATGAAGCGGGGCAACGCCCATGTTGTTCCGCTCTCCGACGCGGCGTTGGCTGTGGTGGCGAGAGCAAAAGCCTTCCGGCGTTCTGATGTCGATGTGGTTTTCCCGGGAGCGGCCGGCAAGCCAATGTCCGATATGACGCTGCTCAAGGTGCTGCGCGACATGAAGGAGCCGTTCCACGTCCACGGTTTTCGGTCCACCTTCACCGACTGGGCCGCCAATGAGGGCTTTGCCGACGCCGTGGTGGAGGCCGCGCTGGCGCACAAGACGCCCGACGCAGTGCAGGCCGCCTATCGGCGTACAACCTATCTAGGCACACCGGATCAGCCCGGCGCCCGCGTCAAATTGATGGAGGCGTGGGGGAGCTACTGTGCTGGGGATGCTCCCGAAACGGAATAGTATCGTCCTGCCGGGGAAAAACGAGCGCGGCCGCAAATGAGCGCACACTGGCGGCGGCAGGAGCCGCCAGAGGTCGCGCACCTGCACGGTTGGCCGCGCAGCGCTCTTGTCTCGCTTCTTGGCGCCGCGGGCGCGCGGCTCTTGCGGCGGGCAAGCAGCGCGTGGCGCTGCTCCGGGCACGGCGTTGCCGCACCCGGCCCTCCACCGGCCCGCGCACGCCGCGGCGCCTGCGGCTGCGACAAGGGCGCGTTTATTGTCCGATGGTGACGCCGCGCTGATCGCGCGGCGGCGCTGTGGTGGTCGGCCGCGGACAGCGTGGCAGTCGGCGCACGGCTGTGGGACCGCTCGGCCGGTGCGCAAGCCGCCGCTGCGCGTCGGCTCCTACACTTCGTTACGGCCCTCTCGGGTGCGTCCCGTCCTTTGGCGCGGTCCCGTCGCCTTTCCTCGCCGCCCGCCCCGCCGTCCGGGGCCGGGTGTGGTGGAAGGAAAGGAAGAAAGTCATGAAGCTCGATTTTATCGATGTGGACCATCTGTCGATTGCGGCGACCAACATGCGCGGGAAGGGCAAAGACCCCGATGTGTCCGACCTGCTCCCCAGCGTTCGCGCGCGCGGGGTGCTGGTTCCGCTGCTTGTTCGTCCGAACCGTGCCGAAGGGCATTATGAGATCGTTGCGGGCCGTCGTCGCTATACCGCCATCAACGCCGTGGCGCGCGAAGGTGGAGCGGTGAAGCCGATCCCCTGCGCGATCCTCGACGAGGGTGATGACGCCGATGCGCTCGAAGCGTCGATGCTGGAAAATCTCGCCCGCGTTCAGCCCGACGAGGTCAGCCAGTGGGAGGCGTTCGTTGCCTTAGTGAAGGCGGGCCGGTCGGTCCACGAGGTCGCCGACAGTTTCGGGTTCGAGCCGCGCACGGTGAAGCGCATTCTTGCGCTGGGTAACCTGCTCCCCCGCATCCGCACCCTCTATCGGCGCGGCGAGATCGATGCGGGCACGGTGCGGCACCTGACGCTCGCATCGAAAAGCCAGCAGAAGGCGTGGCTTGCCTTGCTGGACGACGAGAGCGCCTATTGCCCGACCGGCCATCAGCTCAAAGCATGGCTGTTCGGTGGCAATGCCATCGCAGTAAAACTCGCGCTGTTCGATGTTGCCGAGGCGAAGCTTGCCATCGTCTCGGACCTGTTCGGCGAGGACAGCTATTTTGCCGACAGCGATGCGTTCTGGTGGGCGCAGATAGCGGCCATCGAAGCGCGCAAGGCCGAGTATCTCGAAGCGGGATGGTCCGACGTCGTTATCATGGAACGCGGCGACTGGTTCCGGTCGTGGGACTTTGTTCGTGCGGGCAAGCGCAAGGGCGGCCGTATCTATGTCGAGGTGCGCGACAGCGGCGAGGTCAGCTTCCACGAAGGCTATGTCACCACCAAGGAAGCCAAGCGGCTTTCGAGCGGCGGCAGTGGTAGTGACGGCTGTGCGGTCACCGACAAGCCGAGCCGTCCCGAAGTATCGGGTCCGCTCAATGCCTATATCGATCTCCATCGCCATGCAGCGGTGCGCGCCGATCTGGCGAGCCACGGCGCCGTCGCACTCCGGGCGATGCTTGCGCATGTCATCGCGGGCGCCGACCTGTGGCGCGTCGATACCGAAAGCCAGCGGGCACCCAAGGAAGATATCGCCGAGAGCGTCGAAACCTCCTCTGCCGAAACTGCCTTCGACGAGAGGCGCCGCGCAGTGCTCGCAGTGTTGGGGTTCGACGAAGATACCCCGACCGTCACGGGAAGGCCGCTTCACCGGCCCCCTTTTGCGCCCTTGTTCGCGCGGCTGCTCGAACTTCCCGATCCGGTGGTTCTGGAGATCGTGGCGATCGTCATGGGCGAGACCTTGGCGGCGGGCAGCGAGGCGGTCGAGATGATCGGCGTTCACCTTGGCACCGATATGCGCCAGCACTGGCAAGCCGACGCGGCCTTCCTCGACCAGCTGCGCGACCGCGAAGTGCTGCTCGCCATCACCGGCGAGGTTGCGGACGCCGAGGTGGCGGCAGCGAACGCGGGTGAGAAGGCCAAGGCGCTTAAAACGATCATCGCCCATAGCCTTGCGGGCACCAATGGCCGCACCAAGACCGGACCGTGGGCTCCGCGGTGGATGGCCTTTCCGCCGACCGCTTACACGGCGCGTGGCGGGGTCGGCAGCGTGAAGGCGGCGGGGCGCGTGGCGTTCGAACTGTCCGCGAGCGCCGATGCCGATGCTACCGAACAGGGCGGCGCGGCCGATGACGACGAGACGCCGCTCGCGGCATGACGACAGGGCGGGCGGCTTCGGTCGCCCGCCCATCTTTCGGGTCACGAAATGACGCGCCGTCCCAGGGGGCCGGCGCGGCGTCATTCGTTTCGGGCGCGCCGCCGCCGCAAGCGGCGACGGCGCGCGAATGTGCAAAAATGGAGAAACTGGGGCGGTGCGAACTTTTCCCCTCCCACCGCCCCGACGATCATCGCGTTGATGATGCATCGACCCGCTATCGACAGCTGGACCGGGGTCGCATACGCTCCGGCTGCGCTGGCAGGTGCTGTCATTTTTAGCCCGGCGGACCGGTTTGAACAGCCGGAATCTGCGCGTTTGCGGGATTGCTCCATATCGCGACAGCTGGGTCTCCAATTCTTTACGGATGCTGGGCGGGAGCTGGTCTCGGCATCGGATTCCCGGCCCATGCGGGAGGGGTGGCATCGTCGCTCGTCCCGTTCGCGGCGGATCGATCTGGTCGTTGCGCGGCGCGAGGCCTTTGATGGCTTTCTTCGCTCAAATTTCAATGATCGATCGTTAAACCGAATTACTGGCCCGTCATCTCGCTCCGCAGCAGAACCATCCCGGCGACGGGCGATGTGACCTGTCCCGGCGCGGCGCCCCGCGAAAGTGCGGCGGCGCGATTATTTCCCCGCGTGCTGCGCACGCTCCTCGCGGGCCGCTGCGCTTTAAATAATCGCGCCGCCGCACTCCTCCGCTTCGCTGCGGCCCTTCGGGTTCGCGGGCGCCTTATGCGCCGGGCCTTGGGTCCGCCCATGCCGCAGGGATGGTCCCGCGGCACAGTGAAGGAGACGACCAATGGCAGCTATCGGCTTTGTGAACGGCACCATCGAAAAAGGTTTCGTGGGCCAGCTGAAAACCCTCTCGATCCGCGCAGCGATCGAAATCCGCACCAATCGTTCGAAGAACGGCGACGTCCAGCCCGACTACCGGGTCTATTCCGAAGGCGTCGAGATCGGTGCCGGCTGGGTCCGCATCTGCGAGGCTTCGGGCAAGCCCTTCGTGTCGCTGACGCTTGCCGCTCCCGAGTTCGGGCCGCGCCGGATCTACGCCAACCTCGGCCGCGCCGCCGGCCAGGACAGCGACGACGCCTATGCGATCATCTGGAACCCCGACAACTGAGCTGGGTTTCCGCCCCGCGCCGCGGTCTGCGGCGCGGGGCCTTCGTCTGTTTCGATCAGGCGTCCTCGCGCTCGAGATCGGCCACGGTGAAGGTCATCGGGTTGCGGAGCCAGACATCGACTTCGGACGCGCGCCAGCCGCAGCAGCGCTCGGCGAGCTTGCGCTGCGGCGGGAAGGTTCCGGCTACGATCTTACGGTAGAGCGTAGCGCGGCTGAGGCCGGTGCGGCTGAGGACGGCGGGGAGGCGAAGAAAGCGGTCGGAACGGATGTCGTCGATCATGGTCATATCCTTCATCGGCTGGTGTCAAATGAGGGCTCGATGGAAAGAATGGTCTATCCTGGTCTGTCGTCAACCCGTTGGGATTCCTCACTTTCTGACGCAGATTGCACCATTGTTGTTTGTTGTTGTTCGTTGTTGTCAAACGTCGTTAAACGTCATCCGGGGCAGGCATAATAATTTTGCCGGTGATGCGCTTTTCAGTCTCACACCTGGTGGTTGAGACCGTCTGAGAAGGTCGCGCCCCAATTGCCGCGCCGTGACCGGCGCGGGCGTCATCCGATTCGGTAAGGCGGGGGCGCGCGCCTGGCGCGCATGGGGTCGCCGCTACGCGGCGGCGCTTAATGTTCCGGCACGGCGGGGGCGGAGGCGGACGTCACTCGCCTCTAGCCCCGCCCGGTCGGGCCGCAACCCGCGGTTCGCGGGTTCTCCACTCCGTTCCGATCCTTCAGATGCAGCCCGCCCGATCATGCGGGTCTGCCGGCTCCTTCGCGCCGCCCCCCTCCGCCCCCTTCCGGGCCGGGGTGCGGTGGTTTGAAGGAGAAAGGATATGAACAGGATCGGTGCAGCGATGCGGTTCAGGAAACCGCGCGCTATTTCGAGCCTCGACGCCGCGGAGATCGAACGCCGGTTGGCGATTGCACTCGGCAAGATGACCGCGCGGCAGGCCGACATTTTCGTGGGCGTCCGCTTCGACGAAACGCCCTACGAGGAACTTGCGGCGCGCCACGGCATCAGTGTCGATCAGGTCACTGCCGACTTTGCCCGCGCGCTGCGCATGTGGTCGCGCTGCCTCCATGCGCGCTTTCCATCGCTGGTCTGGCCATGGCTATAATTTGGGTTCGACCGGATGGCGCTTGCCATTCGGTCGAACGGCTTTCTAAGGTTAGGTCCGACATGCGAAGCGACATCGATCATCTTCCACCGCACAAGCAGCGCGAGCTTGAACGCGTCGTGCAGATCATCTTCGAGGAGTTCGAGGATGCGCTGGCGCTCGCGACGCAGGGCTGGAAGAAGAAAGGCCGTATCGCCAAGATCATTCTCTATGGCAGTTATGCGCGCGGCGGCTGGGTCGATGAACCGCACACGGCGAAAGGTTATCAGTCGGACTATGATCTGCTCATCATCGTCAGCGACAAGCGGCTCACCGACCGCATTGAATATTGGGCAAAGCTCGACGACCGGCTGATCCGCGAATTTGGGGTCACCAAGACGCTGCGCACGCCGGTCAACTTCATTGTTCACAGTCTCGACGAGGTGAACGCGGGGCTCAGCCACGGGCGCTATTTCTTCATCGACGTCGCGCGCGACGGCATTGCGCTATATCAGGACCATGACAGCGAGCTTGCCGAACCCAAGCCGATGACGCCGCACGCCGCGCTCGACATGGCGCGCGAGTATTTTGACGAGTGGTTTCCAGCGGCGCGCGGCCGCTTGGACACCGCTCAATATGTTCGGGGACAAGGCCGTATAAAAGAAGCCGCTTTCGATACTCATCAGGCGGCCGAGTTTCTCTATCACTGCGTCCTTCTCGTGTGCCGCTTCTACACGCCGCACGTCCACAACCTTGGCTTTCTTCGGACGCAAGCCGAGCAGATCGATCCCCGCCTGATCGACGCTTGGCCGCGCGAAGATCGCAAAGACCGGTCGCGCTTCGAGAAGCTCAAGGACGCCTATGTCAAAGCGCGTTACTCGAAACATTACAAGATCACCGAGGAAGAGCTCGCGTGGCTCGGCGAGCGCGTCGAGCAGCTTGCCGCTATCGTCGAAACCATTTGCAACGAACGCATCGCCGAACTGGAAAACACCGCACGCGACGCGGGATAGGGAAGGACATCCATGGAAGATAGTGAAATGCTGGTCACGCTGACCGCCGATATTGTCGCGGCGCACGTCAGCAACAACAGCGTCGCCATATCGGACATCCCGCTCGTCATCCGTTCTGTGCACGAAGCGCTCGCCAGTCTTGCGTCCGGCGCAGAACCCGAACCCGAACCGCAGCAGCCCGCCGTGTCGGTCCGGTCGTCGGTAAAACCCGACTATATCGTCTGTCTCGAAGACGGCAAAAAGCTCAAGACGATGCGCCGCTATCTGATGACCCAGTTCGGCATGACGCCCGACGAGTATCGCGCGAAGTGGAATTTGCCGAAGGACTATCCGATGACCGCGCCCAACTACACGGAGACGCGCCGCGCGCTGGCCAAGCAGATCGGGCTTGGCACCAAGGGACGCGGCGGCGGGCGAAAGCCCGCTGCGCGCGTGAAGGCGAAGACCAAACAGGGCTGAGGAATTGACCGGCAGCAGGGTGCGATTCATGGCGCTGAAATTTGCGAAGGCAGCGTTGCTGTCAGCCCTTGTCGCGGCCTGTTCGCCAGAAGCCGAGCGCGACAAACGTCCGGATGTTGAGGCAGGCGCGGTCAACGTCGGCGCCGATGTGTCGTCGTCCACGCAGCGCGATGCGGCAGCCACGGAGGGCGAGGCGCGGCTCGATTGAACGGCGCGTCGAGACCATCGGCAGCGAGTGTCGCGGCTCCGATTGTTGCGGTGCGCAGTTGGAGCAATTTTTTGTCGGCAACATGCTGGACAGAATCAGCGCCCGGTCGCTACCGGCGCGGCATGGGTATCACCGCGACAATCATGAACACGGCCACCGGCCAGCCGATCCAGAAAATGAGCTTCGGGCGCATGCCCAAGCCCTGGGCAAGCTTTACTCTTGAAAGCGGCGAGCTGGTCACCGCCGAACGCATCGACATCGGTAAACCTGCGCCGGGCAAGTTCACCGCGCCGATCTCCATCTGGGTGACGGTCAAACCGCGCGGATAAGCGCTGGTGCAACGGCAGGGCGCCAGCGACGGTTCGCGCGCGCTACTCAACCTTGCCAGTGTCGAACGCGCGTTTGCCGCGACGACGCCATAATGACAGCTGCCGTTCGCGCGCCTCGCCGCGCAGCGTCGCGGCCGCTTCGACCAGCAGCCCGAAGATGACGGCGCGGTCGTCGCCGGTCAGCTCGACCAAGTCGGCCTTCGCGACAAGCCCGCCGAGTTCAATCAGCTGGCGCGTGCGCTCGCGGCGCTTCACCTGCCACGTCCGCGTGTCATGCCGCGCCTGCTGCGCCTGAAGGCGATTGCGCGCTTGCATCGCTCGCCGAAGCGCCGCCCGTGTCACGGCCAGCGCCTTTGCGAGCGCGGGCATCTTCGCCGCGAAAGAAGGCCGCGCCGCTCTTGCGCCATGCCTCCTTTCGCGCCGCGTCTGCGCTGACAACTTCGAGCAGTGCGCCCGCAAGCTGTTCGATAGCTAGGGCATCAGCGCCGGTCGCGATGACCAGCTCGCCAAGCTGGCCTTGTTTCTTCGTCTTGAGCACCTTCGCCTTGTCGGTCAGCGCCTGGAGTTCGGCGTCGAAATCTCTCGGTTTGCGCATCGTCTGTCCTTCCGTTTGAGGGGGTCGGACGATCCAGCTATGCCGAGTCTCACGCGTGCACAAGCAGCTGAAATCTCTTGCGACTTTGTGATCCCGAGCGCGATGAAATCGTGTGAGGGCGCGCTTATACGTCGTGCCGACGTGCTCGTTTTGCTGTAAATGGATTGCCCTCATGGCGATCTATCATTTCTCGGCAAAAGTCATTTCCCGCGCTGTCGGCAGCAGCGCGGTGGCGGCCGCGGCCTATCGCTCGGCCGACCGGCTGCACGACGAGCGCCTCGGCCGTGCCCATGACTTCTCGAACAAGGCGGGCGTCGTCCATAGCGACGTGCTGTTGCCCGAAGGCGCTCCCGAACGCTGGCAGGATCGCGAAAAGCTCTGGAATGATGTCGAGGCGTCGGAGATCCGCAAGGACGCGCAGCTCGCGCGCGAAATCGAGTTCGCAATCCCGCGCGAGATGACCGAGGAACAGGGCATCGCGCTCGCGCGCGACTTCGTGGCGCGCGAGTTCGTCGACCGCGGCATGGTCGCCGATCTCAACGTGCATTGGGACATCGGCGCCGACGGGCTGGCGCGACCGCACGCGCATGTCATGCTGACGATGCGCGAGATCAAGATTGGTGAGGACGGAAGCGCCGAGTTCGGCGCCAAGGTGCGCGACTGGAACCGCACCGAGCTGTTGACGCATTGGCGCGAAGCCTGGGCCGATCATGTCAATGAACGCCTGGCATCGCTCGACATCGACGCACGCGTCGATCATCGCACCCTAGAAGCGCAGGGGATCGACCTTGAACCCCAGCACAAGATTGGTCCCGCCGCATCGCGGATGGTCAAGCAGGGGTTAGAGGTCGACCGCGCCGAAGAGCATCTCGATATCGCGCGGCGCAACGGTGAGAAGCTCCTCGCCAATCCATCGATCGCGCTCGACGCGATCACCCACCGTCAGGCGACGTTCACGACCCGCGACCTTGCCATGTTCGTGCACCGGCATAGCGACGGCAAGGAGCAGTTCGATGCGGTGATGGCGGCGGTGAAGGCATCGCCCGAGCTGGTCGCGCTGGGCAAGGATGGGCGCGGCGACGACCGGTTCACCTCGCGCGCGATGATCGAGACCGAGAAGCGGCTCGAACGCGCGACCGCGATGCTTGACGCGCGCCGCAATCACGGTGTTGCCGAGCGCCATCGCCAGCTCGCGCTCGCGCTTGCCGCCAAGCGCGGGTTAGACCTGTCGGTCGAGCAGCGCGGCGCGCTCGAGCATGTCACCAGCGCACGCGGCATCAGCAATGTCATCGGCTATGCCGGGACGGGCAAGAGTGCGATGCTCGGCGTCGCGCGCGAGGCGTGGGAGGCGGCGGGCTATCGGGTGCAGGGCGCGGCGCTCTCGGGCATTGCTGCCGAAGGCCTAGAGCAGGGCTCGGGCATCGGCTCGCGCACGCTCGCGAGCCTCGAACATCAATGGGCCAACGATCGCGACCGGCTGACCCAAAAGCATATCCTCGTGATCGACGAGGCCGGGATGGTCGGCACGCGTCAGCTCGACCGTGTCGTGTCCGAAGCGGAGCGGCAAGGCGCAAAGGTCGTCCTCGTTGGCGATCCAGAGCAGTTGCAAGCCATCGAAGCAGGTGCAGCTTTCCGTGCTGCTGCGGAACGGCACGGTGCCATCGAAATTACGGCCATCCGTCGCCAGCAGGAGGACTGGCAGCGCGAGGCAACGCGCGAACTCGCCACCGGAAAAGTCGGCGAGGCGATCGGACGTTATGCCGAAGCTGGGCATGTTCATACCGCCGACACCCGCGAGGCGGCGCGCGCCGAGCTGGTCGATGCCTGGGACCGCGATCGTCAGCAGCATCCCGATGCCAGCCGGGTCATCCTCACGCATACCAATGACGAGGTGCGGGCGCTCAACGATGCCGCACGCGAACGGATGCGCGAAAGCGGGGCGCTCGGTCCCGACACCGAGATCTATACCGATCGCGGCAAGCGGGCATTTGCATCAGGCGACCGCATGATGTTCCTCAAGAACGAGCGCGGCATGGGCGTGAAGAATGGTTCGCTCGGCACCGTCCAGAACGCGAACCAGTTCCGCATGGCGGTGATGCTCGACGACGGGCGGTGCGTCGCGTTCGACCTTAAGGACTATGCCCATATCGATCATGGCTATGCCGCGACCATTCACAAAGCCCAGGGTATGACCGTCGATCGGGTGCAGTTGCTCGCGACGCCGGGGGTAGACAGCCACTCGACTTACGTCGCGCTGTCCAGGCACCGCGAGCGCGTCGAACTATATTATGGACGCGACGATTTTGCGAGCCAAAACAAGCTTGTACGCGCTGTGTCGCGCGAACGCGTCAAGGATATGGCGAGCGATTACCCAGCGGCGCCGACAACGCAACGCGCAACGCCGAGGCGCAGTATCTTCGACGGCGTGAAGTTGACGCGTCCGATCGATCTGGACGCGACCGGCAAAGCGCCGACGCGGCCGACACCCACGGGCGAACCTGTCATCGAGCCCGCGAAGCATATGGTGTCGTCGACACCTGAGCTTGATCCGCACGACGCGAAGCTCGGCGCCGCAGTCGCACGTCACGCCAAGATCGTGAATACCCTGCTCTACCTTCGGTCGGTCGGCGAGCCGCGCACGGGCGAGCAAGCCGCGGAACTGACTCGCAGCCGTGCTGCGCTCGACGAGCGCATCCCGAACGGCGCGCTCCACCTGGAATCTGCGTTCGCGGCCGATCGGCAGTTGATCGCAGAAGCCGCCAACGGGAAGACACAGAACGCCATCCGCGCGATGCAGTTGGAAGCCGAGTTGGCGAAGAACCCAACCATGCGCGCCGACCGCTTCGTCGAGCGCTGGCAGGCGCTCGACCGGCAGCGGCGCCAGCTCATCCGGAACTACGAAGACAATAAGGCAAACAAGGTCGCTGATCGCATGATCGGCTTGGCTAAAGGCCTCGAACGCGATCCGCAGGTCGAGAGCATTCTCAGAAACCGGAAGGCTGCGCTGAATCTGCCAAATGTTCTCAAGAAGAGCGTCGGACAGAGCCTAGCTGACATGGTCGGCACTGGGCGCAGCCGGGGGATCGGGATAGGGATGTGAAATGTCGGCTTCGCGCCCGAGGTCAGCCGTTTAAGCCTGGTCCCGGGTGTTCTCGAAAGCGGACGTCAGCCCGCAGCGAGATATTTTGGAGCATTCTCTTGGCAATGCGCCCGAACGCGAGCGAGCCAGCTGTCGAACCAGACCCATGTGTTCTTGTAGTCACCCGCTTTGCCAAAACCGTTGATGGGATTTTTAGCGTCCAGCTCTTTCCACAGTGATGTATGAGCCGTTTGGTTGAATCGCTCGTACCCTTCAGCGCGCATCGCGTCGATTATTTGCCTCGCCGTGTAGCGCGATTTGTCGACCTCTTTGAGCAAGACCGCGTTGATCGCCTTGGCCTCTTCTGAATCGGGCTTGATGAACTCAATGGCCGTGTCCGCCTTGCTCGCTTTCGCGCCAAGCTTTGGAACAAATGCAACACGGTAAGAGAAGGCTGGATCCTTCAATTCACCGTCACTCATCTTCGCGTGAAAGGCGTCCATGGTCGACGCGACCGTAGTTGGAAGAGCTGACTGCTTTTTGAGGCCCGCTACCTGTGCCGCATCAAATGTCGCGAATTGGAGTGCAATCGGCAACCGGCGCTCAAGTCCGAATTGGGCACCAAACCATGCACGAATGGCCTCGTTAAAATTAATGCAGCAAGCTTGCATCAACGGGCCGAGCGCATTGTCTATTCGATCCGTGGACCGATGCTCAATTTCGTGCCGGATCTCTAACAGTAGTGCGAGGTTCTGTTTCGCGCCCTTGCTCAATGGCAATTTGTCGTTCTTCAAGCACTTGCCGAGTTCCCAATACGATTCCGCACCGCTCGCCAGAATTTTCGGCACACCATTGGCTTTGTGGCGGTAGTCGATACCTTCGCGCTTGAACCAAGCGTGGCAAAGGTAGGTCCAGCCAATCATTGCCGTCGTGATAAATATCTCGGCACGAAACTGGAGGCCAGCTGAATTGAAATTGTGGACTGCTGCGATCATCGCCTCGCGCGACTTAACAAGTAGCTCGTCCCCACGGAGACTCAGTCCCGTTTCACCATCGACGTCGGGCCAACAGCTCAGATACTCTTCCAGTTGATCGGCGCTTGCGGATTTAACAGCCTTATGCCTCTTTTCCGAGCGTATCTCGGAAATCAGCCGGTGATTAATCGAGCGAGTTGGTCTCGTGAAGTAGGCGAGAACGTCTTGATCATTGTACTTTTTGGTAGCGAGCATCGCTTTGACTAATGCGACTTCCCATCGCTCAAGATTATGACCTCGTTTTCGACTTGGCATGGACTTAGTACCTCGATCCTGGGCCGAATGCGGATGGGCGGCAACACCTATCAGAAAATTGGAGACAGTTTGATTTGTAATTCGAGGAATTCGGTGCTCTCTTTCTGCCACGGATACGAAGAACGGGGCTTCTAGAGGCGCGTTGGGGGCAAAGATGCAGTTGTCGTTGGATGATCTCTACCGAATGACGGCACACATTTATCAGGACGCCAATCTTGGTCGTAGCAGGGAGGCTACGCTCCTGCATTTCGTCGAGGTCTGCGGCATGCTGACGTTGATCGATCGAAAGAAGAAGCGAGACAAGTTCGACGTTCCGGGCGCTCTTTGCAAAGCGTTGGGCTGGTACTTCCCGTTACTCGCGAAAATGGGTGTCGAAAGCGTCGAGCAATTGCTGTTCGCCAAATATCCCGGCGTATGCCCCTACTGTCGAAAGTCGCCCCATGCTGAGCAAGATTGCAAACTCGTGCGAGGGACCGAGGAGGTTCTTTCTCACGAGAAGGTTAGGGAGCTTACGAGCGAGAATTGGGATTCAAGGCCTAAGGACCTCAATGAATGGCAAGCTATGTTCGGCCGTATTTACCCTCGATCGTATAACGCTGCTGCCGGATTTAGCACGATCGCTTTGCTTGAGGAGGTCGGCGAGCTTGCGGAAGCAGTGCGCGTTTTCGACAGATACCCTCACTACTTTTATGGCGAGGCGGCGGACGTATTTTCATACATCATGGGCTTAGCCAACGAGTATTCGTTGGCCTTGAGTGAACGCGATGAGGCCTTCGATTTTCAGGTAGAATATCTTGCTCGATATCCTGGGCTTTGCATTGCGTGCGGCGCCAAGATTTGCATTTGCCCTACGGTTCCTCAGGCCACCGTAGGGCGGATGGCTAAGGAGATGCCCCTCAGCGTCGGAGCAATCCAAAACGCCGAGGAGTTTGAGAAGAGCGGTCGGGATGTGGCTAACAGAGTTCTGGAAAGTGTCGGTCGAGTAACTGGGATCGACACCTACCTCCCGTTTGATCGCGGTGAGATGAATGCAGGCCTAACGCAATTGGCGTTCCGGCTGGCCAATGCGCTCGGAGACAATAAGGAAACTGCCGATCAGTTGTTCGAATTGGCTATCAGGCTCGGCAATGAGAAGCGTCAAAGTGGGACGGAGGCGCATCGCCTTACGGTGGACGTGCTCGACTTGTTGAAAGAAGCGTGGCTAAAGGCGGATCCTGAAATCCAAGCGGCTATTGAGCTTGAGCAGCCGGAACTTCGGCCCCTGACACATATCCTCGATACCAATATTCTTGTTGTGACGGCCAACCCTCGCGGAAGGGACGATCGGGCTCTACGGCTGGATCGTGAGATCAGTGCGATTCAAGAACGCGTGTTGATGGGCAATGAGCGCGATCGCATCAATATTTCCACCCTCGTAGCAACCACCGTCGACAGTTTACGACATCGATTGCTTTCGAACAGTTTTGATGTGGTGCACTTTGCCGGACACGCCAATGCTGAAGGGATTGAACTCGAAGGTGAGGACGGTGCCCACACACTGGAGTTTGGCGCGCTGATGAAGATGCTCGAGGTTCAGAAAAGCCTTAAGTGCGTGATATTGAATGCTTGTAGCGCAATGCAAGGGTTAGATAAGGCTACTGGGCCGCTCATAATCGGCATGGTCGACGAAATCGACGACGACGAAGCGATCGTATTCGCAAAGGGTTTCTACGACGCGCTTGCATCTGGGCGAAGCCCCGAAGAAGCATTAGGGATAGCGGAGACCGCCCTTGAGTCTATGGGCATGGACCGTCACATCGTGGCGCGCATATCCGGTACCCGCTCGGCCGAGCGCGCCGAGAGTTAATTCAGGATTTGGACATATAATGAGACAGTTTGGCGTGAAGCATTGGACCAATGAATCGGTTCGTCGTTTCTCGCCAAATGCCGATCCGGTCGAAGCGATCATAAAGATGGCGCGCGCTGTCGTATTGCGCGCACGGGACGAAGGATGGCAGGGGCCCCCGTTTAACCCAATTGCGCTCGCCAAAGTGCTACGAATTCCAGTTGAGGCCAGCGCGGCGGTTCCGGATGCACGGACCATCGTCGATGAGCGTGGCACTCGCATCGAATATAATCCGCAGCAGCGTCGAGCTCGCGCTCGATTTTCCATCGCCCACGAAATTGTGCACACGTTTTTTCCCGATCACGGTGAAGCGGTGCGGCATCGGGGAGGCGACAAGACGATCTCCGACGATTGGCAGTTAGAGTTACTTTGCAATATTGGCGCGGCCGAAATGGTCATGCCGATCGGCAGCCTTCCAAAGCTGACTGAAGTGCCGTCACTTGAGACATTGTTAGCGGACCGGATGAAGTTTGACGTGTCGGTCGAGGCGTATCTCATTCGGATCGTCAGTGTCACCGCGGAGCCAGTGACGATGTTCATCGCGTCGGCCCATGCATCCGGAGACACTTACGACTACCGAATAGATTATACTGCCCCATCTGAGACCGCTCCGCTTCGAGATCTTAGGGAGCAGATTGTCCCAGCAACTAGCGTAGTGCGACAATGCACTGCAATCGGAGCTTCGGCGCGGGGCGTTGAAGGTTGGTGGCAAAATGGCGAGGCGCTGATCGAGTGTGTCGGTATCCCCGGTTACCCAGGCACAGCATTACCGCGGGTGGCTGGCCTAATTCGTCACAATGAGCGGCGGCTGTCCGATTTTATGCACTTCATCCATGGCGACATTCTGTCGCCTCGGGAAATCCCGCCAATTATCGTGTGCCAGCTTGTAAACGATCGAGCCGTTCGTTGGGGCGGTGGTGTAGCGCGGCAGATGGCTCGCAGACATCCTAACGCGGAAGCCGAGTTTGGCGAATGGATCAAAACTGTTCCCCGCGCGGCAAGACTAGGAGAGGTGCACTTCGCGCGTACGAAAGGCGAGGTGATCCTTGCGAGTTTGGTAGCACAAGAGGGGTACGGGCAGGGCGCAAGCCGGATACGATATCATGCGTTGAATGATTGTCTGCGCCGTGTCGCAGAGTACGCCAAGCGACACGACTGCTCCGTACACATGCCTCGTATCGGTACCGGAGGAGCTGGTGCGGATTGGGAGGTTGTGGAGTCAATAATTAGACAGAATTTTGAGGGATTGCAGAAGGGGGTATGGATTTACGATCTCCCACCTAGGCAGACCCAGCAAGACATGGGTTTCTAAGAATGAATCCACGCCCTCGGTTGCAGATAGTGCTGCTTTCAGGGCGCATTGGGGCTGGCAAGACGCAACTCGCGCAGGCGTTGGTGGCGCGTCACGACGCGATCTTGATCAAAACGCGCCAACTAATTCTTCAAGCCTCTCCGCGGACCAAGGACCAAAGACTGGAACTGCAGAAAGCCGGCGAGAGATTGGATCGCTCGACTGGTGGGCGTTGGGTAGGAAATGCGCTTGTTTCGCTCATAGAAGAGCGGGGATCAGAGGCTGGGCTGTCCACAGGGCTTTTCGTGCTCGACGCTGTAAGAATTGCGGGACAGATTGAGGCCATTCGTGCCGTATTTGGCAGTTCCGTTGTCCACCACATTCATTTGACGGCCTCAGACGGCACTCTAGCCCGCCGATATTCAGAACGCACTGCCGCGTCAGATGCAGGGGTTAGCTTCGATCAAGCGGCGGCGAACGCTACGGAGCGCCATGTCGAAGCCCTGAAGCAGGTTGCCGACACGGTGGTAAACACCGATTACTGCACAATTGAGGGGGTTTTCGTCCGGGCCACTGCGCTTCTCGGATTGTATCCGCGATCGGTTGATCCCCTCGTCGATGTGCTCGTCGGCGGTCAGTATGGAAGCGAAGGCAAAGGCAACATAGTCGGACATATCGCCCCTGAATATGATATCTTCGTTCGGGTCGGTGGTCCAAACGCGGGGCACAAAGTGTATGCGGAGCCGAAGCCTGAAGCATACTTCCACCTGCCGTCGGGATCGGAGAGGGCGCCTAATGCCCAACTTATACTCGGACCCGGCGCTGTAATCTATCCACCGAAGCTGCTCACTGAAATCACTACCCATAAAATACCGTTCGACCGGCTCATCATTGATGAGCAGGCGATGATCATCGAAGATCGCGATCGAGACATCGAAGTAGCGAAATTGTCGAGCATGGGGTCTACCGCGCAAGGCGTCGGATCTGCCTCGGCGCGGAAAATAATGGGAAGGGGAGGGAAGGAGGATCCTGTCGTGCGCCTAGCGAAGGATGTTCCGGAGCTTAGACCATATATCAGGGAAAGCCAAAGGACACTCGAGCTGGCGTATTGTCGCGGTCAAAGGATTTTGTTGGAGGGCACCCAAGGTACGAGCCTTAGTTTGCATCACGGCCCCTACCCACATGTCACCTCCCGCGACACGACTGTCGCAGGCTGTTTGGCCGATGCGGGTATCGCGCCTCTCCGTGTCCGAAAAGTCGTCGTTGTGTTTCGAACCTATCCTATACGTGTTGGAGGGCCGTCTGGAGATCTCAGCGGCGGAGAAATCTCATACGAGATCCTTTCCGACCGGTCCGGTATTCCGATTGAAGAGCTCAGAACAAACGAGGTGACTACCACCACATTGCGACAGCGGCGCCTTGGTGAATTCGACTGGGCTCAGCTCCATCGCTCATGCCTGTTGAACAGTCCAACCGATATCGCGTTGACCTTCGTAGATTACCTTTCGGTGATGAATCGCCAGGCTTTTCGATTTGAACAGCTAACGGAAGAAACCCTGCGGTTCATCGAAGAGGTTGAGCGAGTGGCAGGGCAACCGGTGACAATGATATCTACGAAGTTTGACTGGCGGAATGTGATTGATAGGAGATCTTGGTGACGGACGAAGAGCTCGGTGAGCTGCTAAAAGATTGCCCGGCGTTGTTTCACATGGCGATGAGGGACAGTTGGCCGCTGATTCAGAAGCACGGGCTTCTTCCGACAAATCGCCTTCTCGAACTTTTTGATGTGGATCAGGAGACGCGCGCTGAACTCACCACTAAGCGGCGACCAGCGAGCTTTCCTATCGCGCACCCCAACGTTGGGTCCGCAACGATCCGCGATCAGATCCCGCTATACGACCACCACCTCGCTAAGTGCCTTCAAGGCGGCCTTAGCCCGATTGATTGGCATGCAAAGCTGAACGAGCGCGTATTTTTCTGGCTGACGGAAAAGCGTCTGCAAACGTTATTGTGCGCGGGCGCGTACCGGAAACAACAGCACGTCGTTCTCAAGATTAATACAGCGATGCTGGTTAATGATCATCGTGACCAAATTGAGTTGGCCCCGATGAACACGGGTTGCACCATGCCGTTCGCACATCCGCGCGGCCCGGAGACATTCCTTCCGATTGATCAGTATCCGTATTCAAACTGGCGAAAAAAGGGGCGGTCGCGTCGTGAGGCAGTGGTCGAATTGACGGTAATTGGCGGGGTCCCGAATATAGCCGACTATGTGGAGGAGGTTACAATTCGGAAATGCGGCGAGGATCCAGTGCCCGTGGAAACCTAGGCCTGCTGACCTCGTAATCTATTCCGCCGAGGCGCTGAAATCGTGAACTAGTTGTGTACGCAAAGCGCTAACCGATTTAGCTAGATCGAGAATGTTCTCGACCAACGCATTCTGACTCTCCTCTGTCATTATGTCGGTTTCAAACCTGACTTCCGAGCCTTCTTTTACCCTGGCCGACTGCACAACTGGGCCATCGAATTTCAGGGCATCGAAAAGATACTGCGAGTGCGCAATACGATTTCTGGTCGATCGTTCGCGATGCAATCTATCGCGAGTTGATGCTGCGAGGTCGTCCCATTCGGGGCGGGATTGAGCGCGCACAAGTCTCTCATTTTTCAGCATCTCTTGGCTGAGGGCTTCTACCTTATGGAAATTCGACATTGCGGCGAGCCGCTTTTGACTGCCGGTCCAATTCTCATGCCCCCAAAGCATCAATAAGGCTTGATCGATTAGTCCCTCGATGAATTGGAAGGCGATAAAATACTTCCCGATTGTTATGAAGAGGCGGTCTTCCATCATATTCCTCAATGCCCGAATGTGACAAAGCTATCACAGGCGCGTGCGACTTTCAGGCCAGCAGCTCGCGCGTCAACATGTCCTCGCTCGGCAACGCGGAACGGGCAAGGCAGGCCGACAGGCACAGGATAAGCAAGTCCCATGCATCGACCCAATCGCGATGATTGAGCTTACCGCCATTACCATGCGCGGCTCGCGAACGCCGTCCATAGCTGCGCTTCGCTTCCTCATAGGTTTTGAGGCGATCGCTCCGCACTGGCGCGCAAAGCTGGCTCACCAGCAGACCGAGTCGAAACGACACTTCAGTCGAGACATTGGGGAACAGCGCCTCGATCCCTTGCCAGATATGTAGCAGCGATGAGGATAGGTCCGGAATGGCCGGCGCCGTCTGCAACGCGAGCCGGGCGGCCTTGAGCGGCTGATGCGCCGCTTCCAGTGCGGTCCAGCGCTCTGCGGCATCGACAGCATCGGCGAACGCCTCCGCCGTAACCGTTCGCTCCGCCCCCACCGTAATCGACTGGAATGTCGGCTCGTGCAGCCAGCCTTCGATTTTGCCGTCCGCCGACACGAACCCGCTCTGCAGTTCGGGCGGCAGCTTGGTGCGCATCGTCACGGAATCGCGATAGTTGATACCGCTGTAGTCGCGCAAAGTGTGCGTCATTCCGACCGGCATAACGAACGGCGACACCCATTTCAGGTACAGCATCACCTGCAGGACGCGAACGCGATCCTGTGCGTTTGCGAAATCCGACGCATCCTTGATCTCGATTTCGAGGTGGCACGCGTTCAGGAACACGTCGAGCAGATGCCAGGAAAATTGCAGTTTGTGCGACGCCCCGAGCGTCGCGAAATCGAAAGTGGACGTTTCCCATTCGCGCTGGCGCAGTACGGCCCGCGCCGTCTCGACGGTCCGTGGCAGATCCCCGGGAGAAAGCGCGAGGCACGGGAAGAAATAGCTCGGCATCAGTCGTGAACGCTGGCGATGCTAGGGGCCAGCGACACGCTGGCCGCTCGCTCATCCAGCTCCTTTGCGCTCGGCACCCGGCCAAGTTCCACGCATTTGCGTAGCAGGGTGAGCAGTACATCGCCCGCCAGTTCATATCCCTGTTGCAGAATTTCTGGTTTCGCGATGCTGCCATGTACGGCGCGCGAGCGCACGTCATAGCCTTTCTTGACGCGCTCGAAGTAAAGCGCCTTCTCCGCAGGGGTGCCGTCAAGCAAGATGGACGCGTGTAGTGCGATGCGCCGCCGCAGCTCGGAATCGACATCGAGCAGCCCCTCGATGCCCGACCAGAGCAGCATGATCTTGGCATCGTCGTCAAAAAGATAGTGCGCGTTACCGTAGCATCGCACAGCTTTCTGGAAACGGTTCTCATTGAGCAGGCCATGAAACGCATCGAAATGCACGGTGGCCCAGCTGAGGTCATTATCACCGGCAGGTGCGACGCTTGGTAAGCGATGGATCACGAGGTTGCGATTTGCGAGCGTGAATCGCGTGCCATGATTGGCTGCGCAATAGAGAGGCATCACCGGACGCCGACAAGCCAACGCAAGCAGATGGAAAATCCAGAGCGCGTTCCACGCCTTCTCTGGTAGGGTTTGGCCACCGTTATCGTCGATAATTCGCAGGGAAAAATCAGCGAGCGGTTCCATCGACATGACATTCAGCGTCTCGCGAAGTTCGCCAACTGTCCGGCTACCGAATGAGCTGTCGTTGGTTGGCGCTTGGCCCGACACGATTATGCCGGGCGCTATCTCACGCTCGGCCTCAATCGTAATGCCGTGCCCGACCAAATTTACGAAACCTGCAGTGCCGACGTCCATCCTTACCTTTCCGAAACAAGGGCGCGCGCAGCGATACGCAACCGAACAGCAACTGCGAGCGAGGGCGACGGGACCGAATGCCCTAATGATCCTCTCGCTCACTTCCTTCCGACAGGCAATATGGCCCGGCTTCTTTGGTCGGATGGGCCGACATGCCAAAGAATAGATGTTGCTTGGCGCGATGCCGCCGGCCGCCCACGTGACCAGACACGAAACCGACTAACCTGGAAACAAATAAGCCATCAATCGTCTGCGATGGAACGGCGCCCTGCTCTTTTCGCGTAGATTGCCAGTGAGCCCGTTGGCGTTTTCAGGTTGTCGCGGCTTGGTAAAAGCGAATGTCCGCTTACTCTGATTGCCGCCCAAAAGCCGCCTGTCTCAAATCGGCCAATCAAGTCCGGTCGGCGAATCAGCATTTCGATCTCTGGCGGCTAGCTTGGGAGGAGTGCGAATCTAGAGGTAATTGTCAGCGATCGCGAACTATGATCTTCCACAAGCTCGAAGACCACTGCGGGAGGGGGCTATGGTTTGGTTCAGATTATTTCTTGGGGCGTGCCTGCTGTCGATCCTCGTCTACACCGGCGTCACGATCCATGCGCACGGAAGGAATCTGCTGCCGATATTCTTCGGTGACATGGCTGCCATGGCTTGGCCTGGCCAGTTCAATTTTGACTTTTTCACTTTCCTTCTGCTTTCGGGGCTTTGGACCGCCTGGCGAAACGGCTTCACCCTTGGCGGCCTTGCGCTCGGGCTCATCGCAGTATTCGGCGGAATGCTATTTCTATCGATCTATCTGATTATTCTTAGCTATCGTCATAAGGAGAATATCAGCGAGATGATGCTGGGAGCCGAGCGCGTGCGCAGGCTAGCTGCGAGGTAACGTCCGCCTTCGCATGGAGCGGCTCCAATTGCGGACTGACCGCTACCGGCCAGAGTTGGCGGTTTCGGCCGTTGGCGGGACAACGCTTCCGATGGCCAAAAAAACAGGGGGGAAGCGGATGTCAATTAGACTTGTATAGAGCTGCCGATCTTCCCGTCTCCACCGCCGCGGCCAAATGGGGCGACCGTTCCGCCGCAAACGCGGCATGGCACAAGCAGCCGAACGACGGTGATCCTGCCCGATCTCACGTGTCTGGACGTCTCCGGTCCTCGCGTCAGACGACCCGCCCTGGTCAGCACGCTACAGCCTCGAGCCTAGAGGTAACGAAGCGACAGGCGGTCCATTTCTGCCTCCAGAGTGAGATATGTCCATGCCCCATGAACCTCGGAGCATTGAATAAGTGCACTTTTAGGTGCGACAAGCCACTGAAATCGGTTCCGCCATCGCAACTGTTGATCGGAGTCGGGCCAGGGGCCTTGGCAAATGGCACCGATGCGCGAGAGGTGTTGCTCAACCATCGCCCAGTCGACACCGGGCCAAAGGCCATGAAACCGAGTGAGATTCCGGCGCGGGCGAAACGCGAGATACTCCACATCGATCCCGGACATCAGTAGCCCGACGTTCACGAACTCCCCACGCTCCATTGAAGGGACGACGCGTACAGTCGCATATTCATACTCCAGAGCCTCTGCATCCATCATAGAGTCCTGTAGGCCGATCTGACATCGTCGCAAAAGGTCTGCGCGCGGAGCGACCGCTCCTGAAGATAGTTTGCGTACCACAGCCGCCAACTGTCGGCATCATGGTTCGCCTTCAGACTTTCCGGCATCCATTCTTCGGGCAAACCGGCCGTCACCTCCATACAAAGCTGCGCATCGATCCGGGCGCGACAAAAAGCATCTGCTTCGTCGAACTGCGTCGCTTCGCGTAGCAGAATGTGGTCCTTGACGAATTCCGCCCCGCGATCAACTTCGGCGCAGGCCTTATCCTTCCACCCATGATGGAAGAAGAATGCCGCGCCATGATCGATGAGCCAGATATCGCCGTGCCAGCTGAGCAAATTCGCATTACGCCATGTCCGATCCACATTGCTTGTGAACGCATCCAGCCACAATATTCGCGATGCGGATGTAGGGTCGATACGGTCGGCATGAGGATCGAACGTAGCGGCTCCCTCGAGATATTGCAGAGCGAAATTCGTTCCGACGCTTCGCTCGAGCAACTCTTTAATGTCGGGATCGCGTTCGGTCCTGCTCAACGCGCGGGGCACATCGATATGTGCGCAATGGGGGATGTTGAGATCGAGCGCGCGCGCAAGGCCGGCTACGATATGCTCGGCAACCAGCGCCGCGGCGCCTTGCGCAGCACCGCGAAATTTTGTGATCCAAACTGTTTGCGCGTCATCTTCAACGAGAGCAGGCAATGAGCCCCCCTCACGCATCGGTGCGATGTAGCGGGCGGCGCTGACCTGCCTCGCCGAATAATTCATTCCGTCCAGCGGCACTTTAAATTCCTATCATGTTTCTGCATGTCGCTAGCGCCGATACGCCAACCCCAAAATCCCTAGGATTCTTTCTCGAAATATCCGGCGAGGATTTGCTTTGCCTGGTCGCACCGGCGGTGGGCAGGGGTCCGACGCTCATTTTTAGAGGCGCACGGATGCGTGTCGAAACAGGCGCCAGGGAGCGTAGCTCCGCGCCGCCAATATCCGATCCGTTCCAGCATGCGAACGTTTTCAAGTGTGGCGGATCAACCGCGAGCACGACACATATGCGTTGCGCCGCCACACGTAGAAAGGCGCGGCCAGCATCTACGACTTGTCGTCAAGATGCTGTGGGCAGACTTTGGAGCCGGAAGGGGCGTCGAAGGGAGGCTGAGAATCGCGATTGGTCGAGCTTTCATCGGGAATAGGTGTTTTCAAATGGTGTAGTGTATGCAAATATATATTGGTATGTTTATATCTGTCAATTCGGAGTCATCATGAGCCGCAAAAGGGAGTTGAAACGCGCCTATCGTGAGCGCCAACGTCATCTCGGACTTGTTGAAATCAGCTGTGCGGAGTGCGGCAGGCTTTGGCTCGATCTCAGCATGACGCCGGAGACCTACAAAAACGGGCTTCTCTTCAAGCTGCAAGCTGGCCTTCATCCAAATCCCCGCATGAGCGCCTGCTTTGCGGCGCATCAAGACGCCTTGACGGTTGTAATCCGTGAGCAGTTACCATTTGAGGATAGCAGCCTGAGTGAAGTGCAGGCGATAATCGAGGATGAGCTGCGCCTGCGCGCGACACCCGGCACTGAAATTCTGGTGCGGCTACCTCGCTTTTAAACGCGGTTTCAGCCGGGTTGCCGGGCCTACTCGTTCGCAACGCACAACCCGCGGATCGCTTGTACTAATATCGCGGGGCGATTTGGCCCAGTCCAAACTCGGCGATTCCGACATGTTCTGATCAATCGGGGACGGCGGCGCCGATGGGGTGCCGCTCGGCCCGCACCGTAGGTGCCGCCACGATATCGGCAACATCACTTGACGTGAAATACAGATACTATAATGTATATGAAATCGATTCTGTATGAAAGTCGGATTGGGATGATGCTGGCCTGTTCCGGACGCCGCTACCTCTTCTGCGGCGGCAAAGCTAGCAAATGGGCAGCGGAGGGATGGATTTGAACGATGTAACGGTAAGCTCGACGGCACGTCCGATCGTCGGTTATCTCAAAGTATCGAAGGAGGGGGAACCCTATCTTTGCGGGACGCGCTGTGAGAGCTGCGGCGAGATATTTCTCGGGCCCCGTCGCGCTTGCGGCAGGTGCGGGGGGCAGGACTTCGCCGAAACGCGCCTTGCCCCTCGGGGCCGCCTCTACAATTACACTGTCGTTCATCGCAGCTTTCCTGGCGTGCCAACGCCGTTCGTCTCCGCGATCGTCGAACTTGACGGCGGCGGCGTGATCAAGGGCACGCTCGAAGGTGTCCCGCCCCGCCATGATGCGGTGCATTTCGATATGCCAGTTCGGCTGGTCTTCAAGGAAATCGCTGCCGCCGGAGCCGACGAGGAGCCGTTCCTCGGCTTTTCATTCCAGCCTCTCTGACACGGCCGACCAGCCAGAAGGAAGAATCATGACAGACGTATATGTCGTTGGAACGGATATGATCCGGTTCGGCCGCTTTCCAACCCGAACCGTGCCCGATCTCGGGGCCGAAGCAGCGCTTCTGGCGCTTGCCGATGCCGGGCTGGGTATCAAGTCGGTGCAGGCGGTCTATTGCGGCAGTTTCGGCGAAGCCGGGTCAATGATCGGCCAGCGCGTGCTTCGAGAAATTGGCCAAATCGCAGTGCCTGTCGTGAATTGCTCCAATGCCTGCGCGACAGGAGCTACGGCGTTTCGCGAAGCGTGGATGGCGATCAAAGCCGGTGCGTATGATATCGTGCTTGCGCTCGGGGTCGAGCAGATGGGCAAAGGCATGCTGGTCTCACCGGGAGCTGGCCCCATACCTACCGAAGGGCTCCTCGGCTCCGATACGCTCCCTTCGCTTTTTGCGCACGTCGGCATGGAGCATTCAAGAAAATACGGTACGACCTTCGAACAATTTGCGAAGGTGTCGGTCAAAAACCACCATCATTCGACGATGAATCCCAAGGCGATGTATCAGATCGAGACCCCGCTTGAGGATGTGATGGGCGCCGAGATGATTTCCTATCCGAACACAAAGCTCATGTGTTCGGTCAATGTCGACGGTTCGGCGGCCGCGGTGCTGTGTTCGGACAAGAAGGCGCGCGAGCTCGGACTGATGAATAGGGCCGTCCGTGTTCGCGCCTCCGCCCTGTCAAGCGATCCCTACGGTTCGCGCAACGCGGCTATGCCTGATTTTAATGCGGTAACCCGAATTGCCGCTGACAACGCCTATGACGGTGCAGGCCTGGGCCCCGAGGCGATCGATTTGGTCGAGCTTCACGACTGCTTCGCAACCGCAGAGATCGTCCATTACGAGAATCTGCGACTGTGCGGCGACGGGGAAGGGGGCCGTATGATCGATGAAGGCACCACAATGCTTGGAGGCCGGATTCCCGTCAATGTCTCGGGCGGACTCCTTTCAAAGGGGCACCCTCTGGGCGCCACCGGCATTGCTAACATCTGCGAGATCGCGGCGCATCTGCGCGGTGAAGCCGGACGACGTCAAGTCGAGGGTGCCCGCATCGGAATGACGCATGTCGCGGGGCACGTCGTCGACATGGGCTCGGCGTGCGCCGTGCACATCCTTGAGAAAGTCTGATTCATGCTCGCCGACGACATGTGCGACAATTTCCCCGGCGCAGACTGCAGTCTCGTATGAAACGGGTGGAAATGCGTCACTACACCGAGCTTCCGCAGTCGAACACTCCGCCCGCAGCGGGCGGCATCTCTTACCTTGCGTCCGACGTCCTCGGCATCGAGGCGTGCGCGATGACGGTGATGAAGTTGCCGGCCCATGCCGAGGCGTCCCCCCAAGCCTTGCAGTGTGACGGACTGATTCCCGAAGTGTTCGTGGTGGTCGGGGGAAGCGGCTACCTTGCGACCGACACCGAAAGGCTCCCGCTTCGCCAAGGTATGATCGCCCGGGTCTCGGGGTCCCCTTGCATCGTTCGCGCGGAGGCGGAAGGCATGACGCTCATTCTTCTCGCGCCGCGGCCTTAAGAGCCGCTACGCGAGCCGGGCCGCGTGAGGAACTGGAATTCAAATACAATACCGCATTGTAATCCAGATATGAATATGATTTAAGGGGCGGCACCGGTGGATGGGTGTTCGCCGAGGCCGTGGAAAGCGGACATCGTGCTCGAAGGAGATTCCCCTTGAAATTCGTCACTTATCTAGATGGTGAAGACGGCCCAAAGCTTGGCGCGCTGGTCGAAGGTCTCGGAAGCATCCTGGACCTTCAGAGCGCATACCGTCGAGTGACTGGCGACAGCTTGCCGGCCTTCGCCTCGCTCCAGGCTCTCATCGAGGCCGGCGAAGAGGGGCTTTCCGCGGCCCATGCGGCATTGCTCGATCCCGATGAAAGAGATTTGAGTCCTGCGGGTCGTCCGGGGCAGCTCCTGGCCCCGCTTCCACAGCCGCAGCAAATTCGAGACTGCCTCTGCTTTGAGGCCCATCTCATCGGCGCGGCCGACAGTGGTGCCAAGGCGCTTGGAATGAGCGAGGCCGAGGCGGAAGAGCGCAAGCAAGTGATGCTCGCGAACATGCGGGCCCGGCCTTACTGGTATAAAGCAAACCGCTTTTCGGTTTCGGGGCATGAAAGCATTGTGACGTGGCCCGGCGACTCCAACTTCTGGGACTATGAGCTGGAATTGGGTGCCGTCATTGGGAAACGGTGCCGGAGTGTTACGCCGGCCGAAGTTCCGGAGTATATCTTCGGCTTCACCATCTTCAACGACTTCACGGCGCGCGACCTTCAGGGTCCGGAGATGCAAATGGGCTTCGGGGTGTCGCGTTCGAAGGACTTCGACGGCGGCAACGGGTTGGGGCCATGCGTGGTGACCATTGATGAGTTTGATTTCCGGAACGCGCGCATGATCGCTCGCGTGAACGGCGAAGTGCGCTGCGACAATAACAGCAACACGATGACGACAAGTTTTGAGGAACTCATCTCCTATATATCGCAAGGCGAGACGATTCATCCCGGCGAAATCATCCTTTCGGGAACCGTCGGCGGCGGCTGCGGCATGGAATTCGGCAAGTTCCTCGCCTCCGGAGATGTTGTCGAACTCGAAGTCGCAGGCATAGGAACGCTGAAGCACACTGTGGTTGCCCGCCCGCCGAGCGGGCCGGAAGGGGGCAGTCTCGCGCAATTGAACAACGACGTCCGGGCAGTGTAACATGGACCTGCGGACGCAGCTTCGCCGGTCGGCCGGCTATTTCTCGGAAAGACTAGCGGTCGTTCATGATGATCGGCGCGTTACATTTCAGGAAGCTTGGTCCCGGGGGTTGCGCCTCGCAAATGCGCTGATCGCCATGGGGCTGCGGCCGGGTGATCGCATCGCGACCCTCGAGGACAATTCGATCGAAGCTGCAGATATCTTCCTCGCGGCCGCTGCCGGAAATTTCGTGCGGGTGCCGCTTTATGCGCGCAATCGCTACGAGACCCATCGGCACATGATGGCCAGCACCGAATGCAAATTAGCTCTTGTGAGCGAACGCTATCATGGGGAAGTCAGCGGCCTGGACGCTCAGCTTCCCTGTCTTGAACAGATTATCGTGCGTGGTCCGGATTATGAATCATGGTTGGCGGGATTTGGGGACGAAGATCCTGACCCACCCGTCTCTCCGGAAGATTATTGCGTGATCCGACATACGGGCGGGACGACGGGACTGCCGAAGGGCGTGGGCTATCGACATCGGACATGGCTATCTGCAGGGCGGGGCTTCTATCAATGCGCACCGCCTCTTCGGGTAGGCGACGGTGTCTTGCACATCGGCCCGTTGGCCCACGGCTCCGGCTATATGTTCTCGCCTGCGTGGGCCGCCGGCGCGCGCAACGTGATGATGAGCAGCTTTGAGCCAAAAGCGCTTCTCGACATACTTGAGGCGGAAGAGATCGCCTATGTATTTCTGGCTCCGACGATCCTGAGCGCAATTGTCAATTGCGCGAGCGTCAGGCATCGCTCCTTTCCGCATCTTAAGATGATCCTCAGCACCTCTGCGCCGGTGTCCGATCGCACGGCGCTGCTGGCGCGCGAACTGTTCGGACCTGACGTATTATATCAAGGCTATGGGCAAACCGAAGCGCTGCCGATCGCTATGATGGGGCCCGCCGACTGGTTTGGCGACATTCCAGGTTCCACGCCGATGCGCGCCTGCGGGCGGGTTTTGGACGATGTCGATATCGAAATCCGCGATGACGCGGGGCGACTGCAACCGCCGAATCAGCCTGGCGAAATCTGGGTCAGGATCGAGAACCGGCAGATGGAGGGCTTTTGGAACGATCCGGCCGAAAGTGCTCGCCGCCTGAGCAACGGTTGGGTGCGCACCGGTGACATCGGAAAAATAGATCAGAACGGGTTCCTGTATCTGCTTGATCGAAGCAACGATGTCATCATCTCCGGCGGCTTTAATATCTATCCTGCAGAGCTTGAGAATGTCATCGCGGAACATCCCCACGTCAGAGCCGTGGCGGTGGTGGGAGTCCCGCATGAGAAATGGGGCGAAACGCCCCTGGCGATCGTGGTCATAGACCCCGGCGCCCCCGTTGATGCAGCTGACATCGTTGCGCTGGTCTCGCAGCGCCTAGGATCGATGAAGAAGCCTTCGGAAGTCATTTTTAGAACGGAAGCTCTCCCGGTAAGCAACGTCGGCAAGGTTATGCGTGCGCAGCTTCGAAAACCTTTTTGGGAAGGCCGATCGCAACGCATTTCAGGATCCTGATGATGCCGTCGCCAGTCCATTCGCCAAAGTTCCGGTCGACGGCAAGGCCTTCGACGGCGACACGTGGCGTTCCAACCGTGAGGAACACATAATGCAGAAGGCAGCAAACTGGCTCTTTTCAAGCGTGCTTCTCCTTATGGGTTGCGGCTTGCTCGGGCTGGGCGCATGGTTGTTGGCCTTGGGCGGCTCCCCCTATTACGTCCTTGCGGGAGCCGCGATATTCGCTTCCGCGATCCTTGTCTTTCGCCGTAACCCTGCAGCTCTATGTGTCTACGGCGCCTTTCTCGTCGTGACGTTGCTTTGGGCGATTTGGGAAGCGGGATTGGACGGCTGGGCGCTCGCGCCCCGTCTCGCGATGCCCACGGTGCTTGGCCTTTGGATGCTTACCCCATGGTTGCGCCGCCATATCGGGCGCCCTTCCCATTTTACCGGGCAAAAACTGCTTTTCGGTTCCGTCGCGCTCTGCCTGGTAACGGGTGTCATATCGATATTTGCGCTTGATCGCATCGCGGAGCCCGCCGGCTTTGAAGCCGCGGTTGTCTCCCCCGGCTCGCCCGGGGCAGACTGGACGGCCTATGGAGGTGACAGCACTGGCCGGAAATATTCGGCGCTTGCGCAGATTACGCCGGCCAATGTCTCCAGCCTCAAAGAGGCATGGACATATCATGTGGGGCCAGCGCCCAAGGGGGTTGCCGCTCGGCTCGAGGTGACGCCCATCAAAATCGGTCCCCGCCTGTATCTTTGCACAGGCTATAATGACGTCGTTGCGCTTGAACCTGATACGGGCAGGGAGTTGTGGCGCTTCCGCGCGCAGCTCGATCCTCAGCGCGTTTATGGCGGCGTCTGTCGCGGCGTTACCTACCACCGCATCGAAGGCGTTGACGGTCCGTGCTCCGAGCGCATTTTCACGGCAACGATGGACGGGCGGCTCATCGCGCTCGACGCCACCACCGGCCAGCCTTGTCACGCATTCGGCAAAGGCGGCTCGGTCGATCTGTTGGTTGGCATGGGAAAAGTGTCGGGCGGCTATTACGCCGTTACCTCCCCTCCCCATGTAGCGGGCGGCCGCGTGGTCGTCGGAGGCCGCATTCTCGATGGCCAGCATGTTCGCGAACCACCCGGTGCAGTTCGCGCTTACGACGCGGTGACCGGAAAATTCTCCTGGGCCTTTGACCCGGGTCGACCCGATGAGCACGACATGCCGGCCCCTGGCGAAACCTATTCGCTGGGAACGCCGAACAGCTGGGGTCCTCTCAGCTCTGACGATGCTTTGGGACTGGTCTATATTCCGACCGGCAACGCTACCCCGGACTATTATGGCGGTCACCGTTCGGCGCTCGACGACAAATATTCGAGCGCAGTCATCGCGCTCGATGTGACGTCGGGGGCTGCACGGTGGGTGTTTCAAACGACGCATCACGACGTCTGGGACTATGACAATGGAGCACAGCCTACGCTGGTCGATCTGCCGACCGGAGAACCCGCTTTGCTTCAGGCCACGAAGCGCGGCGAAATCTTTCTACTCGACCGCCGGACTGGTAAGCCTCTCGCGGCAGTAACAGAGCGCCGCGCCCCGGGCGGCGCCGTCCCTGGGGAGCGCCTTGCGCCGACGCAGCCCTATTCGACGGGATTGCCTTCGCTCGCGGGCGCTCCGCCGACCGAAAAGCGGATGTGGGGTTTGACGCCTCTCGATCAGGCAGTTTGTCGTATCCGCTTTCGGCAGGCGCGGTTCGACGGGTCGTTGACCCCGGTTGGGGTCGACCGGCCAACCATCGTCTGGCCCGGATATCTTGGCGGTGTGAATTGGGGCGGAATCTCGGTCGATCCCGAACGGCAGATCATTATCATCAACACCAATCATGTCTCCAATTACAATCGGCTCATGACACGCGCCGAGGGCGACCGGCGCGGTCTCAAGCCTTTTGCCGTCGGGAGCAAGGCGCAGGCTCATGGTGCCGTTGCTCAGGCGGGGACGCCCTATGCCGCCGATGTAACAGCCTTTTTGTCGCCTTTGATGGTACCGTGCGAACAGCCGCCTTACGGTATGCTCACCGCAGTCGATCTCAGAACCAGGCGCATTCTGTGGTCGCGGCGGCCAGGAACCGCGCGCGACAGCGGTCCCTTTGGTATAGCGACGATGCTCCCAATTCCGCTCGGTACTCCCAATTTGGGCGGAACGATGACGACGCGGTCAGGGCTGGTCTTCATGGCCGCGACCCAGGAGAAATATTTGCGCGCCTATGATATCCGCACCGGCCGGGAGCTCTGGAAAGCGCGTTTGCCGGCGGGAGGGCATGCAGTTCCTGCGACCTATCGTTCCCAAACGAGCGGGCGGCAATTCGTCGTGATCGCGGCCGGAGGCCATCCTGGCATGATGTCGGGGGAGAGCGACGCGATCGTGGCCTATGCGCTCACGCGTCCGTCCCGTGGGCGTGAGCCTCGTGATCGCCAACGTGGCCAGGGGGAAAAAGGGCAATGACCGCCGGGTTCGACATTGTACAACCCGCGGCGGAACGGCTGCTGGCGCGCGCTGAGTGGCAGGGCGGCTGGCGAACCCTTGTTGCTGCGGGGTTCGGCGTCGGCGTGACCTATCCGTTGCTGCTGATGACGGCAGGCCTGTTTGTTCTCCCGATGGAGGCCGACCTGGGCTGGTCGCGGAGCGAGCTTAGCCTGGGTCCCATCGCTGCTCTCGTCGCCGGCGCTCTCAATCCCTTGGCCGGCTGGATCATTGCGCGCTTCGGCGCCCGCCGGACCGCGCTCGCCGGCGTTGCCCTGCTTGGCATCGCTTACCTCGCGCTCGCTCTCGCTCCGGGGGAGCGCGCCTATATTTACGGTTTCGTCGTTTTTGCCGCGGCATCTGGCACGCTCACGAACCCGATAGCCTATTCCCGCGGCGTGACCTCATGGTTCCGGCTGCGTCTCGGCACAGCCCTCGGGTTGATGATGAGCGGCGTGTCTTTAGCAGGGTTGGTGCTCATCTTGCCGATCTCATGGGTGATTGCCCACCATGGCTGGCGAGCTGGCTATGGGGCATTGAGCCTTATAGCGCTGAGCGCCGTTCCTATCCTGTTCTTGTGGTTCCGCGAGCGCCCGTCGGGCAGAAGCGCCAGCTCGGCGTCGCCGCTGCTTCTCTTGCCCGATATGGGCTTGCCGCCTGCCAAGGCGCTTCGGTCGCGCCAATTCTGGCTCTTGGTGGCGGCGCTCTGCTGTGCCGCATGGCCGGTGGGAGGCTTTCTCAGTCAGCTCGTTCCCATCCTCGCGAGCCGCGGCATCGGGCCGATGGAGGCCGCATGGCTGGCATCTTGCTTTGCCTTGGCGATCGGCGCCGGCCGCATCGGCGCGGGCTTCCTGCTGGATCGGCTGCCGCCTTCTTGGGTGACGGCAGCATTCCTCGGGTTGCCCGCGGTAGGCGCGCTTCTCCTGGGCAGACCCACGCTGACAGACGCCGGACTGTGGCTTCCCTTCCTCGCCGTCTGCCTCATCGGTTTTGCCCAAGGCGCCGAGGGAGACTTTGCTTCCTTCTACACCGTCCGTATGTTCGGTGTGCAAAGCTACCCCATTCTCTTCGGTATTCAGGCGGCCTTGATTTCGATCAGTCTGGCGGTCGGTGGCTGGTCGTTCGCTCATGTCTACGACCTCCAGCATGATTATCAGCTCGCTGCCCGAGCCGGCGCCGCAATGTTCCTTATGTCGGCCTTTCTCATTCTCTGTGTGAAGCTCCCCCGGCTCAGCCCCCAGCAGGGGCCCTAATCCAAGGGCCGGGGAGCCGCGGCCCGATCGAAGGCGCCAATCTGGCGATCGCCTGGCACCCCTCCGTCCCACCACTCGCACATCGCGGCGATGCAGCTGGGATGCAGACTGCGAAATACGCCGTTGCGGTGCGCGGCGAGGACCAAACCACCGCAGCGACCAGGTGCGGCAACATAACGGATTGAACTGATGACCCTTGTCATGCCCCGTCCGGACCCATTGACGCTAGCCCGTCGCTGCGAGATCGCAGCCGCTCTGCGCGCGATCGTGCCGGGGGATGGCGTTATTGACGACGGCGACGGCCTCCGACCCTATGAATCGGACGGTTTGACGGCTTACCGCCAACCCCCGCTTCTGGTCGTCTTGCCCGAGACGACCGCACAGGTTTCTTCCGTGCTGGCGTGGTGCCACCGTCATGACGTGAAGGTAGTTGCGCGGGGGGCGGGGACCTCCTTGTCGGGAGGAGCGCTTCCGCTCGCGGATGCCGTTTTGCTGGGTCTCTCAAAGCTGAACCGGATATTGGACATCGACTATGACGATCGCCTCGTTGTCGCGCAGCCCGGGGTGACCAATCTGGCGGTGACCGAGGCCGTCGAGGGCCGCGGCTTCTATTATGCTCCCGACCCGTCCAGCCAAATTGCCTGTTCGATCGGAGGCAATGTCGCCGAGAATTCTGGTGGCGTGCATTGTCTGAAATATGGCTTGACTACGAACAACCTACTCGGGTGCGAAATCGTGCTGGTCAGCGGCGAGGTGATCCGTATCGGAGGGCGCCAACTCGATCCGCCAGGCCTCGACCTGCTGGGAATTATCGTGGGATCCGAGGGCCTGCTCGGGGTCGTGACCGAAGTCACGGTGCGCATTCTTCCGAAGCCCGAAACGGCTCGCGCCTTGCTAATCGGCTTTGCCAGTATCGACGCTGCTGCTCAATGTGTCGCGGATACGATGGCGGCAGGAATCATTCCTGCCGGGATGGAGATGATGGACCGCCCCGCCATTCATGCCGCCGAAGCCTTCGTCAAAGCAGGCTATCCGTTGAATGTTGAAGCGCTGCTCATCGTCGAACTCGACGGGCCCTTGGTCGAATGCGACCATCTTGTCGAAATGGTTGAACGCATTGCGCGAAACGCCGGCGCAATCTCGCTGCGCGCTTCCGTCGACGAGTCCGAACGCATCGCGTTCTGGGCTGGGCGGAAGGCTGCATTTCCCGCCGTCGGCCGCCTCGCCCCCGACTATTACTGCATGGACGGGACTATTCCGCGGCGCCAACTGCCCTATGTGCTGGATCAGCTGAACATATTCTCCCAACATTATGAATTGCCTGTCGCCAACGTCTTCCATGCAGGCGACGGGAATCTTCATCCTCTCATCCTCTATGATGCCAACAAGCGCGGCGAACTCGAGAAAGCCGAAGCCTTTGGCGAGGATATTTTGCGGCTGTGCGTCCAGGTCGGTGGGGTGCTGACGGGTGAGCACGGGGTAGGCGTGGAGAAGCGCGACCTGATGCCTGAAATGTTTTCCGAGGCGGACTTGAACCAGCAGCAGCGCTTGAAATGCGCCTTCGATCCCAAATCACTTTTGAACCCGGGCAAGGTCTTCCCGAAGCTGCATCGCTGTGCCGAACTCGGCCGCATGCATGTGCATCACGGACAAACTAGCCATCCCGAACTCCCGCGCTTTTGACGATGCACCCCCATTTTTATCCCTCATGTGAGCGCGAGATCATCGAGATCGTTTCGAGCGCGCTCGGCGACGGCGACCGACTTGCGATCGTCGGAGGCGGAACCAAGTGGCAGATCGGCCGCTCCGTGGATTGCCCGCTGATCAGCCTTGGCCGTCTGACCGGCGTTGTGGATTATGATCCGGCCGAGCTGGTATTGACGGCCCGTCCCGGAACGCCGCTCACGGAAATCGAGGCGCTGATCGCGGGCGAGCGACAAATGCTCGCTTTCGAGCCTTACGACCACGCGCCTATTTTTGGTGGCGCCCTGGGCACGGCAACGATCGGCGGCATTTTTGCCGCGGCTGTCGCCGGCTCGCGCCGCCTGACTGCGGGGCGAGCCAGGGATCATCTTCTGGGTGTGCGCGCGATCTCGGGACGGGCCGACCTGTTCGTTTCCGGCGCAAAGGTCGTCAAGAACGTGACAGGCTTCGATTTGCCCAAGTTGCTTGCGGGCAGTTGGGGCCGCCTCGGCATCATCACCGAACTTACCATGAAATTGCTTCCGCGCCCCGAAACCACGGCGACCTGCATGGTGATGGGCCTCGATCCTTCGGCTGCCATTAGGGCAATGGCGAAGGCGATGGGAAGCCAGGCCGATGTTGCCTGCGCAGCTTATCGGCCGTCATCCGACTGGCAGACGGCGATCTGCGCGCTTCGGGTCGAAGGCTTCGCCCCTTCGGTAGAATCTCGATGCGGAAAACTCCAAGCGCTCCTTGCGGGTCATGGTGAAATTGTCCGTGCCGGCCAAGGCGAGGCGGACGCCTTTTGGAGCGAATTGCGCAGCTTGGCTTCGCTTAGCGCCACGAACCCGTTGTGGTGCGTGAACCTCCCTCCCAGCAGCGCGCCCGCCTTTCTAAATGACGTGGCGGCGGAGCGCGATCAGTATCTGATGGACTGGGCTGGTGGCTTGATCTGGTTGGCGACACCGGATTCAGCGGGGCGCGTACGCGCCGCCGCCGAGCGTCGGGGAGGGCATGCGATGCTAATCCGTGCCGACGCTGTCACCCGTCGCGACATAGCCGCTTTTCCTTCGCAGCCCCCAGCGCTCGCAGCGCTCGAAGAGCGCGTGCGCCGGGCTTTCGACCCGAACTCCATTTTCGAGACGGGGCGTTTTTGATGCGAACCGACTTTTCTCCCGATCAGCTCGCTGATCCGGCGATGGCTTCGTCTGAGGCGGCGATACGCAAATGCGTCCATTGCGGCTTCTGTACCGCCACATGCCCGACCTACGTCCTGCTCGGCGATGAGCTCGATAGCCCGCGTGGCCGCATCTACATGATCAAGGACATGCTGGAGAAGGAGCGCCGGCCGAGCCCGACGATCGTCAAACATGTCGACCGTTGCCTGTCTTGTCTCTCTTGCGCGACGACATGCCCCTCAGGCGTGAACTACATGCATCTCGTCGATCATGCTCGTGCCTACATCCACGAGCATTATGCACGACCTTTGCATGAACGTGCCTTGCGGCGCGCTCTGGCCTGGGTGCTGCCTTATCCTGGCCGGTTCCGACTGGCGCTTCGCGCCGCTGCCATCGGACGACCGCTGCAGCGGCTTCTCGCAAGTATCGGCGCATTGAAACCGCTCGCTGCGATGATCAAGCTTGCCCCGCGCAACATCGCGCCTGGGGCCGTCGCTATATCCACGAGCGTGTCTGGCGCTCGCGGGCGCGTCGCCTTGCTTAAAGGATGCGCCGAGCCGGTGCTGCGTCCCAGCTTTCGAGCGGCGGCTGTCAGGCTGATCAATCGGGCGCGCTTCGATGTGGTATTCGCCGAGGGCGAGGGGTGTTGCGGCGCGCTGGTGCACCATATGGGACGGGAGGCTGATGGTCTCGCCGCAGCGCGGCGCAATGTAGATGCATGGTCGCACGAAATAGAGACCCGAGGTCTTTCGGCCATCGTCACGACCGCTTCGGGCTGCGGCGCGATGATCAAAAATTACGGCTTCATTCTGCAGAACGAGCCCGACTACGCCGATAAGGCGAAACGGGTGTCAGCTCTCGTCAAGGATATCACCGAATTTCTTGTCGATGCGGATTTGCCGCCGGGGAACGGACGCGGCCTCGCCGTGGCCTATCAATCCGCCTGCTCGCTTCAGCACGGCCAACGTGTGACTGCGGCTCCGGTCCGGCTGCTGGCTGCCGCCGGATACGATGTCAGACTTCCAACCGAAGCCCATTTATGCTGCGGGTCGGCCGGCACCTATAATATTCTGCAGCCCGACATCGCGGAACAGCTGGGAGACCGCAAAGCGGCGCGTCTTGTCGAGCTTCAGCCCGACGTCGTAGCCACCGGGAACATCGGCTGCGCGATGCAAATCGGCTCGCGCGTCGACTTGCCCGTCGTCCACACTGTTGAGTTGCTCGACTGGGCGACCGGGGGCCCCAAGCCTGACGGCCTCGGCGATCATCAAAAAAAAGGAACAGTCTGTGAGTGAAAGGATCACGCTCGACAGGGCGAACGCGATCATTGCCGGGTCGTTCGCCAAGGCGCTCGACCTGAGATTAAGGCCGCTTACTGTCGCCGTTCTGGATGCGGGCGGCCATCTTATAGCACTTCAGCGTCAAGACGGCTCCTCGACGCTACGGGCTCAAATCGCCGTCGGGAAAGCCGCTGGCGCCTTGGCGCTGGGCATGTCGAGCCGTAAGCTCGGCGAAATGGCAAGCGAGAGGCCATCATTTGTCGCGTCCCTGAGCGCGCTGTCGACACAGGGCATCGTTCCCGCGGCAGGAGGGGTGATCGTTATCGGGCAAAATGGGGCACCCATCGGCGCGGTGGGTGCAACGGGCGACACATCGGACAACGATGAGCTGTGCGTCCTTGCAGGAATCGCGGAAGCCGGCGCCGAGGCGCAGAAATGCGGGCGCACCTAGAGTTCAAGGCTATGGGTTTATTCTGAAAATGGAGGAAAATTGCGATGGTTGACAAGCATGACAACATGGGCCTCGGAGGACGCACCTGATGCCCTACTATTCCCTCGACGAAAGATCACCCGTCATAGCGGACGGCGCGTGGATCGCGCCGAGTGCTGACCTCATAGGCGAGGTGCGATTGCAGGCCGATGCGAGCGTCTGGTTCGGGGCGACGATCCGCGCCGACAACACGGCGATAACCCTAGGCGCGCGGAGCAATGTTCAGGAAGGCGCAACGCTGCACTCCGATCCGGGTGCGCCGCTGACCATCGGTGAGGGCGTGACGATCGGTCATCGGGCTATCTGTCACGGGTGCACGATCGGGAACAATGTCCTGATTGGAATGGGCGCCATCGTGCTCAACCACGCCGTCATCGGCGACAACTGCCTTGTCGGCGCGGGCGCCTTGATTACCGAAGGCAAGATTTTCCCCGCCGGCAGCCTGATCGTGGGCTCGCCTGCAAAAGCGGTCCGCGAGCTCTCGTTGGAGCTGATTGCGTCGCTACGAGCCTCGGCTGATGATTATGTAGCGAAAGCGCGGTCCTATGCGCGGGGCCTGGATGTGGCTCAGAGCTCATCAGCTGACTGACGATCGCGGGCGAGACGCAAGGCCGACCTGCCAAACCAAGGCACGATTGCCGCCAATCACCCGCGCTGGCGCAGAGTCAGCCGATGACGCCGCGGACGAGAATTAGCGGGTGGACCGCGGGGCAGGCTTCACAACTCGCTTCGGCGTCTCGGAGGACGGAATCGTCTTGTGCGCTGGCGAAGTGTCCGTGTCCCCTCGGCCGGTGCGCGCCTGGCGCGCCGGCCCCTCGGTGGGGGATACCCACTTTCCCTTGACCCCGCTAGGCTCTCGCCACGACCGGAGCAGAATGTCGACGGCGTCGATCACCATCTCCTGCGTGACATCCTGGGGATAAAGCAGGCGCTGGATAAACAACCCGTCGTCGAGCGCATGGAGGATCAGGCCGAGCAGCTCGGCTGGCGCCGAAAGCTCGCTGTCGGCGTCCCGGGCTTCCGCGGCAATCCCCGCCGCCAGCGTCGACCAGACATCGCGTTCGCGATCGGCCAGAAGATGTCGGACGTCCGGGTTGCGCAGCGCATATAAGACCATCTCCCCGCGCAACGTGAACCAGCCAGCGAGATTTTCTTCGCGCCGCTTGTGCCAGGCCGTCAGTCCCTCGCGAAAATTTTCCAGGTCGATGCTTGGGGCGGTCTGGCGCCGTTTCAGGAGTTCGATGACCACGGCATGCTTATCGTCATAATTGCTGTAGAAAGCGCCTCGCGTGAACCCTGCCCGCTCGGCAATTTGTTCGACCGAGGTGCCGTTGACGCCTTTCTCCATGAATAGCTCCGTGGCGGCCTCGAGGAGAAGCGTGCGGGTTTGCTCGCGGCTTTCTTCGCGGGTGAGGCGTTTGCGCCGGGGACGGGTGCCAGGGTCGGTGGGTGTCATTTCAGGCCAGCTCATCGGGGACGTAATCTGCGCGGTAATCGAATCGATTATAGGCGAACCGCCGGCGATTTGCACCGCCTGTCTGGGAGCCTCAGCAGGATGTCGCGAAGGCAGCGCCGCGTCTTCGCAGCGCGGCCCTCGCTCGGCCGACTAGCGCCAATTGCTGTAATCGCCGGGTGTCCGCCTGCGCTAACCGGCCGTTGACAGCCACAAGCCTTCAGATTAGAAGATGAATCGAAATACATAATAGTATCACTAATGTTGTTTCGGTCAGTTTGCCGGGTCAGTGAAAAGTGGGCGACCCGCAGGGTGCAGGGAGCCGATGCCCAACGCGCGGCGGTGCCACCAGGGTCGAGCGCCCGCGTGTCGTGCTTCCGCTAGCGCTCACTCCTGTCTTGCTGTCCGACGATTCAGTCAGAAGGAGCCATATTGTGCCAGACGAGATTAACCGGCGTCTCATCCTGAAATCCCGGCCAGAGGGTCCCGTCGGGCCACAGCATTTCTCGCTGGAAGAAGGCCCGGTTCCGGAAATCGGGCCTGGCGAAGCGCTCGTTCGTGTCGTCTGGCTCGGGATGGATCCTACTCAGCGCACATGGCTCAACGCCGACCGGACCTATGTCGACCCCGTCGAGGTTGGCGCGACCATGCGCGGCAGCGGAGTGGGCCGGGTCGTGCGGTCAGAGACCTCGACCCTTACAGTAGGCGACTGGGTGTTCGGATCCCCAGGGTGGCAGGATTATGTCGTGGCGCGCGAGGATGACGGGCCCTTCGGTCTGCACAAGGTGCCCCCCGGTATCGATCCGAAGGCCATGCTCAGCGTGTTCGGCTCCAACGGCCTGACTGCCTATTTCGGGATGGCAGAAGTCGGCAGACCGGAACCGGGGCAAACCGTGTTCGTCTCGGGCGCAGCCGGCGGCGTCGGGTCGGTGGCAGGCCAATGGGCCAGGCACTTGGGCTGCCGCGTTATTGGCTCCGCTGGCGGACCAGTCAAAAAGAGTTGGGTGGAAGACGTCGCGTTGTTCGACGCCTGCATCGACTATAAGACCGAAGATGTCGCCGCCCGCCTGCGCGAACTCGCGCCCGACGGCGTCGATGTCGTGTTCGACAACGTCGGCGGCGAAATCCTCGAAGCTGCGCTCGACAACTTGGCGCACCGCGCCAGGATCGTCGTCTGCGGGGCGATTTCGTCGGGCTATCGCAATAACGCATATGGAGCGACGCCGCGGAATTACATGCAGCTGGGATTCAAGCGCGCGCGGATGGAGGGGTTCATCTTTCTCGATTATCTCGCTCGCGCGCCCGAAGCCTTTGGACAGTTAGCGCCCTTGGTCGCAGACGGCAGGCTGCGCTACGAGGAAACTGTGGTCGATGGCCTCGCGAACGCGCCGACGGCGCTTCAGGGCCTGTTCGACGGCGCGAACCTTGGCAAGCAAATCGTCAGGATAGAGGACGCGTCAGGCGCGCTTTGAAGCTCGGGCGATCGCGGCAATGTGTCCGCCAGGAACGACCGGAGCGCCTACGGCATCGCGCACCGGCATAGGGAGAAAAACATGCAGATCGGATTCATCGGTTTGGGAAACATGGGCGGCGCCATGGCGGAAGTGCTGACGCGTTCCGGACGAACCGTCGTCGCGTTCGACCTTGCGTCCGAGGCGATCAAACGCGCGGTTTCAGCCGGATGCATCCCCGCCCGATCGGTCGCCGAGGCGGTCAAAGGAGCGGATGCCGTAATAACTATGCTGCCCGCCGGCGCGCAGGCGCGCGCCGTCTACAGCCGGGAGGTGTTCCCGAACGTCCCGGCAGGAACGCTTCTGGTCGACTGCTCGACCATCGACGTCGAGAGCGCCCGGGCGCTGGCAGGCGAGGCGCAGGCAAAGGATTTGCGCTTCGCCGACGCGCCCGTATCCGGCGGCGTCATCGCCGCCGCTGCGGGAAGCCTTGCCTTCATGATTGGATGCCGGGAGGAAGATTTTGCCGAGATCGCGCGGCTGGTCGAGCCGCTTGCACGAGCCGTCATTCGAGCGGGTGATCCGGGCGCCGGGCAAGCGGCTAAGATCTGCAACAACATGGTTCTCGGGGTGTCGATGATCGGGGTTTGCGAGGCCTTTGCCTTAGCCGAGCGACTTGGCCTGGATGGCCGTTTATTCTTCGACATCGCCTCGCAGTCGACGGCCCAATGTTGGAGTCTCACGAGTCACTGTCCGTGGCCGGGCCCGGTGCCCCATGCGCCCTCTAACCGCGGATATGAAGCCGGCTTCAGCGCGGCCATGATGCTTAAGGACCTCAAACTCGCTCAGGAAGCGGCAGCGATCTCCGGCTCGGCGGCACCGATTGGTGCAGCGGCCGAGGGCCTCTACGCCTTGTTTGGAACACTCGGAGGCGGAGACAAGGATTTCTCCGCGATCATCGAGCTGTTTCGGGGGAGAGCGCCCGCGGCCTACGCAGCCGCGGTGCAGTAATACCCGGTAACATTAGGGGTTTGACCGGGTCGGTGTCGAAAGAGGCGCAACCCGCGGAAGGCGAATATCCATGTTGACCTTGTCCAGCCTCCTGCTGAAATCGATCGCCCGGCACGGCCTGCGCCCGGCATTATATTGCGACGGCACAAGCATGTCTTATGCCGAGCTGGATTTAAGATCGTCTCGCCTCGCCGCCTTTCTGAGCTCTGCGGGAATCGGGCAGGGCGACGCCGTCGGGCTGCACCTGCGCAGCAGCTGCGAATTCGTCATTGCGGACTTGGCGATCCTGAAGCTCGGCGCTGTAAAAGTGCCCCTGAACGAACTGATGAGCCCGGCCGAACTGCGCTACTGCATCAACCATTCCAAAATGCGGGCTCTCATATCGCATGGGTCGCTTCCATCGCCTGAAAGTCCCGCAGGCGGGGAAGCAGAGATTCTGCAACTTCGGATCGAGGTGTTGGACGGGGGTCAACCGACGCCCGGCGCTGTTCCGTGGCAACGAGCGCTCGAACATGACGCGGACGCGTTCGAGTCAAACGCCACCGCTGCTGACGATACGGCGATGATTATCTACACCGGCGGCACGACCGGGGCACCGAAGGGGGTGCGGCACCTGCAGGGACGCCTAGCCGTCAACCTTTTCGCGCATCTGGTCTGCGGCGACATTCGCCGGGACGAAGTCATGTTGCTGGCGACACCTCTCTCGCACGCGGCAGGGTTTCAGATCCAGGCGTGCCTTTTGCAAGGCGGCCTCGTCGTGCTTGCTTCTAGATTCGAGCCGCGCGCGTTTCTCGACCTCGCGCGGAGGCATGAAGCGACCTGGACCTTTGCCGTCCCCACGATGATCTACCGCCTCCTCGACGCGCTAGGCCCGGACGAGAAGGGACCACAATCGTTCCGAACGATCGTCTATGGGGCTGCGCCTATGGCGAGTGATCGTCTTCGCTCGGCTCTCGACAGATTCGGGCCCGTCCTTCTGCAAATCTACGGGCAGACCGAATGCCCGAACTTCATCACCGTCCTCTCGCGGCACGACCACCTTCAAGAGGGCCGACTTGGCTCGTGCGGGAGACCGGTGCCTTTTGTGGATGTCGAGATCCGCGAAGGCGGAACCGTCTGTGCGCCAGGAACCGTTGGCGAGCTTTGTGTCCGCTCGCCCTATCTCCTGGCCGAGTATTTCGAGAATCCGCACGCGACGGCCGAAGCGATCGTAGACGGTTGGCTCCATACAGCCGACCTCGCTTATCAGGACGAGGCAGGCTATATATTTCTGGTCGATCGCAAGAAGGACATGATCATCTCCGGCGGTCTCAACATCTATTCGGTCGAGGTGGAGGCCGCTCTTCGCGCCCACCCCGCCGTGGCGGACGTCGGGGTCGTCGGCCTACACGACGAAGACTGGGGCGAGCGCGTGGTAGCCGTCGTCGTCGCGCGGCAATCTGTCGATGAAGCAGAACTGCGCGCCTTCGCGCGCGAGCGCCTCTCAGGCTACAAGGCTCCGAAACAGATCGTCTTCACCGCCGAGCTTCCATTGACCAAGTACGGCAAGACCGACAAGGTGTCGTTGCGTGCCCTCGCTGGTCGACGAGGAACGGGCGCCGCGTAATTGCAGTCCGCTGATGGATCAGCCCCAAAATAGGGACATTCGTCCGGAATAGGTGAAACCCGCAAGGTTCGAGCGGCGCGTATCCTCCAAGCCTTTTGCTGCTGCAGGTGCGCTCGTAGAGAACAGGAACGGATTTCGCACGTGAACCCACTGGGATATCTCTGCCGCTCGACGGGGCCGTGCAGTGGTCGGCCGTTCCGCCTGCTGTCATAAGGGCACGGCATCCTGGCGGCCGGGGCCGCCGCGATTCATTCCGCAAAACGGGAGGCTTTTGAACGGCGCGAGCGGGCTGCCAGCATCGTCAGTGGCCACCGCCGTCGGTTTGTTCGCAAGGCTTGCCGCGAAGGTCGCTGCCGGGGTCTGCATCCTCTGGTGGCTTTCCAGCATTTTATTATCAGTCCGGAACCCGTCCGGAACTGGATCGCGCAAAACCGTTACGGCGCAAAGAACCGGCCTGGCGCCGTTACGCTCGCACTCCACCAACAGGCGATATCAAAGACATATGTGATTCTTAATGCTATTGCATATTCAAACACAGAACCGTATCTGTATTTGTACGGTGCTAGACGCCGAGTCGGAGAGGGAGGGCTCTATGAAGAGTCAAAACAGATTGTGGGGCCGCGCGAGCTTGCTCTGCGGTACATTCGTAGCGAGCGCGATTTATGGGCCCGTCGCGGCGGCGCAGGCGCCGCCGGAAGACAAGATGCAAGGCATCAACGAGATCGTCGTGACCGCCCAAAAGCGCGAGCAGTCCGCCAACGATGTACCGATGTCGATCAACGCGTTTTCGGGCGATCAGCTGGACGAGCAGGGTATCGCGACCGTTGAGGATCTAACTAAGCTGGTCCCCGGTTTTAACTTTACCCGGACAAAGTTCGACAATCCCGTCTATCGCATTCGAGGGATCGGCTATCTGGAGACCTCGGTGGGTGCTCCACCTGCCGTTGCGCTCTATACCGATGAAACGCCCCTTCCTTATCCGGTCATGGGCAAGGGTGCGCTGCTTGACGTCGAGCGCGTCGAAGTTCTGAAGGGACCGCAGGGCACCCTTTATGGACAGAATTCGACCGGCGGCCTGGTAAACTTCATCGCCGCCAAGCCGACCGATAGCTTCGAGGGCGGATTGCGGGTCGGATACGCACGCTTCGGTGAGCTCACCCTGGACGGTTTTGCCAGCGCCCCGCTGTCGGATGATCTCGGCGTCCGGGTCGCGCTCAAGACTGTCCGCGGCGGCGCATGGCAGCGCAGCATCACTCGCGACGACGAGCTGGGGGACCGCGACCTTACCATCGGGCGGATACTGCTGAACTATGAGCCTACTGATCGGCTTCGTATCCTGCTCAACGTGAATGGCTGGATCGACCGGTCCGATACGCAGGCGGCCCAGCTCGTGTCGATCGCGATCGCGACGGCATCGGCGCCGTTGGCAGTTCGCAATCGCATTCTGGCGCAGCCCATCGTGACCGATGACCCGCGCGCAGCGGACTGGGATCCGACCGTGTCTTTCCAGTCGAACCAACGCTTTGGGCAGATCGCCGGCCGCGTCGAATTCGATATTTCGGACGATGTCACCCTGACATCAATCACCTCCTATAGCCATTTTAAACAGCGCGATAACCGTGACCTCGACGGCACGGCCGGCCAGAACCTGCTGCTCGTTCAACGAACCAGCATCCGCTCCTTCTATCAGGAATTGCGTATCGCGGGTGCAATGGGCGATCGTTTCAACTGGATCGTCGGCGCCAACTACGCCAAGGACCGCCCGTTCGAGGACGCGACGATTCGTTTTGCCGACGCCAGCGTTGCCTATACCTTTGCGGCCTTCGCTCCGGGCGCCCCGCCGTTCAGCGGTGCACTGTCGCGGGGCAATCAGCGGGTTCGAACCGCGGCGGCGTTCGTGGGCGCCGAATATGCCCTTTTCGATACCTTGTCGCTCCAGGCCTCGGCTCGCTACACTTCGTCCCGCAATCATTTTGATGGCTGTACCCGCGATCTCGATGGTTCGGGCGTTCCGGGCTTCGACGGTCTGGTGCGGCGGATCAAGGGCGACGGGAACTTCATCCCGTCCACGCCCAGAGGATGTCTGACGCGCGGGCTGGACCTCAATCCGGCGCAGGAGAGCGCGGACCTGAATGAGGACAATGTGTCGTGGCGGGTGGGTGCTACCTGGCAGCCGACCAAGGATGTCCTTGTCTATATCAACGGCAGCCGGGGCTACAAGGCCGGAAGCTTTTCAAATCTGACGGCTTCGACGATCACCCAATATCTGCCTGCGCGCCAGGAGTCGGTACTTGCTTACGAGCTTGGGACCAAGCTGACCTTTCTCGATGGGAGACTTCAGGCGAACGCTGCGGCCTTTTACTACGATTATTCCAATAAGCAGACCCTGGCAGGCCTGGCCGATCCGCTCGGCGTTTTTCCGCCTTTGCCGACCCTTATCAATGTGCCGAAAAGCCGGGTTGCCGGCGTGGAACTCGACTTGAACTGGAATCCCGCGCCGGGGCTTCGCTTGCACGCCGGCGGATCCTACCTCGACTCCAAGATTCTCCGGGACTTTACGATTTTCAACGGCCGCACCACCATCTTTAACTGGAAAGGCTCCGAGTTCTCCGACACGCCCAAATGGTATCTCGACTTGGGCGCTGACTATGAATGGAGCATCGGGGGGGCGTTGAAAGCCAACGTCGGAGCCGACTATGGGTTCAAATCCAGCTCCGCCTCGGTGTTTAATGCCACCCTGACATCTGCGCGGAATCCGCGCTTTTCCCAGGCCGGTGCGCGCATTGGCGTCGGGCGCGAGGATGGCGGCTGGAACATGAGTGCCTGGGTCCGCAACCTGTTCGATACGCGATACTGGACCTCGTCCTTCACACAGGGCGATACAACTACGCGCTACATGGAGCGTCCCCGGACCTATGGTCTGACGTTGTCGCTCGGATTTTAATGACGCGGGCAAAACTTGCCAACTCTGAGCCGGGTTGGTGGACTAAGGGTGCGCGCATCGTCGCTGGAGGAACACCCAGCGACGCGTGCAAGATAGGGAGAAGGCGACATGTTCGCGGGTAAAATCTGGAAATTGAACGCCACGGACATCGCGGCTGCCGTGAAACGTGGCGACATATCGGCCATTGAGGCTGTCGATGCGCATTTAGAGCGCATCGCGTCGGTCAATCCGAAGGTCAATGCCGCGACACAGGTGATGGCGCAATCCGCCCGGGCCGCTGCGTCCCAGGTCGACGCAGATCGGAAAGCCGGCAAACCGCTCGGCGCGCTCGCCGGTGTCCCGTTCACGGTGAAGGAGTCGCTCGATGTTGCGGGCGCCGCGACAACCCTCGGCGTGCCGGCCCTCAAGAACGCGATCGCAGCGGAAGACGCGATCGTGGTGGAGCGCTTGCGCAGGGCTGGCGCCATTCCGATCGCGCACACAAATCTGCCCGATTTGAGCCTGCGATTTCACACGTCCAGCCAGCTTTACGGCGCGACGATCAACCCTTGGGACAGCGGACGCTCTCCAGGCGGCTCGAGCGGCGGCGATGGCGTCGCCGTCGGCACGGGCATGGCGCCGATCGCTCTGGGTACCGACGCAGGCGGTTCGGTACGCTTGCCCGCGGCTTTCGCTGGCGTAACCGCGCTTAAACCCGGCTTTGGCCGTTTGCCCTCGCTCAGAGGGCCGAGTGTCACGCTGGCGACCCAGCTCTTTCCCGTGGACGGGCCGCTTGCACGGTCCGTTGGCGATCTGCGCGCGGTCTTCCCGCTGCTTGCCGGGCCCGACACGCGTGATCCGCGAGTGGCTGATGTCGAGCTTTGGCCGCCGGTTCCCAAACAGCCGATGCGGGTTGGACTGGTGGTCGATCCGGACGGGCAGGGCGTGGACCCGGCTGTCAAGGCAGCGGTCGAGCAGGCGGCCAAGGCTCTCGCGAGCGCTGGCTATGAGGTGGAGCCAGTGGAACTTCCTCATGCGGCCGAAGCGCTCGATCTTTATGGTCGCATGATCCTGACCGAGTTCAATCTCATCTGGCCCCGGCTCAGCGCTCTGCTCCAACCCAACGGGCAACGATACATCAAGCTGTTCATGGACGAGCGCAAACCGGCAACTCTCGAGGAATATGTCGGATTCACCGCCCGCCGGTTCAGCATCATGCAGGAATGGGCCGAACTGTTCGACCGCTTCCCGGTTATTCTCGGACCCAATTTCACCGAGCAGGCCGTGGAGCCGGACTTTGATGTGAAGACCCCCGAATCTTTTCGCTTCGTACAAAAGGGCATGCGGCTCGACAGCATCACCTCCTTCATGGGGGTTCCCTCGGTCGCGGTGCCGGCCGGCATCACGCAAGGTCTGCCGCAGAGTGTCCAGGTAATCGGACGCCCCTACCGCGAGGACCTTTGCCTGCTTGTCGCCGAAACGTTGGAAAAGCACTTCGGGCGCATCACGCCCATCGATCCGAGAGGCAAATGATGGGCGCGGCCCTTCCCATCGATCGCCGCAAGTTCTTGGCCGGCGGCGCCGCGGCAGGGATGATTACGCTGTCGCCGCTATCCGCGCGTGAGGCCGTTACGAGCCAATGGGCCGACATCGGCGGTCACAAGCTGCACTATGTTGCCGCGGGCAGCGGCCCGTTGGTGATCCTTATCCATGGCTGGGCGGACACGCACCGGACGTGGGAGCGGCAGCTTCCGGTGTTGGCAGCGGCCGGCTTCCGAGCTGTCGCCGTCGACTTACCCGGCTGCGGCCTTAGCAGCGCGGGCTCCGTATCACCGCTCGATCCCCCGGCATTAATTGCGGCGCTGATCGGATCGACGGGCTATTCAGAGGCTGCGGTAATCGGGCACAACCTGGGCGGCGAGATTGCACGTGAGCTTGCCCTGCGATATTCAGACCAGGTCAGCAAGCTTGCTCTGATCGGCTCCGTTCCAGTAGCCTGGGCAGGCGACGACGCGTTTCTCGCGCATGTTCGGAGCGAAAGCTTCGCTGCGAAGGCGAATGCCGACTCGGCCTGGGGCGTCGCCTTCTTTCAGCATCACCTCGACACGGTCCATGATCGGGCGGACGTGATTTCCCGGTCCCTGCGCCCAGGCGAGGTTAGTGCCATGCCACACCGAAACGTCGGTGCGCATGCGCAGCACTGCTACCAATCCTATGGCCGGACCGGCTTTGCTTCGCTTCGCCTGATGGCGTCCCGCGTCGCAGATGGTTCAGAAGCCAAGGTCGCTGCTTTGCCTCAGCCAGTCATGGTGATGCTGGGAGAATTCTGCCCGCTGAATATATTTTCTCACCCGGGCGCGGTGGGGGAGGATGCTCCGCGCCTTGACAGCTGGCATGTCGTTGCCGGTGCCAATCATTACGTTCATCGCCAGAAACCCGGCCCCGTGAATCAAGCGATTGTTGGATTTCTCCGCTCGTGAAATGCGTCCCGCGTCCGTGGGGCGTCAGCCATTGTCGCCGGGCGCGAGAACGAGGCGTGTGAGCCTTGCTCATCGCGAATGGTATCTCGCGGGACCGGGCGCCAAGTGGTGCGCGACATCGCCATCCTAGCGCGGCCCCTCTCCGTCACACTTCTCTGGTGACGTGCCGATGCAGTAATCGACAACAAGCTGTGCGTCGCAGCCCGAGGCTCTATTACGATCCGCAGCCCGCCGCTCGGGCGGCACGTGCCAAAACCATTCAGGATCCTGCGCAGTCCAGCTGGCGTGATTTCGTTGGTGCTATGGAGTGGATATTGCGGAACGTCTTCGTATAGCCGATACGATCAGACCGTAAACTTCCATCCGATGATAAGTGACCTTACATGACCCGCATTTCCGAGCAAAAGTCACCACGGCGCAAACGATTGACCCGCGAGGAAAGTCGCGAACAAACGCGGTCACTCATTTTGGAGGCTGCGACCGAGCTCTTTATGGAGCGAGGCGTAAGCGGGACCTCGGTTGAGCAAATTGCTGAGCGCGCCGGTTTCACGCGGGGCGCATTTTACAGCAATTACGAAGACAAGCACGCGCTCGTTGTGGAGTTGCTGAAACGCCGCCAAGCAGCCCCAAGTGTCAATTTGAACAATTTCCGCGATGAGCTAGGCGCATGGCACCGACGCCGCGAGGAAAATTTGGCCGGTTGGTTCACGTTGAGGGTCGAACTTATTCTTTACGCGCTGCGCAACCCGGAAGTTCGCGAGCTTCTAGCCGGTCGGGAGCGCGACGTGTGGTCCACCCTCTCGCGCGGCATCGAGAGCGAGATCACGAATGCCGGCAAGCCATTGGCCGGCCAGGCAAGGTTGCTGGGTCTGATATTGCATGCCCTCGATGACGGCCTCTTCATTCAACGACTGCTCCGCCCTGAGGATGTGACGGAGAAAGATATAGGGGCGGCCGTGGAGACATTGCTGCGCTCGTGGGGCATTGCCCCGGAAAACGAGGCGCAGGCGAAACCGCTCGACGAAAATGCGCGCTCCGAAATCAGAAAATCGCCCTCTGCGAAACCGACTGCGGCGGTGAAAAAGAGGGCCTAGTCGGCGCCGCCCGTTCACCGCAGCCGGGCAACCGCGAGACAGTTGATAGACAAACAGGGAGTGATCTGGCGCGATACCCAGCGCGCGACGCAAAAGCTTCCTTCGCTTTTGACGCGCCGCAGGCAATCCGTTTCAACATCGAACAGGGCGGTGGACTTCCTTCTGCCCGGGCCCGTTCGGCGGTGTTGCTTGATCACCTGCCGAGCCGCAATCTCGCTAAACACGCCTGCCGATAAGGTCGACAGTTCCGGTGCGATGCGCATCGGTCACGGGATTCGACGCTGTCGATCCCGACGAGATCAACGGCTGGGAGAATGACATCGGCTTTCCGCTCGCCTTTAATGGCCAGCTTTCCTACCACCGGGCGCTTACCGGATGGGCGCATCATCTTGGCGCGTGTCTTGTGCGACCGCATCGGAATCGGGCTCCGTGCGGTTTCGGAGGCGTTCGTTCTTCAGAAACCCGCGCATATTCCTAACCAGCGACCTCTTTTCGCTCGCGATCCTTAGATTGACTGCCCGATAGGGGTGTCCGGCTGCGCCTCTAACACGACTGCGAAGAGGCTAACGGGAACAACAATCTTCGTCTCGTGCCGGAGCAGCGAGAAACCGCTGCGTGGCGGCGTAAAGGTCGTCCTTGCCGCGTTCCAGGTGCATGAGATGCGTGGCCCGCGGAACTTTGACCATTTCCACGCGCTCGGCGTTTGTGAGCTGATCTCTCAGCCATTTCATGTCGGGATCCGGGCTCGTTGTGTCCCATTCTCCGCGGATAATCATTGTTTGCGCGCGAATATCTTGGGGAGAATAGGGAAGTCTCCCTCCCCAGGCCGCCTCGATGTCAGCCGAAGGTCCCCCGGGGACCTTGACGGCGTATGGCGCGCGGGTTCTGCTTTCCGGATCGGAATTAAGATAGGCACCGCCCAAGCCGGGAAATATTTCTCGAGCAGAACCCCCGGTTCGCCCAGAGGGACGGCCCGGACAAAACGCGCATGCTGCTGGGCTACGGTTACCAACTCCCAGGCCGGTGCCGTCTCCGCTGGCGATCCGTTTCTTACCCCGATTGGTCCGAAAAGTACGAGCCTGCGAACCAGGCCGGGGTGCTTGCCCGCGAAGAGTCCGGCGGGAATAGTTCCCCAGGAGTGAGCGATGATGTCGACCGAACGGGCTCCTGTAGAACGGATGATGAAGCGTACAGCCCGCTCTATTTGCGCTGCCGCTTCCGGCGCACGGCCAAGGGGTTTCCCGGACTGTGTGACGTCCGACATTTCTTTCGTCAGGCGGGATCTCGCTGCTTGCGGAGAAGATGAGGAATTTGCGTCGAAATTATCGCAGCGCTTGCAAACACCATCGCGGTACAGGCCACGATAACCAGCGTCAGGCTGTGGGGCGCAAGTGTCTCGCCCGCGATGGTCGGGATAACGGCGACGCCGGCGAACTGCGCCGTTGAGCTATAGGCATATGCTCTTTTCTCGGGATCGAGATGCACCAACACGCCCGTGAAGGCGGGAGCACCCAGAGCGAAAAACAGTCCGAATGAAAAGGCCAGATATTCTGAGCTGGGCGCCTGCAGCCAGGCAGTGCTCGTCCCGCCAAGGGCAAGGATGATCGCCAATAGCCGAAGCCAGGACAAACGGCCGTCCGCGATAAACGTACCAGCGACCGACCCGAATATTTGCCCGAGAAGCGCAAGACTGAGGAGGTGCGCGCCGTCGCTGTGCGAAACACCTTGGCCGTGCATCCACAGCTCGAGATAGGCCCATGCGCCCCCGGCACCGCCGATGCAGAGGAAGGCCGCCACAAGGCCCAGCAATCCACGACCGGCGGGGAGACCCTGAATTGTCCCACTGTCGGCGTGGAGCGCGGAGAAACGGGCCGGAAAAAAGGGAATGATCGCAATCGTGATAATTCCCATCAAGGCTAGCGCCAACTGGATTTGGGCCCCATCCGAGCCAGGCGCATAGATGGCGAACCACCGCATGACGGCAAACTGGGTTATCGACTGCCCGAACAGATAGATGCCGGCCCAAGCGCCAATTCGGTTCGTGCGCGCAATCGCGCTGGCTGCGACCCCCACGAGGAGGCCGGCACCCGAACCCGCAATGGTGCGAAACAGGAAAAGAAGTTCGGTATCACCCGGTTTGGCGACGAGCAGGTTGCCGCAGCACAACAGGAACACGCCGACCAGCGCGATCGGCCTTACGCCGGGTTTGCGAAGCATCAGTACGCCCGCGCCGCTTCCGAGGGTGATCGCGAGCAATTCAATGGCTCCGAGCAGACCAAGGCGCTGCGCTGAAATCGTCCCCTCGGAGACATAGGCCGAGTAAAGCAAGGGCATAAGTCCCATCACCACCAGCGCGAGCGTACCGGCTGCGACGCAGGCTGCCACCCGCGCGATTGCTATCGGGGGCGGCGCGCCCATGGTTTCATCGGCCATCTGGCTGAGGCTTTCTTTCTCGTGCGGCCGCGTTGCCGTCCAACTCGCTCGGGAGCCCGTGCGGTGGAACGTTGCGATTACCGATCCACCCGCCAGAGAGCCGAAGCGAATCAGCTTTCATTATTCCTAATGGTAGGTAAATAAGCTGGCTTCCGCAATCGTCGGAATCGTCGCCCTTTATGCGGGCATCGGCGGGGTTTTCGTCGGTACGGGGAGGGTGCAGCAGAAACTCTACCGCTCAGCGGGCAGCCTGTGGCTATAGATGTCTCGCGCGGCGGTGTGTTCGCCGAATTGGACGGAGATCGGTTCGCCAGCTTGCTCCGCGCGGCATCAGGGCTAATTTCGGTCACCATGCTTTCACAGGTCGAGTGGAAGATTACGACGCGGCGGAACAGGCCGCTGGCGCGGCGCTTGCGCACCGTGTCCAGTTGGCGATCGCTCTTGCGGCGGCAAGATGGCGCCGCTCACCCTACCACGCGTCGAACGGCGCCGGCGGGACACCCAAGCCAGCGACGCGCGCAGTCCGGCCGCCGGAAGTCGCGCTGTCCTCCCGCTACCAGCCGCTCAGTTCGAATGTCCTCGAGACGCGCCGTCGTTGAGCGCGCTGGGGACAAGCGATCGTTCGATTGCCGAAAGCGCGGCGGGATTCTCGATGGTCGCCGGCATCGCGCATCGTTGACCATTCGCAAGCCCGCGGATTGCGGCGCGCAGGATCTTGCCCGATCGCGTCTTCGGCAGGGCGTCGACGATATGGACTTGCTTCAAAGCGGCGACGGGTCCCAATTCTCCGCGAACCAATGCGATGATCTCTTCTTCCAGCGTCGCGCTGCTTTCCACGACATCCGCCTTCGTGACGGCGAATGCCACGGGAACCATGCCTTTCAGCGCATCGTCGGCGCCGATCACGGCACATTCGGCAATCGCCGGGTGGCAGGCGACAATCTGTTCGATCTGACCGGTCGAAAGACGGTGACCGGCGACATTAATGATATCGTCGGTGCGGCCCATGACATGAACGAAACCATTGCCGTCGATATGACCCGCGTCACCCGTTTCATAGTAGCCCGGAAAGGTGTCGAAGGAACGAGCGAACCCGCCCTCGTTGTTCCAGAGGCTGGTGTAGCTTCCAGGCGGCAGCGGGGCAGCGATAACCAGATGTCCGCTCTCGGCATCGGCGACGGGCTCGCCATTGTCATTCAAAACGGCAAACCGGAATCCCGGCACCGGGAAGCCGGCGCTCCCCGGCAGCCTCCGCTGATCACCAAGCCCGATGCAGGTTGCAGCGGCCGGCCAGCCGAGTTCGGTTTGCCACCAATGATCGATCACTGGTCTTCCCAGCTGCTCTTCCGCCCATCGAATGGTATCGGGATCGGCCCGTTCGCCCGCCAGGAACAGGGCCCTTAGCCGCCCCATTCCATGTTCCCGAACAAGCACCCCGTCCGGATCCTCTCTGCGTATTGCGCGGATAGCCGTCGGTGCGGTGAAAAACACATCGACATCGTTCCGCGAGATCGTCCGCCAGAAGGTCCCTGCATCGGGCGTTCCTACCGGCTTCCCTTCGAACAGGACGGTCGCGCATCCCGCGAGCAACGGACCGTAGACAATATAGCTGTGGCCGACCACCCAGCCCACGTCGGACGCCGCCCAGAAGGTTTCGCCAGCTTGCATGCCATAAATATTTTTCATGCTCCAGGCGAGCGCAACGGCATGTCCGCCGTTTTGCCGAACAACCCCCTTGGGTACGCCCGTCGTTCCGGAAGTGTAGAGGATGTAAAGGGGATCGGTGGCCTGGACCGGAACGCACGGCGCCGGCTTCGCCGCGGCATGGCAGGTCGCCCAGTCGAGATCCCGGCCGCCGGTCATCGCTGCGGGCAATTGTTCGCGCTGCAGCACAACGACATGATCGACCGGGTGCACCGCGCGGTCGAGTGCCTGGTCGACAAGCGGCTTGTAGGGAATGATGCGCTCGCCTTCGATGCCGCAGGAGGCCGTAAGCAGCAGTTTGGGTTTCGCATCGTCCACGCGTTTTGCGAGTTCGACCGCCGCGAAGCCGCCGAATACGACCGAATGCACCGCACCGATCCTGGCGCAGGCAAGCATCGCGAACAAGGTCTCGGGGATCATCGGCATATAGATGACGACCCGGTCCCCTTTTCCGACGCCGAGCGCCGAGATCATGCCGGCAGTCCGCTCGACGGCGGCCAGCAATTCGTCATAGTCGATGCGTCTGCGGCTAGCCGTGACGGGGCTTTCATAGATGACCGCGGTATCGGCGCCGCGGCCCGAGAGGACATGGCGATCCACGGCATTGTGGCACGTGTTCAGCCAGCCGTCCTCGAACCAGCCGCGTCCTTCGCTCCAGCCCGTGGTCGGAGGCTGGTGCCAATCAATTGCCTGCGCAGCGTGGAGCCAGAACCTGTCAGGATTTTCCAGGCTCTGACGATAGGTTTCGCTATAAACAGACCTCATCAATCTCACGCTGCCTACGGATTTTTTTACGATCAGTTCGCCGCTGCGGTCCGGTTGTCGATCACTGCCATGAAATCCGAGAAAGAGGAACGGCCAGTCGTCACACCGGCGTCGAGCTATGCCTTGGCGCGCAGTTTCCCGTCGGGATGCACGCGAGGTTTCGCGCCGGCGGGCGACGCCGCACGCGCGCCTTCGAGGTCGCGGAGCCACAGCTGTCCGCAAGCCGCGTCGATGTCGGAGCCCTGCGTGTCACGAACGACCACCGGAATTCCGGCCTGAGCGATACGATGCCGGAAGAGGCTCAATGTGCGATCATCGGTGCGCCTGAGTTTGACGCCGTCTACCGGGTTCCATCGCATCAGGTTGATCCGCGCCGGCTTGTCGGCAAACATCGACACGAGCCGCTGGGCATCGGCGACGCTGTCGTTGATGCCCGGGAGGATCAGATAGACGAAGGTTGCGGTGCGATTGTGGCGTTCGGCCCAGGATAGCGCACGCGCCACGACCTCGCGTATATCGTGCTTGCGCGCGCCGGGGATGAGCCGGTCGCGCACCGCCTGGGTCGTTGCGTGCAACGAGATAGTGAGATTGATTCCCAGATGTTCTTCGCGCAGCTGCTTTAGCGCCTTCGGAATTCCGATTGTGGAGATCGTGATGCCGGTCGTCGGAAAATCTATGCCGCGTCGATCGCGCAATATGCGAATGGCACCCAGGACATTGTCATAATTGTTCAGCGGCTCGCCGATTCCCATGAAGACAATCCGGTTTACCTTCGGCCCGAGCTGCACGACCTGTTCGACGATTTCCGCCGAGGTAAGATTGCGCTTGAGGCCTGCTTGTCCCGACGCGCAGAATTGGCACGAGAAAGCGCAACCGACTTGGGAGGAGACGCAGGCCGTGTGGCCGTCCCGGCGGCGGATCAGCACGGTCTCGACAGCATAACCATCGTCGAGACCAAACAAATATTTCTCGGACTGCCCCCCGCGCGACCGGTTGAGGCGGGACAGCATACGCGGTGCCAGATCGTGCGTTTCCGCCCAGCGCGAGAGTTTAGTCGGCAGGTCCTGATGCGTCGAAAAAAGATCGCGATAGGTGAGCCCCGGCGGAGGCAGAAGGGCATCGAACTGGGAAGAGCTGAGGCCGAGCACGGGGTTTCGCCGGGCGGCGCGCGGGGCCCGCTCTGGCAGGCTGATAGGAAACGACATAGGTTGAACTCGCGACGGAATAGCGGCCTCGCTGCCACGAGTTATATATAACCGACATGTCGTTCAATTACAAGACTATCTAAGCTTAATGCGGGAATTCGTGGCCCGGATAAAGCGTTTGGAGCATCAGCTTCGCGCGGTATGTCATGAAATCGGTTAGGCTTCCCTCTCGGCTGACCATCCACTGCATATATGCACCCTGGATGACTGCCTGGATGAGACCGGAACGTTCCGCCGCGTCGCCATCTGCCTCCGGGAGGCTTGCCTCAATCGCTTGACGGACCAACTCATTGCGTTCGTTCGCCAGGCTGCGAAGCAATGGATCGATGATGTCGCCCCAGAAAACTAAGAGATACGCCTCGTTGCCTGTAGCTTCGTCCATGCCCGAGATGAGTTCGCGCAATAGGGTCCACAAAGGTACGAGGCCGCGTTCGCAGCGGATGCTGGCGAAATAGTCCCGCACCTCCTGCGTCATCGCCTCCATCACATGGCGGTGAAGCGTCGTTTTATCATGGAAACGCTGGATGAGCGCGGGACGCGACATGCCCACTGCCTTTGCGACATCAGAGAGCGTAAAATTTACTGCACCTTCGCGCACCAGTACAGCACGCGCGGCGGTCAGGATCTCTTTGTCGCTATGAAGCTTCGGGCGGGGCATGATTCACTCGGCTGAGGGAGAGGGGGCCATAGGCGGGGAGAGCTCTAGAAGCAATGAGGGCACTTGCGCATCGCCGATCGGAGCTTGGTCAGCACTCGCAAAGAGTTCGCTCTGGCGCATAGGCGTTGATTTCCACTAACGTCCGCCGGAAGCGCAGCACGGCTTCCGGCGGACGGCTTTCCTCCCCAGGAAAGGTCGGGGCTGCGGGTTTCACAACAGCGATTTTCTAGAACTCTGAGACCGCATAGCATCGCCTCCGGCGTCATCGTGCAAATGGCTATGAATAATTATACCAGCCTTTTCCGCTCTTCTCGCCATAGTTCCCCTGGGCATAGCGCGCGACCAGCGCGGGGCGGGGCAGGTCGGCGGGATCGCCTGAGGCGCGAAATGCTTCCATGTCCATCAGATAGGCGAGGTCGAGGCCGGTCAGATCGTTAAGCCTGAACGGTCCCATCGGGTGTCCGGCGCCGAATACGCAAGCCTTGTCGATGTCCTCGAAGCTGGCAACGCCCATTTCATGCAGCCATTCGGCCTCTTTCAGGATGGCTTTGAAAATGCGGTTGAGCAGGAAGCCCGCCACCTCCTTCTTTACATGGACCGGCTCCTTGCCCAGCTTTCGGCACAATTGCATGGAGAGGTGCGCGGTCGCATCCGAGGCGTGCGGGCCTTGCACGACTTCTACCAGCTTCATGACCAGGGCCGGGTTGAAGAAGTGCAAATTGAGGACCTTGTCGGGACGCTTTGTCGCGTCGGCAAAGCGCGAAGCGACGATCATCGAGGAGTTCGAGGCAAGAATGGCATGCGGCGGCGCCAGCGCATCCAGTTGCGCGAATATGGCGCGCTTGGCATCGATCTGCTCGATCACGGCCTCGATGACATAATCGGCGTTGCCGACAGCTTTGCCGAGATCTTCGGTAAAGCCGATATTCGCTCGGACCGTCTGTGCCTGCTCGGCGGTCAGCCGGCCTTTTGCGACGCGCTCGGGCAGATAGCGATCCACAAATGCATCGGCCTTAGACAGCATGTCGGGGCTGATGTCGGTACACGATACCTTGAAACCACAAATCGCGGCATGCAGCGCGATCTGGTGGCCCATATTGCCGGCGCCGATGACGGCAATGGTTTTTACGTCTTCGATATACATGATTTGCTCCTTAGGGGCGCTGTGGGGCCAGTCCCTCGGGCGGGCGTTTCCTGTTCTCATTTCACGTCGCCGCGCGGCCGCCGGCGAGGCCCGCTTTCCAGTCGCGGCGGATTTTCTTGGCGAGGCTCCATTTGTGGACTTCGGTGGGTCCGTCATAGATGCGGAAGGCGCGAACCTCGCGGAATACCTGTTCGACGATTGTCTTGTCGGTGACGCCAGTGCCGCCCATGACCTGAACGCAGCGGTCGGCGATGCGCATCAGCGCCTCCGACACCGCAACCTTCGCCATCGAGCTTTCGACGGTGCCGAGCGACCCCGTGTCGAGCACGCCAGCGCACCAGTCGATCATCAGCTCGGCCTGTTTGAGGTCGATCATATTCTCGGCGAGCATGAAGCCGACGCCTTCATGCTCGATCAGCACCTTGCCGAAGGCCTCACGGCGGTTGGCATAGTCGGTGGCAATCTCATGCGCGCGAATGCACGCGCCGAGCCAGCGCATGCAGTGCGACAGGCGGGCAGGCGAGAGGCGGACCTGCGCATAACGGAAGCCCTCGCCGGCCTGTCCGAGCATCTGGTCGGCGGGGACGCGCAGATTGTCGATCGTGATCGTCGCATGGCCGCCGGGCATCGAGCTGTCGATCGTGTTCGGGACATCGTCGATACGGATCGCCGGGTCGGGCAGGTCGACAAGGAACATGCACGCGCCCTCCTCCGCCTTTGCCATGACGATGCCCACGCGCGCGCCCTGCGCACCGGTGATAAGCGTCTTGCGGCCGTTGATGACCCAATGATTGCCGTCGGGACGGCAGACCGTTTTCATCATCGACGGGTCGGATCCCGCACCGCCCTCGTCCGCGGGCTCGGTCATGAAGAAGGCCGAGCGGACACGGCCTTCGACCAACGGTTTCAGAAAGCGCTCCTGAAGCTCCGGACTCGCTTCCTTGCCGAGCAGATACATATTGCCTTCATCGGGCGCCATCGTGTTGCAGGCGAGCGGGCCGAGCGGCGACAAGCCGCTTTTGATGAGCACAACCGCCGTCTCGCGCTGATTAAGGTGGCTGCCGTCATTCAGGACATGCGGCGTCAGCACGCCCGCAGCGCGCGCATGTTCGCGCATCTCCATCACCAGCTCGTCGGTCGGCGCACCATGATGATCGCGCCGCGGGTCTTTCTCATAGGGAATGACGGTTTCGCGCACGAAAGCCTCGACGCGCTTTGCAATATCCTCGGCCCGGCCGCCCGTCTTGCCCACCCTTGCCTCCCTATGCACGCTCGCAGTCGATCATCATGAACGGGTCAAGCCCGAAGCGATGTTCTTGGAGTCCGCTGCTTTTTCGTCGGAGGCCCGATAGCTTCGATTGACAGCCTTAGCAATAAATAATACCTACCAGTCAGTCAAATACTACGATGGTGCTGGATGCAATACGATTATATCAAAGTTGAACGCGACGCCGCGATCATGGTCCTGACGATTGCGCGCCCCGAAGTGCTGAATGCGATCCATCCAAGAGTGAGCCGAGAGATCGGCGCAGCCTTTGAAGCGTTCGAGGGCGACCCTTCGCAGCATGTCGCCATCATTACCGGCGCAGGCGACAGGGCGTTTTCTGCGGGCAATGACCTCAAATATCAGTCGAGCAATGGCGAAGACGACGGCCCGCGCGTGGCATTCGGTGGCATTACCGATCGCCCGGATTTCAAAAAACCCGTCATAGCCGCAGTCAACGGCCTTGCGTTCGGCGGTGGTTTCGAGATCGCACTCGCTTGCGACATCATTGTCGCAGCCGAGCATGCGACGTTTGCACTTCCCGAACCACGCGTCGGCCTGGCGGCCGTGGGTGGCGGCCTCTTGAGGCTGCCGCGCGCGATCGGGCTCAATCGTGCCATGGAGATCATCTTGACGTCGCGCCACGTCGGCGCGGAAGAGGGTCGGCAATTGGGGTTCGTCAATCACGTCGTACCGACCGGCGGCGCGCTTGACGCGGCCAAGGAGCTTGCACGGGCCATCGCGGGCAATAGCCAATATGCCGTCCGCGCCGCGCGAAGCATCGCCCGCGCCAACTTCCATAAGCCGTTGCCGCAGGCAATGAAAGATCAGTGGGAAGACGCGGAGTTTAAGGCGATGCTGGCGTCGCCGGACGTTGTCGAAGGCCCGCGCGCATTTGCAGAAAAGCGCGCGCCGCGCTGGGCAAATGTCGAATGACTGCGCGGTATGCGGTGTGAGGACCGATTGCGCCGGCGCTTCGGCGCGGCTAGACGAAATAGGTATATTCAAGTTGGTGAGACATTCGAAGGCTCATCCGTGAAGAGAACAGGGCATCTGCATAATGTCGATCGAGAAACTGAAGCATAAGAAGAACGCCCAAGCGTTGTGGCCGCGGACCGAGAGGCGGCGCGCCACGCAATATGACAAGAAGAAAGAGGCCATTCTTCAAACGTCAGCCATGCTCTTCAAGACCAATGGCTATGATCAGGTTTCGATCAACGACGTCGCGGACTATCTGAAGATCACCAAGCCGACGATCTATTATTATCTCGGCAACAAGGATCTGATCCTGCTCGAAATCAAACGTCTGGTCCAAACCGAGACCCTCCGGGTGCTGCGAGAAGCCAAAGCCATGGAGTGCTCGGGCTATGAGAAATTGCAGTTTCTCATTCCGGAATATGTCAAGATTCTCGCGACGGACTTCGGCGGCTGTTTCGTTCGAACCATGCATGTTCGGATGGCCAAAGAGAGCCAGGAAGAGGTGGTTAGCCGCTCGGTCGAAGGCAACCGGATCATGAACGACATTATCGTCGATGGGCAGAACGACGGATCGCTCGAAGTCGAACAGCCGGCTGTTACCACGTTGACGCTGCTTGGAGCGCTGAACTGGACCGCTTATTGGTACGAGCCGGGCCGGAGCATGTCTCTGGAGGAACTCGGGCGCAGCCAGGCAAATATCTTGCTCAACGGGATTGCGGGCAAGGCGCGCTGAGCCGATCGTCAAGTCATATCCATAATTGTCATATGCGGGAAAGCTCCCGCAACTTTGGTTATACCAGAATGCGCGGATGTCGGCGCGACGCGTCCTCGGCTAAGGGGGCAGTGGTTCGTTCGGCCAAGCAGATTGAGGAAGCCCGCGGCGCCGCCGCGAACTTCCAGCAACATCCGCCGATCGGTAATCAGTAATCGACCTTCAGGCGGACACCGACCGTGCGGGGGCGGGCGTAATAGACGCGGTCGCCGGGTTCGAAGGCGGGCGTACCGGCCTTGATGTCGAGCAGCTTGACACTGTTGGTCAGATTGTTGGCAAAGACGCCGAGCGTCCAATTGTCCGCGACATAGTTGACCGCCAGGTTGACGTTGTGACGCGCGGGAACCTTGCGATATCCGGGATCGGCCGGGCTGAAACGCGTGTGCGTGGCGCTGCGGTACGAATAATCGGCGACCATCGTCACTTCCGCCGTCGGCGTGGGAATCGTGAATTCCGCTGAGGTGCTGACAATATATTTGTTCGAATAGGGTGTCTGATCGCCTTTGTTCGCGCCGAAATTGTTGGTGCCGCCATTGAACTCGGCGTCATTGTAGGACGCGTTCATCGACAGATAGAGCTGGTCGCCGACCTGCATCCCCGTCTCCAGCTCGACGCCGCGGCTGCGGATTTTTCCGCCATTGTCGATATAGCTATAGGCGCAGGACGGCAGACGAACGGTGCTCTGGATGTTCGACCAGTCGATATAATAGGCGCTCACGTTGAGCGTGCCCCTGCCGTTCAGGATTTTGTTCTTGGACCCGATCGCATAATTCCAAAGCCGGTCGGGCCCGAACTGCATCGGCGCGGACGAAAGGCCGAGGTTCGCAAGGTCGGTCCCGCAGATCGAGGCGGGGACGGGGAAGTTCACGCCGCCATAGCGGAAGCCTTTCGACGCCTCCACGAACAGCATATTGTCGTCGGTCGCATGGAAGGTCACGGCGGCGCGGGGGTTGAATCCGTCAGCCTTCGCCTTGCCGATGTCGCCGAGAACGATATTCGGGTCCTGCCCGAGCAACCCGCCCTGATCGACCGCGAACTTGTTCGTGAAAGTGAAATAGCGCAGGCCGGCGGTCACCTCGAGTGCCGGCGTAATGGCGTAAGAAACTTCGCCGAATACCGCGAACTGCTCGTCCCGCAGGCGATAGTCATAATAGCCATAGCTGTCGGGCACGCGCGCATCGCCGAGGGTGACCGAGTCATAGGGAAAGCCGAGGATGTCCGACAAGGCAGCGTCGAAGCCGGGCGCGATCACCTCCTGCTGGAAATTGCGCCTGTTGTTCTCGTAAAACGCGCCAAGCGTCCAGGAAAGAGGACCGTCGGCTTTCGACGACAGCCGGATTTCCTGCGCGAAGTTGCGGAGTTCGTTGGAGATCGCCGACTCCGTCTGAAGCGGCGGCTGGAGCGTTCCCGCGAATATCGAGAGGAGATAGCCGGTCAAGAGATCGGCCGCCGTGTCGTGGCTTACCGAGCGATCGACGTAGGAAGTGGACGTCGTCAGTTTTGCGAAGCCGACGTCGAATTCGTTGGTCAGATTGTAGATGAGCAAATCATCTTTGCCGCCATCGGGTCCCAGGAACCGGCTTTCATAATCCTGCCAGTCCGAATAGCCGAGCACCGCGCCATCGAGCTTCAAGTGCGAGTAGATGACGCTCGCGTCGACCGTCACAGCTTCCGATGGCTGCCAGCGCAGCGCCGCGCGCGCCTGGGTCACGGTCTCGTCGTTGATATTCTTAAGGCCGAGAACCGGATTGTCCATAAAACCCTGATTATAACCTTGATAGGCGGTGACGCGCAGGGCGAGCTTGTCGTCGACCAAGGGCACGTTGATCATGCCGCGCAGCGAATAATTGGCGCCGCCCTCGTCGGTGGTGGACAATATGCCTTCGGTGCTGCCCAGCGTTTCGCGAAGATCGGGCTTTTGCGTGATGTAGCGGATGGTACCCGACATCGAGCTCGCACCGTATAACGTACCCTGCGGGCCGCGAATGAACTCGACGCGCTCGAGATCGTAAATTTTGAGGTCGGGGTTCTGACCCTGGAGCGAGATCGGCGTATCGTCGAGATAGACCGAGACGAGCGACCGGTCGAGGACGTTCGATGCGTCGACGACCTGTCCGGCAGTGATGCCGCGAACGATGATATTGTTGCTGCCCGGACCGTTCTCCTGGAGCGCGAGCGAAGGAAGCGTGCGCGCCAGATCCCCCATGCCGCTTAGCCCGCGGGCTTCGAAATCCTCGGACGTCACGACCGAAATGGCCATCGGCACATCCTGGATGCTCTGCTCGCCGCGCCGGGCTGCGGTCACAACGATTTCATTGTTGCCTGTTCCGGCGGTGGCCTCGTCCTTTGCGTCCTGAGCATGAACGGACATCGGCAGAAGCGCGGCGAGAGCGCAGCTCGCAAAAACCGAGGCGCGCACGCCCGCTTGATGGCTTTTCATAATTTCCTCCCCATTTTTATAATGTCTACTGGTAGGTAAATTATGATCGCGCGATGTGACGGAGTCAAGGGTAGGGCAACTTTTGCTAATTATCGGCAGAAAATAAGGGGTTTATAAAATATTTGACATGCGGCGGCATCATTATATTCTACCTTACGGTAAATATATAGATTGAGGATATCCGGTCTGCGCCGGCACAGGGAGGCGACATGTCGAGTGCCAAGGATGGCTATAAATTGCCGAGGTTCACCATCGGCTTGCTGGTGTGTATTTACACCTTTTGCTACATTGACCGACAGATCATCAATATCCTCGCCGAGCCCATCAAGAACGACCTCAGCCTGTCCGACAGCCAGCTCGGCTTGATGACGGGCATCGCCTTTGCGATCTTCTATTCGACCATGGGCATCCCCGTGGCGCGGCTGGCCGAGAAACATCACCGCGGCTATATCATCGCTGCGTCGGTGGCGCTTTGGAGCATGTTCACCATTGCCTGCGGCTTCGCAAAATCCTTCGGCTGGATGCTGCTCGCACGCGTCGGCGTCGCCATCGGCGAAGCCGGATGCACGCCGGCGTCCAATTCGCTGATCATCGATTATACGCCGCCGGAGAAGCGCGCGCGGGCGATCTCCTGGTATATGCTCGGCGTCCCGCTTGGCCTGCTTATTGGCATGGCATCGGGAGGGGCGCTGGCCGATCTATATGGTTGGCGGACGGCGTTCGTCGTCGCGGGTCTTCCGGGGTTCCTGCTTGCCATTCTGGCGATCGTCAGCATCAAGGACCCGCGCCGTGGCCGGACGTTTACGGCAAACGATGACGCACCCGCCGACGTCGCCGCGCCGATTGCCCTGATCGACACGCTGAGGACACTCGCGCGCAACCGTCCCTTTGTCCTTGTCGCCGTCGGCGGCGCGACGGCATCCTTCATGGCGAACGGGCAGGTCGCATTCCTGGCGGCCTTTCTCCTTCGCGTTCATGGACCGGGCCTCGAGACGATGTACGATGTCGGTCCGATCACCGTCGTCGGCCTGACGCTGGGCCTTGTTGGCGGAATTTTCGGCGGCATCGGAATGCTGGCCGGGGGATGGCTCGGCGACAGGTTCGGCGGCCGCAATTTCGAAGGATATATGACGGTATGTGCGCTCGCTGCCGCGCTTGCCATCCCGTTCTTCGTTCTGGCGCTGCTTGCACCAAGCTGGGGATGGGCGGTGGCCGCGCTTATCCCCGCATCGGTGCTGGGTTCGGTCTGGGGCGGTCCGGTGTTCGCGCTCATTCCCAGCATCGTCGCGCCGAACATGCGCGCGACGGCGGTCGCCGTGGGCCTTTTCGGCATCAATCTGATCGGTCATGGCGCCGGGCCGCTCTTCACGGGGCTGCTCAGCGATTATTTCGCGACGACGCACGGGCCGAGCGAAGGGCTTCGCCTCGCGCTTGTCGTGTCCACCCTGGTGGGACTGGCGGCGATCCCATTTTATCTGATGGCCCGCTCCGAACTAAAGCGGGCGACGGCTGCCGGCTGATCCGGAAAGAACGGGCTCTGCCTTACGCCGCGTCGGCGCGAGGCAGAGCCCGGGGATTATTCGCGAATGAGCCGAACCAATTCGATACCGGGCGGGGGCAGGGCCCCCTCGATCGAGACAATCGACCCCGAGCGGATTTCGGTCGGCAATTCGGTCATGTTTCCGGCGTCGCTGATCCGGAACCGCTCGATGCGATAGGAGCCGGGTTCGAGGTTGCGCACCGAAAGCGAATAGCCTCCATTGTCGGCGTAGCTGAGCTCGCGGCGCGGAAGCAGCGTGATCTTCCCGCCCGCGATATTGTCGGGCATGCTGATCACGTCGCCATCGGGCCGCGGCACCAGATAGGCCTCGGGAATCTGGAAATTGCTGATCAGGATCTGCGTTAGCCTTCCATCTTCGGACGTGCCAGCGACTGCCGCAAATCCCTTGTCGTCGGCCCCGGTAAGGGCCAGGCGCAAGGGGGTATCCTTGAGCTTTCCGAGCGCGATGAAGGCGCTGCCGACTTCGTTCGGGCTCGCGCCGTCGGCGCCGAAGGGCGAATAGCCGTTGTAATAAAGCGAACGCTCGATCGGCGAATCCTGCATGTAGAGCACCGACGAGGTCATGAACGCGGCGCGGCCCGCCGCGCTGACCAGATCGGCTTCGGTCAGCATGATGCCGCCATTCCATTCGTCGAGAAAAAGCTTGGCATCGGTCAGACCGCGCTCGTCGAGCAGGCGACGCAGTTCGGCTGCGATAACATTGAAACCAATGGGGTCGTAGGAATCGATCCCATACCAATGCCAAGAGAAGAAATCCAAGGGCAGCTTGTTGCGGCTGACATAATCCATGAAGCCTTCGCGGAAAGGCTGGACATCGTTGGACACCGAAATTGCGGGACCGCCCACTTCGAGCGTCGGATCGACCGATTTTACGGCCTTAGCGATGGCAGCATAGAGTTCGTAGAATTGCTCGGGGGTACCGGACCAGAAGCCGAGATCGAAATCGTAATCGGGCTCGTTCCAGAGCTCCCAATAGCGAATGTTGTGATGGAAGCCGTTTGCCCATCCGCAATTATAATGCATCACAAGATGCTTTACGATCGCGGCATATTTTTCGGGATCGGGCGGCGAGGAATCCGCCCGGATCGTACGGCCGATCCGATAGATGACGTCTGCTCCGATATCGACGATCGACTGGACGAGGTCGTCGGTCGGTCCGAAATTATAGCTCGCCGGATCTTCGGGATCGGCAGACATGTCGGGGAAGACGACCGCGCTATTCAGCGTCGACAGATCGAGCGCCGTGCCGTCCGCCAGCGGCATTTCTCCGACATAGCGGCCATCGATGTCGCCGGCTCCGGGCATATCGTGGGTGCGAACGATGTCGATGCGGGCCATCTTATAGCCTTCCGACACGTCCACGCCCGTGTAGCACAGGAAGGGCGCCCAGGTGTCGAAGAAGCTGGTGGGCTCCATCGCGGTTTTGATGGGCGGGCGCGGCGCACCGCTGACGCCCTGCAGCGATCTAAGGAGGCCGAGTGGCCGGGAAGAATCGACGTCCAGCTTCCGCAAGGACAGGGGGGCAGCGCTACTCATCTATTTATTCTCCAATCATGCCGTGACGGACGCCCTCGAGGGTCAGGTCCGCCGAACTCTCATTCGATATTTTCATTCCGGGCTATCCGCGTACCGATCGCGCGGTGGGCCGGGTCGCGGCTCCCGACATCAGGCCTACCGCGATAGCCGCGATGACATCGCCGGCGATGAAAATCTGAAAGGCCAGATCATAGCTTCCCATATGGTCCCGCGACATGCCGGCGACTTGAATCGCACCCAAGGCTAGCGGCAGCGACAGCCAGAACATCAGGCCGAGCGTGAAGCCGAAGGAAGCGGAGCCAAAACGGGCGCCGATCAATATATGCCAGGCAGGATATACGCCGCCGATGGCCGCGCCGCACAGGGCACATGCCGCCAAGAGCGCTCCCCAGCCGGGCTCGCCGATGAGGACGATCAAGAACCCGATGTTAATGAGGCAAACGATGGCAAACAGTTGGCGCTTATCGACCAGGTCCGCAATCCATCCCACGACCAGCTTTCCGCAGATCGCCGAGCCGGTCAGGACGGACATCAGCGCCGCGGCTTCCCCGGCTGAGAAGCCCCGATCGATAGCGTAGGGGATCAGGGAAATAAGCAGGGCCTGGTCGCTGCCGAGAAGTAGCCCGGCGCCGATCGCGAGCAGCCAGAAGTCCTTCGTCTTAAGGAGAGTGAGTAGTTGATCCTTGCTGCCGCGCGGTGCCGCCTCCTCTTCGACGGCAGGCGAGGAAGCCCCGTCGACAAATTGCCCGACATCGGCCGGACGGTCGCGAACGAGGAGCAGGGTGAGCAGGATGATGGTCGCTGGAACAAGCGCGCCCTGGATCATCAGCGCCGTCCGCCACCCATAGGCTTCGAGATTATGCGCGATGAAAGGCACGACCAGAAAGCCGCCGGCAGAGGTGGCCACCGCCATGATGCCGAGGACGCGCCCGCGCAGGCGGAAGAACCAGCGCGACGCCACGGCGACGGTTCCGAGCGATCCGCATGTCACCGCGCCAAAGGAAATCAGGAAGAATATGGCGAGCGCAAAAACCGTGACGGTGTCGCTGAGCGCGATGATCCACAGCCCGATCCCGATCGCAACGCCACCGAGGCAAAACAAATGCCGCGATGACGAGCGATCGATAAGCCGGCCGACGATTGGACCCCATGCTGTCATCCCGACGAGGAGAAGCATGAGGCCGTAATTGACCATGGTTCGCGACAGGCCATATTCCTGCTCGATCGGGGTCACGAACAGTCCATATCCGTAAGTGGTGCTGCCGATCGCTATGAGCGTCAGGAGAAAGCCCGCCGCGGCGACGCGCCAGCCCTTGTAGGCGGCCACGTCCTTCCATGCTTGCGCCGGCATCACTTGTCCCCGCTCCAGATGAAGGTCGACTGCGAGTGGGCGGGCAAGGCGGCGGGCAACGTGCGGCCATTCCACGCGATATGGATCGTTTGCTTCTCCGCCGCCTTGTTCATCGCTTGGGCCACCAGTTTCCCGTCGGGCCGTTCGAAAACCAGAAACTCGACATCCGGTACCTCTCCTTCACTTTTGAGACGCACCGATCCAGGGCGCACGAACTTGGAAAAATGCCCGAGCGCATAATAGGCGCCGGTATAGGTTACCGTCTTTTTGTCGCGGTCGATATGGACCAGCGCCTGCTGGCGATTGACCGGAAGAAAGTTATGCGGCCCGGATACAAGCACGGGGCCGCCGCGCTGGTCCAGGACCGCGTTGGCGAACGACCAGGCCGACGCGCCCGCGGCAAGGTCCGAGAAAATCTGTCGGCCCCAGAATCTGCTCGTCGCAAGACTCAACCGGGGCAAATCGATCGATCGGCACTTCCAGCCATATTCGAGCGGTATCATATTGTCGCATTCGCCGGTTTCCGACATCCAAAGCGGCTTGTCCGGATAGGTCTTGTGGAGCCCGATGACGTTGTGCGCGCCGGCTTCGGGCGTATTTTGTCCGTCGAAGCCGGCGTCATAGCCGTGATAGGTCAAGCCATAGGCCGCGTTCAACAGCGTGGAATTCTCGAAGATCTGGGGATAGGCAACGGCGGCGATGCTGCGCAGCGTCGCGTCGCCGAGCATCAGGCGGGTCGCCAGTCCGGAATTCTTCAGATCGGGCGCAAAATGCGTCGAGACCAGGTTCGCATATTCCGAATAGCTGATCTTCGTATAATTGCCCGGTTCATTGAACGGGCTGATATATTCGATATCTATGCCTTTCTTTCGATAGGCTTCGAGATATTTGATCAGATATTTGGAAGCCGTTGCATAGTGGTGGGGATGGATCATCAGCTTGGTGTTGGTCGACAGGTCGATCAGCATCCAGTCCGGGGGGTAATACATGCTCGCGAGCGTCACGAATGCGCCATGCCCCTTCGCGCGCTTGATGAAGGTGGCGACGCCATTCTCCCCAAGGTCGCGGTCGACCGCGAAGCCATCGAGCGCGACATCGCCAGCCTTGTCCTGGTAGCTGAAATAGTCACCCGCCGACGACATCGGCGAAGCGCCGATCGGCGTGGTCATCGCCGACATGCCGATGCCTTTGTCCTCGCTGAACAAGGCGGCGAATACCTCCTCCTGCTTGTCCGCTGACAAGGCGTTGATGCTCATCAGTCCGGCCTCGCTGAAACCCGCACCGAAGCCGATGATCGGATGACCATCTTCGGCCGGACCCACGCTGATCATGTTGCGCGTATCGCGCCGGGGTGTCTCGAACCGCAGTCCCTTTCCCGGCTCCAGCCGCGCGCCTGCATCGGACGTGGTGAACACTTCGACAGATTGGGCGAAGACGGCGGACGGGGCGGCAGTGGACATGGCCAGGCAAATCAATGCGGCGTGCAGCGGCCGAGGCCAGCAAAGGCTGTGCGACATAAGCGTGCGCTCCTTGAAGAACGGAATTACAATGAGGCGGCGGCGGCGACTGGCGCCCGGTTGCCGCGCGGCGCTATTATTTTGTCGCACCGGCCTTCTCCCACACATAGCTGGAGATCGAGCGCGCCGGCAGGTCGAGCCGCAGCGTGCGTCCGTTCCAAGCGAGCGACGATGTTCGCGGCTCGAAGCTGCTGTTCATGACCTGCGCCACCAATTTTCCGTCGGGCCGCTTGAAGGCGAGCACGCGAATATCGGCGGCTTTGCCCGTGGTCGTCACTCGCACCGAGCCGGGACGGACGAACTTGGCGAAGTGACCGAGATAATAGAAGACGCCGGGATAGAGGATTTCGTCATGGTCGCGGTTGACATGGACAACCGCCTGCTGCCGGTTGATCGGCGGATAGGAGTGGAGAGGGGATGGCAGCGAGGGGCCGCCTGCCTGGTCAAGGAGCAGGTTCCAGTAGGTCCATGCCGAGGCGCCTGCCTCGAGCTCCGAAAAGATCTGCTGGCCCCAGAAATCGCCATCGTCGAAGCCATAGACGGGCAGTTGCCGGATCCAGCTGCGGTGAAGCGGATCGGTCGGCCAGCCGCCGTCGTGGTAACAGGCCTCCGACATCCAGAGATGGACGTTCGGAAAATCCTTGTGGAGCTGCGCGATACCGGCAACGGCCTCGGAATCGTCGCGATTTTCGACATGCGCATAGTCGTAATTATGGTAAGTGAGGCCCGTGATATATTTGGCGACCGCGGGATCCTTCAGGATGGGCGGATAGGCCGCGCTCGCCAGCCTCCGCTGCGACGCATCGGCGAACTGGATTTTTGTGTCGAAGCCGCTTTTCTCAAGATCGGGCCCCAAGTGGTCGCGAATGAAATTGCCGATCTCGAGAAAGCTGATTTTCGTATAGTTGCCAGGTTCGTTGAATGGGCTGAGATAATCGATGTCGATGCCGATCTTTCGATAGGCTTCGAGATATTTGAGAAGATATTTCGAGACATAGGGATAGTTTTTGGGCGGCAGCTGGTTCATCGGCGTCATCTGCATCGACGTCAGCAGCCAGTTGGGCGGATAGTCCATGCGCGCAGCGAGCGTGAAATCCCCATATTTACGCGCCCGCTGGATGAAGGTCGCGGTTCCCGTGGGACGCAGGTCGCGCTCGATCGAGAAATGGTCGAAATTAAAGTCGCCGGGCGTGTCGGCATAGGTGAAATAAGGGCCAGCCGCCTGCATGTCGGTGGCGTGAATATAGGTAATCATGGCAGAAAAGCCGACGCCCTCATTCGGGTCGAACATCATGCGCATGACCTCTTCCTGTTTGCCCGGCGAGAGATCGTTGATCGCGATCATCCCGGCCTCCTGGAACGAGGCGCCGAAGCCGATGATGGTCTGGTCCGTGGTTTTTTCGTCGATGGCGAAGTCCGCCTTCGCTGCGCGATCGGCCGTAAACGACACGGCGGGCTGTACTTTCAGCCGGTCACCGCGAATGGCGCTGACCGTCAGTTTCGCTTCTTGTGCTAACGCGGATTGGGGCATTGCCAGCAAACCGGCGATAGCGGCCAGTAGCAGGCCCTTCGATTTGGACGATCGCATTCTCATGGTGCTCTCCCGATTTTTTCTTGTTCGTTTGCCGATTGCCGGTGGGTATTCAGCTGGCCTTGGGCCGCGAAGCGTCGCCAACCGCGCCATAGGCGGCCCACCCCCCATCGACCGGCAGCGTGACGCCGGTGATGAACGAGGCCCAAGGCGATGCGAGGAAGACGACGGCGCGGGCGATCTCTTCGGGTTCGCCTGAGCGGCCAAGCGGCATCCGCCGAACATTCATATCGATAAATTCCTGCGGCATCTGATCTGTCATCGGCGTCACGACGAAACCGGGCGCCACCGCATTGACTCGGATATTGTGCCTGGCGAATTCGGTCGCCAGCGTCTTGGTCAACATGACGATCGCCGCTTTCGAGACGCCATAGCCATTCGAGGCGGGAAACCCCGCGAGGCCGGTGATCGACGAAAGATTGACGATGGCCCCGCGTTTGGCCGGGATCATGACGCGCGCCGCGGCGCGGGCCATCAGGTAGCAGCCCTTCAGATTGACGTCGATGACGCGCTGCCAGCTGTCCACATCCTGCTTGACGGTGGCGGCAAAGGCCTCTGCGATCGCGGCGTTGTTGACCAATATATCGAGCGATCCAAGGCGCTGGGTCGCTTCTTGCACGATCGCCTCGGCCGAGGCTTCGGCGCTGACGTCGCCGGCGACGGCGATCGCTCCATCGCCGATAAGCTCGGCCGCCGATTCAGCCCGGGATTGGTCGAGATCGTTGATAGCAACGTGCGCGCCGCACCGGGCGAAGGCCTCTGCCATGGCAAAACCCAGCCCCCCGGCGCTGCCGGTGACCAGAACCGACCGGCCCGTTAAATCGAGCTTGGGAAAGTCGCTGCCTTCGATGTGTGTTTCCATCTCCACTCTCCACTATAAATCGCAGCCGCCTGGATTGGGCGACGCACGGCAAGCCACATAGGCGCGGATCGTTTCGGCCTGATCGGGCGTGATACGACCGCCGAAACCGATCATTCCGGAATCGGTCAGCGCGCCTTCGATGACGATCTTCTTCCAGAGGTTCGCATCTCCCAGCGCGTTCGACCGGCGCAGGTCAGGGACCACGCCCGCCGACATCGCCGCCATTCCATGGCAGGCGCCGCAGGTCGTGGTGAACAGCGCCCGGCCTTCGGCGATGCGCTTGCGGCTCCAGACCAGCGGGACCGTCTTGAGGGGCGGGATCGTGGCGGTGACCGGCGGCAGTTTCGCTTTGCCGTCGAGCGTGAAGGCCAGGACCCGGCCCGCGATTCGCGGTCGCGGGCCGTCGAACTCGGGAAAGGACAGGGGAAGTGCGCCGCCGTTGCCCGCGACGATCACGATATATTGGCGTCCGTCCACACGGTAGCTGATCGGGCCCGGCAGCAGCGGAACCTGTGCATCGAACTGCCACAGCGGCTTGCCATTGGCGGCATCGAACGCCTGAAAGCTCCCATCTGCAAGCCCCTGAAAGACAAGGCCGCCGTCGGTAGCGAGGACGCCGCCATTCCAAGCCCGCTTGTGCGGCACACGCCAGGCGGCCCGCTGCTTAACCGGATCCCACGCCACCAGCTCGCCCCGCATCATATTCATGAAGGCGGCGATGTCCTTCTTGCTTGTCGGCGGCTTGTAGTCGCCCGACGCCAGACCGAGGTTGAGCCGCCCCTCTTCGAATTTGAAACTGTCCGCCGACTTGTAGAAATAGGGAATTTGCTGGGCCGGAATGTAAACGAGCCCGGTTTTCGGACTGAAGGCCATGGGATGCCAATTGTGCGCGCCGGCGCCGCCCACGGTCGCCAGAAAGGGCTCGTCGCGGAACCGTGCGGCCGGGTTTTCGACGGGCCGTCCGCTGACGGGATCGATGCGGTCGGCCCAGTTCAGCGGAACGAATTTCTCGGCCGAGATCAGCGCGCCATTCGTTCGGTCGATGACGTAGAAAAAGCCGTTCTTCGGCGCGTGCAGAATGACCTTGCGGGTGCGCCCGCCGATCTTGAGATCGGTCAGCGTCATTTGCTGGGTCGCGGTGAAATCCCAGGTCTCGCCCGGTGTCTCCTGATAGTGCCACAGATATTTTCCGGTGTCGGGATCGAGCGCGACGATCGACGACAGGAACAAGTTGTCGCCCTTGTCCTCCGAGCGGAAGCGGCGGTTCCAGGGTGAGCCGTTTCCGACACCGATGTAGAGGCGGTTGAGTTCGCTGTCGTAAACGATCGAATCCCAAACCGTGCCGCCCCCGCCGGCGCGCCAATAGGCGTCGCCGGACCAGGTGGACCGCGCGAGCTTTTCGAGCACCGCGTCGGACGCGGCGTGGTCCTGCGCGCCGGGTTTGCCGGGCACGGTGTAGAAGCGCCATGCCAGCTTGCCGGTCCCGGCGTCATAGGCGGAAACATATCCGCGGACGCCGAACTCGGCCCCGCCGTTGCCGATGAAGACCTTGCCGCGCGCGACGCGCGGCGCACCGGTGATCGTATAGGCCTTGGTCTGATCGACCGTGACGATGCTCCAGAGCAGCTTGCCGCTTTTTGCGTCGAGCGCGACCAGCCTGCCGTCGAGCGTTGCCGAATAGATTTTGCCATTGTCATAGGCGGCGCCGCGGTTGACGACATCGCAGCAGCTGCGCGCACCATATTTGCCCGGCACTTGCGGATCATAGGACCAGAGCTCTTTGCCCGTCGCCGCATCGAGCGCGAGGACCTTGCTCCAAGCCGTGGTCACGTACATCACGCCGTCGACGACCAAGGGCGTGGATTCCTGACCGCGATCGGTGTCGAGATCGTGCGACCAGGCCAGCTTCAGCCGGGACACCGTGTCGCGGTTGATGTCGGCCAGCGGCGAGAAACGCGTTTCCTGGCTGTCGCGGCCATGCTGACGCCAGTCGTCAGCGCTGCCCTCGCCGGCATCGCCGCTTCCGCAGGCCGCCAGCAGCAGGGCAGGCAGCATCGACAGGCGGCGCATCTCAGGCGCTCGCCGCATTGAAGGGGATGTCCTTGTCGACGCGAATATCCGCCGGCAAGCCTAGGACACGTTCCGAAATAATGTTGCGCAGGATCTCGTCGGTTCCGCCGGCGATCCGGTAGGCCGCGCCCCAATACCAGCCGCGTTCGATGTCTTGCCATTCATGTCCGAGGGTACCGCGATCGAACACCCCTTCGATACCCATCATGTCCATCGCGAGGTAGGCCGAGCGCTGCCCCTGATTGGCGATGATCGGTTTGAGGACTGCCTGCTCGGCACCGGGGACCTCGCCCCGCGTCAACGCGGTCTGGCCGCGATAGGCAATGAGCCTGGCGCCAAAATTATTGAGCCAGCATTGGGCCAGCCTTTCCCGCACCCGCCCGTCCTTGATCGCGGGGGTCGCTCCGACGCGAGTCCGTTTCGCGATCTCCACCAACAGGCGGGAGTCGATGAACTCCAGATCGGTGCCTGCGGCGCCGCGCTCGAGACCCAGCGTCGTCATGGCCACCGCCCAGCCGGTTCCCGGGGCACCGACCCGGTACCCGTCGCCGATCCGGACGTCGTTCAGAAAGACCTCGTTGAAGTCGCTTTCGCCCGAAATCTGGCGGATCGGCCGCACCTCGACGCCGGGCGCCTTCATGTCGACGATGAACATGGTGAGGCCGGCATGCTTGGGGACGGACGGATCGGTCCGGCATAATATCAGGCCGAAGTCCGAATAATGCGCGCCCGTCGTCCAGACCTTCTGGCCGTTCAACACCCAATCGTTGCCGTCGCGGACGGCACTCGTTCGCACGGCGGCGAGGTCAGACCCGCAAGCTGGCTCGGAAAAGAGCTGGCACCAGATTTCATCGCCGCGCAGCGCCGCGGCGATGAAGCGCTCGCGCTGCTCGTCGGATCCGCGATGCATCACCGTGCCGACGCACAGGAAGATGCCGATGCCGAAGAAATGCAGCGAGTCCGAAGCGAATTTCGCTTCCTCCTGATTGTAGATGAGCTGCTCGATTTCGGTTCCGCCATAACCGCCGAAAGCGCGCGGCCAAGTCAGCGCGGAGAAGCGGTTCGCGGCCTTGGCGCGCTGGAACGTCCGCGCCCGGGCGAGACGCTGCGCCTCGCTCAGGTCAGCGACCGGCGAATCTTTCCGCAGCGGGAGCTGGCCCTCGAGCCAGCTGCGAACGGACTGGCGGAATTCTGCCTCCTTCGGTTGATCCTCCAAGTTCACTCGTCGCTCCCTGCCCTATATTCCGTCTTGTCACGTTATACCTACCGGTATATAGGATATGCAACGACGTCAAGGCTATGACGGATTGCGATTGCAGGTGAGAGATGCTGATTTCAGGAATGTTGCGGAGAGCCGCTCATGGTTTTCCGGGCAAGCTGGCGCTGCGCGATAACGGCGCGAGCCTGACCTGGGGTGAGCTGGAAACGCGCGTGTCGCGGATCGCAGGCGGGCTCAATGGGCTCGGGCTAAAGCGCGGCGACCGTGTCGCGGTCCTCGACCAGAATGGCATGGCGTTTCACGATGCCTATCTCGCCTTGCCCTGGGCCGGGATGGTCATGGTGTGCATCAATATCCGCTGGTCGACGAGCGAAATTGCCGACGCGATCAACGACAGCGGGGCCCGGGCTCTGCTCGTCGGCCCCTCATTTCTCGACCTAGCCCCGGCGATCCAGGCGTCCTGCCCCGCGCTCGAATTGCTCATCGCGACCGAGGACGGGAAAGGCCATGCGAGCTGGGCCGCGCTCGCGCGCGAGCCCGGTCGCGTTCCCGCCGCGGATGCCGGGCCAGACGCTCTGGCCTACATCCTGTTCACCGGCGGAACGACCGGGCGTTCGAAAGGCGTGCAGATATCGCACCTCGCCTTCTTTTCGGCCGCGCTGATGCGCCTTCATACCGGCGACTTTACGCATGACTCGGTCGTCGGCCTCAGCCTGCCGCTCTTTCACGTGTCGGGCGCTGCTTTTGTCGGCGCCAATCTCGCCGCCGCGTCGCAACTGGAGCTCTTGCCCTCGTTCGAGCCGGTGACGGCGATGGAATCGGTCGAACGGGCCGCGGTGACCCATGTCGGCTGGGTGCCGACGATGTTGTCTATGGTGCTCAATCATCGCGACTTGGCGGCGCATGATCTGACCAGCCTGCGCCGCGTTTTCTACGGCGCGTCGCCCATGGCGCCATCGTTGCTGCGCCAGGCGATGGACAGCCTGCCATCTGCCCGCTTCGTGCAATATTATGGCATGACCGAGACTTGCGCGGGCGGCACCTGGCTCGGCGCACAGGATCATGATCCGGGAGAGGTGGAACGGCTCGGTTCGATCGGCCGGACGGTTCCCGGCATGGAACTCGAAATTCGCCGGATGGACGAGACCCATGATGTTGCCGCCATCGATGAAGCGGGAGAGGTCTGGATGCGCGGACCGATGGTCACGAGCGGATATTGGCAGCGCCCCGATGCAACGCGCGAGGCGCTGACGGCCGATGGCTGGCTTCGCACGGGCGACGTGGGTCGGCGCGACGCGCATGGCTTCGTGTATCTGGTCGACCGGTTGAAGGACATGATCATTACCGGCGGCGAGAATGTCTATTCCACCGAGGTCGAGAATGTCATCTCGGCGATGCCCGCCGTGCTGGAATGCGCGGTCGTCGGCCTGCCCGACGAGCAGTGGGGCGAGGTGGTTTGCGCGCATATCCATCTTCGCGATGCGGCGGAGGTCTCCGAAAAGGCGATACAGGATCATTGCCGTCAATTTCTGGGCGGCTACAAGATCCCGAGGCGGATTTTCTTCTCCGAGGCGCCGTTGCCCAAAACGCCGGCCGGGAAGATATTGAAGACCGAACTCCGCCGGAACGGCGACGCGGCGGCCATCGCTTCGGCAGAAGCGCAATAGCCATGGAGATCGCATTCAACCCAGAGCAGATCCAGCTTTCGGACTCCCTGCGGCGGTTTCTGGACCGGAGCTATGGTCCCGATCACCGCCGTTCGATCAGCGCCGGCCAGGCAGGCTGGAGCGAAGGCATCTGGCGCGAATTTGCAGGACGGCTCGGAATATTGGCGATCCTCGATGATCGCGAGCGGGCGCTGCGCGAGCGATATGCGAGCCTGGCAGCCGTCATGCACCGCTTCGGACGGGCGCTGGTTGTCGAACCCTTTCTCGAGACAGTGGTGCTCGGAGGCGGCATCGCGCGGCGCTCGAAAACCGGCTTGATCGCGTCTCTCCCGGAGCGGATCTCGGCTGGCGACTGCCGGCTGGTCCTGGCGGATATCGACCCGCTTGCGGAGCGCCCAGGCGAAACAACCGCGGCGACCGCGCAGCGCGCAGCGGGCGGGTGGGTGCTGCGCGGACGCAAGGCGGCGGTCGCCTGGGGGCCCGCGGCAACGCATCTGATCGTGTCGGCGGTGAGCGACGAAGGGCCTTCGCTGTTCCTTGTGCCGGCCGAGCATCCGCAGCTCGGCCGCCACGACTTCGAAACGGTCGATGCGCGGTGGGCGTCGGACGTCGTCTTGTCGGATCTAACGCTGCCGCATGATGCGCTGATCGGCTCGGCCGGCGGTGCGGCGGCACTGGCCGGGCCAGCGGTACAGGATGCGATTTTCGCCATATGCGCCGAGGCTGCCGGCGTCCTCGAAGTGATGACAGAGACCACCATTCACCATCTTCGCCATCGGCGGCAGTTCGGCAGCGCGCTCGCCGACTTTCAGGTTCTTCGCCACCGCGTCGCCGAGATGCACATGCACCTGGAATCGCTCTGGTCGATGATCTGGTTCATGGTCCAGCATATGGACGGCGAGGGGGACGCGCGCTCTGCCGCCATGTCCGCCGGCAAGGTGGTCGCGGGCAAGGCTTGCCGGTTCATTGGTCAGAACGCGATCCAGCTGCATGGCGCGATCGGCCTGACCGAGGATTACAGCCTCGGCGCCTATTTCAAACGATCGACGGTGATCGAGCGGCAGTTCGGGACGACCGGGCAGCATCTTCGCCACTTCCGCGATCATTCGATGTCGCAGTCGGTCTAGCTTGGGGAAAGAGCAATGGAATTCGATTTTTCCGAAGAACAGGAACAGTTTCGCGACCAGTTGCGCCGCGCGCTTGCGCGTCCCGAACTGGGGAAGGACGCGGCGCGTTCGGTGCTGAACGGCGAGGCAGCCCATAGTGCGGCATCATGGCAGCTCCTGGCCGATATCGGTGTACCCGCGATCATGATCGATGAAGAGCATGGCGGCCTCGGCCTCGGCCCCCTCGAACTTTGCGTCGCGGCGGAGGAAATCGGGCGCTCGCTGGCGCCCGTTCCGTTCCTGTCCTCGACCGTGATCCTCGCCGAGGCAATCCGCTGTTTCGGTTCGAAGGAACAGCGCCGCAAATGGCTCCCCGGCCTGGCGGACGGAAGCGTGATCGGGAGCTGGGCCATGCATGAAGAGGGAGGCGGCGCGTTCGAATTCTCATGCACCACCAGGATTGCCGACGGGAAGCTCACCGGGCGCAAGCGACCGGTTCTCGACGCGGGGATTGCCAGTCTCCTGCTCGTCGGCGCCACCAATGCGGACGGCGAATTTGTCCTCGCCGTCGCCGAAGGGGACGATCCCGACCTGCACGTCGAGCCGGTGGGAACAGTCGATCCCTCACGACCGTGTGGCGCGCTGTCCTTCTCCGGCGCTGCCGCGGAAATCCTGCCGGGCGGGGGGCTTGCCGGGTGGCGCGACCTGCTGCGGCAGGCGGCGATCCTGTCGGCCTTCAGCCAGCTCGGCATGGCCGACAGCGCGCTTGCCATGGCGCGGGCCTATGTGCTCGAGCGCCATGCCTTCGGCCGGAAAATCGGTTCCTATCAAGCGATCAAGCACAAGCTGGCGGATATCTATGCGCGCAACGAGCTGGCGCGGGCGCATTGCTATTATGGTGCCTGGGCACTCCACACGGGCGCGCGGGAATTGCGGCTTGCGGCCGCGGGTGCGCGCTGCTCCGCAACCGATGCTGCAACCTTCGCGGCGCAGGAGAATATGCAAGTCCATGGCGGGATCAGCTTCACCTGGGAGGCCGATTGCCACCTCTATTACCGGCGCGCGCGACAGGATGCGTTGCTGCTCGGGCCGGTCCAGGAGTGGCAGGATCTCCTCGTGGACGAACTCGCCACCTAGGAGAACCGCTGCGCCTGCTCGCGGCGGCCGGCCGCGGGGGTGGTCCGAAGAATCCTGCACGTCGGACCGGGTCGCTGTCGCATCAATTCAGGCGGGAGGGGAGAGCCCGGTCCTGTGACCTTGACCGGATTATTCGGCGGCTGCCCCCATATCGGCCCACCAAGGGAAATAGCCGGGGAGATTGGCGGATACCCGGTCGGGAAACTCCGCCGCCCGAACTTCGAGAAAGCTGTTCACGCCTTCGCGCGCGTCCTTCGAGGCGCCGCGGCTCTGCAGCAGCGCGCTTTCGACGCGGTGCGCTATGCGTGGATCGGGCTCTGCCATATTTTTCCACATCATCTGGCGGGTGAGCGCAACGGAGACAGGGGCCGATCGGGCCGCAATCGCCTCGGCGAGAGCAAAAGCGGCGGGTAGCAGATCTTCCTTCGCATGCACCGAGCGGACCAGCCCGTGCCGATGCGCTTCCTCCGCCAGAAATAATTCACCGCCAAGCGACCATTCCAGCGCGGTAGAGATGCCGACGAGCCGCGGCAGGAACCAGCTCGAGCAGCTTTCCGGGACGATGCCGCGCCGCGTGAAGACGAAGCCGAAGCGAGCAGTCTCGCTGGCCAGCCTGAAATCCATCGGCAGGCAAAGCGATGCGCCAAGACCCACCGCCGGCCCGTTGATCGCGGCGATCACGGGTTTCAGGCTGTCGTAGACTCGAAGCGCGATTTCGCCGCCCGCATCGGGAACCACATCGCCCGGCGCACACACGTCGGCGACGTCGAAAATGTCATCATTCTCCAGATCGGCGCCGGCACAGAAGGCCGATCCGGCGCCGGTCACGATCACCGCCCGGACTGCATCGTCGCTATCGGTGACGTCGAATGCGCGCAGCAGCTCGTCCTTCATCGCCGGCACATAGGCGTTCAGCCGATGCGGCCGGTTGAGGGTTATCGTTGCGACTGCCCCGACGACGTCCAATTCTATCGTGTCGAACTTCACTGCATTCATCCCGATAGAGCCTTGCTATTTACCTTATGGTAGGTAAAAGAACTGAGTCGGCCGCGCAAGCCATTTGTCGGCGGAAACCGGGGCGACCGACGGCGGCCAGCTGTTTTTGGAGAGACGAGATGATTGCAATCATTGCCGCTGTGCGCGTGAAAACGGATCGACTCGCGGACTTCGAGCGCGACTTTCTCCAGTTCGCCGCCGACGTCAGGGCGAATGAGAACGGCAATCTCCTGTTTCAGCTGTGCGGCGACCCGAAGCGCCCGGGCGCGTATAAGATAATGGAGCTCTACGACAGCGAGGATGCCCTGAAAGCGCATAGCGCGAGCGCGCACGCCGCCCGCTGGTCGCCGGTCATTGCCGCGCTGCTCGACGGCGCCCCTGAAATCCAGAAGTTGAATGTGATCGGATGACTGCAGGCGCTTGATCGCGCTGCATCGATCCCGGAGGTTCGAAATGTCTTACACTATCCCGCAGCTGCTTGAAGGCAGGAAAGCCGTTGTCACGGGTGCCGCGCACGGGATCGGCCTCGCCATTGCCAACGGGTTCGCGATGGCCGGGGCGACAGTGCTCATTGCCGATATCGACGAGCCGGCGGCCGAAGCGGCGGCGAGGTCGATCGTTGCGGCAGGCGGCTCCGCGATCGCCGCATTGTTCGACGCCGCGGCGGATGCTTCCTCGGCGTCGCTCGCCGCGACCGCCGAAGCCCGGATGGGCGGGTGCGATATTCTGGTGAACAATGCCGGGATTTATCGCGGCGGTTCGGTCGATTCCGTGACCATCGACGATTTTCAGTCGCTGCTCGACGTCAATCTCACCGGATACCTGCGAACGACGCAGGTCTTGTTGCCGTTGCTCCGCGCCGCAGGCGGCGAGGCGCGGATCGTGAACATGGCCTCGATCATGGGCGTGAGGGCAGGGGCCGACTCCATCGCCTATTCGGTGGCTAAGGCCGGCATCGTCAATCTGACCCGAGCGCTCGCCAGCGATCTCGGGCCGGAAGACATCCTCGTCAACGCCATTGGCCCGGGGTTCATCGATACGCGGATGGCGGTTCTACCCGATGAGGCGGGGCATGAACATGAGACCGACTGGTTTCAGGACATCTATATCAAATATGGCCGCATACCGCTGCGTCGGCCTGGCGTGCCGGACGATGTCGTCGGGCCTGCCCTGTTCCTCGCATCCAGCCAGTGCCGCTACGTGACCGGGCAGATGCTGCTCGTCGACGGCGGCCTGTCTTCCACATTCTGACGGCAATGCCGGACCTGACAGGGAGCGGAAGATGACCAGCATCTCTACTGTTGCGAAAATTCGACACATCGCGGTCGTGCCGCTGCATGGCGAAAGCCCGAAGAACGGATGGGCCAGCGAGATCAAGCCCACCGACTCGATCCATGCCCTGATCTCCGTGCACACCGACATCGGTGTGATCGGCCTCGGGAGTGTCTTCACCGACGGCCGCCTGGTGCAAGCCGCCGTCGACGTATTAAAGCCCTTGTGGGAGGGCGAAAATGCGATGGAGCCCGAACGCGTTTCGGAAAAGCTGCACCAGAACAGCTTCTGGACCGGCCGGGGCGGCACGCTCACGCATGCGATCAGCGGCATCGACATCGCGATGTGGGATATATTGGGCAAGGTTACCGGCCAACCGGTCGGCCGCCTCCTCGGCGGTTATTACCGCACGAAGGTTCAGCCCTATTGCTCGCTCTTGATCGAGAGCCCCGAACAGATCGCCGAGCGCATCCGGGAATTTCGCGGCAAGGGGTTCCGGGCGTTCAAGATTGGCTGGGGCCCGATCGGCCGCGCCAACGATCCGGGTCTCGACGAGGCGATCGTCGGCGCGGCGCGCGAGGCCGCCGGGCCGGAGTCGAGGCTCCTGGTCGACGCGGGGGCGAGCGACGCCTTTTGGCCTCACGGACTGAAATGGGCGCTGCGAACCGCCGAAATGCTCGCCGGCCATGACGTCGAATGGTTGGAGGAGCCGTTGCCGCCCGATGCGCTGGAGGATTTTATCGTCCTCCGGCGGCAAAGCCCGGTGCCCATCGCGGGAGGCGAGGTTCTGACGCGCAGACAAAGCTTCCTGCCCTGGATCGAGCGCGGCGCCCTAGATGTCGTGCAACCCGATGTCACAAAGGTCGGCGGGATCAGCGAGCAGCGCCGGATCGCCTGGGCGGCGTGGGATCGTGGGATCAAATATGTCGGGCATGGCTGGAACACGGCGTTGGGCCTTGCCGCAGATATGCAGCTGGCCGCGGCGAACCCTTCCACCGACCTTGTCGAGTTCATCGGCGGCAGTGCCTATATCGACGGCATATTGGCGGAGCCCTTCATTCTCGACGCGGACGGGTTGCTGACCATTCCGCAAACGCCCGGGCTTTCGGTCACATTGGACCCGGACAAACTCAGGCGCCTCTCGACCGACCCGGGTGCCCTTTTCGGGATGCCGGCAGCCACAGGTGATTCATGATCGACGAACGACCCTTGCAAGCCATTTCGCTGGACGATAAATATTCACCCGACGCGCCAAGTTTTCAGATATCGGGCGTGCAGGCCCTCGTGCGCCTGCTGATCGAGCAGGCGCGCCGCGACCGGTCGGCGGGTCTCCGGACCGCTGGTTATGTCAGCGGATACCGCGGTTCGCCGCTGGGTACCGTCGACAGCGAAATGCGCTCGGCAAGCCGCTATCTCGACGAGGCCAACGTCCGGTTCGAATTCGGCGTGAACGAGGATCTGGCGGCAACGGCGATTATCGGAACGCAGCAGATCGACGTCCTGGGGGACAAGACGGTCGATGGCGTTTTCTCGCTCTGGTACGGCAAGGGGCCGGGTGTCGACCGGTCGGGCGATGCGTTCAGGCACGGAAACCGATATGGCACGTCGGAACATGGCGGCGTCTTGCTTGCCTTTGGCGACGATCATCCGGGAAAATCCTCGACGGTCGCCAACCAGAGCGAGCATGCGCTCGCGGCGATCCAGATTCCGATCCTCTACCCCGCGACCATTGCGGAGATCGTCCAGTTCGGGCTGCACGGATGGGCGCTCTCCCGATATTCGGGCCTCTGGACCGCGCTCAAGATCATCAATGAGACCGCCGACGCGTCGGCCATCATCAAGCGCGACGACCTCGCCATTGCCGATATGGGGCCGACCGAAGAGCTCTCCCTTCCCGAAGGCGGCATCCATTACACCGGCCGCTTTTCGCCGCAGCGGGACGAAGAAATCGTCACGCGCTACCGGCTGCCGCGGGTCCATGAATTCGCCCGCGCCAACGGCCTGAACCGCATCGTGATTAACCCGGCAAAACCACGGCTGTGCATCGTGGCCGCGGGGAAATCCTATCTCGATGTCCGGCAAGCGCTCAAGATCCTCGGCGTCGAGGAGGAAGCAGTCGAGTTGCTGGGCATTCGGCTCTTGAAAGTCGGCATGATTTGGCCGCTTGAACCCCGGATCATGATCGAGGCGGCCGCGGGTTGCGAGGAAATCCTTGTCATCGAAGAAAAGCGGTCGATCCTCGAGGAGCAGATCGCCCAGATCTTGTACAACGCCGGCCAGCGTCCGCGGCTGGTTGGAAAACAAGACGAGAAGGGTTCGCCGTTGCTGCATTCCGATGCGCAGGTGGAGCCGGGCGACGTCGCGCGCGTCATTGCGCAGCGCCTTGCCGCGTTGGGCGAGGCGGCATTCGAAGCGAGGGCACTGGATATGCAGGCTGCCGCGCAAACCGAGCCGGTGCTGCATCCGGGCACCTCCAGCCGCGTCCCTTATTTCTGTTCGGGCTGTCCTCACAACAGCTCGACCAAGGTGCCCGAAGGCAGCATCGCCCTCTCAGGGATCGGCTGCCATTCGATGGCCATGTGGATGAAACGCGAAACCGATCTCGCCCCTGTCCAGATGGGCGCCGAAGGCGCGAACTGGATCGGGGCCTCGCCCTTCGTGCGCCGCAAGCATGTGTTCCAGAACCTTGGCGACGGCACCTATTCGCACTCGGGCCTGCTCGCCATTCGCGCCGCGGCGGTCAGCAAGACCCCCATCACATACAAAATATTGTTCAACGACGCAGTTGCCATGACGGGCGGCCAGTCGGTCGAAGGCGAATTGTCGATCGGACAGGTGGCGCGGCAGGTGCTGAGCGAAGGCGTCTTGCGGTGCGTCGTGGTCAGCGACAACCCCGAAGCGGCCATGCAGCAGCTGACGGGGTTGCCCGTATCGGTCCATCATCGTTCGAAGCTCGACGAAGTTCAGGACGAGCTGCGCGCGATCGACGGCACGACCGTGCTCATCTTCGAGCAGGTTTGTGCGGCCGAGAAAAGGCGGCGGCGCAAGCGCAATCTGATGCCCGATCCCGACCGGCGCATCTTCATCAACGAAGCGGTTTGCGAGGGCTGCGGCGACTGTTCGAAGAAATCCAACTGCGTCAGCGTGCTGCCCAAGGAGACCGCGCTTGGCCGCAAGCGCGAAATCGACCAGTCAAGCTGCAACAAGGATTTTAGCTGCGTCGAGGGTTTCTGCCCGTCCTTCGTCAGTATTTCGGGAGGGGCCCTGCGCAAGCGCGACTGGCCCAGCCTGACCCAGAGCCTCTCGGGCGAAATGCCGGAGCCGGAACGGCTGGCTCGTCAGCAGGACTATTCGATCCTGATCACCGGGATCGGTGGCACCGGCGTCATTACCATCGCGGCAATTCTCGCGATGGCAGCGAATATCGAGGGCCGCGGTGCGACCACCTATAATATGACGGGGTTGGCGCAAAAAGGCGGATCCGTGTACAGTCACGTCCGTTTCAGTGCCGCCGCGCGCGAGGAGGCGCCGGTCAAGATCGGGCGGCACGATGCCGACCTCATCATCGGCTGCGATCTTGTCGTCACGGGCGGAAAGGATGCCCTGGCAACGATCGCGCCGGCGCGGACCTATGTCGTCCTCAATAGCCATCTCGTTCCTACGGCAGGCTTCCAGGCCGAGAGGGATTTCGATTTCGGCGCCGACGCGCTCATGCGCAATATCGCCGCCGCCGCCGGCGAAGAGCGCATTTTTGCGTTCGACGCGCATGCGCTCGCCACGATGCTGTTCAGCGACAGCATCGCCGCCAATATGCTCATGGTCGGCGCTGCCTATCAGCGCGGCCGGCTCCCCGTCGGGGCCGATGCGATCGAGAATGCGATCCGGCTGAACCGGGTTTCGGTCGACCTCAATATCGCGGCGTTCCGGATCGGCCGGGCGGCGGTCGCGCGCCCGGCGGACCTTGCCGAGAAGCTGCAAATTATCAGCCCGCCGAAAGCGCCCATTCCAGAGGGTTTCGACGACATCCTCGCGCATCGGCAGGGCCTGCTGCGCGCGTATCAGAACCAGGCCTATGCGGATCGCTACGCCGCGATCGTCAACCGGCTGCGCGAGCGGGAGCAGGCGGTCGTGCCCGGACGAAGCGAACTGTCGGTTGCGGCAGCGAAGAATCTCTACAAGCTCATGGCCTATAAGGATGAGTATGAAGTCGCGCGGCTGTATCGCTCGCCAGAGTTCAAGCGGTCGGTCGAGCAGATATTTGCCGGCAACTACAAGATGAGCTTTCATCTTGCCCCGCCCATTGCCGCCTTTGGCAAAGAAGGGGAGGCGCCGCGCAAGCGGCAGTTCGGGCCGTGGATCTACTCGCTGTTCGGGCTGCTCGCCAAATTAAAGTTCCTGCGCGGAACCGGCTTCGATCCGTTCGGCTATAGCGCCGAAAGACGCCAGGAGCGGCTTTGGATCGAACGTTATGGCGAGGATCTCGGCCTGATCGGACGCAAGCTCAGCGCCAGAAATTATATGGCGGCAATCGCCCTCGCAAAGGTGCCTGAACAGATCCGCGGCTACGGCCCGGTGAAGCTTCGCGCCCTTCGAGCTGCCGAAATCGAGCGCGAGACGCTCCTGCCCGGGTTGGGGTGATCCGGGGAGCGCAGGACCGACGCGGCTGGGGGCCGCGTCCGTCCGATCCGGCCGTCACCGGAGGCAGGCAGGTCCGCTTCCTGGAGGGCGCAACCAGGCCCTCAAGCGCCGGCGCCTAGAGCGTCCGGGCAATGACAAGCTTCATGATCTCGCTGGTTCCCGCGTAGATCCGTGACGCGCGCGCGTCCTTCCAGAGGCGTGCGATGGGATATTCGCTCATATATCCATAGCCGCCGTAGAGCTGCAGGCACTCGTCGATAACGACCCCCTGCATTTCGGAAGTCCAATATTTGGCGATGGCGGCTTGATCATTACTGAGCCTGCCTTCCGCATGCGCTTCGATCAGTTGGTCGATGAATAGCCGGCCGACCATGACCTTGCTCTTGCATTCGGCCAGTTTGAACTGCGTATTCTGAAACTCGAAGATGGGCTTGCCAAAGGCTTGCCGCTGCTTGGTGTAGTCGATCGTCAGCGCGAGCGCGCGCTCGGCATTGACCACCGATGCCACTGCGACCGCGAGGCGCTCCCACGGCAGTTGCTGCATCAGCTGGGCGAGGCCATGACCGGGCGTCCCGCCCAGCAAGTTCGCCTGGGGCACGAGGACGGCGTCGAAAAACAGTTCGGATGTGTCCTGGCCATGCTGGCCGATCTTGTCGAGATTACGGCCGCGCTCGAAACCTTCGGCATCCTCGGTTTCGACCGCGAACAGCGAAACAGCGTCCTTTCCGCCATCGATCTCGCACTTGGCGACGACGAGGATCAACTCCGCATTCTGGCCGTTGGTTATGAACGTCTTTTGCCCCGACAGGCGAAATCCCCCGTCGACCCGCACGGCGCGCGTGCGAATGCCTTGCAGATCGGATCCCGCATGCGGCTCGGTCATCGCGATGGCCCCGATCAGTTCGCCCGTGGCGAGCCGGGGTAGCCACCGCATCCTTTGCTCCTCGGTGCCATATCGCAAGATATAGTGAGCGACGATGAGCGAGCTGACCATCACCCCGGCGGCGAAATCGCCGACGTCATTGCCATATAATTCTTCGATCACGGCAATTTCGTGAAGATCGTTTCCGCCGCCGCCGCCATAGCATTCGGGAACCGACGCGCAGAGCAGGCCGGCGCGGCCCGCTTCCTGCCATGTCGCGCGGTCGACCTTGCCCGCTTCGGTCCAGCCATCCGCGCGCGGGGCGAATTCCTTGCGGACGAGCTTGCCGATTTGGTCGCGCATCATCTGAAGCTCGTCGTCGACCCATGGGGAACGATACATGCCGCTCACGTCCTGCTCTTGAAATAGATCGGGTCGACGATCGCGCCGTGAACTTGCATGTTATGGCTATGCCCGAGCTGGTGAAGCGCAAAGGACACGTCCATGGCGTTGCGACGACCCTGGTGATCCTGCGCGACGTTCACCGATTCCTTGGCCAGCTTGAGCGCGAAGCCCGGAGCGGCCGCGATCTTGCGGGCAAGCGCCATGGTGAATTCCGAAAGTTCGCCCCGCGGGACGACATGGTTCACTCCGCCAAGGCGCCGTGCGTCCTCGGCGCTGAGGAAGTCGGCCGTGAAAAGCATCTCCTTTGCTTTTCGTACGCCGACTTCCCAGGGATGATTGAAGAATTCCGCGCCGGTCATTCCCATGAGCAGCGTGTTATCCTGAAACTGGGCATCGTCCGCGGCGATGACGATGTCGCATGGCCAGACCAGCATGAGGCCACCCGATATGACCTTGCCCTGCACCTCGGCGATGGTCACCTTCGGAATGTTCCGCCAGCGCTCCGAGAAACCGAGGTAGATCTCCTTCTCGATCCCCATGCGCGATTCCGCACCAGGCTTACCATAGCCGCCCCAGCTTCCCGTGCTCGAGCGGTTCTCGAGGCGGTGAAGCTGGTCCTCGAACTGTTCGGCGAGATCGTGTCCCGAGGAGAAATGCGGGCCGTTTGCCGCCAGGATGATCACCTTGATGCTGTCATCGCGGGCGCCGATGTCGAACGCCTCGTTCAACTCGCACAGCATTTGCGTGTTTTGCGCGTTCCGGCTTTTGGGCCGATCGAGGATGATGCGCATGATCCCGGGTTCGGGCATCTCTGTCGCAATCGTTTCGAAATCAGTCATTGCAGTTCCAGTCTGTGGTTTGATTGCGGTTCATGCCCCCTGGAACGCTGCCGGACGGCGTTCGAGAAAAGCGGTGATGCCTTCGACGAAATCCTCCGTCTTGCTGGCGTCGCGCTGCGCTTCGCGTTCACGGCGCAGCTGGGTTTCCCAGCCGGAGTCGAGACTGTCCCAAACCAGGCGGCGGATCAGTCCTTGTGAGGCGGGTCCGCTCGCGAGGCGCTGGCACAGGTCCATCGCTTCGATCATCAGGAGGTCGGGGGCGACGCACTGGTTCACGAGGCCCCATTGTTCCGCCTTCGCCGCTGGCAGGCGGTCACCCAGCAGGAACAATTCCATGGCCCGAACGCGCGTGATGTCCCTCGGAATCATGTAGCTGGCGCCGCCATCAGGGACCAGTCCAATATGACGGAAGGCCTCGATGAAGACCGCGTCCGTCGAGGCAATGACGAGGTCGCCGATCAATGCCAGCGAACAGCCGACACCCGCGGCCGCACCGTTCACGGCGGTGACAAAGGGGATCGGCAAGTTCCTGATCTCGGTCATCAGCGGATTGAAAAGGCTTTCGAGGTCGCTGCCCACATCGGGCCGGCCGTCCGCGTCCAGCGGTCCGAGCGGGTTGCCCTTGATCATCTTCGCGCCCGAGCAGAAGCCGCGACCGGCACCGGTGAGAAGGCATACACGCGCTTTGATCGCCCCGAGCCTGATCTGGCGGATCGCGGCCAGAAGTTCGCGCGCGATTTTCGGGCTTGCCGCATTCATGCAGTCGGGATCGTTCAGCGTCAGCACGACGATGTCGCCCACCTGCTCGATCGTCACAAGTTTATCGCTTGCCATTCCGCTTGTCCTTCCCTTATATTCTACCTACCGGTATGACTATACTATATCGGAGGTGGCGGGTCTGATCAAGCCGTTGCCGACAGACCGACCGGCCATTGTTTAGCTCTGTCCGGACGGTAGTTCTTGTGGGTTTCGGCGTCATCTTCTCCGATGCGGGGAATGACACAATATGCCGAAGGGTAGGTATAGGAAGGACGGGACGGAAGCTTGCGTCCCGTCGAACGAGCGCCGACGGCAAGGCGCCGGCGCAAGGGGAGAGCGTTTTGATCGGTGAGACGACATCTGACGGGGCGGGGAGCGATACGACGGCGTTTCTGAGCCGCTATGTCGCGAACTTTTCGTTCGACACGCTGGACGAGGCCGCGCTCAGGATCGCCAAGCATTGCCTGCTGGACTGGTTCGGCGTGACGCTTGCCGCGCGGCATGAGCCGATTGCCGCACTTCTCGTCGCGGACGCCGACGACGCGGGCGGCCGGGAGCAGGCGACGCTCGTCGGCCAGGGGCGCCGCGTCTCGCTGCGGTACGCCGCCCTGATCAACGGCGCGGCGGCGCATGTCCTCGATTATGATGATGTCAGTTTCGACATGCAGGGGCACCCGAGCGCTCCGGTCGCGCCGGTCGCCGTGGCGCTGGCCGAATATCTGCGGCTACCCGGCCGCGCCTTGATCGAATGTTTCGCCGCCGGCTTCGAGGCCGCCTGCCGCGTCGGCGTGCTGATGGGAAGCAGCCATTACCGGCACGGCTGGCACACCACCGCGACCTTCGGCGTCTTCGGGGCCGCGGCTGCGGCTGCGCGATGCCTCGGTCTTGACGAAGCGCGCACGGCCCAAGCCTTCGGCATCGCCGGCTGTCATGCCGCGGGTCTCAAATCGGCATTCGGGACGATGGCCAAGTCGCTGCAGGTGGGGCATGCTGCGGCGGACGGTCTGTGGGCGGCCCGGCTGGCGGAGCGCGGCGTGACCGCCCCCACGGATATCTTCGACGTAGCGCAGGGTTTCGCCGCGACCCAATCCATCAGCATCGATCGCGACGCCGCCCGAGCCGAGCCGCCGGGAGGGTTCTACCTGCGCCGCAACATGTTCAAATATCATTCCGCCTGTTATCTCACCCATTCCTCGATCGAGGCGGTGCGCGAATTGCACCGCAAATATCCGATCGATCCGGCTCAGATCGCCGCGGTCGAGATCGTGGTCGATCAGGATCATCTGAGCGTCTGCAACATCGAGGCACCCGTGACGGGGCTCGAAATGAAGTTTTCGCTTCGCGCTATGGTCGCGCTCGCGCTGCTCAAGCGCGATACCGCCGGGGAAGCCAGTTTCACGGCCCAATCGGCGCGCGATCCCATGCTTGTCGCGATGCGCGACAAGATCCGTGTGACGGCCCGGCCGAGCTGGGGCAGCTCGGAAAGCGATGTCATCCTTTGCATGGCCGACGGACGCATGTTGAGCGGCCGCTATGATGTCGGCGTCCCCGCGATCGATCTCGCGCACCAGGAGACGCGCCTGCTCGCCAAATTTCACTCGCTGGCGAGCCCCGTCATCGGAGAGGGGGGAGCCGCCGAGCTCGCCGGCCTCTGCCTGGATCTCGAACATGTCGTCGACGTCAGCGAACTTGCGAGACTCGCCGCCGCCAGGGAGGTTGCGCATGTCTGACGATTTTCGTGAACGTGCCCTGTTGTGGCCGAAAGGAAACTTTTGGGAGGATTTTGACGAGGGGCGTATGTTCGAGCACCGGCTCGGGCGGACAGTCTCCGACAGCGACAACACGCTCTTCACGGTTCTGACTCTCCATTATAACCCGCTCTACCTCGACGCGGCCGCCTGCGCCGCGGCCGGCCATGGCGGCCGGATCGTCAATCCGCTGCTGGTCTTCAACATCGTCTTCGGCCTCTCGGTCGAAGCCCTGAGCGAAGGGGGCGGACCCTTTCTGGGCGTCGACGAGCTCTCCTATCACGCGCCGGTCTACGTCGGGGAGACCCTCTATGCCCGCAGCACTGTCCTCGGTCGCCGCCTTTCGGCGTCGAACAAGGATTACGCGATCGCCACCTGGCGCACCGAGGGGCGCAATCAGGACGGCGCGCCGGTCATTGCCTTTACGCGGACGAACCTCGTTCGCCGCCGCCCCGAGCAGGATGAACTATGACCAGCCCAACCACCTATCTCACCGAAGAGCGCCTGATGATTCAGGAACTCGCGCGCCAGTTCGCCATGAACGAAGTGCTGCCGCTCGCCAATCGCCTCGACCCCGAGCAGGGCGACATTCCCCAGTCGCTTCGTGACCAGATGGCCGACCTCGGCTTCTTCGGCATCCTCATTCCGGAGGAATATGGCGGGCTGGGTCTTGGCTGCTTCGAATATTGCCTCGTGACCGAGGAATTGTCGCGCGCGTGGATGAGCGTCGGCTCGCTGATCGCGCGCGGCAACGGCCTGCTCGGCGCCGAGCTCATGGCTGAGGAAAAGCGGCGCGACCTGCTTCCGCGAATTGCCAAGGGCGAGCTGCTGGGTTCCTTTGCCATGTCGGAGCCCGATGCCGGGTCGGACGCGGCGAACATCAGTTGCCGGGCGCGCCGCGACGGAGGCGAATGGGTTATCAACGGCAATAAATATTGGTGCACCTTCGCCGACGGCGCCGACTATATTTGCGTCGTCGCGCGCACGGAGGTCGACGTCGATTCCCAGCGCCGACACAAGGGGCTCAGCGTCTTCATGATCCCCAAGCCGCGCGGCGAATTGCCGTCCGGCGTCAAGGGGAGCCCCATCCCGAAGATCGGCTATTTCGGATGGAAGACCTGGGAGCTGGCGTTCGACGAATGCCGGGTACCGGCAGAGGCCATGATCGGCGAGGAGGGCAAGGCCTTCTATCTCTTCTCCAACATGTTGGAGAAGGCCCGCGCGCACACCGCGGCGCGCGCTATCGGCGTCGCCCGCGCCGCTTTGGAAGATGCGATGGCCTACGCCCGGCAGCGGGTGCAGTTCGGCCGCCCGATCGCCGAGTTCCAGGCCATTCGCTTCAAGATCGCGACGATGGCGACCGAGATCGAGGCCGCGCGGCAGCTGCTTTATCATGTGTGCGACAAGATCGACACGGGCGTCCGCTGCGACACCGAGGCATCGATGGTTAAATATTATGCATCCGAAATCGCGGAGCGCGTGACGAGCGAAGGCATGCAGATTCTCGGTGGCGCAGGCTATACCAAGCTTCATGCGATGGAGCGGCACTGGCGCGACGCGCGGCTTACTAAGATTTTCGAAGGAACGTCGGAGATCCAGCAGCGCATCATTTCCGATAATCTGCTCGGGAAAATCCCGTCATGAGCACCCGGGTGCCATCGGACAGCTGGTTCGACGATTTTCGGGTCGGCGACATCTTCAAACATGCGCGCGGAAAAACCGTTACCGAGATGGACAATGTCCTGATCACCAATCTCGTCATCAACACTGCCGAAGGCCATTATAACGAGCACAAGCAAAGCCAGATGCCGGTCGCGGAGCATTTGCGCCACCGGGTCGTGTTCGGCGGCATCACGGTCGCGATGATCGTCGGTCTTGCTGCCCAGGACACGACCGCGCGTGCGATCGCCGAACTCGGGATGGACAAGATCAGGCTGCGCCAGCCGGTTCTGCACGGCGATACGCTCTATGCCTATTCCGAAGTCCTGGAAAAGACCGAGCGGGACGACAGTTCGGGCGAGGTCCGCTTCCGCCATTGGGGCGTGAACCAGCATGATGCCGTCGTGTTCGAGGGCGAACGCACCCTCCTTCTGTCGCGGCAGCCGGCAGCGCGATGATCGCGCCCGCCGAAAATCCCGGCGCGCTGAGCGGGGTCAAGGTTCTCGACCTGACGTTGATGCTGGCCGGTCCCTTCTGCACGATGTTGCTGGCAGACCAGGGCGCCGATGTCATCAAGATCGAGCCGCCGGGCGGCGACCAGACCCGTTTGAGCGGCCCCTTTGCGCGCGGCGATACGCTCCGGTCCTACGGCGGCTATTTTGCCAGCATCAACCGCAACAAGCGCAGCATTGTCCTCGATCTCAAGACAGGGGCGGGCCGCGAGATATTCCTGCGCCTCGTGCGCGACGCCGATGTGCTGATCGAAAATTTCCGGACCGGCGTGATGGACAGGCTCGGTGTTGGCTATGACCGGCTGAGGGAAATCAATCCCAAACTTGTCTATGGCTGTCTCCGAGGCTTCGGCGATCCGCGGTCGGGCGAAAGCCCGTACAACAAATGGCCCGCCTATGATGTGGTGGCGCAGGCCATGGGCGGCATCATGGGGGTGACCGGACCCGACGCCGCCACGCCGATGAAGGTCGGACCAGGGATCGGCGACACGATTCCGGCGATGCTTCTGTCGAACGGCGTCCTAGGGGCGTTGCTGCACGCCGAGCGGACCGGGGAGGGGCAGTTCGTCGATATCGCGATGTACGACGCGATGGTCGCGGTGTGCGAGCGAATTATCTACCAGCACAGCTATGACGGAACGGTGCCTGTGCCCGAGGGAAATGGTCACCCGTTTCTCTGTCCCTTCGGCCTATTTCCGGCAAAGGACGGCTGGGTCGCGATTGCCTGTCCGACGGAGCAGTTCTGGGCCATCTTGGTCGAGGCGATGGGCGCGCCGCATATCGCCGCCGATGAACGCTACGCCAGCAATGCGGCCCGGGCCGGGCTGAACGACGAGGTCGTCGCGCTGATTTCGGACTGGACGCGCGCCCGGACCAAACAGCAACTCGCCGACGCCATTGGCGGCAAGGTTCCCTTTGGTCCGGTCAATAATGTTGCCGAGATTTTTGCGGATCCGCACATCGCCGCACGCGGGATGCTCGCCGAAGTCGAACACCCCGGATCGGATCAGCCTGTGGTCATCGCGAACACCCCGCTGCGGTTTTCGGTCACGCAGGGCGGGGTTCGCATGCGCGCGCCGACGCTCGGCGAGCATCGCGACGATATTCTGGAGGAACTGGGAATGGGCGGCAGCGAGATCATCGCGGCGCGCGACGCCGGCGCCTTTGGCGAGCCCTGAAGACAAGCAAGGAACAAAGAGATGACGAACAAACCCGAACGCCTCCGCCGCGTCCAGCTCGCGGTGCCGGGGAACAGCGAGAAATTTATCGCCAAGGCGGCGGCCAGCGATGCCGACCATGTCTTTCTCGATCTCGAAGATGCGGTCGCCCCGAGCGCCAAGGTGGCCGCCCGCAGCACGGTCGCGGCGGGGTTGAACGAACTTGACTGGGGGACAAAGACCCGGTGCGTGCGGATCAACGACCTCCAGACGCCCTATGCCTATGAAGATATCATCACGCTCATGGAACTGGCCGGCGAGCGTCTCGACACGATCATGATTCCGAAGGTGAAGACGGCTGCCGATGTGCAATGGGTCGATATATTGCTGACGCAGATCGAGGCGAAGCTGGGCCTCGATCGCCGGGTCGGCCTCGAGGTGCTGATCGAAGAGGTCGAGGGCATGATGAATGTCAACCAGATCGCGGCGTCGACGCCGCGGCTCGAATGCCTGATCCTCGGCGGCGGCGATTATTCGGCGTCGCAGGGCATCGACACCAGCGTGGCGTTTCAGACGCGCGATTATCCCGGCGACATCTGGCACCATGCGCGCTTTCGTCTGACCATCGCGGCGCGGGCCAACAAGCTGGACGCGGTCGACGGGCCCTATGCCAACCTCGCCGATTTCGATGGATATCGCGACGAATGCTGGCGGGCGGCCTGTCTCGGCATGACCGGGAAGTGGGCGGTGCATCCGTCGCAGATTGCGCATGCGAAGGAGATTTTCAGCCCGACGGCGGACGAGGTGGCTTATGCCCGCCGGCTCATCGCGGCCTATGAAGACGCCCAGCGGCGCGGCGAGGGAGCGGTCGAGTTCGAGGGCGTCATGATCGACGTCGGCTCGGTCCGGATCCTCAACCTGGTGCTGGACAAGGCGCGGCGGATGGGCCTGTAACGCGGCCGCGCCGCAAGACTGCCGCACCCGTTCCGGGCGCGCTACGAGATGGAAAGAAGAGATGATGACAGACGCGACGCTTGCCGATTTCGGCCGGAAGTTGAGAGAAGCCTATGCCGGAGGCGCGATCGAGCCGTCGCAGCCCGGAAGCGGGCCCGCCGATGTTGGGCAGGCCTATGCGGTGCAATTCGCCAATGCGCTGTGGTGGCAGGCAGAAGGGCGCAGGATCGCCGGCCGCAAAAATGCCCTGACGGTCGAGGCGGGACAGCGGGCGTTCGGCACCGACCAGCCCTGCTTCGGTTCGCTCTTCGACGATCGGCAGCTGGCCAGCGGCAGCACGCTCGATCCGGCCTGCACCATCGCGCCGAGAGTCGAAGGCGAGGTTGCGCTCGTGCTGGCCCGGGACGTCGACGCACCGCTTTTGACGCTCGAGGATGCGGCAGAAGCCGTGGCGCGTGTTCATGCGGCGATCGAGATCGTCGATTCGCGCATCCGGAATTGGCAGCCTTCCTTGCTCGATCTTATCGCCGATAACAGCTGTGCCTCGCATTTCATCCTGTCGGAAGAATCGGCGCCGGTCGAGGGAACCGACCTCCTTGACTGCGCAATGATCCTGCGGATCAATGGTGCGGTCGCCTCGTCGGGCACCGGAGCAGCAGCGCTCGGGCATCCGCTGCGTTCGCTGATGTGGTTGTCGGCCGAATGTGCGCGGCGGGGCGAATCTTTGCGCACCGGTGAGGTGATCCTGACCGGGACGCTGGGTCCCGCGATACCGATCACGGCGGGGGACAAGGTCGACGTCACGATCGAAGGGATCGGCGCCTGCGATTTCCGTTTCGCGCAATCGGCCTAGATCGCCCCGAGGGGCAAAAAGAGGGCGCCCCTTCTGCGAGGCGGCCGCAGCCGCTCGCGGGCAGGATCATCGTTTCACAGCGATCAGGAACAGCTCGAGGGCGGTGTCTTCCGACGGATTGGCAATCCCGTGCGGAACCCCGTTGGGGGTGAAGACGTGGTCGCCCGGGACAACGCGGAAGCGTTCGTCAGCCACTTCCATCATCCCCTCTCCGGCAAGGATGAAGTAGAATTCGTCAAAGGATCCGGCCTTCTTGTCTCCGAGGCGGTGCGTGTGGACGCCCTCGCTCGCCTGCGGCGGAATGGAATAATGCAGCAGGATGTTCGGCTCCGTGCTGCCTTCGAAATGGAAATATTTGATCGTCACCGTCCCGACTCCGCCATTGGTATTGGGAAGGGGAATCGCGCCGTCCGAGACACGCTCGATCAAATGGGTGGGGCCGGAGTTTTTCAGCGCGGCGGCATGCGCGCGCTGAAAAATTGCGGGGACCGCCGCGCCCGCGGCGGCGGTCGTGACTAAAGCCCGGCGGGACATGATTCGACCCAGGAGATTCAGTGCTTTGCTTTCATCTTCCATGTGCCTGACCTTCGATTGAGCGGCCAATTCCACACGAACCATTCCGCCAAATCAGGTCCGCACGCCGCCGCCGGGATTGTTGACATCCTATTTACCGGTCGGTATAACAACTTTCGAGCAGTCGGACAAGAACGCTGCCATTTGGACCAACGGATATTGTGGTTCGGGACCATGGAGGGGAGTTTCAGATGATGATTTCACGACGCCAGAAGGGCCGGTTCGCGGCCTTGTCGGCGACCGCATTGTGCCTTTCGATGCTCCCGGCGGCGCCGGCCTTTGCCCAGGACAGCAAGCCCGCGGCGGCCGAAGCCGACGATGGCACGATCATTGTCACCGCGCTGCGCCGCAATACCGCCTTGGTGGAAGCACCGGCCTCGATTACTGCCATCGACGCCGACTCCCTGCGCGATCAACAGATCACGGACCTGTCGAGCCTTGGCCAGAAGGTGCCCGGCCTCACGTTCAGCGAACAGATCGGCGTGTCGCAGGCATCGATACGCGGGATCGCGCTCACGTCAACGTCGGGCGGTCTCGAAACGCCGGTGGCGATGTTCTACGATGGCGTGTATCTCCCCGCTGCCGCTCCGCTCAAAGTCCTGTTCATGGATGTGGGCAGCGTCGAAGTCCTGCGCGGGCCGCAGGGGACGCTGTACGGACGCAACGCGACCGGTGGCGCGCTGAACTTCAGGTCGGCCAAGGTCGAAGACGAACTGACCGGAACGGTCGACGCGTCATACGCCAACTATGACACCTATCAGCTGCGGGGATCCGTGAGCGGACCACTGCTCGACAGCGTCGTGGGCTTCCGCATCTCCGGCCTCGCCGGCGGGCGCGGGAAGGGATGGGCGAAGGACCTTGGGACCGGCGAGCGCCTCGGCGAATATCGCGAGAAGGGCGTCCGCGGCGCGCTCGCTATCAACCCGACCGCTGGGGTCGAACTCGACCTTTCGGGCGTCTACTACAAGCGCAATCAGAATGTGACCGAGATTTCGGCACCCCGCCTGCCGGTCGGGCAGCGTGCGATCGACGAGAATCAAGCCGTTTTCGGCCCCGATGATATCTACTCGACGACCGTGTTGTCGCTCGACCCGCGTCGGGTGCGCTACAATTCCGCTGGACGGTCGATCCAAGAAAGTCGCGGCGTTGTCCTCGGCGCGAAGGTCGACGTCGCAGAAGGTCACGCACTCAGTTCAAAGACGTCCTATTTTCGCGTCGAGAATGATCTTCGGGGTACTGACTGCGATGCGACGCAGATCGAGACCTGCACAGGCGATAGCATCGACGACTCGAAGGTGTTCCAGCAGGAATTCAACCTGACCGGCGATGTCGGCAAGCTCGGCTATGTTCTGGGGGCTTATTACGGGCGCGAGCGGCAATATTGGCAGCGCGACTATGTGTTCTCGAATAGTCAGCAAGGCGCCGTCGTCGTCAGCGGTTCGCCCTTTCCCAACGGAACGACGACGATCAACCACCGCGACCAGCTCACCAAATCCTATGCGGTCTATGGCGATCTCACCTATAATGCGACCGAAGCGTTGCAATTGTTCGGCGGTGCCCGCTGGGCCAAGGACAAGCGCGATGCGGACTTCGAATTCGCGTTCGTGCTGCCCGGAAATCCCCCGGCCGTCATTGGGGTCTGCGAAGGATTTTCGTCGCCGACCGGAAGCGGCTCCGACAAATGGAGCAAGACGACCTTCAAGGCGGGCGCGAAATATGAACTCGGCCGCGGCAATGTCTATGGTCAGTTCCAGCAGGGTTTCAAGGCGGGCGGCTTCAATCCCGCGTCATGCGGCCAATCCTTCGAGCAGGAAACGGTCAACGCCTACGAGATCGGCTACAAGGTCAATTCGCTGATCGACGGTGTCGATCTTCGTCTCTCGGCCTTCCACTATGACTATAGCCAGATGCAGGTCTACGTCATTCTTCCGTCCGTTTTCCCCCTGCCGGTGATCACCAACGCCGATTCTGCCGTGGTCGACGGCCTCGAAGCCGAGGTCAACTGGCGCGTGAGCCCTCGCTTCAAGCTCGACCTCAATATGGGGTGGATTCCGCGGGCCAAATATAATGCCGAATTTCTGAACACAGATCCGTTCACCGATGCGGTCGTCGATCTCAACGGCAACCGGTTGCCGATGTCGGCAAAGCTGACGCTTGGGGCCGGTGCGGAAATAAATTTTCCGGTGGGCAACGCGGACGAACTCACGGTCCGCGGCGAAATCTATTACAACAGCGGGGTGCATTTCACGGCATTCAACACGGCCGATACCGCGGAGAACGGTTATATGCTCGGCAACCTGTTTGCGACCTATAAGCCCAATCACGGCAATTGGTCGGTGCGCGCATTCGTGCGCAACATTACCGACGAAAAATATTTCGTCGGTTCGACGGACTCCAATATCCTCTTCAATACCCTTGGCTCTTCATCGGAGCCACGGTCATATGGTGTTGGCGTCAACATGACATTTTGACGGCTGCAAGGGGTTGCTCGGCAGAATAGTTCGCACCCGCGATCCCAAAGTGACAATGAAATAGGAAGCTCGGAATGATCAATAACACCAAGTCACGAATTGTCGCCTTTACGCGGTGGCGGGGCGCGGTCGGGGGTCTCGCCCTGCTCGCGGCCGGTGTAATCGGTTCGCCCGTCTGGGCCGAGCCGACGGCGGAAGTGATCGTCAGTTCGTCCGAAGGCGACCGTCTTTCAAGGAAGGCCGACCTCCCGTTCGTGGCTGACACGGCTGGCGACGCGCCGGTCTTCACCGTCGATGATTCCAAGCCGCTGCAGAAAATTCTCGGCTTTGGTGCCAGCTTCCAGGAAGCGGGCATGATCCTGCTGTCGGATCTCAAGCCGGCCGAGCAGGAGGCCGTGCTTCAATCGGTGTTCGATCCCGAGAAAGGCGCCGGGTTCTCGGCCATGGTCACCTATATGGGTTCGACCGATCTTATGTCGGCCGGGCCCTATTACACCTATGCCGACAAGGAGGGCGATGTCGCGCTTGACAGTTTTACGATCGAGCGCGACCTCAAGCCCTTCGGTCTCGCCACCTATATCAAGCGCGCGCAGAAATATGGCCGCTTCGCCTTGCACTCGCGGCTCGACTATCCGCCGAACTGGATGATGCTCGATCAACGGTTCGAGAAGGGCATGATTCTCGATCCGCATTATTACGAACCGCTGTCGCGCTATTATCTGAAATATATCCAGGCCTATCGGGAGCAGGGGATCGATATCACCCATCTCAGCCTGTTCAACGAACCGGGGTTCTACACCAAGATCAGCTATTCTGAGATCGGTGACATCATCCGCAACCATGTCGGCCCACTGTTCAGGAAAGAAGGCATCACGACGAAGCTGCAGATTGCCGATGCTCCTTTTCGCTACTGGGCACACAAGGTGTACCCTGTGCTTCTCGATAACCCGGAGACCCGCCAATATATCTCGGGCATGACCTATCATTCCTACGACTATCTTTGGGGCCCGGAAGCCAAGCTGGACGGACTGCGCAAGATCGCCGACTTGCACGCCCGCTATCCCGACATCGAAATCTGGATGACCGAGCATTGCTATCACCGCGATTCGATCATGGCGGCCAAGCTGGGAGACATGGAAATACCGCGCCTCGATTTCGAAGACGGAGATTTCTGGGGTCACGAAATCGCGAACGAACTCGAAGCCGGTGCGTCGGCATGGAGCTATTTCAACCTGATCCTCGACGAGGAAGGCGGCCCGGAGTTCGTGTCACCGGTGCATCAGTATAAGGATAATAATGTCCAGCAACCGGTCATCGTGATCAACCGGAAAGAAAAAAAGGCTCATTATACGGGTCTGTATTATTATCTCTCGCACTTCGCCAAATATGTGCGGCCCGGCTCGGTGCGGCTAACCACCACGGGTAGCGCGCAGGGGCTGCGCGTCCTGTCGTTCAAGCGGCCCGACGGCAAGATCGTCGTCCAGGTGATGAACAGCCGCGCCGAAAAGGCGAAGGTCAACGTCGCCTGGGGCGGGGAACTTCTTCCTGTCGAAGCACCGGCCATTTCGATCAGCACGATTATCTGGCCGGCCGACGGCGCTTCGACAGGATCCTGAGATGGCAGTGCTGCCGGCCGGTGACTTGCTTCGCTACCATGCCGAGCGAAAGCCGGAGAATAGTATTGCAGCGTCGTTCGCCGATGGTGACGTTACCTGGTGGGAGCTCGAACGGCGCGCCAACCGCCGCGCGCGCTTCCTGGCGGATCGCGGCGTGGGGGAAGGCGATTGGGTCACCATGGTGCTGCCCAATGATATCCGCTTCTTCGAATATAGTTTTGCCCTGTGGAAGCTCGGCGCGACGCCCAATGTCATCTCCCCGCGCCTGGCGGCGCAGGAGCGCGCGGACATCATCGCGCTCGCCGACCCGCGTCTGGTTGTGACCGTCGAGCAGGGCGAGGGAGACTCCCGAACCCTTAGCTATCTGGAATCGGCGGACGATTATGACGATCGTCCGCTGCCCGCCAAGGTCAGCAAATATTGGAAAATCCTGGGCAGCGGCGGATCGACGGGGCGCCCCAAGTTGATCGTCGATCATCGCAAAGCGGAATATGATCCCCAGCAGACGATGCTCAGCATGCCGGCCGACGGCGTCGTAATGGCTCCCGGGCCGCTCTATCATAACGCCCCTTTCGGCAGCATGCACGGCGGGTTGTTCGTCGGCGCCCATATCGTGGGAATGCCGCGTTTCGATCCCGAGGAAATGTTGCGGCTCATCGCCGCTCACGGCGTGCAGTGGATCAGCATCGTCCCCACGATGATGCACCGGATCTGGGGGCTCTCGCCCGAGGTGCGGGCGCAATATGACCTCAGCAGCCTGCAAGCCGTGTGGCATTCGGCGGCCGCGATCGCGCCTTGGCTGAAGCAGGCTTGGATCGACTGGCTGGGCGCCGAGCGCATCTTCGAGATGTATGGCGGCACCGAAGGTCTGGGCGCCACGATGATCACCGGCAGCGAATGGCTCGCCAAGCCGGGCTCGGTGGGGCGCGCGCATTATGGTGGCCTGCAGATCCTTCGTGCGGATGGAACCGTGGCCGCCCCGGGCGAGATCGGCGAGATTTATTTCTCGTCGCCGGCGCCGGGCGAGCGGACCTATCATTATGTCGGTGCCGAGCCTCAGCGCAGCGAGAACGGGTTGGACTCGCTTGGCGACCTCGGATGGGTCGATGACGACGGCTATCTTTTCATCGCCGATCGCCGAGCCGACCTGATCGTTCGCGGCGGCGTGAACGTCTACCCGCTCGAGATAGAGAATGTGCTCGATGCGCATCCCGACATCGTCTGCGCCATCGCGGTCGGTCTGCCCGATGACGAGTTCGGCAGCCGCGTTCATGCCATCGTCGAAACGCGCGCAGGCGCAAAGGTCGAGGCGATCGCGCTAGTGGAGTTCGCGAAGGATAGGCTCGCGAGCTACAAGGTCCCGGAATCGATCGAACTGACGAGCACGCCGCTGCGCGATGATTCCGGAAAGGCGCGCCGCATGGCGCTCCGCCAGGAACGCATCGACATGCTGGGCAAGGGTGAAGCCTTCTCCTCGTGGGAGCGGCGTCCCCTGACCGGGGCGGTGCCGGCCCTGACGCATCCATAGACCAAATATCGTCAACCTTCGGACAGAAAACAGGTGCATGATGTCAACGGATCAGCAGTGGAAAAACATTCTTCTCGAACATCCCGCCGATCACGTCGCGCGGATCATCCTCAACCGTCCCGACACGCGCAATGCGCAGGACGCGACGCTGCTGTACGAGTTGAACGAGGCGTTCGACCGCGTCGCGCAGGATGATGATGTGAAGGTGGTCATCCTCGCGGCCAATGGTCCGCATTTTTCGTCGGGCCACGATCTGCGTCAGCGGCCCGAAGCGCAGCTCAAGGTCCTCGCCGAGCGAGACACGGTCGGGACCTGGTGCGGTTTCGGATGCGCGGGCGCGGAATCGCGCATGGCGATCGAAAAGGAGCTCTATATCGGCTTTTCCGAACGGTGGCGGAATATGCCCAAGCCGACGATCGCAGAAGTCCAGGGCAAGGTAGTAGCCGGCGGCCTTATGTTGATGTGGCCGTGCGACATCATCGTCGCCGAAACCGGCGCGCGCTTCCAGGACAATACGCTGAAGATGGGCGTGAACGGCGTCGAGTTCTTCAATCATCCGTGGGAGTTCGGCATTCGCAAGGCGAAGGAAATGCTCTTCACCGGCGATTGGGTCACCGCCGAGGAAGCGAAGGGCTATGGCATGGTCAATCATGTCGTCCCTCCCGAAGAGCTGGCCGAGTTCACGCTCGCGATGGCGAAAAAGATCGCCGAGAAGCCGCTGTTCGCGCTGAAGCTCGCGAAAGAGTCGGTGAACGCGGCCCAGGATCATCAAGGCCGGGTCAATGCGATGCAGGTGTCCTTTGCCTATCATCAGCTATGCCACAGCCATAATATGAACCTTTTCGACATGCCTGCGGATCCGGGCTTTCTGTTAACCAATGCGGTGGATATTCCGCTCGACGCGCTGCCCGAGAAAGCGCGCAAGGCGCTCGAAGCGAGGATGGGCTGAACTCGTGTCGGCGCGAGCAACAGCATGAACCCGTGGGACGCAAAATTCCTTGCGGCAGACGCGCTCGCGGCCGACGATAGGCCGCATCTTCTCCAGACGCCGCAAGGGGCCTTGCTCGGGATCACGCGGCGACACGGTGACCGCCGGATCGGCGTGTTCAAGGCGATCCCCTATGCCGCGCCGCCAACCGGCGCGGCGCGGTGGCGGCCGCCGGCGCCCGCGGCGCCTTGGCCGGGCGTGCGTGCAGCGCTCCACTATCCTCCAGACTGCATCCAGCCGCCGGCGATGATGCCGGCCGACGCCTTATGGTATCAAGGCCCGTTGCTGCCAGAGAGCGAGGACTGTCTCTATCTCAATGTCTGGACGCCGGCTGACGAAGAAACCGCCGGGGACACGGGGCGCCGGCCCGTCATCGTCTGGATCCACGGCGGTTCCTTCGTCAGCGGTTCGGGATCGCATCATCTCTACGACGGGTGCGCGCTGGCGGCGAAAGATGTGGTCGTGGTTACGATCAATTACCGGCTCGGGATATTGGGGCTCTTCGCGCATCCCGAACTCACCGCGGAATCGCCGCATGGATCCTCGGGCAATTATGCCGTCGCCGACATCATCCAGGCCTTGCGGTGGGTCCGCGAGAATATCGCGAGCTTCGGCGGCGATCCCGACTGCGTCACTCTGGCAGGCGAGTCCTCGGGAGCATTCCTCGTCAGCCTGGTCATGGGCTCACCGCTTTCGAAAGGGCTGATCCACCGTGCGATCGGTCAGAGCGGCGGCATGTTCTACCGCACTCGCCGCCTGCGCGGCGCGCCCGGTGGCCGCCCCGGCGCCGAGGAATTGGGGGCAGCTTTTGCGTCGGCGGTCGGTGCCAGGTCTCTGGCGGACCTGCGCGCCATTCCCGCCCGCGATCTCGTCAACAAGGCCTTCGAACATATCGCGCACCTCGACGGCGCCGGCTTCTTGATGGCTGTCGACGGGTGGATCCTGCCCGACTTCAACCCCGATATATTCGACCGGGGAGAGCAGGCGGACATACCGGTCCTCGCCGGATTCAATACCGACGAATGCAACAGCATGGCAAATTTTGGTCAGGTTCCGCTCATCGCGCCCGATGCCGCGGCATACCGCGCGCAGCTGGCGACAACCTATGGCGAGCTCGCCGACACGGTGGCGGCCGTCTATCCCGACAGCGACCCGCTGCGCTCGACGTTAAAGGCGTTTGACTATGCTCTGTTCGGTTATGCAGCGGAGCAATGGTGCCACTCGATGCGTCACGTCTCGTCGCACGCCTATCTTTATCATTTTGGCCACCGCGCGCCCGGTGCGGAGACCAGGCTTCCGGCGCCGCCCGATCGCGAGGCGGACCTGGGCGCATTCCACTCTGCCGAGATCGGCTACGCTTTCGGCCACATCGACGACGGGGCCTGTTACGCGCCGAATATTCCTTTCGGACCGATCGGCGAAAAGGAGCGGGCGATGTCGGAGCTGATGTCGGACTTCTGGACGTCTTTTGCGCGCGACGGCGTTCCCAGTTCGCCGCGCGGTCCCGAATGGAAATCCTATAGCGACGCGGGCCGCGACTATATGCAGTTCGGCGACGGACGTGCCACCGCCAGCACGCATTTGATGCCGGGCGCGCGCGAACTCCAGCAGTCCATCGCGAACGCAGCCTGGGAGCGGGAGATCGGCTGGACCGGCGGCAATCCCGACCTCGTCTAGCCAGCGTTCTGCGAGCCGCAGGGATTTATGCGGCCTATATTGACTACCTACCGGTAGGATGTATAAATCTACCGGTAGATCTTCGAAAAGGAAATTTTGTGGGAAGTCTGGACAACAAAATCGCTCTGGTGGTCGGTGCCGGCTCGCTGGGCGACGGGATCAGCAACGGGAACGCTTGTGCGCTCTCGTTCGCGCGCGCCGGCGCGGCCGTCGTCTGCGCCGATCGCTTTCTCGACCGTGCCGAGGCGACCGCGAAGCTGATCACCGACGAGGGTGGCCGCGCTGTCGCCGTGCAGGCCGACGCCACCGTCGAAGCGGATGTCCAGGCTGCCGTTGACCGGGCCGTTTCCGAATATGGCCGCCTCGATATCATTCAGAATAATGTCGGCGTCGGCGGAAGCTGGGGGCTGCCCGACGAGATCGCATTCGACGACTGGAATCGCGAGATCGCGCAGAATTTAACGAGCGCCTATCTGGGAATTCGCTGCGCCGCGCCGGTGATGCGGGCGCAGGGCGGAGGCGTCATTCTCAACGTGTCGTCGCTGTTCGCGGTTCGCTTTGTCCGCCGTCCCAATACCGGCTACACCGCCGGCAAGGCGGCCGTCGAGGCCATGACCCGCGTGTGTGCCATGGCGTATGGCCGCGATAATATCCGCGTGAACTGCCTGCGCATCGGCTTCGTCGAGACGGCATCGCTCCATCATGGTCTGGCGTCCCGGACAGCCGACGCCGAGGAGAAGGAAAAGGCTCTCAACAGCACGCGCCGCAAGGTTCCGCTGAACGGCCAGCATGGCGAACCCTTCGATACCGGCGGGGCGGCGGTGTTTCTTGCCTCGGACGCGGCGAAGCATATCACGGGGGCGATCCTCAACATCGACGGCGGCCTCGAAGTCGCGGCGATCTAGTGAAGCTTTGAGAGGGGCGATCGTGGAACTGACAGCACAATGCGTATGGGAAGCCCGAACCGAACTCGGCGAGGGTGCGATCTGGGTCGGGGCCGAGCGCGCCCTCTATTATGTTGACGGCCTCGGCGGCAGGATCCTGCGTTATGACGAGCGGGAAGGCGGCCGCACCGTCTTCCAGTACGACGGCACGATCGGTTTCATTGCGCGGCGGGCCGAAGGTGGTCTGATCGCGGGTATCGACAATCGTCTTTGCGCCGTGGATATCGCGACGGGCGAGGTGAAGGAAATTGCCTTCCCCGAACCCGATCTTCCGGAAAGCCGCTTCAATGACGCAAAGGTCGACATGCGCGGCCGCTTGTGGGCCGGGACGCTCGACCGGGAGTGCAGGGCCGATGTCGGCGCGCTTTATCGCCTCGACCCCGACCACAGCCTCCACAAGATGGACAGCGGCTATTTTTGTACCAATGGCCCGGCTTTCTCGCCCGACGGCAAGATCCTCTACCATACCGATTCCCTCAAGCGGACGATCTATCAGTTCGACCTCGATACCGTCTCGGGCGCCCTTGGCGAGCGGCGGGTGTTCGTCGTGCTACGCGACGATCAGGGCATGCCCGACGGAATGACGGTCGATGCGTCCGGGCGGGTGTGGGTCGCCCAGTTTGGCGGGGCCGGCGTGACCGCCTACAATCCCGATGGGTCGGTCTATGCCACCGTGTCGGTTCCGTCCCCCAATGTCACGACTTGCGCCTTCGGCGGCGATGATGGTTCGACGCTGTTTATCGCGACGTCGCTCGTCTCGATGACCGAGGAACAGAAAGCGCACTATCCGCTCGCGGGCGGCCTGTTCGCCGTGGCGGGACTTGCCGGAGGGCTACCTGCCTTCGATTTCCAGGGCTGAGCGGCGGCCACTCGCATGTCCGACCTTCTATCCGCCGACCTCGTGCAGTTCAGGGACGATGTGCGCGCCTTTTTTCGCGATGAGTTCCCGTCCTCGCTGATTGCGAAAGCGCAGCAAGGGCAAAGCCTGACCAAGGCCGATTATGTGCAGCTCGAGCAGGCTCTTGCCCGGCGCGGCTGGCTGGCCGCAAACTGGCCTAAGGCCCATGGCGGTACTGGCTGGTCGGCGATCGAGCGGTTTATATTCGAGGAAGAAATGGAGCGGGCCGGGGCGCCGGAGCTCCTGCCGATGGGACTTCTCTACGTCGCGCCGGTGATATTTACCTTCGGCAGCGAAGCGCAGAAGGCTCGCTGGCTTCCCGACATCCTCAGCTCCCGGACCTTTTGGGCGCAGGGCTATTCGGAACCGGAAGCTGGGTCGGACTTGACCGCCCTGTCGACGCGGGCGGTGCGGGACGGCGACGCCTATTTCGTCACCGGGACTAAGATCTGGACGAGCCATGCGTCGCATGCCGACTGGATATTCTGCCTTGTGCGAACGTCAGATGAGGGCAGGAAATCTCACGGGATAAGCTTTCTGTGCATCGACCTGGCGACGGCGGGCATCGAGGTGCGGCCGATATCGTCGATTGACGGGGGCAGCCATCTGCACAGCGTCCATTTCGACAATGTGCGAGTGCCGGCAGAGAATCTGATCGGAGAGGAAGGCCAGGGCTGGACCTATGCCAAATATCTGCTCCAGCATGAGCGAACATCCTATGCGCATGTTGCCGGGAAGCAGCAGAAGCTTCAGCGGTTGAAACATTGGCTGGCCGAAGGAGCCGGCGGCAACGATCCGGTGTTGACGCACCGCGTCGCCGAACTGGAGATCGACCTTCTCGCGCTCGAATATATGGCGCTGCGCGCGCTGTTACCGCTCGAGAGCGGGGCTGCGCCCGGCCTGCAAAGCTCGGTGATCAAGGTGCGCGCGACCGAATTGGCGCAGGATATAAGCGAGCTCTATCTCGACGCGGCGGGGGCGTTCGGCATCCCTTTCATTACCGACCGCAACGCCGCGGACTGGGCCGCGCCCTTTGCCGGCTATCCGCCGTTCGCGCTTCGGGCGGCGAGCGACTATTTCTTCGATCGGGCGCAGACGATTTATGGCGGCAGCACCGAGATACAAAAGACCATCATCGCCAAGTTTTTATTCTAGGAGCCATGTATGAGCCGTATGAGCAAGCGCTGGGTTGTCGCGGGACGGCCGATCGGCCGTCCGCTGCAGGAAAGCGACTTCCGTTTCGAGGAGGCGCCGCTTCCGGCGCTCGCCGAGGGACAGGTCGTGGTTCGCGTCTGCTATCTGGGCTTCGAACCCGCCATCAAGGGCTGGATGGAAAGCAAGGGCAAACGCGCCATTTCCGAGATCGGCGAACCGATATTTTCCTTCGGCGTCGGCGAAGTCGTGGAATCCAACTCGCCGCGGCTCCAGCCCGGCGACTTCGTGGTCGGACCGATGCGCTGGCAGGATTATCTGATCGCTCCAGGGCACACGCTCGAGAAGATCGACCGGGACGAATGGTTGACCGCGCACCTTGGGGTCGCGGGAATTTCCGGCTTCACCGCCTATTTCGGTCTCGAGAAGATCGGCCGTCCCTTTCCCGGCGATCTTGCTGTCGTCACCAGCGCAGCAGGCGCCGTGGGCGCTGCCGCCTGCCAGATATTGAAGCTGGCTGGCTGTCGGGTCATCGGCGTCGCCGGCGGACCTGAAAAATGTGGCTGGCTGGTGGGCGAGCTCGGGATCGATGCGGCGATCGACTATAAGACGGAGGATGTCGGGGAGGCGCTTGACCGTCTTGCGCCGGAGGGTGTCGATCTGATGTTCGACAATGTCGGCGGCGACCAGCTCAATCAGGTCCTTGGCAGGCTGGCCTATGGTGGCCGCGTCGTTTTATGCGGAGGAATTTCCCGCTATGAAAGCGCTTCGCCGACCGGGCCCGCCAATTATTTCAGTCTGGTTCCTCAACATGGAACCATGTCGGGCTTCATCGCGGGGACCTATGCGGCGGAATTCCCGGTCGCTCGTGCCCGCCTGTTGCGTTGGTTGCGCGAAGGCAGAATACACTCGAAAATCGATGTCACCGTAGGTTTGGAAAACGGTCCCGAAGCGTTGATGCGCATTTTCGTCGGCGCCAATTTCGGCAAGCAGGCACTCGAAGTTGCGAAGCCGTAGGTCAGATCTGGACGCGCGTCGCGGTTAGTCGGCACCAGAAAATACCGTCGTCCACATGTCGGGGCAACATCTGGTGGCCAGCACCCTGCTCAATGATCCCGGCAAATAGCCGTATGATGCGATTGAGCGGGCACAAAGGGCAAGCGCTTTTGGCAGCGCCGGAACTCCCGTCCACGAGTCCGAGCGGTGTGGTGGTTATTGAAGACCTTGGATGGCGGCAATTGCGCGGCCGACGCTAGACATGAAAATCGGATAGAGCTGTTCCGCTGAAAGCTTTTATCTCCGAATTGGCATTGACACGAACAGTGATGCGGATGCCTCCACCGAAATGGAGCGGCCTGCTCTGGCCAAATGAGATGGGAGAATTTGCAGGTGGAATTTTCTGCCTTAGATTGGCCTTACCTGGACCGAACATCGCTTGCGCAAAAGCAGACCCGGCCTATTTTTTGTAAATCGAACAAGCGTTAGATCGGCATAAATGTGGGGGTGAGTGTGGGGGTAGGAATTGTCATTCAAGATAAAAATAGTTTTATTTCAACACATAACATATAAGTTCGATACAAGCCCTGCCACCACCCTCTGGGCGGCGATCGGCCACTGGCGGTCGGGAGTATTGTCCGAAGCGCCCTGCTGGAGGGCAGTGATTGGCTATCGTTGATCATGACGCCAGAGGGTTTCCGTGCCACATAGCGCTGACTGCATTGCATCCGGCGTTCGTGTGAGTAATTCGAATTACGGTACACAGCCATATGTCACTTTATGTGGCGAATATAATCAAGTCATTCCGTTCACGGCGCTTTCATGACGTGCATTCCATGCGCGGCCCTTTTGGGCGAGCCAAGTGCGTTGATGTAGAGACACTAAGGTGTTGGAAATAACTTTTGGATAAACACGGCACCGCCCGGGGGCGCCGTGGATGAATAAGTTATGATCGACACGCCTGCTAAGGAAGAACAATGGCGCCGCCTATATCTGGGCGTGCGCGGCAAGTTCCTTCTCGCTCTGACGATCGCGATAGCCTGGACGGCGCTTAGTGTGTGGTTATCGCAGCGTTGGCTGGTTGACCTTGCCCAAGTCACCAATTGGCCGTTCGCCCTGATTGCGATCATCTTCATTGCCTATGTTCCGGGCTTTATGAATGCCTTTCTGATCGCAACCCTGTCGCTCGATCGCCGGCCGACGGCGCATGTGTCACCAAAGCGGGAGATGCCGGGCGTGACCGTTCTTGTCGCAGCCTACAATGAAGCGGCGGGTATCCGCGATACGCTGACGAGCCTCTCACGACAGGATTATCAGGGACCGTTCGAGGTCTTCATTCTCAATGACGGATCATCCGATGACACCGCGAAGATCGTTCGCGAGTATCTGGCGTCACTCACGCTACCGGCCACAGCAAAATTCACCTTGCATGATTTTCAGGTAAACCGCGGAAAATCGGCCGTTCTGAACGACGGTCTGAAAGCTGCTTCACATGATCTGGTTGTGACGATTGACGGCGACTGCTGGGTTCGGACCAATGCCCTGACGCAGATTGTCAGCCGCTATCTGTCGGATCCCGACAATACGGTGGCCGTCGCCGGCGCCGTAATGGTTCGCAACTCGCGAGCGAACTTGCTGACCCGAGCGCAGGAGTGGGACTATTTTCACGGCATCGCGTCGGTCAAGCGTATGCAGGGCATGTACCACGGAACCCTCGTCGCGCAGGGCGCCTTCTCGCTGTACCGGCGCGACGCCCTCGAAGAAGTTGGCGGCTGGCCCGAGTGCGTCGGCGAGGACATCGTCGTCTCCTGGGCTCTGCTCGAACGCGACTACCGCATCGGTTATGCCGACAGCGCGCTGGCCTTTACCAATGTGCCCGAGCGCATCCGGCAGTTCGCGCTGCAGCGTAAACGCTGGTCGCGCGGCCTTATGGAGGCTTTCAAGGCGCATTGGCGGCTGCTCTTCAAACGCCGCATGGCGACGCTGTTCATCTGGTGGAACGTCGCCTTCCTGCCGTTGGATCTCGTCTACAGTTTTATCTTCATTCCCGGCATCGTGCTCGCCTGTTTCGGCTATTTCTATATTGCCGGGCCGTTGACACTGGCGGTGTTGCCCTTGGCGGCGCTCTGGAACGTCGTGATCTTTCGCATCCAGCGCGACGTGTATCGCAACGAGAACCTGATCGTGCGGCGAAACCCGATGGGATTCCTGTTCTATGCGCTGGTCTATAGCCTGCTGATGCAGCCGGTTTGTGTGTGGGGTTATATCGCCGAGATCATCGGCATGAAGAAAAATTGGGATACGAAATGAAGTACACCGCCATCACGCTCTTTGCCGCGCTCGGCAGTCTGTCGGCAGCTCCGGCCGTTGCACAAGATGACGAAGCCGCGTCGTCGCCGCGAAGCGCCGTCGGCGTTGACATCTTCGCGTCGACCGATGCCGACCACACGGATGTCATTCGCGCGGGCATCAATCTTGATCCCGTTTACAAGGGTCCCGATGACTATCTTGGCGTACGGGTCGAGAAGGCTTGGTATCGTCCCCTGGGTCTTGAGACAGCCGAAAGAGAACGGGTGTTTCTGCGATATGCCAACGGCTCTGCCGACTGGAAATGGAACGCGCAGATCGGCACCGACGGCGATACCATAATCGGTTCCGCGGCGATCCACGACGAGGCAAAGTACCGCAAGGAGGTCTTCATCGAGCGCGATATCGTCGAAACACCGCGCGGCGTGAGGGACGGTATCTATTATACCTTTTTGGGCGCGGCCCTCGATCTTCCCATCGACGATCGAAACAGCTTTACTGTGATGGCGGGAGCACAGGAATTTACGGGCAAGAATGTCCGCCTCCATGCCCGAGCGAATTATGTCCATGTTCTCAAGTCCGAATGGGGCCTGAGTGCGCAGCTTCGGACGCGTTATTTCCACAGCACCCAGCCGCGCGAATATGACTATTATTCACCGCGCTGGTACGTGCAGGCGCTGCCTGTTCTTCAGCTTCGCCGATATAGTGGCGGCTGGCGCTATATGGTGGCAGGCGGGGTTGGGGCACAGCGGGATGCCGTCAGCGACTGGCGGGCTTCCTATTATGCCGCTGCCGAAGTCACTAGCCCGGCAGTCGGCAGTAACTGGCATTTCAAGGCTGCGGCGCTCTATAATAACATTCCGCAGAACACCGGCGCTTATGACTATGGACAGCTGACCGTCGGGATCACGAGAACTTTTTAGTCATGACAGACTGTGTGGTGGCGACTCTTGCGCTGCCTGCCGCTTGAGCGGCTGCTGAAGCAAGCCATCGTAAGCGGCCGGAGATCCGCAATTCGAAGGAAACGTGATTGCGGCTTAGACGCAAGAAAGGTCCGCTTCTTTTGGTTTCGTCCCCAAACGCTTCCGGTCCGCAAACGGGCATTTGCGCGGCATAATGTCGGGCCTGCTGCCGGTTTGATGGAGGTGCGTGTGGTACGTTCGACAAAAATGGCGCGCCCGAAATAGGTGGACGTATAGTGATTTGTTTTCGATCCTCGTGCGATATGGCGGGCTACCCTCGTGGATGTCGGCGAGGCACTAGACCGTCTTGCTCCGGCGGGTGTAGACCTGATGTTCGACAATGTCGGCGGCGAGCAGCTCAATCAGGTCCTTGGTAGGCTCGCCTATGGCGGCCGCGTGGTTTTATGCGGAGGAATCTCCCGCTATGAAAGCGCTTCGCCGACCGGGCCCGCGAATTATTTCAGCCTGATTCCGCAACATGGCACCATGTCGGGCTTCATCGCGGGGACCTACGCGGCGGAGTTCCCGATCGCCCGAGCCCGCCTGTTGCGTTGGTTGCGCGAGGGCAAAATAAGCTCGAAAATCGATGTCACTGTGGGCTTGGAAAATGGGCCCGAGGCGTTGATGCGCATTTTCGTCGGCGCCAATTTCGGCAAGCAGGTACTCGAAGTCGCTAAGCCTTAAACGGCACCAAAAATACCGTCTTGCCGATATCGCGCAACATCCGGATGAGGATCGTTCGAGTAACCACATCCGCGCCAGAACGTCGGCGACCGGCGGTTGCCGACCGCCGAGCAATCGCATTGGTTTCCAGTCAGGGTCGGTTTGCCGATGCTCCGTTCAAGCGGCCGGGATTGTGCGTGTCGAGCACCATCGGGCTGATGTCGAGTTTTTGGTCCAGTCGAGGAAAGACGCGCCGAGCGTTATTTTCGAAAATATCCTGTTTCTGATGCGGGGTCAGCGACGAATTTTCGATATAGCGGCGCGTGTCATCGAAATAGCGTCCGGTCTGGCTGTCGACGCCACGAACCGCGCCGATCATTTCCGATCCGAACAGGATGTTGGCCGTGTCCACAACCTCGCCCAGCAGGTTGATCCCGGGCTGGTGATAGACGCAGGTGTCGAAGAAGATATTTTTCATGAGGTGCGACGACAGGCTCGGCTTTCCGAGCATGTCGGCCAGACCTCGGTACCGTCCCCAATGATAGGGAACGGCGCCGCCGCCGTGCGGGATGATAAGCCGCAACGAAGGGAAGTCGGCAAACAGATCGCCCTCGAGAAGCTGCATGAAGGCGATCGTGTCGGCGGCGATATAATAGGCGCCCGTTGCATGCATTGCCGGATTGCAGCTGCCCGACACATGCACCATCGCCGGGACGTCGAGCTCGCACAGTTTCTCGTAGAGCGGATACCAGAAACGGTCGGTGAGCGGCGGATGGTCGAACGCGCCGCCGCCCGGATCCGGATTGAGATTGCAGCCGACGAAGCCGAGTTCGGTGACGCAGCGTTCTAATTCGGAAATTGCTTCGCCCAGCCCGGCGCCCGGCGCCTGCGGCAGCATGCACACTCCCGTAAAGCGGTGCGGGAAAAGGTCGCAAACCCGCGCAATCAGTTCGTTGCTGCGCGCGGCCCAGTCTCTGCTTGTTCCGATGTCGCCGAGATGCGGCGCCATCGTCGAAGCGCGCGGGCTGAACAGCGTCATATCGATACCGCGTTCTTCGATCAGGCGGAGCTGGTTTCGCTCGATCGAATTGCGGATCTCGTCATCCGAAATCGTCGGATAAGGTGGCGCAGCGCTTCCTTCGGCCGCGGCGGCAAGCTGTGCGCGGCGCCAGATGTCATGGGCGTCGGGGGCGGTCGTGTAATGACCGTGGCAGTCGATGATCAGCGTCATGACAGAGCCTGTCTGACCTCGGACGTCAAAAAGCGGTCCTGTAGTTCGCTCGACAGGATTCCCGGTTTCTGAAGACTGCGATGGACCGCCGCAGCCGCCCGCACCATTTCGGTGGGAAGGCCGAGCGAGCCGAGCATCAGCGCGACCTCGTCGAGTTCGGCGGCGCGGCGTTCGCCATGAACGACGACCCTCTCCAGATTATAGCCGATTCGCGCGACCCACTCGGATCCGAGCGCGGTCAGCACCTCCTCGACGACATTGATGCGATCCGCGGCAAGCAGGCATTGGACCGTCAACGCTTCGATGCCCTTGATCACGATCGAGCGAAGCATCTTGATCGCCGAGGCGTCGCCGACTTGCGCGCCGACCGTGCGGACCTGTTGAAAGCCGAGCTGAGACAGAATTTCGCGCCCGCGCTCGGCCTCGGGGCCGGCCGCGAGCAGGGGAGTCGAAAGCCTGCTTCCGCGCACCGGCGCCATGACGGCGACGTCGATATAGTGGCTGCCCACCGCATCGATCGCCTCGGCTGCCTCGCGCTTGGTGGCGGGTGCGACCGAGTTGAAGTCCAGATAATATCGTCCCGCGCCGATCACCTCACTCGCCGCCTGCGCCGCGCGGACCGCTTGATCGGCCGTCACGACGCTTATCACGACATCGGTGTCTTTCAGCAATTCGGAAAGACCGCGAGCCGCGGCTACCCCGTCGCTCCGGCATCGCGCCTGCACGTCGGCGGCCTGTGCCGGATCGTCGAACTTGATATCGAATGCTTGTGCAGAGCCTGCCCAGCCCGCGGCACCCGCGAAAGCGGCGCCGGCCTCTCCATATCCGATGAATGCTGTTTTCAACATCCGCCCGGATTAGCGCAGGGACCGATGGCCTTGCGAATTCAATGACGACGGCAGCTATAGGATATTACGAATCGATCGTCTCGACCTGCTGCTCCAGAAGGTCGATGAAGGCGCGCTGGAGCTTGGTCGGATTCCACTCGGCACGGCAGGTCATGCCGATCGATCGGCGAATGCTCAGGCGGGCATCTATATGGGCAAGACGGCCGGCGTCGAGCTCCAGATTCACCTGGTTGCGCGACAAAAGCGTCAGGAAATTACCGTCCATCAGCAATTGCCGGATGATGATGACCGAGCCGCATTCGATTGGAACCGTCGGGATCGGCTGTCCGGCGTCGATGAACCATTGCTCCCAGCTTGTCCGCAAGGGGGCATGGGTTCCAGGCATGACCCAAGGATAGCGCGCGAGGTCCTCGATCGACGCTGAACGCCCGGTGAGCGGATGGTCGGCGCTTGCGATGACGATCGGCTCATCGACGAACAGCGGCTTTTCGATGAGGTCGGGGCCGGCCGAACCGCCTCGCAGCGCGCCGATGATGAGGCTGAGTTCGCCGTCGCGCAGCGGGCCGATGAGTTCGGTATGCGACCCCTCCATCACTACGAAGCGGACGTGGGGATGGATTTCGTGATATTTTGCCATGACGCGCGGCAGGACCAGCGCCCGCGCCAGCGGCATGGCGCCGAGCGCGATATGCCCCGTTTCCTGTCCGCCGAGCGTCGCGATTTCGTCGAGGCCCGCATCCAGTTCGGCGCGCGCCAGCGAAAAGCGCCGCGCGACTTCGCGCCCCTTCGACGTCAGACCAAGGCCGCGACCCCGGCGTTCGACGAGCGCAAAGCCATAAGCGAGCGACAGATCCGAAACCGACCGGTGAAGCGAGGCCTGGCTGACGCCGCTGGCGGCGGCTGCGGCAGTGTAGCTTCCGGTCCGCGCAAGATAATTAAAAGCGCGCATTTGCGTGCTAGTCACGCGCCGGTTGTTGACCAGCTTCAGCGCCGTTTCGATTCGATCGGACAGGATGATGGCGGACGCGCGGGGTTCCATCCCGTTGGCGCGGCGATCGAAGAGCGGCGTGCCGATCGCGGCTTCGAGCCGGGCGATCCCTTGCGTGATGGCGGGCTGCGTGAGGTGGATATCGAGCGCCGCTGCGCTGATGCTGCCGAGGCGGACGATCGAATGGAGCGCGCGGAGGTGGCGCAGGTTAAGCTGCAAGGAATCCATGCTTCTCCCGATTCGTAAAATATTATATCTCGGGCCTACTTCTCACTTGCGCGTTCCGGCGACAAGCCCTTCCCTGTAGTGGTTGAGGGAGAGCAAAAGCTATGGCCGGAATAGTCGTTCGCGACATAGGGCGTGTCGATGGCAACGTCGTTGCCGCTTTGGGGAGGGCTGGCGTCTCCACCGTTCATGAAGCGCAGGGGCGCACAGGATTGCTCGAACCTTATATGCGGCCGTTGTTTCGGGGTGCCCGCATCGCCGGGTCGGCAGTCACCGTTTCAGTGCCCCCCGGCGACAATTGGATGCTGCATGTCGCGATCGAGCAGATGGCAGCCGGCGACATCCTCGTCGTCGCGCCGACCAGCCCCTGCAGCGATGGCTATTTCGGCGAGCTGCTTGCCGTTTCGGCCCGCGCCCGTGGCTGCGTGGGTTTGGTGATCGAGGCCGGAGTGCGCGACGTGCGCGAGCTCACCGACATGGGCTTTCCCGTGTGGTCGCGTGCCGTATCGGCGCAGGGCACGGTCAAGGCGACCCTTGGTTCGGTCAATGTCCCGCTGGTTTGTGCGGGGGCATCGATCGCGGCGGGCGACATTGTCGTGGCTGACGATGATGGGGTCTGCATCGTCGCGGCCGGACAAGCCGCAGAGGTTGCCGCGGCAGCGGCGAAGCGCATCGAACGCGAAGAGGAAAAGCGCGCGCGTCTCGCCGCCGGCGAGCTCGGACTTGATATCTATGCCATGCGGGATGAACTTGCGGCGCGCGGTCTGCGCTATGTTTGACGCCGCGCGATGCATGTGGATGCGCGGAGGCACGTCAAAGGGGGGCTTTTTCCTGGCATCGGACCTGCCGTCCGATACCGCTTCGCGCAATGCATGGCTGGCGCGCGCGATGGGGTCGCCGGATTCCGCGCAGGCGGACGGCATGGGCGGCGGGCATCCGCTCACCTCCAAAGTGGCGATCATCTCGACGAGCGCACGATCCGATGCCGACCTCGATTATTATTTTTTGCAAGTTGTACCGGAGACCGGGCAGGTCGCCGACGATCAGAATTGCGGCAACATGCTGGCGGGGGTTCTGCCCTTCGCGATCGAGCGAGGGTTGCTCGATGCGGCCGATGGGATCACCGAGGCGCGGGTGCTGCAGGTCAATACGGGGACGGTCGCGGCGCTTCGTGTCGCGACCCCCGGCGGCCGGTTGCAATACGGTGCGGCGATGGATCCAAAGAGCGGGATCGAGGTCGAGATCGAGTTTCGCGGCATCGCGGGCAGCAAATGCGGAGAGCTTTTGCCTACAGGCAAGCCCGTCGAGGCGATCGCCGGGATCGACTGCACGCTGATCGACAACGGGATGCCCTGCATCATCGTCGCGGCCGCCGCGTTCGGCGTGACCGGTTACGAAGATCCCGCCGACCTCGAAGCGAATGCCGGATTACGAAAGCGGATCGAAAATATCCGGCTTGAGGCGGGACCGCGGATGGGGCTTGGCGATGTCACCGAAAAGCCGGTCCCCAAGATAATGCTTGTGGCGCCGGCGCGCGAGGGGGGAGCGCTTTGCGTGCGCAGTTTCATTCCCCACCGCGCGCACCGGTCGGTTGGCGTGCTCGCGGCGGTGACCGTGGCGACAGCCGCGATTCTTCCCGACAGCGTGGCAACTCGGCTCGCCCGGGGCGGCGGCGGCCCGCGGCGGCGATTGGGGATCGAACATCCCTCGGGCACGATGGATTGCATTCTCAGCCTCGATGCGGACGGGAACGTGGCAAGCGCAGGGCTGGTCCGATCGGCGCGCAAGCTGATGGACGGCATAGTGTTCGGCTGACGGCCAACAAGGATAATCATTCGAAGAGGAAAAGGGAATGAGAGCATTATTGTCGACTGAAACCGGAGGGGCCGAGACGCTTCGGATCGGCGAGCTTTCGGCGCCGATCGCGGCGCCCGGCCAGATACTCGTTGATGTTCACGCGTGCGCGATCAACTATCCGGACACCTTGCTGATCGTCGATCAATATCAGATGCGGCCCCAGCGACCTTTTGCCCCGGGCGGAGAAGTGGCGGGCGTGGTCAGTGCGGTTGGCGCCGAGGTCGAAGGCTTCAGCATCGGCGATCGCGTCTTCGGGGCCCCCGGGGTGGGCGGCCTGGCGGAGCAGGTCACGATCGATGCGGCGAACAGCTATCATCTGCCGGCCGACAAGGATTTCGTTTCGGGTTCGGCGTTGTTGCTGACCTATGGCACCAGCATCCATGCGCTGGTCGATCGCGGCCGGCTGAAAGCCGGCGAGACGTTGCTCATTCTGGGGGCAGCGGGCGGGGTCGGCCTGGCGGCGGTCGAAATCGGCAAGGCGCTGGGCGCGCGCGTGATCGGTGCCGTCTCAAGTTGGGAAAAGGCCGATCTGGTCCGCGCGGCCGGGGCCGACGATGTCATCATCTATCCGCACCAGCCACTCGACAGGGAGGCGTCAAAGGCGCTCGCGGACCAATTCAAGGCCGCGGTCGGCGCCGCCGGCGCCGACGTCGTCTATGATGCGGTCGGCGGCGATTATTGCGAGCCCGCGCTCCGATCGATTGCTTGGGAGGGGCGCTATCTGGTCGTCGGCTTTCCTGCCGGCATCCCGCGCCTGCCACTGAACCTCACGCTGCTCAAGAGCTGCGACGTCTGCGGCGTCTTCTGGGGAGCCTTTGCCGGACGGAGCCCGCAGCGGAACCGGACCAACATCGAACAGCTGCTCGCATGGTGGCGCGATGGCAAGATCGCGCCGCGCGTCACCGCCACTTTTCCGCTCGACCGTGGCGGAGAGGCGATCCAGGCGCTCGCGGACCGGAAGGCCACCGGCAAGCTTGTCGTTAAATTAAAATGATGGCGCAATGCCGTCTGGGACGCGGATTAGCCGAGCAAAATCACCGCAATGATCGCCTGTGAACCCTCATTGAATTTCAATAATCTTATATCGGTGCCTTAAACGGAATGGTGGCCGATATTGACTTCATGGCAGAATTTAAGGGAAATTTGCTTCCAAGGAAAAAGGGAGAGACGAGATGTCGATTGAGGAAGATTCGATTAATTTGACACGTGTCGGACCGGGGACGGTCATGGGCGAGTTCATGCGTCAATATTGGATTCCTTGCGCCATGTCGTCCGAGCTCGAGGCCGATGGCGACCCCATGCGTCTGCCGCTCATGGGCGAAAAGCTCCTCGCCTTCCGCGACAGCAACGGCAAGGTCGGCATCATGGACCACCGCTGTCCGCACCGCTGCGCCTCGCTTTTTCTGGGCCGGAATGAGGAAGGCGGACTTCGCTGCGTCTACCACGGCTGGAAGTTCGACGCCGAGGGCAAGTGCATCGACATGCCGAGCGTTCCCGATGGCGAGAATGTACGACAGAAGATCCATTCGAAGGCGTATAAGGTCCATGAGCGCAACGGACTGATCTGGGTCTATATGGGCAAGGATCAGGACAATCCGCCGCCGCTTCCCGATATCGAGGTAACGCTGCTTCCCGAAGAGGAACTCAGCATCCACTTCGTCTATCGCGACTGCAACTGGCTGCAGGCGCTCGAGGGCGACATCGACACCGCGCATTTCGGCTTCCTGCACGCGGGAACGGTGAACGCGGAAGATTTGCCGGAGGATCATATCTATTATCCCACGGTCATTGATCGCGCGCCCAAATATGAGGTCAACGACACGCCGTGGGGCACGAGCTATGGCGCCTATCGCAAGCTGCCGAACGGCGAGATGTACTGGCGCACGGCGAACTTCATGTTTCCCTTCTGGACCCAGAATCCGGCCGGCATCTTCGAAAAAGCCGTGCACGCACGCGCCTGGGTGCCGATCGACGATGAACGCATGATGTTCATCAACGTCTATTGGAAGGAGGCGCTCAAGCGTGAAGCGCGGCCGAAGAAGAATGGCGAATTCCTCGACGAGGGCTATCGCCTCACCAATAATTATATTCCGAACACGACCGACTGGTACGGCCGCTGGCGCCTGCGCGAAGTGGAATCGAACGACTGGATGATCGATCGCGACGCGCAGCGGTCGGGGGTGAACTATACGGGCATGGAGAATATCCATCTTCAGGATCACGCCATCACGGAATCGATGGGAGCAATCACCGATCACGCCTTCGAACATCTGACGCAGGCCGACCTTATGATCGCGCGAACCCGCCGGCGCATCCTGCGTGCGGCGCTTGCCTATCGGGACAATAGAACGCCGCCTCCGGGGACCGAAGATCCCGAGGTGTTCCTCCAGTCGCGCGGGGGCTTTTTCACCGCCGACGTCGAGAAGTCCTGGCAGGACGCCTATGAGGAAAACATGAAAACGGTCCTGCGGCCGGCAGCCAAGGCGCTCGCCGACTGACGACGATACCGGCGCCGCTTCGTCGGCGCCGGACATTTCCGGAAAAGCTTTGGCTCGGCAGGCTTTGCTTGCGCGAACGGGACGGTTTTGTCCGACTGAACGACACAATGGCAAGATAGCCATCATGGGGAGAGTGACATGTTGAACAGGAAGATGCCGGGCCGAACCCTCAGGTTCGCCGTGTCGACGATGACCTTGGCTTGGGCGGTGTTCGCCACCGGCGCGAATGCCCAGGAGGCTGTCGACCCGCCGCCGCCCGTATCCATCGAAGACGACGGTGCGGCGGTTGCCGACACCGATATCATCGTCACCGGATCGCGGACGATCACCGATGGCGCGAACGCGCCGACCCCGGTGACGGTTGTGTCGAGCGAGCAGCTTACGACGGCCACGCCGGGCAATCTCGCCGAAGCCGTCGGGCAGCTTCCCGCCTTTCGCGGCTCCACCAAGGCTTCGAGCGCCGGATCGGCGGGTACGACTCTCGGCGCCGCCGCCAACTTGCTGTCGCTACGTGCTCTGTCGCCATTTCGTACCCTGATCCTTCTCGACGGCCGCCGCATCGTGCCGACGCAAATGACGGGGGCCGTCGATGCCAACATGATCCCGCAGGGGCTGTTGAAGCGTGTCGACGTCGTAACCGGCGGCGCATCGGCGGCCTACGGGTCCGACGCGGTGGCCGGCGCGGTCAATTTCGTCCTCGATACACGCTATACCGGGCTGAAGCTCAATCTGCAGGGCGGTCTGTCGTCACGCGGGGACGCGGGGAATATGAAAGCCAGCGTAACGGCGGGCACGAGTTTTGCTGATGGCCGCGGCCATGTGCTCTTCTCGGCCGACTATTTCGACCAGAACGGAATTAACCTCGACTATAATGGCCGCAAATGGGCCGAAGCTGGGTGGGGCGTGATCGGATCGAGCCTGACTTCGCCCGAACTTATCGTTGCCCCCAATGTGCGCGACGCAACGTCGACCGCGGGGGGCGTGATAACCGCGTGTCAGCCGGCTGGCGTGACCTGTCCGATAGCCCGGACGCAATTTCTTCCGGACGGTTCGCTTGTGCCCTATACGCAAGGGGTCAATGTTTCGTCTTCGACGATGAGCGGAGGCGATGGCTCGATCCGGCGCGCCAATCTGATCGCGGGCTATCGCCTCAAGAGTTTCTTCGGACGGGTGAGCTACGACGTCGCCGACGGCCACACGGTGTTTGTGGAGGGCGGATACAACCATCTCAGGGCTCATTATTTCGGGTTTAACTCGGGGCAGTTTCTGGGATCGCCCGAAACCATCTTCGCCGACAATCCCTATCTGTCACAGTCGCTGCGCGACACGATGGCGGCGAATGGCATCCAGTCGTTTTCGATGAACCGCAGCAACTTCGACTTCGGCGATATGGAATTCACCAACAATACACGAACCCGCCGCTTCGTCGCCGGTATCGACGGTGATTTGGGCGGCGGCTGGAAATATTCGCTCTACGGATCCTACGGTCGTTCGACCTTCGATCTGCTGACGTCGAACAATCCGCACATCGAGAACCTCTATAATGCGATCGATGCCGTCTTCGATCCGGCGACCGACCGTATCGTATGCCGGTCGACGCTGCTCGGCCTGCCGATCGGTCAGGGGTGCGTCCCGATCAACACCTTCGGCGATGGGGCCCCGTCGGCGGAAGCCCTCAATTATGTGCTGCGGACCACATACCTCAACTATGACATCGACCAGCTGGTCGTTGCGGGTACGGTCCGCGGTTCGCTCTTCACGCTGCCGGCGGGTGATGTGAATATCGCGATGGGGCTCGAATATCGCCGCGAAACCGCTGAACAGACAAGCGGTCCGGACAATGATGTCATCCGCACCGGCGCCGGGATCAGGGGCTATCCCGCTGCCCAGCGCAACCAGCCTGGCGCCTATTTCTCGAGCCCGGCGGCCGGCTACAGCGGCGACTTCAGCGTTCGCGAAGGCTTCGTCGAGATTGCGGCGCCGATCCTGCGGGATACGCCGTTCTTCCAGTCGCTCGATATCAATGGCGCGATCCGCTACGCCGACTACAGCTCGGTCGGGGGTGTCGTCACGTGGAAAGCTGGCGCGATCTGGGCGCCCGTGGAGGACATCAAGTTTCGTGTTACCCGGTCGCGCGACATCCGCGCGCCGAGCATCCAGGAGCGCTTCCAACCGCAGACGCCGGTCATCGGCCAGCCCGTGAATGACCCCCTGAACGGCGGCGCGCGCGTGACCGTGACTCAGGTCAATCAGGGCAACCTCGCGCTTTCGGAAGAGAAGGCGGACTCGCTCACGCTTGGTGTCGTCTTCCGTCCGCGCTTCCTGCCGGGCCTGACCGCCTCGATCGACTATTTCAACATCAAGGTGAAGGACGTTATCGCCGCACCGACGCGCGAAGCGGTGCTCGCCGCCTGCGGAACCAGTTGTCCGCAGGTCATACGCAATCCCGACGGCTCGCTGAATTCGATCATCACGCTCCAGTCCAACCTTGCGCGTCTCCGGACGAAGGGCGAGGATTATGAGCTTGGCTATACGACCGACATGTCGGGCATCGGGCTGAACGGGCGTCTCAATCTGAGGCTCCTTGCAACCCATACGAGGACGCTCAACATCGTGCAGAACGGTGCCGTGCTCGAGCGCGTCGGCGATCTCAACGTCGTCACGTCGCAGAGCATTCCCGGCGTCGCCAAATGGAGCGGCCAGTTCAGCGCTGAATATCGCAGCGGACGGTTCAAGCTCTTCATCCAGGAGCGCTATATCGGTCCGGGGCATCTCGACCGCAGCCAACGTTACGTCGTGACGCAGGACACCTCGATCCCGGCGCGTTTCTATACCGATGTGACCGTCGGATATACGCCGCCGACATTGGGTGGGCGGATGGAATTCTATTTCACCGTGAACAATCTGTTCGACAAGGATCCGCCGATTGCGCCGAACGGGGCGACGATTCAGCCGCGGGCCTCAAACGGCATGCTCTACGACTTCATCGGACGTGCATACACGGGCGGCGTGAAGTTCACCTTCTGACGCCCGCCCTGGCGTGGTCCACCGGCACTCCTCTCGTGTCTCTCCCCGTCGCGGGACCACGCCCGAATTTCAAAGAAAAAGGATAGCTTGCAATGACTTCTCCCGTTCGCACCGAGCGCAATGACGACGTTCTGGTGATAATCTCCGACAACCCGCCGGTGAACGCACTCGGCGCGGCGGTGCGCCAGGGTCTCTCCGCAGGGCTCGACGAAGCTTTGGCCGAGGACGCGATCAAGGCCGTCGTTATCCGCTGCGACGGGCGGACCTTCTTCGCCGGCGCCGATATCACGGAGTTCGGGAAAGCTCCGCAGCAACCTAGCCTGCTTGACGTCATCGAACGCATCGAGGCGTTCGAAAAGCCGGTCGTGGCCGCCATTCACGGCACGGCACTCGGCGGCGGCTGCGAGATTGCGCTGGGTTGCCATTACCGGGTTGCGGCCCGTTCGGCGAAAGTCGGGACGCCCGAGGTTAAGCTGGGACTGTTGCCAGGGGGCGGCGGCACCCAGCGCCTGCCGCGTATCGCCGGAGTGGCTCTGGCGCTTGAAATGACCGCCAAGGGCGATCCCATTTCGGCATTACGCGCGCAGGAAGCCGGGTTGGTCGACAAAGTCGTCGATGATGCCTCGCTGGCCGACGAGGCGGTAGCCTTCGCGCGGCAGATCGCCGATGTGCGCCCGTTGCCCCGGGCAAGCGAGCGCAGCGCCGCGCCCGACCCTGAGGCCGTGGAGGCTTTTGTTCGCGCCAACGGCCGGCGTTTCAAAGGCTTTGATGCGCCTGCCGCCAATATCGCCTGCGTCGTCAAGGCGACCGAGACAAGCTTTGCCGACGGCCTGGCGTTTGAGCGCGCCGAATTTGTGAAGCTGCTGAACGGCACCCAGTCGGCGGCGCAGCGGCATATGTTTTTCGCCGAACGACAGGCGGCGAAGATCGACGACCTGCCTGCCGACACGCCGCTGCGCAAGGTCGAACGCGTCGGAATTCTTGGCGCCGGAACGATGGGCGGCGGGATCGCGATGAATTTTCTGACGCGCGGCATTCCGGTGACGATCGTTGACACAAGCCAGGAAGCACTCGACCGCGGCATCGGGGTTATCCGGGGGAACTATGATCGCTCCGTGAAAAGCGGACGGTTCACGGCCGATCAAGTCGATGCGATCATGGCTCGGCTCACGCCGTCCCTCACAATGGAAGATTTCGCGCAGAGTGATCTGGTGATCGAGGCGGTCTATGAAAATCTCGATCTGAAGAAGCAGATTTTTGCCGATCTTGGCAAGATTGCCAAGAAGGGGGCTATCCTTGCGACCAATACCAGCTTCCTCGACGTCGATGCGATCGCCGAGGCCAGCGGGCGGCCTGCGGACGTAGTTGGCATGCACTTCTTTTCGCCCGCGAACGTCATGCGCCTGCTCGAAGTCGTGCGCGGCGCGAAGACGGCGCCCGACGTGCTGGCGACGGTGATGGCGCTCGGCAAGACAATCGGGAAGGTGCCCGTCGTCTCGCGCGTGTGCTTCGGATTTATCGGCAATCGCATCATGGCGCAGCGCAGCGCGCCCTGCACCGAAATGTTGCTCGACGGCGCATCGCCCGAGCAAATCGACAAGGTGTTCACCGAGGATATGGGGCTCGCCATGGGCCCCTATCAGATGAGCGACATGGCGGGCGTCGATGTGGGCTGGCATCGCGATCCGGACCGCATCGAGACGATCCGCGATGCGCTGTGCGCCGAGGGGCGGCTTGGCCAAAAGGCCAAGGCCGGATTCTACGACTATGACGATCAGCGCAATCGCACGCCCAGCGCGAAGACTGCGGAGATCATTGACGCCTTCCGCGCCAAGGCGGGGCGGGCCAAGCGCGAGGTCAGCGACGAGGAAATCCTCGAGCGCGCCATTTATCCGATGATCAACGAAGGCGCGAAAATCCTTGCCGAGGGCGTCGCACAGCGCTCGTCGGACATCGATGTCGTCTGGGTCACCGGCTATGGCTGGCCGATCTACACGGGCGGGCCGATGTTCTGGGCGAACACGCACGGTTTGGACCGCATCGTCGCCGGGCTAGAGCGGCACGGTGTGGAGGTAGCGCCGCTGCTGCGCGAAAAGGCGCAATCGGGCGGCATCTTCGCTTGAGGTTGTAGCGGTCGGGTCCCGTGTTACGTTTCGTCGCGCGGGATCGCACTGCTTACCGGAGTGGCATCGAATGACAGTTTGGACTTTCCCCGACATCTGGGAATCGGTGTGCGCCGCCATCCCCGACGCACCCGCCGTCATTCAGGGCGAGCGGGTCGTCAGCTATGGCGATTTTGACCGCGCGGCCGATGCGCTGGCGCGCCACCTCGTCGGGGCGGGGCTGTCGCACCAGTCGAAGGTCGCAGCCTACAGTTTCAACAGCGCCGAATATCTGCTGACCTATTTCGCAGCATTCAAGGCGGGTCTGGTCCCGTTCAATGTCAATTATCGCTATGGCCGCGACGAGATCGCCGGGCTGCTCGACAATGGCGATGCCGAGGCGGTGGTCTTCGAAACCGGCTTTACGGACCTGCTGGCCGACGTTCGGGACAGCCTGCCGTCGGTGAAGACCTGGGTCGCGATCCCGCGCAACAGCGATCCCGTCCCGTCATGGGCGGTCAGTCTCGACGATCTGGTGGCGCAAGACAGCGGCGAGCGGCCGTATCGCGCACCGTGGGGCCGCCGCGGGACCGACATCATGCTGCTGTTCACCGGCGGCACCACGGGAGTGCCCAAGGGCGTGATGTGGCAACAGGCCGACGTCATCGGCCGCTTCGGCTATGGTGCGAACGCTCTGGCTGGCTTGCCACCGATGCAGTCGCCCGCGGATGCGGGGCCGCGCGCCGCGCAGGCGGCGAAGCGGCCGAGGTCGCTGATCGCGTGCCCCTTGATGCACGGAACGGGCCTGATCTCGTCGCTCGCCGTCCTTGGCGCCGGCGGGACGCTGGTGCTGTTGCCGCCGGGCAGCTTCGATGCGTCCCGGTTGTGGGACGCGGCGGCGCAGCATAAGGTACACCGGATCGCCATCGTCGGACAGGCTTTCGCGCAGCCGATGCTCGATGCGCTCGAGGCGGAGCCATCGCGCTGGGCGCTGGGCGCGCTGGAATCGATCGGGTCGTCGGGCACGATCTGGAGCCGGGAGAACAAGCAGGGGCTGCTGCGCCATCTGCCGAATATTGCGCTTACCGACAGTTTTTCTTCCTCCGAGGCCTTTGGCATGGCGCAGTCGACGACCACCCGCGATGCCGAGGTGAGCACGGCGAGCTTCGCGCTGACGCCCGATTGCGCGGTGTTCACCGAGGATGGACGCCGCGTCGAGCCAGGCTCCGACGAAACCGGGCGGATTGCGATCGGCGGCTTTATCCCGCTCGGCTATTACAAGGATCCCAAGAAGTCGGCCGAAACCTTCCCGACGATCGAGGGGCGGCGCTGGTCGATGCCCGGCGATTGGGCGCGCGTCGCTGCCGACGGGTCGATCCTGCTGTTGGGGCGCGGATCGCAATGCATCAACACCGGCGGCGAAAAGGTCTTTCCCGAAGAAGTGGAAGAGGCGCTCAAGCTGTTTGACGGCGTTGCCGATGCTGCGGTCACCAGCGTTCCCGACCCGCGGTTCGGCGAACGCATCGTCGCGCTGGTCGCGCGGCGGCCGGATGCCGATCCGGGTGAGGATGCCATGCGCGACCATGTTCGCGGCAAACTGGCCGCCTACAAGGCGCCGCGACATTTCAAGCTTATCGACGCGATCCCCCGCATGGCGAACGGGAAGATCGATTACGCGCAGGTCAAAGACATCGCCATGACTTCATTTGCATAGGGACAAGCATCACGTGACGATCCGAAACAAGGCCTATATCGCGGGCGCATGGGAGCATCCGCTCCGCATCATTCCCGACCTCTCCACTCCCGAATTGCATGCAACCTGCGCTGCGGGGGCGCTTGCCGATGCCGGACTGTCACACAGCGATGTTGACGGGTATTTTTGTGCGGGTGATGCACCGGGCAACGGCGCCACCAACATGGTCGATTATCTGGGGCTGAGGGTCAAACATCTCGATTCCACCGAAACCGGCGGCTCCTCGTACATTATCCATGTTGCCCATGCGGCCGCCGCGATCGCCGCAGGGAAATGTTCCGTCGCGCTGATCACCCTGGCAGGACGGCCGAAGTCGGAGCGGTTCAACGCATTTCGTGGCGGCGGTCCCGACGAACAGTTCGAATGGTGGACCGGGTACAGCACGTCGAATGCCTATGGCATGTGCGCCGCGCGCCACATGCACGAATATGGCACGACGTCGCAGCAGCTCGCCTGGATCAAGGTCGCTGCATCCCATCATGCTCAGCATAATCCGAACGCCATGCTTCGCGATGTCGTGACGGTGGAGGATGTCGTCAATTCGCCGATGATCGCCGATCCGCTGCACCGGCTCGACTGCTGCGTCGTGTCCGATGGCGGGGGCGCGCTCGTCGTCGTGTCGCCGGAGATCGCCAAGTCGCTGTCGCGCCCGCTAGTCGCCGTGCGCGGTGCGGGCGAAGCGGTGCAGGGGCATGGCGGCGGCCGCGGGCTCGATCTGACCGTCACCGCGACGTCGCAGTCCGCGCCGCGTGCCTTTGCCGAGGCCGGGGTGGCGCCGGCCGACATCAAATATGCGTCGATCTATGACAGCTTCACCATCACCGTGCTGTTGCAGCTCGAGGACATGGGTTTTTGCGCCAAGGGCGAGGGCGGCCGGTTCGTTGCCGACGGCAATCTGATCGCTGGCACGGGACGATTGCCGTTCAACACCGACGGCGGCGGCCTGTGCAACAACCACCCAACCAATCGCGGCGGCATCACCAAGGTAATCGAAGCCGTGCGGCAATTGCGCGGCGAGGCGAATGCCGCGGTGCAGGTGCCCGACTGTGATCTCGCCGCCGTCAACGGCATCGGCGGCATTCTGGGCCTGCGGCACGCCGCGGCCACCCTTGTTCTGGAGCGTCAATGATGACCGCTGTTTCCTCCCGCCCGCTGCCCGCGCCGCAGCCCAATGTCGAAACCCAGCCCTTTTGGGACGCCGCTGCCGAAGGCCGGCTGACGATCAAGCGCTGCAGATCGTGCAACGAACCGCATTATCCGCCGCGCGGCCGCTGCCCCTTCTGCTTTTCGGACGCCACCGCCTGGGAAGACAGCAAGGGTAAGGGGACGATCTATAGCTTCTCGACCATGCGGCGCGGTCCCAACACGCCCTATGTCCTTGCCTATGTAACGCTGGACGAAGGTCCTGCGGTCATGACGAACATCGTCGACTGCGATCCCGACACGCTGGCCATCGGCGATCGTGTCGAAGTGGTTTTTACGCCCACCGAAGGCGGCCCCCCGGTGCCGTTCTTCAAACCGGCCGCGCGCTGATCCGGCGCCCCAAGATATGAACGGAGAATAAGATGGAATTCGCACTGAGTGAGCGGCAGACGCATTGGCAGAACCGCGTCCGCGCGCATATCGAGGCGCATGTTCGGCCGCGCGATCCCGATTATCACGCGCAGCAAGCCGCAGGCGAACGGTGGAAGGTCCTGCCTGTCGTCGAGGAGGAAAAGGCGCGGGCAAAGGCCGCCGGCATCTGGAACCTGTTCATGCCGCCGCATTCGGGCGCAGAGCCCGTCGATAGCAGTTTCAAATTCGAAGGGCCGCAGCTTACCAATCTGGAATATGCGCTTTGCGCCGAGGAGATGGGGCGCATCGAATGGGCATCGGAAGTGTTCAACTGCAGCGCGCCCGATACCGGCAACATGGAAGTCCTGCAGCGGTATGGCACACGGGACCACAAGGAAGAATGGCTGCGGCCGTTGATGGAAGGCCGGATCCGGTCGGCGTTCCTAATGACCGAGCCCGCCGTTGCCTCCTCCGACGCGACGAACATTGAAACGCGCATCCGCCGCGATGGCGATCATTATGTCATCTCCGGCCGGAAATGGTGGTCCTCGGGCGCCGGCGATCCGCGATGCAAGGTTGCGATCGTCATGGGCAAGAGCGACCCCGACGCTCCCCGCCACGCGCAGCAATCGATGATCCTCGTTCCCATGGACGCGCCGGGAGTCGAGATCGTCCGCATGCTGCCGGTTTTCGGCTATGACGACGCCCCGCACGGCCATGCGGAAATCCGGCTCAACGACGTGCGGGTTCCGGCGGAGAATCTGCTGCTGGGCGAAGGTCGGGGTTTCGAAATCGCACAGGGCCGGCTGGGGCCGGGCCGTATCCACCATTGTATGCGTACGCTGGGCGTCGCCGAAGAGGCGCTGACCAAGATGGCCCGCCGCCTGAAGCAGCGCGTCGCCTTCGGCAAGACATTGTCGCAGCAGTCGGTGTGGGAACAGCGCCTGGGCGAAGCCCGCACGGCGATCGAAATGACACGGCTCCTTTGCCTGAAAGCCGCCGACATGATGGACCAGGCGGGCAACAAATCTGCGCAGGCCGAGATCGCGATGATCAAGGTTGCGGGGCCGCGCATCGCGCTGTCGATCATCGATGATGCGATCCAGGCGCATGGCGGCGCCGGCATCTGTGAGGATTTCGGCCTTGCGCGCGCCTATGCGCAAATTCGCACCCTGCGCCTTGCCGATGGGCCTGACGAAGTTCACAACCGGGCGATTGCCCGGCTGGAACTTGGAAAGGTCGATGCTTGAGATATGGGACCCCGAGGCTGGGTCAGAGAATGACGTGTGGGTCGGCGACATGATGGCTGGCGAGAAGGATGGCGTCATGACGCTACGCCTGACCGCTATTCATTATGGCGCACACGAAATGAATATCTATGAACTGCGCCATCCGGAAGGGAAGCCGTTGGCGCCGTTCACGGCGGGATCGCACGTCGACGTCCACCTTTTGGACGCCATGGTCCGGCAATATTCGCTGATGAACGACCCTGCCGAGCAGCATCGCTACCTGCTCGGCATCAAGCTTGATCGGCAAGGGCGGGGCGGGTCGGCGCATATCCACGGCAAGCTTCGCGTCGGCGACCTGATCCGGATCGGGGCGCCGCGAAACAATTTCGCTCTGGAAGAAGGCGGCGCGCCGGTCATCCTCATCGGCGGCGGGATCGGCATCACGCCGATGATCGCGATGGCGCATCGCGCCCGCACGATCGGCCTCGACCTGCAATTTCATCAGGTCGTCCGGACGCGCGAAGACCTGCTCAATCTGGATCAATGGCTGGCAGGCGCCGGAGCCATCGCCGACATCCACATTGATGCCGAGCAAGGCGGACGGCTGTTCGACCTGCGCGCGGTATTCCAGCGGGCACCATCCGGCGCTCATGTCTATTGCTGCGGCCCCGCGCCCATGCTCGACGCGTTCACCAGGGCGGCCGAAGATTTCGGTTGGCCGGCCAACCAGGTGCATATCGAGCATTTCTCGGCGGCGCCGATCGCGCCGTCCGACAAGGCGTTCGACCTGTTGCTCGCCAAATCCGGCAGAAGCTTCTGCGTCCAGAAGGGCGAAACAATCGTCGAGGTTCTTCGCGAAGCGGGAATCGACGTCGAGGTATCGTGCGAGCAGGGAATTTGCGGCGCCTGCGAGACGCGGATCGTTTCGGGCATCGCCGATCACAAGGACATGATCCTGTCCGATGCGGAAAAGGCGGCCGGGCAAACGATGATGATCTGCTGTTCGGGTGCGCTCAGCGATACGCTGATACTCGATCTTTAGAAGGGATGAACCGATGAGCCGCCGCGCCATATATATCGACGGATTTGCGCACGGCGCGCAGCCGATTCCGGCGGCGAGCCGTAAAGGTCCGCTCGTCGTGACCGGCGGCGTTCACGGGATCGATCGCGCAACCGGGGCGCTTGCCGAGGGGCTGGACGCCCAGGTTGCGGCGATGTTCGACAATCTGTCGGCAATTCTCGTGGCCGCCGGCGGGTCGATGGACGATCTGGTCAAGCTTACGGTCAAGGTCCGGTCGAATGACGCGCGTGAGGTTGTCAACCGGACATGGGTCGCCTGTTTCCCCGATCCGGCGGTGCGGCCCGCACGCCATACGCTTTTGGTCGACACGCTGCCCGGCGCGATGCTGGTGCAGTGCGAGGGCATCGCATTCGTCGAGGGCTGACGCCTCAGGTGCCGGGTATCACCAGAATCGGGCCGTCGGGGGTAGTGCCCGACAGCCGCACCAGCTTGAGCGCGGCGGCCGCGCCGGACAGGGCGGGGTCGTGTCGTTGCTCGACCTCGGGCGTGCGGTCGAAGATCGCTCGTCTTGCGACCGGTTCCTCGATGATCGATCCCTTTGCCTCGGCAGTCAGCGTGGTTCGCGAGGCGCTGTCGCGATAGAGGAACGAGATGGGCTGGCCCGCGCGAATGGCCTCGGCCAGCCCGCCGGTCGGATTACGCAGCCACAGGATCAATGTGTCGCCCCCGCGCGTCTGGACGGTGCCCCGCAGCGAGAGCGACACGCGGCCATCGTCGAGCGCATAGCCAACGGTCATGGGCTTTTGGTCGATAAGCGCGTGGTCGATGCAGCGCCGGACGTAGGCGGGCATTTCGGGCACGGCCTCTGGCGGCTTCGGGAACGCGAAGCTCTCGGCAATCGTGGTGATTTTCGCCTCGCCGTCGAAGTCGATGGTGAGGCGATAGTTTTCGGGCACGGCGCCCTTGCCGGGAAAGCGACCGCGGATCACGATCTGATTCGCCGTGTCGCCTTCACCCATCTCCCACAGGCCGCCGCCGAGCGCGGGTGTCAGCGCCCATTGGCCGACGAGCCGTTCGAACACCGCCTCGCGGCCGTTCGCCTCCCCCCGATTCCAGCGAAAGATGGGCTGTTCGCCAAGATATGAGGCGGCGGCCCGGGCCGCGCTATATTCGCCCGTACGGATGGCTGCGAGGACCGCCTCGGCCCCGGCGTACATGGTCAGGTTAGCCATCAGTTCTTCATCTCCCGGTTAAGATGCAGGCTGGATCGCCAGAACAAAAAGGCGGGGATCGGGGCGAGAGCCACCGCGATATACAGGACCCAGCGGACCGACTCGACGCCAGCGATTGGACGAAGCGCATCGGACAGCATGCCAAAGAAAAGCGGGCCAAGTCCGAGGCCGATAAGATTCATGACGAACAGGAAAATGGCGGTCGCGACACCGCGCGATTGCGGTCGGACCAGGCCCTGTACGCATGTGAAGGTGGGCCCGTAAGCGAGGCCGCTCGAAATTGTGGCGAGCGTGAGCAGGACGGCCGCAAGGCGCCAGTCGCCCGTATAATAGGCGCCGAGCGACAGCGGCATGGCGAGCAAGCCGCCCAGCGCCGGGCCGGTCAGGATATGGCGCGGGTTCCGCGTTCCATAGTGGGTCGCCAGCCATCCTCCGAGCCAGGCTCCGAACGCTGCGCCGATGCCGACGACCAAGCCCAGGACTGGGCCCGCGACGCCTGGCGTCAGACCGTGCGAGCGCATGAAGAAAATCGCCTGCCAGACATTCTTGCCGTAGCTGAGGAACGACCCCAGCGCCATCGCGGCGACAAGAAAGAGGAAAGCGCGCGACGCCAGAATCTCGTTCAGCACGTCTCTCATCGACGGTTGCGGCGTCGTAACGGGCGGAAGCAGGCCAAACTTCCGGGGGTCGCGGATAGCAATATAGGAAATGAGGCCGATAACTATACCGGGCAGGCCCAGTGATATGAGGGTCGCGCGCCACCCGAACAGTTCCGCAAGCCCGCCGCCCAGCCCCAGACCGAGTAGGGTGCCGATCGGCAGACCGAGTCCGTAAAGGGCAAGGGCAGAGGCCCGCTGCTCCTTGGGGTAGAGGTCGCTGATGAGAGAATGGGCAGCAGGCGTGCAGCCCGCCTCGCCGACACCGACGCCGATGCGGGCCATCAGAAGCTGGCCGTAGCTTTGCGCCATGCCGCACAGCGCGGTCATCCCGGACCAGAACGCAAGGCACACCGCGATCAGGCTTGACCGGTTCGTGGTCGGCCGATCGGCGTAACGCGCGATCGGGATGCCAAGGACGGTATAAAAAAGTGCGAAAGCAAGGCCGGTGAGCAGGCCGATTTCGGTGTCCGACAATCCAAGGTCGTGCTTGATCGGCTCGGCAAGAATATTGAGGACCTGCCGGTCGAGAAAATTCAAAGTCGAGATAATCATCAGCAGCCATAATGTGCCGCTTCTATATATCGAACTGCGGGGGTTTCCGCTGCCGACGGCTTGCTCGACCGGTGTTGCCTGCGACGTCATGGTCTTGTCTCTCCCTTGGAGAACGACCTAACATTCCCCCTTGGCGGCGCACTATAACTTGTGGACCCGTGATATAAGTAATTGCTGTCTCTTGGTTGACGTGCCGCAAAGCCCACCGCAATAGGTCGGCCAACAATATCGAAAGCCCTAGTCGGAACAAAGGGAGAGGTCATGGCCAAGATCGTATATGCCGCAGGAACAGCGCATTCGCCCATGCTGACCCTCGATCCCAAACATTGGGTTGAACGGGCGAAGGCCGATTACGCCAGCACGGCGCTCAATCTCTCCGACGGACGCATGCTCGATTATCCGCAGCTCCTCGAGCTGTCGGGCGGAAAATATCAAAGCGAGATCGAAATCGATCGGCTGACCGAAAAGGCAGATGCGTGTTCCGCGGCGCTCGACCGGCTGGCCGCGGACCTGGAGGCTGCGGCGGTGGACGTCGTGGTCATCGTCGGCGACGACCAGGATGAATTGTTCGGGATGGAGAATCTGCCGGCCATCGCCATATTCCATGGCGAGGAACTGGTGATGCATTCCTCCCCCGAAGACGGGCTACCCGAATGGCGCGTGACCGCGCGAAAAGGGTATGCGATGGACGACTATCATATCTTCCCCGGTAAGCAGGACCTTGCACTGGCGATGATCCGGGGGCTTCTGGATCGTGATGTCGACATCGGGAGCTCGGCGCGCGTCAGCGACCCGGCGCGCGCCGGCTTCGGCCACGCCTATGGCTTCGTGATCCGGCGGCTCTTTGGCGATCGGCAGATTCCCGTGGTGCCGATCCTGCTCAATACCTATTTCCCGCCAAATGTCCTCAGCGCCGCGCGCTGCTTCGATATCGGTCGTCATGTCCGTGCGTCGATCGAGGCGTGGGAGCCCGATTTGCGGGTTGCTATCATCGCATCGGGAGGGCTTAGCCACTTCGTCGTCGACGAGGACCTCGACCAGCGCGTGCTGAAAGCGATCCAGGTCGGCGATGCCGAAGCGCTTCGGTCGATTCCGCGGGAAGCCTTGCTGTCGGGGTCGTCGGAGATACTGAACTGGATCCTGGCCATCGGGGCGCTCGCGGGGCGTCCGTCGAGCTGGACAGAATATGTTCCACTCTATCGCACCCCGGCGGGCACCGGCGTCGGCGCGGCCTTTGCCTCTTGGCGGCTTGAAGAGGCGTGACCGGCGCGGACTACATCGTAAAAGCCCCTGCGGGGGATTTGCGCGGCGTGCGGGTCCCGGGGGCGATCGAGTTTCGCGCCGTTCCCTATGCCGCGCCGCCTACAGGCGAAAACCGCTGGAGACCGCCGACAAGTGCACCGCGGTGGTCCGGGATCCGCGATGCGACCAGCTTCGGTCCCGACGCCATGCAACGCGCTTCGCCCCTGCAGGCGCATTCGCGGGCGGCCGGTTCGGCGGAAGATTGCCTGTATCTCAACGTCGCGGTTCCCGAAGGCGGCGGCGAACATCTTCCCGTGATGGTTTGGTTTCACGGCGGGTCGTTCATGTTCGGAAGCGCATCCGATCGCCGGACCGATCCGGCGGTCTTCGCGCGTGATGGCGTCATCTGCATATCGGTCGGATTTCGCCTCGGGATTTTCGGGTTTCTCGCCCACCCCGATCTCGCTTCTGAATCGGAACATGGAAGCGCGGGAAATTACTCACTGCTCGACCAGATCGCCGCGCTGCGCTGGATAAGGGACAATATCGCCGCATTCGGGGGCAATCCCGACCGCATCACAATATTCGGTGTTTCGTCGGGTGGCGCAGCGGCCGCTCTTCTCCTTGTTTCTCCGCTCGCCAAGGGGCTGTTCAACCAGGCGATCCTTCAAAGCGCAGGCGCTTTCCGGCCATTAGCGGGGCTCGATCAGGCCGTCCTTGCGGGCGTTCGGCTCGGCGGGATTGCTGATTTGCGCGGTCGGTCTTCCGAGGAGATTCTGGCGCTGGAAACGAAGCTTGTCCCGGCCCAGCGCAGCCTGACCGCGGCGCGCATCCTGAGGCCGATCCGTGATGGCTGGATCATCCCGGCCGATGAGCATGTCGCTTTTTCCAACGGGCAGGTAGCGTCGGTGCCGACAATCGTCGGGAGCAACGCCGACGAGGGCAGTCGGCTCGTCGCCGACTGGAAGATCGACGATCGAAGGGATTGGGCCGCCATTATCGATGCGGATTTCGGCGCCGCGGCCGACGAGGCGAAGCAGCTCTATCCGGCTGCAGGCGACGTTCAGTCGCGCCAAGCCATTGCCGCTCTGTTCGGCGATACGCAGTTCCAGCTCGGCGCGCGCGAACTGGCTCGACGGCTCGGCGAGTATCAGCGCAGAACCTATCGATATCTGTTCAGCAAAAGGCGAGCAGGGGCACCGGACGGCCCGCATCACGGCGGTGAGATTCCTTATGTTTTTGGTCATCTGGACCGCCCGCCCGCCGGTGCGGCCACGGTGGCACCTGACATTCGCGACGTTCAACTGGCGAAATCGATCCGGCATGCGTGGGTACGGTTTGCGGCAGCAGGGTTGCCTGGCGACATGGACGGCATTGCCTGGCCGGAAGCCGCAAGCGGATCATTTCTGGAATTCGGAAACGAGACGAATGTGCGCTCTGAATGGCGAGAACGGCATCTCGACTTTCTGAGCGCTTTTCTGGGCATAGGGGCAAATCGATGAGCATATCGGTTTACGGTGATCCGCCAGCCGCTGCTTTCTACGCAGTCAGGCCATGGGAGAGACAGTATCCTTCGAACTGGGATATCCCGCCGCGAGAATTTTCGACGATGCTCGCCTGGCTGAAGGCGACGGTTGCCGAACGCGCCGACAGGCCGGGAGTATTTTATTTCGATGCGGTGATCAGTTGGGCAGATCTCGACGATATGAGCGATGCCCTTGCGGCCTGGATGACCGACCGGGGGGTGGCATTCGGCGATCGCATCGCGATCGTCCTGCAGAATGTCCCGGGCTTTGCCATCGCCGTCTTTGCGGCGTGGAAACTCGGAGCAATCCCCGTGCCCAGCAATCCGCTCTATCGAGGTCCCGAGCTCGCGCGGATATTTTCCGACTGCACGCCAAAGATCGTACTTGGCGATCCCGCGCAGTTTGCCCATATCCGAAGCGGCCTGGACGAGGCAGCGGCGGATGCCGAAATCGTTTTGACGGCTGCAGAGGATTACCGGGGAGACACGCTGCCGTCCGGCGAGGGATACCAATCGCTGACCGACATTCTGGACGCCAATCGCTCGCGCAAGGTCGAACTTGCCGAGCTGTCCGAAGATGATCTGGGTCTCATCATGTACACGTCGGGAACGACGGGAACGCCGCGGGGTGCGATGATCCGGCATCGGAGCATCGTGTCGAACGCCCTGATGTATCGCAACCTGACTTCGGTGACCGCGGACAGCCGGATTCTCGCCGCGGCGCCGCTATTTCACATCACCGGCTATGTGTGCCATCTGGGCGCCGCGGTGGTTTCGGGGGCGTCGCTGATCCTGCCGTTCCGGATGCAGGCTGATGTGATCCTTCCGATCATTCGCCAGCATCGTCCGACGAACATCACCGCGGCGATCACGGCCTATAACGCACTGATGAACGCGCCGGGGGTCACCGCCGAGGATTTCAGATCCTTCGACGCCGTGACGACGGGCGGCGCTCCGGTGCCGCCGGCGCTCCATGCCGAGGTGAATGACCGTCTCGGCGTGTCGCTGCACATCGGATATGGCATGACCGAGACGACGGCGCCCACCGTCTTCACCCCCTTCGGCGTGCCGATCCCCGCCGACGGCGATCGGGGCGTCCTGTCGATCGGTATACCGATCCCAGGGGTCGAGATATTGATCTGCGACGATGATGGTAACATCCTCCCCCCGGGAGCCGAGGGCGAGCTTTGGATGCGGGGCCCGCAGATCATGGCTGGCTACTGGCGGCGCGAGGCTGAAACGGCAGCGGTCCTTACCGACGACGGCTGGCTGAAGTCGGGCGATATTGCGATTATGAACGCGGACGGTTGGATATTCCTGGTCGACCGTAAAAAGGACGTGATTATCGCCTCCGGCTTCAAGGTCTGGCCCACCGAGGTCGAAGATGTGCTCTATTCGCATCCTGCCGTTCGCGAGGCAGCGGTTATCGGCGTGCCGGACGCCTATCGCGGCGAAACGGTGAAAGCGGTTGTTTCGCTCAAGCCCGGCGCGACTGCCACCGAAGATGAATTGCGCGATTTCTGTAGGGATCGGCTGACCGGCTACAAACAGCCACGCATGTTCGAAATTCTCGACGATTTGCCAAAGACGGTGACTGGAAAGATTCACAAGGTCGCGCTTCGGGAGGCTCATTCGCCGCCCACCGCCGCCCGAATTTGACGGGCGCGGTGGAAATCCAACGCTGTAAAGATTTGTGCGGAGCAAGCGTCGTTGAACAGACCTTCACCTCGTGATCGCGTAGCGGCGCTTTTCAGCTTTCGGCGGCGCTGATGAATGCGGCGACCTCGCGTCCGATGGTATGCGGATGATCCTCCTGCAGATAATGGGCCCCGGCGCCGAGCTGCACGACGCGGCAATTCTGCAGTCCCGCGGCAAAACTCTCCGCAAAGGCTGGCGATACGAGCGCGCCGGGGTCGCCGGCAAACAGCAGCTTGGGGTAATGCGATGCCGCAAGATCGGCATGAGCCTGCTCCAGCATCGCCGCCACATCGGCCGGCTCGCCTGCGATTGGCAGCTCGTTGGGAAGCCGCCAGATCGGCTTGCGCGTGTTGGCGTCCACGAACGGCGCGCGATAGACGTTCATTTGCTCCTCGCTGAGTTCGCGCTTTATCGACCCCGGCAACACACGCTCGATGAAGGCATTATGCGTGATAATGGCGTCCTCGCCCGCACCCGGCGTACGGAACATGCGAAAGGTCTGGCGCGCCCCGTCCGACTGGTGAAATGCGTCCCAGTCGGGAAACGGCCGAATGAATTCCATGAACGCGAGGCCGCGGATCATTTCCGGGCGACGCGAAGCGAGATGGAAGGCGAGCGCAGTGCCCCAGTCCTGGGCGACAATATAGGCGGAATCGATGCCGGCGGCCTCAAGGAAGGCATCGAGGTAGCGGACATGATCGATGAACCGGTACTCGATGTCGGGTTTACCCGACTGTCCGAAGCCGATGAGATCGGGCGCGATGCAACGCGCGACCGGTGCCACATGCGGAAGAATGTCGCGCCAGATATAGGACGATGTCGGGTTGCCGTGCAGGAACAGCGCGACGGGCGCCTCGCGCGACCCTTGCTCCCGGTAAGCCATGCGGGAATCGAGTACGGCGAGGGTGGGAAGTTTTTCATCGGCAAACGTCATGGAGTCCTCGTCATATTGTAGATTTTAAGGGGTTATGGACAGGCTTTTGCAAAAACGGATCGTTTCAGGCCCCCCGATCGCGGCGCGGGGTGGTCGCCGCCGCGCGCCGCTTAACGCTTCAGGCTCGCCATTGCCAAACCGGCGGACATTACCGCCGCGCCGCCCGCGCGCTGGCACCACTTCCTGACGCCTTCGCGTCGGATCAATCCCGAGGCGGTGGATGCCGTCAAGGCATAGAGTGTGTCGGTCGTCGCTGCGATCACGGTGAATGTCGCGGCAAGGAGCGCGGCCTGGGGCAGATAGGGCTGGTCGGGCCGAATGAACTGAGAGGCGAAAGCCACGAAGAACAGGATGGTCTTCGGGTGAAAAGTCCCGACGGCGATATTCGTCATGAATGCCGCGCGCGGCGTAATCGGACGTGATGCGGAGCGTTCTCCGCCATCGCCGCTGCTTCTTAAGATGGCGATGAGGCCGATCACGATCAGGTAAAGCGCTCCGGCCCATTTTAGAATCGCGAAGGCGGTGGCCGACGCCCCCAGAACCGCGCCCGCGCCGGCAAGCGAAACCGAAATCGCAAGCGCGTTCCCAACCGCCATTCCCGCAACCGAAGCAAGGGCGGTGGCACGGCCCGAGCTGAACGCGAAGCCGATAATGCTCGCCACCCCGGGGCCGGGGATCAGCGCCATCACCAACGAAGCGGCCGCCAAGCTAAGCCAGAGATGCAGGTCCATGTCGAGCCTTTCGGATCAGCGAATAGTCTATAGCACACGCCGGAAATCTCTCGGCCTTTTCGCGCGCCGCTGCACTGATCAATGCGGCGAACGGTCGAACCAAGCGGCTGAACATCACTGGCCTTTTCGTGCGTTATCGCCATTATAACGCGCAAGCGTCCAGGCGTAAGCGACCTGTACGAGCGGATTGGCAGGAGACACGAGGAGGTGACGGGTTGGCAGTTCGCCCGCGAATGGTGCGCGGCCTGGAACGCGCACGATCTCGATCGGGTCCTCGCGCTGTTCCATGATGACGTCGTGTTTTCCTCGCCGCTGGCGGCGGCGATGCTTCCCGACACAGCTGGCCGTATCGACGGCAAGGCAGCGCTTCGAAACTATTGGGCCGAGGGGCTTCGGCGCATTCCAGATCTGCACTTCACCATCGACGCCGTTTTCGAGGGCGTCGGAACACTGGTCATCCAGTATCGCAACCAGAAAGGCGCCCTCGTTTCCGAGGTTCTGGTGCGCGAGCAGGGCAGGGTGCGATGGGGTGCGGGATGCTATATTTCCGATCACGGCGGCCCGCAGATCAAGGCGCCGGGCGATGGTGCGGCTTGACCCATCCGGCCGCCGTCGGAGCGGCACAACGCCGGGCCAAGCTACCCGGACCCGATATCGAAATCGACGCAAGGCGGAGCGTTTTCGGCGGTGATTAATTGGCTTCAATCGTCGTCCCAGATGCAATCTTCCAGCAAAATTTATTAAAGGACACACAATGTCATATGCTCGCTATGCTCGAATGACTTTTCAAAACATGCTCGGAACGCTCGATCGCCTTGTCGACAAGGCAATCGAGGCAGGCATGACCGACGACGTGCTGGCCGAAAAGCTTACCGAGGATATGTTCCCGCTAGAACTGCAGTTCCGGGTCGCGCTCAATCAGGTGCTTCTCGCGCTCAACCAGGTTGGGGGGAAAGCTGTTCCGCTGGAAGAAGACTCATATCGCTCGCTCGCCGAGATTCGTCAGCGGATTGCCGAGGTCCGCTCGCAACTGGACGCGGCGGATGAAGCCGAATGGGCCGATGCCGCGGCCGTCGTCGACCTGACGCTACCCAATGGCGTGCGTTTCGTAATGTCGTCGGAAGAGGACATCCGCGACTGGATCATGCCGAACTTTTATTTTCATGTGACGATGGCCTATGCGCTGCTCCGCAACGCCGGTTTGGCGATCGGCAAGATGGATTTCATCCCGCATATGAAGCATTACAAGGTGGCGGCCGGATAAAGAGCCGCCGCCATTGCACATGACCGCGGGCCTTGGCGCCGCGCCTCTTTAGGTGCGGCGGCGAAGCGCCCGTTCGGTGACAGGCGTTGCGACCAAGGCGCCGCTAAGGCGTGATCCGGTACACATGATAGGTCCACTCGTGGGGGAATGCGTCGTCGAACCGGCCGTTCGCCGCCGTCAGAGTCCGGTTTTCGAACATCACCTCGACATTTCGGTAGTGCGCGATCTCCGGCGGCAGGGTGAAGGTGAAAGGCTGGGTAGTGAGGGGCGCGGGCGCGGGGCCGATCATCGCAAAGACATAGACGGCGCCGCCCTGAACCTTCAGCATCGTGTCCAGCGCGGCGTTGAACTGCCATTCATAGGATTGGGTATTCAGCACCGGCGCAAGCGTTTTGATCCGCCCGTTGATTTCGGCAAGCCGGGCGTTGGTTGCGGGCGAACAGCCATCGATGATCGCGTCGTTGGTTACGCACGCGCCGCCGAAATTATGCTTGAAATAGATGATGCCGCGCGCCTCGTTGATCAACGAACTCATGACGGCGCCCGCCATCTGGTCGGGCGTGATCGTTCGCCCCTGTCCGTTGAAGGGATGGCCGATCTCGACGAAGGCATAAATGGGCTGGCGCCCGACGTTGAAGGCGTCGAGGTCGCGCATCCGCTGCATCGTGACGCCATAGTTTGACGCGCGGCGGCATTCCGCGTCGGTCAGATTGCGAAGGCCGGTATATTCGCTGATCGGACCCGTGCCCGGAATGCGGACGGGCCCCTGCGCGTGGAGGCACACATCCAGGTCGGTGTACCAATATATGTCGGCCGAAAAGGCGCTGGTATAATCGTCGACGAACCGCCGTGCCTGCTCGTCGCTCTGCCAGAACATCACGCCCTTGCCGAAATTGGAGAACATCAGGCGGCCGTCGAACGCGGGCAGGCTGTTGAGCGCAGTCTGCATGATCGTATAGCCGCACGACGCATTCGCCGGCGAACATATCGGGCCCTGTCCCGGATAATTTCCTGTCCAGGCTGCGTCGCCGGCGCCGCCCCACATATCCGCCTCGTCGGGAAGGAGCCAGCCGACGGTCTCCGACGACAGGTTCGGACTGTCATGATGGCCGTGGATCGCATGAATGCCGTTCGACCGGAAAAGCGGCAGCGACGACGGATGTTCGATCTCGAAAGTCGCGTTGAAGCCCAGCGATTTATACGTGTCGATGTCCGATTGCTGGTTGGCGCGCATGTACCACGCCCCGACCGGGAAAAATCCGGGGTCAGTCCAGCCTGCGGCAGCAGCCTTGGGAAAAGCCGCATAATAGTCAGGGCCCCCCTCCCATCCGACCCGCGGCAGGTTGAGCTGGGTGATCGGGGGCGGCGTGGGCGTCGGCGTCGGGGTGGGCGACGGTGCCGGCGTGGGGGCCGGCGCCGGAGGATCTTGCGTATCTCCTCCGCAACCGCTGGTTATCGTCGCCAGCAACAGCGTCAGGGCTAGCGAAACTTTGTTCATGCCGCGATCCCCTCATCGATCCGGCCACAAGCTGGCGGACGGGGATGGCGGCACTGCTGAACCGGAATTATGGGTGTGTTCGACCGATGAAAGGGCCCTGCGGGCGCAACGCCGATCTAACCAACCCAAAGCCTCCAGATCTTGCCAACCCCGTCCGCGCAGCGGTGCGACCCATGCACGGCGCCTATCATAACAGAGCATGATGCCCCTATGATGACCCCCTCGTTCCAAAAGGTAACATAATGTTTCAACAGCAAAATTTGACTAGCCGGGGATGCGCTCGACATAGAGGATATTGGTAATTCGTCCGCCCTCGACCTGATAGACGGTCAGTTCGTCGGCGGTGCCGCCGTTTGCCAGTCCGGTGACGCGGTCGCGGACCATGACCTTGTCGCCGAGCCGGATGAGGGCAACGATTTCGACATGGAGGTCGGGGTTGGCGGCAAAGGATTTTTCATATGTGCGCCGGTTGTGCTCGACCCCCTCCGACGTCATCTGGCCGGGGAAGCGAAACTTCCGGATGGCGGGGTCATAAAGTCCGAGGAAACGGTCGATGTCGCCGGCATTGGCGGCGTCTGTATAGGCGCGGACGACGGCCTCGGGATCGGTTGGTGGGGCGGAGGGCGCTTCAGCACTTGCCGGGCTGGCGACGGCGAGCAGGGCGGCACAGGACAGGATTCGGAAGAACATGGAATTTCCTTTGTTGCGGAGAGATAGGTGAGGGGAGCGCGATCAAGTCGCGGACGCGATCGCCTTGAAAAAAGTGTAGCAGAAGGTGCCGTCGGGCTCGGCCGCCCGGTGCAAGGCGCGGATGCCCGCGTCGAAGCGGTCCGCCTCGACAAGGCCGGCGTCGACGGCAGGCTCGCGCACCCCTGCGATCATCGCGGCGAAGGTCCGGCGCGTGAACAGGTCGGACATGTCCGACCGTGCGCCGTCGGCATAGACCAATCGCGGCGAAACTTCGGCTGCCGCGAACCCTGCTTCGATCAGTAACGGATAGAGGCGGCGGCCGATGTTCGGGTCACCGCCCGCAGCGCGCTGAAGCTTCACCAGCGCCTCAACCGCGGCGTGAGCGGCGTCGCTGTCAGGGTGGAGACAGGTCGTTCCGTGGTCACCTTCGACAACCGTGATTGTCCCGCCCTCGCGCAAAAGGGAACGCAAGAGACGCAGCGCCGCAAGCGGCTCTGCCAGATGTTCGAGGACGAAGCAGACGAAGATATGATCGAACGACGCGCGGGCAAAGGGCAGGTCGAAGATGTCGGCCGCGATAAACCGAACGTCCTCCAGCCCCGCTGCCGCGGCGCGCGCTTTGGCCGCCGCCAGCGACGTTTCGGATATATCGACCGCCGTCAGGTCGATGCCGGGGCTCGACTGTGCGAGCCGCACCGTCTGCGCACCGACCCCGCAGCCCACTTCGAGGACGCGGCTGCCCGGCGGATAGACGGTGTCGGCGTGGAGCAGCGAGGCTAGCGCCGACGCCTGATCCTCCAGCCGCGCGCTTTCGCCGGTCTCATAGCCGTGCACATAATCGCGAACCTGATGCTCCATATGACCTCCTGGTGATTGACCGGAAGTCGGATGGCGCAATCGCCCGGCCGGGTCTTGAACGAAATTGCGGTGGGGTCAGCGCCGGGCGGCGGTATAGGCGCCGGGTGTCAGGCCAAAGCGGCGCGCGAAGGCGCGCGTCATATGGCTCTGGTCGGCGAAGCCGGCCGCAGCGGCGGCGTCGGCCAGCGCTGCGCCCTCAACGATCAGGTGGCGTGCGGTCTCCACCCGCCGTTGCACGAGATACGCATGCGGCGTCAGACCGACCGACCGGGCGAAGGATCGCAGCAACTGGAACCGGCCGAGACCCGACGCCGCCGCAAGATCGGCCAGCGTGACCGGCGCCGCCGGATCTTCATCGATCATCGCCCGCGCGATCGCGATCCCGGGCGTTCCGCGATCGGCGTGGCGGTGCTGTCCGCCGAGCGCTGCGACGGTCGCAAGCAATAATTCTTCGTGCCGCATCGCACCTTGGGCGACAACCGCGGTATCGAAGAGTCGCCTCGCGAGGTTCGCCGCACGGGGATCGCGCAGCACCGGGTGGTCGAGTTCGAAGCTGCCGGATCGGGCCGGCCAGATGTCTTCGGCCGCCCGGTTCACGACCGCGGGATCGAAGTAAAGGATTCGCCAGCTGCGCCCGTCGTCGCCGACGGGCGCGCCATCATGGACCTCGCCCGGATTGACGGTGATGACATCGCCGGGTCCAGCCTCCATTTGCCCGCGGCCACTGAGTGACATCTGGCCGCCGCTTTCGATCACCCCGATGCCGAACTGCTCGTGCATGTGCCGGGCGAACGCGCGCCGCGATCGCGCGACCACCGCGTGCGTGCCCGGTGTCTGGCATTTCAGAAGCTCAAAGTCAGCCGATCGCATCGCGCCACTGTGCCACCGCGATGCCCCCCGACGCAACGGCCTATCGCCAAGCCTTCTAGCGGACCAAAGTATGCCGCGATCAGCCCTCGCTACAGGGCCGATCCCGAACCGCTGAAGCAAACCGCTCTTCGCGCGTCAGTCGATCGAGCCATTATTTGGAAGCGTATCCGCGGGCTCTGCGGCTTCGGTAAACGTGGTGCCACTGCCGGGATCGTGGCACCGCCGCGGATAGCTGAGCATCGCGGGATTGCCGCGCGCCAGGCATTCTTCGAAGTTGCGCGGCGGTTTGGCGTCGAGCGCGCAGCCTGCGACCGACAATAGCAACAGGGCCGCCGCGCCGATCGTCGAGATGTTTTGCGCATGTTTCGGGCGAGCGGTCATTCGAAGCCCAGCGGCAGTTCGGTTGTCGCCTTGATCTCGGACAGTGCAACGGTCGAGTTGATTTCCTGGACGCCGGGCAGCTTGCTCAGCTGATCGAAGAAAAACCGTTCATAGGCATCGATGTCGCGCGCGACGATGCGCAGCATGAAATCGGTTGTGCCCATCAGCACATAGGCATCGAGAACCTCGGGAAAGCCCTGGATCGTGGCGCTGAACTCGTCGAGGTTGGCGCGGCCGTGGGCGTTGAGCTTTACCTGCGCAAAGACATGCGCGTTGAGCCCGACCTTGCGGCGATCGACGATCGCGACGCGCTTCCGGATGAAACCCTCGCGCTCGAGCCGGTCGATGCGGCGCCAGCAGGGCGACACGGACAGGCCGACGCGCTCGGCGATTTCGGCCGTCGTCTGATTCGCGTCGCGTTGCAATTCGCGGAGAATCTTTATCTCAAATGGATCAAGGTCGGTCATTGATTTCGCATATCAGTCAATGAACGAAAATTCTATCCTCTAGATCTGTCACTCAATGAAATTGCGATCAAGAACGCCCCGCCGGGTGGTGCAATAAGCACCGCGCCATTCAAGGAGAGTTTTCATGGTCGTCCGTCTTGCCCGCCTGGCCCCGCCGCTCGAATGCGTGCGCCTCTATGATCTCGAAGCCGGCCTCGACGGATTCATCGCGATTCACTCGACCGCGCTTGGGCCGGGGGCGGGTGGCTGTCGCCTGTGGTCTTACCCCGACGCCAGCCACGCGCTCGCCGACGCGGTGCGGCTCGCCGAGGGGATGAGCTACAAGAACGCGCTTGCCGGACTGCCGCTCGGCGGCGCGAAGGCGGTGCTGCGGCGGCCCGAGGGTGAATGGGACCGCGTGGCGCTGTTCCGTGCCTTCGGCCGCGCGGTCGAGGAACTGGGCGGGATTTACGTCACTGCCGAAGACGTCGGGACGAATGTCGAGGACATGCAGGAAGTCGCGCAAACGTCGCGCCACGTCGCCGGCCTGCCCTCGACCGAGGGGCGTGCGGGCGGAGATCCGTCACCATGGACTGCCAAGGGCGTGTTCGATGCGATGGCGGTCGCGGCCGAGTTTGCGCTGGGCCGGGGGCTCGACGGCCTGACCGTCGCGGTGCAGGGCACGGGCAATGTCGGCGCCGACCTGTGTCGCCGTCTGGCCGATGCCGGTGCGCGGCTGATGATCGCCGATGTCAATCCGGTACGCCGCGACCGTTTGAAAGCCGTGCTAGGCGCAGAAGTTGTCGACGTGTCCGAAATCGCCACAGTGGAAGCCGACATCTTCGCGCCCTGTGCGCTCGGCGGCGTACTCGACCGTCACACGGTCGCGGGCATGAAGGCAAAGCTCGTCTGCGGCGCGGCGAACAACCAGCTTGCCAGCCCCGACGTTGCCGCGCTGCTGCTCGATCGCGGGATCGTCTATGCGCCCGACTATGTCGTCAACGCGGGCGGCATCATCAACGTGTCGGCGGAATATCTGGGCGAGGACGTCCGCGACGTCGAACTGCGCGTCGCCGAAATCGGCCCGCGGGTCGGCGCGCTGCTCGAACGCGCGGCGCGGGAACGGCGCTCGCCCGCGTTCGTCGCCGACGAAATGGCCGAAGAAGTGATCGCGGGCGCGCAGCGTGCGGCCGCCTGATGCACCGCTTTGAAATCGACGCGATTCCCGACGCACAATCGCTGCCGCGCGTCGTCAATTTTTTCGCGCAGCGCGCGCTGATCCCGGCCGCAACGACGATGCGCCTGTTGCCGACGCATATGCGCATCGAGATTGTCGTCGCCGGGCTGAACGCTGCGCAGGCTGCCGTTATCGCCGCCAAGCTGGACGAGGGGGTGGCGGTTTTGCGATCCGATGTCGCCGCCGTCGATCTGCCGCTCCGTCTCGCCGGCTGACCGTTTTCAACTTTTTCTTTCGCAAGAAGGAGGCGAGGGCGACTTGCCCTGCGACGCCGCGCATGCAACGGCCGCGCTGACGAAGTGCGGGAGAAAAGCGCAATGCAGTTCGACGTGGTGATCGTTGGTGCCGGGCATGGCGGGGCCCAGGTGGCGGTGGCGCTGCGCACCCAGAAGTTCGACGGCAGCATCGCGATTATCGGCGACGAACCCGAGCTTCCCTACGAACGCCCGCCGCTGTCGAAGGAATATTTCGCAGGCGAGAAGGAGTTCGAGCGCATCCTGCTGCGCCCCGCCAAATATTGGGACGAGCGCGAGGTGACGATGCTGCTCGGCCAGCGCGTCGTTTCGGTCGATCCTGCCGCGCACAGCGTCTCCACCGCCGCGGGGCAGGCAATCGGATATGGCAAGCTCGTCTGGGCAACCGGCGGCAGCCCGCGGATGCTCCCCATCGCGGGCGGCGACCTGCCCGGCGTGCAGGGCGTGCGAACGCGCGCCGACGCCGATGCGATGAAGGCGGCGTCGCTGACTGCCGATCAGATCGTTGTCATCGGCGGCGGCTATATCGGGCTCGAGGCGGCCGCGGTGCTCCGCAAGGCGGGCAAGAAAGTCGTGTTGCTGGAGGCGCTTGACCGCGTGCTGGCGCGCGTCGCAGGGACCGAGCTCTCGCGCTTTTTCGAAAAGGAGCATCGCGATCATGGCGTCGATCTGCGCCTCGGCGTGTGCGTCGACGCGATCGAAGGCGACACCCGCGTCACCGGGGTGCGGCTGGCGGACGGCGAAGTGATCCCCGCCGACCTCGTCATCGTCGGCATAGGCATCGTGCCGGCGGTCGAACCGTTGATCGCCGCGGGCGCGGCGGACGGCAACGGTGTGCTCGTCGATCGTTTCTGCAAAACGAGCCTGCCCGACATCTTTGCGATCGGCGACTGCGCCGCGCACGCGAATGATTTTGCCGAAGGCGCGGTAATCCGCCTTGAATCGGTGCAGAACGCCAATGATCAGGCGAATGTCGTCGCCAAGCACATCGTCGGCGACGAAGTGCCGTATCAGGCGATCCCGTGGTTCTGGTCGAACCAATATGATCTGAAGCTCCAGACAGCGGGCCTTTCGACTGGGCACGATCAGGCGGTGCTGCGCGGCGATCCCGCCAGCCGAAGCTTTTCGGTCGTCTATCTCAAGGCGGGGAAGGTCATCGCCATCGATTGCGTCAATGCGACGAAGGATTATGTGCAGGGCCGGATGATCGTCACCGCCGGGCTTCGCGCGACGCCCGAGCAGCTTGCCGATACTGAAACGCCGCTGAAGGCGCTGCTCCCCGGCTAAGCGTCCAACGACGGCGCGTCGCCCAGCGCTTTCTTGAGCGTCGTCTTGATGTTGCGGAGCAGGCGGCGCAGCGCAATAATGACCACCACCGCAGCGACCGCAAGCAGGACCGCGATAACGATCGCGAGCGGCGGAAACGCAATTGCGAGCGCGAGCAGACCGCCGGTCGCGACATCTTCCCCCGTCGATACCACCGCGTTGCTGACGGGTTCGGGGCTGACATTGACGACCGCGCGCGTCGTCGCCTTCGCGCCATGGCTCAGTAGCGCGCCCCCGCCGCCGAGCAGGAAGGCGACCACCTGCCACGCCGGGTCCGACGTATCGACGAGCGCCAGCGCGAGCAGTGCGCCGCCCAGCGGACGGATAACGCTGTGGACCGCGTCCCACACCGAATCGACCCAGGCGACTTTGTCAGCCAGGAATTCGGCGATCGTGCCGACCGCAGCAACGCCGAGCACCCACGGGTTTGCGAGCACCTGGAGCGCCGCCAGATGTTCGGGGAGCGGCAACCAGCCGAAATGCATCGCCACTCCGGTCGCCAATATGGTGAGGTAAAGCCGCCAGCCGGCGAGCAGACTCAGGCTGCCTGCGACCCCTAAAATCTCGACGATTCCCAATGGCCTGCTCCCCGCCTAACCGTTTGGCACCGGACGGCATCTTGCACCCTCGCACGCGCGCCCGCAATGGCGGGATGACAAGGCCGAGCGGCGGGGTTATCGCCAAAGTCATGAGCGATGACATTATGCCATCCGTGCCCGAGGCGCGCCTGCCCGATGGCGCCATTCCCGCCGCGACGCTGGTCATCATGCGGCCGTCGGACAGCGGCGGCGCCGACGAGATATTGATGGTCAAGCGGTCGGCGAACATGGCTTTCGCTGCCGGTGCAGTCGTCTTTCCCGGTGGCCGGGTCGATCCCGACGATCACGAAGTTGCGCGCCGCCACGCGCCGGATATTGATCCCGCGGACGGGGCCGCACGCGTTGCAGCGCTGCGCGAAACGCTGGAGGAAACCGGGCTGGCGGTCGGGTGGCCCGGCCTTGTCGAACGCGACGTCGCCGACGTGCGGCGTGCATTGCTGGGCGGAACGCTGCTGTCGGACATATTGGCGACGCGCGACGAGCGAATCGCATTGGAATCGCTCGTTCCTTTCGCGCGATGGTGTCCCAATTTCAAAGAGGCACGAACCTTCGACACGCGCTTTTATGCCGTCGCCGCGCCGCCGCACAGCCACGAACTCACCGTCGAAGAGGCCGAGCACAGCCATATTTTCTGGGCGAGCGCCGCGGCGACGCTGGCGATGGCCGACCGCGGCGAGGCATCAGTGATATTTCCAACGCGCCGGAATCTGGAGCGCCTCGCACAAGTGCCGGACTTCCCCGGTTTTTCTGCGCATTCGCGCGACTATCCGGTCGAACTCATTACGCCATGGATCGAAGATCGCAATGGCCGCTCGCACCTCTGCATCCCCCCGCATCTCGGCTATCCCGTGACCAGCGAGCCGTTCGACAGGGTGCGGCGTGGATGATCGACCCGAAAACAATCTATCGCTTATTTAGAATTTACTAAGATTTCAGGATGTAGGGCAAAACGTCGTTGCAATTGCTGAAGCCTGTGCTTAGAAAGGCCGGGCAGAAGCAGACCGGGGAAGTGCCGCGGTGTGATTCGACAATAGTATCCAGTGGACGGAGAAAAAGATGAACCTGCTTAAGAAAGCTGCGATCTCCCTCGCAGCCACCTCGATGATTGCGGCGCCTGTCGCGGCATCGGCTGCTCCGGCGGCACGCGCTGCTTCGGCGGTTGACGGTCAGAGCGAACTCGAAGGCAGCACGAGCTGGATCATCGCGGTCCTCGCTCTCGCAGCTGTCATCGGCGGCATCATCATCGCGTCGGACAACGACGACGATGAACCGACCAGCCCGTAAGATCGGCTGATCGCTAAAGATACCAAAGGGCTCCGAGCATCGCTCGGGGCCCTTTGTGCATTCGCGGATAATCGTTCGCGGCGGTAGGCGTCATTGCGAGCGCAGCGAAGTAATCCCCAGCTTTCGCTGCGTTAGTACGGTGGCTGCAGATTGCTTCGTCGCTCCGCTCCTCGCAATGACGATGCGAAGCCGGCGGGCTCAAACCCACTTCGTGGGCGGACTTTAGAACGTCGCCGATTCTGGCTGAAATGTGATTCCTGCCTACCGGTCATCCCGGCCTTCGCCCCGATGACGAGATAAAAATGCAGCGTCTCGGCCAATCGGTCCTGTCCCAGATCGGCAAGCCTTAAATATGAACCGTTCGCCCTGAGCTTGTCGAAGGGCCGTTCTTTCTTTTGGCGCCGCAGCGAAAAGGTTTGACGCGTTTGCCTAAAGGTCGATGCGGCGGATCGCGCGCGACCGGCTCAGCGGAACCGCCGTCCGCGCCTTTTCGACCGCGGCGGCCTCGATCGGTACGATCGTCAGCGCATAACCCTTCTCGTTCGCTTCATCCGTCCGTGCGGCATCGGCCAAGACCGCGCCCCAAGGATCGACCGCGAGACTGTGGCCGTAGGTCGCGCGGCCGTCGGCGTGCTGGCCGCACTGCGCCGCGGCGACGATATGGCATCCCGTTTCGATCGCGCGCGCGCGCAGCAGAACGTGCCAATGCGCCTCGCCCGTCGGAACGGTGAAGGCAGCGGGGACCGCGATCAGCGTCGCGCCCCTGTCAACCAGCGCGCGATAGAGTTCGGGAAAGCGCAGATCGTAACAGATGCTGAGCCCCAGCGTCCCGAGCGGAGTCTCGACGACGCTCAAGGCGTCGCCTCCGGCGTAGGCCGCCGATTCCTGCCAGTTCTCTCCCGATGGCAACTGCACGTCAAACATATGAATCTTGTCGTACCGCGCACGGATGCTGCCGTCGGCGGCGATGACATGGCTGCGGTTGACGCGCCGTTCGCCATCGTCGGCCAGCAGCGGCATCGAGCCCGTGTGCAGCCATAAGCCGTGACGTTGCGCCATCTCCTGCAGCTGCTGCGGCCACGGGCTTTGTGCTTCGGCCGCGATGTGCGTAGCCGACCGCGCGCGATCGCGGTCGAGCAAAAGCGACATTTCGGGCAGGAAGACCATCGCCGCGCCATGTGCGGCCGCTTCGGCCATCGCGCGGTCGATCACCGCCAGATTTGCCGCGGGATCGATACCGCTGGTCATTTGAACCAGCGCGGCGAGCGGGGCAGGGGGCGGATCTTCGGTCAAGCCGGTCATGGGCCCTGGCTAATCCCTCGCTTCGCTGCCGACAAGCGACAGTTCAGTGGCCAGCAAGGTTCGAAGGCGATAAGATGGAGAAATGTCCTTGCTCTCCGCGCGCCAGCCGCTTCATTTTGCCCGTTCCCTGCTCACCGGTGCCGTCGCTGCGCTGCTGCTGACGCCGCTCACCGCGAGCGGACAAGCGGGGACACCGGTCGATGCGCAGGGCCAGGCGAAGAACAGCGACTGGCTTTATGTCGGCAGCGATATTCCGCGCGATACCGCGTGGCAGTTCGGCGTCCTCCCTAATGGCGTGCGTTATGCGGTGCGCAATAATGGCGTGCCTCCGGGGCAGGTATCGATCCGCGTGCGAATGGATGTCGGCTCGATGTTCGAAACCGAGGAAGAACGCGGCTACGCGCATTTGCTCGAACATCTGACCTTCCGCGGGTCCGAACATATTCCCGACGGCGAGGCGAAGCGCATCTGGCAACGTTTCGGCGTAACCTTCGGCAGCGACTCCAATGCTCAGACGACGCCGACGCAGACGGTCTACCAACTCGACCTGCCCAGCGTGACGCCCGCGAACCTCGACGAAAGCATGAAGTTGCTCGCCGGTATGGTGCGCGAACCGCGAATCTCGGAACTGGCGGTTGCGGCCGAACGCGGCGTTGTGACGGCCGAGCTGCGCGAATCCGACGGGCCGCAGAAACGCATCGCCGACGCAACCAATGCGCATCTATTCGCCCGGCAACTGCTCGGCGACCGCTCGCCGATCGGCACCACAGCCTCGCTCGGCAAGGCGAGCGCGACGTCGGTCGGCGCCTTTCATACACGCTGGTATCGGCCGGAACGCGCCGTGGTCGTAATCGTAGGCGATGGCGATCCCGCGACGTTTGCGCAGCTCATCGCCAAATATTATGGCGACTGGAAAGCCGAGGGCCCCAATCCCGCCGATCCCGACTTTGGCAAGCCCGATCCAAAGGCGCCAGCCGCGCGCGAGATTGTCGAACCGAACCAGCCGCTCGCGCTGACGCTCGCCATGGTTCGGCCGTGGAAAAAGCGCATCGACACGGTCGAAAATACGCGGCGGCTGTACCTGGAATTTATCGCCCAAGCGCTCGTCAACCGCCGGCTCGAAAACCGCGCGCGCGCGGGCGGCAGCTATCTCGTCGCGACCGTCGAACAGCAATATGTCAGCCGCAGCGCCGACGTCACGGCGACGTCGATCGTTCCCCTGAGCGACTGGAAGGCCGCGCTCGCCGATGTGCGCGGCGTGATCGCCGACGCCGTGAGCAAGCCGCCGTCGCAGGCGGACATCGACCGCGAAGCGAACGAGATCGAGGCTTTTCTGGTGAAAGAGCTGGAAAATGCGCGCAACGAACCCGGCGCACGGCTCGCCGACGACATGGTGCGCGCGGTTGACATCCACGAGGTCGTGACCAGCCCGCAGGGACAGGTCGATATGTTCAAGGCGATCCGCGCTTCGGCCACGCCGCAGGTGATGATGGAGATCAGCCGCGCCATCTTCTCTGCACCGGTCACGCGCGTCGTGCTGACGACGCCAACGTCGGCGGGTGGAAACGCGGCGGTGCTCGCCGCGCTCAAGGCGCCGGTCGCCGCGCGCGACGAGCGGCTCGCGGCGGTCGACGCCGATTTCAAGCAGCTGCCTTCGCTCGGCAAGCCCGGCACGATCGTCGCGGCGGCGCCGCTGCCGGGGCTGCGTGCCGAGCGGATCGAGCTGTCGAACGGTGTTACCGCGCTCGTCTCGAACAACAAGGTTGAACCGGGCAAGGTGCGCGTCAATCTGCGTTTCGGCACCGGGAACCGCAGTGTCGCGGCCGATGCGCCGAACCTCTTGTGGACCGGTGACTATGCGCTCGTCGCGAGCGGCATCGGTCCGTGGGGACAGAATGCGATCGACCAGCTGACCAATGGGCGGCAGATCCAGATGAATTTCGCGATCGACGACGACGCCTTCGAGCTTTCGGCCGAAAGTCGCCCCACCGATCTTGCGGACCAGCTCCGGCTGATGGCGGCCAAACTTGCGCTGCCGCGCTGGGACGCGGCGCCCGTCGAGCGGCTGCGGATCGGCTATCTGACGGGATATGAGCTCAACGATGCGACCCCCAATGCAGTGCTCGACCGCCATCTGCGCGGCTGGCTGACGGGCAATGACGCGCGCTGGGCGGCGCCCGACAAGGCGGCGATTGAGGCGTTGACGCCCGCGGCTTTCCGCGCCTTCTGGGAACCGCGGCTTGCCAGCGGGCCAGTCGAGGTGCAGATTTTCGGCGACCTTGAATCGGTCGATTACCGGAAAATCCTGACCGAAACGCTGGGCGCCCTCCCACCGCGCACGACGCTCGCGCCCCCCGGCGGCCAGCGTGTCGATTTTGCGCGTCCGTCGCCCGAACCCGAAATCGCCTATCATCGCGGCGAGCGCGGTCAGGCGGCGGCGATGACCGCCTGGCCGACCGGCGGGGGCCTTGCAAATCCGCGCGACGCGCGCGCGCTCGACGTGTTGGCAGCGATCTTCAACGACCGCCTGTTCGATCGACTACGTGCGGAACAGGGCGCCAGCTACGGCCCCGTCGTCGACAGCCACTGGCCCACGGGCTTCGACAGCGGCGGCTACCTGCTCGTCGGCAGCTTGCTCGCGCCAAAGGACATCGACCGCTTTTACGGCATCGCGCGGGACATCGCCGCCGACCTTGTCGCGCAGCCGGTGAGCGCCGACGAGCTGGCGCGCAATGCTGGCCCGATCCGCGAACAGGTCGCGCGCGCATCGACGGGCAACGTCTATTGGATGTTCCTGCTCGAAGGGGCGACACGCGATCCGCGCGTCACCGCGGCCGCGCTCTCGATCCAGGACGACATCTCGACCGTGACCGCGGCCGATGTGCAGCGGCTCGCTCGCCAATATCTGACGCCCGATCGCCAATGGTCGCTGGCGATTCTGCCCAATGGCATGACGCTGGCCGATGCGTCGGCACTGAACAGCGCGCCGGTGTCGGTGGTGGGGGGACGCTAAGACCGCGTGTGTCGTAAAGTCAGCTTGCGTCGCCGCCTGGCGTCCGCACGATCGATCGCAGTTTGCGAATGCGCGGCTCTTGTTCCAGCTTGCCCTTGGTCTTGATGTCGTGGCGCATCCGGGCCCGAACGTCGTGGATCGACGCGATGACCGGCCCCATTGCGACGCCCAGATCGATCAGCACGGCTTCGGCAAGTTGCAGCGAGCTTTCGAGGGTTTCGGGCACCGCGTCGCTCGCGCCTGCCTGATAGAGTGCGGCGGCGTGGTCGGCGTCGCGCGCGCGGCTGATGATCGGCAGATCGGGGAATTTCTTTCGCAGCTGCTTGGTCATCCGCAGCTGCTGGACCGGATCGTCCATCGTCAGCACGATCGCCCGGGCATTTTCGATCCCCAGCTTGTCGAGACTGCCCGGTCGCGCCACGTCAGCAAAATGTACAAGGAAGCCGTCGCGCCGCGCGGACGCCACAGTGTCGATGTCGGCATCGACCGCGACGTAAGGCCGGCCGTGTTCGCGCAGCAGTTCGGCGACGGTATGGCCGACACGTCCGAAACCAACAATGATAGTCCGGTCTTCGGGCGTTTCTTCCTCTTGAGCGTCGCCGCTGCGCATCTCGATTCGCCGTGCCATATCGTGGCCGACCCGCGCGAGCAGCGGGGTGATCGTCAGACCGATCGCCGTGACGAGCTGCCAGAATTCGGCGGTGTCGCTGCTGATGAGCTGTGCCTGCAGCGCTGTGGCCAGTACGATCAAGGTGGTTTCGGACGGGCTGGCCATCAGCAGACCAACCTCGGCAGCGGTGCCGCGACGCGCGAACCCCGAAAAGCGCAGCAGTGCAGCGGTGACGATCGCCTTGATCACGATCACGCCGACGACCGCCAGGATCAGTTCGGGCCATTGATCGGCGATCTTTCGCAGGTTCAGCCCCATACCGACGCTGATCAGGAAGACGCCGAGTGCGAGGCCCTTGAACGGCGCGGTGATCGCTTCGACCTCGCCATGATATTCGGTTTCTGCGATCATCAGGCCCGCCAGCAGAGCGCCGACGATCGGCGACAGGCCCACCGCTGCCGTTGCCAACGCCGCGACGATCACCACCAGCAGGCTGGCAGCGAGGAAGAGTTCGGGATCTTTGGCGCGCGCGGCCTGAGCGAAGATGCGCGGAAGCAGGAACCAGCCGCCGATTGCCAGCGCCGCGATTACTGCGGCGCCCTGCCACAGCGTCGCGATCATCAATTCTGTGCTGTCGCCGGCCGGGTTCGGCGCAAAGGCGCCAAGGATGAAGATGATCGGCACGATCGCCAGATCTTCGAACAGCAGCATCGAAAAGGACGCGCGACCCACTGCCGACTTGGTACCGGCGATCGGCAGCACCAGCGCCGTCGATGACAGCGCCAGCGCGATGCCGAGGCCGAAAGCGGCAGGCGTCGCATAATCGGTGAACAGCATCAACGCGCCGCCAAGGATCGCACCGCCGAACAGCAGTTCGGCGGCACCAATGCCGAACACCAGTTTCCTCAACTGCCACAGGCGGCGGAACGACAGCTCGAGCCCTATCGAGAAAAGCAGCAGAATGATACCAAATTCGGCGAACAGGGCAATGTCCCCGGTCGATCCGATCGTGACGTGTCGCAGCCACGGATAGTCAGCGGCAAGGGCGCCCAGCCCCGATGGCCCCACGAGCATCCCCACGAGGATGAAGCCGATGACCGGTGGCAGGCGAAAGCGTGCGAAGGCGGGGATCACAATGCCCGCCGCGCCGAGCACCACCAGCGCGTTGCCGATGGCCGAGGTTTCTGTTTCCGATACCATAAGGGCCGACCTTATGCAGGCCGGCCCCGATTGGCTAGATGGCTATCTCAAGTAAATCGCTTACTTAAGCACCCATCTTCTGATCCAGATTTTCGACGATAGCCTCGAAAAAGCCCTCAGTGGTCAGCCAATTCTGATCGGGCCCGATCAGCAGCGCCAAATCCTTCGTCATCTTGCCGCTTTCGACCGTCGCGACGCAGACCTTTTCCAGATCGTCAGCGAATTTGACCAGCGCCGCATTGTCGTCGAGTTTGCCGCGATGCTTCAGCCCTCCGGTCCAGGCAAAGATCGAAGCGATCGGATTGGTCGACGTCGCCTTGCCCTGCTGATGCATACGGTAATGGCGCGTGACGGTGCCGTGCGCGGCTTCGGATTCGACCGTCTGGCCGTCGGGGGTCATCAGCACGCTGGTCATCAGCCCAAGCGAGCCGAAGCCCTGCGCCACCGTGTCCGATTGAACGTCGCCGTCGTAATTCTTGCACGCCCAGACGAATTTGCCCGACCATTTGAGCGCCGAGGCAACCATGTCGTCGATAAGGCGGTGTTCGTAGACGATGCCAAGCGCGTCGAATTGCGTCTTGAATTCTGCCTGGAACACTTCTTCAAAGATGTCCTTGAAGCGGCCGTCATAGGCTTTGAGAATCGTGTTCTTCGTCGACAGATACACGGGCCATTCGCGCGCGAGGCCGTAATTCAGGCTGGCGCGCGCGAAGTCGCGGATCGAATCGTCGAGGTTGTACATGCCCATCGCGACGCCTGACGAGGGGAACTGGAACACCTCCTCGTCGATCAGCGTGCCGTCCTCGCCTTCGAATACAAGGCGCAGCTTGCCGGGGCCGGGGACGCGGAAGTCGGTCGCCTTATACTGATCACCGAATGCGTGGCGGCCGACGACGATCGGGTCGGTCCAGCCGGGGACGAGGCGGGGCACATTCTTCATCACGATCGGCTCGCGAAACACGACGCCGCCCAGAATGTTGCGGATCGTGCCATTCGGCGACTTCCACATCTTCTTGAGGCCGAACTCCTCGACGCGGGCTTCGTCGGGGGTGATCGTCGCGCATTTGACGCCGACGCCATATTTCTTGATCGCGTTCGCCGCCTCGACAGTGATCTTGTCGTCGGTACGGTCGCGTTCCTCGATGCCGAGGTCGTAATAATGGAGGTCGATGTCGAGATAGGGCAGGATCAGTCGTTCGCGGATCCATTGCCAGATGATCCGGGTCATTTCGTCGCCGTCGAGTTCGACGACCGGGTTGGCTACCTTGATCTTGCCCATGCGCTTCAGCCTTTATCCTTGGGGAGTCGGAGTTGCAGCGGGCCTTAGGCAAAGCAGGGCGATTGATCAACCGCCGCAACGCACGCAGGGTATGGCGGCTGTAAGCAACGATGTCGGTGCCTTATCCATTGTCACTACGGACGCTCCCCCCTAGAAGAACGGCCATGTCGAACATCATATCCTCGAACCGGCCCGGCGGCGGCATCAAATGGCAATGGCCCTCGATCCATCCCGAGGGCCGTAAGTTCCTGCTGATCGCCGGCATCGTAACCCTTTGCTTCTGGCTATTGGGATGGGAAATCCTTGGCTGGCTTATGCTCGGTGTGACGATCTGGATCGGAACTTTTTTCCGCGATCCGGTTCGCGTGACGCCGGTGGGCGGCGAGATGATTGTCGCGCCCGCTGACGGTTTGGTCACCCAGATCGCCGAAGTTCCGCCACCGCCCGAAATTGCCGGGCCCGACGGGCTGGGAAGCGCGCCGATGTTGCGGGTTTCGATTTTCATGAGTGTCTTTGACGTACACATTAACCGCACGCCGGTTGCGGGTACGCTGCGCAAACTCGTCTATATTCCCGGCAAGTTCGTGAACGCCGACCTCGACAAGGCCAGCGAAGAGAATGAGCGCCAGCATTTCGTCGTCGAGCGCGCCGACGGGGTGCGCATTGGCTTTACCCAGATTGCGGGCCTCGTCGCGCGGCGCATCATGCCGTTCGTGTCGACAGGAAGTGAACTCGCGACGGGACAGCGCGTCGGCCTGATCCGTTTTGGCAGCCGCGTCGATGTCTATCTGCCCGCGGGCACCACGCCGCAGGTGCTGCTCGGCCAGCGCACGCTGGCGGGCGAGACGATCGTTGCGCGGATCGGCACCGCCGGGACGATCGAAGGCGTCGGGCAATAAGGTGGCGGACGCGGACCAGTCTCCCGCCCACACCGCCGGGCGCCGCATCGGCGGGCTCAGCCTGCGCGCTTTTGCGCCGAACGCAATCACCGCCCTCGCGCTCTGTTTCGGCCTGACCGGCGTTCGTTTTGCAATCGGCGAGGAATGGGAAAAGGCGCTTGCCGCGGTCATCTTTGCCGGGGTGCTCGACGGCATGGACGGACGCATCGCGCGGCTGCTGCGCGCGCAGAGCAAATTTGGTGCCGAACTGGATTCGTTGTCGGACGTGATCGCGTTCGGTGTTGCGCCGGCGATGATCCTGTTTCTCTGGTCGCTGGAAGAAGCGCCGAAATTCGGCTGGACCGCCGCGCTCGCGCTTGCGGTGTGCTGCGCGCTGCGTCTCGCACGCTTCAATTCGAGGATGGATGCAGATTTTCAGCCGCATAAATCGGCCGGATTCAATACGGGCATTCCGGCGCCGGCCGGGGCGGGATTGGCTTTTGTCCCGGTTTATCTGTGGCTCGTCACCGGCGACGATCTGTTCCGCCAATGGTTTTTCGTGATGCCGTGGGCTCTCGCGATCGCGATGCTGATGATCTCGGCGCTCCCGACCTATAGTTGGGCGTCGATCCGTTTGCGTCGATCATGGCGCCTTTTCGCGCTGGCCGGCGTGGGATTGCTTGGCACCGCGCTGGTGACGGCGCCGTGGCTCACACTGCTTGCGATTTCCGCAATCTATGCAGCGACGCTTCCGTTCGGCCTCGCCAGCTACGCGAAGGTCAGGCGGCGCGGCTGACGACCAGCTGCGCCTGAAGCGAGGGACCAGCAGCGCGCAGGACAGGACGCCGTCCATCCGCGCGGCGCAGCGTCATCCGCCGCGGCGGCGGTCCGGCCCGGGTGGAGGCCGCGTCGGGGAAGGCGCCTTCGCCCAGCAGCGCCGACAGGATCGCATTCTCGTTATTTCGGAGCATCGCGAGAATGACCGTTACGCCCAGCCCGGCGGCGAGGGCGAAGAGGAGAGCAGCTGCGACCTGAACCATGACCTTGTCCTTTCGGCTTCTCTGAAACCCGCGTTTCAGCGACTATTTCTTCGAAGCTTTGTTCCATGTTCCTGTTTTGTTCTCAATTGATTTGCGACGAACGGAGTCGCTTTTTCGGCAAGTGGAACAGCGCGCCGGGCCTCGCCGACGAAGAAATCAGGCGCAAACCGCTTGCTTTTGGCGGCGGCGCCCGCTAACGGCCCGCGCATTCCACATGGAAGGCGCACATAAACCGGTGCCGGGATCCGTCGCTTGCGACCCCCGGTTCTTGCTTTCCAGAGGACCAACCGGAAGGAGAAAGACCATGGCGGCACCCGTCGTCACGATGCAGAATCTTATCGAGGCTGGAGCCCACTTCGGCCACCAGACCCACCGCTGGAACCCGCGCATGAAGCCGTATATCTTCGGCGCGCGCAACGGCATCCACATCCTCGACCTGTCGCAGACCGTACCGCTCTTTGCGCGCGCGCTGGACTTCATCGCTTCGACCTCGGCCGCCGGCGGCAAGGTGCTTTTCGTCGGCACCAAGCGCCAGGCGCAGGGCCCGATCGCCGATGCGGCCCGCGCTTCGGGTCAGCATTTCGTCAATCACCGCTGGCTGGGCGGCATGCTCACCAACTGGAAGACGATTTCGAACTCGATCAAGCGTCTCAAGACGCTTGAGGAACAGCTTTCGGGCGACACCTCGGGCCTCACCAAGAAGGAAGTGCTCAACCGCACCCGCGAACGCGACAAGCTCGAAATGAGCCTTGGCGGCATCCGCGACATGGGTGGCATTCCGGACGTGATGTTCGTGATCGACGCGAACAAGGAAGAGCTGGCGATCAAGGAAGCCAATGTTCTTGGTATCCCCGTCGTCGCGATTCTCGATTCGAACGTCTCGCCTGACGGCATCGCCTTCCCGGTTCCCGCGAACGACGACGCCGCGCGCGCCATTCGTCTTTACTGCGATGCGGTTGCCCAGGCGGCAACGCGGGGCGGCCAGCAGGCCCGCGCCGATCGTGGCGAAGATCTGGGCGCGGCGGTCGAACCTGTTGCCGAACCGGCGCTGGTCGAAGAAGCCGCTCCGGTAACCGAAGACGAACAGGTTCCCGCCGAAGCGGCAGCCGAAACCGAACGTCAGAGCGACGCATAAGCGCGTCTGAATGACGGGGCGGCGCGGCATCGATCCGGCGCCGTCCCTGTCATCCTTTTGACTTATCCCGCCGCCATGCGCGCGGCGGATCGCAGGCCACCCAGCGCCTGCCCCTTATGAAAGGAATATCCGATGGCTGAAATCACGGCCGCCCTCGTCAAGGAACTGCGCGATCGCACCGGCGCAGGCATGATGGACTGTAAAAAGGCGCTCGCCGAAAACAACGGCGATATCGAAGCGTCGATCGACTGGCTGCGCACCAAGGGCCTTGCCGCCGCCGCCAAGAAGGCGGGCCGCGTCGCCGCCGAAGGCCTGGTCGGTTTCGCAGCCGACGGCACCAAGGGCGCGCTCGTCGAAGTGAACAGCGAAACCGATTTCGTCGGCAAGAATGAGCAGTTCCAGGCGTTCGTCCGCGACGTGACGCAGGTCGCACTCGCCGAAGGCATCACCGACATCGACGCGCTCGGCGCCGCAGCCTATCCGACCGGCGGCACTGTTGCCGAACAATTGACCAGCAATATCGCGACGATCGGCGAAAACCAGTCGCTGCGCCGCGCCGCCGTGCTGACGGTGAACTCTGGCGCCGTGACCGGCTATGTCCACAATGCGGTCGCACCCGGCATGGGCAAGATCGGCGTGCTCGTCGCGCTCGAATCGAGCGCCGGTGCCGATGTGCTCGAACCGCTCGGCAAGCAGCTGGCGATGCACGTTGCCGCCGCAAACCCGCTGGCGCTGAACGGCGACGACCTCGACGCCGACCTGGTAGCGCGCGAACGCGCGATCGCCGAGGAAAAGGCCGCCCAGTCGGGCAAGCCCGCCGACATCGTCGCCAAGATGGTCGACGGGTCGATCGCCAAGTTCCGCAAGGAAAACGCGCTCTTGTCGCAGCTGTTCGTGATGGACGGCAAGACCCCGGTCGCCGAAGTCGTCGCTGCTGCCGGCAAGGATGTCGGCGCAGCCATCACGCTCAAGGGCTTCGTCCGCTTCCAGCTCGGTGAAGGTATCGAGAAGGAAGAAAGCGATTTCGCGGCGGAAGTCGCGGCTGCCGCTGGCGTCTAAAAGAGAAGATACGGATTGCCGCGCCGGTCGCGGCAGTCCGCTTGGCAATGGCGCGTGCCCGCTCTAGGGTGCGCGCCATTCGCTTATATCGAGTTTGCAAGAGGTTCCCCGATCATGGCATTGCCCGGCCTGAAACGCATATTGCTGAAACTGTCCGGCGAGGCGCTGATGGGCTCCAGCGCGTTCGGCATCGACCCCGAAACGGTGGCGAGCATGGCGGCCGAGGTGAAGGCCGCGAAGGATCGCGGGCTGGAAATCTGCCTCGTCATCGGCGGCGGCAATATCTTTCGCGGCATGGCGGGCGCTGCCAAGGGCATGGACCGCGCGCAGGCCGATTATATGGGCATGCTCGCGACGGTGATGAACGCGCTCGCGATGCAGAATGCGCTCGAGCAGCTTGGCGTCGAGACGCGCGTCCAGTCGGCTATCGAGATGGACAAGGTGTGCGAACCGGTGATCCGCCGCCGCGCCGAGCGCCATATGGAAAAGGGCCGCGTGGTGATCTTTGCCGCAGGGGTCGGCGCGCCTTATTTCACCACCGACAGCGGCGCTGCGCTGCGTGCGGCCGAGATGAAGTGTGACGCGCTGCTGAAGGGTACCAGCGTCGATGGCGTCTACAACGCCGATCCCAAGCAGGATCACAGCGCGGTGCGCTATGATCGGCTGAGTTATGACCGCGTGCTCGCGGACAATCTGAAGGTCATGGACGCGAGCGCGGTTGCACTGTGCCGCGACAATCATATCCCGATCGTGGTGTTCAACATTCGCGAACCCGGCAATCTGGCGCGCGTGCTGGCGGGCGAGGGTGTCTCGACCGTCGTCGGCGACGCGGCATGATGGATTTTATGATGCAAACTTTGGTTTTCCATACCCCGTTCGCGTCGAGCGAAGTCGAGACGCCCATAAGGCGCGTGCTACCCATGGGCATCTCGACTTCGCTCGATGCGAACGGGTGTGGGGAATAGAGAGGAAAAGACAGATGGCGAAATATGACAAGGCCGACCTTGAACGCCGGATGCACGGCGCGGTCGAATCGCTGAAGAGCGACCTTGCGGGGCTGCGCACCGGCCGCGCGCACACCGCGCTGCTCGATCCCGTGACGGTCGAGGTGTATGGCAGCCACATGCCGCTCAACCAAGTCGCATCGGTGAGCGCCCCCGAACCGCGGATGCTGTCGGTGCAGGTGTGGGACAAGTCGAACGTTGGCCCGGTCGACAAGGCGATCCGTTCGGCGGGGCTGGGCCTCAACCCGATCGTCGATGGCCAGATGCTGCGCCTGCCGATCCCCGAAATGACGCAGGAACGCCGCAAGGAATTGTCGAAGCTCGCCGGTCAATATGCCGAAAAAGCGCGCGTTGCGGTCCGCAACGTCCGCCGCGACGGGATGGACAATCTGAAGGCAGACGAGAACAAGAAGGAAATCAGCGAGGACGAGCGCAAGCGCGCCGAGACCGAGGTGCAGAAACTGACCGACGCCACGATCGCCGAAATCGATGCCGCGGCGAGCGCGAAGGAAAAGGAAATCCTGGGCTAGTGCTTTTGGACATCATCCTCTCTTCCGTTCGTGTCGAGCGAAGTCGAGACACGCTGCGTTCGCGCTCGGCCTCGCGTGTCTCGACTTCGCTCGACACGAACGGGGTTTGAGGTTGTTGTGACGACAGCGAACCACGGCGCGCGCCACGTCGCCATTATCATGGACGGCAACGGCCGCTGGGCGAAAAAACGGCTGCTGCCGCGCGTCGCCGGGCACAAGGCGGGGGTCGAGGCGGTGCGGACGATCGTGCGCGCGGCAGGCGATCTGGGGCTGGAGGCGATGACGCTTTATGCCTTCAGTTCGGAAAACTGGAAACGGCCCGAGGAAGAGGTCAATGACCTGATGGGGCTGATGAAGCGCTTCATCCTCTCGGACCTCGACGAATTTGCCGCCAATGACGTAAAATTGAAGGTGATCGGCAACTGGCGCGCGCTCGCACCCGATGTCGTAGCGCTGATCGACGATGCGCTCGACCGGACGTCGGGCAACAGGCGCACGACGCTGGCCGTCGCGCTTAACTATGGCGCGCAGGACGAACTGGTGCGCGCGGCGAATGCTGCCGCGGCACTGGGCGAAATCACCGCCGAGACAATCGAGGCGAACCTCGATACCGCCGACATGCCGCCGCTCGACCTGCTCATCCGCACATCGGGCGAGGTGCGGCTGTCGAATTTCCTGCTGTGGCAGTCGGCCTATGCCGAGCTGTATTTCACCGACAAGCTGTGGCCGGACTTCACACCGGCTGACCTCAAGGCGGCGCTCGATCAATTTGCACGGCGCGATCGCCGTTACGGGGGGCTTTAAGGCATGGCGGCAGCGATGAAATCGGACCTTTGGGTGCGGGTCGGATCGGCGATCATATTGTTTGCGATCGCGGGGACTGCGCTATGGTTCGGCGGCATTGCGTTCGGGCTGCTGCTGCTCGTCGGCGGTGCGCTGGTCCTTGTCGAATGGCTGGCACTGGTGCGCGCGATGGCAATCGGTGGCGGGACAAAAGCGGCGCTGATGATCCTCGGCCCGGTGCTTATCCTCGGCGCGGCCGCGGGCCTTTGGTTCGTTCGCGACCAGCTCGGCATGACCGCGGCGCTCTGGGTCTTCGGGATGGTCTGGGCGACGGACATCGGCGCTTATTTCGCCGGACGGTCCTTCGGCGGTGCGCGCCTCGCGCCGACGATCAGTCCGTCGAAAACCTGGTCGGGTCTGTTCGGCGGCATGGTCGCGGCGTTGATCGCCAGCGCGACGATCGGCGACCGCGCGGGGATCGTCGGGGTGCCGCTGTGGATCGGCCTGTTCATGGGGTTGCTCGCACAGCTGGGCGACCTTGGCCAAAGCTGGATGAAGCGCCGCGCGGGGGTGAAGGATTCGGGCAAGCTAATCCCCGGCCACGGCGGCCTGTTCGACCGCGTCGACGGTTTGCTGCCCGTGGCGCTGCTGATCGGTGCACTGGCGTTCGCGGGCCAGATTACGGTGCGCGGCTGAGATGACGCGCTGCCTCTCCCTTTTTGGCGCCACGGGGTCGGTCGGGCAGTCGACGCTCGACCTCGTCCGCCGCGATGGCGAGGCGTGGCGCGTCGGGGTGCTGACGGCCAATTGCGACGTCAAGGAACTGGCGCGGCTCGCGATCGAATTTCGCCCCGATGTCGCGGTGGTCGCCGATGAGACCTGTCACGACGATCTCAAGGCCGCCCTGGCGGGGTCGGGGATCGAATCCGCGGCAGGGGCCGATGCGCTCGTCGAAGCGGCCGAGCGGCCCACCGACCTTGTCATGGCGGCGATCGTCGGCACCGCGGGGCTGGCGCCGACCATGGCGGCGCTGGCGGCGGGGCACGATGTCGCGCTCGCCAACAAGGAAGCGCTGGTGTCGGCGGGCGAGCTGATGACCGCAGCGGCGAAGGCGTCGGGCGCGACGATTCTGCCGGTCGACAGCGAGCATAATGCGATCTTCCAATGCCTCGCGGGCGGGCGGATCGATCAGGTGCGGCGGATTATCCTGACCGCGAGCGGCGGGCCGTTCCGCACGATGAGCGCCGAGGATATGGCCGCAGTTACCCCTGCGCAGGCGGTCGCGCATCCCAATTGGTCGATGGGTGCCAAGATCAGCGTCGATTCGGCAACGATGATGAACAAGGGCCTCGAACTGATTGAGGCGCATCATCTTTTCCCCGTCGGGCTCGACCGCATCGAGATCCTCGTGCATCCGCAATCGGTGATCCACAGCCTCGTTGAATATATAGACTGCTCGACATTGGCGCAGCTCGGCTCGCCCGACATGCGCATCCCGATTGCGTCGGCGCTGGCGTGGCCGCAGCGAATGGCGACGCCGTGCGCGCCGCTCGACCTCGCGGCCATCGCGCGGCTCGATTTCGAAACGCCCGACGAGGAGCGCTTTCCCGCGACGGCGCTCTGCCGCGCGGCGATCGCTGCGGGCGGCGCGCGCCCCGCGCAGCTCAACGCCGCGAACGAGGTGGCGGTCGCTGCCTTCCTCGCAGGCCGCATATCCTTCCCGGCGATCGTCGATACGGTACGCCGGGTGATCGATGCGGAAGCGCCAGCGGTGCCTGCATCGCTTCAGGACATATTCAGCGTCGATGTCGCATCGCGCGCGGCTGCGCTGCGCTTTGTGGAACAACATGAACATGCTTGAAACCCCGGGCTTCGGCTTCACCATTCTTGCGTTTCTGCTCGTCCTCGGCCCGCTCGTGTTCGTCCACGAATATGGTCATTATATCGTCGGGCGTTGGTGCGGGGTGAAAGCGGATACGTTTTCGATCGGGTTCGGGCGCAAGATCATCGGCTGGACCGACAAGCGCGGCACCGAATGGAAGATCGGCTGGCTGCCGCTGGGCGGTTATGTCCAGTTCGCGGGCGACCGCGACGCCGTCAGCCAGCCCGATGCCGAGTGGCAGACCTTGCCCGCCGAAGAACGATCGCACACCTTTCCCGCGCAGCCGGTGTGGAAACGCGCCTTGATCGTCGCCGCGGGGCCGGTCACCAATTTCCTGTTCGCGATCCTGATCCTCGCGGGCTTCGCGTGGGTCGGCGGCAAGGTCGTGACCCCGCCGGTCGCGGGCGCGATCGAGGTGGGATCGGCCGCAGACGCCGCCGGATTGCGCGCGGGCGACCGGATCGTGTCGATCGACGGCCGGACGATCGCGACCTTTGCCGACATTCCGATGGCGGTCGCGCACCGCCCCGGCGAGGTGATGCAGCTGCGCGTGCGGCGCGAAGGGAGCGAGCGGACGGTGGCGCTCGCGCCCCGGCTGGTTACCGAGAAGGATCCGTTCGGCAAGGAATATGAACGCGCGATCATCGGCCTGGCGCCGCAGGCGCCGCAGCTCGAACCGGTGTCGATCCTCGAAGCGCCCGCTGTCGGGCTGCACCAGACCTGGCAGATCGTTCGCCAGACCGGGGAGGTGCTGGCGCAGTTTCTTACCGGCCGCCGCTCGATCAAGGATATGAACGGCCCGGTCAAGATTGCCGAGATTTCGGGGCAGGCCGCGACGCTGGGGATCGCGTCGCTCATATTCTTCATCGCGCTCATTTCCATCAATCTGGGGTTCATCAACCTGTTGCCATTGCCCATGCTCGATGGCGGTCATTTGCTTTTTTATGCCTATGAAGCGATCCGGCGGCGGCCGGCGCCGCTTCGCGTGCAGGAATGGGCGTTCCGCTTCGGCTTTGCAGCGGTCGTGACGCTGATGCTGGTCGTGACTTTCAACGATTTGGGCTCTTTGGGGCTGTGGGACGGGATCGCGCGCTTGATTGGCTAGCGAGTCTGGGGCAGGGAGTGCGCGCAAGCCCGCGGTCAGGCGGGTTTGTCGTTTTTGAGTATTTTTCGGGATGAACGGCGTGGCTTCACACAAAATCTTGGGCCGGACACAGCTTTCGGCGGCTCTTCTGGCCGGTACCATGCTTGCGACGCCGCTGATGGCGCAGGATGTCGCGCCGCCAACGGTCCCGGCACCGACCGTTCCCGCGCCCGCGGCCGAAGCGACTCCGGCCGCGACGACGATCCAGTCGATCACCGTCACCGGCAACCAGCGGCTCGAGGCGCAGACGATTCTCTCCTATCTGCGGCTGCGGGTCGGTCAGACCTATGACCGCGCGGTGCTCGACCAGGCGCTGAAGGATCTTGCCGCGACCGAGTTGTTCAAGGATTTCCAGATCACCGACAACAACGGCGCGCTGCAGATCGAGGTGACCGAAAACCCGGTGATCAACCGCGTGATTCTGGAGGGGAACAAGCGGCTGAAGGAAGACAAGATCCGGCCCGAGATCAAGCTGGCGCCGCGGCAGATCTTCACGCGTTCCAAGGTTCGCGCTGACGTCGCGCGCATCATCGAGCTGTACAAGCGGCAGGGCCGCTTTGCCGCGACGGTCGAGCCCAAGATGGTCTCGCTCGACCAGAACCGCGTCGACGTGGTGTTCGAAATTAACGAAGGGCCGAAGTCGAAGGTCCGCCAGATCAACATCATCGGCAACGAACAGTTCAGCGATGGCGATCTCAAGGACGAGATGGCGACCAAGGAAACGGGTCTGCTGACGATCCTGTCGTCGAATACAAGCTATGACCCAGACCGCCTCGCCTATGACCAGCAGAAGCTGCGGCTGTTCTACCTGACCAACGGCTATGCCGATTTCAGGGTGATTTCGGCGGTGGCGGAGCTGACGAGCAACAAGCAGGACTTCATCATCACCTATGTCGTCGAGGAGGGCGAGCGCTACAAGTTCGGCGACATCAATGTCGAAAGCGAGCTGCGCGATTTCCAGCCGGAAATGCTGAAGCGCCTGCTGCCGATGAAGACCGGCGACTGGTACGACGCCAAGCAGGTCGAGGATACGGTCGAAAGCCTGAGCGAGACCGCGGGCCTGTTCGGCTATGCCTTTGCTGACATCAACCCCGAGTTCCGCCGCAATCCCGAAGACCGGACGATGGCGATCACTTTCAACGTCGCCGAAAGCCCGCGCACCTATGTCGAGCGCATCGACGTCAACGGAAACACGCTGACCCATGACAAGGTGGTGCGCCGCGAGTTCCGCCTGAACGAAGGCGACGCATTCAACAGCTTCGGCGTCAAGCGCACCGAGAACCGCATCAACAGCCTCGGTTATTTCCAGGAAAATCTGGAGATCGAGCGAAAGGAAGGCAGCGCGCCCGATCGCATCATTCTGGAGACCAATGTCGAGGAAAAACCGACGGGCGAACTGTCGCTGTCGGCGGGTTTCTCGTCGATCGAAAATTTCCTTCTCCAGGGGTCGATCCGCCAGCGCAATTTCCGCGGCCTCGGCCAGCAGTTGCAGGCGTCGGTCAATTATTCGAGCTATTCGAAATCGATCGAGCTCGGCTTCACCGAGCCCTATCTGTTCGACCGCAACATCTCGGTCGGCGGCAGCGTCTATCGCCGCGACCTCAATTCGTTCAACTTCATCGACAATGATCGCCGCACGACCTTCGAGCAGGTGACGACCGGCTTCCAGCTCAACGCCGGCGTGCCGCTTACCGAATTCCTGTCTTTCTTCGGCCGTTACAGCCTCAACTTCGACGATGTGACACTCGACCGGTCGCTTTATTATTTCGGGGACGAATGCGACCCGCTCGTCGCCGGCCGCTATCTCTGCGACGCGATCGGCAAGCGCACCACCTCCCTTGTCGGCTTCACCCTTGCTTACGACGACCGTGACAACCGGATCCGTCCGACGCGCGGCCAGTCGGCGTCGATCAGCCAGGATTTTGCAGGCCTTGGCGGCAGCGTCAAATATGTCCGCACGCGCGTCGCAGCGTCGAAGCACTTCAACCTCGGTAGCCGGTTCATCCTCAATATCTCGGCCGAGGGCGGCTATATCTATCCGTTCGGCGACGCCCCGACACCAACCAGTGACAAGGTCCGCCTGGTCGACCGGTTCCAGCTGGGCGAGCCGCAGATGCGCGGTTTCGACATTCGCGGCATCGGCCCGCGCGTGATCCGCTATTCGGTGGACTATGATCCGGCCAATCCGGTGATCGATACCAGCAACGACAATCGCGGGCAGATCGACGACGCGCTTGGCGGGCGTGCCTATTATCAGGGACGGATCGAGGTCGACATTCCGCTCGGCACCGGTGCCAAGGAGCTCGGCCTGCGGCCGTCGATCTTCCTTGATGTCGGGTCGGTGTTCAGCGTGAGACGCCCGACGCTGACAACGCTTAACGATTTCAGGGAAACCGATCCGAATGCGCCCGGTTTCGGTCTTTATAAATTCCTGTGTCGTAATGCGACCACGGGCGAAAGCCAGTTCGCCAACGAAACCACGACGACATCAAACGGCGTGACCACGGGCACCGGGCAATATACGACCTGTCCCAGCGGCTTTTCGGCGCTCGCACCGTTCGAGGAACGCTTCTTTGGCGATAGCTGGATGCCGCGCGTCGCGATCGGCGCCGGGGTCAACTGGAACTCGCCTTTCGGTCCCTTCCGGATCGATTTCGCTTACGCCCTTCGCAAAGAAGAGGGCGATGATACCAAACGCTTCTCATTCAACGTAGGAACCCAATTCTGATGAAAAAACTTCTCGCCGCTTCCGCGCTGGCGATCGCCACGCTGTCGGTCTCGCCCATCCTGTCGGCTCCCGCCATCGCGCAGGCGAAGGGCGTCGCTGTTGCCGACGTGCGCGTCGCCGCCGCGCGGTCGAACGCATTCCGCACTGCCTCGCAGCAGATCGAAACGACCTACAAGGCGCAGATCGACCAGCAGCAGTCGCGTGGCCAGACGCTGCAGGCCGAAATCAACGTGCTGATCGCGAAATATAACGAAGAAGCGCGCAAATCGCCGCAGAACCAGGCCGCGCTCCAGGCCGCCGCCAAGGCGGTCCAGGACAAGCGCCAGGCAGCGCAGCAGGAACTGGGTCAGATCAGCGCGCCGATCGACCTCGCCATCGCCTATGTCGAGGACCAGATCAGCGTCCGCATGAACGAGGCGATCAAGGCGGCGATGACCGCGCGAAAGGTCGACCTGCTGCTCAATCCCGATGCCGTCCTTGCGCGCGAAAACAATGTCGACATTACCGACGCGGTGGTCGCCGAAATCAACCGCATTCTGCCGAGCGTATCGACCGCGGTCCCGGCCGGCTATCAGCCCGGCCAGCTCGTCCAGCAGCGCAATCAGCAGCTGATCGACGCCGCGCGCGCTGCACAGCCGGGCGCGACGCCCGCCGCTCCGGCGCCGACCGGTACCGCGCCGACGACCCGCTAAGCCCGATGACGGCCGGGGAGGACAGCGCAAGCGAGGCCATGGGTCCGGCGGACATTCGCCGGATTCTGGGGCTGCTGCCGCATCGTTATCCGATGCTGCTCGTCGACCGGGTGGTTTCGATGGTCAGGGACCAGTCGATCTACGCGGTCAAGGCGGTGACAATGAACGAGCCCTTTTTTCAGGGCCATTTCCCCGGCCGGCCGATCATGCCCGGCGTCCTCATCGTCGAGGCGCTGGCGCAGGCGGGCGGCGTGCTTGCGATCGAATCGCTCGGTCTGGCCGGAAGCGGCAAACTCGTCTATTTCATGGGCATCGACGGCGTGAAGTTCCGGAAACCGGTCGAACCCGGCCATCTCCTCGGCCTTCACGTCACCATCCTTCAGGCGAAGCGGAATATCTGCAAGTTCGAAGGCCGCGCGCTGCTGGACGGGCAGCTGGCGACCGAATGCCAGTTCACCGCAATGATCGCCGATCCGCCGGCGGACTGATCCTTTCCTTCATCCCGGCCTTCGCCAGGATGACGATGTTGGGGCGGGTGTTGCATTTCCGGCCATTGCCCAGTAAGGGCGCCGCTTCGCGTCCCCGGACGCACCGACTCAAGCTGCTGGTCGGAAACCAGCGGCGCAGGAGCCAAGAGACATGAAAAAAGACATTCACCCCGACTATCACATGATCACGGTCAAGATGACCGATGGCACCGAATATCAGACGCGCTCGACCTGGGGCAGCGAAGGCGACGTGATGACGCTCGAAATCGACCCGACCGCCCACCCGGCATGGACCGGCGGTCAGGGCCGTATGCTCGATGCGGGCGGCCAGGTTGCCAAGTTCAACAAGCGTTTCGGCGGGCTTACCCTCAAGCGTTGAGGCTTATGATCCTCCCCATCGCTTCGCGACAGGGAGGATGGCCCTACTCCAAAACCTTCGCAAGCGCGCTTTGCCAGCCGGCAAGGCGCGTTTTGCGTTTGGCCGCATCCAGCGCGGGTGTGAAGCGCGTCGCAGTGCCGCGCATCGCCTGCGCCGCGCTCGCGAGATCGGGATAAAGCCCCGCGCCCGTTGCGGCGAGCATTGCTGCGCCCAGCGCGGTGCTCTCCACGAAATCGGGCCGCTCGACGGTCAGGTCTAGCATGTCGGCGAGATCCTGCGCCATCCAGTCGTTCGCCGCCATGCCGCCGTCGATGCGCAGTTCGGCCCAATCGACACCGTCCGCGGCGAACGCGGATTTCAGGTCATGCGCCTGATAGGCCTGCGCCTCCAGCGCCGCGCGCGCGACGTGAGCCCTGGTGCTCGCAAAACTCAGGCCGGAGAGCGCCCCGAGCGCATCGGGCCGCCAGTGCGGCGCGCCCAGCCCGGTGAGGGCAGGGACCAGATACACACCGCCATTGTCCGCAACCGACCGCGCCAGCCCCTCGCTCTCGCCCGCATTGGCGAGCAGGCCGAGCCCATCGCGCAGCCATTTGATGAGACTGCCCGCAACGAACACCGATCCTTCGAGCGCATAGGAGCGCACATCGCCCTCCTGCACCAGCACCGTCGCGAGCAGGCGATTCGATGAGTGCGGCCGCGCGGTCCCGCTCGCCGACAGGACGAAGGCGCCAGTGCCGAAGGTCGCCTTGGTCTGTCCGGGCGCGTGGCACGCCTGTCCGATCGTCGCCGCCTGCTGATCGCCTGCCATGCCGCAAATCGGGATCGAACCACCGAACAGCTCGGGGTCGGTCGTCCCGACGCTGGTCGTGCATCCTGTGATTTCGGGGAGCAGTGCCAAGGGGACGCCCAGCAGGTCGCACAGCCCCGCGTCCCAACCGCCCGCTCCATTGATGTCCATGAGTGACGTGCGCGACGCATTGGTCGCATCGCTGACATGCACCCCGCGGGTCAGGCGATAGACCAGATAGGATTCGATCGTCCCCACCGCGAGCCGCTCGCCCGCTTCGCGCAGTTGCGGCCAGTGCTTCAGCGCCCAGCCGATCTTGCTCCCCGAAAAATACGGGTCGAGGAGCAGCCCGGATTTCGCCTGCACGGCGGCTTCGTGTCCGGCCTCTTTCAGTTCGGCGCAGTCAGCGGCGGTGCGCCGGTCCTGCCACACGATTGCGGGCGCCAGCGGTTCGCCGGTCGTGCGGTCCCAAAACACCACGGTTTCACGCTGGTTGGTAATCCCGATCGCTGCGATCCGGTCCGCGCCCCCGGCTTTATCGATCATCGCGCGGGTGCAGGCGAGCGTGGCTTGCCAAATTTCGGCAGCGTCATGTTCGACCAGCCCGGGGGCAGGGTAATGCTGGCGAATTTCGCGCTGCGCGCTCCCCAGTGGCGTCCCGTCGGCGGCGAACAGCATCGTACGGGTCGAGGTCGTGCCCTCGTCGATAACGATGATCTTCTCTGGCATACGCGCCCTCTTCTCCGTTCGCCCTGAGCTTGTCGAAGGGCCGTTCTTCCTGCGTCGCACGGCAAATAGCAGGGCGGTGCTTTGACAAGCTCAGCACGAACGGGTGGCGGGAGCAATCCTATGCGGCGCAATTATCTTGCAATATCGCGTAACCCATGCCATATGATTGTGCAGCGCAGCATGGCGGGTCGTCCCGCCGCAACCACCGGCAGCGTGATTTTCCCGCCCGAGACAGGCGCGGGACGAGCCGGACTAGCGCTTTGTCCCCAGAGGCACCCTTTCACGCGGGTCGTTTCGAACCCGCGGCCCGTGCGCCGTCCGTTCGCAAGCGAACGGATGTGCCTGCGCGTCGCTCTTTGTGAGTAATTTATGACGACTTTCAACGACTTTGGCCTGCACGCTGACATCAATCGCGCGCTTGCCGCCAAGGATTATACCGTCCCGACCCCGATCCAGACGCAGGCGATTCCGCCGCTGATGAAGGGCCGCGACCTGTGCGGTATCGCGCAGACCGGAACCGGCAAGACCGCCGGCTTCTCGCTGCCGTCGATCCATCACCTTCTGACCTATCCGCACCGCCCGACCCCGCGCGGTTGCCGGATGCTCGTGCTTGCGCCGACACGGGAACTCGCCGCGCAGATCGCGCAGAGCTGCCGCGACTATGGCCGCTTCACCAAGCTCAGCGTGTCGACCGTCTTCGGCGGCGTGCCGATCAACAAGCAGATCCGCGACCTTGCGCAGGGCGTCGACATCCTTGTCGCCACGCCGGGCCGCCTGCTCGACCTCATTGACCAGCGCGCGCTGCGCCTCGACGATGTCGAAATCTTCGTTCTCGACGAAGCCGACCAGATGATGGACATGGGCTTCATCCATTCGCTGCGCCGCATCGCCAAGCTGCTGCCGTCGCGCCGCCAGAACCTCTTCTTCTCGGCGACGATGCCCAAGGAAATCGCGCACCTGGCCGAACAGTTCCTTGAGGATCCGGTGACCGTGTCGGTTACCCCGGCAGCAACGACGGTCGAAAAGATCCGCCAGTTTTCGACCTTCGTCGAACAGAAGGAAAAGCAGGCGCTGCTCCACGCGGTGATCGCCAGCGAGGACATCGACCGCGCGCTGATCTTCACCCGCACCAAGCATGGCGCCGACCGCGTCGTGCGCCATCTGGCCGGCGCGAAGATCAAGGCGATGGCGATCCATGGCAACAAGAGTCAGTCGCAGCGCACCCACGCGCTGCAGGCGTTCCGATCGGGCGAGATCAAACTGCTTGTCGCGACCGACATCGCCGCGCGCGGCATCGACGTGTCGGGCGTCAGCCATGTGATCAACTTCGAGATTCCGAACGTACCCGAACAATATGTCCACCGTATCGGCCGCACCGCGCGCGCCGGCGCCGAGGGCAAGGCGATCAGCTTCATCGCACCTGACGAGCGGCCGTACATGCGCGATATCGAGCGCGTGACGCGCAGCAAGTCCGAACCGATGCCGCTGCCCGAAAATTTCAACGAGATGGTGCGCAACCTGCCGAAGCCGGTCCAGCCGCCGCGCGACACCGGCAGCCAGGGCCGCAACCCGCAGCGCCAGCGTGAGGAAGCGATGCGCGGCCGCGGTCCGGGCAAGCCGGGCGGCGATCGCGGCCCGCGTCGAGACGGCGCGGCCGGCGAAGGCGCCGAAGGTCAGCGCAAGCGCCGCTTCCGTCCGCGCAACAAGAGCGTCGGCGCACACAAGGGTGCAGTGAAGCGTGTCGGTTGATTTAAACCGTCATTGCGATGAGCGGAGCGACGCAGCAATTCCATGCGATCGGCCGTAGGTTGGGCTGATGGCTGGAGGCTGCTTCGCTCCGGGCGCAATGACGCGCTGAAACTATTGACGCCAAGCGGGCACCTATTACCCTTGGAACCATATGGGGTGCAAAGGGCAGGGGATGACAGGCGTGGACACGGAACGACTCATGGATCGCGCCAGAACCAACGCAAGGTCATCCGCGCCTCCTCGCTCGGCACCGTGCTTTCCGCGTCATCTTCGCGAAGGAAATTGTCAATGACGCGTTGCTGGATGCCGGTCGGCGCATTGCTTCTGGCGGCGCTGTCGCCCGCCGTATCGGCACAAGAGGGCGAAAAATTCGACTGCGTTATCGCTGCCGTCCCTGCCGACAAGAAAGAAATGCTGGGCGCCGTGATGGGCGGCGCGGGGGATCAGGCAACGCAGGAGGCGCTGTTCAAGGAGCTCGCCACCATCACCGATGGCTGCGTCGCGCGCTTTGGCATTACGGACGAACAAAAGGGTCATTATTTCGATTACAGCCTTGCGCGGATTTCGCGCGAATGGCTGGCGGTCGATATCGCGACATTTAACCTTGCACCCGGCGTCGTCGACCGCGCGCTCGATTTCGGGCCCGCAGGAGTGAACCCCGACCTGTCGAGCGACATGAGCGAGGAGCAGATCATGAAGATCGTCCAGGCTTATGTCGAGGCAGGCGTCGACATCGAAAAGGTCGATACGGCGGTCTGGGAAAAGGTCGGCGCCTACGCCGCCGCAACGTCGATCTACTGGAACAAGCGCAAGCTGCTTCCGTTCTGAAGATTGATCGGAACCCGATGCTAGTCTCGTCATTGCGAGCAGCGAAGCGACGCGGCAATCCAGAATATTGCAAGCCGCCCTGGATTGCCTCGCTTTGCTCGCAATGACGCGCCTGCTTTAAGCCTGGCGGTCAGAAGCTCGCACGCGCCGTCAAACGGATATCGCGGCCCGCCAGCGGCACATAATCCTTGGTGAAGCTCGCGTGGCGCCGCGCCTCGACGTCGAAGATATTGTTCGCGGCGAGGCTGAGCGTCAGGTTGCGGCTGTCGGGCAGCGGGCGCCAGCTGATCGACGCATTGACCAGCGTAAAGCCCTTGGTCGGCGTCTCGAACGGCGCGATGCGCGTCTGGCCGTCGCTCCATTCGACTTCGGCGCGCGCGTCGATCCGATCGCCCTGCGCTTCGAGCCCGCCGAGTATACGCAGCGGCGGGATGCGCGGAGCGTGCTGGTCGAGCCCGCCCTTGATCTTCGCGCGCGTCATGTCGGCTGTCGCATCGGCGACGATGTTGAATCCGCCGATCTGCGCGAGCCGCGCGCTCGCCTCGGCCTCGAAACCCCAGACGCGAGCGTCGCGCTGGAAATATTGGAAGACAGGAAGTTCATCCTCTTCGGCGCCGGTCGCGTTCGAATAGATGAAATTGTCGAACCAGTTCGAATAGGCGGCGACGCTGAGGTTGAAGCCGTCGGTCTTGAACTTGAAAGACGCCTCCGCGCCCCAGCTCGCTTCGCGCTTCAGATTGGGATCGCCCACCTCGAACGATTGGGTCGCGATATGGGGGCCGTTCGAAAAAAGCTCCTCGGCCGACGGTGCGCGCACCGCGCGCGCGACCGAGACGCCGAATTTGACGCCGTCAGCGACTTCGTAATTGGCGCCAAGCGCGCCCGAGAAGGTGTCGAAATTACGCTCGATGCCGAGCGTCGGCGCGCGGACATTGGTGCTTTCAAAGCGTACTGCGGCCTCGAGACCCAGCGGGCCCGCCTGAAACTCCTGTAGGGTGAACAGCGCGAACTGGTCAGTCAGGTTACGCGGCACGAACGCTTCGGCGCCGATCGCATTGAAATCGCGGTGGCTGTATTGCACACCGCTGGCGCCGCGCCAGCCGCCACGGTCGTTCTGGGCCAGCTCAAGCCGCCCTTCGATGCCCTGATTGGTGAAGACGGTGCCAACCTCGTCGCCCTCGAACTCAGTATGTTCATAGTCGGCGTAGCCGGCCCGGATGCGCAGCTTGTCGAAGAAGCCGTCGCCCATTTCGACCTCGCCGCGAAGGTCGGCGCGCCATTGGGTTAGGCCGATGGTTACCGGACTTTCACCATGGTCGTCGCCTTCGTCTTCCTCGCCCTCTTCATGGTGATGCCCGGTGCCGGGACGCGAGGGGACGCCGTAATTGCTGTCATAATAGCTCACAGAAAGGCCAAGCTGGCCGCCGTCGTTGATGAGCGACAGGCCGCCCGCGGCGGTCCAGGTCTCGCTGGCAGTGTTGGCGACCTTGCCGCGCGAACCCGCCTGTTCGGTGAGTTCGGCGGCTTCGTCGGCATGGCCTTCTTCTGCTTCTTCGGCGGCGAGGTCGAGCAGTTCGGCGCGCAGTCCGGGCGCATAGACAAAGCCGCCGCTGCGCACATCGTCGGTTTTGCGCCAGCTGCCATCGAAATGCGCGACGAGCTGGGATGAAAGCGCGATGTCGATCGAGCCCCCCACATTGCGATCGTCGGCGGCGGTCGCATAGCCGCCGATCGCGTCGATGTGGACATGGTCTTCGGGCACCTTGCGCGGGATCCGGCGGTCGAACAGGTTGACCGCGCCGCCGATCGCCTGGCTGCCGAACAGCAGCACGGCGGGGCCGCGCAGGATTTCGATCCGCTCGACGGTGAGCGGATCGATCGTCACCGCATGGTCGGCCGACGTATTCGATACGTCGATCGAGCCGATCCCGTCGGTCAGCACACGCACGCGCTCGCCGGAAAAGCCGCGCAGCACGGGGCGCGAGGCGCCGGGCGTGAAACTCGTTGCCGACACGCCTGCCTGCCGCGTCAGGCTGTCGCCGATCTGGCCGCGGATGTCGCGCGCCAGCTCGTCGCCTTCGAGAACCGAAACATTGCCCAGGATATCGAGGCTGCGGACATAGGGGGCGGTCACAATGATCGGTTCGCCGGTGTGGACATCGTCGTCGCTGCCCGCGGTGCGATCCTGCGCGAAGGCGGGCGCCGAAAGGATGAGGGCGAGGGTGAAACCGGCGGAAGAGAGCAAGCGCATGGAACGGGAGAATCCTGATTGATGGGGGCAATGACATGTGCCAGTAATGATATACTGTCACAATGACAAGCCCGTTTGACCCGGCGATCGGTCGTTGGTCGGCCTCGACTGTCCCTTCGTCGACAAACTCCCGTCATCGGCGAGGCAAGCGAAGCTGTCTTGCAGCGTCCGGAGCGGCGCCCTAGATCAACGGACATGACCATTGCCAAAACCAGCCTGGACCTGATCGGCAATACGCCGCTCGTCCTGCTCAAGGGCCCCAGCGAAGCGACCGGCTGCGAAATCTGGGGCAAATGCGAATTTGCCAATCCCGGCGGATCGGTGAAGGATCGCGCCGCGCTCTATATCGTTCGCGATGCCGAAGCGAATGGCAGCCTGGCGCCCGGCGGCACGATCGTGGAAGGGACGGCGGGCAATACGGGTATTGGGCTGGCGCTCGTCGGCAATGCGCTCGGCTATAAGACAATCATCGTCATGCCGGACAATCAGAGCGCCGAGAAGATGGCGACGATCCGGGCACTGGGCGCCGAACTGGTGCTCGTGCCGCCGGCGCCCTTTGCCAACCCCGGCCATTTCGTCCACACCTCGCGCCGCATCGCCGAGGAAACCGACAATGCGATCTGGGCCAACCAGTTCGACAATATCGCCAACCGCAAGGCGCATGTGTGCGGCACCGCCGAGGAAATCTGGGAGCAGATGGAGGGGCGGATCGACGGCTTCACCTGTGCTGCAGGCACCGGCGGGACGATCGCCGGGACGGGGCTGGGGTTGAAAGCCAGGGATCCCGACATCACCGTCGCGCTGACCGATCCGCACGGCGCAGGCCTCTACAATTATTACCAGTGCGGCGAGCTGAAGGCCGAAGGATCGAGCGTCGCCGAAGGGATCGGGCAAAACCGCATCACGGCGAACCTCGACGGTGCACCGATCGATACGCAGTTCCGGATTTCGGACGCAGAAGGCCTCGCTGTCGTGCGCCGGCTGCTCGATGAGGAGGGGTTGTGCCTTGGCCTCTCGTCGGGGATCAATGTCGCGGGCGCGATGGCGCTGGCGCGGCAACTGGGGCCGGGGAAGCGCATCGCAACCATCTTGTGCGACAGCGGATTTCGCTATCTCTCGACGCTGTACAACCCCGAATGGCTGGCAGCCAAGGGACTGGCAGAGGCAGCGGCATGAGCGTACGCATCGACAAGAATAGCCCGTCGCCGCTTGGACAGCCGCCCGCGGCGCCGCCCGAACCGCCGGCGCACGATACGATGCGCCGTCTGCAGATCGGCATCGCCGGGGTGCTGACCGTGCTTCTGCTCGTCGGTATGGCGGGACTGATCGGCGATCGCGCGCGCGAGCAGGTTGAACGCGCCGACGCAGTGAGCAGCGAAATCAAAACGCCGGGTACCGATAAGGCCGGCGGCGCACCGCTCGAAGAACTGGGCGTGCAGCCCGTGTCGCCGTCGTCGAAGGACGAGAATGCCGACACGTCGGTCAAGGTGCCGCAGGCGGTGGCGCCGGCGGCGACGGTCCCCGACCTCGAGCCCGATCCCGAACTCGAACGCGCGCGCCAGTCGGCGCCGTGACGGCGGCGATGCGCAGGCCTTGGCTGCGCGCCGTCTTGACGGCGGCCTTGATCGCCGCGCTCGCGTGGACCGTCGGCGGTCAGGCGCTGCTCAGCCGGATCGATCCGGCGCTCGCGGTCCCGCTGCTCGCGCTGCCGATGGCGGCCCTCGGCTGGTGGCAGCGCGGTGAAGCGCCGCGCATCCGGCTTCATACGGCAGTGCTTGCCTTGGCGTTGCTTGCCACCGCGCAGGCCCTGCTCGGCCTGATCCTCGCGGGATCGGCGTCGCCGTTTCAATTGGGGCTCGTGCTTTTGCTAGGAGGTGTTGCGGCGCTCGCAGGCGACGCACTGGCGCAATGGCGCGCGCCGGTTCGTCCCCTGCGATGGCTGGCAGCGCTCGCGTTGCTGGCCGGTTGGTTTGCGGCGGGCCATGCGTTGCTGGCGGCGCTGTATCGGCCGAGTGCCGCGCCCGTCGCCGCACCGGTCGCCACGATGCTGACCGGCCTGCCGCTGCGCTGGTCGGGCGGGGACGATCTGGCGGCGATGATCGCCGAGGGCGTGCGGGACGATCCGGCGCTCGCGCGGCTTGCGGCGCTCGGGCCCGTGTCGCTCGTCGACAGCCTTGTCGATCACGCACCGCCTCCGGGGGGTGCGGTGCTGCTTGCGCACCCGCGCGCGCTCGCGCCGCAGGAACTGGTCGCGATCGACGCCTTTGTGCGCGGCGGCGGGCGGGCGGTCATTCTGGCCGATGCGCTGTCGGGCTGGCCGCCGCGCCACCCGCTCGGCGATCCGCGTAATCCACCGGTGACGAGCCTGCTTACCCCGCTGCTCGATCACTGGGGCATCGTGCTGAGCGCGGCGCCGGTGGAGCAGGGCGCGGCCGTCGCGGCCGATGTCGAGGGGCAGCGGCTTCGCCTGTCGAGCGCCGGGCGTTTTGACCGGCTTCCGTCCGCTTGCCGGGCGTTCGCCCAGGACCATGTCGCCTATTGCCGGATCGGCATAGGTGAGGTCTGGCTTGTCGGCGACGCCGACCTGCTGTTCGCGCCGCTGTGGCGCCCGCTCTTTCCCGGCGCCGAACATTTGCGACAGGCCGATACGATGGAGTGGCTCGCGGCGCGGCTCTGGCCCGGCGCCGGGCAGGCGATGCTGCGTCCGCTCTGGATCCGTTCGCGCGCGGCCTGAGTCGCGTTTTGCCCCAATCTACCCCGATCACACTCGATCCCGCGGCGCATTGTGGCGCCGCAGGGCCCAGGTGTGCCGGATTCCGAGGGCATTTTGCGGCAAATTGGGGCTAGAATCCCTATTTCACCCTAAATTACCCCTTTTCACCCCGATCTATAGTTGATACTCAGAATGACGGAGAGGGGCATTCTCCACCCGCACCGAATCAGCCTGAATCCTGCGATTCCGGAGGCGGGGAAGTTTTGCCCGGTGGCGCAAAGCGGGGGGCAGAGCGATGGCGATTGTGACGCCCGGCCAATATGCGGGCACCAACTTCGCCGCGATCGATGGCAAGGGGCGCATCGCGGTCCCTTCGCAGTTCCGCAACAATGTGCCCCTCACTGCGGACGGCCAGCGCGTGCTTTGGGTCGGGTTTCATGAGAAGCTCCCGTGCCTCGTCGCTTATGGCCAGGATCAGTATGACCGGCTGAACGGCGAGATCGAGCGCGATCGCGAAACCGCGCGGCTGCGGAACATTGATTTTGACGAAGACGGCGAGTTCAAGAAGCGGTTCAGCTATACCGAGCCTTATACGCTCGATGACAGCGGTCGTTTTCTGCCCAGCTTCATCCACCGCGACCGCGTCGGCGATACCGGCGCGACGGCATTTGTGGGATCGGGCCGCCGGCTTGAAATCTGGTGGCTGCCGACTTTGGCCGAATGTGCCGAGGCCGACCCGGTGCTCCAGCGGCTCGCCGCCTCGTGGGATGCCACTAAAGGGAAGGGGCGGAAATGACCGATCTTTCCCACGATCCGCGTCATGATCCCGTCCTTCGCGATGAAGTCATGGCTGCGCTCGCCATTGCCCCGGGCGAGCGACATGTCGATGCAACCTTCGGTGCGGGTGGCTATACCCGCGCAATGCTCGCCGCGGGCGCCGAGGTCGTTGCCTGCGACCGCGATCCGGATGCGATCGCGGGTGGGCAAGAGCTGGCCGAAGAAGCGGATGGCAAGCTGACGCTGATCCACGGCCGCTTCGGCGAGATCGACCGGCTGCTCGCCGAGCGCGGGATCGAAGCGGTCGATGGCATCACCTTCGACATCGGCGTGTCGTCGATGCAGCTCGACCAGGGCGAGCGCGGCTTTTCCTTTCAGAAGGACGGTCCGCTCGACATGCGTATGGCGCAGGAGGGGGAAAGCGCCGCCGACTGGCTCAATCGCGCCGACGAAACCGAGATTGCCGACGTACTGTTTCACTATGGCGACGAACGCCAGTCGCGCCGCGTCGCGCGCGCGATCGTCGCGGCGCGCCCGCTGACGCGCACCGGCGAACTGGCGACCGCGATCCGCAAGGCGCTGCGCCATCCGCCCGGCGCGCCGAAAGACCCGGCAACGAAGAGCTTTCAGGCGATCCGCATCCACATCAACCGCGAACTCGACGAGTTGATCGCGGGCTTGGCCGCCGCGGAGCGCCTGTTGCGCCCCGGCGGTCGGCTCGCGGTCGTCAGCTTTCACAGCACCGAGGACCGGATCGTGAAGAATTTTCTGCGCGAACGCAGCGGCAGCGATGCCGCGGGTTCGCGCCACCGTCCCGCGCCGGCCGCGCCGGCGCGGGCCGCAACCTTTGAAACCCCGGCGCGAAAGGTGCGGCCGGGCAAGGCCGAGGAAGCGCGCAACCCGCGCGCCCGTTCGGCAACGCTGCGCAGCGCCGTTCGAACGGCGGCTCCCGCATGGCCGGAAAATTCGATGAAGGAGGCAATGTCATGCTGATGGCGGCCCGCAAGCTCCAGGGGATCGGCCTAGTCCTGCTCGTGCTTCTCTTTGCAATGATGCTCTATCCGGTGTCGCTCAAGGTGGCGGCGACGCGCAGCGAATTGACGCGCGTCGAGCGCGAGATCGACCGCGCGCGCGACAATATCCGCTATCTTGAATCCGAGCTCGCGGTGCGTGCATCGATGCGCCAGCTCGAACAGTGGAATGCCGAGGCGTTCGGATATTCGGCGCCCGACGCCGGGCAATATCTGGCGAGCGAGCGCCAGCTTGCTTCGCTCGACCGCCTGCCGCGCGCGCGCGGTGCGAACGAGGTCGCGCCGGTGCTGATGGCGATGGTCTCTCCCGTCGCGGTGCCCGCCGCGCCGAAGGCCAGCCCGGTTGCCGACAAACCCGCGGTCGCGGCGGCCAAGCCCGTCGTGCTGGCGCAGGCCGACAGCGGCGTGCGCAGCGATGCGCTGCCACGGATGGCGCCGACGCGCCGGCGCGAGCAATTGAAGATGATCGAAGACCAGTTGCTCGCCGAATCGACACTCGCCGACCTGAAGCGCGAAGCGGCGATCGAAGCCGCGGGAGGCAAGCCCGCGCGATGAACACGCTGGTCGTCCGTCCGACCCGGGTGCGTACCGCTGGGGTGCGGCAGCAGATTTTGCTGACCGCGCAGCAGCGTTTGATGATTCTCATGCTGCTGTTCGCGGCGGCCTTTTTCCTCGTGTCGATGCGGCTGGTCTATTTTGCGCTGTTCGACACCGGTTCGGGAAACCGTACGGCGGGCGCCTTCATTCCCGCACGCGCCGACATCGTCGACCGCAACGGCGTACCGCTGGCACGCACGATCGACGGCTATTCGATCCGCGTCGTGCCGTCGAAACTGCTCAACGACCGGGCCTATTTGGCGGGTGAGCTGCACCGGATTTTCCCCGATATGTCGCGCGCCGAGCTGCTCGCCAAGCTGACAGGACCGCGCCCGACCTATATCCGCCGCCGTGCGCTTCCCGACCAAGTGGCGGCGGTGAATGCGATCGGCGATGTCGGGTTCGATTTCCCGCGCGAGAAGGAACGGCTGTATCCACAGCTCACCCTTGCGGCGCATGTGCTCGGCTTCACCAATGCCGAGGGGCATGGCGTCACCGGGGTCGAGGGCGCGTTCGACCAGCGGTTGATCGACAAGGCGACACGCGGCGAACCGCTGGCACTGTCGATCGACGCGCGCGTGCAGGGCGTGCTCGAAAGCGAACTCAGCGCAGCGGTCGCCAATCTGGAGGCGATCGGCGGCGCGGGCGTTATCCTGGATGTCCACACCGGCGAGGTCGCGGCGATGACGTCGCTGCCGACCTTTAATCCCAATAAGCTCACCGGCAGCGACCCGACGACGCGGCGCAATGCCGTGACCTATAATCTTTACGAGCTGGGTTCGACCTTCAAGCCGCTGTCGATCGGCGCCGCGATCGACAATGGCACGGTGACGAGCATGGCGCGTCGTTACGACGCGTCGGCGCCGCTGCCGATCGCGGGCTTCCGCATTCGCGACAGTCATCCGGGGCGCTGGTATAATGTGCCTGAAACGCTGATCGAAAGTTCGAACATCGCGACCGCGCGGATCGCCGATGAGTTGGGCCGCGAGCCGCTGGAAAAGCTGTTCCGCGACCTCAATTTCGACAAGCGTCCGGGCATCGAGCTGAAAGAGCGTGCCTTTCCGCTATGGCCGAAAAACTGGGGCCGGGTGACGACGATGACGACCAGCTATGGTCACGGCATCGCGGTGACGCCGCTGCACCTTGCCAGCGCCTATGCCGCGCTGGTCAACGGCGGTCTCTATCGCCCGGCGACCTTGCTGAAGCTTGGCGACAAGGCGCCGCCGCAGGGGCGCCGCGTGTTCAAGGCTGCGACCAGCGCGCGGATGCGCCAACTGCTCCGCCTGATCGTCTCCGACGGTACGGGCAAACAGGCCGATGCGCCGGGGTTCCGCGTCGGCGGCAAGACCGGGTCGGCTGAAAAGCCGGGCGCCGGCGGCTATCGCCGTCACTCGCTCGTCTCGACCTTCTCCGCCGTCTTCCCGATGGACAATCCGCGCTATGTCGTGATCGTGATGATCGACGAGCCGAAGGGCAACGCCTATAGTTCGGGGCAGCGCACCGCAGGCTGGACCGCAGCGCCGGTGGTGCGCAAGGTCGTGACGCGCGCGGGGCCGATGCTGGGGGTCTTCCCCGATCAGAGCCGTGATGTCGATGTGTCCGAACTCACCCCGTTGCTGCGGAGAAACGAGGAGGCGCCCTGATGCGTCTCGCCGCGCTGCTGGACGATGCCGATTGGACGGGCGCCGACCCCGTTGTCACCGGGCTGGCCATCGATCATCGCAAAGTGGCACCCGGAACGGTCTTCGGCGCCTTTGTCGGCGAAAAATTCAACGGTGAGGATTTCATTCCCGCGGCGATCGAGGCAGGCGCGGTCGCGGTTGTCGCGCGGCCGGAGGTGAAGGTCGCGGGCGCGGTCCATGTCGCCGACGCCAATCCGCGCCGTGCTTTCGCCCATATCGCCGCGCGTTTCTTTCACCGCTTTCCCCCGACCTGCGTTGCGGTGACGGGGACGAACGGCAAGACCTCGACGGTCGAAATGACGCGCCAGTTGTGGCGCATGGCGGGCTTTAACGCTGCGTCGATCGGCACGCTGGGCATCACGACGTCGATCGACAGCGCGTCGACAGGACTTACCACGCCCGACATCGTGACGTTCCTCAGCAACATGTCGGGGCTTGCCGCCGAAGGCGTCACCCACGCCGCGTTCGAGGCGTCGAGTCACGGGCTCGACCAGTATCGCACCGAAGGGCTGCCGGTGAAGGCGGCGGCTTTCACCAACCTGAGCCACGATCATCTCGACTATCATGGGACGATGGAGGTCTATCTCGCCGCCAAGATGCGGCTGTTTTCCGAGGTCGTCGCCACAGACGGCGCGGCGGTCATATGGGCCGACGATGACTATTCGGCGGCGGCCGTAGAGGCGGCGCGCGCTCGCGGTGTCCGTGTGCTGACGGTCGGGCAGGCGGGCGAGGCGCTGCGCCTCGTGTCGCGTGCGCCGACGCAGCTTGGCCAGTCGCTCGTCATCGCGGCGGGCGATGTCACGCACCAGGTCACGCTACCGCTGATCGGCGCCTATCAGGCGGCAAACGCGCTCGTTGCCGCAGGGCTGGTCATCGCGACGGGCGGTGATGTCGCGATGACGCTCGCCAATCTCGCGCGGCTTCAGCCGGTGCGCGGGCGGCTGGAGCGCGCGGCGATCACGCGCGCGGGTGCGCCGATCTATGTCGATTATGCGCATACGCCTGATGCCATTGAGGCGGCGCTCGACGCGCTACGTCCCCACGCCACCGGTCGGTTGATCCTCGTCTTTGGCGCCGGCGGCGACCGCGATCAGGCGAAGCGGCCGGAGATGGGGCGGATCGCCGCCGCAAAAGCCGATGCGCTCATCATCACCGACGACAATCCGCGCGGTGAAGACCCCGCGGTTATCCGCGACGCGATTGCCGCCGCGGCACCCGGCGCGCAGGTTATTGGCGATCGCCGCGCCGCGATCGCAGCCGCGATTGCGGAAGCGCACGCCGACGACATCATCTGCATCGCGGGCAAGGGGCACGAGCAGGGGCAAATCGTCGGGCGCGGCGATGCGGCGCGTATCATTCCGTTCGACGACGTGACCGTTGCGCGCGAGGAGGCGGCATGACCCCGCTGTGGACCGCACGCGCCATCGCCCAGGCAACGGGCGGCACCGCCAGCGCCGACTTCACCGTGAACGGCGTCGCTTTCGATTCGCGCGAGGTCACGAAGGGCGACCTTTTCATCGCGATGAAGGGCGAGACGGCCGACGGGCACAGCTTCATCGACAAGGCGACCGCCGCGGGCGCCGCGGGCATCGTCTGCGAAACCACCATCGACTTCCCCCATGTTCGTGTCGTCGACAGCGCGGCCGCGCTGAACGCGCTGGGCGTCGCGTCGCGGGCGCGCAGCCACGGCCGTATCATCGGCGTCACCGGATCGGCCGGCAAGACGGGGACGAAGGAGGCGCTGTTCGCTGCGCTCGACCGCTTCCGCCCCGGCAAGGCGCATCGTTCGGTCAAAAGCTATAACAACCATGTCGGCGTACCGCTCAGCCTCGCGCGGATGCCGTCGACCGTCGATTTCGGCATCTTCGAAATGGGGATGAACCATGCGGGCGAGCTCGCCGCGCTGACGCGCATGGTGCGCCCGCACGTCGCCATCGTCACCACCATCGCCCCTGCACACATGGAATTTTTCGGGAGCGAAGAGGCGATTGCCGACGCGAAGGGCGAGATTTTCGAGGGGCTGGAGCCAGGCGGCACCGCGATCGTCCCCTTCGACAGCCCGCATTATGCGCGCCTGCACGCCAAGGCCGAGCAACATGCCGCGCATATCGTCAGCTTCGGGCTGAACGAGGGCGCCGATGTGCGCGCAGTCGATTGGCTGCCCGACGGGCGGGGCGGCTCGCTCGTCACTGCGCAGGTGCAGGATGCGCTCCTTTGTTTTTCCATTGCGCAGGCGGGGGCGCATTGGGTCGCCAATTCGCTCGCGGTACTGGCGGCGGTGAAGGCGGTCGGCGGCGACCTGCCGGCGGCGGGGCTGGCCTTTGCCGAGATGCCGGGTCTGACCGGGCGCGGCGCGCGCCACCGGATCGCGGTGCCCGGCGGGCATATTCTGGTCATCGACGAAAGCTATAACGCCAACCCCGCTTCGATGGCGGCGACGATCGGCCAGCTCGCAAGCGAATCCGCCGACCGCAAGGTGGCGATTCTGGGCGCGATGAAGGAGCTGGGCGCGGGCGGCGAGGCCTATCATGCGGACCTCGCGGTTCCGCTCGTCGCAGCAGGCGTGCAATTCGCCCTGCTTGTCGGCGAAGAGATGGCGCCGCTCGCCAAAGCGCTTGAGGGCCACATCGATTTCGCGCATGTGCCCGCGCACCCGGCCGCGGTAGGGCGGCTGCGGGACATGATCCGGCCCGGCGACGCGGTGCTGGTCAAGGGATCGAACAGCGTCGGCCTGTCGCATGTCGTGACGGCGCTGATGAGCGGGGACTATTGATGTTATATTGGCTGGCGGAGTGGCTTGGCTTTCCGGGGGCGCTCAACCTTATTCGCTATCTGAGCTTTCGCTCGGGCGCCGCGGTTGCGACGGCTTTGATCCTTGGCCTCTGGATCGGGCCGCGCTTCATCCTGATGCTGCGGATGCGGCAGGGGAAGGGACAGCCGATCCGCGACGACGGGCCGCAAAGCCACCTCGCCAAAAAGGGCACGCCGACGATGGGCGGGCTGATGATCCTCATTTCGCTGATGATCTCGGCGTTGCTGTGGATGGACCTGTCCAACCGTTTCGTCTGGGCGTGCCTGTTCGTCACCGCCGGGTTCGCGGTCGTCGGCTTCCTCGACGACTATGACAAAGTGACCAAGGCCAGCCACCGCGGCATTCCAGGACGCGTGCGGCTGCTCGTTGAATTCCTCATCGCCGGGGTTGCCGTGCTGCTGATCGTATCGCGCACCGGCACCGACCTCTATCTGCCCTTTTTCAGCGGCATCGTAATTCCGCTCGGACCCTTTTATTATGCCTTTGCGATGGTGCTGATCGTCGGGTTCGGCAATGCGGTGAACCTGACCGACGGGCTCGACGGGCTCGCGACCTTTCCGGTGATCATCGCCAGCCTGACCTTCCTCGTCATCGTCTATCTGTCGGGTAACGTAAAGTTCGCCGAATATCTGGGTATCCCGCACGTCTCGGGCGCGGGCGAGCTGGCCGTCTTTGCGGCGGCGATCATCGGCGCCTGTCTGGCGTTCCTGTGGTTCAACGCGCCGCCCGCGGCGGTGTTCATGGGCGATACGGGCAGCCTGGCGCTGGGCGGCGCGCTGGCGACGATCGCGGTGACGGCGCAGCACGAACTGGTGCTGGTGCTGGTCGGCGGGCTGTTCGTGGTCGAAGCACTGTCGGTGATCATCCAGGTCTTCTGGTACAAGCGCACGGGCAAGCGCGTGTTCCGCATGGCGCCGATCCATCATCATTTCGAGCAGCTGGGCTGGCCCGAATCCACCGTAGTCATTCGCTTCTGGATCGTCTCGATCGTCCTGGCACTTGCGGGACTCGCGACCTTGAAGCTGCGGTGATTATCTCGCGCGCCTTTGCCGGTCGCCGCTATGCGGTGCTGGGACTGGCGCGCTCGGGGCTTGCGGCCGTCGAGGCGCTGATCGCCAGCGGCGCGGGGGTCACCGCGTGGGACGACCGCGAGGATGCGCGCGATGCGGCGATGGCGCTGGGCGCCGACATCGGCAACCCGCTCGACATCGACCTGATCGGCTTTGCGGGGGTCGTCGTTTCGCCGGGGGTGCCGCTCAACCGCCACCCGATTGCGGCGCACGCGCGCGATGCCCACGTCCCCGTTATCGGCGACATCGAGCTGTTCGCGGAAGCGCGCAGCGAGTTGCCTTCGCACAAGGTCGTCGGCATCACCGGCACCAACGGCAAATCGACCGTCACCGCGCTGATCGCGCATATGCTCGAAAGCGCGGAGGTGCCCGCGCTGATGGGCGGCAATATCGGCCTGCCGATCCTGACGCGTGCGCCGCTTCCTTCAGGCGGGGTCTATGTGCTCGAATTGTCGAGCTACCAGATCGATCTCGCGCACAGCCTGGCGTGCGACGTGGCGGTGCTGACCAACATCAGCCCCGACCATCTCGATCGTTATGACGGCTTCGAGGGCTACGCCGCGTCGAAGGCGCGGTTGTTCAGCCTCCAGCACCGCGATCAGGTGGCGATCATCGCCACCGACGATGATCCGTCGAAGATGATCGCCAGCCGGGTGAACCATCGCCTCCACCGCGTCTCGGCAAAGGACATCGATCCCGCCGATCAGGCGCGCTGGCCCGCGCTGCAAGGTCCGCACAATGCGCAGAACGCCGTGTGCGCGATCGCGGTGTGCCGCGTGCTGGGGCTGGGCGACGAAGCAATCGAGCGCGGCCTCGCGACCTTTCGGTCGCTGCCGCACCGCATGGAATTGGTCGGCGAAGCCCGCGGCGCCCGCTGGTATAATGACAGCAAGGCGACCAACGCGGCTTCCGCTGCACCGGCGCTGGCGGCGTTTCCGCCGGCGCCGGACCAGCGTTTGCACTGGATCGCAGGCGGACAGGCGAAGGGCGACGGGCTGGCGGCGTGTCGGCCGTGGTTCAGCCATGTCAAACGCGCCTATCTGATCGGCGAGGCGATGGCGCCGTTCGCCGCCGAAATCGGCGATGCGATTGCAGTCGAACGGTCAGGGGATTTGGCAACGGCGGTGGAACAGGCGGCGGCGGCGGTGAAGCCCGGCGATGTGGTGCTGCTGTCGCCCGCCTGCGCGTCGTTCGACCAGTTCAAGGATTATGAGGCGCGCGGCGATGCATTCCGCGCCGCGGTCGAGGCGCTCGGGGAATGACGGTCGCCTCTTTCCGTTCGCGTCGAGCGAAGTCGAGACGCTCATCGGTCTCATATGCCCTCGGGGCATCTCGACTTCGCTCGATGCGAGCGGAGAAAAAAATGGTCGTGGCGATACGGTCAGGGCGGGGCTTATGAGCGGGGGGGACAATATGGAGACGGCCGAACGCCCGGTGATCGCCGCTGCTCGCACGACGAAACGCCGCGGACCGCGGTTCAGCCGCGCTGACCGCACGCCGCTCGGCCTGTGGTTCTGGGAAATCGACAGGGTGCTGTTACTGCTGGTATCGATGCTGATTGCGATCGGGCTGGTTGCGGTCGCGGCTGCATCGCCGGTCGCGGCGCAAAAACTGTCGACAAGCACCGCCTCGCTCGACCCGCTCTATTATTTCTATCGCCAGCTGATGTGGGTGATCGTCGGCGTTCCGGTGATGCTGGCCGTATCGATGCTCCCCAAGCCGCAAGCGCGGCGCTTTGCCATTTACGGCACTCTCCTGTTCCTTGTGCTGCTCTTTCTCGTGCCGCTGGTCGGCACGTCGGTGAACGGCGCGCAGCGCTGGATCGGCAGCGGGGTTTTCCGGTTGCAGCCGTCGGAGTTCCTGAAACCCTTTTTTGCGGTATCGCTCGCATGGATATTGTCGCTGCGCCTGCACGACCAGAGCCTGCCCGTCGTCCCGCTCGCCGCGGCGCTGACCGGCGTCATCGCGCTCTTGCTGATGGGACAGCCCGACCTTGGCCAGACGGTGATCTTTGCCGCGACCTGGTTCGTGCTCGTGCTCGTCGCCGGGCTCTCGATGCGGATCATGGGAATGCTCGCGGGCGCGGGCGTCGCCGGGCTGATCCTCGCCTATTTCTTCTATCCGGTGGCGCAGCAGCGCATCAATATCTGGCTGTTCGCCGAGGGCGACAGTTTCCAGGTCGACAAGGCGCATGCGACGCTGACCGCCGGCGGGCTGATCGGCACCGGTCCCGGCGCGGGGCTTGCCAAGTTCCAGCTGCCCGAAGCGCACACCGATTATATCTTCTCGGTGATCGGCGAAGAGTTCGGGATGATCGCCTGCATCGCGATTGCGATCCTCTATATGGCAATCATCGTCCGCGTGCTCGTCCGCCTGCTCGACGAGGAGGACAGCTTCCTGATCCTTGCCGTCGCCGGGCTGATCGCGCAATTCGGGGGACAGGCGGTGATCAACATGGCGGTGAATACGCAGATTTTCCCGTCGAAGGGGATGACCTTGCCCTTCATCAGCTATGGCGGCTCTTCGTTCATCGCCTTGTCGATCGGCATGGGTTTGCTCTTGTCGCTGACCCGCCGAAACCCCTATGCGGCGCGGGTGTCGATGACCCGCAACTGGAACAAGAAATGACGGCCCCCGCATGACCGCAACGCGCCACTTTCTCCTCGCCGCCGGCGGCACCGGCGGACATATGCTTCCTGCCTATGCGCTGGCGGCCGAACTCATCGCGCGCGGGCACCGCGTCGCGCTGGTCAGCGACGATCGCGGGCTCAAGATACCGGGCGCGCCCGCCGAGTTGGAAACGCACGTCCTGCCCGCCGGGCGCGCGTCGGGCGGGCCGCTTGGTTGGCTGAAAGGGGCGCTGGCGATCCGCAAGGGGCGCGCACAAGCGATCGAACTGATCAACGAATTCGACCCGGCGGTCGTCGTCGGTTTTGGCGGCTACCCTTCGCTGCCCAGCCTGCTCGCGGCAGGGGCGACGAAGCGGCCGCGCGTGCTGCACGAGCAGAATGCCGTGCTGGGCCGCGTCAACCGGCTGATGGCGCCGCGCGTCGATGCAGTGGCGGTCGCCTATCGTAACATCCAGCGCTACCCGGCGGGACACGAACTGAAGAAACATATCACCGGCAACCCGGTGCGCGACGAGATTGTGGCGATCCGCGACGATGGCTTTCCGCCTCTGCCCGAGGACGGCATCGTCCGCCTGCTCGTGGTCGGGGGCAGCCTGGGCGCGACCGTGCTCAGCGAGGTTGTCCCCGCGGCAATCGCCATGCTGCCGCGCGCGCTGCTCGACCGGTTGCAGGTCGTTCAGCAGTGCCGCGAGGCCGATCTGGAAACGGTGCGCGCCAAATATGCCGAACTTGGCGTTGCCGCCGAATGCGCTCCGTACATCAAGGATTTCCCCGAACGGCTGCGCTGGGCGCATATGGTGATCGCGCGCGCAGGCGCTTCGACCGTCGCCGAGCTGGCGTGCGCCGGGCGACCCGCAATCTTCGTGCCCTATCCAAGCGCGATGGACGATCACCAGACCTATAATGTCGTCGATCTGGTCGAGGCGGGCGGGGCGATTTCGTTCGCGCAGCCCGATTTTACCCCCGCCGAGGTTGCCAAGCATATTCAGCGCATGGCGCTGGAGCCCGGCGCGCTCGAAGAGGCCGCCGAACGCGCCGCGAGCTGCGGACTTCCCGACGCGACGCGCGACCTGGCCGATCTGGTCGAATCCTTTGCGGCGCCGCCGATGATGGACGTGATCCGCGTCGGCGCGTCGGCGCAGCGTGCGTCGGCGCGCGGCACCGCGGCCGCGCGGCGGGAGGCGAACTGATGCGCGGCGTTGCAACCGACATCGGCACCATCCACTTCATCGGCATCGGCGGCATCGGCATGTCGGGGATCGCCGAGGTGATGCACAACCTTGGCTATCAGGTGCAGGGCAGCGACATCGCCGACGGCTATGTCATCGAAGGTCTGCGCAAGCGCGGAATCAAGGTCGCAATCGGTCATGACGCCGCGAACGTCGACGGCGTCGCGGTGGTCGTCACCTCGACCGCGGTCAAGCGCGGCAATCCTGAGGTCGAGGCCGCGCTCGCACAGCGCATCCCGCTCGTCCGCCGCGCCGAAATGCTCGCCGAGCTGATGCGGCTCAAGTCGACCGTCGCCATCGCAGGGACGCATGGCAAGACGACCACGACCAGCCTGGTCGCGGCGCTGCTCGACGCGGGCGGGATCGACCCGACGGTGATCAACGGCGGCATCATCAACAATTACGGTTCGAACGCGCGCCTCGGCGCGTCGGACTGGATGGTGGTCGAGGCCGACGAGAGCGACGGCAGCTTCCTGCGGCTCGACGGGACGATCGCGGTCGTCACCAACATCGATCCCGAACATCTCGACCATTATGGCAGCTTCGATGCGATCAAGGACGCCTTCGTCGAGTTTATCGAGAACGTCCCCTTTTACGGCGCGGCGATGCTGTGCCTCGACCATCCCGAGGTGCAGGCGATCATCCCGCGCATTCGCGACCGCCGCATCGTCACCTATGGCTTTTCAGCCCAAGCGGACGTGCGCGGCACCAATGTGACGCCCGGCCCCGACGGCAACCGCTTCGACGTTGTGGTGCGCGACCGCGACGGGAACAGCCGGACTATCGAGGGCATCCATTTGCCGATGTCGGGGCGCCACAATGTCCAGAATGCGCTCGCTGCCGTCGCGGTCGCGCTGCATATGGGCGTCAGCGACGAAAAGATTGCGTCGGGGTTCAACGGTTTTGCCGGCGTCAAACGCCGCTTCACCAAGGTTGGCGAAATCGCGACGGGCGCGGGCGTCGTCACCGTGATCGACGATTATGCTCACCATCCGGTTGAAATCCGTGCCGTCCTGTCGGCAGCCCGCGAGGGCGCCGGCGCCGGGCGTGTGGTCGCGGTCGTCCAGCCGCACCGCTTCACGCGCCTTCGCGATCATATGGACGATTTCCAGCAGGCGTTTAACGACGCCGACATGGTGCTCGCGCTGCCCGTCTATGCGGCGGGTGAGGCGCCGATCGAGGGCGTGTCGTCCGACGCGCTCGTCGCGGGGTTGCGCGATCGCGGGCATCGGCAAGCGAATGTTGTGGCGGACGCCAAAGCGCTTGCTGCGAGCATCGCGGATGGCATCAAGACAGGCGATCTGGGCGCGGGCGATATGATCATCTGCCTTGGCGCGGGCGACATCACCAAGATGGCGGCTGGGCTGGCGAGCGCGGTGGAGGCGGCGAAGTGATCCTGCTTTCGCCCCGCATTATGCTCATCCTTCCGTTTGTGTCGAGCGAAGTCGAGACACGCCAGCACAGCGCCAGACGCTTCTCGACTTCGCTCGATGCAAACGGGAAGGGGAATATGGCGTGAGCGTTGCCACCCTCCCCATCGTTCGCGGCAAACTTACGCCCAACGCCCCGCTTGCCCCGCTCGTCTGGTTCAAGTCGGGCGGCGCCGCCGACTGGCTGTTCGAGCCCCAGGATGCTGGTGATCTCGCCGATTTCCTGCGCGATCTGGGCCCCGCCGTGCCGGTGATTGCGCTCGGCCTCGGGTCGAACCTGATCGTCCGCGACGGCGGCTTTCCGGGCGTCGTCGTCCGGCTTGGCAAGGCTTTCGCGAAAGTCGAAGCGATCGATGAAACCACCTTGCGCTGCGGCGGCGGCGCATCGGGCATTCTCGTGTCCTCGACCGCGCGCGACGCGGGCATCGCAGGGATGGAGTTCCTGCGCTCGATCCCCGGCACCGTCGGCGGTTTCGTGCGCATGAACGGCGGGGCCTATGGCGGCGAGGTCAAGGATATATTGGTCGATTGCGAGGTCGTTCTGCGCTCGGGCGAGCGCCGCACGCTCACGCTCGCCGACCTTGGCTACACCTATCGCCACAGCGAACTGCCCGAGGGCGCAGTCGTCGTCGCCGCAACTTTCCGCGGGCGCCCCGGCGAACCCACGGCGATTCAGGCCGAAATGGACCGCATCTCGGCCAGCCGCGAGGCCTCGCAGCCGCTGCGTTCGAAGACCGGCGGGTCGACCTTCAAGAACCCCGACGGGTACAAGGCCTGGCAGCTCGTCGACGAGGCCGGGTGCCGCGGACTCGCGGTCGGCGGCGCCCAGGTCAGCGAAAAGCACACCAATTTCCTGATCAACACCGGCGACGCGACGAGCGCAGACATTGAGGCACTCGGCGAGGAAGTTCGCCGCCGCGTCAAAGCGAAGAGCGGTATCGAATTGCAATGGGAAATACAGCGCGTGGGAGTGATGAAGTGACCCGCGGCCCCTGGCATGTCGCCGTCCTGATGGGCGGCTGGTCCGCCGAGCGCGAGGTGTCGCTGATGAGCGGCAATGGGGTCGCCGACGCGCTGGAAAGCCGCGGGCACAAGGTCACGCGCATCGATATGGGCCGCGACGTCGCGCTGCGGCTGGCGGAGGCCAAGCCCGATGTCGTTTTCAACGCCCTCCACGGCGTTCCCGGCGAGGACGGAACGGTGCAGGGGATGCTCGACCTGATGGGGCTGAAATACACCCACAGCGGGCTCGTCACCTCGGTGATCGCGATCGACAAGGAGTTGACGAAACAAGCATTGGTGCCGCATGGAATCCCTATGCCGACGGGGACGATGGTCGACAGCGAAAGCCTGTTCACAGTCGATCCTCTGCCGCGTCCCTATGTGCTGAAGCCCGTCAACGAAGGATCGTCGGTCGGCGTCGCGATCGTCAAGGACGACAGCAATTACGGCAATCCCATTTCGCGCGAAGCGGTTGGCCCCTGGCAGGAGTTCGATCGCCTGCTCGCCGAACCGTTCATCAAGGGGCGCGAGCTGACCGTCGCAGTGCTCGGCGACACGGCGCTGGCCGTCACCGAACTCCGCGTCAAGTCGGGCTTCTATGACTATGACGCCAAATATACCGACGGGCTGACCGAGCATGTTTGCCCCGCCGATGTGCCGGGCGACGTGGCGCAGCGGATGAAGGATCTGGCGCTTCAGGCGCACCGCCTGCTCGGCTGCAAAGGCGCTTCGCGCTCCGATTTCCGCTGGGACGACGAGCATGGCCTCGCAGGCATCTTCCTGCTCGAAGTCAATACGCAGCCGGGCATGACGCCGCTCAGCCTGGTGCCCGAACAGGGGCGCGCGGTCGGCATGGATTATGCCGAGCTTGTCGAACGCATCGTGGGGGAGGCGCTGGCATGAGCAGTACCAAGATCAAGCGCGCCAAGGCGCCGCCGCGGCGGCCCGCGCGCGGGCCGAAGAAACGGCGCAAGGTGCAAACCTCGCGCCTCAACGCGATCATCAACGCGCTGCCGATCAGTCCGCAGCGACTGCAAAAGATTGCCAACTGGACGGTCGCCATCAGCCTGTTCGCGGTGGCGGGTCTGGCGGCGCACGCAACGGGCGTGACTGCGAAGATCCACGAGGAATATGCGCAGGCGGTCGGTCGCGCGGGGTTTCAGGTCAAAAAGGTCGAGGTTGTCGGCGCCGACCGGATCGACCGGCTGAAAGTCTATGACATCGCGCTCGCGCAGAAGGACCGCTCGATGGCGGCGGTCGATCTGGAAGATGTGCGCGGCGACCTGATGCAATATGGCTGGATCAAGGATGCGCGCGTGTCGCGGCGCCTGCCCGACACGCTGGTGGTCGATATCGTAGAACGCACCCCCGCCGCGATCTGGCAGCACAATAATCGCCTGTCGTTGATCGACGAAAAGGGCGTGGTGCTCGAACCCGTCACTGTCGCGACGATGCCCGACTTGCCGCTGGTGATCGGGCCCAAGGCGAACCAGCGCTCGCAGGATTTGGCGCGTCTCTTATCCGAAGCAAGCAGCCTCAAGGAATTGCTCGCGGGCGCGACGTGGGTGGGCAACCGCCGCTGGGATTTGCGCTTCCGCAGCGGCGAGACGCTGTCGCTGCCCGAAGGCGAGGAGGCGGCGAAGGCGGCACTCGCCAAATTCGCGCATATGGACGGCGCCAACCGCCTGCTCGGCCGCGGCATCCTTCGCTTCGACATGCGCGATCCCGCGCGTTTCGTGCTGCGCCTGCCGCACGAGGGGCAGGTCGCGCCCGCGAAGCTCGACGACGCGCGCGCGGCGGTGGACGCGGTCGCCGTCAGCCAGTCGAACGAGGGATAAAAGATGGCGCCGCCGCGGATCGAAAAGATCATCACCGCACTCGATGTCGGGTCGTGGAAGGTCTGCGCGCTGATCGCGGGGCAGACCGCCGACGGCCAGCTGCATGTGCTTGGTACCGGCCAGCGCGAGAGCCGCGGCGTCCAGCGCGGCTATGTCGCCGACATGGAGCAGACCGAGCATGTCGTGCGCGAGGCGATCGAGCAGGCCGAACGCATCGCGGGCCTCAACATCGATGACGTCTGGGTCGCTTTTTCGGCGGGCAGCCTTTTGAGCGACGTCGCGCCGATCGAAAGCGAGCTGGGCGGGCATCGCATCGAACAGGAGGACATTGACGACCTGCTCGCTGCGGGCCGCGCGGGGATCGATCCCGAAGGCCGCATGATCCTCCATGCGCAGCCCGCGCTCTACACGCTCGACGGGCTGACCGGGGTCAAGAACCCGATCGGCCTCCACGCCGACCGGCTGGGCGTCGATATTCACATCATCATGGCCGACGGCGCGCCCGTGCGTAATCTTGAGTCGGCGGTGCGGCAGGCGCATCTCGACGTCAACGCGGTCGTTGCCTCACCGATCGCGGCGGGGCTCGCCTGCCTTTCGGACGAGGAGCGCGACCTGGGTGTTGCGCTCGTCGAGCTCGGCGCCGCGGTGACGACCGTCTCGCTCTATGCCGGCGGGATGCTCGTCGAAATGGCGTCGCTGCCCTTCGGCGCCAGCGACATTACCGACGACATCGCCTCGGCCTTTGGCATCCGGCGCAGCCAGGCGCAGCGGCTCCAGAGCTTTTATGGCTCAGCCTCCGCCAGTCCGCGCGACAATAACGAGATTATTGAGCTGGAACCCGGCGCCCCCGCGGGCGGCGATTCACCGCGGATCACGCGCGCGCAGCTTGTGTCGGTGATCCGCCAGCGGCTCGACGCGATGATGGGGGAGATCGGCCGGACGCTCAAAGACCTGCATTTCGTAGGTCCGATCGGGCGTCAGGTGGTGCTCGTCGGCGGCGGCGCCGACCTTAAAGGCATCGCCGACTATACGCAGAGCGCGCTGGGCCGCGCTGCGCGCGTCGGGCGGCCGCGCGGCTTGCACGGCCTGCCCGATGCGCACAGCGGCCCCGCTTTCGCGACGCTCGCGGGTCTGGTTCTCTATGCCGCGTCGGACCCTGTCGACCTGCGCGATCTGCCGATGATGGCGCAGGACGTGTACAAGCCGGCGGGCACATCGATCCTGCATCGGTTGATGGCGGCGCTGAAAAGCAGTTTTTGATGTATACGCGACGAAAAGGTTAATTTTTTGGATGATTCCGGCGTCACAATAGTGCAATGCGGTGACAGGAAACCGGGCGGACGGACTACCGCCCGACCGGGTCGCAAGGTTGGGGAAGCGGCACCTGTCCGCCGCTGCAGGGAGACATTTTGATGAGCATCAACATTGGCCCGCCGCAGGTCGACGAGCTGAAGCCGCGGATCGCGGTGATCGGCGTCGGTGGCGCGGGCGGCAATGCCATCGCCAATATGATCGCCGCGCGCGTCGAAGGCGTCGATTTCATCGTCGCCAACACCGACGCGCAGGCGCTGAACGCATCGCCCGCCGAACGGCGCATTCAGCTGGGGACGCAGATCACCCAGGGGCTGGGCGCGGGTTCGCGGCCCGAGGTCGGACGTGCGGCGGCCGAGGAAAGCATCGCGCAGGTCGAAGAGGCGCTGAACGGCGCGCATATGTGCTTCGTCGCGGCCGGCATGGGCGGCGGCACCGGCACCGGCGCGGCGCCCGTGATCGCCAAGGCGGCGCGCGACCGCGGCATCCTGACCGTCGGCGTTGTGACCAAGCCCTTCATGTTCGAAGGCGCGCGGCGGATGCGCTCGGCCGATGCGGGGATCGCGGAGCTTCAGGACCATGTCGACACGCTGATCGTCATTCCGAACCAGAATCTGTTCCTTGTCGCGAACCCGAACACGACTTTCAAAGAAGCCTTCACCATGGCGGATGAAGTGCTCCAGCAGGGCGTGCGCGGCATCACCGACCTGATGGTCATGCCCGGCCTCATCAACCTCGACTTTGCCGACGTGCGCAGCGTGATGCGCGAAATGGGCAAGGCGATGATGGGCACCGGCGAAGCCGAAGGCGACGGCCGCGCGCTGGAAGCGGCGCAGAAAGCGATCGCCAACCCGCTGCTCGACGGCGTGTCGATGGCGGGCGCGAAGGGCGTCATCATTTCGATCACCGGCGGCGAGGACATGCGCCTGATGGAAGTCGACGAGGCCGCGAACCATATCCGCGAGCTGGTCGATCCCGACGCGAACATCATTTGGGGCAGCGCGTTCAACGACAGCCTCGACGGCAAGATCCGCGTCTCGGTCGTCGCGACCGGCATCGACGGGACGGGCGAACAGTCGCAGGCCGCTCCGGCGACGCGCAGCTTCTCCTTCGCCCCGGCCCGCGCCGCGGCGCCCGCACCGGTGGCTGAGGACGTCGTCGAACCCGCGGTACAGGAAGAGCCTGTCGCCGAAGCGCCGCCGGTGGCGCAGGACGTTGACCCGACGCCCGGTTTCTCGCTGGGCGATGCGGCCGAACCTGTGGCGGCTGCTCCCGCCGAGGAAGAGCCGATGGAATTGTCGCAGGTCGCCGCGACCTATGACGACACCGCCGACGAACTTGTGCTCGATGCCCCGGCGGCGCCGACGCCTGCTCCTGGTCCAGTTCCGGCCGAACCGGCCGCGCGTCCGGTTAGCGGCGGTACATTGTTCGAGCGTATGTCGCGCCTGTCGCGCGGTGCGAATACACCGGGCGAGGGCGATGGCGGCACGGACGATGCGGTCGATATTCCGCGTTTCCTGGGGCGGCAGAACAACCAGTAACAGGGCTTTCGGACGGCCGACCGCCGGACATGGCAGGCCGGAAACGGGATGATTTGCCCATGCGGCAAGCGAAATTGACGGCGAAGCCCGCGCGCGCACGGCGTTACGTGGGCGCGTTCGCTGCGCTGTTGCTGGGGACGATCAGCGGTCCCGCGGTGCAGGCGATGCAGGCGGCGGCGCCCGACGCGGCAACGCGCGCGGCCATGGAGAAGCGCACCGCGGCGCGCACGCTCTTATCGTCGTCGCTCGCGCGCCTTGCGTCGAACGCCAACGATACTTCCGCGCTACTCGACGCCGGGCGCGCGTCGATCGAGCTCGAGGATTATCGCGCTGCGCTCAGCTTTCTTACCCGTGCCGAGCAGGCGAGCCCGCGCGACGGTGCGGTCAAGGCGGCGCTCGGTTCGGCGATGGTGCATATGGAGAACCCGACGCGCGCGCTCGATTATTTCGGCGAGGCGCAGTTGCTGGGCGCGCAGGAACGGTTTTTTCTGGCCGATCGGGGTCTCGCGCGCGATCTGCTGGGACAGCAGGATGCGGCACAGCGCGATTATCAGGTTGCGCTGACGATCACTCCCAACGACGAGCTGACGCGTCGGTACGCCCTGTCGCTGGGCATCAGCGGCCAGCCCGATCGGGCCATTCAGCTGCTGACGCCGCAACTGCGTGCACAGGATCGCAGCGCATGGCGCCTTCGCGCAATGATCCTCGCGATGAACGGCCGCGATCAGGAAGCAAGCGATATCGTCAACGCCACGATGCCTGCACCGATGGCCGCGAACATCCTGCCTTATCTGACGCAGATGGACCGGCTCAACCCCGCGCAAAAGGCGGCGGCGGCGCATTTCGGTCGTTTCCCGAGCAGTCAGCCCGCCGCGGCGCAGCGGCTCGTGCAGGTCGCTGCCGCAACACCAAAACCTGCGCCGACGCCTCCCCCGGTTCGGAGTGCGCCAACTCCCGCGCCCGCGGCCGCCAAGCCTGTCCCCAAGCCGACGCCGCCGCCCGCCGCATTGCCGCCCGCTCGCCCCCGCATTGAAACGCCCCCGCCCGCACCGACTCCGCCAGCTGCTGTGGTGAAAGAGCCGATCGGTCCGGGCTTTTCGATCGCCGACGTCAAGCCGGCGCCGACGGCCTCCGCTACGGCCGCAGCGCCCGCGGCTGCCTCGCCGCCGCTCGCTTCGCTTGCCGACATCGTCGGATCGATCGAGATTCCTGCCGAAGAGCTGGCACCTTCTGACGGTGCGATCGGCGCCGACACGCTTGCGAAACTGCTCGAAGACAAGCGCAAGGCCGAAGCCGCCGAAGCGGCGAAGCGTGCCAAGGACGAAGCTGCCGCGAAGGCAAAGGCCGAAGCCGATGCCAAGGCCAAGGAAGAGGCGGCGAAGAAAAAGGCGTATCCCGCGCGCATCTGGGTCCAGATCGCGACCGGCGCTAATATAAAGGCGCTTGCCTTCGATTATAACCGCTTCGCGAAGCGCAACGCCGCGCTGTTCAAGGGCAAGACGGGCGCGACGGCCGAATGGGGCCAGACCCGGCGGCTGCTGGTTGGTCCGTTCGCGAACCGCAAGGCGGCGCAGGACTGGCTTGCCGACTATAAGAAGGCCGAAGGCGACGGATTCCTCTTCAACAGCGAGGTCGGCGAGATCGTCGAACCGATCAAGTGAGCGTCGCGCGCTGCGCCAGCGACCCGGCGCAGAGCCGCGGGCGGCGCCATCTGGAATCGGGCCGCGTCGTACGCGGGCCGCGCGATGCGTTCCAGCGCGACCGCGACCGCATCATTCACTCGATCGCCTTCCGTCGCCTGCGCCACAAGACGCAGGTCTTTATCGCCCCCGACGGCGATCACTATCGCGTCCGCCTGACCCACAGTATCGAGGTGGCGCAGATCGGCCGCGGCATCGCCCGCGCGTTGGGGCTCAACGAGGATCTGACCGAAGCCTTGTGTCTGGCGCACGACATCGGCCATCCGCCGTTCGGCCATGCGGGCGAGGATGCGCTGAAGGCCGCGATGCGGGGGCATGGCGGCTTCGATCATAACGGGCATACGCTGCGCACGCTGGCGTGCCTCGAATGCCCCTATCCGATGTTCGACGGGCTCAATCTGTCGTGGGAAACGCTCGAGGGGCTGGCGAAGCACAATGGTCCGGTAAAGCATCCCGGCTGGGCGCTGGCGGCGATCGACGCCGATTTTACACTCGAACTGCTCAGCCATGCGAGCCTCGAGGCGCAGGTTGCGGCGGTCGCGGACGACATCGCCTATGACAATCACGACATCGACGATGGCCTGCGCGCCGGGCTGCTCGATCTCGACCAGCTGATGGAACAACCTTTCGTCGCCGCCAATTACCGCGCGGTCGAGGCGCGCTTTCCCGGTGCGCCGCGCGAGCGGTTGCTGCGCGAGCTCGTGCGCGATCAGATCGGCGTGATGGTCAACGACGTGATCGCGGCGACGACGGCCAATGTTGCCGACGCGGGCGTCGCCAGCGCCGACGACGTGCGCGCCGCGGGCCGCACGCTTGGCGGCTTTTCGCCGGGACTTGCCGCCGCCGAGCGCGATCTCAAGCGTTTTATGTACAAAAACCTCTATCACCATCCCGAACAGCTTGCCGCCGCCGAAGCCGCGAACAAGGTGGTGGGCGATCTTTTCGCCGCCTACGCCGCCGACCCGCGGCTGATGGGCGAGGATTGGGCTGCGCGCCTGCCCGGCGAAGAATGCGCGACACACCGGCACATCGGCGACTATATTGCCGGGATGACCGATCGCTTTGCCATCGACCGTTACGCCGAAATCTTTGGCCGCGACGCTGTCCCCGCGGCGCTCGCCCATGCCTGACGCGCTGATCGTCGGTGCGACCGGGATGGTGGGACGCGCAGTGATCGAACGCTTCGGCGCAGCGCCGCTGACGATCGTCGCGCGTCGGGCGGTCGACGGTCTGGCACCGCATCACAAGCAAGTGGTCGCGCCGTCCGAACGCTGGGCCGACCTTATCGCTGCCGAAAGACCCGCTGTCCTGATCTGCTGCCTTGGCACGACGATTCGCCAGGCGGGATCGCAGGCCGCCTTTCGCGCGGTCGACCATGACCTTGTGCTCGCCGCCGCTGAGGGGGCGAAGGCGGGCGCGGCGCGGCATATGATCGCGATCAGCTCGGTCGGCGCGTCGGCAAAGAGCGGCAATTTCTATCTGCGCACCAAGGGAGAGACCGAGCGCGACCTAATCGCGCTTGGGTTCGACCGGCTCGACCTCCTCCGCCCCGGACTGCTTCGCGGCGACCGGCCCGGCCCGCCGCGGCTGGGCGAGGGATTGGCGACGATCGCCGCGCCGCTCACCGACGCGCTGCTTCATGGGTCTTTCCGCCGCTATCGCTCGATTACAGGCGAACGCGTCGCTGCGGCGATGGTGGCGCTCGCCGCCGAAAACGGGTCGGGCGTGCATATCCACGAAAACGACGCGATCCGCGCGCTCACCGATTGACTCCGCACGGGGGCAGCGCCAAGGCTCGGGTGTCTGTCGGGTTCCGCCAAGGGATTCGACCGGCCGCGCGGGAGAGCGTGAGGGCAGGGCAACCGGCGCCTCACCACCGAAGGAGCAACCGCCCCGGAAACTCTCAGGTCAGCAGGACCGCGCAGGCTGGAACGGACACTCTGGAAAGCGTTCCGGCGGGTTGTCGGAACCACCGAAGGGGTAACTCCGTCGCTCGATGGAGGAAAACTCTCAGGTTCCCGTGACAGAGGGGGCATGGCGACTGCGCGGCACCGGGCTGCGCCGCGCCGTGTCAACGACGGGAGTGCGATATGCACGAGGACGACGAAATTCCGATCGAAACAGCGACGCTGCCGCTCGACGGCTGGCATCGTGCGCGCGGCGGGCGGATGGTTGAATTTGCAGGTTACTGGATGCCGATCCAGTATGAAGGCATCATGGCCGAACATCTGTGGACGCGCGAGAATGCCGGCCTGTTCGACGTCAGCCATATGGGGCAGCTCGCGCTGAGCGGCGAAGGCGCCGCCGCGGCGCTCGAAACGCTCGTCCCTGGCGACATTTCGGCGCTGAAACCCGGGCGTATGCGTTACTCGCTGCTGCTGAACGACGACGGCGGCATCCGCGATGATCTTATGGTCACCAATGAGGGCGACCAGATCGGCATCGTCGTCAATGGCGCGGTCAAGTGGGACGATATTGCCCATCTGCGCGAAAATCTGCCCGATCATATCACGCTCAATCACAAGGACGATCACGGCTTGCTGGCGTTGCAGGGGCCCAAGGCTGTGACGGCGCTTTCGCGCCTGGTGCCCGAGGCGGCAGGCCTCGTCTTCATGCAGGCGGCGACGGCGGTCTGGGGCGGCCATGCGATCGGCGTCAGCCGGTCGGGCTATACCGGCGAGGACGGGTTCGAGATTTCGCTGCCCAACGCGGCGCTGGAAAGCTTCGCCGACGCGCTGTGCGCAATGGAGGAGGTGAAGCCGATCGGCCTCGGTGCGCGCGACTCGCTGCGGCTCGAAGCGGGGCTGCCGCTTTACGGCCACGATCTCGACGAAACTATTGACCCGGTCGAGGGCGACCTCGGCTTTGCGATCAGCAAGCGCCGCCGCGAGGAAGGCGGCTTTCCCGGTGCGGCGCGTATCCTCGGTCATCTCGCCGATGGCAGCCCGCGCAAGCGCGTCGGGCTGCTCGTCGATGGCAAAATGCCGGTGCGTGAGGGCGCCAAATTGTTCGACGGCAATACCGAAATCGGCGTCGTGACGTCGGGCGGCTTCGCTCCCAGCGTCGGCGCGCCGATCGCCATGGGTTACGTCCCGACGGGGCTGTCCGAGCCGGGCACAGCGGTCGCCGCCGAGGTGCGCGGCAAGCGCGTCGCCTGCACCGTCACCGCCATGCCATTCATTCCGCACCGCTATGTGCGCAAACAGGGAGCCTGATCGATGCCGCGTTATTACACCGAAGAACATGAATGGATTGACGTCGACGGCGACGTCGCGACGGTGGGCATCACCGACTTTGCGCAGGGCCAGCTCGGCGACATCGTGTTCGTCGAAGTTCCCGACACCGGCGCCGAACTCAGCCAGGGCGGCGACGCCGCAGTGGTCGAATCGGTGAAGGCGGCAAGCGACGTCTATGCCCCCGTCGACGGGACGGTGACCGAAGGCAATGCGCAGCTCGAGGAAGACCCCGCGCTCGTCAATTCAGACCCCGAAGGCGAAGGTTGGTTCTTCCGAATGACGCTCGCCGACAAAGGACAACTCGACGCGCTGATGGACGCAAAGGCCTATAAGGCCTTCTGCGACGCGCTGTAAGCGGCCGCCCCTCTCGCGCACGGGAGGGGAAAGGGGACATGATGACCGCAGCCGATCCCGCGCTGGCCGATTGCCGCCTGATGGTGGCGACGCCCATTTATGAGGGCGCGCAGGGCACCTATGTCCGCGCGGCGCTCGACCTCGCGCTGCGTGCGCAGGCGATGGGGGTACCGGTGCGGTTCGAGTTCATCCTTTATCAGCCGTCGATCACGCGCGCGCGCAACATATTGGCGGCGATGTTCCTGGCGAGCGACTGCACGCACCTGCTGTTCGTCGATGCCGACATCGATTTTTCGCCCGACGATGTGTTTTCGCTCATCCGCGCGATGGATGCGCACGCCGAAGCCGGAGTGCTCGGCGGGGCCTATCCGCGCCGCATGATCAACTGGCGCAATGTCGCGCGCGCGGTCGAACAGGGGCTGGCCAAGGATAATCCGGCCGACCTAGCGCGCTATGCCGGCGACTATGCGCTGCATTTCCTGAACCCGCAGCAAAGCTTCAAGATGACCGATCTCGTCGAGCTGTCGCGGCTCGGCACCGCGATGATGCTGATCCGCCGTGACGTGCTTGAAGGGCTGCGCACCGCTTTGCCCGAGCTAGTCTTTCGGCCCGATCCCGCCGAGCAGCAGGCGCATGGCGTCGGCAAGGTCGAACCCGCCTTGTTCTGTCCGATGATCGAGCCTGAAAGCCAGGCACTGCTGTCCGACGACTATGCCTTTTGCCGCCGCGTGCGCGACGCAGGCTTTCGTATCTGGCTCGCCCCCTGGGTGCGCACGACCCACGCGGGATCGATGGTCTTCGCCGGCGCGCTTGCCGACACGGCGCAGCTTTATTCCGTTAATCCAGCCTCTTCCGTGGAGTAGTTCATGCGTTATCTCCCGCTTACCCCCGACGACCGCGCGGCGATGCTTGGCGTCATCGGCGCGTCGTCGATCGACAATCTGTTCGCCGATGTTCCGGCCGAAGCCCGGCTCGACGGTCCGATCGCCGGATTGCCGATGCACGCGAGCGAGCTCGCCGTCGAACGCCATATGGGGGCGCTTGCACGCCGCAACCGCGCCGCGGGCGATGGGCCTTTCTTCCTTGGCGCGGGCGCCTATCGTCATCATGTGCCCGCCAGCGTCGATCACCTGATCCAGCGCGGCGAGTTCCTGACCGCCTATACCCCCTATCAGCCCGAAATCGCGCAGGGCACGCTGCAGATGTTGTTCGAGTTCCAGTCGCAGGTCGCGCGGCTGTTCGGCACGGACGTCGCCAATGCGTCGATGTACGACGGCTCGACCGCCTGCTGGGAAGCGATCGTCATGGCGCGGCGGATCAGCCGGCGCGGCAAGGCGCTACTGTCGACGGGCCTCCATCCCCATTACCGCAGCGTTGCGCGCACGATGGCCAAATATACCGGTGACGTGCTCGTCGATGGCGACCCCAGCCTCCAACCCGGCACCGATTGGGCCGCGCTGGCAGAGAGCATCGACAAGGAAACGAGCTGCGTCGTCGTTCAGTATCCCGACATTCTGGGTCGGATCGACGACATGACGGCGCTGGCCGAAGCCTGTCAGAGCGCAGGCGCGTTGCTGATCGCCGTCGTCACCGAACCGGTCGCGCTGGGCCTCATCAAATCGCCCGGCGAGATGGGCGCTGACATTGTGGTGGGCGAGGGGCAGGCGATCGGCGTCGGGCTGCAATTCGGCGGGCCCTATGTCGGCCTGTTCGCTTGCAAGAGTAAATATGTCCGCCAGATGCCGGGCCGACTGTGCGGCGAGACGGTCGACGCCAATGGCAAGCGTGGCTTCGTGCTGACGCTGTCGACGCGCGAACAGCATATCCGCCGCGAGAAGGCGACGAGTAATATCTGCACTAACTCAGGACTTTGTGCGCTGGCCTTCAGCATCCATATGACCTTGCTGGGCGAGGCGGGGCTGCGTCAGCTTGCCGCGATCAACCATGGCCGGGCGAGGGCGGCCGCGGCCGAACTTGCAAAGGTTCCAGGCGTGTTGGTGCTGAACGACGCGTTTTTCAACGAGTTTACACTGCTGCTGCCGACAGCGGCGCGGCCGGTCGTTCACAAGCTTGCGGAGATGGACATTCTCGGTGGCGTGTCGCTCGGCCGTCTCTATCCCGACAATGCCGGTCTCGAAAACGGGCTTGTCGTCGCTGTGACCGAAACCGTGACCGAAGCGGACGTATCCGCCTTTGCCGCCGCCCTGAAGGAGGTGCTCGTATGACCGCGCTCAACCGCGCCGGCTGGCGTCCCGAAATGAACGCCGCGGGCGGCGCCGACGACAATGTCACCTTTACCGGCAATCGCGCGCTGATGCTCGAGGAGCCGCTGATCTTTGAGATTGGTTCGACCGAAACCACCGGCGTCGATTTCGATGAGCAGGCATCTGCGGCCGACCTTGGTTCGCTGATGCGCAGCGATCCCATCGGCCTGCCGGGGCTCAGCGAATCCGAAACCGTGCGGCACTATACGCGCCTGTCGCGCCAGAATTATGCGATCGACCTCGGCCTGTTCCCGCTTGGCAGCTGCACGATGAAGCACAACCCGCGGCTCAACGAGAAAGTCGCGCGGATGCCGGGCTTTGCCGACGTTCACCCGCTGCAACCGCAGGAAACGGTGCAGGGCGCCTATGCGGTGATCCACGAACTCGCCGAATGGCTGATCACGCTTACCGGCATGCACAGCGTCGCGATGTCGCCCAAGGCGGGCGCGCATGGCGAGCTTTGCGGGATACTCTGCATCAAGGCAGCGCTCGAAGCGCGCGGCGAGGATCGCCGTGTCATCCTCGTCCCCGAAAGCGCGCACGGTACGAATCCGGCGACCGCGGCCTTTGCGGGCTTCACGGTCGAGGATATTCCGGCGACCAAGGAAGGCCGCGTGGACCTCGAGGCGCTGAAAGCGCGGCTTGGCCCCGACGTCGCGGGGGTGATGATCACCAACCCCAACACCTGCGGCCTGTTCGAGCGCGACATGAAGGCGATTTCGGACGCGGTCCATGCCGTGGGCGGCTACGTCTATTGCGACGGCGCGAACTTCAACGCGATCGTCGGCCGCGTGCGCCCCGGCGACCTTGGCGTCGACGCGATGCACATCAACCTTCACAAGACCTTCTCGACCCCGCACGGCGGCGGCGGGCCGGGCTCGGGCCCGGTCGTGCTGTCGGAGGCACTTGCGCCCTATGCGCCGCTGCCTTTCGTGACGAAGGATGGCGACCGTTTCGGGCTGATCGAAGAGGAAAGCGCGGGCAAGGATCATCCCGCGACCTTCGGCCGCATGACCGCCTTCCACGGCCAGATGGGCATGTTCACCCGCGCGCTGACCTATATCCTGAGCCACGGTGCTGACGGGCTGAAGCAGGTCGCCGAGGATGCGGTGCTCAACGCCAATTATATCCTGCGCAGTCTGGAAGATGTGCTCGACGCGCCGTTTGCGGTGTCGGGTCCGTGCATGCACGAGGCTTTGTTCAGCGACAAGGGGCTGGCCGAGGGCTTTTCGACGCTCGACATCGCCAAGGGGCTGATCGACGAGGGCTATCACCCGATGACGGTATATTTCCCGCTCGTCGTCCACGGCGCCATGCTGATCGAGCCGACCGAGACCGAAAGCAAGGCGGCGCTCGACCAGTTCATTGGCGCGCTGCGCAGCATCGCGATGCGCGCGAAGAATGGCGATCCTGCGCTTAAATCGGCGCCGCATTTCGCCCCGCGCGCGCGGCTAGATGAGACAGCGGCGGCGCGGAAACCCGTGTTGAGCTGGAGCGAGGATGATGGCGCGAATTGACCGTCGCCCCCGCGCAGGCGGGGACCGCTATTGGCGTGGCGCAAGGCTGCCAGCGGCCCCCGCCTGCGCGGGGGCGACGGGCAGAGGAGATGAACGGGTATGAGCTGGGACAGCCTGTTTCTGCTGGCAAATTATTGGGCCTTCGCGGCGTGGATCGCGCTTGCCTTCCTGCCGCGCGGACCAAAGACGCTCGCGCTCATCCTCTATCTCGGCGTGACGCTGCTCTGCCTTGCCTATACCGTGCTGATCGTGGGCTTCCTGACGGGAGGCATCGATCCCGGCGGACCGGGTGGCGGCGATTTCACGACGCTGAAAGGCGTGATGATGCTGTTCGACAGCCCTGGCGGCGCGACGCTCGGCTGGATCCACTATCTCGCGTTCGACCTGTTCACCGGCATGTGGATCGCGCGCGACGCCGATCAAAAGGGGTTCAGCCGCATCGCACAATTCCCATTCCTGCTGCTGACCTTGCTCGTCGGGCCGGTGGGGCTTTTCGCGTGGCTGATCGTCCGCGAACGCCGCGCGCGCGCGCTGGCGAAGGCGAAGTGACGCCGCAGCCGTGGATGCCGGGCGACGAGGGCGCGGCGGACAAGCGCCACGCCCCGGCGACCCTGCGCAACCGCGACGCCATCGCCGCGGTGCTGGCCGACTGGTTGCCCGCGTCGGGCATGGTGCTGGAGGTCGCGAGCGGATCGGGCGAACATGCGGTCCATTTCGCCGCGGCGTTTCCGCGCCTCGACTGGCAGCCGAGCGACCCCGACGCCGCGGGGCTGACCTCGATCGCCGCGTGGCGCGCCGAGGCTGAACTTGCCAACCTCGCGCCGCCGCTGATGCTCGATGCGTCGGCACCCGACTGGCCGATCGACCGGGCCGATGCGATCCTGTGCATCAACATGGTGCATATCAGCCCTTGGGAGGCGACACTGGGCCTGTTCGCGGGAGCTGCGCTGCTTCTGGCGCCAAGCGCGCCGCTGATCCTTTACGGCCCGTACATCGAGCCCGATGTGCCGACGGCGGACAGCAACCTCGACTTCGACGCCAATCTGCGTGCGCGCGATCCGGCGTGGGGACTGCGCGACATCGATGCGGTCAAGGCGGTTGCGTCCGACGCCGGGCTGACCTTCGCCGAACGCCGCGCGATGCCCGCCAACAATCTGATGCTGCTGTTCCGCCGGACTGACGACCGGCGCGCAGATCGCTTTACCTGACGGGTAATGCCGCTAGCCTCCTAATCGAAAGCGCGCAAACGACGCGATTCGAGGGAGAGAGGCGATGGCCCGCGACGTTTCGGACCTGTTTACATTCGACGAGTTCCTGACCCATTGGGCTGCCGAGCGGCCCGACCGGGTGGCGCTGCGCGAGGAGGATCGCGTCTATAGCTACGCCGAGCTCGATGATCTGACTGCGCGCGCCGCCTCGGCGCTGCTGGCCGCGGGGCTGATGAAGGGGGACCGCATCGCGTGGATCGGCAAGAACAGCGACCTTTATTTTATCCTCTTTTACGGCGCCGCGCGCGCAGGGGTCGTGATGGCGCCGGTCGGCTGGCGGCTGTCGCCCGCCGAATGGGCGTTCATCGTCAACGACACGCGGGCAAAAATGGTGTTCGCGGGGCCGGGCTTCGAAGGACTGGCCGAGCAACTGGGGGGCAGGCTGGAGCATAGTCCCGCCGTCGTCGATGCCGCAAAAGCATGGGCGATGATCGAAGGGGCCCAGCGCACCGCCTTCGAGCGTTCGGGCGCCAACGACGCGGTGCTGCAACTCTACACCTCGGGTACCACGGGCAATCCCAAGGGCGCGGTGCTATCGAACCGCAACCTCTTCGCGCTGCGCAAACATTCGAGCACGCTCGACCTTCCCTACACCAAATGGGACGATGACGAGGCGGTGCTGGTCGCGATGCCCTGCGCGCATATCGGCGGCACCGGGCTCGGCATCATGGCGCTCGCGGCGGGCTTGCCCGGCATCGTGCTGGCCGAGTTCAACCCCGACGGTGTGTTCGACGCGGTCGAGCAGCATGGCGTCACGCGCTTCTTCATGGTCCCCGCGGCGCTCCAGATGCTGTTGATGCACCCGCGCTGCGCCAGCGTCGATTACAGCCGCCTCAAATATATCCTTTACGGCGCCGCGCCGATCCCGCTCGAGCTGCTGCGCCAGTGCATTCAGGTCTTCGGCGCGCAGTTCATCCAGGCTTATGGCATGACCGAAACGACGGGCACCATTTCGATGCTGCCGCCCGAGGATCATGATCCGGCGGGCAACAAAAGGATGCGCTCGGCGGGCAAGGCGCTTCCCGGCGTCGAAATTCGCGTCGTCGATGCCGAGGGCAATCCACTGCCGACGGGCGAGGCGGGAGAGGTCGTGACGCGCTCGTCGAACAATATGCTGGGATATTGGAACCTGCCCGATGCCACGGCGAATACGATGACCGACGATGGCTGGATCCGCACGGGCGACGCCGGCTATCTCGACGAGGACGGCTATCTGTTCATTCACGACCGGATGAAGGACATGATCATCACCGGCGGCGAAAATGTCTATCCGGCCGAGGTCGAAAGCGCGATTTTCGGCCATCCGGCGGTGCAGGAGGTCGCGGTGATCGGCATTCCCGACGCGAAATGGGGCGAGAGCGTGAAGGCGGTCGTCGTTGCCAAGCCGGGCACGAACGTCGATGAAGCCGACATCATCGCCTGGGCGCGCGAACGCATCGCGCCGTTCAAATGCCCACGCAGCATCGACGTGATCGATGCGCTGCCCCGCAACGCCAGCGGCAAGATTTTGCGCAAGGATCTGCGCGCGCCCTATTGGGAAGGTTATGAGCGGATGGTGAATTGAGGGGAGCGGCGGACCGCGCCCGGACGTGAACTTTTGCCGCTTCGTGCTTATCGAAGCGCCTCGACCTCTTCGGCAAGCGTCAGCCAACGGTCCTCGGCGGCCGCTTTTTCGGTGCGGAGCGCGTCGAGCTTGGCGGTCAGGGCGTTGAATCGGGCGTTGTCGCGCGTGAACAGCGCACCGTCGGACAATTCGGTCTCGATCTCCGTTATCTCGGCCTCAATCGCTTCGATCCGAACGGGGAGGAGGTCGTAGTCGCGCTGGTCTTTGTAACTCAGCTTTTTACGCACCGTCGGTTGGGGCGGGGCTGCGGCGGTTGCGGCTTTGGTTTTGATGCTGCCCGGCTTGACCCGCTTCGCTTCCCAATCGGCATAGCCACCCGCAACGATGTCGACCTTGCCCGATCCGTCGAGGCCGAGCGTGACGGTGACGGTACGGTCGAGAAAGTCGCGGTCGTGGCTGACGAGCAGCACGGTGCCGGCATAGTCGGCGATGACTTCCTGAAGCAGGTCGAGCGTTTCAAGGTCGAGGTCGTTGGTCGGCTCGTCGAGCACGAGCAGGTTCGATTCGCGGGCGAATTCGCGCGCGAGGAGCAGCCGCGAGCGCTCGCCGCCCGACAGCGCACCGACGCTGGCCTCGACGACGCCGGGGTCGAAGAGAAACTCTTTCAGATAGCCCTGAATATGCTTTTTCACGCCGCGCACTTCGACCCAGTCGCCGCCGTCGGCGAGCACGTCGCGCACCCGCTTTTCGGGCGACATCAGGCTGCGCTGCTGGTCGATGATGATGCCGTCGAGCGTCGGGGCGAGAGTGATCGTGCCTTCGTCGGGCTGGATTTCGCCGGTCAGAAGCTTCAGCAGCGTCGATTTCCCCGCGCCATTGGCGCCGACGATACCGATACGGTCGCCGCGTTGGACACGGAAATCGAAATTCTTGATGATCGTGCGGTCGCCGAAGCATTTGGTCACGCCCTCGGCGGCAATCACCGATTTCGAACGCACATCGTCGTTGGCAAGGCCGAGCTTTGCAACGCCGGGGCCGCCGATCATCGCGGCGCGGGTCACGCGCATTTCCTTAAGCTTTTCAAGCCGGCCCTGATTGCGCTTGCGGCGCGCGGTAACCCCGCGTTCAAGCCAGTGCGCCTCAAGCCGGAGTTTCGAATCGAGCTTCTGCGCCGCACGCGCTTCCTCGGCGGCGACCGAATCGCTCCATTCCTCGAAACCGCCAAAACCGATTTCCTTGCGCCGGATACTCCCGCGGTCGAGCCACAGCGTCTGGCGGGTCAGGCGCGTCAGGAAAGTTCGATCGTGGCTGATGACGACAAAGGCGCCCGTGTAGCGCGCGAGCCAGGATTCGAGCCAGTCGATCGCCGCGAGATCGAGATGGTTGGTCGGCTCGTCGAGCAGCAGCACGTCGGGATTCTGCGCGAGCGCGCGGGCGAGCGCGGCGCGGCGGCGCTCGCCGCCCGACGCGCTGGCGGCAGTGCGGCGCATGTCGATGCCCAGCTGGTCGGCGATCGCGGCGACCTCATGTTCGGGCGGGCCGTCGCTTCCGGCGACGGCGAAGTCCATCAAGGTGGCGAACGGACGAAAATCGGGTTCCTGTTCGAGCATAACCACATGCGTGCCGGGAACAATCGTCCGCTGGCCCTTGTCGGGATCGATGCGCCCGGCGAGCAGTTTGAGCAGCGTCGTCTTGCCCGCACCGTTGCGGCCGATCAGCGCCAGCCGGTCGCGCGGCCCGACATAGATGTCGAGATCCTGGAACAGCCAGCCGCTGCCCTGCACGAGGCCGAGGCCTTCATAGGAGAGAATGGGGGGAGCCATGATGAACGGCTCGCTACTGGCGCGTTCAGCATCATGCAAGCGCCGTCCGCACAAAGGCGGGAACGCGTCCATTCCGTCGGCGTTACGGGATAGGAATCGCAAATGACCGCAAGCCCGGTTCGCAGGAGAATGAAATGACGAAGCAAATGCTCGCCGCTATGGCATCCGGACTGGCCTTGATCGCGGCGGTGCCGGCCGTCGCGCAGCAAGGAGGTTCGATGGTGACGGCAACAACGACGCAGGGACCGATCCTGAGCTTCAGCGTCAATGAAGAAGTGCGCTCGCGTCCCGACCGGGCGACTGTCGGCGCCGGGGTCACGACCACGGCCCCAACCGCGGTCGAAGCGATGCGCGCCAATGCCGCGGCGATGGACAAGCTGATCGCCGCCGCGAAGGCGCGCGGAATCAAGGCCGAGGACATCCAGACGAGCGGCATCAACCTGTCGCCGCAATATGATTACAGCAATCAGACACCGGGCCAGCCGCCGCGCTTCCTGGGCTATCAGGTGACAAACACGGTGCGCGCGGCGACGGGTCAGATCGCCGACGTGGGCCCGTTGCTCGACGCGCTTGTCGCCGCGGGCGGCACCAATATCGAGGGACCGTGGTTCGGCATGAAGGATGCCGATGCGCAGCTCGTCGGCGCGCGCGGCGCAGCGATCAAGGCAGCCGAAGCCAAGGCAGCAGACTATGCGCGGCTCGCCGGCTATCGCGGCGCTGAGCTGGTGTCGATCAGCGAGGGCGGCTTTGCAGGGCCGCAGCCGCCGATGCCCTATGCGCGCGACATGGCTGTCGCGCAGGAAGCCAAATCGACGCCGGTCGAGCCGGGGCGGGTGTCGAACACGCTGACGCTGAATTTCCAGTATCGGCTGGTGCGGTAATTCCAACGGGGGGTCGGTGCAAACCGACCCCTATTTCCGTTCGTGTCGAGCGAAGTCGAGACACCGGGAGGGCACGCGCTCCTGACGGGTGTCTCGACTTCGCTCGACACGAACGGTTTTTAGGCGGCTCCTACCCCAACTCCCCCTCCGCCCACGGCCAGGGCCGTTCGCGGAACCATTTGGTGATGATATATTTGCGCCCCTTTCGCACCTTCATCCCATGGTGGAGCGTGTCGGGGTTGGTGGAGCCGTCGGGGCGGACGTTGTTCCACGCGAGCAGCTTGCCGACTTCGGGCTGGTGCACCTTGCCGGTGGCAAGGAAGCGCGTCGCGCCTCCCGCGGCGGGCTCGTTGAGGTAGATCATCAAGGTCCAGCTTCGCTGGCCGGGCACCGCACAATAGATGTCCCAGTCGGCGCCGTGCGGGTCGAAATAGTCGGTGTGCGCCTTGAACTCCTCGCCGACATCATAGCGCTGGCCCTGAAGCGGCTCGCCATATTCGAGCGGGATACCGGTCAGTTCGTGCAGCCGGTTGTTTATGGCGACCACGAGGGGCAGGCGGTGGTCGAGATCGCAGGTCGAACTGGTGCGAAACGCCTCGTCGCCATTGGGATCAGCGATCGTCGACGGGCGCGCATCGCCGTCGATCAAGTCGACGATCGCGGCGCAGGTCTCGGCGTCGAGAAAGCGCGGGAGCATGAACTGTTCCAGCTTCGACGTCGGCGCGCGGCGGATGCCGGGAACCGCGGCAAGCCGCGCGGCGGTGCGGTCGGCGCCCGATGACGCCATATCGACATGATCCTTCCCAGCCATGGCGCGCTTTTACTGTCGTCTGCCGACGCGAACAATGCTTGACGAAAGGGGAGGTCGCGCCTATCGCCGCGCGCTGTCGCAGGCGGTTTCGCGCGGCATGTGGCGATCATAGCTCAGTTGGTTAGAGCGCCGGTTTGTGGTACCGGAGGTCGCGGGTTCGAGCCCCGTTGATCGCCCCATTTTTCGCTTTCGCTGCTGACGGACGCTTTTGAGGTGACTCGTCGCTCCTGTTTCATTATTACATCTTCACGTAATTTTTTAACGTGAGGAACCTGCCATGTCCGCTGTCTGGGATTTCGCCGATTTCGACGATCACGAACATGTTCACATGTTCCGCGATCGCGCCAGCGGGCTGACGGCGGTCATCGCCGTCCATTCGACGCACCTCGGCCCCGGCGCGGGCGGCGTGCGATATTGGCATTATCCGCAGCGCGCTGCGGCGATCACCGACGCGCTGCGCCTGTCGCGTGGCATGAGCTATAAAAATGCCATGGCCGGCCTGCCGATGGGCGGCGGCAAGGGCGTGATCCTGGCCGACGAAGGGCAGGCGAAAACGCCTGAATTGCTTGCGGCGTTCGGCCGCGCGGTCGAATCGCTGGGCGGCGCCTATGTCACGGCCGAAGATGTCGGGATCACCGACGCCGACATGGTCGAGATTTCGCGGCAGACGAAGCATGTCAGCGGCTTGCCCGTCGCGAGCGGCGAAGCCGGCGGCGATCCGGGGCCGTTCACTGCGCTTGGCGTTTATTTCGGAATCAAGGCAGCGATTCGCGAAGGGCTCGGCACCGACAGCGCGAAGGATGTACGTGTCGCGATTCAGGGCGTCGGCAGCGTCGGCGGCGGGGTCGCGCGGCTGCTGGCGGCGGAGGGGGCGAAGCTCACCCTGGCCGACGTCAATCTGGCGCGTGCGAAGGCGCTGGCCGAAGAACTGGGCGCCGAGCTCGCCGATTCGGCAGCAATCATGGAAGTCGAGGCCGATGTGCTCAGCCCCAATGCGCTGGGCGCGATCCTGACCGAGCAGAGCATCGCCAAGTTGCGCGTGCCGATCGTCGCGGGCGGCGCGAACAACCAGCTTGCGACCGCGCTCGACGGCCAGCGCATCCACGATCGCGGCATTGTCTATGCCCCCGATTATGTCATCAACGCGGGTGGGATCATCAACGTCGCGCTCGAATATCTGGGGCAGGGCAGCCAGGACGAGGTCGAAAGCCGCATCCACCTGATTCCCGGCCGCCTCGCCGAAATCTGGGCCGAGAGCAAGGCGAGCGGCACGCCCGCGTCGGTCGTCGCGGACCGGATGGCGCAGAAGCTGATCGGACGCGGGTGAGCGGTTCGAGGGCTGGCGCGGGTTTCGATTTCCGCTAAGCCAACCCTTGATGAAACGGCATTTCTATCTGGTCGCGGGCTGGTTGTCGCTCGGCCTGGGTGCGATCGGCGCGGTGCTGCCGTTGCTGCCCACGGTGCCGTTCGTCATCCTCGCCGCCTTCTGCTTTGCGCGCTCGTCGCCGCGGCTCGAAGCGTGGCTGGTCGGGCATCCGACCTTTGGCCCGCATATCGTCGCGTGGCGCGACCGCGGCGCAATCAGCCGCAAGGGCAAGATGGCGGCGACGCTGGCTTTTGCGGTAAGTATCGCGCTCGCGCTCGCCTTTGCTCCCTGGCCATGGATGATGGCGCCGATCGTTGCTGCGGCGGTTGGCGGCAGCTGGATATGGACAAGGCCGGAAGCATAGCCTCCGGCCTTGACGTCAATCGGCGATAGCGGGTCAGAAATCGACTGCGATGCGCCCATAGACAAAGCGGCCGCTGAAGCCGAAGGGCGACTGCGACGAATAGGGCAGGAAGCTGTTGTTGATCCCGTAATTGACGCCATCGACGACGCCGAACGGCAGGCGGTCGGGATATTCGTCGAGCAGATTGTTCGCCCCGACGGCGAATTCGAGGCGATCGAGCGCCTTGAAGCGTAGTTCGAGGTCGACGACCCATTTCGGCGACAGCGTGATGTCGCCCGGCGCGTCGCCCTTTGCCACGCGAATATCGTCGCGGATCGCCGGGTTGGCTGCGGACACCGCTTGGCCGTTCGCGGCGACCGTGGTCACGCTGTCGGGCAGGAAAACGCTGCCGTAGCGGTTCGCATTCAAGGTCAGGCCGAAGGCGCCGATATCCCAGTTGAGCCCGGCGTTGAACTTGTTCGACGGTTGACCATCGGTCAGGCGAAAGCTCTCTTGCCGCGCAAACAGCCGCTGCGCGGTAAAGGCGGTGAAGGCGCGGCGATCGGTGATTTTCGTGTCGTTAATGTTGTATCCCACGTTGATCCGCAGCGTGCCCAAGCCGAAATCAGGGACGCGGTAGCTGCCGACGATGTCGAGCCCCTGCGTAAGCGTATCGATACCGTTGATGAAGAAGCGCGCCGAAGTGCCCGGAACGCCTGCCGCCTGCAGGATGGCGACAACGTCTGCGCCCTGAAGATTCTCAGTGAGCGTGATGCGGTCCTTGATCTTGATGCGGTAATAATCGACCGTCAGGCTGAGACCGTCGACCATGTTGAAGGCGATGCCGCCGCCCAGATTGAGCGATTTTTCAGGCTCGAGCGGTTGGGCGCCGAGCGCGACTGCAATCGGTGATCCGACGGGGAAAGTGCCGATCTCGATCAGCGTGCCGCCGACATTGTTGGTCGAGGTCGTCGAGAAGAATTGCTGCGCCATTCCAGGCGCCCGGAAACCGGTCGAGGCCGAACCGCGCAACGCGAGACCCTCGACCGGTTCGAAACGCGCGGCAATCTTGCCGTTGATCGTATCGCCGAAGTCGGAGAAATGCTCGTAACGCCCGGCGACCTGAACGTTGAAAATGTCGCTGATGTCGGCATCGAGTTCGAGATAGCCCGCGAAGCTGTCTCGCGACTCGTCGACCGCGGTGGTGGGCGAGAAGCCTGGGAAGACCTGCGACCCTGGCGCGGCGCCGTTCGAGAACGTGTAGGGACCGGCAATATAGCTTGCGACCTCCCCCGGAACGATCTTGTAATTTTCATTTCGCCACTCGCCGCCGAGCGCGAGCGTCGTGTCGCCAAGGCCAAAGTCGATATCCCGCGCGGCATCGAAATTGACCGAGGTCTGGCCGGATCGCAGCCCGCCGGCGTCGAACTTGCGCGGGCTGTTGAGCCCGCCGAGCGACGTGTTGAAGCTGTCTTCGACGCCATAGTTCAGGCGGTTGGTGCCGTAATTGACCGACAGGTCGAGATTCCAGCCCGCGGTTTCGCCCCGGATACCACCCGCGACGGCGATGTCGTAAATCTCGCTGGTGATGATCGGCAGAAAGCCGTCGGGATAAAAGGGCTGTCCGCCGTTGGCGAAATCGGCGTTGCGGGCGTCGTTCGACCGGCGATAAAAGCCTGCGCCATTCGCGTCGCGAACACCGTAACTGCCGAAGCTGTAAAGTTCCCAGGCGGTGCCCAGATCGATTCCGGCGTTGTAGAAAAAGTTCATATCTTTCGACTCGCCGTCGCCGAAGCGATGCCAGAAGCGGTTGATCGTAACCTCGCGCGGATCGCCGGTACCGGCATAATTGCGGCGCGGATCGGGCCCCGAACGGTTGGTCGGCGAGCGGTCCTTATATTCGGCGGTCAGGTTCAGATAGCCGGTGTCGCCGAACGGCAGGCCCACATTGGTTGCGAAGGTGTAGGTGTCGCCGTCGCGGCGCTTGCGCTCGGCGGACGAATAGGTGATGGCGGGATCGCCGGTCGGGCCGGTAGTCGGCGACACGCTTTCGACGTTGAACACGTCCTCCATCGTCGTGATATATTTGCCGTAGCTGATCTGCGCGCGGCCGCCTTCGCGCTTTTTGAGCTGAATATTGATGACCCCGGCAATGGCGTCGGAGCCATATTGCGACGAAGCGCCGTCGCGCAGTACCTCGATACGATCGATCGCCAGCGGCGGGATGGTGTTCATGTCGACGCCCGCCGAGCCGCGGCCGACCGAGCCATTGAGGTTGAGCAGCGACGAAAGATGGCGGCGCTTTCCGTTGACGAGCACGAGCACCTGATCGGGCGCGAGGCCGCGGAGGGTTGCCGGGCGCAGCGAGTCGGTCCCGTCGGTCAGCGACGGCTGCGGAAAGTTGAACGAAGGCACAAGGTTGTTGAGCAGCCGATTGGTTTCGGTCGTGCCGCTGTTCTGGAGCGAATCGCTGGAAATAACGTCGATCGGCACGGTACTGTCGGCGATCGTGCGATCGGTCCGACGCGTGCCGGTCACGATGATGACGCTGTCGTCGACGGCTTCGGCGGCGGGATCGCTATCCTGGGCGAAAGCGGGGAGCGCGCTGCCGCTGGCGACCAGCGCAACAGTCAGAGCAAGGCGCGATGCGCGATGTGCAAATCTCATGATCTTTTCCCTGTTTTGGAATGCGAGGATGCATCCAGCAGGGGCAGAATTGAGGCGACGAGAGATGATCGCCAGCGAAAACCATATGTTTGCGGCGTTTATGTTACGTTTTGAGGCTGATTGTGGTAACGATGTCACAGGTGCATCAGGGTGGTCGACATAATATTATATCAACCTGCACGTATCGATAGCGTTGTTGCACGGCTGACGCCGCCGTAATTGGCTGGACCGTGTGCGTCGGCTCGCTTAAGGCTGCGCGCGCATGCACGCTTATGCCAATCCGACCCGTTTTCTGGCGATTGCCAAGCCGCTGACGCCGTGGCTGCTTGGTCTCGGGGTCTTACTCGTGCTTGGCGGCGGCTGGGCCGGGCTAACGATGGTCCCCGGCGATTATAAGCAGGGGGAGACGGCGCGCATCCTCTATGTCCACGTGCCCGCAGCGTGGCTGGGAATGGGCGGATGGACTTCATTGGCAATCGCGGGATTGGTGCAGCTCGTGTGGCGGCATCCGCTGTCGGGCATCGCTGCACGCGCGATTGCAGTGCCGGGCATGCTGTTCACCGCGCTGTGCCTTGCCACCGGGTCGATCTGGGGCAAGCCGACCTGGGGCACCTGGTGGGAATGGGACGGGCGAATGACTTCGATGCTCGTCCTCCTGTTTCTTTATGCGGGCTTTATTGCGCTGACGAACGGCGACGATGCGCAGCGGCAGGGCGGATCACTGTCGCGCGGTGCGGCAATCTATGCGCTGGTGGGCGCCATCAACATCCCGATCATCAACCGCAGCGTGGTGTGGTGGAACAGCTTGCATCAGGGGCCGAGCATCACGCTGGGCGGATCGAGCATCGACGGCGCGTTGCTGTGGCCGTTGGGGTTGACCTTGCTGGGCTTTTCGCTGCTATTCGGAGCCATCATATTGATGCGCATGCGGCGGATCATCGCCGATAACCGCGTCGCGGCGCGGCTGCGCCGGCTGGCCGACGAGGAGGATTGAGGCGTGACGGGGGTGATCAGCGGCGGCGGGCAATGGGCCTATGTGGTTGCAGCCTATGGCCTGACGATCGTGCTGACCGGCGCGGTGCTGTGGTCGAGCTGGCGCGCGATGGCGCGCGCCGAAAAGCGCAGCGACGCGCTGCGAAAGGATCGCAAGTGAAGGCGAAGCATCAGCGGTTGGTCCTGGCGATCGTCGCGCTGTGCGGCGTGGCGGGTGCGGGCGTGCTCGCGGCGAGCGCGCTTCGCGACGAGGCCGCCTATTTTCGCACGCCGGCCGAAATTGCGGGCGGCAAGGCCGCGGTTGGCGAAGCGATGCGGCTGGGCGGCATGGTCGCCAAGGGCAGCATCGCGCGGCAGGCCGATGGCCTCACGATCCGCTTCGTCGCAACCGACGGCAAGGCGTCGGTTCCGGTCGAATATAAGGGAATCGTCCCCGATCTGTTCGGCGAGGAGAGCGGCATGGTCGCCGACGGCCGAATGCGCGCCGACGGGACATTCGTCGCTGATCGTATTCTGGCGAAGCATGACGAGCGATATATGCCGCCGCAGATGGGCGAGATGCCCAAGGATATGAAGGCGGCGGTGAAGGGATGATGACGTCTTACCGTCGCCCCCGCGAAGGCGGGGGCCGCTATCAGCATAGTGCAAAGTTGCAGGCGGTCCCCGCCTGCGCGGGGACGACGGTTTATTCTTGGGCGGTGCTTCGATGATCGCCGAACTCGGCCTGGCCGTTCTTTGGATCGCCGCTGCGCTTGCCTGCCTGTCGCTTGTCGCGGGAACCTTGTTCCTGCGCGGCGGGCCGAAGGATCTGGCGGCGCTGGTGCGGCCTGCGAGTGTCGCGCAAGGCGTCCTTACCACTGCGGCTTTCGCTCTGCTGATCGCGCTGTTCGTGCGCTCCGACATGTCGGTCGAGCTTGTCGCGCGCAACAGCAACAGCCTGAAACCAATGATTTTCAAGGTCGCTGGGACATGGGGCAACCACGAGGGGTCAATGCTCCTGTGGCTGATGATTCTGTCGCTGTCGGGCGCACTGATCGCGCTGTTCGAAAAACGGCTGCGCGAGGATACGCTGGTCGCGACCTTGGCGGCGCAGGCAGCGCTGAGCCTCGGTTTTTTTGCCTTCCTGCTCTTTTCGTCGAACCCGTTCAAGCGGTTGCCGATCGCTCCGCCCGACGGCCAGGGGCTCAATCCACTGCTTCAGGACATCGGTCTCGCCTTCCACCCGCCGACGCTTTACGTCGGTTATGTCGGACTGTCGGTCGCATTCAGCTTTGCGGTCGGCGCGCTGATCACGCGCGAGATCGGCCCGGCCTTTGCGCGCGCGATGCGGCCGTGGGTACTCGGCAGCTGGATTTTCCTGACCCTGGGCATCACCGCAGGCAGCTATTGGGCCTATTATGAGCTCGGCTGGGGCGGCTGGTGGTTCTGGGATCCGGTCGAGAACGTGTCGCTGGTGCCGTGGCTGGCGGGCGCCGCGTTGCTCCATTCGGTCGCAGTGACAGCGACGCGCAATGCGCTGCGCGCCTGGACGGTGATGCTCGCGGTGATCGGTTTTTCGATGTCGATGGTCGGCACCTTCATCGTCCGGTCGGGGCTGCTGACGAGCGTCCACAGCTTTGCCGTCGATCCCGAGCGCGGGACCTTCCTGCTGGTGCTGATGGCGATCTATATCGGCGGGGCGCTCACCCTCTTCGCGCTGCGCGCCGGGGCGGTTGCCGAGGGCAAGAAATTCGCGCTGCTTAGCCGCGAAGGCGCACTCGTGATCAACAATCTGCTGCTGACGACGATCCTCGCACTCGTGCTGCTCGGCACGCTTTATCCGATCGTCGCCGAGGCGATGGGCGAGAAGATTTCGGTCGGACCGCCTTATTACAACCGCGTCGCCGGGCCGCTGGCGCTGATCCTCTGCCTTGTGATGGTCGCGGGGCCCCTGCTCAGCTGGCGCAAGGATGACGGCAAGCGGCTGTGGTCGCGGCTCCCACTCGCAATCTTTGCTGGGGCGGCGGTGTTGTTCGCGCTCATCCTGTTCGGCGGCACCGTGGGGATATTGCCGCTGCTCGGCATGACTGTCGCTGGCATTGTCGCGGTCGCGAGCCTTGCGCCGCTGTGGAAGCGCAACCTTCGCCGTGTGCCGTTGCCGACATGGGGGATGGTCGTTGCTCATTTCGGCGTTGCGGTATGCCTCGCGGGCATGGGCGCGGAGAGTGCTTTCATCAAGGAAAGGCTGGTCGCGGCCGCGCCCGGCGAAACGATCCGCATCGCCGATTTTTCGGTAAGGTTCGCCGGCGTAAAGCCTGTCGCGGGGCCGAACTACACGGCCATTGAGGGCACGCTGGTCGCGACGACGGCATCGGGCCGCAGCTTTACGATGAAGCCCGAGGCGCGCACTTTTCCGGGGTTGATGGGCACCGCGCCGACCGAGACCAACGAGGCGGCGCTGCTGACGCGCCCGGGCGGGCAGCTTTATGCGGTGCTGGGGCAGCCGGTGACGAACGACGACGGGCGCGCCGACCGCTATCAGATTCGCCTGTGGTGGAAACCGTTGGTGTGGTGGATATGGCTTGGCGGCGGGCTGATAGCGCTCGGCGCTGCCCTGTCGCTGCTCGGCCGTGCGCAACTGCTCGCGATATGGCGCGCGCGTCGGCACCGCAAATCACAGGAGCGTTTCGCGCCATGAAGAACCGCTGGGTCTTGTTTGTGCCGCTGGCGATCATGGGATTGCTGTTCGGCGCCTTCATCTATCGCCTGGTGACGCCCGCCGAGACGTTGATCCAGTCGCAGTGGATCGACAAGCCGATGCCTTTGTTCGACCTGCCGCCCGCGACCGCGGGCGTGCCTGGACTGAAAAGCAGCGAGCTTGCCGACGGGCGCCCGCGGCTGGTCAACGTCTTTGCGAGCTGGTGCATCCCATGCCGCGCCGAGGCGCCGCAGCTTGAAGCGCTCAAGGCCGCGGGCGTGCCGATCGACGGCATCGCGATCCGCGACCGGCCCGAAGATGTCGCGCAGTTCCTCCGCGAATATGGCAATCCCTTCGACCGCATCGGCGCCGATATGCAGAGCAGCGTCCAGATCGCGCTGGGATCGTCGGGAGTGCCCGAAACCTTTCTGATCGACGGCAAGGGCATCATCCGCGAGCAGATTCAGGGGGTCATCCTGGCCGAACAGGTGCCGGAAATCGTCGCGAAGATCGAGGCGATGAAATGAGCTTGCGCCTGGCCCTCCTTTGCCTGCTCGGCGCGCTGGTATCGCCGGTGGCCGCGCAGGACCGGCTGCCGCCAGCACCCTATGCCTATCAGCAGCTGAACGACCCGGCGAAAGAAGCGCGCGCCAAGGCGTTGATGGAGGAATTGCGCTGCCTTGTCTGTCAGGGCCAGTCGATTGCCGACAGCGACGCTCCGCTCGCAGGCGACATGCGGCACGAGGTGCGAAGCAAGATCGCGGCGGGCGAAAGCCCTGACGAGATCAAGGCGTGGCTCGTCGCACGCTATGGCAATTGGGTGACCTATGACCCGCCGTTCGACGCGGCGACCGCGCTGTTGTGGCTGGGGCCGCTGCTGTTTCTGGCGATCGGCGGCTGGCTGGCATTCGGACGGTTCCGGCGCGGCGAAGGCGATGCGGAGGACAAGGCGTGACCTGGCTATGGGTCATTCTCGCCGCTGCGCTGACGATCGGCGGCATTTTCTGGCTTGGCCGCTTGCCCTCCGCCGCGCGTCCGCTGGCGGGAGCCGCAGTGATGCTGGGATTGACGGGCTACGCCCTGCAAGGCAGCCCGGCGCTGCCGGGCAAGCCTGTCGCGGTCGCGGAGGAACCCGAGGGATTCGGTGAGGCGCTGACCGACCAGCGGCAAGGAATGGCTGACCGCTTCGGTCCGGCGGCGCAGTGGCTCGGCATGTCCGACGGTTTCGCGCGGACGGGCAAGACCGAACTGGCGGCCAAGACGCTCGAAAAGGGGTTGGAAAAATACCCCGACAATGTCGACCTGTGGGTCGGTCTTGGCAATGCGCTGGCCGCGCATGGCGGCGGCATGATGTCGCCCGCAGCCGCGCTCGCCTTCGACGAGGCGGCGCGGCGCGATTCCTCGCACCCGGCGCCGCCGTTTTTTGCGGGCCTCGCGCTGGCGCAGGGCGGCGACCTGAAGGGCGCAGAGGCGGTGTGGAGCGAATTGCTCGCACGCAGCCCCGCCGACGCGCCGTGGCGCGCGGACCTCGAAATGCGGCTCGCGCAGCTTCGGCAGGCGCTGGGGCCGCCTTCGCTGCCGCCGCCCGGACCAGTCGATGAGGGCGCCGTGAGCGTGCCGAATTGAAACCTGTTCCAAAATCGCAGGCTCGTCTAAAGGCGCGCGATGACTTCTGAGTCGAAACGGGCGGCCGAAGGCGTTGCAAGCGCCATCGAAGCTGCCGCGGAAACCGGCCCTCATGGCCCCGGGCATCATAGCGATGGCAAGCTGAAGCTGGCCGTCGGTGCGGTCGGCGTCGTGTTCGGCGACATCGGCACCAGCCCGCTTTATGCCTTTCGCGAAACCTTTGCCGGCCACCATCCGATCGAGCCTGACCGGTTGCACATCTACGGCGTGCTCAGCCTAGTTTTCTGGTCAATGATGCTGGTCGTCACCTTCAAATATGTGCTGACGATCATGAAGGCCGACAACAAGGGCGAGGGGGGGAGTCTAGCGCTGCTCGCGCTCATCAGCCGGTCGTCGGAGGGCAAGCGCTGGACCTGGCCGATCGTCCTTCTGGGCGTGTTCGCGACCGCGCTTTTCTATGGCGACAGCATGATTACCCCGGCGATGTCGGTGCTGTCGGCGACCGAAGGCCTGTCCTATGTCGACAAAGGGTTTGAGCCTTATATCGTGCCGATCGCGCTCGCGATCCTGATCGGCCTGTTCGCGATCCAGGCACGCGGAACGGCCAGGGTGGGCGCGCTGTTCGGCCCGATCATGCTGCTCTATTTTCTAATGCTCGCGGGGCTTGGCATTCTGCATATCGGCAATAACCCTTGGATCATCGTCGAAACCGTGAACCCGGTGAATGCGCTCCGATTCTTCTATATCGACGGATTCACGGCCTTCATCGCGCTCGGCGCGGTCGTGCTCGCGGTGACGGGGGCAGAGGCGCTTTACGCCGACATGGGGCATTTCGGGCGCGGTCCGATCGGGCTGTCGTGGCTTAGCTTCGTGCTGCCGGCGCTGATGCTCAATTACATGGGGCAGGGCGCGATGGTCCTCGCGGCCGAAGCCGGCCCGCGCGCCGAGCTGATTTCCGATCCCTTTTTCCAGATGATGCCGCAGTTTCTGGAGCTGCCCGTCGTCATCCTGGCGCTGCTCGCGACGATCATCGCAAGCCAGGCGGTGATTTCCGGCGCCTTTTCGCTGACGCAGCAGGCGATCCAGCTGGGTTTCATGCCGCGCCTGCGCGTCGAGCACACGAGCGCATCGGCGGCGGGGCAGATTTACATCCCCATCGTCAATTGGGGCCTGATGGTCATGGTGATCCTGCTGGTCCTCGGCTTTGGTTCGTCTAGCAATCTCGCTGCGGCCTATGGCATTGCAGTGACCGGGGCGATGTTCATCGACACCTGTTTGATGAGCGTAGTGCTCTTCACGCTCTGGAAATGGCCTGCATGGAAGGCGCTGCCAGTGCTCGCGGTCTTCTTCATCGTCGACATCGCTTACTTCGGCGCCAATTTGATAAAGGTGCCTGACGGCGGCTGGGTGCCGCTGGCGATCGGGCTTACCATCTTCACGCTGCTCACGACCTGGTCGCGCGGGCGCAAGCTGATGCAGCAGGAAATGGCCGAAGGCGCGATGCCGATCCCGGTGTTCGTCAAATCGGCGGCAAACAGCGCGACGCGCGTGCCGGGCACCGCGGTGTTCATGACGTCGACCAGCGACGGCGTGCCGCACGCGCTCCTCCATAATTTGAAGCACAACAAGGTGCTGCACCAGCGCATCATCCTGCTGACGATCAAGATCGCCGACGTACCCTTCGTGCCCGAAACCAAGCTCTGCCAGCTTGAGGATCTGGGGCAGGGCTTCCACCGGCTTGTCCTTAACTATGGCTTCATGCAGCCGATCGACGTGCCTGAAGCGCTGGGCCGCGTGACCAGCTGCGGCGGCGAGTTCAAGATGCTGGAAACCAGCTTCTTCCTGTCGCGTCAGACCCTGATCGCCGCGAAGAAACCGGGAATGCCGATCTGGCGCGAAAAACTCTTCGCGTGGATGCTGCGCAATTCGGAAAGCGCGATGGAATATTTCCGCCTGCCGACCAATCGCGTTGTCGAACTGGGCAGCCAGGTCGCGATCTGACCGACCGCATTAACATTCGGACATGCGGCGAATAAGCGTTTGAACATTTCTGCCAGTCTTGCGATGCAAGGCGCGAACCTACGAAGGCCGCGCAACCTATGGATCTCGGGGACCACGACGATCTGATCCCGCCGGTGCCGCCGGAGGCCTTCGCTCTGATAGTCAGGGTGTCGGCATCGCGCACCATCGGTGACGCAACGGAAGCATCGCTGCGCCGCATGGGCTTTCAGCCCGTCGCGGTCGAGGGGCGCGAGGGCGACGGGACGTGCATTGCGTCGCCCCGTTTTCGGTTGCGCTTCGGCGGCGCCTCGATGCTGGCGGGCCCGGCGGCCGATGTCGCGCTCGACGCCGCCGACCCCGATGACCCTGCTACCAGCCTGCTAGCCGCGAGCCTCCCCGCGGGATGGCGGGAAGCGGGAACCTGCTGGTTGTTTCTTGCTGAGCGCGACGAAGAGGACGGCGCGGGATCGGGTGGGCAGCCCGAACGGATGCGCGAGTTTTTCAAGATGATGGTGCTGCTGATCGATCTGTTCGATGCCAGCCATATCTTCTGGTCGCCCGCGCGGCTCTGGTCCGATGCGACGCAGTTTCGCGCTTCGGTCGCGGAAATGCTGGAAAGCGGGATGCCGCCGGTACTCCACCTCATAGCCTTTCGACGGTGGGAAGCCGGTGGTACAGCGAGCGTGCGGACGCGCGGGCTGGCTTTTTTTGCGGGGCAGGAGCTGGAGGCGCGTATTCCGGGCGGCTGGACGGTGGCGGACATGGTGCGGCGTCTATCGCGGCTCGCGCTCGACATGATGCTCAACGGCCCAGTTCGCTATCCACGAACAATGCGCGGCCTGGAGGCGGGCGAGTGGATCGGCCTGCTGCCGCCGACCGTCGGCACGGGGCCGCAGACGACCGTTGTCGTCGAATTCGGCCGCGACGCTTGATGCCGGGCGGCGGGTGGCAGGGGGCGCCACCGCCGCGAACAGGCTTTCAACGCCACCATTTGATTCCGATTGCCTTCACTGGCCGTCCGCAGATGGCGTCGATGTTCGACGCATTGCGCGCCGAAGGCTTTGCGCTTCGGCATTTCGACGAAAATGGCGTCATCCTGCCATCGTGCGAGCCGGCCGCACTGCAATCGGGCCATGCGCTGCACCGCGGCCCGCACCACGGATACAGCGACGTGGTTGCAGCGCGCGTCGAGCGCATCCGCGTGCATTTCGTGCAGCAATCTCCAATCGACCTCCGCGCTGCGCGTCGCACCGCGATGATGCGACTGCGGTTACTGCAGGATACGATGCGGCGCGCGCTGACCGATGGGCATGGCGCCGGATTCTGGCTCAATCGCCGCGATCCGATGCGGCTTTTTGTAGATCGCCCCTATCTGGATGACGCCATCGACCGGTTGTTCGGCGTGGGGTGATGGCGGGTTCGATTGAAACCAGCTGTCGCCGCCTCCCCCAGTTCGTTCGCATCGAGCGAAGTCGAGATGCCCATCGGGCTGGGCGTGACGTCGATGGGTGTCTCGACTTCGCTCGACACAAACGGAAAGAGGGGACGGTGCGTTTGCCACCCCATATCGGGCGTTTCTGCAAAGTCCGTTGACGCAAGCCTAAAGTCTTACTTTCGCCTCCAGCTCGCGGCGCGCTGCCAGATATTGTTCCTCCAGTTCGGCGGCATATTCGGCTACCGGGCGCACCGCGGTGACGGGGCCGATGCCCTGACCCGATCCCCAGATGTCCTTCCACGCCTTGGCCTTGGTGTTGCCGCCCGACCCGAAATTCATCGTTTTCAAATCGCCTTCGGGCAGATTGTCGGGGTCCATCCCCGCGGCGACAATCGACTGGCGGAGATAGTTGCCGTGGACGCCGGTGAAAAGGTTGGAATAGACGATGTCGGCGGCGCGACCCTCGACGATCCCGTTCTTGTAAGCCTCGTCGGCATTGGCTTCGGTGGTCGCAATGAAGGCGCTGCCAATATAGGCAAGGTCGGCGCCGCACGCCTGCGCGGCGAGGATCGAGCGGCCGTGGCCGATCGCTCCTGAGAGCGCGACCGGGCCGTCGAACCATTCGCGGATTTCCTGTACCAGAGCGAAAGGTGACTGGCGTCCCGCATGGCCGCCTGCTCCGGCAGCAACGGGAATCAACCCGTCGGCGCCCTTTTCGACCGCTTTCCGCGCGAAGCGGTCGTCGATGACGTCGTGCAGCGTGATCCCGCCCCAACTGTGCACAGCTTGGTTAAGCTCCTCGCGCGCGCCGAGCGAGGTGATCGTGATCGGCACCTTCCACTTGGCGCAGGTTGCAATGTCCTGTTCCAGTCGGTCATTCGACTTATGGACGATCTGATTGACCGCATAGGGCGCGGAGAGACGGTCGGGATTGTCGCGATCCCACGCCGCCAGCTCCTCGGTGATCCGATGCAGCCACTCGTCGAGCAACGCCTGCGGACGCGCGTTCAATGCGGGAAAGCTGCCGACGATGCCAGCCTTGCACTGCGCGATCACCAGGTCCGGACCCGAAACGATGAAAAGCGGCGAGCCGATCACGGGCAGGCGCAGGCGGTCGAAAATGGGGGGAAGGGCCATGTATCACTCTCCGGTAGCGGTTTGAAACTGACCTTAACGTAAACGGAAAGCGGTGCAAGAGGGATCGATTGAAGCGGCCGTGGAGCGCGCTGGATTAATGGGGTGAGGCGGACAGGTGCGCGGCTTCGAACCGCGCGATGGCGGCGGCGTGGCGCAGCGTGCGCTCGATGTCGTCCAGCCCCTCCATCAGGATGCGGCGATCGCCGGGGTCGATGGCGAAATCGATCGACCGCCCCGCCGCGAGCCGAATCTGCTGCGCTTCCAGATCGACCTCTACCGGGCCATATGGCGCGCTTTCGACCGCGTCCCTTATCGCGCCGCACAGCTCGTCGGCCAGGTGGATCAGCAGCAGCCCGTTCTTGCGCGCGTTGCCTGCAAAGATGTCACCGAAACTCGGCGCGATGATGCAGCGGATGCCGAAGTCGGTGAGCGCCCACACCGCATGTTCGCGCGACGATCCGCACCCGAAATTGCGCTCGGCAATCAATATGCTTGCGTCACGAAAGGGTGGCCGGTTCAGGATGAAATCCGCGCGCTCGCGGCCGTCCGCGTCATAGCGCAGCTCGCGAAATAGATGCTGGCCCAGCCCCGATCGCGTCAACGCCTTCATATAGTGCGCGGGAATGATCATGTCGGTGTCGACATTGGCCAGTGCCAGCGGCGCCGCCACCGCCTCTATCCTGGTGAATTTCTGCACACTACCTCCATTAACTTAGCATACTAAGTAAATGAGGTAGCGTGTTTTGTCTAACCTTATCCTCGACGTTGGGCCGCACCGTGGCGCCGTCCGGCAACGAAGATGGTTGCCCGGTGAATCTTCGTGTCCTAAGGTTCGGGCTCGTGCCGGGTAAAATCCAGCGAGCGGGGCAGGCGACGGGGAGCAGCAATTTGGCCAAAAACAGGCAGGCGTACCGGCATCCGGCCGAATATTACACCGACCCCGAGAACAGCATCGGCTATCTGGCGCGCGTCGTCTTTCGCTCCTTTTCGCGTTTGCTGGAACGGCGCACGTTGACGCACGAGGTTTCGGCGGGCCAGTGGCGGTTCCTGCGCCAGCTGTGGCGCGAGGACGGAATCACCCAGCGCGAACTCAGCGAGCGGGTGGGGATGCGCGAACCGACGACCGTCGTCGCGCTGAAAGGGCTGGAAAAGGCAGGGCTGATCACGCGCAAGAAGACCGCCGACGACCGGCGCAAGACCTTCATTCACCTGACGCCCCATGCGAAGAAGCTCGAACTCATCCTCGCGCCGATGAATGCCGAGATTCACGAGATCGCGACCAGTGGCATGACCGATGAAGAGGTCGAAATGCTGCAATCGCTGATGCGCCGCGTAATCGACAATCTGGCCGAGGAAACGCGCAAGCTTGCGGTGCTGTCGGAGATCAAGGCCTGATCGCTTGCCCCTTGCCCTCTCGGTCCACAATAGGTTAGTATTCTAACTATATTGTCCAGGAGGGAAAATGACCAGCATCGCCGTTATCGCCGGAAGTACGCGCGAAGGATCCTATAACCGCGCGCTCGGTGAACTCGCCGCCGCCAGCCTCGAGGCGCAGGGCGCGCGCGTGACGCGCATCGACCTCGGCACTTTCGACCTGCCGCTCTATTCGGCGGCGATCGAGGCGAACGCCTTCCCGGCGGACGCTGAGCGATTGAAGGCGTTGTTCGTTCAGCAGGACGGCCTGCTGTTCGTGTCACCCGAATATAATGGCTCGCTGTCGCCGCTGCTCAAGAATGCGATCGACTGGGCGTCGCGGCCGACGGGCGACGAGGGGCTTGTGGCGCTCACCGCCTATCGCGGCAAGGCCGCGGCGATCATGTCGGCGTCGATCAGCCCGTTCGGCGGGCTGCGCGGGTTGATGCACCTGCGCCAGATCCTCTCGACGGTGCAGATGCTCGTGATTCCCGAACAGGTGGTGGTGCCGAACGCGCACGCCGCCTTTGCCGAGGATGGCACCCTGAAGGACGCGCTTGCCGCATCGCTTGTGGAACAAACGGCGGCGCGGCTGATTGCGGTCGCGAAGGCGGTATCGGCTAGAGCGTAATCTTATCAGATCGTCATCCCGGCGGAGGCCGGGATCTCACCCTACCGGTTTACCGCACCGGCGAGATCCCGGCCTTCGCCGGGATGACAAAGGGGAGGGGGGCGGCGGAGGCTCACCGGATCAACGCTTGGGCCCGCGCTCGATATTGTCGCCCCAATCCGCCTCAAGCGCGTCGAACAGCGCATCGAACCGGTCCTGGCCGATCCGCGCCGCAATCTGCGCCGTCAGCGCATCCATCGCGCGCTGCGCATCTTTGCGCATCCGCGCGCCGGTTTCGGTAAGCGAGACGATCATGTGCCGCCGGTCATTGGGATCGACGTCGAGCCGGACGATACCAAGCTTGACCATCTGGTTGATCGTGCTGTGGATCGCCTGCCGCGACACGCCCAGATTGCGGGCGATGTCCGACGGGCGGACGATGCCGCTGACGATGTTGGTCATCACCATCGATTGCGGCCGGTTGACGTCAGGCCAGCCGCGCTCGTGCAGCCGCGCCTGCAATCCTTCGTCGAGCCAGCAGAATCGCTGGAAAAGTGCGATAATCAATTGGTTGTTGCGCATAGAATGTGGATTGCGACCCCATAGCCGGCGGAGCGCCAGCGTGCGCACGCTAGAAGGGCGATGCGCGCGAGGCAAGCGGGGCAAGGCATTGCCAAGATAAAATACTTAGTATACTATCTTTTCGACCAGACAGGAGAGGGACCGCATGGACGGGTTGATGCAGAATGTGCCGCTGACCGTCGACCGGATCATCGACCATGCGGCGACGTGGCACGGCGCGCGCGAGATCGTGTCGCGCGATGCCGAGGGCCGCGTCAGTCGATCGACTTATGCCGATGTCCACGCTGATGCGAAGCGTGTCTCCAACGCGCTGGCGGCGGAGGGAATCAAGCCTGGCGACCGTGTCGCGACGATGGCATGGAACGGCGCGCGCCACCTTGCGGCCTGGTATGGCGCGGCGGGGATGGGGGCGGTGCTCCACACCCTCAATCCGCGGCTGTTCCTTGAACAGATCGCCTATATCGCCAACCATGCGGGCGACCGGTTGCTGATCGCCGACCCCGCGACCGCTGATCTGGTCGAGCAATTGCTGCCGCAGGTGCCGTCGATCGAAAAGGTGATCTTCTTCTGCGATGCCGCGTCGATGCCGAAAACGAGTTTTGCAGCGACCGCTTTCGACGACTGGATCGCGGGGCAGCCGGCCAAATATGTTTGGGGCGAGTTCGACGAAAATGCCGCGTGCGGCCTCTGCTATACCAGCGGGACGACGGGCAATCCCAAGGGCGTGCTCTATTCGCACCGCTCCAACTATATCCACGCGCTGATGACCCTGCAGCGCGACGCGCTCGCGCTGTCGGCGCGCGACACGGTGCTGCTGGTCGTGCCGATGTATCACGCAAACGCATGGGGCGTCGTCTATTCGGCGCCGGCGGTGGGTGCAAAACTGGTGCTGCCGGGGCAGCGGATGGACGGCGAATCCATCTATCATCTGATCGAGAAAGAGGGCGTCACTTACTCGGCCGCCGTACCGACGGTGTGGCAGATGCTACTGCAATATATGCAGGAAAATGGGAAGCGCTTCACGACATTGGAGCGCGTGACGATCGGCGGATCGGCGTGCCCGGAGTCGATCATCCGCACCTTCCGCGACGATTATGGCGTCGACGTCATCCAGGGATGGGGCATGACCGAAACCTCGCCGCTCGGTACCGTGTCGGTGCCCAATGCGTCGGTCGCGGCGAAATCCGAACCCGAGCAGATGGCCTATAAGCTGAAGCAGGGGCGGCTGCTTTGCGGGCTGGAGATGAAGCTGGTCGACGACGCCGGAAACCGCGTGCCGCACGATGGCAAGACGCCGGGGCGCCTGATGGTGAAGGGTCCGACGATCGCCGCTGCCTATTATGGCGGCGAGGGCGGCGAGGTGCTCGACGTCGAAGGCTTTTTCGACACCGGCGACGTCAGCACGATCGACGGCGAAGGCTATATGCAGATCACCGACCGCGCGAAGGATGTCGTGAAGTCGGGCGGCGAGTGGATCAGTTCGATCGAGATCGAGAATATCGCGATGGGGCATGACGCGGTCGCCAATGCCGCGGTCGTCGGCGTTGCGCATCCCAAATGGGACGAACGGCCGATCCTGCTGTGCCAGCTCAAACCCGGCGCGAGCGCCTCGGCCGACGATCTTCGCGCCTATCTCGATGGCAAGATTGCACGCTGGTGGATGCCCGACGGCGTGTTGTTCGTCGACGACATTCCGCTGGGGCCGACGGGCAAGATCGACAAGAAAGCTATCCGCGCTGGTCTGGAGGGGTATCAGCTGCCTTTCGAGGTCAGCCGCTAATATGAGTCGTCATTTCATCATCCCGGGCTTGATCCGGGATCCATTTAGCCCGCGCCGAGAGGATGGATCCCGGATCAAGTCCGGGATGACTATGGTTTTACATAATAGGGAGAGACGATGATGGTGGACCCGAACGGGATCGAGGGACTGGACGCTGAGTTCATCGGGCGGGTGTCGCCGACCGCGCCGCGTATCCAGGCGGGCGGGCATCCGTGCCAGGGCATTTATTGGACCGAGGCGGGCAAACGGCCGAAGATCGCGATCATCGCGACGCATTACAATGTCGATTTCGCCGAACATTATATCGCCCCATGGTTCGCGCGGCAGGGCTTCGGTTTTCTCGGCTGGAACACGCGCTATCGCGGGTTCGAGGATCAGTTCCTGCTAGAACATGCGGTGCTCGACATCGGCGTCGGCATGAAATGGCTGAAAGAGGAAGCGGGGGTCGAGGCGATCGTCATCCTCGGCAATTCGGGCGGCGGCTCGCTGATGGGCGCCTATCAGGCTGAAGCGATCGCACCGACCCTGACCGACCGGTTGCCATCGGTGGGGCAGGATGCGCTGGCTGAGCTTATCGAGGGCGACCTCTATATCAGCTTCAACGCGCATCAGGGGCGCCCCGAAGTGCTCACCGACTGGATGGACGCGTCGGTGATCGACGAGAATGATCCGACCCTGACCGATCCCGAACTCGACCCGTTCAACTCCGACAACGGTCCGCCTTATTCGGATGCGTTCATCGCCAAATATCGCGCCGCACAACGCGCGCGCAACCAGCGGATCACCGACTGGGCGAAGGCCGAGCTGGAGCGGCTCAATGCCGCGGGCATCCCCGACCGCATCTTTCCGATGTTCCGTTGCTGGGGCGATCTTCGCTGCGTCGATCCGGCGATCGACCCGTCGGACCGCAAGCCCAACTGGTGCTATCGCGGCGACCCGGCGCTCGCGAACCGCACGCCCAGCATCGGGCGCGCCAATACGCTGAAAACCTGGCTCAACATGTGGAGCCTCGAAACCTCGCCCTGCCAGGGACAGCCGCACCTTGCCAAGCACGACACGCCCGCGCTGGTCGTACAGGGCACCGCCGACACCGGCGTGTTCCCCAGCGATGCCCGCAAGATCTTCGACTTTCTCGGCAGCAGCGACAAACGGCTCGAACTGATCCCCGGCGCGCATTATTTCGAGGATTCGGTTGAAGAGCGCCGCAATGCGGCCGACCTTGTCGGCGCGTGGATCCGGGAGAAACTGTGACGTGACGGCGGACGCCGACATCATCGACGACCTGCGCGCCGCCGGGCTGGTGGGGGAGGGCGATGTTGCGCTCGAACCACTAACAGGCGGCGTATCGTGCGACGTGTGGAAGGTCGAGGCGCCGACGGGGCCGATCGTCGTCAAACGTCCGCTCGAACAATTGCGCGTTGCCGCCGAATGGCACGCGCCGGTCGAGCGCGGGCGGAGCGAAGTGCGCTGGCTCAAACGCGCGCGCAGCGTCGATCCGGCGATCGCGCCGGAAGTGCTCACCGAACTGCCGGGCTATGGCTTTGCGATGCGCTTCCTGCCGGGCGCGCCGGTATGGAAGGACGAGCTCGTCGCGGGGCGCGTCGATGCCGCTTTTGCCGCTGCGGTGGGGCGCAGCCTTGCCGCAGTCCATTCGGCCACCGCGAACAATGCTGTCGATCGTGAAGCCTTCGCGACCGACGCGATGTTTCGTGCGCTGCGGATCGACCCCTTCCTGCTATATGTGGCGCAGAAGAACGCCGAGATGGCGCCGGTGCTCTACGCGCTCGCCGACGATCTCGCCGCGCGCAAGCTCGCGCTTGTCCACGGCGACGTCAGCCCCAAGAATATCCTCGTAGGCACGGACGGCCCCGTGTTTCTCGACGCCGAATGCGCGGTCTATGGCGATCCGGCGTTCGACCTGTCCTTTTGCTCAACGCATCTGCTGCTCAAAGCGGTGTGGCTGGACGACGCACGCCTCAGCGAAGCCGCGACTGCGCTCGTCGCGGCCTATCGCGCGGGCATCGACTGGGAAGGGGCCGATGATCTGCTGCTTCGCGCCGGGCAACTCACCGCTGCGCTGCTCCTTGCGCGCGTCGAGGGCAAGTCGCCCGCACCCTATCTCACCAACCCCGACCACAAGCGCATCGTGCGCGACCAGGCGCGCGCGCTGCTGCTCGCGCCGCTGCCCATCGACGCGCTCGTCGCCCATTGGAAAAGGACATCATCATGACGTCGCGTATCGCCTCGATCACCGGCCGCCAGCTATGGGATTCGCGCGGGCGTCCGACGGTCGAGGCCGAAGTCACGCTCGAATCGGGCGCGGTCGGCCGCGCCATCGCCCCTGCGGGCGCTTCGCGCGGCGCGCATGAGGCGATCGACCTGCGCGACGGCGGTGCCGCCTTCGGCGGCTTCGGCGTGAATGGCGCGGTCGCGGGCATCGGCGCCGAGATCGCGGGGGCGATCACCGGTATGGACGCGCGCGATCAGGCGGCCGTGGACAAGGCCTTATGCGATCTTGACGGCACGCCGAACAAGGCGCGGCTCGGCGCGAACGCTGTCGTGGCGGTGTCGATGGCGGTGCTTCACGCCGCGGCAGCCGACGCGCGCGCGCCGCTGTGGCGCTATCTGGCGGACGGGCGAAAGGTGCGCGTTCCGCTCCCCGAAATCCAGATTTTCGGCGGCGGCGCGCACGCCGGGCGGCGCACCGATGTGCAGGATTTCATGGTGATGTGCCCGAAGGCGGGCAGCTTCCGCCGCGCGCTCGAAATCACCGACGATGTCTATCGGGCCGCGGGCAGGCTGATGGAAGCCAAAGGCCCGTTGTCGGGCGTCGCCGACGAGGGTGGCTGGTGGCCCAATTTTGCGTCGAACGAGGATGCGCTCGACACGCTGACCAAGGCGATCGAAATGAGCGGGCACCGCGCGGGCGAGGAGGTGTTCATCTCTCTCGACATCGCGGCGAACGAACTGGGCGACGCGAGCGGCTACACGCTTGCGCTCGACGATGGGCGGTTGTCGGGCGACGATATGGCGGCGCGCATCGTCGAATGGGCCGGGCGCTACCCGATCCTGTCGATCGAGGACCCCGCGGGGCAGGACGACTGGACGACGATGGCGGCGGTGACCGCGGCGATCGGCGAGCGAGTGCAGATCATCGGCGACGATGTGCTCGTCACCGATGCCGACCGCGTGGCGCGCGCGGCCGGGGCGGCGGTGTGCAACGCCGCGCTCATCAAGGTCAACCAGGTAGGGACGGTGACCGAGGCCAAGGCTGCGCTCGATGCTGCGGTGGCGCGCGGCTGGGGTGCGATCGTTTCGGCACGTTCGGGCGAGAGCGAGGACGTCACCATCGCACATCTGGCGACCGGCTGGAACGCCGGGCAGCTGAAGGTCGGCAGCTTCACCCGCTCCGAACGCATGGCGAAGTGGAACGAAATGCTGCGGATCGAAGAAGCGATGGGCGCGGACGCAGAGTTTGCAGGCTTTTCGGCCTTCGCCGGATCGATCGGGCGAGTGACGGCATGATCGTCCTCCACGCGCGCCCGAGCCCCGGCTTTCGCGAGGCCGTCGATAAGATCTTCGGCCCCGGCACCGTCGTGCATGTCGATGAGGCGGCGCCGCTCGACGGCGTTGCGTCCGACATCACCGCGTTGCTCCACGTGCTGACCCCGGTCACGCCCGAATTCATCGCCTCGGCGCCAAAGCTCAAGCTGATCCAGAAGCTCGGCGTCGGGGTCAACACCATCGCGCTCGACGCCGCGCGCGATCATGGCGTCGCGGTGTGCAACATGCCCGGTACCAACAGTCAGGCGGTCGCCGAAATGGCGCTATCGCTAATGATGGCGGTGCTGCGCCGCACCTGTTTCTTCGACGCCCGCACGCGCGCGGGCGAGGGGTGGACCGCCGATCCGTCCGAACTCGACAGCGTCGGTGAAATCGCCGGGCGCACCGTTGGTCTCGTCGGCTTCGGCCATTCGGCGCAGCGGCTCGCGCCGGTGCTGGCGGCGCTGGGTGCGAAGATCGTCTATACCGCGCGCAGTCCGTGCGACGTGCCCTATCATTTTCTGCCGCTCGATCAGCTGCTGGCGGACAGCGACATCGTATCGCTGCACATACCGCTCACCGAAGAAACGCGCGCCAGCATCGATCCGTTCGCGATGAAAAAAGGCGCGGTGCTGGTGAACACCGCACGCGGCGAATTGGTCAATGAGGCACGGCTGGTCGAAGCATTGACGAGCGGCTATCTGCGCGGCGCCGGGCTCGACGTCTTTGCCGAAGAGCCGTTGCCACGCGGCAATCCGTTGCTCAGCTTGCCGAACGCGGTGCTCGCGCCGCATATCGCTTGGCTGACCCCCGAAACGCTCGTGCGCAGCCTGACGGTGGCGCATGAGAATTGCCGTCGGCTTGCGGCCGGCGATACGCTGTTGCACCAGGTCGTATGAACACCCCGTCATTGCGAGGAGCGTGGCGACGAAGCAATCTCCAGCTATCGGCGTGCCTTGCCGCAAGCTGGAGATTGCTTCTCCCGGCTTTCGCCGGGGTCGCAATGACGAAGTTTAAGGATTGAATGAATGTCCCTCCCCATCGTCCTTGTTACCGGCCAGCTGCTCACCGATGCGGTGTGGCAACCTTTGCTCGACGCGTGGCCTGACCGCGACGTCATTGTCGCCGACAATCGGAGCGACGACACGATCGAAGGCTTTGCGCAGCGCCTGCTGGGCAATGCGCCGCCGAAATTCGCCCTGGTCGCTCATGCGATGGGCGGCTTTGTCGCGTTCGAGGTGATGCGCCGCGCGCCCGAACGCGTGGTGAAACTCGCGCTCATCTCGACGCTCGCCTCGGCAGATGGCCCGGCGCAGACTGCGCGGCGACAGGGCTATATCGACCTTGTGGAAAGCGGCAATTTCGATCAGGTCGTCGAGGAGCGCATCCCGATCCTTTTTCCCGAGGAAAAGCGGAACGACGCGCGCCTGCTCGGCATCGCCCGCCAGATGGCGGCCGACACCGGCGCCGACACCTTCCTTGCGCAACAGCGCGCGATCATGGCGCGCATCGACAGCCGCCCGCGCTTGCACGAGATCGCAGTGCCGACCTTGCTGATCTGGGGCGAAAAGGACGGCATCACCAGCCGCGCGCATCATGAGGAGATTTTAGGCGCGATGCCGGATGCGCGGTTGGAGGTGATTCCGGGGACGGGCCATCTGCCGACGATCGAGGCGCCCGAAGTGGTGGTGCCGTTGCTGACCGCTTTCTTGGACGAATAGCCTGCGTATTGGGAGCGGAGCGAAGCAATCTCCAGCTATCGACTTCGCGCAAGGTTGATAGCTGGAGATTGCTTCGTCGCTGCGCCCCTCGCAATGACGAGGTCGGCTTATGCGAGCTCCGCCCGCACCAACGCCGTCCCGTCAACCATTGCCTTCAGCTTCGCCTGACTATGCGCGCGGCTGTGGTATTTCATCCCGCAATCGGGCGCGATCCACAGCCGCTCGGCATCGACGTGGCGCAGCGCCGCGCGGATGCGGTCCGCGACGACCTCCGGCGTTTCGATCTCGGGCACCGACAGGTCGAGCACACCATACATGATCGTCTTGGTCGGCAATTCTTCGAGGATCGCAGGGTCGAGCCCCGGCTGCGCCGCTTCGATCGAGATCACGTCGACGTTCGACGCTTCGAGTTCGGCGAGGAAGTCATAGGCCTTGGGCTTCGGCCCCGTCGCCCCTGCGCCATGATGCACCATCGCATAGCCGAAACAGATGTGTAGCGACGTCGTCCCGCCCACCCTGTCGAGCGCGCGATTGATCGCCTCGATGGCATAAGCATTCGCCTCGGCGGCGCGCGCCTGCAGATAGGGTTCATCGAGCTGGACGACATCGACGCCCGCCGCGAACAAATCTTTCACCTCGGCATTGACCGCATCGGCATACTCCATCGCGAGCGACCGGGCGTCGGGATAATAGCCATTCTCGGCCTGCTGCGTCATCGTGAAGGGGCCGGGCAGGGTAAGCTTTATCGGCTTGGTCGAATGCCGCCGCAGAAACGCCGCATCCTGCGCTTCGATCGCCGCCACCCGGCGGATCGGGCCGGAGACCAGCGGCACCGGATTGGCGTTGCCCGTGCGGTCGATTGCGGTGCCGTGCTTTTCGCGGTCGATGCCCGACAGGGCCGTGGCTAGGCGGTTCGAATAGCTTTCGCGGCGCATTTCGCCATCGCCGACGATGTCGATGCCCAGCTCCTCCTGGTCGCGGATCGCCATGAGCGTGGCGGCTTCCTGCGCGTCGGCAAGCCAGGGTTCGGGAATGCGCCATAGCGTTTCGGCGCGCACGCGCGGCGGCAGGCTGGCCTTCAGCCGCTCGCGGTCGATCAGCCAGTCGGGCTGGGGGTAGCTTCCGACGATCGTCGTCGGCAATATGGGGCGGTCGAACAAGGCCAATCCTCTCATTTTCGGGCTGGTCAAACATTTGCTTAGTATTCTATCTAATTCAAGTCGAAACGACGGTTGGGAGAGCAAAATGATCGATCTGGGGGCCATCCGGACGCTGGCGGATATTCCGGCGGCGCAGGCGCGCGCGCGGGGGCAGGCGACGGCGGTGAAATTCGGCGACCGCGAAACAAGCTTTGCGGAGCTTGACGCGGCGTCGAACCGAATTGCCAACGCACTGGTCGCGGTGGGGGTGGCGCCGGGCGATCGCGTGTCCGCGCTGACCAAGAATCACGACAGCTGGTTTCCGCTCTTTTTCGGCACCGCGCGCGCCCGCGCCTGCTTCGCGCCCATCAACAACCGCCTTGCGCCTGCTGAGATCGGCTTCATTCTCGGCGATGCGGAGCCTAAGCTGTTGTTCGTGGGGGAGGATTTCTTCGACTGCGCGCTCGCAGCCGTGGCAAATTTGGCTGCACCGCCGCGACTGGTCGCACTCTACGGCGCGCATCCGGCGTTCGAACCGCTCGAGAGCTGGCTGGGCAGCGCGTCCGACGCCGCGTTAGCCGACCCTCCGCAGCTCACCGACGATGTGCTCCAGCTTTACACCAGCGGCACCACCGGACTGCCCAAAGGCGTAGTCCTGACCAACGCCAATTACCGCACCTTCCTGGAGGCCGCGACCGAGGTCGACGGTTTCGCCTATGGCGAGGATGAGACGGTGATGATCGTCATGCCGCTGTTCCACGTCGCGGGCACGAACGTCAGCTTTTCGGGGCTGGCGCAGGGCGGACGCCTCGTGGTCGTCAAGGATTTCACGCCTGCGGACGCCGTTCGGATGCTCCGCGAAGAGGATGTTGCGCACGCCTTTCTCGCGCCTGCGATGATCCAGATGATGCTGCTTGATCCCGCAGCGGGGACGGGCGGCTATCCTGAGCTCAAGTCGATCGCTTACGGCGCCTCGCCCATCGCCGAAGATGTGCTGCGCCGCGCGCGCGCCACTTTCGGCTGCGATTTCGTGCAATTTTATGGGATGACCGAATCGGCCGGCGGCGGCTCCTACCTCTCGCCGTCCGCACATGACCTGCCCGGCAAGCTTACGTCATGCGGCCAGCCCTGGCCGGGGGTCCAAATGGCGATCCTCGACGGCGACGGTCGCGAACTGGGCGATGGCGAGATAGGCGAAATCGCGATCCGCGGCGGCATCGTGATGAAGGGCTATTGGAACCACACCGCGGCGACCGAGGAAACGCTCGCGGGCGGCTGGCTCCATACCGGCGATGTCGGCTATCGCGACGCCGACGGCTTTTATTATGTCCACGACCGGATCAAGGACATGATCGTGTCGGGCGGCGAGAACGTCTATCCGGCGGAGGTCGAAGGCGCGATCATGGGCTGCCCCGGCGTGGCCGACGTGGCGGTGATCGGCGTGCCCGACGACAAATGGGGCGAGGGCGTCAAGGCGCTCGTCGTCCCCGCCGCGGGCGCAGCGCCCGACCCCGCCGCGGTCATCGCGTGGGCACGCGAGCGTATCGCGGCGTATAAGGTGCCCAAGAGTATCGAATTTATCGACGCGCTGCCGCGTAACCCGTCGGGCAAAGTGCTTCGCCGCGAACTGCGCGCACCCTATTGGGAAGGCCGCAACCGGGCGGTGGGGTGAGCAGAGGTCGCTTCCGGACCTAGAACCCCAGATTACGGAATGCCACGCGGAACGAGAAGCTATTGCCGCGCCGCGCATCGCCCGTGTCGGCATAGTCGCGGCGCCAGGTGAGCGCGATCGACAGGCATTCGTCGTCGTAGGCGACGCCGAGGCGGTGGCGGATCGGCTCGAAGCCGTCGGCCTGGGCCAGCGGATCGTCGCTCCGCTTGGTGAGGTCAACGATCGCCGACCCGAAGACCGACCAGTTGCGCGCCACCGCGACGCGTCCGCCAGCGCGGACTTCCTCCCGGTCCTGCAAATCCTCGCCCAGCAGCAATATGTCGCGGTTGAGCCGCGAATAGCCGACCACGGCATAGGTCGACCGATTGCCGATCGTCGCGTCAAACTCGTTGCGCCGCACCGCCAGATTATCCTTGTCGAGCCGGTAACGGTGGGTCAGACGCAGAAAATCCCTGTAAGCGATCGTCGTCCGTCCGACGATGTCCGACGTCCGGCTGGTCAAGCCCGTGCCGTCGGGAAACAGGCTGGGCTTGTCGCTCAGCCGATAGCTTTGTCCGACGACGCTGCTGATGTTGAACCCCGGGCGGCTGTAATTCCATTCGACGCCATAGGTGACGCGCGCGCCGTCCTCGAACCGATCATGCCCGTTGAAGCGGTTGATCGCGAAAAGATTGCTGTCCTCCAGGTCAAAGGCGCGCGAATCTTCGTTCGGAATGTCGAGATTCTTGATCGGCGGCGTCGCGACGATCTGGACGCGCGGGGTCAGCGTCTGCGTCCCGCCCGCGAACTCGCCGATGAAGGGCCAGCGCATGTCGGCGGCAACCGCCGCGATGCCGCGCGCCTGCCAGCCCTCCTCGCCGCGATAGCCGGCGATCTCGGTCAGCAGATTTTCGTCACTGTGATAGAGATCGCCGCGCACGAGTGCGGTCAGCGTCACTTCCTGTCCCAGTCCCGTCAGCCCGCGCAAATTCCACTGCGCCCCGGCAAAGGCGCGCTGCGTGTCCTGTCCCGCGGTGCGACCGATCGCGAGCGTGTTCAATTGCAACTCGAACTGTCCGCCGAAAATCGGGTCATCGAGCCGCTGGCGATAATCGATGATCGGCAGCGCGACCGGCTGTTGCCCCTGCACATCGTTGACGCGCAGCGTCTGCGTCGCCCAACCCGCGATCGACAGATACGACCTGCCACCGATCCGTTCGAGTTCAAAGGTGGAGCGCAGCCGGTCGTCGCGGCTGATGTCATAGCGGCGCATGAAGGTGCGGTCGGTCGCGATCCGCCCCGAATAGCTGAGACTCCAGCGCGGATCGAACTGGAACCGGCCCGCGCTTTCCAGATAGCCACGAAAGCGTTTCTGGCGGTCGGGATCTTCGCCGACCAGCGGAACGAGCGAGCCATAGGTCGCATAACCGTTGATGCGGAACGACCCGATGTCGGTCAGCGCGCGAAACTCGCCCTCGAGCATCGGCGCCGCGTCGGTGTAAAGGTGCGGCGTGATCGTCACGTCGCGATCGGACGCGAGGCGTATATAATAAGGGACGGCAATCTCGAACCCGTTGCTGCGGTCGAGGCGGATTTCGGGGACCAGGATGCCGCTGCTCGCCTCATTGTTGATCGAGTGGCTAAGCCCCGGCAGCGGGATCAGCGGCAGGCCGAAAATCTCGACGCGGGCGCCCTTGTAGCGCACCTTGTTCTTCGCGCGGTCGTACATCACGCGGACAGCGCGGATCTGCCAGCTCGGATTTTTGGGACATCCCGCCTCGTCCTCGACGGGGCAGGGGGTGTAGGCGGCATTTTCCAGTTCGATATTGCCATTTTCGAACCGCGTGCCCCTGACCGCGGCGAGGCGCGATCCATTGTCGAGCACGACCAGCAGATTGTCGATCACGCCGTCGCGCAGGCTGTCGGTCAGCTCGATGCGGTCGCCATAGGCGGTGTCGCCCTCAGGATTTTTGATCGAAACATTGCCCTCGGCAAAGACCTGCCCCGTCGTCCGGTTCCACGTCACCTTGTCCGCGCGCATTTCGATTGCGTCGCGGTTCATCTGGACATTGCCCTCGGCAACGACAACCTCGGTGTCACCATCGTAATTGAGGTTATCAGCGGCGAAACCGATCTGCTGCTCGTCGGCGGTTTTTGGAGCATCGGCGGGCGCGGCCGGAATGTCGGGGGTTTGCAGGTCGGGCTCGACCGCGCTGCTCGGTGCGGCGACCCGAGTCGGATCGCCCTGTGCAAGCACCGGGGTCGCCGCCAACGCCAGGCCGCTGGCCGTTGCCAGCCAGAACGGCCGCGCGCGCGCCGCGTGTTGGAACAAAGTCCAGCTCATTTAATCCCTTTGTCCCGAACCCTGTATCGACGTTTACCGGCTTGAACCCACCGCTTTGTTTTTGCAACTCGCAGGCGAAACCCCTATCGGTCCGGCACGTTCCAATCAATCTTCGCATAAGAAAGTTAAGGCATGGACATTCAGTTTGTCGCGCAAATCGATGCGTCTGCCGACGTCGTCGCTTTCCCGGTCCGCAAGGGCGAGGCGGGCGATCTCGGCGCGCTGCTCGGCGCGGCTGCGGCGCAGGCGCGTTTCGACGGCGCGGCGGGCACCATTGCGGAGACCGCGGCCATCGACGGCGAGCAGGCCAAGCGCCTGCTGCTCGTCGGCATCGGCGAGGGCAGCGAGCATGACCTCGAACGCGGCGGCGCGGCGCTGACCGCGAAATTGCAGACGAGCGGCGCAGCGCAGGTTCATGTCGATTTCGCGAGCACGGGACCCTGCGACGCCGACGATGTGCTCGCCTTTGCGATGGGCGCCCGCCTGCGGGGCTGGCGCCTCGACACCTATCGTACGCGGCTCGCCGACAAGGCCAAGCCAAGCCTCAAGACGGTGACGATTGCCTCGCCGCACGGCGACCTGTCGACGCGCTGGGCCGCGAACGAAGCGATTGCGGAGGGCGTCGCCTTCACCCAGACGCTCGTCGCCGAGCCGCCGAATATCCTCTATCCCGAAAGCTTCGTCGAACGCTGCCAGCATCTCGCCGACCTCGGCGTTGAACTTGAAGTGCTCGACGAACGCCAGATGAAGGCCCTCGGCATGGGCGCGCTGCTCGGCGTCGCGCAGGGCTCGACGCGCCCGCCGCGCCTGCTTGCGATGCGCTGGAACGGCGGCAATGCGGGCGACGCGCCGGTCGTATTTATCGGCAAGGGCGTGACCTTCGACACCGGTGGCATCAGCCTGAAGCCTGGCCCCGGCATGGACATGATGAAATGGGACATGGGCGGCGCGGGCGCGGTCGCGGGCGCGATGAAGGCGATCGCGGGGCGCAAGGCGAAGGCGAATGTCGTCGGCGTTGTCGGCCTCGTCGAAAATATGCCCGACGGCAACGCGATGCGCCCCGGCGACATCGTCACCACCATGTCGGGCCAGACGGTCGAGGTGCTCAACACCGACGCCGAGGGCCGCCTCGTCCTTTGCGATGCGATCAGCTGGGCGCAAAAGGCCTATGATCCCAAGGTGATCGTCGATCTTGCTACGCTCACCGGCGCAATGGTCATCTCGCTCGGCCACGAATATGCGGGCATGTTCGCGAATGACGAGACGCTCGCCGCCGACCTGCTCGCCGCGGGCGAGGCCTCGAACAACAAGCTGTGGCGCTTCCCGCTGTCAGCAGCGTACGACAAGCTGATCGACAGCCCCATCGCCGACATGAAAAATATCGGCCCGCGCGAAGGCGGATCGATCACCGCGGCGCAGTTCCTGAAACGCTATGTCGACGAAGGCGTCGCCTGGGCGCACCTCGACATCGCGGGCATGGCGTGGGCGGACAAGGATGGTCCGGTCTATGGAAAAGGCGCGACGGGCTATGGCGTGCGCCTGCTCGACCGCTACATCGCGGCGAAGCACGAGGGGTGATGCTCTGATGCCCGTCATTGCGAGGAGCATAGCGACGCGGCAATCCCCAGCTATCGGTCTTGCGCAAGGTTGTAGGCTGGAGATTGCTCCCCGGATCAAGTCCGGGGTCGCAATGACGATGGCGGGATAAGGATGCCCCGCGTCGACTTCTACCGCCTTACCCGCGACCCCGTCGAACGGGTGCTCCCGGCGCTCGCAGCGCGCGTCCTTGGCAATGGCGACCGCCTGCTGGTGGTCGCCGCCGCGGCGATGCAGCGGCAGGACATCGACGCGGCGCTATGGGCCGCGAATCCGGCAAGCTTTCTGCCCCACGGTCATGCCGGAACCCCCGACGAGGCGATCGAGCCGATCCTGCTGTCGGGCACGCTCGATTCTCCGTCGCCCAATGGGGCGACCCACCTCGCGCTGGCTGACGGCGAGTGGCGCGACGACGCGCTGACGTTTGATCGCACCTTTTTCCTCTTCGACAACAGCCGGATCGACGACGCGCGCGCCACTTGGCGAAGCCTTGCCGCACGCGAGGATGTCGACAATCGCTTCTGGAAACAGGACGAATCGGGACGCTGGTCGGAAGGACCATAGGCGGTCGGCTCTCTTTCCTTGCGGTCGCGCAAAAGCGCGGCTAGAGGCGCGCGCATCATATAACACACCAACACAGGAGCTTCCCCCATGGCGGTCACCCGCACCTTTTCGATCATCAAGCCCGACGCCACGCGCCGCAACCTGACCGGTGCGGTCACCAAGATGCTGGAAGACGCCGGCCTTCGCGTTATCGCGTCGAAGCGCATCCACATGACCCGCGAACAGGCTGAGGGCTTTTACGCGGTACACAAGGACCGCCCCTTCTTCGGCGAACTCGTCGAATTCATGACCAGCGGCCCCGTTGTCGTTCAGGTTCTCGAAGGCGAAAACGCCATGCAGCGCAACCGCGACATCATGGGCGCGACCAACCCCAAGGACGCCGCACCGGGCACGATCCGCAAGGAACTGGCCGAAAGCATCGAGGCGAACACCGTCCACGGTTCGGATAGCGACGAAAATGCCGCGATCGAAATCGCCTATTTCTTCAAGCCCGAGGAAATCGTCGGCTGATGATTAGCGTCGCCCCCGCGCAGGCGGGGGCCGCAAGCCGCCTCGCGCTACGCCGCCGGCGGCCCCCGCCTGCGCGAGGGCGACGATATAGAAAGGCCGCCGGAGCGATCCGGCGGTCTTTTTCGTCAGAAATCCTCCGCCACCGCCATCAGCCCCGCCAGCTTTTTCGGCGCGACTGACAGCCAGCTCTTGCGCAGCCATTCGGCGATCGCGTCCCAGTCGGTATCGCCCAGGTCGAGGCGGACGCCGATCCAGCCGTCGCCGAAATAGGGCGGCCGGTAATAGCGGTCGCCGTCCATCTCGATCAGCGCCGCCTGCTCGTCGCCGCCGCTGATCTTGACCAGCACCGCGATCTTGCCGTCGCCGTGATGATCTTCGGTAAAATAGGCGAATTTCTTGCCCTTCACGATCCCGAAGCAGGGCATCCCGTGCGACGTCACCTCGTCGCTTTCGGGCAGCGCCAGCGCCAGTTCGCGCACCCGGTCGCGCAGATAATCGGGCGAGCGTTCGCGCGTGACGAAGGCGGCGAGCGTCGTGGGATAGAGCTGATGCTCGGCAAAGCGCACGCGCGCCGCCAGCGTTTCAGGCGTGTCGCCGGGCACGATCGCGACGGAGGTTTGCGCGAGCACCGGGCCATCGTCGAGCGCGGGGGTCACGACATGGACGCTGCACCCGCCGAAGGCATCGCCCGCGTCGATGGCTTGCTGGTGCGTGTTCAGCCCTTTGTATTTCGGCAGCAGGCTGGGGTGGATGTTCAGCATCCGCCCCGTCCAGCGCGCGACGAAAGCGTCCGACAGGATGCGCATATAGCCGGCGAGCGCGACATAGTCGGCGCCCGCGGCCCGCAGCTGTTCGTCGACCAGCGCATCGAAGACATCGCGCGTCAGGCCCGTGTGCGAATGCGCCCAGGTCGCGACCCCCTCGGCCTCGGCGATCTTCAGCCCCGGCGCGCCGGGGTTGTTGCTCGCGACGAGCACCAGTTCATAGGGGCACGTGTCGGCTTTGGCCGCGTAAAGCAGCGCCGCCATATTGGTTCCAGCGCCGGAAATCAGGACGGCGACACGGGCTTTCGTCATGGCACCACTCTCTCAATCCGTTCGTGCTGAGCTTGTCGAAGCACTGTTCTTTTCTCTTCTGCGGTTGAAAGGAAGAACGACCCTTCGACAAGCTCAGGGCAAACGGTTTTGAGGAATTATCCGTGGTGCGTCGCACTCCACGCTGCGCGCGCGCTCCAGGTTTCGGCGCTGCCGCTCACCGTGCAGCCCTTTTTCCCCGCGGCGATATGGCCGATCCGAAACACTGTTTCGCCCGCTGCTTCGAGCGCCGCGGTCACGTCTACCATATCGGCTTCCGCCACGACTACGGCCATGCCGATCCCGCAGTTGAAGGTGCGGGCCATTTCCTCGGGCTCGATATTGCCCTGCGCCTGCAGGAACGCCATCAGTCGCGGTTGATCCCACGCATCGGCATCCACATGCGCGTGTAGCGTCTTGGGCAGCACGCGCGGAATATTTTCAAGCAAACCGCCGCCGGTGATATGCGCGAGCGCATGAATCTTGCCCGTCTTCACCAGCCGGAGCAGGCTCTTCACATAGATGCGCGTCGGCGCCATCAGCGCGTCGATCAGCAGGACCGTCTGGTCGAACAGCGCCGGGCGGTCGAGCTTCCAGCCCTTGTCGGCCGCGAGGCGCCGCACGAGTGAAAAGCCGTTGGAATGGACGCCCGACGAGGCGAGGCCAAGAATCACGTCGCCCGCCGCAACCTTGTCGGCGGTCAGCACCTCGTCGCGCTCGACCGCGCCCACGCAGAAGCCCGCGAGGTCATAGTCGCCGGCCGAATACATGCCCGGCATCTCGGCGGTCTCGCCGCCGATCAGCGCGCAACCCGCCTGCTTGCACCCTTCGGCGATGCTCGCGACCACGGCGGTGGCGACATCGTTGTCGAGCTTGCCCGTCGCATAATAATCGAGGAAAAACAGCGGTTCGGCACCTTGCACGATCAAATCGTTGGCGCACATCGCGACCAGATCGATGCCGACGCCATCATGGCGCCCCGATTCGATCGCAAGCTTGAGCTTCGTGCCCACGCCATCGTTCGCCGCCACGAGCAACGGATCGCTGAACCCCGCGGCCTTCAGGTCGAAGAAGCCGCCAAAGCCGCCAAGGTCGGCGTCGGCGCCCGGCCGCCGCGTCGCGCGGGCCAGCGGGGCGATGGCACGGACCAGCGCATTGCCGGTCTCGATCGACACTCCGGCGCCGGCATAGGTGTAGGCGGCGGGTTTGTTCTGCTTGGAATCCATGGCCCGCGCGACTAACGCTTCCGGCCGACAAATGCCATGATTTCCTTGTCGGGGCCCGCGCTTTTGGGCAGAGCATAGAGAAGATATGATTTCGGCCGCTTTCCCTCGCTTCGCACCGCGCCTTTCGCTCGGCACCCTGCAAGGCCGCGACTGGCGCTGGGCTGCGCTGCTCGGCCTGTTCGTCGCGATCCTGCTCGCCGGAATCGTCGACGGGCAGATCACGCGCGGCAATCGCGGTATCACGCCGATCAACTCGAGCGGGGATTTTCTCGCAGGCGGTATCCGCGTCGATGTGACCGGCGACAATGCCGACGACGCGCGGACGAAGGGCTGGCGCGAGGCGCAGCGGCAGGGCTGGGCCCAGCTCTATCGCCGCCTTAACGGCACCGACGGCCCGGCGCTCACCGATTCGGTGCTCGACGGCATTGTCACCGCGATCGTCGTCGAGGAGGAACAGATCGGTCCGCGCCGCTACGTCGCCCGGCTTGGCGTGCAGTTCGACCGCGTACGCGCGGGGCAGATTTTGGGCGTCAGCGGGCGCACCCTGCGGTCGGCGCCGCTGCTCGTCATCCCCGTCTATTCGGTTGACGGTATCCAGCAGGTGTTCGAACAGCGCAGCGCATGGCAGCGCGCCTGGGCCGAATATAATACGGGGCAAAGCGCGATCGACTATGTCCGCACCGCCGGCACCGGCGCCGACACGCTGCTGCTCAATACAGGGCAGATCGGCCGCCGCGGCCGGGTGTGGTGGCGGGTGATCCTCGATCAATATGGCGCCGCCGACGTACTGATCCCGATCGCGCGCGTCGAATATGCCTATCCGGGCGGGCCGATCCGCGGCCATTTTACCGCGCGCTTCGGCCCCGACAGCAAGCATATCGCCAGCTTTACCATGACCGGGCCGAGCCCCGCGGCGCTGCCCGACATGATGGAAAAGGCGGTCGCGCGCATGGACCGCATCTATACCGAGGCGCTGGAGGCCGGCGTGCTGCGGACCGACCCCTATCTCGTCCTCGAAAAACCGGTCGAGCGCGAGGATCTGCCCGAAGAAACGACCGCGGACGACGCCGACGCGCTGCCCATCGAAACCGACGGCAGCGTCCCCGTCGCAGGACCGGCGGGCGTCCAAAGCTTCACCGTCCAGTACAGCTCGCCCGACGTCGAATCGGTCACTGCGACCGAGCGCGCCGTTGCCGCCGCGATGGGGGTCCAGTCGGCTTCGACGACCAGTCTCGCACTCGGTGGCACGTCGGTGATGCGCGTGACCTTCCGCGGCGATCTTGCGGCGCTGCGCGCGGCGCTCACGGCGCGTGGCTTTGCCGTACAGGAAGGCGGCGGCCAGCTCCGGATCAGCCGCTGATGGCGGCGCGGGCACCTTCCGGACAGATTGCGCTGCCGCTCGACTGGAGCGCGGGCGGGGCGAACGACGGCCCGCTCGTTGTCGGCACCAGCAATGCCTATGCGGTGCGTTATCTGCGCCATGTCGCGACCTGGCCCGTCCGCACCGCCGTGCTCACCGGCCCGCGCGGATCGGGGCGCAGCCTGATGGGCCGACTTTTCGCGGCAGACACCGGCGGCCGCGTCATCGACACGCACGACAGCGTGAGCGAGGAAGAGTTGTTCCACGCCTGGAACGCGGCGCAGGCGAGCGGGTCGCCGCTGCTCATCATCGCCGACGCGCCGCCCGCCGAATGGAATGTCGCGCTTCCCGACCTCCGCTCGCGCCTCGCCGCGGTACCGGTGCTCGTCATCGGCGAGCCCGACGATTGCCTCGCGCGCGACCTGATCGAGGCGCTCTTCGCGCAGCGCGGCGTTGCGCTTGCGCCCGGCGTCGCCTCCTATATCGTGCCGCGCATGGAGCGCAGCTATGCCATGATCCACCGCGTCGTCGCGGCGCTCGACGCTGCGTCGCTCGAACAGGGGCGGCGCCTCGGGGTGCGTCTCGCTCGTGAAACATTGCTGTCACAAGGGCTGATCGATCCCGATCTCCCCGAAAGGCAGGAAAGATGACGACGGCCGGACAATCGCTGCGCGCAGACAACGATGCCGACACCGCATCCACGCCGCCGGCCTTCGGTCCCGAACGCTTCTTCAATCGCGAATTGTCGTGGCTCGCCTTCAACCGGCGGGTGATGGAGGAAGCGCGCAATCCCGCGCATCCGCTGCTCGAACGCCTGCGCTTCCTGTCGATTTCGGGCAGCAACCTCGACGAATTTTTCATGGTCCGCGTCGCGGGGCTGAAGGGGCAGCAGCTGCAGGGGATCGACGATCCGTCCGCCGACGGCCGCTCGCCGGGACAGCAGCTTGCCGAGATCGAGGCCGAAGTGAACCGCCTCGTCGATCAGCAGCAGAGCGAATGGCAACGGCTCAATCGCCAGCTCGCCGAACAGGGGATCGTCGTTCACGGCACCGGGTCGGACAAGGAGGCGCTGCGCACGAGCCTTCGCCAGTTTTTCATCGACCAGATTTTCCCGATCCTGACGCCGCAGGTGCTCGATCCGGCGCATCCCTTTCCCTTCATCCCCAACCGCGGTCTCGGCGTCATTTTCGACCTTCAGCGCCGGTCCAGCGGCGAAACGGTCCGCGAACTGGTGATGATCCCCGCTTCGCTGCCGCGCTTCGTGCCGGTGCCGGGGGAAAGCAGCGGTTTCGTGCCGATCGAATATCTGATCGAGCTGTTCGGCGACCTGTTGTTCCCCGGTTTCGTGATCCGTTCATTGGGCGTCTTTCGCATCATCCGCGACAGCGACATCGAACTGGAGGAAGAGGCCGAGGATCTCGTCCGCCTGTTCCGCACCGCGATCCGCCGCCGCCGCCGTGGCCGCGTGATCTTGATGGAGATCGAGGCGGACATGCCGGCTGAAATCGCCGCGGTGCTCAATGCCGATATTCAGGGGCACGAGGCGATCGTCGCCAAGATCGGCGGCTTCATCGGGCTTGCGGCGCTCTCCGCGCTCGTCGATGTCGATCGCCCCGACCTTAAATTCCCCGCCTATTCGCCGCGCTTTCCCGAACGCATCCGCGAACATGGCGGCGACTGTTTCGCGGCGATTCGGTCGAAGGACATCGTCGTTCACCACCCCTATGAAAGCTTCGACGTCGTCGTTTCCTTCCTGCGGCAGGCGGCGGCCGATCCCGATGTCGTCGCGATCAAGCAGACGCTCTACCGCGCGGGCAACCAGTCGCCGGTGATTCGCGCGCTGATCGAGGCGGCGGAGGCGGGCAAGTCGGTGACCGCGGTCGTCGAACTCAAGGCGCGTTTCGACGAGGAGCAGAATCTCCTCTGGGCGAACCAGCTCGAACGCGCTGGGGTGCAGGTCGTTTACGGCTTCATCGAATGGAAAACCCACGCCAAGATTTCGATGGTCGTGCGCCGCGAAGGGCAGGGGTATCGCACCTATTGCCACTTCGGCACCGGCAACTACCATCCGGTGACCGCGCGCATCTACACCGATTTGAGCTTCTTCACCGCCGATCCGCGCGCGGGGCGCGACGCGGCGCAGCTGTTCAACTACATCACCGGATATGTCGAACCCGAACGGCTCGAACTCATCACCATGTCGCCGCTCAACATGCGCCAGCATCTCAGCGAGCTGATTGACACCGAAATCGCGGCGGCAAGGGCAGGTCGTCCGTCGGGGGTGTGGGCCAAGATGAACAGCATCGTCGATCCCGACATCATCGACAAGCTGTATGAGGCGAGCGCCGCCGGCGTGCCGATCGAACTGATCGTGCGCGGCATCTGCTGCCTGCGTCCCGGCGTCCCCGGCCTGTCCGACACGATCCGCGTCAAATCGGTCGTCGGTCGCTTTTTGGAACACAGCCGCGTGTGGGCCTTTGCCAATGGCGCGCCGCTGCCCAGCCGCGCCGCGCGGCTTTACATAAGCAGCGCCGACTGGATGCCGCGCAATTTCGACCGCCGCGTCGAATATATGATCCCGATCGAAAATCCGACCGTTCACGACCAGATTCTCGACCAGGTGCTCGTCGCGAACCTGATCGACAATGAACAAAGCTGGATATTGCAGCCCGATGGCACATCGCGGCGGGTGACGCCGGGCGACAAGCCTTTTAACCTGCATCATTATTTCATGAACAACCCCTCGCTGTCGGGCCGCGGCACGGCGCTTCATCAGCGTCAGGATGTCCCGACGCTCGCCTATGGCCTTCGCGAAGATTGAGACCGGACCGCTTGGCTCTGCTGCGCACCTCGAAACCGGCGGTCCATCGCTCGGCAGTCATCGACATCGGTTCCAACTCGGTCCGCCTTGTCGTTTATGAAGGACCGGCGCGCGCGCCGGCGGTGATCTTCAACGAAAAGGTCGCGGCGGGGCTCGGCCGCGGGCTGGCCATCGACGGCCGCATCGCCGACGCCGACGCCGAACGGGGGCTCACCGCGCTCCGCCGTTACGCGTTGCTCGCGCGCCATATGGAAGTGAAGGAGCTGGTTTGCGTCGCCACCGCCGCGGTGCGCGATGCGGCGAACGGCCCCGACTTCATCGCCGCCGCGGCCGAAGCCGGGCTCAAAATACGCCTGCTTTCGGGTGAGGAAGAGGCGCAAGCGGCGGGCTATGGCGTGCTGTCCGCCATCCCCGACGCGCGCGGTATCGCCGTCGACCTGGGCGGTGGCAGTCTCGAACTCGCCGAGGTCGCAAATGGCGAGGTCGGCCGCCGCGCCTCCTTTCCGCTGGGCGTGTTGCGACTGCCGGCGCTGCGGCGGGCGGGGCAGCAACCGTTCGAGCGCGCGGTGCGCAAGATGCTGCGCGATGCGGGCTGGCCGGGGGGCATGGCCGGCCTGCCGCTCTATCTCGTCGGCGGTTCGTGGCGCGCGCTGGCGCGCCTCGACCTCGAACTGACCAACGATCCGCTCGCGGTGCTCGACCAGCATAGCTTCCCGCGCGCGGCGCTCCGCCGCCTCGTCCGCGCGACCAAGCGGCTGAGCTTCGAGGACCTGCGCGCGATTCCCGGCATGGCGTCGAACCGCGCCGCGACCTTGCCCGATGCCGCGGCGCTGCTCGCGGCGCTCGCCAGCATCATCGACGTTCCCGAAATGACCGTTTCGTCCTCGGGACTGCGCGAGGGGTTGCTCTATCAGGCGCTCGACGCATCGACGCGCGCGCAGGATCCGCTGATCGTCGCAGCGGAGTTCGAGGGGCGCCGCCTTGCGCGCTTCGCGCCGCACGGCCGCGCGATCACCGAATGGATCGCGCCGCTCTTTGCCGACGAAGCGCCCGCCGACAGCCGCGTGCGCCTTGCCGCCAGCCTGCTCAGCGATGTCGCCTGGTCTGCCAACCCCGATTTCCGCGCCGAACGCGGCACCGAAATCGGCCTGCACGGCAACTGGCGCGGCATCGACATTCCGGGGCGCATCCTGCTGGCGCGCGCGTTGCACGCCGGGTTTGGCGGCGCCGACGCCGATTTTCCCGCAATGGGCGCGCTGGTCAGCGCCGACCGGCTGGCGCGTGCGCGGCAATGGGGTCTGGCGATCCGGCTCGCGCAGCGGCTGACCGGCGGGATCGAGGCGCCGCTCAAAGCGAGCGGCATCGCGCTGGTCGATGGAAAATTGCAGCTCAGCCTCGATCGCGGCTGGCATCATCTGGCGGGCGAATCGGTCGAACGCCGCCTGCGCGCACTCGCACAGGCGCTGGGCGCGAAGCCCGAACTGATGCTGCTGTAGAAGAGCCCGTCGCCCCCGCGCAGGCGGGGGCCGCTGGCGGTTTATGCTTTCGGTGCTTGGTGAGGCTGCTGGCGGCCCCCGCCTGCGCGGGGGCGACGTTTATATCGTTACCGGCTTATTCTTCGACCGTCGCCGCGTCGATCTCGCTCATCACCAGCTTACCGTTCTTGACGGCAAAACCCATGCGTCCTTCGACCAGGTCGACCGCGGCGTGGCCGAACACTTCGTAACGCCAGCCTTCCATCATCGATATGCCGGTGCGCGCCCCGGCGGCAAGCGCCTCCAGCTCGTCGCTGCGTGCGATCAGCCGCGCCGCGACGTTGAGCTCGCGCGCGCGGATTTTCAGGAGCAGTTTGAGCAGGTCGGCGACCAGCGCGCCTTCCTTGCCCAGCCCCGGACCGCGCGGCGCCCGGTCGGGCATGTCGTCCTTGCCCAGCGGCTTGGCGTGCGTCAGCGCGTCCATCAGGCGGGCGCCGATGTCATTGCTTTTCCACGTCGCCGACAGCCCGCGGACGCGGCCCAGCCCCTCCTGATCCTTCGGCGGGTGCGCGGCAAGATCGGCCAGCGTTTCGTCCTTGACGATGCGGCCGCGCGGCAAATTCTTGTTGCGTGCCTCGCGTTCGCGCCACGCCGCGAGCGCGCGCAGGCGGCCAAGTACCTCGGGCTTGCGCGACGGAATTTTGATCCGCTGCCACGCATTTTCGGGATCGACGCTGTAATTGGCCGGATCGGCCAGCTTTTCCATTTCCTCGTCCAGCCAATGGCCGCGGCCGGTCTTGATCAGCTTGTCGAGCATCATCGGGAAAATCTTGGCCAGATGCGTGACGTCGCCGATCGCATAATCGATCTGCCGCGTGTCGAGCGGGCGGCGGCTCCAGTCGGTGAAGCGCGCGCCCTTGTCGAGTTGAAGCCCTAGCCACGCTTCGACGAGGTTCGAATAGCCGACCTGTTCGGCCTGGCCGAGCGCCATCTGACCAATCTGCGTGTCGAAAATCGGGTGCGGCGTCTTGCCGGTCAGGTTGAAGATGATTTCGACATCCTGCCCGCCGGCGTGAAAGACCTTAAGCATATCCTCATTGCCGACGAGCAGGTCGAGCAGGGGTTGAAGGTCGATCCCCTGCGCCATCGGATCGATCGCCGCCGCATGGTTACGGTCGGCAATCTGGATCAGACAAAGCTCCGGCCAAAAGGTGTTTTCGCGCATGAATTCGGTATCGACGGCGATGAAATCGCTGCCTTTGACAAGGTCGCAGAATTCGATGAGCGCGGCATTGGTATCGATCAACGGATGGACTTGCATAGCGCGCCTATACAGCTAGTTGAAAAGAACGGGCAGGAAAAATTGCGGGGCGCCCGGCCGCCGCTCTTCGGACCGCAAAGCCGAAGCGCCGGCGGGGGAAAGACGAGGGGGATTGGGGCATGATATGGCTCGGTTGGGCGCTGGCCGCGCTTGTTCTTCTGCTGCTTTTCGGACAATATCTCGCCGGTCAGGCGGATGTGTTCGTGTCGATCGCCAACCCCAGGCCGCTCGACGAAGAAATGGTGGTGGTGACGCTGAAAGGCTGGGGGTTCGCAGCGCAGGCCGCAGAGCCGTTCGTGACCCCCGAATCCGACCATGGCCTGTGTGATGTTCGTGTCTTTGCGACGCGGCGCCAGACGCTCGTGTCGATCGCCAGCTTCGGTTTCCTGCGCCCGGTCACTGTCGCGTGGCGCGCCCATGCCGGGATTCAGCCGTTGGGGGATGCGTGATGCCCATCGTCCAGATCGGTACCGAGGGCAGCTGGCGCAACTATCACGGCACCGGCACTTGTCAGGCGGCGACGCGCTTTGCGCTGCGATCGGGCGATGCGGCGCGCGGGCGCGACGAACTTGCGGCAGCGGCGCGCGCGGTTCAGGACTGGCTTGCAGCCGCTGAAGCGGCGGGGCGGCGCGTGCGGCCGCTGGGCGCTGGCTGGTCGCCGTCGAACATCAATATCGCCTCGCAAAGCTGGCTGCTGCATACGCGGCGCTTCAACCGCTGTTTCCGCATCAACGCCGATGATGTTCGCCACGGTGTCGATGCCGGCGCGCTGATGCTCGTCGAGGCGGGGGCGCTTGTCGACGAAGTGTCCGACAAGCTCGAGGCGCAGGGCCGTTCGCTATGGACGAGCGGTGCGGGCAATGGCCAGACCTTCGCGGGCGCCTGTGCGACCGGCACGCATGGCTCGATGGTGGCGCACGGGGGCATCCAGGATCATATCCGCGCGGTGCAGATCGTCACGCCCGCGGGCGTCCACTGGATCGAACCGAAGGCGGGCGCGATGAGCGACGCCTTCATCGCCGCTACCGGGTCGCAGCCGCTGCGCGACGACGATCTTTTCGCAGCCGCACAGATGCCGGTCGGCGCGCTGGGCATCGTCACCGCGCTCGTCGTCGATAGCGTGCCCCGGTTCCTCGTCCGGCCGATCCAGAATCTCCGCAAGGTCGACCGCGCCGCGCTCGATTGGCTCGCGGCGGGCGATTTCCGCCGCTTCTCGGCCGCCTATGCGCTCGACCGCGATCCCGATTTTGTCCAGATGATCGTCAATCCCTACAAGCCGTTCAAACGCCCCGCGATGCTCCGTTTCCTCTACCGCGAACCGTGGCGCGACGATTATCCGCGCGCGACGCCGGGGCAGCTTGGCGCGGGGTATGATGCGCTCACGCTCCTCGGCCGCCTGCTCAATGACTATCCCTGGGCGCGCGGCGCGCTGCTGCAATTTGCGATGAAGCTCGGCTATGCCTCGGGCCCCGACGTCACCGATGCGCCCGTCTATGGCAGCTGGGGGGAGGGGCTCGACACGCACCGTCCGCTCGCCGACCTGTTCAACGCGTCGGTCACCATCGACCGCGCCGACCTCGTGCGCGCGTTCGAGCTGATCTGCGCCGTCTATGCGCGCCACGGCGGGTCTACCGTCGTCACGCTGCGCTTCATGCAGCGCGCCCAGGGTCTGCTGGCGCCCGCGCGCTTTGCGCATAATGCGGTGATCGACTTCGACGGGCCGCGCAGCCCGCGCACCGCCAATGCCTACGCGCGCGTCGTCGAGCGGCTCGATGCCGAGGGGATCGCCTTCACGCGCCACTGGGCGAAAAGCTGCAACCTCGGCGCGGCGCGCGTCGCCGCCGATTATGGCGAGGATTTCCGCCGCTGGTGCAGCGCGCGCGACCGGCTGCTTCCCGATCCCGCGCACCGCGCGCTGTTCCGCAGCGAGGTGCTCGACGGGTTGGGGCTCACCTGCTGATCGGGACAAGCCTTGACAAATCCGGCCCGGCCCTGCCTTAGGCGCGGCCATAAATCACTTTAAACGTGACGTCCCCAAATCTTCGAAAGACCATGAAATGCACGCCTATCGCACCCATCATTGCGGCCAGCTTCGCGCCGAGCATGTCGGCCAGACTGTGCGCCTCTCGGGCTGGGTGCACCGCAAGCGCGACCATGGTGGGCTGCTGTTCGTCGACCTGCGCGACCATTATGGCCTGACGCAGATCGTCGCCGACAGCAGCGATTCTGCCTTTGCGACGCTCGACGGCCTGCGCGCCGAAAGCGTCGTGACGGTGACCGGCGACGTCGTCGCGCGTTCGGCCGAAACGGTAAACGCCAACCTGCCGACCGGCGCGATCGAAGTGCGCGCGCGCGAGGTCGCGGTGCAGTCGGCCGCGGCCGAACTGCCGATGCCGGTCGCGGGCGAACAGGAGTATCCCGAGGACATCCGCCTCAAATATCGCTTCCTCGATCTGCGCCGCGATCGGCTCCATGCGAACATCATGCTGCGCTCGAACGTGATCGCCAGCCTGCGCCGCCGCATGGTCGAACAGGGCTTCACCGAATATCAGACGCCGATCCTCACCGCCTCGTCGCCCGAGGGCGCGCGCGACTATCTGGTGCCGAGCCGCGTCCACCCCGGCAAATTCTATGCGCTGCCGCAGGCACCGCAGATGTTCAAGCAGCTTCTGATGGTCGCGGGCTTCGACCGCTATTTCCAGATCGCGCCCTGCTTCCGCGACGAAGACGCGCGCGCCGACCGCAGCCCGGGCGAATTTTACCAGCTCGATTTCGAAATGAGCTTTGTCACGCAGGACGATGTGTTCAACGCGATCGAGCCCGTGCTCGCGGGCGTGTTCGAGGAGTTTGCGAACGGCAAGTCGGTGACGCCCGCCGGTTCCTTCCCGCGCATCCCGTATCGCGAATCGATGCTGAAATACGGCAATGACAAGCCCGACCTGCGCAACCCGCTGATCATCACCGACGTGTCGTCGCACTTCACCGGCTCGGGCTTCGGCCGCTTCGCTGACATCGTTGCGGCGGGTGACGTCGTGCGCGCGATCCCCGCGCCGGCGACCGCGGAAAAGAGCCGCAAATTCTTCGACGACATGAACAGCTGGGCGCAGGGCGAAGGGTTCGCGGGCCTCGGCTATGCGACGCGCAAGGGCGGCGAATGGGGCGGCCCGATCGCCAAGAACCACGGGCCCGACAAGATGGACGCGCTCGCCGCCGAGCTGGGTCTCGGCCCTGACGACGGACTGTTCTTTGCCGCGGGCAAGGAAGCGCAGGCTGCCAAGCTCGCGGGCCTCGCGCGCACGCGCGTCGCCGAGCAGCTCGACCTTATCGACCCGAACAAGTTCGAAATGTGCTGGATCGTCGATTTCCCGATGTTCGAACTCGACGAGGAAACGGGCAAGATCGACTTCAGCCACAACCCCTTCTCGATGCCGCAGGGCGAACTCGAGGCGCTCGAGACCAAAGACCCGCTCGACATTCTCGCCTGGCAATATGACATCGTCTGCAACGGCGTCGAACTGTCGTCGGGCGCGATCCGTAACCATCGCCCCGACATCATGTACAAGGCGTTCGAGATTGCCGGCTACAGCCAGGCCGAGGTCGATGCCAATTTCGCGGGCATGATCAACGCCTTCAAATATGGCGCGCCGCCGCACGGCGGGTCGGCGCCGGGCGTCGACCGCATCGTCATGCTGCTCGCCGACGAGCCGAACATCCGCGAAGTCGTCGTCTTCCCGATGAACCAGAAGGCCGAAGACCTGATGATGGGCGCCCCGGCGCCGGTCAGCGACAAGCAGCTGAAGGAACTCGGAATCCGGATCATGGATTCCGCAGGCCGTTGATGATACGCGCGCGGAGTAGGATTTAGGGTTATGACGGAGTGGTCCCGCCGCGCGCTTTTGACGTCGGGCGGGAGTTTTGCTGCGCTCGGAGGCTATGCGTCGGCTCGCGCCGATGAAGCCGAGCCGTCGAACAAGCTATATTTCGACGACTTGCAACGTTTTGAAATGCATATAAGTGCCATGCCTCCGCAAGAGGCGGTGGCTGCTTATCTTGCGACACCCTCCGCGGGTCTGACCGCCTATATGCGCACTTACCGGATTACGCCCGACGCCTATTTACAGCGCCTGGCCGAACGGCCTCGCTTTTATCGGTCGATTGTCGGCCTTCGCGAGCGGTTAAGGCCTTACGAAACGGCGATCACTCAGGCGATGGTGCGCGTCCGAGCGTTTTTACCGGGGACACCGGAGGTGCCGGTATTCTTCCTTGTGGGTACCCTCGGGCCCGGAGCCACGCCGCGGGAAGTCCGGCGCGGTGCCGACGCGACCAGCCTCGGAATTCTGATGCCCGCCGAACATCTCGCGATGACGGTCGACACGGACATGTCCGAATTTCCCGAGGGGCGTGCCGGGCGGGCGAACGTCGGAGACGTGACCGGCTTTGTCTCCCACGAATATGGGCATGTGGCCCAGGTCCATCTGCAGGGACTGGCACGATACCGCGAACTCTACACGATTCCCGGAAATGCCACGAATCTTGCCATGGCCATACGCGAAGGCGGCGCGGATTATATTTCATGGCTCGCTACGGGTCAGCGGCGCGAACGTCACCGCTATTTCGATGCTCACGCGCGCACATTGGGCCGCGAGTTCGTAGCGATTGCCCATCTGCCCGCAGCGGATTTTCGGGGCTGGTTCAGCGGAGTCGACTCAAATAATCCCGGTCGTCCCGCTCAGATCGGCTATGCGGTCGGATTCGATATTTGCCGACATTTTATGGATGCGGCTGCGGACCGATCGGCTGCTCTCCTTGCGATCGCCTCGGCGAGCGAGGCAAAGGATTTTCTCGCCATTGCCAGCGCTTATCTTGCTGAACAAGGGAGCGTGAAGTCTTGAGCGACCCGCAGAGGCACCGGCTGGAAACGCCGGACGGCGACATCTGCTGGTTCGAATGGGGCGAGCGCGGTGCAGCCGCATCGCTGTTGCTGCTGCACGCGACCGGCTTTCACGCGCGGCTCTGGGATCGCGTTGTCGCGGCACTGCCCGCGGGAACGCACGTTATCGCGCCCGATCATCGCGGCCATGGGCGGAGCTTCCGCCCTGCGACGCTCGCCGACTGGGCGGCGACTGCCGACGTGCTGCTCCCGCTCATCGACGGCTTCGGCGGACGTCGGCTGGTCGGTTGCGGACACAGTATGGGCGGCTATGTGCTGACCCGGCTCGCCGCGCAGCGGCCGGCGGCTTTTCGCCACCTTGTCCTGATCGATCCCGTGATCATGGAACCAGCGCTTTACGACGGCGAGGACGCCAGGCCGATCCCCGATCCCGCCGATCATCCCATCGCGCGGCGGCGCAACGCCTGGACCGACACCGAAGAGATGCGCACACGTTTCGCCGACCGGCGGCCCTATGCAAAATGGGATCCCCGCGTGTTGGCCGATTATTGCACGCATGGCCTGCGTCCGGCGGCCTCCGGCGAAGGACTCGAACTCGCCTGTCCGCCCGCGCTCGAAGCGTCGGTCTATCAAAATGCGCTGCGCACCAGCCCGTATGAGTGGCTGCACCATCTGGCCGCGCCATCGACCCTCATCCGCGCGCTGGGCGGAGAGCGCGACGGCCCGCTCGATTTTTCGCTCAGCCCGACCTGGGTGGACCTGGGTCCGGCAATCGGCGCCGTTCGCGACGAATTGTGGTCGGATCATAGCCATTTTATCCCGATGGAAGCGCCTGCGCGCGTCGCGGCCTTGCTCGCCGAGCTGCTTTGATCGCCTGACAGTAGGGAAGCCCATGCGCACTGTCCCGGAATATGACAGCAGCGCATCACCCTTGGTAGGACGCACCGGCTTGCGCTAAGGATTGGCCCATGACCCTCTCGCTTTCCGAATATGAAACCGGCGCGAAGTTCGGCGGCGACTATTCCAAGGCGCTGGGCGCGCTCACCGAGCGGCTGGAACGGCTTCAGGCCGCACATATCATTCACCGTCAGCGCAGCGTGATCATGGTCGAGGGCTGGGACGCGGCGGGGAAGGGCGGGATCATCCAGCGGCTCACCGCGTCGCTTGATCCCCGCTATTTCGAGGTGTGGCCGATCGGCGCGCCGACCGACGAGGAAAAGGCGCGCCACTTCCTCTGGCGCTTCTGGAAACGCTTGCCGGGAACGCGCGAAATCTCGATCTTCGACCGCAGCTGGTACGGTCGCGTGCTCGTCGAGCGCGTCGAGGGTTTCGCGACCGAGGCCGAGTGGCGCAAGGCCTATGACGAGATCAACGAGTTCGAGGCGCAGCTGACGGGCAGCGCGACCCACCTCGTCAAACTGTTCGTTCATGTGACGCAGGAAGAGCAGGACAAGCGCTTCGCCGACCGGCTCGACGATCCGTGGAAGCAGTGGAAGACCGGGCCGGAGGATTATCGCAATCGGGCGAAACGCGCGGAATATCTGGCGGCGATGGAGGATATGTTCGCGCAGACGCACACACGCTGGGCGCCGTGGAAAATCATCGACGGCAACAACAAAAAGGCGGCGCGCATCGCCGCGCTGACGCATGTCGTCGAAACGCTTGAGACCGCGGTGCCGATGACTCCGCCCAAACGCGACCCCGCGGTGGTCAAACTTGCGGCCAAGGCCTTCGGCTACAAGCCGAAGGATTAGGATTTTCGGCCTGCTTGGGTAGCAATCGGGCGCCCCAGCCGCTACATGGACCCGATGAGCCGCGCCAAAAGATCCGACGATTGGGGTTTTCCCCGCTGGCGCCCCTATGGCTCGTCGCGCGAGGCGCAGCAGGTGCGGCTCTGCGACCGGCACGGCTGCACCAACCCCGGCAACTGTCCCGCGCCCAAGTCGCCCAACAGCCCCGAACGCTGGTATTTCTGCGAGACGCACGCCGCCGAATATAATCGCGGCTGGGACTATTTCGCCGGGCTCAGCGCCGAGGATGCCGCCGCCCGCGCGGCGGAGGAAGCGCAAGGCGCCCGCAGCTATGCCCGCGCCCAGCATTACGCCTGGGGCGGCGCGGGCGACGGCAGCCGCAGCGCCGACGAAATGCGCGCGCTCGAAATCCTGGGGCTCGATCCCGACGCCGATTTCGACGCGACGAAAAAGGCCTGGCGCACCTATGCCAAGGAATGCCATCCCGACGTCAAGCCCGGCGACGATGACGCGGCGAAGCGCTTTGCCGCAGGGCAGGCAGCGTTCGAGGTGCTGAAACAGGCCGAAGAACGCAAGAGCTGGAAACCGGCCTGAGGGGCGTCTGGAAACGACCGGAAGCGGACATAATATCCTCCCTGTGGCCAAAGGCCATGGGGAGGGGGACCGCGCCCGCAGGGCGTGGTGGAGGGGCCGCGGCGTCGCGTGATTGCCCCTCCGTCAGCGCTTCGCGCTGCCACCTCCCCATCGCTGCGCGACAGGGAGGATCGTTACCGATTGCGGACATAAGGAAAAGCCAGCCCCTCCTCTTCAGGGGAGGGGCTCAGGCGGTCGCAACGGCAACTCCCAACTCCAAAACTGCCCCTCCGCCAGCCAGCCCAAAAATCGCTGTCCTACATCCCCGCCCTATGCCAGCCATTCACTCGGCTCTTTGACATCATCGCTTTTCCAACCTTCTTCTAAAGCGACAAAGGAGACAGTTTCGCCGCGCACATGCGTATCTTTTGTCGCTTTAAGCACGCCGCATACGCAATCGACGGCTGCCCTATCGATAAACGCATCCATCCAGCCCGTCGCGCCGGACCTGGCCGATCCGCGCGGCGATCGTGTTGCCATAGCGGCGCGTAAAGCCCGACGGGCTCACCGCCTCGCGCTTCTTGGGCAGCGGCAGGATGGCGGCGATGCGCGCCGCTTCGCGCGGAGTCAGTTTGGCCGCGCCATGTTTGAAATAACGCTGCGCCCCCGCCTCGACGCCATAGGTACCGATCCCCGTCTCGGCGACGTTGAGGTAAACTTCCATGATCCGGCGCTTGCCCCAGATCGTCTCGATCAGGAAGGTGAACCAGACTTCAGGCACCTTGCGGACATAGCGTGTCCAGCCGCTGCCCTGCCACAGGAACACATTTTTCGCGGTCTGCTGGCTGATCGTCGATCCGCCGCGCAGCCGCTTGCCCTTGGCGTTGCGCTCAATCGCTTCCTCGATCGCTTCGGTGTCGAAACCGCTGTGGCTGCAAAATTTGCCGTCCTCGGCCGCGATCACCGCGCGCACCATGTTGCGGTCGATGTCGGACAAGCTGGTCCAGTCCTTGGTGATGCCGTTACGGTCGGCCAGCATCGTGAACGTCACCGGCGGCGGCACCACGGCATAGACGAGCACCCAAAGTACCGAAAAGGCGATCAACGATAACAGCCATTTGACGGGCCGGAGGATCCAGGAGCGCTTGCGGCGTTTTGCGGATTTGGCGTTCGCGGGCATAGCGGTTCATTAGCCGCTTGGTCGCGCGCGACAAGCGGCTGTTTGCTCGGCGCGGGCTCGAAACGGATCACAGCATAGGGAGCGGGGAGGCCGTCGACCGGCCGTTCGGTTTCAGCGCGCCAGGGCCGTGCCGCGTCGAAATCCGCGCGGCCTGGATAGGCGCCGACGATGCGGCCGGCCTTCAGCCGATACGGCAGGCCTTCGCCGTCGAGCGGCGCGATGCCGTCGGCGACGTGGAAATGCAGGTGCGGCTGGGTGACATGCCCCGTCGATCCGACACGTCCGATGACCTGCCCCTTGCGGACACGCTCGCCTTGCCGGACGGGGATGCCCGGCATCAGATGCTGGTAAAAGGCATAGCGGCCGCCGGGCAGCCGCTGGACGATCATCGTTCCCGTCTCATCCTCGATGCTGGCAAGCGCGCCGGGGGCATCCGGGTCCTTGGCGACCAGGATTTCGCCATCGGCGACCGCCAGCACATCCGCGCCCGACCCGTCGGCGGCCACATCAGTCCCGGCCGATGCGCGATCGAACCCCGCGGCGGGCATCCAGTCGATCGCATGGCGTCCGGGCAGGCGCACGCGCCCCGCGACGGCATAGGGATAGCGGCGATGGCCGTTATCGACCTCGGGCAGCGCGACTGCGGCCCACGGCCCGCCGCGCAGCGGCGCGCCGAGGTCGAGGCCGGGGGCGGGCGCCGGCACGAAGGCGCCGCCTTCGATCGCGACCGGTCGGCCTGAGGCGTCCGCGCCCTTCGGCACCAGGCCGATCCGGTGGATGAGCGGCTCCGCGCCACGGCCGCGCCACGATACCGAGATATAGAAGATCGCGCGCTGCCCGGGCGCAAGATCATATGCGCCGCCCTGTTGCGCGCCGATCCGCCGCATGATCCCGGCCGGAGCGAGGCGCGCGATCGGAGCAGCGTCGCTGGCGGAGCGCAGCTCGACGTCCGTGACCGTCAGCGTTTGCGCGGCAAAATTGGTCGCATGAAGCTCGTAGACGAGCCGGTCCTCGCCGTCGATCCGGGCGATCGGCGGGCTGTACAGGACCGTGAGATGCAGCGACTGATAAGGGCGCACTTCGGCCATCGCAGGCGGAACGTCCGGTGCGGAGAGGAGCAGGAGGAGGAGGCTGAACGGCATGGGGGGTCTCCACGATGAAGGGGAGGCCGCGATGGCGGGGAACGCCCGCTGCGCGCGAGCACCGATCTGTGAGCGGGACTATTCGGCGGGTTCGGCGGGTGCTGATCGCGGATCGAGGAGCGCGGCGAGATTGTCGCGGTAGCGGCGGCTCAGCCGCAGCTGCTCGCCGCCGACCAACCGGACATGCGCGTCGCCGCGCGCAATCGGTTCGATCTCGCGCACCCGGTCGATACGGATCAGCGCGCCGCGGTGGATGCGCGCGAAGTCGGCGGCAGGCAGGCGCTTGCTGAGCGAGGTCAGCGATTCCTCGATCAGCGTCGTGCGGCCCGACGCATGGATTTCGGCATAGTCGCCCGCCGCGCCGATCCAGTCGATGGTATCGAGCGGGATGCGCGTCAGGCGCCCACGGCTGCGGATTTCGATCGCGTCGGTGGGTGCGTTAGCGGCCCGACGTGGGCGCGGCCAGCGCACCCAAAGGATCGTGGCGGCGACCAGCGCAAGGTAGAGCATCGTGTTCGTATCGAAATTGCGAACGAACATGATGTCGGCCATCTCGCCCCGCGTCTCAATGCGGGCGTTGCGATACACCGGCCAATAGACGAGTCCGAACAGCAGGACATGCGCGTAGGCGACGACGGGCCACAGCAGCAGATAGGCGGCAATCCGCCCCCACCATGGCTTGATCCTGCGCTCGATCGCCAGCGCTGCGCCGACGATCGGCCAGCTGAGCAGCGCCCAGATCGAATAGATCGCAGCGACATAGCCCAGAGTCGGCCACCACTCCTGCGCCTGACCGCGCCAGGCCGCGACCAAATAGCCTTGCCCGGCTTGCGCGAGTGTGACGAGCGACCAGGCCGCCAGAATGAGAGCGCTCCACCCTATGCGGCTGGTCGGAGCATGGAGGCGGATCAACGTCGGCCGCCCGCGCTGCGCCGTATCAGCCGCGCCGTCCGTCGTCAGGCGGTCAGGAGGCGCCGGTCGCCGGCGAGCTTCAGCATCGCCTTTTGCAGCTTCTCAAAGGCGCGCACCTCGATCTGGCGAACGCGCTCGCGGCTGACGTCATAAACCTGGCTCAGATCCTCCAGCGTCTTGGGATCGTCGGTCAGGCGGCGTTCGGTCAGGATATGGCGCTCGCGCTCATTCAGCGTCTCGAGCGCTTCGGTCAGCAGGTCGTGCCGCACGTCGCGCTCCTGCGCCTCGGCGACGCGCTCGTCCTGCAGCGGGCCTTCGTCGCCCAGCAGATCCTGCCACTGGCTGTCGCCATCCTCGCCCATCGGGACGTTGAGCGAGGTATCGCCGCCCATCGCCATGCGGCGGTTCATGCTGACGACTTCTTCCTCGGTGACGCCCAGGTCGGTCGCGATCTTGGCGACATGTTCGGGACTGAGATCGCCGTCCTCGAATGCTTCGAGGTTGTTCTTCATCCGACGGAGGTTGAAGAACAGCTTTTTCTGCGCCGCGGTGGTGCCCATTTTGACGAGGCTCCACGAACGCAAGATGAATTCCTGGATCGAGGCGCGGATCCACCACATCGCATAGGTGGCAAGGCGAAAGCCGCGTTCGGGGTCGAACTTCTTCACGCCTTGCATCAGGCCGATATTGCCCTCGCTGATCAGCTCGCTGACCGGCAGACCATAGCCGCGATAGCCCATCGCGATCTTCGCCACGAGGCGAAGGTGGCTGGTGACGAGCTGTGCGGCGGCTTCATTGTCGCCATGCTCCTGAAACCGCTTGGCGAGCATATATTCCTGCTCGGGCGTCAGAAGGGGGAATTTGCGGATTTCGGCCAGATAGCGGTTCAGGCTCGCCTCACCGCCGAGCGCGGGTACCACTGCCGGAACATTGCTTTTGTTAGCCATGGAGAGTGTCTTCCCTAAAACCTGAAATCATCCTGCCGCGGTTGCATCCAGCGGTCAAAATAGATTTTTATTCGAAACCTAAACGCGCAGTTCATCGAGCAGTTCCCGCATGTCCGCTGGGAGTTCGCTGTCGAGCGCGATCCTGTCACCGGTCACCGGATGAATAAAGCCCAAATGGGCCGCGTGCAATGCCTGCCGCACGAAATTCCGTGCTTTCAGCACGTCCGACAGCGGCTTTCGGGCGCGACCATAGACCGGGTCGCCGACCAGCGGGTGGCCGATATGCGCCATATGGACGCGCACCTGATGCGTCCGGCCGGTTTCCAGCCTACATTCGACCAGCGTCGCGCCCCCCAGCGGTTCGATGGTGCGATAATGGGTGATCGCATGTTTGCCGCGACCTGCCGCCACGACCGCCATCTTCTTGCGGTTGGTACTCGACCGTCCAAGCGCCGCGTCGACCGTCCCTTTCGCGGGCATCGGGCGCCCGGTGGTGAGGGCCAAATAACGGCGGTCGATGCTGTGCGCGGCGAATTGCCTCGCTAGTCCCTCGTGCGCCTTGTCATGCTTGGCGGCGACGATCAGCCCGCTCGTATCCTTGTCGATGCGGTGGACGATCCCCGGCCGCGCGACGCCGCCGATGCCCGACAGTTGCCCCGCGCAATGATGGAGCAGCGCGTTGACCATCGTGCCGTCGAGATTGCCCGCGGCGGGATGGACGACCATTCCGGCGGGCTTGTCGACCACGATCAGATGCTCGTCCTCATAAGCGATGACGAGGTTCATATCCTGCGCGGTGTTGTGCGCGGGCAGGGGGGCGGGCAGGCGTATCTCGATCGTAGCGGGCGCGGCAGTTTTGGCAGCGGGATCCCAGAGCGTTTCTCCGCGCCGGTCGAATACGCGGCCGCGCTTGATCAGGCCCTTCAACCGCTCGCGCGACAGGCTTGGAAGCGCCTCGGCAAGCGCCCGGTCGAGCCGCAGCCCGGCCGCCGCGTCATCAAGCGTCACGGTCAGTATCTCGTCGTCCCCCAACATCGAAGGCGATGTGGTGACAGGCCCCGGGATTACAAGTGCGTCGCAAATTTCCAAACCTGCTCGGCCATCCCGGCGCAGGCGGAGATCTCGGCCTGGCATCGTCACGCACCGGCGATATCCCGGCCTGCGCCGGGATGACGATGGGGAAAGAGACGGACGGGGCAGATTTTGGAGGATATGGTATCGCGCTTGCCCTTTCCCCCTCGGCTGCACTAGGAGCGGCGCACGCCGGGTAAATCCGGCGGCTGCGCTGGGGAGCCTTTTTATTCATGTCCGACGACCGCGTCGATTTCGCCTCCATGCTGGCCTCGCGCCTGTGTCACGATCTGCTCAGCCCCGTTGGCGCCTTTGCCAACGGTCTCGAACTGCTCGCCGACGAAAAAGACCCCGAAATGCGGGCGCGTTGCATCGAACTGCTCGAGCAGAGCGCGCGAACATCGGCGAACAAGCTCAAATTCTTTCGCCTTGCTTTCGGATCGGCGGGCGGTTTCGGCGAACTCGTGCCGCCCGAGGAGGCCAAATCGGCGATCGAGGGGATCATCGGCGATCGTGCGATCACGCTAAACTGGATGATCGGCGCCGACCCGCTGCCCAAGCCCGCGGTCAAGATCGTCCTCAACCTCGCGCTGCTGCTCGTCGATGCGCTGGTGCGCGGCGGCCGGCTCGATGTCGGCTGCGAAAAGCAGGGAGAGGGCATCGAAATCGCGCTGCATGTCGAGGCCGAACGAATTTTCCTCGACGCCGATGTCGAGCGCATATTGGCGGAGGGCGAAGGCGCCAGCCCGATGACCTCGCGCACCGCACCTGCCGTTCTGGTGCAGGCGGTCGCCCGGCAGAGCGAGGGGACGGTAATGCTGGCGCGCGAAACGCCGACGTCGCTGCTCGTCGGCGCGGTATTGCGCGGCCGCGGGTAAAGCCACTTTTAACCATTGTCGGCCATGGTGACGCTTCACGTTTCTGGGGCGCGCCGGTACCATAATGGACGATTTGCTGAACGACTTTCTGGCCGAAACGGTCGAAATCCTGTCCGACGCGAGCGGGGCGATCGTGGCGTGGGAGGCCGATCCGGCTGACCGGGCGCAGCTCGACGCGATTTTTCGGTTCGTCCACACGATCAAGGGCAGTTCGGGGTTTCTCTCGCTGCCGCGGGTGACGGCACTTGCCCATGCCGCCGAGGACGCGCTCGATCAGGTGCGCCGCGGCAATCGCACCGCTGATGCCGCGCTGGTTTCGGCCGTTCTGGGCATCGTCGACCGGCTGAATATTCTTTGCGCGGCGCTGGGGCAGGAAGGCATCGAACCCGCCGGCGACGACAGCGATGTGATCGGCGCGCTGTCGGTGCGGGAGCGGCCAGAATCCGCGGGGCCGCCCGCGGCGGTTGCAGGCGTGCCGCTCCGCCGCGAAGAGGATGTGGGCACCGACCTGAACGGCTGGCGGTCGATCCGTGTGCCGCTGCCGCTGCTCGACAGCGTGATGACCGGCGTCACCGACATTGTACTGGCGCGGAACGAATTTGCCCGGATGCTGCGCGAATCGGGTGCCGACAGCGCGACAATCGCTGCGTTTGATCGCTTGTCGGATTCGATCGCGGGGATGCGGCAATCAGTCAGCCAGATGCGGATGCAACGCATCGACAAATTGTTCGCGCCGCTGCCGCGCATCGTTCGCGACCTGGCGCAGGATCTGGGCAAGAAAGTCGCGTTCCAGATGAGCGGCGGCGAGGTTGAACTCGACCGCGAAATGATGGAAAATATCCGCGATCCGCTGATCCACATCGTCCGCAACGCGATCGATCATGGCATTGAGACGCTGGACGACCGGGTCGCGGCGGGCAAGGAGATTACCGCGACGATCTCGGTCGCCGCGCGCCAGTCGGGTAACCAGATCGAAATCGAGGTGCGTGACGATGGGCGCGGCCTGTCGCCCGACGCGCTGGTTGCGAAAGCGATTGCGTCGCGCCTGATGACTGCGGCCGATGCGCGGGCGCTGTCGCCCAAGGAAAAGCTTGAGCTCATATTCCGTCCCGGTTTTTCCACCGCGGCAAAGATTACCTCGGTTTCGGGCCGCGGCGTCGGCATGGACATCGTCAAGGCCAATGTCGAGAAGATCGGCGGCATCGTCGAACTGCGCAACGACGAAGGTCGCGGGCTATCGATCCTGCTCCGCGTGCCGATGACGCTGACGATCATTTCGGGGCTGATGGTGCGCGCCGCGGGGCAATATTTCGCGATCCCGCGCGGCGCGGTGCGCGAAATCCTGCTCGAAAGCGGCGATACGGTGCGCATCGACCGCGTCGGCGGCGGCGAATTGGCGACGGTGCGCGGCGAGCAATTCCCGCTTCTGCGCCTGGAAACCGTCCTTGGCTGCGCGCGTGGTATCGACGACGATGTCGACGACCGTGCGCTGGTCATCGTGCGGCCGGGGCAGGGGCAAAGCTATGCGCTGAGCGTCGCCGCGATCCACGACCATGAAGAACTGGTGATCAAGCCTGCGGCGCCGATGATCATGGCGACGGGGCTTTATGCGGGAACGACGCTGCCCGATAACGGCCGCCCGGTTTTGCTCCTCGACGTGCAGGGCCTGCTCGCGGTGGCCGGGATCGACGCCAGCGAAGCGGGGCGCAACAAGGACGGGCTGGCCGACGCCGAAGCCGATGCGCTCGCGTCGCGCAATGCCACGCAGCTGCTCCTGTTCCGCGACACCGATGGGCGGATGCGCGGCATTCACCTGTCGGTGATCGAGCGCGTCGAGGATGTTCCGACCAATGCGCTGTTCGAAAGCGCAGGGCGCGTGCAGGCACAGATCGGTGAGGAGATTTTCCCGGTTCATGCCGCCAAGCCCCCGGCCGGGGATGGAAACATCAAGCTTTTGCGCCTCCACGATGGCCGCGCGGTGCTTTGTTACCCGATCGCCGAAGTGATCGACATCGTGCGCTTGCCCGACGCGATCCAGCCTTCGGCGGCGCCCGGATTGATCGCCGGCCTCGTCCTTGTCGGGGGCGAACCGGTCGAGCTGATCGATCCTTTCTGGCTGATGGAGCAACACTCGGCCGGAACGCAAGCGCCGGGGCCGCGCGAGCCGCTATGCCACCTGACCGACGATCACGACGGCTGGGGCGCCAATTTCCTGGCGCCGATCCTGCGTAGTGCGGGGTACCGCGTGACGGCCCCGGGCGAGGAGGCGGACGAAATGCCTGACCTGCTCCTCTGCCTGTCCGACGACAGCGGCGCGTGCGACCATTTCGGCGAGGTGCCGGTGATCCGTCTGCGTTCGTCGGTGGCCGCCACCGCGCCCGATGACCACAGCGTCTATCGTTACGACCGCGAGGCGTTGCTCGCCGCGATGCGCCGCCGCGTCGGGGGGACAAGGCCATGATGGATAAACTCTATCTGATCGCGCGCATCGCCGACACCCGCGTTGCCCTGCGCAGCCGGACGATTCATTCGGTCGTAACCGTAGGCGCGCCGGTCGAGGTTCCGGCGGCGCCGCCGCATGTCGCAGGGCTGTTCGCCCTCCGCAGCCGTGTGTTCACGCTGATCGATCCGCATGTCGTCATCGGTCTGCCACCGGTGCCCGTTGCCGCCGGTCAGCGCGTGATCGTGATAGAGGTTGCCGAGCATGGCTACGCGCTGCTTGCCGACGAAATCGAAGATGTCTGCTTCATCGACGCGCCCGAAACGCGCGTTGCCGCAAAATTGCTTCCGGGCTGGGCGCGCGTGGCTCACGCAATGATCGAGCATGACGGCGCTTCGCTGCTCGTCGTCGATCCATCGCATCTCATTCATATGCCAAGCTTAAAGGCAGCATGACTCGTGCCGTTTATTAACGCGCTGGACACGTCTTGTCCGTAACATGGCCGCATCCCGGGGCTCGGAGTTAGTTTGATGTCGAAATCCTGTCTGGTCGTCGATGACAGCAAAGTCATTCGCAAGGTTGCGCGCCATATTCTTGAAAGCATGTCCTTTGCCGTCGAGGAGGCCGCCGATGGACAGGAGGCGTTAACCTATTGCCGCGCGAATCGCCCCGACGTGATCCTGCTCGACTGGAATATGCCGGTAATGAGCGGCATGGAATTTCTGGGGGCATTCAACGATCTGGATTACGGCCACGAAGAGCGTCCGCGCGTCGTTTTCTGCACCACCGAAAACAGCATCGATCATATCCGTGCCGCGATCGAAGCCGGCGCGGACGAATATGTGATGAAGCCGTTCGATCGCGAAACGCTCGAAGGAAAGCTGCAACTCGTCGGCATCGCCTGACGCAAGGGGGCCGGCTCGATGGCGCTTGCGCAAACACTGATCTCCGATCCGGATCCGCCCGCGCGGACGGTGCGGGTGATGCTGGTCGACGACAGCCTCGTCGTCCGCAGCATCCTTGAACGGATCGTCGAGCAGCGCGCCGGCCTTCATGTCTGTGCATCGGTCGCCTCGGCGCAGGATGCGCTCGACTATCTGGCGCGCGAACCCGTCGACGTTGTCGTCCTCGACATCGAAATGCCCGGGATGAACGGTATCGACGCGCTGCCGCACATATTGGAGCGCGCGGCGCGGGCGCGCGTGCTCATCCTGTCGTCGAACTGCATCGAGGGCGGGCCCGCGGCGATCGACGCGCTGGCGCTCGGAGCAAGCGATACTTTGGCAAAGCCCGGGCGCGGCAGCTTTTCCGGCCGTTTTGCCGAGGTGCTGACCGAGCGTATCCTGACTCTGGGCAACCAGCAGGAGTTTCCCGCGCCTGTCCCCGTCGCGCAGCGCCGCGCGCCAGCGCCCGTCTCGATGGTCGTCGATACCGACCAGCCCATCGAATGTATTGCGGTTGCCGCATCGACCGGCGGCATCCCCGCCTTTACCAATTTCCTCGCCAACCTCGACGCACGGGTGACGGCACCGATCCTGCTGACGCAGCATCTGCCCGATGCGTTCATGGAGTTTTACGCGCGGCAGATCGCGATAATGACGACGCGGCGCGTGCATGTCGCGGCCGCCGGCATGGCAGTCGAGCCGGGGCATATCTATCTGGCGCCGGGCGACGCACATCTGCTGGTCATCGCAAATGGCGCGCGCCGCGAAATAGCGCTCGACCGCCGTCCGGTCGACAATGGCTGCTGTCCGTCGGCCGATCCGATGCTCGATTCGGTTGCCGAGACCTATGGCAAGGGCGGTGTTGCCGTGATTTTGAGCGGCATGGGGCGCGATGGCGCTGTGGGGGCGGCGCGGCTCAAATCGGCCGGAGGCACCGTTTTTGCCCAAGCCCCCGAAAGCTGTGTCATCTGGGGAATGCCGGGCGCCGTGGTGAAGTCGGGGATTGCCGCCGCGACGCTGAATCCCGACGCAATCGCGTTGATGCTCAGCAGCTTCCTGCCCGGGCGTACGCAGGGGCGGAGGCGGTCATGATGGGATCGGGCGCCAGCGAATCGGCATATCGCGTGCTGATGGGGGTGCTCGAATCGCGGACCGGCCAGACGCTGTCGCCAAGCCGGATCTGGCGGATCGAAATGTCGCTTAAGCCGGTGATGCAACGGCACGGCATCGCCGATCTCGACGCGCTGGTTGCCGCGCTGGTGACGTCGACGAGCCGCCAACTGCTCGACGATACGGTCGATGCGATGCTCAACAACGAAACTTTTTTCTATCGCGAACATAGTGTGTTCGACGATATTGCTGTGAACGCACTTGAAAAATTGCGGACGATCAACGCCGACCGTCGGCGGCTCACCATCTGGCATTGCGGCGTTTCGACGGGCCAGGAAGCCTATTCGATGGCGATGCTGATTGCCGAACAGGGCGCGAAATGGGCTGGATGGCAAGTGGACATTGTCGGCACCGACGTCAGCCATCAGGCGATCGGCCGTGCGCGCGTCGGCCTCTACAGCCAGTTCGAAATTCAGCGCGGGCTGCCGGTACAGCGGATGGTGCGCTGGTTCGACCAGACCGAGGGCGGCTGGCTCGCCAAGGCGGATCTGCGCCGCCGGATCGATTTTTCGGTGCAGAATATGCTGATCGACCGGCCGCCGCTCGCGTCGCCCGCCGACCTTATCTTCTGCCGCAACCTGCTGCTCTATTTCTCCCTGCCAATGCGGCAAAAGGCGTTTGCGCGGCTGCGCGCGGTGGCGGCGCCGCACAGCTTTCTCGTGCTTGGCGCGGGCGAAACCGTACTGGGCCAGACCGACCAATTCGTCGCCAGCCCGCGGCTCCGTGGCCTCTACGAACCCGCCGACCAGACCGTGCGGCGCATCGACCCGGCGCGACCGATCGCCGCTTGACCTTGCTTTTTGTGCCCCGCTGGCGCAAGCGACGGACGGGCAGCCAGAGGACGGGCCAAAGAAGCGCATGAGCGATTTTATCGAACGCTGGTCTCCCAATTTCGATGAGCGCGCGCTCCCCGTTTCGATGATCGTCCTGCATTACACCGGTATGAAGTCTGGTGCCGAAGCCATTGATCGGCTTGCCGATCCCGCGGCAAAAGTGTCCGCCCACTATGTCGTCGGCGAGGATGGCCAGATCATCCAAATGGTGCCCGAGGACAAGCGCGCGTGGCACGCGGGCCAATCGCACTGGCGCGGCGTCAGCGACATCAACTCGGCGAGTATCGGGATCGAAATCGTCAATCCGGGGCATGAGCATGGTTATGTGCCGTTCCCCGATCCGCAGATCGCCTCGGTCGTGCGGCTCGTCCATCTCGTCAAGGATCGCCATGCGATCACGCGCGGCAATGTCGTCGGCCATTCGGACGTCGCGCCCACGCGCAAGCAGGATCCGGGCGAGTTGTTTCCGTGGGAGGAACTTGCGCGCCGCCGCCTCGCGCTGCCGCGGCCGACCAAGAAGCTGACCGATCCGCTGTGGACCGACGCGGGTTTCCTTCTGGCGCTCGAACGCTTTGGCTATGATGTGACCGACGGTTTTGCGGCGACAGTCGCTTTCCAGCGACGCTTTCGCCCAGAACTGATCGACGGGACGATCGACGGTGAATGCCGGGCGATCCTGCTGGCGCTACTGTTACCGCAGCCCGAGGGGAATTGAGCGGCCTCTACATTCACTCGCCATTCCCCGTCATTCGCGCTATACTCGCCGCTTGCCAGAGGGTCGGGCGATCGCCGCTTTCGCAAGGAAGGGGAGGAAAGTCCGGGCTCCACGGAAACCACGGTGCCGGATAACGTCCGGCGGCGCCCGTAAGGGGGTCAGGGAAAGTGCCACAGAGAGCAGACCGCCAAGGCTTCGGCCCGGCGAAAGGTGAAAGGGTGCGGTAAGAGCGCACCGCGCGAACGGTAACGGACGCGGCACGGCAAACCCCACCGGGAGCAAGGTCGAATAGGGATGGCATGGGGAAACCAGGGCTGGTTCCGGCCCCGCCGTCCGGGTTGACTGCTTGAGCGTTCGGGTAACCGTTCGCCTAGAGGAATGATCGCCCATCCCCGGCAACGGGGTGGACAGAACCCGGCTTACAGACCCTCTGGCATCTCTCCCGACGCCGCACCGCGGGGAACCGCGTGCACGGGACTGCGTTCTGAAGCAAAGCAGAAGGGAGACACGCGATGAAAGTCGTCGACGATCATGTCGAGGTGGACGAAACCGAGGCGAGCGGCGGGGTCAAAGGGCACAACGTCCGCTATGTGCTGGCTTTTTCCTTGATTGCCGTGGTCATCGTGCTGTCGGCGATCTGGATTATCCCGGCGCTATTGCAACCTTGACGCGTCAGAGTTTCCGCTTTCCTACGTTGGTTAGCGCACTTACCATCATCTTGATGTACCGACATCGCGATTATGCGATTTCGGAGCGAAGTTGCGCAGATTTCCGCGATTTCGCGCGGGCGACTGTCGGCGTTTCAGGGGGTGGATATGGTCGATCGGACGCGTTCGAGCGCTATTCTGACGGCGGTGCTTGCGCTTTTGCTTGGCGCGATCCCGGCCTTTGCACAACCTCCCGCCTGTGGCGACGCGCCCTTGCAGGGCGCGCGCGTCGCGCTGCTGATCGGCAACAGCGCCTATAATGACTGGGAGTGGCCGTCGCTCCGCAATGCAGTCAACGACATCGACCTCGTCTGCGAGGCGTTTCAAAAGGCGGGCATCGCATCGCGTGTTGTGCGAAACGCCGACATGCCGACGCTCGACGCCGCGCTGACGCGCTTCACGGCCGAAGCGGCGGGCGCGAAGTCGGTCATCCTCTATTATGCCGGGCATGGTTTCGAATATGGCGGCCGCAACTGGCTGGTCCCGATGGACGCGCCGCCCGCGACGCGCCGCGCCGATGTCGAAAAGCGTTACCTGTCGATCGAGGCGGCGGTCGAGCGCGTCGTTCCCAAGGGCGCGTTCACGCTAGTCTTCGTCGACGCCTGTCGTACCGCCGAACCCGTCGTGCGGATTGCCGACGCCGATACGGCGCACGGCGACGCGGGGTCGGCGCCGCTGGGCCTGCTCGACATTGCGCAGGGTGCCGTTTTCTATTCGACGGCAAAGGGGCGCCCGGCGCTTGATTTCGCACCCGTCGGATCGCCCGTCAGCCCCTTTGCCGCGGCGGTGGTTAAAGAACTCGCGATCCCGGGGCTCGAAATCGGCGATTATTTCAAGGTCGTGTCGCGCGAAGTTTATAAACGGACGCACGGCATGGAGCTGGGGCCGCAGCAGCCTTTTCATTATGGCAGCTGGTTCGACGATTATTATCTGGTCGCCCCGCCCGACATCCCGGCGCGGGCCGTGGGTGTCCCGCCAGCGCGCCCAATGTCGGCGACGCCGCCACCACCGTCAATGGGCAACTCCCGCGGCCCCGCGGCCGATCCGCTCGCCGACATCTCACTCGATCGGCTGGCGATCGAGGATGAACCCGTGCTGATCGCTGACGTGCTGTCGCGCCATCCCGCGGCGAAACTCGTTGCGCTCGCCGATGGTGGCCATCCGCTCGCGCAGCAGCTGGTGGGCTATATGTTCTCGCTCGGAGTCGGGGTGAAAAAGGATGCCGCCCGCGCGCGCGCCTATCTCGAGCGATCGGCGGCGCAGGGGTTCCCGGCGGGGCAGCAGGAGCTTGGTTATCTGCTTCTTGAAAATGATCCTTCGCCCGCCGACATCCAGCGCGCCTATGAATTATATGTCGCGGCGTCGAATGCAGGTTTTTCAAAGGCTAAGACGCACCTTGCCTACCAGTTGACAGTCGGAACCTTTGGTCCGCCCGATTTTACGCGATCGCAGGCGCTTTACGCCGAGGCGGCCGAGAAGGGGCACCCGGCCGCGATCTTTGCCCTGACCTTTTTCCCCGACACGCGCGCCGCCAACCTCGCGCGGCTCCGCACCCTCGCCAACGCGGGCAATCCGGAGGGGCATCACTGGCTGTGCGAGGCGCATTTCGCCGACAAGACGTTGGCTGCTGCAATCGAGGACTGCGGTGTCGCGGCGCGCGCGGGCTTTGCGGGATCGCGGGCGATCCTCGCCCATGCCTATGCGACGGGCGTGGGAGTTGCCGCCGACGCGCGCGAGGCGGCGCATTGGGCGCGGCTGGCGCGCGACTTGCCCGAACTGCGCAAGGATCAGCGCGAGCTGCTCGCGGGCATCGGCGAATGACCGTCAGGGATAACGGATCGCCATCACTTCCCACTCCTTTGGTCCGGCGGGAAGCTGCACCGTCCTGAGATCGCCGACCGCGGCGCCGCGCAGCGCGCGGGCGAGCGGGCTGTTCCAGCCGATGCGGCCTTCGCCCGCCTCGGCCTCGTCGTCGCCGACGAGCGTGACGGTGCGGCGGGCGTCGTCGTCATCGGCGAGCTCGACGGTGGCGCCGAACCAGATGCGGCTCTTGTCGGGCTGCTCGGCGGGATCCACGACGCGTGCTGCCTTCATGCGGCGCGCGAGGAACCCCAGTCGCCGGTCGATTTCGCGAAGCCGCTTGCGGCCGTAGATGTAATCGCCATTTTCGCTGCGGTCGCCATTGCCCGCGGCCCAGCTGATGACCTCGACCAGCTTGGGCCGCTCGTCGCCCAGCAGCGCGGCATATTCGGCGCGCAGGGCGGCAAAGCCCGCGGGACTGATGATGTTTGTCTTGTCCCCCGCCACGCGGACCTTACCCCGGTGTGCGCTTGCCGAGATAGAAGCTCAGCGGCGCCTGGGGCAGCGTCTTGCTGTCGCGCAGCGTGTCGTAGACGACGGCGTTTTCGAGCACGCGCTGGACGTAATTCTTCGTCTCGAAGATCGGGATCGCCTCGATCCAGTCAACAATGTCGATAGCGCCGGTACGCGGGTCGCCATTGGCGCGCAGCCATTTGTTCACATTGCCCGGCCCGGCATTATAGGCCGCGACCGCGAGCGGATAACTGCCACCATAATAGCGCAGCATCTGCTGGAAATAGGTGGAGCCCAGCGTCATATTGTAATTGGTGTCGGTCGTCAGCGCCTCGCGATTGTACGAAAGGCCCAGCTTGCCGGCGACTTCGTTCGCGGTGCCGGGCATCAGCTGCATCATCCCGCGCGCGCCGGCGTGGCTGATCGCGGCGCGGTCGAACTGGCTTTCCTGCCGCGTGATCGCGTGGATGAAGGTCCAGTTGCCCTCATGCCCGGCGGGGACGCGCACCGTCGGAAATCCCGAAACCTCCACTGCGTCAAGACTGTTTGCTTGCGCGCTGCGGCCGATCATCACGCCCAGGTCGGGGCGGCCGATCTGCGACGCGAGTTTACCCGCGAGCACATGGTCGGCGGGCGTACTCGCCTTTTGCGCGAGCGCGCGGAGGAACAGCGATTGTTCGCGCCACGCGCCCATCTCGCCGAGCGCGCGCGCCGCGCGGACCAGCCGGTCGTCCTCGAACGCGCGCTGTTCGTCGGCGCTGACCTGGATCGTCGGATTCGGCGTTGGCTTGGGTTGCGGACGGTTAAGTCGTTCGAGCGCCAGCTGGCCATAAAATTGATCGTAATGCTGCGCCGCATCGGCGAAATGCGCATTCGCCGCGCCGCGATCGCCCGCGGCGAGCGCCGCGCGCCCGGCCCAGTAGAAACCCTTGGTTCGCGTCTGTGCCGAACGTGCTGCTTCGCCATAAGCGCGGTAGAGCTTCACCGCCTCGGCGGGGCGGCCAAGATCCTTGAACGCCAGCTGGCCCGCCAGCCACGCGAGCGAGGTATAATCGTCGCGAACGCCGAGCGGCGTTTCGCGGACCACCGTCCCGGCCGGAAAAGCGTCGTCGAGCTGGCGCGCGATATTATAGGCAGTGAGCTTGTCGCCGCCGCTGTCGGCGAGCCGCGCGTTCGTGAGCAGGGTTTCCAGCCATTCCTCGGCGTCGGTCGGCGCCTTGGCCAGCGACCGCGGTGCGGCGAGCAGCGCGCGCGCCTCGCCGACGCGTCCGGCTCCGCGCAGCCAGGTCGCCTTGTCGGTGATATAGCCGGCATCGGTGCGCACGAGCGACGGATTTGCGCTTTCGACCGCCGATGCCTGGAGCGCCGCGTCGACCGCGCCGCTCCGCATCGCGAGGCGCGCGGCAAAGACCGCTCGCTTTTCAGGCGAGGTATAGGCGAGCTGGCGGCCGGCCGTGGACGTCGCGCCCAGCCAGAGCAGCCTGTCCATGCGCGCGTCATGGTCAGCGAGCGTAAGCGCACCGGCGAACATGCCAAGCGCGCGGCTGCTTTCATAATCGTCGAGCGGCCCGCTGGTCCACGCGCGGCGCACCGCGGCATGGGCCTCCTGCCGCCGGCCCGAGGCATTGAGCGCGATCGCCATGCGCAGATGGCCACTGGCGGTCTGCGGCGGATAGGCGGCGAAATAGGCAAGGGTGCGCGCCGGATCGAAACTGTCGAGCGTGATCGCCTTTTCGGCGCGCAGGCGCAGCTTTTCGGTGTCGGGCCAGCCCTGATTCGCCATTAGGAAGCGCGATAGCTGATCAAAGGAAGCGCCGCTGTTTGCGGTGAGGCGCCGCCATTCCATCACCGCTTCGCCGACTGAATTCGGCGTGGGCGGCGGTCCTGATACCGAGGCCAGGCCCATCTGCGCGCGATACCAGGCCATCTGCTCGGGGGTCAGTTCGCTGGCGGTAGCGGCGGTGGGGACAACAAGCGCCACCGCGAGAGCGAGGCGGGAAATCTTGGACAGTGAAATCATGAACGCCATGGTAATACCAAACTCCTTGCGGGGCGCTGAATAGACGTCCAATAGCGGCGCGCTGGCCGGATTCTATCGGTTCGGCCATGTCCTTGTAAAGGAGCGGAGCATGTTTTCGGGTTCGATTCCCGCCTTGGTGACGCCATTCCGCGACGGGGCGTTCGACGCGTCCGCCTTTGCCCGGCTAGTAGACTGGCAGGTCAAAGAGGGAACGAGCGCGCTGGTGCCGTGCGGGACGACCGGCGAAAGCCCGACGCTGAGCTTCGACGAGCATTACCGCGTGATCGATTGTTGTATCGAGGCGGCGGCCGGGCGCGTCCCGGTCATCGCCGGATGCGGGTCGAACGACACCGCGACCGCGATCCGCCACATGCGCCACGCGCAGGCGTCGGGCGCCGACGCAGCACTGATCGTCGCGCCCTATTACAACCGGCCGAGCCAGGCGGGAATGATTGCCCATTTCAAGGCGCTGGCAGATTCCAGCGACCTGCCGATCGTCGTCTATAATGTTCCGAGCCGCACGTCCTGCGACATCAGCGCCGAAACGATGTGCGAGATCGCCGAAATCCCGACCGTGGTCGCGGTCAAGGATGCAAGCGGCGACATGGCGCGCGTTACGGTCCATCGCGCGGGCGCCGGACATGATTTTTGCCAGCTGTCGGGCAATGACGATTTGTGGCTGCCGCACGCGGTGATGGGCGGCGTGGGGTGCATTTCGGTGACCGCCAATGTCGCGCCGCGGCTTTGCGCCGATTTCGCCGCTGCCTGTGCTGCGGGCGACTGGACGCGAGCTTTGACGCTGCACGATCGGCTGTTCGATTTGCATAAGGCGATGTTCTCCGACACCTCTCCCGGCCCGGTCAAATATGCGCTGTCGCGCGTCCATGACTGGTTTTCGCCCGAAGTGCGCCTACCTATCATCCCGGCGTCCGACGCATCGCGAGCGGTCGTCGATGCCGCGCTGTCGTCGGCAGGAGTCATTTAAGCTTTCGTCATGGCCCGTCCGCAGTCCGCCGCCGAATTCGACAAGAAAAAGGTCGTCGCCGAGAACCGGCGCGCGCGCTTTGACTATGCCATCGAACAGGTGTTCGAGGCGGGGATTGCGCTTCAGGGGACCGAGGTCAAGTCGCTGCGTTTCGGTGAAGGGACGATTGCCGAAAGCTATGCCGAGGTGAACGGCGGCGAAGTGTGGCTCATTAATGCCAACATCCCTGAGTTCAGCCACGGCAACCGCTTCAACCACGAACCCAAAAGACCGCGCAAGCTGCTGCTCAACGGGCGCGAAATCAACAAGCTGCACGCCGGGGTGATGCGGCAAGGCATGACGCTCGTGCCGCTCTCCGTCTATTTCAACAGCCGCGGCCGCGCGAAGGTCGAACTCGCGCTCGCCAAGGGCAAGAAGGCACATGACAAGCGCGAATCGATCAAGGAACGTGACTGGAAACGCGACAAGCAAAGATTGCTGAAGGACCGCGGATGAGCGGGGGGAAACCCCGGGACAAGGCGGCGGTAATGAACTGGATCCGCCGCAACTCGCCGACGCGCGAGGAACTGCTCGCGAGCCGTTTCGTCAAGCCGTTCGCGCACCGGGTGGCGCACAGTCATTTGTGGCGGTTCACGCGCACATCCGTGCCGCGAGGCACCGCGCTGGGCCTGTTCGTCGGCATTTTTTTCCTGATCCCCGGCGTTCAGATATTGGGCGTTGCGCTGCTCGCGCTGCCCGTGCGCGCCAATATCCCGATCGGCGCGGCGATGACCTTCTTGTCGAATCCGGTCACGACGCCGTTCATCATCCTCGCTTCGGTATGGCTCGGCGATTGGCTATTCGGGCTTCAGGCGAACAGCGCAACCTTTTCGGCGATGATCGAGCATGGGGCGTCGGCGGGGGAGTGGGTGCGCTGGACCTTTTCCGATGCGGCGCCGGCGATGCTCGCCGGGCTGCTCGTCATTTCCATCGCGGCGGCGGCGATCGGCTATGTGGTCGCGGCGATCTTCTGGGACAATTGGATCCGCCTGCGCTGGCGGCGCAAACTCGCGCGCGCACGCGACCAACGACTTGAGGCATCGACCAGCGACACGGCGGCCGGTTGAACCCCGAAACCGCAGGCGTATAGCTGATCTATCGCAGGCTGGTGCCGCTTACGTGCGGCGCCGATTGCCGCTCTATATCGATGACTGGGGAATATCATGACTCATCTATCCAAGACGTCGCGCCTGATGGCGACCGCTGCGCTCAGCGCGCTGATGCTGACGGTCGTTCCGGTCAGTGCCACGGAAGAGGGCGTCGCCGCGCCCGCCACGACAAGCTCGGCCAAGCCTGAACTCGGCACCTTCGGCTTCGACCTTTCCGGCATGGACAAGAGCGTCCAGCCCGGCGACGATTTTTATGCCTATGCTAACGGAACCTGGGCGAAAAATACCGAAATCCCGGCCGACAAGTCGAACTACGGCATGTTCACTGCGCTGGGCGACCTGTCGCAGACGCGCACGCAGGAAATCCTGGAGGCGGCGAAAGCCGACCCGAACAGTATGATCGGCCGCGCCTACGCCTCGTTCCTCGATACGGCGACGGTCGAGGCCAAAGGGCTTGCGCCGATTGCGCCGTGGCTGAACCAGGTCCGTTCGGTCGACAAAGCAGGGCTCGCCAAGCTGCTCGCCGAGGCCGATCGCAACGGCGTTCAGCATTTCTTCGGCGGCTATGTCGGCCAGGACGACAAAAATCCCGAAGTGTACATCTACGCGATGTTCCAGGGCGGCATCGGGATGCCCGACCGCGATTTCTACCTCAAGGAGAATGAGCGCAATACGAAGCTGCAAGCCGCCTATCTCGAGCATCTTCAGAATGTTCTGACGCTTGCGGGTGAGAAGGATGCGGCGGCGCGCGCCAAGGCGATCTATGATTTCGAAAAGCAGATCGCGACCGTTCACTGGGACAAGAACGACAGCAGCGACGCGACCAAAGTCTATAACAAGATGACCATCGCCGAACTCGCGGCTTCGGCGCCGGGCTTCGACTGGACGACCTTTCTTCGCGGCGTCGGCGTCAAGGAGGATTCGCTGCTCGTGTCGCAGCCGAGCGCCTTCGCCGGCGAAGCGAAGTTGATCGCCGATGCGCCAATCGGCGTGATCCGCGATATGCTGATCGTGCGCAGTCTGGACGGTTTTTCGGACGTCCTGCCCGACGCGGTCGCGCAGGAGGCTTTCTCTTTCTACGGCACTGCCTTGTCCGGCACGCCGCAGATGCAGGAACGCTGGAAGCGCGCGGTCGACTTTACCACGAACAATATGGGCGAAGCCGTCGGCCAGGATTATGTCGCCAAATATTTCCCCCCCGAAACCAAGGCGGCAATGGACCAGCTCGTCAAGAATGTGCTGGCCGCGATGGGCGACCGCATCGACGGGTTGATCTGGATGCAGCCGCAGACCAAGGTCAAGGCAAAGAAAAAGCTGGCAAATTTTACGACCAAGATCGGCTATCCCGATCGCTGGAAGGATTACAGCAAGTTGGAGATTAAGGCAGGCGATCTGTTCGGCAATGCGCTACGTTCGAACCAGTTCGCCCACGACGACAACATCAGCCGGCTAGGCGGGCCGATCCGGCGCTGGGAATGGGGTATGACCCCGATGACGGTCAACGCCTATGCCAATTTCGGCATGAACGAGATCGTCTTCCCAGCCGCGATCCTGCAGCCGCCCTTCTTCGATCCGCACGCCGACGCGGCGATCAACTATGGCGGCATCGGCGCCGTGATCGGCCACGAAATCAGCCATCATTTCGACGATCAGGGCGCGAAATATGACGAGACGGGCAAGCTGGCCGACTGGTGGACCCCCGCCGACGTCGCGGCGTTCGAGGCGGCCGGCAACGCGCTGATCGCGCAATATGACGCCTACGAAGTGCTGCCGGGCGAAAAGCTCGACGGGACGTTCACCTTGGGCGAGAATATCGGCGATCTGGCGGGCCTTACCGTCGCTTATGAGGCGTACAAAAAGTCTCTCGGCGGCAAGGAAGCGCCCGTTCTTGATGGCCTGACCGGCGACCAGCGTTTCTTCCTTGGCTGGGCGCAGGTGTGGCGGCGCAACTATCGCGATCAGAATCTGTCGCAGCGGATCACGACCGACCCGCATTCGCCGTCGATCCAGCGGACTTGGGTCTCGCGCAACCTTGACCCTTGGTATAAGGCGTTCCAGGTGAAGCCCGGCCAGACGCTGTATCTGACGCCCGAACAGCGTGTCCGCATCTGGTGACGAAGTGATAGAAAGAATGTGATTTGACCGCGCAAAGCCTGCCCTCTGCTGATGGTGACGTCATCAGGGAGGCGGGCGTTGCCGGGACGATCCTGCCGCCCGCGACGTTATCGCGGCTCGACATGGCTTTGCTCGGCACCGCGGCGCTCGTGTCGGCGGCGCTGTTGTTCTGGGCGACGGGCAGCACCATATTAGCGGCGGGCTTTGTTGCCGGCTTGGCGGTGGCGGCGGGTGGTGTATTGCTTACGCGGCGGCTATTCCCTGCCGCCGCAAGCGGCGATGGCGTCGCCCCCGACTGGACGATATTGCGCCACGCTGTGAATCACGACGATGTCGCGATTGCGGTCACCGATCGCGGCGGGCGCATGGTGTGTGCCAACGACCTTTTCGCTACGTGGATGGGCGGGTTCGTCACGCCGCCGGGCTTGCCGCTCGACGGGCGCGGCGCGGAACTTCTGAAAAACGCCGGGCGCGCGGCGTGGCGCGAAGGCGAGGGGCGCGCCGACGAGCTCGCGATCGGCTCGCTGCAATTGCGCGCGCAAGTCACGCGCACAGGACAGGCCGAGGACTATCTCGTTTGGCGTTTTGCTGCGGTGGAGCGGTTCGACCTCGTTGCCGAACTTACCCGGCATCTCGGCGGCCCCGCGGGCCGCACGCTGGGTTACGCCGGGGTCATGGCGGCGCTGGTCAACAATGAAGGCCGGCTTCGCGCCGCGAACGAGGCCTTTTTATTGCGGGCGCTGGGCGAGGATGACGCGCGACATTTCGCCGGCCGCGACGTCGCGCCGATGCTGCGCCTCGACGATGCCGGCGCGCTCTACTTCGCACGCGAGGGCGATCGTACCACGCCGGTGCGGCTGATCCAGATTCCGCTAGCGCCCGCCGACCCCAATTCGCCGATGCTGCTCGCGATGCTTGATGAGGAGATCGGCCCGGCCGACCGCGGCACCGCCCAAACCTATGTCGAAACATTGCTTTCGCTGCTGCCCTTCGGCCTTGCGATGGTCGATCGCGACGGGCGCTTCCTTTACATGAACCGTGCCTTTGTCCGCGCGGCGAACCTGCCTGAAGGCAAGATGCCGCGCTATCCGGGCGACATCGTCGTCGGCGAGGACAAGGGGCCGCTCGCTGACATGATCCGCCGTCACAGCAGCGGGCAGCAGGTGGGCGGCGACCTGTCAATCCGGCTGGCGGGGCAGAGCGGCGATCCGGTGTCGATGCGCATCGTCGGCGTGCGCGGGCTGGGCGAAGCGGCGGTGCTTTTGAGCCTCAAGGATTCGAGCGAGGAATCGCGCCTGAAGCGTCAGGTCGCGCAGGCATCGAAGATGCAGGCGGTGGGCCAGCTCGCGGGGGGCGTCGCGCATGATTTCAACAATATCCTGACCGCGGTGCTCGGCGCGTGCGACCTGATGCTGATGCGGCATACGCCGGGCGACAGCGATTATGACGACATCCAGCAGATTCGAAGCAACGCCAATCGCGCCGCCAGCCTGACGCGGCAATTGCTCGCTTTCTCCCGGCAACAGACGCTGCGGCCGCAGATATTGCAGCTGCCCGACGTGATTTCCGAGGTGTCGCACCTGCTCAAACGTCTGATTGGCGAGACGGTGCAACTGTCGGTCCATCATGGCCGCGGGCTTGGCGCGGTGCGCGCCGACCCCGGCCAGCTCGAACAGGTCATCATCAACCTGGCGGTCAACGCGCGCGACGCAATGCCCGGCGGGGGGACGCTGACGATCGAAACCTATCCGGTATCGGCGGCCGATGTGCGGCAGATGGGCAATGAATTCATGCCGCCCGCCGATTATTGCGCGCTGAAAGTCAGCGATACCGGCACCGGCATTCCCGCCGACATTTTGCCCAAGATTTTCGAACCCTTTTTCACGACCAAGGACGTGGGGAAGGGGACGGGGCTAGGCCTGTCGACAGTTTACGGCATCATCAAGCAATCGGCTGGCTTCATCTTTGCCGACAGCAAGCCGGGGGAGGGAACCAGCTTTTCGATTTACCTGCCCGTGCACCGGGCCGCCGGGGACACCCCCGCCGCGCCGCAGCCGCCCCCAAAGCCCAAGAAGAGCCAGTGGGGCAGCGGAACAATTTTGCTTGTCGAGGATGAGGATATGGTACGCGCGGTCGCGGAACGTGCGCTCGCTCGAGCGGGTTATACAGTCCTCACCGCCGCGCAGGGCGAGGAGGGGCTTGAACGCTTTACCGAGATGGAGAAGGTCGATTTGGTCATCAGCGATGTCGTGATGCCGACGATGGACGGACCCGCGATGGTGCGCGCGATGCGCGCCAAACGCCCCGGCTTGCCGGTGCTTTTCATGTCGGGCTATGCAGAGGAGCAACTACGCCAGTCGATCGACATCGACAATGTTGCTTTTCTGCCCAAACCCTTTTCGGTCGCGCAGCTTGCAGAAGCGACGTCGGCGGCGCTCGACGAGGCGGCGCATCGCGGGGAACAGGATGGCTGAGCGGCGCATCCTGATCGTCGAGGACGATGTGCTGATTGGCATGATGCTGGTCGATATTTTCGACGCGCTCGGCCTGCCCGAGCCCGCGCAGGCGGCGAGTAAGGACGATGCGCTGGCGCTCATCGCATCCGAACCGATTGCCGGCGCGCTCATCGACATCAATCTGGGCGAAGAAAAAGGCTGGCCGGTCGCTGACGCGCTCGCCGCCAAGGGAATACCCTTCGCCTTCACCTCGGGCGGCGGCGATGTCATTCCGCCCGCACATGCGGGGCGCCGCTTGATACCCAAGCCGTTCCGGATCGGCGACATCGAGGCGGCGATTCGGGAGTTCGAGGCTCCATAATCCTTCGTCGGCGCCGAGGGGGTGTCGCCATCGGCCTTACGTCACCCTCCAGCCGCCCCCGCTCTTTCGCAGGGGAGACGCTGATTTGATTTAATTATGTTCTCCTCTTGTTCCGCAAGAACAAATGTGGCACATAGGTCCGGCGTTGCGATGCGTCCGCGGTCGCTCTAGAGCAGGAAAGGACGGCAAATGGCCGGACAATTGTCACTCGTCGAATCGGGGAAATCAGTGAACGGAACGGACAGGCAAAAGGCGCTCGACGCCGCGTTGGCGCAGATCGACCGCGCATTCGGCAAGGGCTCGGTGATGAAGCTGGGGTCGAAGGAAGCGATGCAGGTCGAGGCGATCTCGACCGGGTCGCTCGGCCTCGACATTGCGCTGGGCGTCGGCGGTCTGCCGCGCGGCCGCGTCATCGAAATCTATGGTCCCGAAAGCTCGGGCAAGACCACATTGGCTTTGCACACGCTCGCCGAAGCGCAGAAAGGCGGCGGCACGGTCGCCTTCGTCGATGCTGAACATGCGCTCGACCCCGTTTATGCGCGCAAGCTGGGCGTCAATATCGACGAACTGATCGTCTCGCAGCCCGATACGGGCGAGCAGGCGCTTGAAATCGTCGATACGCTCGTGCGCTCGAATGCGATCGACGTGCTCGTCGTCGACTCGGTCGCGGCGCTCGTTCCGCGCGCCGAAATCGAGGGCGAGATGGGCGACAGCCACGTCGGCCTGCAGGCGCGTCTGATGTCGCAGTCGCTGCGCAAGCTTACCGGATCGATCAGCCGTTCGCGCTGCATGGTGATCTTCATCAACCAGCTGCGCATGAAAATCGGCGTGATGTACGGCAACCCCGAAACGACGACCGGCGGTAACGCGCTTAAATTCTATGCCTCGGTTCGCCTCGATATCCGCCGTACCGGGCAGATCAAGAATGGCGACGAGATCGTCGGCAACACCACGCGCGTGAAGGTGGTGAAGAACAAAGTCGCGCCGCCGTTCAAGCAGGTCGAATTCGACATCATGTACGGACAGGGCATTTCAAAGATCGGCGAGATTCTCGATATTGGCGTCAAGGCCGGACTGGTCGAAAAATCGGGCGCCTGGTTCAGCTATGATTCGATCCGCATCGGGCAGGGCCGCGAAAATGCGAAAAATTTCCTGACCGAGAATCCCGAACTTCGCGAACGCCTCGAAGCCGCGATTCGCGGTCGTACCGACGCGGTCGCCGAAGAGATGATGGCGGGCCCCGACGACGACGCGGGCGACGACGACATTTGACGATCGTCCGACCGATTCGCGCGTTCGCGTGAACCGGTCGGCAAACGGCGGCGGGCCACGCGGCCTCCTTGTTGCCGCGGACACCTGCACGCCCCTCTCCCCGCAGGTGGGCCCGCTTGCCGTTGATCGTGACACTGCCTGAAAACGGCTCGAGATGACGGGGCGGACCGTGTGGGCTTTTGCCGCCTCCCTGCAAGCAAGCAGGGAAGCGGGACACCAGGATCAGATCGCGAACGTGATGTGGCCATTCTCGTCGATGGGCCAGTCGGGATTCCACGCAATTTCCCAAGCATGATCGTCGGGATCGGCGACATACCCTCGAAAGCCTCCATGCGGAGGGACGTCTGCCGGTCTGATGAGACGTCCGCCGGCATTGACCAACTGCTCGATCCCGTCCTCGACATCCGCTCGCCCTGCGACGTTGTGGGCCAGCGAAAATGCGCCGGGAGAGCATAGCCCGGAGCGGCTCATGTCTTTTTCAAGGGCGGATTTTTCGAAAGTCCCAAGTATGAAGCCGTTCATCTGGGAAAAATGATTTCTTCATTCTCGAACACCGGCGTCCAGCCGAACCCCCCGGTATAAAACCGGCGGGAGCGCGGCAGGTCGCTGGTACCAAGCGTGACAACTGAAATCTGATGTTGCATGTCCCAATCCTTCCATTCGATGCCGCACCGTTGCGGCAGCGTTCAAGGTCTTGGGACTCAACGCCGCAGCGAAGGTCAGGGCCCGATTTCGCAGGGATCGGGCTAACCGCACCGACCTATCCTTTTTCGACAGGTAGTTTTTAGCGACACCAGACTTGACCGGCAAGGCCCGCTATCGGTCACTTCCAGCCATTCGTCCTCCCCGACCCTTCGACAAGCTCAAGGCCGGCTCGACGGGGTCTAGGACAACGGCGGTGCTATGGATTCCGGATTGGGTCCGGAAATGACGATGAATAGCGATCCGCATTCGGCGGCCGGCCGTTAACGGTCGCATCGAACCCCCGTGTGACGGCGCGCCTTGCGCGCCCGTCGGCAATGGCTACAGATGGTCTATGCCTGCGATCCGCCTGTTCGGCTTGCCGACCGACATCAACAGCAGTTTTGAGCGCGGCGCGGCGGGTGGATCGGCGGCGATTCGCGCGGCGCTGTGGAGCGACCGCGGGAATAGGGCGAGCGAGCTTGGCGGTGAAATCGGCACTGACATCGCCTTCACCGACGATGGCGATCTGCCGCTCACTGAGCGCACGGCTGAAGACGATGCCGCGATCCGTCGCCATGTCGCTATGCTGGCCGAGGATGGCGAGGTGCCGCTCGGACTTGGCGGTGACCATGCGGTGACCTTTCCACTGGTCGAAGCCGCCGCGACCTATTTTGGGCCGCTCAACATCCTGCACATCGACGCGCATCCCGACCTTTACGCCGATTTCGGGGGTAATCCGCGCAGTCATGCGTCGCCCTTCGCGCGCATCTGCGAGGCGGGTCATGCGGCGCAATTGGTGCAGGTCGGCATTCGCACGCTCAACCGGCACTGCCGCGAGCAGGCCGCGCGCTTCGGAGTCGAGATCATTCCGATAGCGGGCTTCACGCCCGACGCGGTGCCGGTGCTGGACGGCCCGCTCTATATCTCGATCGATCTCGACGGAATCGATCCGTCGGAGGCGCCCGGCGTTGCGCATCCCGAACCCGGCGGGCTGACGGTGCGCGAAGTCCTGGCGGTGCTGCACAAACAGACCGCGCCGATCGTCGGCGCCGACATCGTCGAACATCATCCCGGCCGCGACGTTGGCGGTGTCACCGCGATCCTCGGCGCCAAGCTGGTGCGCGAAGTCGCGGCGCTGATCGACCGCAACGGCCTTTACAGAAACTGATGCGCAGAGGAGAGCGCCATGAGCCTGATCGTCCACCACCTCAACAACAGCCGGTCGCAGCGCATATTGTGGCTGCTCGAGGAAATCGGCGCACCGTATGAGATCAAATTTTACGACCGCGATCCGGTGACCAACCTCGCGCCGCCCGAACTCGTGGCGGTCCATCCGCTCGGCAAGTCGCCGGTCCTTGAAGATGACGGCCGCGTCGTGATCGAATCGGGGGCGATCACCGAATATTTGTGCGAGCGGCACGGTGGTGGCCACCTCGTTCCCGAACGCGGCACCGACGATCATGTCAGTCACCTCGAATGGCTGCATTTTGCCGAAGGATCGGCGATGACGCCGATCCTGCTGCGCATCTATACCGCGCGGCTCGGCGAGGCGGCCGCGCCGCTCGAACCGCGGATCAACCAGCAACTCGACGCGCATTTTTCCTATATGGAAAGCCGCATCGGCACGAACGGTCATTTTATCGGCGACGCGCTGTCAGCGGCCGACATCATGCTGAGCTTCCCTGCCGAGATCGCGATCATGCAGGGCATGGCGCCGCGCTATCCCAGGCTCGCCGAATTTGTGAACGCCTGCCACGCGCGCCCCGCATGGCAGCGCGCGCGGGAAAAGGGCGGCGCCTATTATGGCTACTAAGGACCGCGGCTGGCTGCTGCTGGCCGCACTGACGCTGGGGTCGGGTGCAGCGGCGGCGCAGCTGCCAGCGCTCGGCCCGGAGGTCGAGCGGGTCGCGCCGGAGGCGCCGGGTGTCGCTCCCGCCGACGAACGCGCGGCGATGGAGCGCTTCGCCGCCTATACGATGGCACTGGCAAAGCGCGACTATGCCAGCGCCTATGCGATGCTGCGCCTGTCGTTTCAAGCGGCGAACCCGCGGCTCGAATGGGAGATGAACCTGCGCAAGCGGGCGGTGCTGTGGGCTGACGGGACGCTGCGCGTTTTGCGGCTCAGCTGGTATGCCGATCCCGCCGGACAGCCCGCAGGCCTTTACGCCGCATTCGATTTTCGCGGCGACCGCGCCGACGGGACGATGGATTGCGGCTATGTCGTCGTCCACCGCACGGCGCCCGATGCGGCGTGGAGTGTGGTGCGTACCGACACGTCCGAAGTGCCGCCGGAGCTGATCGAGGAGGGCGTGCCCAAGGCCGATGTGCTGACGCAGCTGCCCTGCTATCTGGGCAAGGGAATTGCGACGGCGTTCTGACCGGCGCGACCGATCGGCGTCATCGCGACGAAGCGGCTTGTCGCACCGCCGCAAAATGCCTAATTCGCGCGCATGACATCGACCAACGACATTCGCCGCTCGTTCCTCGACTATTTCGGGGGCACGGGGCACCATATCGAACCGTCGGCGCCGCTGGTGCCGTATAACGACCCGACGCTGATGTTCGTCAACGCGGGGATGGTGCCGTTCAAGAATGTCTTCACCGGGCTGGAAAAGCGTCCGTACAGCACCGCGGCCTCGTCGCAGAAATGCGTGCGCGCGGGCGGCAAGCACAACGACCTCGACAATGTCGGCTATACCGCGCGGCACCATACTTTCTTTGAAATGCTGGGGAATTTCTCCTTCGGTGACTATTTCAAGGAACAGGCGATTCACCATGCCTGGACGCTGATCACCAAGACCTGGGGGCTGGCGCCCGAGAAGCTGACCGCGACCGTCTATCACACCGATGACGAGGCGTTCGACCTGTGGAAGAAGATCGCCGGCCTGCCCGACGAGCGCGTCATCCGCATTCCGACGAGCGACAATTTCTGGTCGATGGGCGACACCGGACCGTGCGGGCCGTGCAGCGAAATATTTTATGACCATGGCGATCATATCTGGGGCGGCCCGCCGGGATCGCCGGAGGAAGATGGCGACCGCTTCGTCGAAATCTGGAACCTGGTGTTCATGCAATATGAGCAGCTGCCGGGCGGCGAGCGCGTCGACCTGCCGCGGCCCAGCATCGACACCGGCATGGGGCTGGAGCGCGTCGCGGCGGTGCTGCAGGGCGTCCACGACAATTATGATACCGACACGTTCAAGGCGCTGATTGCGGCGTCGGTCGAGCTGACCGGGGTGGCAGCCGAAGGCGCAACGCAGGCGAGCCACCGCGTCATCGCCGATCACCTGCGCGCATCGAGCTTCCTCGTCGCCGACGGGGTGCTGCCGTCGAACGAAGGCCGCGGTTATGTGCTGCGCCGGATCATGCGCCGCGCGATGCGCCACGCGCATCTGCTCGGCGCGAAAGACCCGCTGATGCACCGGCTGCTGCCGTCGCTGACCGCCGAGATGGGTGCCGCCTATCCCGAACTGATCCGCGCCCAGCCGCTGATTTCGGAGACGCTCGAGCGCGAGGAGGTCAAGTTCCGCCAGACGCTCGACAAGGGGCTCAAGCTGCTCGACGAGGCGACGGTCGGCATGGGCAAGGGCGACACGCTGGCGGGCGACGTCGCGTTCAAACTCTACGACACCTATGGCTTCCCCTATGACCTGACCGAAGATGCGCTGCGCGCGCAGGACATAGCGGTCGACCGCGCGGGCTTTGACGCGGCGATGGCGCAGCAGAAGGCGGCGGCGCGCGCGGCGTGGAAGGGCAGCGGCGAAAAAGCGTCGGACGACATCTGGTTCGACATCGCCGAGACAAACGGCAGCACCGAGTTTACCGGCTATACCTCGACGTCGGGCGAGGCGACGGTGATCGGGCTGGTCAAGGACGGCCAGCCGGTCGACGAAGCGAAGGCGGGCGATGAGGTCATCGTGCTGACCAACCAGACGCCCTTTTATGGCGAGAGCGGCGGGCAGATGGGCGACGCGGGGACGATCGCGACGCTGGAGGGCGCGAGGGCGTCGGTGAGCGACACCGGCAAGCCGCTCGGCCGCCTGCACACGCATCAGGCCAAGCTGGAGGCCGGGACGCTGAAGATCGGCGACACGGTGCAGCTGACCGTCGACGCCGAGCGGCGCGACCGGATTCGCGCCAATCACAGCGCGACGCACCTGCTGCACGCGGCGCTCCGCCACCGGCTCGGCGGGCATGTGACACAGAAGGGAAGTCTGGTCGCCGCCGACCGTTTCCGCTTCGACTTTTCGCACCCCAAGGCGCTGACGGCAGAGGAAATCGCCGACATCGAAGCGGGCGTGAACGCGCAGATCCGCGGCAACGAGGCGGTGACGACGCGGCTGATGACCCCCGACGATGCGGTAGCGGCAGGCGCGCTCGCGCTGTTCGGCGAGAAATATGGCGACGAGGTGCGCGTGCTCAGCATGGGTAAGGCGACCGACGCGCATTATTCGGTCGAACTGTGCGGCGGAACGCACGTCCGCGCGCTCGGCGACATCGCGCTGTTCAAGATCGTCGGCGAAAGCGCGGTGTCCTCGGGCGTTCGGCGGATCGAGGCGCTGACCGGCGAAGCGGCGCGGCAATGGCTGAACGGCCGCGACGAGGCGTTGAAGGCGGCAGCGGCGGCGCTCAAATCGTCGCCCGACGAGGTGCCGGCGCGTGTCGCGCAGCTTACCGAGCAGCTCAAGAAGGCCGAACGCGAACTCGCCGATGCCAAGAAAGCGCTCGCGCTTGGCGGTTCTGGCGGCGGCGGTGCAGCGGCCGGTCCGGCGGTTGAGCAGGTCGGCGACGTCGCTTTCCTGGCGCAGGTCGTCGACGGGCTCGATCCCAAGGAACTGCGCGGCACCGTAGACGGGCTGAAGAAGCAGGTTGGCAGCGGCGTTGCGATGCTCGTCGCGGTCAATGACGGGCGCGCTTCGGTCGCGGTCGGGGTGACCGACGACAAGACAGGCAGCCACAGCGCGGTCGATCTGGTCAAGGCCGCGGTTGCTGCGCTCGGCGGGCAGGGCGGCGGCGGGCGGCCCGACATGGCGCAGGGCGGCGGCCCGAACGGCGGCGCGGCGAACGATGCCGTCGCGGCGGTGAAGGCCGCGCTCGCTTGAAGCCCACGAAAAAGACGCGGCGCACCGATCATGCCGAGCGTTTGATCGCGGCGCCGCTGGTCGATGTGTTTGCGGCCTTCACCAGCGCCGACAAGCTGGTCCGCTGGTTGCCGCCCGAGGGGGCGACCGGTGCGTTCGAGCATGTCGATTTGCGGGCCGGGGGCGGTTTCCGGATGCGGCTGACGTTCGACGATGCCGAGGTCGAAACCAAAAGCGATGACAACAGCGATGTCGTTGCGGTCCATATTCCGGTGCTCGATGAGGGGCGGCTGATCGTGTGGGAGGTCGAATTCGAATCCGACGACCCGCGCTTTTCGGGGACGATGGCGATGCACTGGTATCTGTCGCGGCAGGGCGGCGGCACGCTGGTGACGATCGATGCGCACAATGTGCCGCCGGGGATTTCGGCGAAAGATCATATCGAGGGTTTGAACAGCTCGCTGGTGAATTTGGCGACGGTGGTGGAAAACTGACGCGGGTTTTCGTTTGGATTCGCGCAGAGACCGCAGAGGTCGCAGAGGAGTTGTTCACGCGGAGACGCGGAGACGCGGAGACGCGGAGAAAGAAGAGATGGGCGGCTTTGCCGCCATTTTTCTTGTCTCTGCGCGCTCTGCGCGAAAACCATTCTCCTCCGCGTGTCCGCGTCTCCGCGTGAACTCCTAAGGAAACCGTCGTCCCCGCGGAGGCGGGGACCGCCGTCGGTTTACGCAGCGATGCCGGGCAAGTCCTCCAGCGGCCCCCGCCTGCGCGGGGGCGACGGTTTAGCTCAACTCTCCACTCCCTTCGCTTTCCCCCACGCCCGCGCCGCGGTGTATCCCAGATAGCCGGTGCCGAAGAGCGCATAGAGCGGTTCGGGGATACCGGCCAGATAGGCGTTCATGCCCCGCGCAATGCCCTCCGCCATCTCCGGCCGTGCCGCGGCGATCAGGCCCATCGGGATGGCCCAGAGCAAAAGCGCGTACATGACGTAGAGGAAGCTCGGCCGCGCGCGGCTTGTCCACGGGTCGGCGCTGTTCGCTTCGGCGACGATCGCGGTCATGCGTGTGCGGATCGCCTCCATTTCCTGCGTGCCTTCGAGCTTGAGCAGTTCGAGTTTGGCGCGGTCGCGCGCTTCGGGGTCAGGAATGATCTTGTCGATCAGTTTGGCGATGGGGCCGATCAGGCCTTCGATAATGCTCATATGGGTCGTTCCTTTCATCCTTAACTTGTCAAACTTGTCACCTGGAAACGTTGGAAATCAGTGGTTTGCGTCGCCGACGCGGTTGGCGAGCCAGCCGTAGAGAAAGGCCTCCTGGCTTGGGCGACGTTCGGCGAGCGCGATGTAGCGTTCGCCCTGCAACGCCTCCATCGCGCGCAGCAGGACGGTCTCGCCGCCCTTGCCCCGCGCCTTGAGGAAGCCGTCGAGCGCGGCGAGGGTGCGCGGGCCGATCACGCGGTCGACGGCGATGTCGGGATAGTCGCGCGCGGCGCGGTTGAGCGCGTTGAGCGCGCGCTGGAGAAAGCCCGCTGCGGTGGCGGTGCCCATGTTGACGCCGGTGTCGAACAGCTCGCCGGCGATCGCGGGGGCGCGGAGCGCCACACGGTCGAAGCCGGGACGCAGCCAATAAAGGCGGCGATAGATGGCCGCGGCGATGTCGCGCGGGAGTTCGCGCATCGCGCCCGCATAGCCCTCGGCGCGCGCGACCGCCTCTGTGATCCCCCAGCAGGTCGGGCCGCCGCGGTCGGCGGGGTGGTTTACATATCGACCTTCGCGGTCGATGACGGCATCGATCAGCGCGTCGGTGTCGCAGACCGATGGATGGGGTCGTGGCATGATTCGCTCCTGGGGTTCGAGTGAAAGCGGCAACGAACCATATTGGAACAATGTAGGAAAGGGTTTTCGCCATGCGGGCTTTGCAGGTGCGTGAATTGTTGTCCGATCATGCGGGCGTGGTGCTGAGTGAATTGCCCGTGCCCGAAGCAGGACCGGGCGAAGTGCGCGTGCGGGTGCGCGCGGCGGCGGTGAATTTTCCCGACCTGTTGATGACGCGCGGTGCCTATCAGCTCAAACCCGACCTGCCGTTCGTGCCGGGCCTCGAATTTTCGGGCGAGGTCGATGCGGTGGGTGAGGGTGTGGAAGGCTGGTCGGTCGGCGATGCTGTCGTCGGCGGCAATCGTTTCGGGGCGATGGCGGAATTTACCGTCGTGCCCGCGGCGTCGCTGCGGCCCAAACCCGCGGCGCTCGGCTGGGACGCGGCGGCCGCCTATCCGGTGGCCTACCTTACGGCTTATGTCGCGCTAGTGCGGTGCGGGTGCGTCGAGCCGGGCGAATGGGTGCTGGTCCACGGCGCGGCGGGCGGCGTCGGGCTGGCGACGGTCGATCTGGCGAAGGCGCTCGGCGCACGGGTGATCGCGGCGGCGGGCAGCGCGGATAAACGCGCGGCGCTGGAACGTCTTTATGCGCCTGACGCCGTGATCGATGGCGCGCCGGGCTTTCGCGAGGCGGTGAAGGCGCTGACCGGCGGACAAGGCGCCGACGTCATCGTCGACCCGGTGGGCGGCGATATATTCGACGAATCGACGCGCTGTATCGCCTTTGGCGGGCGGCTGCTCGTCGTCGGCTTTGCGTCGGGGCGCATTCCTGAACTGTCCGTCAACATGCCGCTGATCAAGGGATTTTCGGTCGTTGGCGTGCGCGCGGGCGAATATGGCCGCCGCTTTCCGGGCCGCGGTGCGGAGAATGTCGCGGCGATCGATGCGCTCGCCGCCGATGGCCGGATCCGGCCGCATATCCATGCGACGCTCGACCTCGGCGACTGGCGCGAGGGGTTCGCGATGCTCGAACGGCGCGAGGCGGTGGGCAAGGTGGTGCTGCGACCCTGATTTGCTCGAACGCCCAAGCGACAGCCGTCAGACGAGCCGCACCGAGACCCCGCCGTCGGCGAGCATCGCCGATCCGGTCACGAAGCTCGACCGATCGGATAGCAGAAAGCTTGCAACTTCGGCGATTTCGGATGCAGTTGCCATGCGCTTCATTGGATGAAGGTTGGCGACAAAAGCGAGCGTGTCGGCATCGCCTTCGCCGCCCGCTGGCGTAATCGTCCCGCCGGGAAGTAGCGCGTTCACCCGGATTCCGGCCGCGGCATGATCGGAAGCCAGCGACTTGACCAGTCCGACGAGACCCGCCTTCGACGCGGCATAGGCGCCCATGCCTGCCAGTCCGCCGTTGCTGACGCCGACGAAGGACGAGGTGAAGACGATCGAGCCGCGCCCGCGTTCGAGCATCGCGGGAATCTGCGCCTTGGCCGCGAAAAAGGCGCTGGTCAGGTTCGTTGCGATGACCTTGTTCCAGTTCGCGATGGGCATGTCGGGGATGGCAAGCATGTCACCGACGATGCCGGCATTATTGAAGGCGCCGTCAAGGCCCCCATATTCACTGCGGGCCAAATCGACGAGCGCCTCCGCATAGCCATCTTCGGTCACGTCGCCGGGCAGAATGACGACTTTTGCCCCCGTGTTTCGGACATTTGCCGCCGACGCTTCCAGCTCCTGCGCGCGGCGCGCCCCTAGGACGAGATTGGCCCCGGCTCGCGCGAAAACCTGCGCGGCTGCGGCGCCGATCCCGCTGCTCGCCCCCGTGATGATGATGGTTCTGTCCTGAAGATCCATTGCCTGCTCCTTGTTCTGGCAGACAGCGGCTAAGGTGGCCGCGGGCGGATTACGTCCCGGAAATTGCGTTCAAACAGATGTTTAGGGCCCATGCTCCCCTGCAACAGTGGCGGCATTGCCATAATTTTGCGACAAGCGGCGATCATGGCGGTGCGGGGAGTTGTCCCGGCGGCGATGCCGCCTGTTTCGAAAGGAAATGACGTGAAGACATGGATTTGGGCAATTGCAGCGACCGCCCTCGCGATGCCCGCGCTGGCGACGGCGCAGCAGCCGGGCGGCGGCCGGATGTTCGCGATGCTCGACGCCGATGGCAATGGCAAACTCGACAAGGCCGAAGTCACGCGGATGATGACGATGCGTGCTGATCGAAGCGGCGACGCGTCGATGAAGTCGCCCGAAAAGATCGCGGCCTTCATGAAGCGTGCCGACAGCAATGGCGACGGTGCGATCGACCAGGCCGAACTCGCCGCGTTCCGCAAGGCGCAGGCCGCCAAAGCGAATTAAATGGGGTCCGGCGGCGGCACTCTGCCGTCGCCGGCCTCGGCTCCCCGGCAGGGTGAACAGTCGCCGTTTTCAGAAAATTGGTCGGGACGAGAGGATTCGAACCTCCGACCCCCACACCCCCAGTGTGATGCGCTACCAGGCTGCGCTACGTCCCGACCGGCCCGATTGGGCAGGCGAGGCCCCTAGCGCGGCTGGGCAGGCGATGCAAGGCCGAGTTGAGCGAAGGCGGCGTCACGGTGCTTGTCGGGCCGGGATTGGCGCCGCGGACTTGATCCGGGCCGCTTCCTTCCCATTTTCAGCCGACGCCGACCGGGGGAGGCGTGCGCGCGACCGGTTGCGCGCGCGGCCCCTCGTGTGATAGGCGCCGCGCCATCCTTGCGTGCCGGTCCCGGTGGGGCCGTGCGACGCTTTCGAACGAAAGTCTTTCACCCATGTCGACGCAATTGCTTCTGACCCAGGCGGCCGGATCGGGCGGCGGGGCAGCCGGTTTCCTGATGCTGGTGCCCTATATCCTGATCTTTGCCGTTTTCTGGTTCTTTCTGATCCGCCCGCAGCAGGTGCGCGCGAAGGAGCATCGCGCCAAGATCGCGGCGGTCAAGCCGCGCGACCAGGTGGTCACCGGCGGCGGGATCGTCGGCAAGGTGACGCGCGTCGACGATGATTATGCCGACGTCGAAATCGCGCAGGGCGTGAAGATCAAGGTCGTCAAGGCGACGCTGGCCGACGTTCTGCAACCCGGCGGCAAGCCCGCGAACGACTGACGCAGCGGGACCGGCGGTTCCCCGCGGCTCCCCCTTTTTGCAATCGGATCACAGACCATGCTCGATTTCCCGCGCTGGAAAACCATCGGCATCAGCATCATCCTGCTGCTCGGCGTCCTTTTCACCATCCCCAGCTTCCTGCCGGCCAAGACGTTCGAAAGCCTGCCGGGCTTTGCGCAGGTCAAGGTCAATCTGGGACTCGATCTGGCCGGCGGCAGCCATTTGCTGCTCGAAGCCGACATCGACGACCTGCGCAAGACGCAGCTCACCAACATGGAAAAGACGGTGCGCACGGCGATGCGCGGCGATAGCGGCGCGGAGGACGACATCGCGATCGGCGAACTGTCGACGACGGGCGGCCGCATCAGTTTCCTCGTCCGCGATGCCACGAAGCTCGATGAAGCGCGCGAACGGCTGTTCAGCGAGACGCGGGGCGCGGGGCTGACCGGCCAGCGCGACTGGAACATCGATGTCGTCGATTCGACGCGCATCGTGTTGAGCCCGACCAGCGCCGGACAGACGCAGGCGGTGGCGAATGCGATGGATACCGCGCGCGACATCATCGACAAGCGCGTCAACGCGCTGGGCACGCGCGAGCCGACGATCATCCGCGAAGGCGACGACCGCGTTGTGGTGCAGGTTCCGGGGCTTCAGGATCCGGCCGCGCTGAAGGAACTGATCGGCAAGACCGCGCGGCTCGAGTTCCGCATGGTCGACGCCAATGCCGATCCCAATGAAGCCGCCGCAGGCCGCGTGCCGGTGGGCAGCGAAATCGTCCCCTATGCGCCGGGCGAAGGCAATGGCGCGGCGTTCGAGGTGCTGCGCCGCCAGGTGATGATCAGCGGCGAGCAGCTGATCAATGCGCAGCAAAGCTATGACCCGCAGACCAACGAGCCGGTGGTGTCGATCCGCTTCGACTCGGCCGGGTCGAGTGCCTTTGCCAAGGTCACTGCGCAGAATGTCGGTAAAAGATTCGCGATGGTACTCGACGGAAAAGTATTGTCGGCGCCGTCGATCAACGAACCGATCCTGGGCGGTAGCGCGCAGATTTCAGGAAGCTTCAGCGTCGCGAGCGCCAATGCGCTGGCGATCTCGCTGCGATCGGGCGCGCTGCCGGTGAAGATGACGGTCGTCGAGGAACGGACGGTTTCGCCTGAACTGGGTCAGGACTCGATCGAAAAGGGCGTGCTGGCCGGGATCATCGCGACGGTTTCCGTGCTGACCTTGATGCTCGTGGTCTATGGCCGCTTTGGCGTTTATGCGAACCTCGCGCTAATCTTCAACGTCTTCCTGATCATCGCGATCATGGCGGCCTTCAATGCCACGCTGACGCTGCCGGGGATCGCGGGTTTCGTGCTCACCATCGGCGCCGCGGTCGACGCGAACGTGCTGATCAACGAGCGTATCCGCGAGGAATTGAAACGCGGAAGGCGGCCGTTCCAGGCGGTCGAGCTGGGATATACCGAGGCGAGCCGCGCGATTTTCGACGCCAACGTCACCAATGTTATCGCCGCGGGGCTGATGTTCTGGTTCGGGTCGGGGCCGATCAAGGGCTTTGCGGTGGTGCTGACCATCGGCATCGTCACCAGCGTCTTTACCGCCGTTACCGTCACGCGCATGTTCGTCGCCCATTGGCTGCGGACCAATCGCCCGACGACCATCAATATTTAAGGAGGGACCGAACGATGCGCCTGCTCAAACTCGTCCCCGACGACACCAATTTCGACTTTCTGAAGTGGCGGAAACTCGCCTCTTTCATGAGCTTTTTCCTCGTGGTGGTCTCCATCGCGCTGGTGGCGGTGAAGGGCCTGAACCTGGGGATCGACTTTGTCGGCGGCCAGTCGGTGCGCGTCGAATTCACGCAGGGCATGCCGCCGATCGAGGAGATTCGCGAGGCCGTGGGCGAAATCGGCATCGGCGAGGCGACGATCCAGCAGTTCGGAACCGACAACGCCGTGTCGATCCGCACCGCGCTTCCCGACGGCGACAAGGCCGCCGCCGAACGAGCGGGGCAGCAGTTGGTCGCCGGGATCCAGAAGGCGTTCCCGACCGCCCGGACCGGGTCGGTCGAAACCGTGTCGGGCAAGGTGTCCGAAGAATTGCTGCGGACCGGCGCAATCAGCCTTGCGCTCGCGATGCTCGGCATTTCGATCTATATCTGGATCCGCTTCGAATGGCAGTTCGGCGTGGGCGCGCTCGGCCGCCTGTTCCACGAGGTCGCACTGACCTTTGGCTTCTTTGCGGTCACGCAGATCCAGTTCGATCTCAACAGCGTCGCGGCGCTGCTGACGATCGTCGGCTATTCGCTGAACGACACGATCGTCGTGTATGACCGCATTCGCGAAAACCTGAAAAAATACCGCAAGATGGACATTGTCCCGCTGCTCAACCTGAGCATCAACGAAACGCTGTCGCGCACCGTGATGACCAGCGTGTCGATCCTGCTGGCGCTCGGCGTGCTGCTGGTGATGGGCCCCGACGTTATCTTCGGCTTTACCGCCGCGATGCTGTTCGGGGTGTTCGTCGGTACCTATTCGTCGATCCTGATGTCGACGCCGGTCCTCGTCTGGCTGAAGGTCGGGCCGCACAGCTTCGTGCCGCGCACGACCGCGGCAACCGAAGGCGCGGAGCGCGTGGCGGGCAAGAACGACGACGGCGCGGTGGTTTAACGGGGCCGGCGGGCGTCCGGTTTGGGGTGGGGAGCGGACCTTAAATCCTCTCTGTGGCGAAGCCATGGGGAGGGGGACCGCTCGCGCAGCGAGTGGTGGAGGGCAGCAACGGCAGCGCCAAAGCCCCTCCGTCAGCGCTTCGCGCTGCCACCTCCCCATCGCTGCGCGACAGGGAGGATTTTATTGTCCGCTATCGGTCGAAAACCGGCGCTCCGATCAACTGCATATCTTAATAGCCCGCGCAGCGCCGCAGATGGTCGGCCAGTTCGCGGCCGTTGCGGTTCCAGTCGAAGCGGCCATCGAGGCTCGCGGCCACGTCGGTCGGTGATGGCGGGGCGGCGAGTATGTCCTGCACCGCTTCCGCGATCGCCCCGGAGGCGCGGGGCACGATGCGGCCCGCGGCGGGAAGGCGCACGAGTTCGGCCGCGCCGCCCGCATCGCTGATGACGATCGGCGTGCCGCAGGCCAGCGCCTCGACCCACGCATTGGCCAAACCTTCGCTGGCCGAGGGCATCACGACGATGTCGGCGGCGCGGTAAAGCTGCGGCAGGTCGGCGTGGGCGAGGGGGCCCATGAAATGCACGCGCGCTTCGACATCATGCTGGCGTGCGAGCGCGCGGTAGCGGCTTTCCTCCGCGCCCGCGCCAGCGAGCCAGTAATGCACGCCGGGGAGGGCGGGGAGTGCTTCGATGACGAGCGCCTGTCCCTTGCGGGGGATGAGTGCGCCGACCGAGAGGATCGCCGGGGCGTCGTCAAGGCCGAGCGCCGCGCGCGCCGCGGTGCGATCGCCGGGATGAAAGCGCGCGGTGTCGATGCCCGTGTAATGGACTGCGACCTTTGCCGAATCGATGCCGATCGCGGCCATGTCGCGGCGCATTGTGTCGGAGACGGCGAGCAGGCCCGCGGCTTTCGCCGCGGCGCCCAGCAATTGCGTGCGTGTCGCCGGATTATAGCCGAAATGGCTGATGTCGGCGCCGCGCGCCTTGATGGAAAAGGGCAGGCGGAGCGCACGCGCGACGCGCATCGCGGCAGGGCCGTCGGGGTAGAAGAATTGCGCGTCGATCACGTCCAAGGGTCGGTCCGCAACCGCGTCGAGCACGGCGCGCGCGATTGCCGCCGGATTGAGGCGCGCGCCGAGGCGCGGGATCAGCGTAAAGCGGGGGCGCAGGACGGAGAGGCCGTGCCATTGCTCGGCGCGGGGCAAGCTGCGCAGCGCGCGGTACCGTGGGTGGAGCGAAAGCGGGAACGGCGGCAGGCCGACGGGAGCGACGACGGTGAGTTCGATTCCCGGCTGTGCGGCGAGCGCGAGGAGGCTTTTTTCGACGAACAGGCCGAAGTTGGGGCGCGCGGCATCGGGAAAGAGGGTGGCGATCGAGAGGATACGCAGGGGAGTCGTCATCCCCGAACTCTCATCCGTTCGTGCTGAGCTTGTCGAAGCACCGTTCTTCCTTGTGCGCAGAGTGAAAAGGACGGCCCTTCGACAAGCTCAGGGCAAACGGCGTGGGATTAAAGCGAGCGCATCAAGCGCACCGCCACCGCGGCCCACGGCGGGTTGCTGACGACCTGTTGCCGTTGCCCAGTACCGAGCGGAAGCAGGTGGAGCTTTTCGCCGTCGACGTTGAGCAGACGCGCAAAGAAGAAGCGGCCGGCGGGGCGGGGGACGAGCAGGTCGCGGTTGAGCGCGCTGGCCCAGTCGCCCTCGATCCGGCGGCACCAGATCTCGTCACCCGCGCGATAGTCGCCGATCGACGAGGTGACACGCACCGCGACCATATCCTCGCCCGGCCGCGCGGCGAGCGCCTGTTCGGTGCGCGTCGGCGCGTGCGCGCCGTCGGCGCCGAGCAGCGCGGTGATCGTCAGCTGCGCATCCTGCGGCAGGCGCACGAGTTCGGCGGCATCGACGCCGAGCGCCGTGGCGATGCGGTTCATCCAGCCGAGCGAGAGCGTGCGCGTCCCGGTTTCGAGGCGGCCGATCGTCTGCGCGGTGGTCGGCGGATCGCAGCGCTGCGCGACCTCCTCCAGCGTCAGGCCCTTCGCGCGGCGGACGGTTCGGATGCTGTTGATCACGGCCTTTGCCTTCCTATAACCAAATCGGTTTTTTCTTTCCTACATAATCATCCAATGTCAAGCCCTCTGTCTAGATAGAGGAGACCGAGATGACCGCACGCCGCCTGGAAACCCGCATTCACCCCGACGACCGGATCGATCCCGGCAAAACGGGGCCACAGGTCATGCGGCATGTAACCGTCAATGTCGGCGAAAGCCCGATTGACTGGCTGGCCTCGCGCGGGCTGCTGACACCTGCACAGTTGGGGGCGGGCGAGCGGCTGCGCGCCGATTATGAGCGTGCGGGACTGGCAGCGCGGGTGACGATGCGCTGGGACGCGGTGGCGCCGGGGAAGAGTCGCGCCGGTGCGCGTGCGGCCGATGCGTCGCTGGCGCGGATCGATGCTCACCGGCGCTTTCACGGTGCGCTCGATGCGGCGGGGCCGGGGCTGGCCGACATTTGCTGGCGGGTGATCTGCGCGGGCGAGGGGATCGGCGGTGCCGAAAAGGCGCTGGGCTGGCCCGCGCGATCGGGCAAGCTCGTGCTGGGACTGGCGCTCGACCGTCTCGCGCGTTTTTACGGCACGGGGTAGCCCAGGGCGTCATTGCGAGGAGCGAAGCGACGAAGCAATCTCCAGTGGGCATCCGGTCGGTGCGATAGCTGGCGATTGCTTCGCTGCGCTCGCAATGACGCATGCGGGATGAGGACCAAATTTTCTTGGGGAGCGATTGCCAGCCCCGCCGCATCGTCCTATTCCCGTTGCATCCAGAAACTGAAATGCGACGGGAGACGCGCGATGACCGACCTGCCCCAAACCAACCTCACCATGCTGACGCTCGTGAAGCCCGAAGGGCAGCTGGAAGTGTCGCTCGAGCGACGGCCGATGCCCGAACCCAAGCCGCACGAAGTGGTGGTGAAGCTGCTCGCCGCGCCGATCAACCCGTCGGACCTGGGCCTGCTGTTCGGCGGCGCCGACATGAGCACCGCGCGCGCTTCGGAGCGCAATGGGCTGCCCGTGCTGACCGCCGATGTCCCGCCCGCCGGGATGCGTGCGATGGCGGGGCGCGTGGGCGAGGCGATGGCGATCGGCAACGAAGGTTGCGGCACCGTCGTCGCGGCGGGCGCGTCGGCAGAGGCGCAGGCGCTGCTTGGCAAGACCGTCGCGGTGCTGGGCGGCGAGATGTATGCCGAATATCGCTGCCTTCCCGTACAGATGACGATGGCGCTGCCCGACGGCACGGACCCGAAGGACGGCGCCTCCTGCTTCGTCAATCCGCTCACCAGTCTGGCCTTTACCGAAACGATGCGGATGGAGGGGCACAGCGCGATCGTCCACACCGCCGCGGCGTCGAACCTGGGTCAGATGCTCGTCAAGATTTGCGCAAAGGACGGCATCCCGCTGGTCAATATCGTGCGCAGCGACGCGCAGGTCGCGCTGCTGAAAGGCATCGGCGCGCAACATGTCGTCAACAGCAGCGCCGACGATTTCATGGACCGGCTGATCGACGCGATCGCCGAAACGGGGGCGACGATCGGGTTCGACGCGACGGGCGGCGGCAAGCTGGCGGGGCAGATTTTGACCGCGATGGAGGCGGCGGCGGTGCGGCGCATGACGACATACAGCCGTTATGGGTCCGACACGTTCAAGCAGGTCTATATCTATGGCGCGCTCGACCTGTCGCCGACAACCTTCTCGGCGCGCAGTTTCGGGCTGACGTGGGCGCTCGGCGGATTCCTGCTGACGCCGTTCATGGCAAAAGCGGGAATGGAGGTTGTCGGACGGATGCGCCAGCGCGTCGTCGACGAGCTGACGACGACCTTCAAGAGCCATTACAGCCACGAAATCTCGCTGACCGAGGCGCTCGATGTCGAAACCGCGCAGGCCTATAATGCCAAGCGGACGGGCGAGAAATATCTGATCCGGCCGCACGGATAAGGAAAAGGGCCCACCGGCGGTGGCCGGTGAGCCCTTTGATTTCGGGAATCTGGGGCCGGTGAACGGGGTGCCTGAGGCGACCGGCCCGTGGCTGTCCTATGGCGCGAGGATCGCGACGGTCAGGTACAGCAGCAGCGGCAGGCCGAAGCCCAGGAGTGTCAGGGCGGCAAAGGCGACGCGCGTCCACAAGACATCGAAGCCGAAGTGGTCCGCCATCCCGGCGCAGACGCCGAAGAGGATGCCGTTCCGGCGATTCTTGCGAAAACCCTGTTTCATTTCTTTCCTTTCGATCCCGGCCCGAGGGCCGGCGTTCTTTGTGGGAGGTCGTCAGCCGATCAGACGATCAGCTGACCAACCTGCGCACCATTCTGACCGACGATCGCGAACAGCATCGCCGAGGCGTAAAGCGAGGCGAAAGCGGCGAGGGCGTAGCTCTTGACGGCGTTGACGTTGAAATGGGCCATGATTTTATCCTTCCTTAAACCTTCCATCCGGACCATCCGGTGGATGCCAACAGTTATGCATGAGGCGTGCCAATTGCATTCATCCGCGGTTAACCGGGGTTTTGTGGCTCCATCGAAAATTGGATAATGCGAAATTTGCGTCGGATGAGTGAATTTTCCCAACGATGGGGAAATATTGCGCACAGTTGCTGGCGGGTCGATGCGCGTCGGTGCTGGCGTCGCCGCATCGGCTGCGGTAGGCGCGGTCGGGCATGACGCTTGCCCGCCTCTCGCTCACCGATTTTCGCAATCATGCCGGCGCCGAGCTGGCGGCGGGGTCGGGGCTGGTCGCGCTGCACGGCGACAATGGCGCGGGCAAGACGAACATATTGGAGGCGATCTCGCTGCTCGCGCCGGGACGGGGGCTGCGCCGCGCGCCGCTGTCCGACATGGTGCGTGACGGCGCGGGCGGCGGCTTTGCCATCTTTGCCGAGGTGACGGCGGGCGACGAGCTGCCGCCGGTGGCGCTGGGAACCGGGATCGAACCCGCGCAGCCCGGACGGCGCATCGTCCGCATCAATGGCGCGCCCGCCGCCGCGACGGCGCTGGGCGAATGGCTCGCGATATTGTGGCTGACCCCGGCGATGGACCGGCTGTTCGTCGAGACCGCGGGCAACCGTCGGCGTTTTCTCGACCGTCTCGTCCTCGCGCTCGACCCGCGCCACGCGCAGCACGGCAACCGCTATGAAGCGGCGCTGCGCGCGCGCGGCAAGCTGCTCGCCGATTTGTCCGTCGCCGATGCGGCGTGGCTCGCGAGCCTGGAAGCGCAGCTCGCCGAGCATGGCGCGGCGATGGACACGGCGCGGCTCGATACGCTCGCGGCGCTTTCGGCCGAGCTGGCGGGGCAGCCCGATGCGCCCTTTGCGCGGCCGCTGCTCACTCTCGTCGACAGCGAGGGCAAGGAACGCGCCGCCCCGCATAGCGCCGAGGCGCTGCGGGCGCTGTTCGCCGCGCGCCGCCGGATCGACGCCGCTGCGGGCCGCGCGACCGCGGGGCCGCACCGCGACGACCTGGCGGCGGTTCATGCCGTTACGGGCCGTGCCGCCGCACGTTGTTCGACGGGCGAGCAAAAGGCGATGCTGCTGTCGCTCGTCCTCGCGCATGGCGATTGCGTCGCAAGGCTTCGCGGACAGCGGCCGGTGCTGCTGCTCGATGAGGTGGCGGCGCATCTCGACCCGCTGCGCCGCGCGGCGCTTTATGAGCGGCTCGCGGGGCAGGGCGGGCAGGCGTGGCTGACCGGGACCGAAGCTGCGCTGTTCGACGCGATGCCGGGGCCGGTGACGCGCTATCGCATTGCGGGCGGGCGGATCGCCGCGGGTTAGGGTTTTCCGCCGAAGGTGTAGCTGAGCGCGATGCCCACCGACGGCTGACTGCGCGAACCGAGCTGGCGCACGACGGGCGAATCCGCCGCATCACCGACGAGCCGGTCGTAGCGGCCATAGACGCCGATGCCCCAGCGGCGGCTGAGCTGGCGTAGATAGCCCGCGGTCACGCCGACCGACTGGATGCCGCCGCCGGGATCGAAGGCGGGAAGGCCCGACGTTACCGCCGCGTCCGGGGTCACGCCGAAATAGGCGCGGTGGTATTTGGCATCGCCCAGCGTTACGCGCGGACCGATCGAGAACAGCCAGTCGTCGCCCGATCGCGCGACATAGTCGGCGCTGACTTCGCCGACCCAGCCCTTGTGGCCCGAGAAGGCCTTGCGCGCCTCGACGCGCAGGCGGAGCGCGGGGGTCAGGTTCACTTGGGCAAAACCGCCTGCCTCGAACGAGAAACCGACGCTAGGGAGGTCGGCGCCGATGTCCGACGCCTTGCGCTTGCCGATGAAACCGAGCGCGGGGCCAAAGGCGAAATCGCCGGAATGGACGAGCGGCGATCCGAAGCTTTCGTCGGGGGCCTCGAACTCAAAATTCTCACCCGCGCGTGCGCGCGACAAGTCGATATAGGGGCCGACGCTGAATTTATCGGCGCCGGGCGACGACGGTGACAGCTGCGGCCCGAGGATCAGGCGCGTGCGTTTTTCGCTGCTGTTGCCCTCAGTTTGAGCAATCGCCGGGTACGCCACCACCACAAACGCGAGGAGAACGAGAGAGGGAGCCTTGCGTGTCATGCGAAATCCTTGTTGTTCCGCATGAAATTCCCTGCGGAGCGTTTCGTTCCTGTTCGGGCCCCGAGGGGGCCGGAATCGCGGCCTATCGGTAGACGGAGCAGTGGAAGCGCGGCCTTTACGGGAATAATGAAAATTCGCGTCAGATCGGCGACCAGTCGCCGCCCTTTTCGTCTTCATCGGCATCGGGCCCGGGTTCGGGCTGGCCGATAGCTTCGAGCAGCTTGTCGAGTACCGCGTCGATCCCGGCGCCGCTCGCGCCCGAAAGCGCCATCACGGGATGGCCGCTCGCTTCGGCGAGTTCGGCCGACAGCGCGGCGATCAGCTCGTCGTCGAGCGTATCGATCTTGTTCAGCGCGACGATCACCGGCTTGTCGATCAGATCGGCGCCATAGGCTTCGAGTTCGTCGCGCACGATGCGGTAACTCGTCGCGACGTCGGTGTCGTTGGCGTCGACGAGGTGGAGCAGGACGCGGCAGCGTTCGATATGACCGAGGAAACGGTCGCCGACCCCGGCGCCTTCGGCCGCGCCCTCGATCAGCCCTGGAATGTCGGCGATGACGAATTCATGCCCCTTGTGACTGACGACGCCGAGCTGCGGGCGCAGCGTGGTGAAAGCATAGGCGCCGACCTTGGCCTGCGCATTGGTGACGGCGTTGATGAAGGTCGATTTGCCGGCGTTGGGCAGCCCGACGAGGCCCGCGTCGGCGAGCAGCTTGAGGCGCAGCCACACCCACATTTCCTCGCCCGGCCAGCCCGGCCCGTGCTGGCGCGGCGCGCGGTTGGTCGAGGTTTTATAGCTGGCGTTGCCGCGCCCGCCGTCGCCGCCGCGCAGGAAATGGACGCGCTCGCCCTCTTTGGTGAGATCGGCGAGCAGGCTGCGCTCTTCATCGTCGGCGAGGATCTGCGTACCGATCGGCACTTGGATGACAAGATCGGGTCCGCCCGCGCCGGTGCGGTCGCGGCCCGCGCCGGGTGTGCCGCGCTTCGCCTTGAAATGCTGTGTATAACGAAAGTCGATGAGCGTGTTGAGCCCGGCGACCGCTTCGAACACGATGTCGCCGCCTTTGCCGCCGTTGCCGCCGTCGGGGCCGCCATATTCGACATATTTTTCGCGCCGGAAACTGACGGCGCCGGGGCCGCCGTCGCCCGACTTGATGAAGATTTTGGCCTGATCGAGAAAATGCATCGCGGGCCTTTAGTCGGAAAGCGGCGCTTTGGCTAGGTTGCCGCACCGAAACGCCCGGCTTGCGTTGCCGCCCGGCGCGCGTACAAGCGGCGCAGGGCGAAAAGCCATAAACAATCAAAGGGGAGCCACTTTATGTCCGACAGCCTGATGCGCCGCAAATCGATCGTTCAGCATCAACCGGACGGACACGGATTGGCGCGCACATTGGGCTGGCCGCATCTGATTGCGCTCGGCGTCGGCGCGATCGTCGGCACGGGGATTCTGACGTTGATCGGCGTCGGCGCCGACAAGGCCGGACCGGCGGTGATCCTCTCCTTTGCCGTCGCCGGGCTGATCTGCGCCTGCGCGGCGCTCGCCTATGCCGAAATGGCGACGATGATCCCTGCGTCGGGCAGCGCCTACACCTACAGCTATGTCGTGATCGGCGAGATCATCGCGTGGGTCGTCGGGTGGAGCCTGATCCTGGAATATTCGTTGGTGGTCAGCGCGGTCGCGGTCGGCTGGTCGGGTTATGCCGCGCCACTGCTCGAGGCTTGGGCGGGCGTGCCGATGGCGCTCATGCAGGGGCCGGAACTGGGTGGGATAGTCAACCTGCCGGCGATCGCGATCATTGCGGTCGTTGCCGGACTTTTGCTGGTCGGCACGCGCGAAAGTGCGACGCTCAACGCATTTCTGGTGCTGGTGAAAGTGCTGGCGCTGGTGATCTTTGTCGCGGTCGCGCTTCCCGCCTTCAACGCCGCCAATCTGGAACCCTTCAGCCCCTATGGCTTTGCCAAGCATATGGGCCCTGACGGCGTTGAACGCGGGGTGATGGCTGCCGCAGCGATCATCTTCTTTGCATTTTACGGATTCGACGCGATCGCGACCGCGGCGGAAGAGACGCGCAACCCCGACCGCGACCTGAAGATCGGCATTATCGGGTCGATGTTCGCCTGCGTCGCTATCTATATCACTGTTGCCGTCGCTGCGGTGGGCGCAATCGCTTACACGCGCTTCGCCAACAGCCCCGAACCGCTCGCGCTGATCCTGCGCGAACTTGGCAGCCCGCTCGCGGCGCAATATCTCGCCGTTTCGGCGGTCATCGCGTTGCCGACGGTCATCCTTGCCTTCTTCTATGGACAAAGCCGCATCTTCTTCACGATGGCGCGCGACGGGCTGCTCCCCGCGAGCCTCGCCAAGCTGTCATCGCGCGGGACGCCCGTGCGCATCACCATCTTTACGGCGATCGTCGTCGCGATTCTTGCGGGCTTCATACCGCTGGGCGAGCTTGCTGCGCTCGCCAATGCGGGGACGCTCGCCGCCTTTACCGCTGTGTCGATTTGCATGCTCATCATGCGCCGCCGGGCGCCCGACGCGACGCGCACTTTCCGCACGCCCTTGCCGTGGGTGATCGGCGGGATCGCAGTACTCGGCTGTATCTATCTCTTCTTCAGCCTGCCGATGAAGACGCAATTCTGGTTCCTGATCTGGAACATTGCCGGCATCGCAATCTATTTCCTCTATGCGCGCCGCCATGCGGTGGCGGACTGATCGTCGGTTACGCGCGGCGGCGGGGCTGGCTGGGCGATGATCCGTTTCGATCGGTCGCAACAGCGGCTCGCGGCGGGGATCTCGGCGCTCGCCGGCTTTGTGGATGCGATCGGCTTCGTCGAATCGGGCGGCTTTTTTGTGTCCTTCATGACGGGCAATTCGACGCGGCTTGCGGTCGGCGTCGCCGAGTGGACCTACGCGGGGCTGGTTGCCGGCCTTATCATCCTGTTGTTCCTCGTCGGCGTCGTTGCGGGATCGCTCGTTGCCGCGCGGACCGAGGCGCGGCGTAGCGGGGTAATCCTGTTCAGCGTCGCTGCACTGCTGACTGTGGCGGGCGGGCTTCGGATCGCCGATCAGGTGGTTGGCGCGGTGGCGTGCCTGGCGGTGGCGATGGGAATAATCAACGCCGCGGTCGAAGGACGCGACGGCGCCGTGGTCGGCGTCACCTATATGACCGGAACGCTGGTACAAATGGGACAGAAAATGGCCAATGCTCTCAGCGGGGCGGGGGACGGGCGCTGGTTGCCGCATCTGGCGCTGTGGTCGTCACTCGTCGGGGGCGCGATCGTAGGCGCGCGCGTGACGATATGGTCGCCGCTGGCCGCCTATGCGCTGGCGATCACCGGCGCCGCCGCGCTGGGCGGCCGCGCATTATGGGTGGCGCGGCGCGCCTGACGACGCGCCGCATTCCCGTCAGTCGAACAACTCGCTGAGGAAGCTTTTATACTTCTTCTTGTGCGGCTTGCCATAATAGCGGTCGTCATAACCCCGCTCGCGATATTCCCGCTCGCGATATTGCGGCGGCGGCGGTGCGGCCTGCGGACGGGCAGGGGCGGCGGCGGGCGCGCTTGCGGCATCGCTGCGTTCAATGATCTTGTCGAGTTCGCCGCGATCGAGCCAGACGCCGCGGCATTGCGGGCAATAGTCAATCTCGATCCCCTGTCGTTCGGACATGACAAGGTTCACGCGGCAGGTCGGGCAGAGCAGCCCCTGGGCATCGGTCACGCAGACATCCTTTCCTTACATCGTTTCAAGGCGCCGAACGCGTTGGGCGCGTTTTGCGTTCCTCTATTCAGATAGGAGCGGCCAGGCGAACGCCAAGGGGGCCTGCGCGCGCCGCACCGCGATGGCTGCTCCCGACGTCGCGCCTTGACTTTACGGAGATTCGGGCTATGAGCGCCCCCGTGTTGTCCGGGCCTTGGCCCTGGCAATTCCGTCCGAGACAGTTGGTGAGGGGGATTTGCCCTTCTTAATTTCCAGCCGAGACGGGGAACAGTCTTTTATCGGTCGCCCGCTTGGCATGCCAGGTGACGCGGCTTGACCGACCCCTTCGGACATCGTCAGCGCAAGTGCAGGTGAGCCTCGCTCGCGCCTGTGGTTGCGTGTGTTAGCCGCCCGGCGGCTCCCGGCGTTTCGACGCATGGAGCATCCGGACATCAGAGTGGAGTATAGGCATGGATCGTACGGAAAAGGCCGAAGCCGTATCCTCGCTGAACGCTACGCTGGCAAATGCCGCTTCGGTTGTGGTCGTCCGCAACCTCGGCATGACCGTCGCACAGTCGACGGTTCTGCGCCAGCAGATGCGCGATGCAGGAGCCGACTTTCGCGTCACGAAGAACCGTCTTGCCAAAATCGCGCTCGACGGCACGTCCTATGGCGGGATCGGCGAACTGCTGACCGGCCCCACCGCGCTTGCCACCTCGACCGATCCGGTCGCGGCGGCGAAAATCGCGGTGGAATTTGCCAAGACCAACGACAAGCTTGAAATCGTTGGCGGCGGCATGGGCGACGTGGTGCTCGACGTGGATGGCGTCAAAGCGCTGGCTTCGCTTCCCTCGCTCGACGAGCTGCGCGCCAAGATCGTTGGTCTGGTGCAGGCTCCGGCTACCAAGGTTGCGCAGATTGCCGCAGCCCCGGCGGGCCAGCTGGCGCGGGTTTTTGGCGCATATGCCGCCAAAGAAGCAGCGTGATTTCGAACTGAACTGAAACTTGTGCCGGGCTTTCCCGGCTGTGATGGAGAATGAAAATGGCTGATCTTGCAAAGATCGTTGAAGACCTGTCGGCGCTGACCGTTCTGGAAGCTGCCGAGCTTTCGAAGATGCTCGAAGAAAAGTGGGGCGTTTCGGCCGCCGCTGCCGTTGCGGTTGCCGCTCCGGGTGGCGCGGGCGCCGCTGCTCCTGCCGCCGAAGAAAAGGACGAGTTCGACGTCATCCTGACGGGTGACGGCGGCAACAAGATCAACGTGATCAAGGAAGTCCGCGCGATCACCGGCCTGGGTCTTGGCGAAGCCAAGGCGCTCGTCGAAGGCGCGCCGAAGGCCGTCAAGGAAGGCGCCAGCAAGGCCGAAGCGGAAGAGCTGAAGAAGAAGCTCGAAGCGGCCGGCGCGACCGTTGAACTGAAGTAATTCGGTTCAGGTCCGGCGGGGCTTCCCGCCGTGCTGCAAAAAAGGGGCGGTGCCGCAAGGCACCGCCCCTTTTTGTTGGATCAGCGTCTCGCCGTTTACGGGCGCGAGAGGCCGGGGCGAAGCCCGCGATAGCCGCGCGCCGGTTCGGGGCGGCGTACCTCCTGCTGCTGCGCCGCGGCAGGGGCTTCACGCTGCGCGATTTCCCAAGCGCTGACGGGCCTCCGCGTCATATCCTTCTGTGCGCCCAGCGTCGCGGCGTAGGCGAGTCGTTCCTGGCGGTCGAAGAAGCGCGCGCGCTTCAGACGCTTTGACAGGGTCAGGAAAGGATTGTCGGGCGTCGGTCCGGCCATCGCCATCGCTTCGTGACGACCCATGCTGCCGCTTGGCGCGGCGGCGAAGGCCGGGGTCGAGCGAACAGGCGCGGCGGTATAGGCTGGGGTGACCCACGGCTGGTCGGGCGTCCGACCGGCGGGCATCGTCGATGCAAGCGGCGCAGCGGTTTCGACGGCATCAGGTTCGACGCGGCGACGGCGCGCAAACATCAGCCCAGCACCACCGAGAGCGATCAGCGCGGCAGCGCCGCCGACGAGCTCCCACGGAAATTCGGCAGGCGCGGTGGGCTGCGCTTCGGCGGTCACAGGTTCAGCCGGCGCCGCGATGGGCCGGTCAGAAACTGGCGCCGCGACAGCTTCGCCGAGCGGCTCGCTGGGCGCTGGTTCGGCGCCCGACGTTGCGGCGGCGGGGGCGGCGGTCGATGCGACCGGCGCTTGTCGCGCGCTACGCTCGGCGCGGGCGGGCACCGCGGGTTCGGCTTCGGCCGGAGCGGGCTCGGCAGGCGCAATGTCTAGCGGAACGCGGATCACCGGCTGCGACTGGGCAGGTTGCGTCGATTGCACGACGGGGGGAGCGATCGTCGCGGGACCGGTCTCGGGTGCCGTCGGCGTAGTTTTCGGCGCCGGGGTGGCAACCGGAGGCGTCATTGGGATCGTCGGCGCTTCCTGCGCAAACGCAGCCGGGGTGGACAGAACCAGGAACGCGGCAATCGCGCTCGTGGCGGGGCGGGAGAGGGCGATATTTTTCGTCATAGTGACAACGGAACGAGCGCGGCGCGAATAACGCTGCGCAAAGCGGCGATTTTCCACGACGAGTCGTGGCGACGTAACGGCGGGGTGACTTTTTGTCGCGGGTTTCGCAGTGGTTATCCGCCGAACGAGACGAACGTTTTGCGATCCATAGTAGCCCTTGCAGCGCCCCGCAAAGATCAATCCGCGACCCAGTTCCCGTGGAAACCCGGCGGAACGCGGTGCGGCAGATGGACGACGGCTTGCGGCGATCCGGTGAAATCGTCGGCGTTGAGGATGACGAGGTCAGTGGTTTCGTGGTTCATGTCGACGACCAGACCGATCAGCCATCCGTCATCCTCTGGTCCCGCCACGCTGCGCGGGACAAATACGAACTCGCCGGGATGACGGCCGGGACCAAAGTCGTGGATGGCCGTTGTCCCCAGTTCGAGGTCGTGGCGGAATAGCCGCGTTTCGGCGAGCGCCCATTCGACCGATTGGCCGTCGGGGATCGCGACACTGTAGATATAGCGGTAGGGCCGCGTCGTCAGCCGTTCGTCATAGCGCGGAAACTCCTGCGCATGATCGTGGATGACAGTGCGCGTCGTCGTGCGCGCCGCGGGATCGATCGTCCAGCGTTCCATGCGCGACTTTTCGCTGTCGGGGCCGCGTTTCGAGGTCGCGAACATCGTTTCGTGCGCGACGACATCGACGACCACTTCGCCTTCGGCGGTTTCAAAGGCGTTGGCGGGGTGAAAGACATAGCAGGGATCGACCGGCGCCCAGACGACGTCTTCGCCGCGGCCCTTGCGGGGGAGCAGGCCGACGCGCGCCGGGTGGTTTTCGTTCCATGCATAGGGGAAAGGGTAGCCGGCAAGGAGCATCCTCATCGAAAAGGTGACGGGCAGGTCGAAGACGAGCACGTAATTTTCGGTGATCGCACAGTCGTGGATCGAGGGACCGTCGCAGACCGCAATGGCCTCTTCGCGCACCACATGCGCGTGGGCGTCGAGGACGACGTGCCAGACTTTGTTCGGCTCGTCGCCGCGATAGGTGATTGCGTGGGTTTCGCCGGTAAAGGGATCGGCGTGGGGGTGCGCGGTGAAGGCGCCCGCGAGCGTGCCGTCGAAGGGATTATGCGCGATGGTGCCCAGCTCATAATCGAGCTCGACCGGCTTGCCGCCAGCCTCGACGATCGCGAAGGTGCGTCCCGCCATTCCGACGACGTTGGTGTTCGGCGCGTCGTTACGGTCGGCACGTGGGCCGGGCGGCACCTCTTCGTCGAGCGCGGCGCACGCCTCCGCGCCGCGGACCCAGCGGTTGCGGTACCATTCGGCGCGGCCGCCTTCGATGCGGATGCCGTGAACCATGCCGACGCCGGTGAACCAATGATAGCTGGCGGGGTCGGGCGCGGCCGCGGGATTGGGGCCATTGCGCAGATAGCGGCCGCGGAGGGCCGCGGGTATTTTGCCGTCGACGCGCAGCGTCTCGATCGTCAGTTCCTCGGTCATCGGCTTGTGGATGCCGGTGAGGAAGGGGTGGGCGTCGGTGGGGCGGGGGAGGCGGCGGCGGTTGAATTCGGCGACCTTGCCGATGGTTTTGACGACGGCGCCGCGGATCAGGGTTTCGACATTGCTTGCCATGGAGGTCCTCCTTACGGATGTTGGCGAAAGTGCCGCGTGGCGTGGGGTTGTGCGGACGACTCGAAATGTTTACATCGGCAACATATGCACAGCAAAGATAACAGCGTCAACATAAAAGCGCGTAAGCCCAAGACGGCGAGCGCCTATCACCATGGCGACCTGCGCGCGGCGGTGATCGCGGCGGGGCTGAAGCGATTGGCCGAAGGCGATGGCGGCGAGCTGGGCCTGCGCGCGCTGGCACGCGACGTCGGCGTCAGCGCGACCGCGCTGTACCGGCATTTCCCCGACAAGGAGGCGCTGCTCGACGCGCTCGCCGACGAAGGACTGCGGCGGCTGGGCGCGCTTCAGGCGCAGGCGTGGCTGAAAGCGGGGGGCGGGGTCGCCGGCTTCAAGGCGACCGGCATCGCCTATGTCCGCTTCGCGCACGACGAGCCGGCGCTGTTCCGCCTGAGCTTCACGCGGCAGATGATCGAGCGCAATATGGGCGGCGACGGCGGCGAAGTTGCCTATAACCTGCTGCGCGCCGGGGTCGGCGAAGCGCTGCCCGGCGGCGGGGATCCCGACACCGCGGCGCTGCATGCCTGGGCGCTGGTGCATGGGCTGGCGATGCTGATCCTCGACCGCCGCATCGAATGGGACGAGGCCAAGGTCGCCGAAGTTGTCGGACTGACATTTGGCGGCGTAGGACAGGACAAGCCCGCGCGAGAATAATTAGCGGTTTATTTTCCTATTTTCAGCTAACTGGCCTGATGACCCGGTCGCTGCCCAAAAGAGTCGAAGCGGTCTTCTGGTTGCTGCTCACCGCCACGGGATATTTCCTGCTGGCGAGCCTGTCGCTTTATGCCACCAAGGGGGCCGACAATATTGCCGCGGTGTGGCCGGCGAGCGGATACTTCCTTGCCCTGTTGCTCCTGATGCCCCGCCGCGCGCGCCCCGCGGCATTCGGCGGCATGGCGATCGCCAGCGTGGCCGCGAATATATGGACCGGTACTCCGTTCTGGTCGAGCATGGCTTTCACCGTGTCGAACGGTGTCGAGGCGCTGACCGCACTGTGGCTGATCCGCCGCCGCGAGCCCGGCGAGCTGTCGTTCATGGATCCACGCGCGGTCGTAGGTTTTTGCATCGCCGCGGTTGTCGCCAGCGTTGCGAGCGCCGGGCTGGCGACGCTGCTCGCGGGCCAGGCCCCCGACTTTTTCCTGTCGTGGCTGACGACCGTTCTGCTGGGCATGTTGATCGTCACGCCGCCGATCGTGATGCTGGCGCGGATGATGGATTTGAAGGCATTCGAAAAGGTGCCGCGCGCGATGATGACCGAGGCGACGGCGATCCTGGTCATGACCGGCATCGTCACGATCGTCACCTTTTCGCAGTCGCACTTTCCGATGACCTTTCTGCCGTGCATCGCGGTTGTGGCGGCGGCCCACCGGTTGGGCCCATTTGGCGCCGCGGCGGGGATGCTGATCGTCACGATCATCGCGTCGATGCTGTCGGGTCAGGGTTACGGGCCGATGATGGCGATCGAAGGCGACCCCAAAATCAAGGTCCTCTTCCTGCAATTCTACCTGCTGTCGCTGCTGCTCACCACGCTGCCGCTTGCCGCGCTGCTGATCGTGCGGCAACGGCTGGCAAAGCGGCTCGAGCAAAGCAATCGCTGGCTTCTTCAGGCCGAGGCGGCGGCGCTGGTCGGCCATTGGCGCGTCGATCTGGTCGGCTGGACCATCTATTGGTCGGATCAGACCTATCGCATCCACGGGATCGAGCCCGGTACGCCGGTCGATGTCGAATATAGCGTTCAGCAATATCTTGACGAAGACCGGGCGGCGGTGAGCCGGGTGCTTGAAGAAGCGGTGCGGACAGGCGAGCCGTTCGAATTCCAGGGCCGGATCGTCCGCGCCGACGGGCAGGTCCGGCACGTGAAGTCGCACGGATCGATCGAAAGGGGCCGCGGCGGCCGGGCGATCGCGATTTTCGGGACCGCCCAGGACGTAACCGAAACGGTCGAAAATGCGCGGATATTGGAGGCGGCGCGCAATGCCGCCGAGCGCGTTGCGAATACCGATATTATGACCGGTCTGCCAAACCGCCGGCATACGCTGGCATTCCTCGAACGCGCGATGGCGGGCGCGCGCGAGCATGGTGCGCCGCTGGCCGTGGCGATTTTCGATATCGATCATTTCAAGCGGATCAACGATGCGCACGGCCACGCGATCGGCGACCGGGTGATTCAGCGCGTCGCGCAGCGCGCAAAATCGGCGCTGCGCGACGAGGATATGCTGGGCCGGATCGGCGGCGAGGAATTCGTCTGCATTCTCCAGCGATCGAGCGCGCAGGCGGCCGAGATGGTCGCCGAGCGCGTTCGCAAGGCCGTCGAGGTGGGCACTGCGGCCGATGACGCCCTGCCGCGCGCAACGGTCAGCATCGGCCTTGCCGTTTATGACGGCGAACCCGATGTCGAGGAATTGCTGCACCGCGCCGACCAAGCGCTCTATGCCGCCAAGCGCGAAGGCCGCAACCGGATGCGCAGCGCCGCCTGACGGCTAACGCGCCGCCCGCGGTCGGTCGCCATGCCGTCGGCAGCATGGTGTTCGACCTGTATCTCTTTTTTACCGCGCGGTTTTGGCATAGTCGCAAATGATGACCGCGATTTCGATCCTGCCGCCCGCGCCCAGCACCGCACCCGCCGGCCGCCGCAACATGGCGCTGCTGATCCAGCTGCGCTGGCTCGCGGTGGGCGGACAGCTCGCGACGATCGGCATTGTCAGCGGGCCGATGGGTATTTCGCTGGAGCACGCGCCCTTGCTCGGTGCGATCCTTGTGCTCGTCGCGATCAATCTCGCGAGCACCGCGCTGCTCCGCCGCGGCCGCGCGGTGACCAATGCCGAGCTGACCGCGGCGCTGCTTTTCGATGTCGCCGCGCTCGGGTGGCAACTGCACCACAGCGGCGGACTCGCCAATCCCTTCGCATCGCTGTTCCTGCTGCAGGTGGTGATCGGCGCAATCCTGCTCACCCCGCGCTCGTCATGGGCGATCGTCGCTGCGGCGCTGGTGGCGCTCGCGGCGCTTCGCATCGACCCGACACCGCTCGTGCTGCCGCCCGCCTATGCCGCCGATCCGATGGGGATGTATCTCAAGGGAAGCCTTGTCTGCTTCCTGCTGATCGCGGTGCTGCTCGTCGCCTTCGTCACGCGGATCAGCCGCAACCTTCGCGACAGCGACGCGGCGCTTGCCGCAAGCCGCCAGCGCGCGGCGGAGGAGGATCATATCGTGCGAATGGGGCTGCTCGCATCGGGCGCGGCGCACGAGCTGGGCACGCCTTTGTCGACACTGTCGGTGCTGATCGGCGACTGGAAGGCGGCGGCGCGGCTGAAGGACGACCGCGAGCTGCAAGAGGACCTGGCCGACATGGACGCGGCGGTGCAGCGGTGCAAGGCGATCGTCAGCGGCATTTTGATGTCGGCGGGAGAGGCGCGCGGCGAGGCGCCGCAGCTTACCACGATCCGCGCGATGCTCGGCGAGATCGTCGCCTATGCGCGGGCGGCGCGGCGTCCTGAAACGCTGGAATTCCACGACCGTTTCGGCGCCGATGTCGCCGTCGTGTCGGACCCCGCGCTGCGGCAGGTGATCGGCAATGTGCTCGACAATGCCGCCGACGTGTCGCCGGGCTGGACCAGCGTCACTGCGTCGCGCGACGGCGAGATGCTGGTGATCGAGATCGCCGACCGCGGCCCCGGTTTCAGCGACGAGATGCTCGAAGGGTTCGGCCAGCCCTATCGATCGACCAAGGGGCGCCCCGGCGGCGGGCTGGGGCTGTTCCTGCTCGTCAATGTGCTGCGCAAGCTTGGTGGCGGGGCGGCAGTGGCGAACCGCGACGAGGGCGGGGCGCTGGTGCGCCTGTGGCTGCCGATCGCCGCGCTCGCGCGGCCGGGTGGAGAAAAGGCATGAACGCGACGCGCCAATTGCTGATCGTCGAGGATGACGAGGCGTTCGCACGGACGCTGAAGCGCTCGTTCGAACGGCGCGGCTATGACGTGTTCGTCGCCGACAGCCCCGAGGCGATGGAGGCGGTGCTGAAAACGGCGCGGCCGGGCTATGCGGTCGTCGACCTGAAGCTCGGCAACGCGTCGGGGCTGGCCTGTGTGCAGGCGCTGCGCGCCGCCGACCCGGTGATGCGGATCGTCGTGCTGACGGGATTCGCCAGCATCGCGACCGCGGTCGAGGCGATCAAGCTCGGCGCCTCCTATTATCTCGCCAAGCCGTCGAACACCGACGACATCGAGGCGGCGTTCGAGCGCGCCGAGGGCAATCCCGACGCCTCGCTCGACGCGCGCCCTTCGTCGATCAAGACCGTCGAGTGGGAGCATATCCACCAGACGCTCGTCGAAACGGGCTTCAACATCTCCGAAACCGCGCGGCGGCTGGGGATGCACCGGCGGACCCTGGCGCGGAAATTGGAGAAGCGGCAGGTTCGCTGAAGGGGCGCGGGTCGGGACCCGCCTTCACTCTTGAAATCATCATCCCCGCAAAGCCGAAGACGTCAAAAGTGGCGGCCGCAGAACCGGCATCCGCGAGTTCAGGGGGAATCGCACCGAGCAACGTTGTGTCACGAAGATCCATCCCGATTAGCCAACGGCCGTCGAGCGGCCAGAAACTGTGCAGTCGGTCGAACCAAAAAAATGCCTCGAGCAATTCTGTTCTGCACACGCATCAGCTTTTGAGCATTCAGGGCAACCCAGCGCCCGTCAGCTCCTGGGACAGTCTCCACAATCTTTCCGCTTCGCCCGGGTCGGTCGCATAGCGTCGGACACCGACGAACGGTTCCTCCGCCTGCTCAGCGCGGATCGCAACGTCGCAGTCCTCGCAGTACAGGCCGCCAAGTCCTTCAAGCTGCGGCGATGTCGCGGCCCAGACCTGGGTCGCTGCGCCCTGCTCCGGCGTCTTGAACGTCGGATCGGCAGGATTGCCGTTCTCGTCAAGCCACCCTTCCGCCTTCATTTCCGCCTCGGTGAGGTGGCGCTGCAGCGGCGTGAATATCTTGCCCGGGTGGAGGGAGAAAGCGCGGACACCGCGGTCCCGGCCCAAGCGGTCGAGGTGGACGGCGAACAAGGCGTTGGCAGTTTTCGACTGACCATAGGCCAGCCATTTATCGTAACCGTGGGCAAACTGAACATCGTCCCAGCGAATCGGCGAATTGTGATGACCCGCAGAGGATACCGAAACGATCCGCGCGCCGCCTTCCAGCAGCGGCCATAGCCGCATCGTCAGCGCGAAAGGGCCAAGATGGTTCGTGGCGAACTGGGCCTCCCACCCCGGCCCCACCCGCGTTTCGGGGCAGGCCATGATACCGGCATTGTGGATCAATATGTCGATGTGACGATCATAGGCCAGAACGTGCTTCGCGAATATGGCGACGCTGGCGAGGTCAGCGAGGTCGAGAGCGCTGACCATGACGTCGGGAAGGCCTTGCGTCGCCGCTTGCGCGGCATCGACATTACGCGCGCCTACGATCACCTCCGCGCCCGCCTTCGCCAGCGCTCTGGTGGTTTCCAGACCCAGGCCCGAATGACCGCCGGTCACAATCGCGCGCCGCCCGGATAAGTCGATGCCGGCCAGCACGTCCGTCGCGGTCGTCCGCGCGCCGAAACCCGACCCAAGCGGCCTCTGATGGTCTGCCGTCATTGTCTCCTCCGAAGTGATAAGTGCCCGGCAGGGGAAACTGCCGATCTGATGCAGCGAAAACCGCCAAAGGGATGAAATGATCCATCAGATTGCATTGGCAAAGTCATAGACCGACGGAGATCGCGACCTTTTAAGGAGGAGATGACACCCTGCACCCCGGGCCGGACACTTGGAAGGCCGTCAAATACGGCGCACCGGCGAGATCACAGCGTGCGCCGGAATGAGGGTCAAGAGAAGTTGGGCTATTTCTTCTCCACCAGCTCGCGTTGGAGAAAGCCGTGCAGCATCGCCGCGCGCACCGCATCCTCGGCATGGTCGGCGCCGACCGAATGGCCGCCCTCCAGATATTCGTGATAATAGACGCGGTTGCCATTCTCCATCAGCCGCGCGGCATATTTGCGCGCGTGGCCGGGGTGGACGCGGTCGTCCTTGGTCGAAAGATAGAGGAAGATCGGCGGATAGGTCACGCCCTTGCGGATATTGTGATAGGGCGAATATTTCGACAGGAACGCCCAGTCGCCGGGTTCGTCGGGATCGCCATATTCGGCGACCCACGAGGCGCCCGCGAGCATCTTGTCGTACCGCCACATATCCTTGATCGGCGAGCCCGAGATCACCGCGCCATAGAGGTCCGGCCGCTGCGTCATCGCCGCGCCGACGAGGACGCCGCCGTTCGAGCGGCCCGAAATCGCGATCCGGCGCTTGGTGCTGACGCCCGTCTTGACCAGATCCTCGGCGACCGCGTGGAGATCGTCGAAGCTGTTCTGGCGCTTTTCGCGCAGCGCCGCCTGGTGCCAGGCGGGGCCATATTCGCCGCCGCCGCGGATGTTCGCGAGGACGTAGGCGTTGCCGTCCTCGACCCAGAAGAGGCCGAGCGGCCCGGCGCGATAGGGCTGGCCGGTGAGGTATCCCGGCGTCTGCGCGGCGCGGAAACCGCCATAGGCGTGGATGAGGGCTGGAACGGGGCCGCTCGCACCCTTTTTGCGGACGAGGAAATAGGGAATTTTCGTGCCGTCTTTCGAAGTTGCGAACCGCTTTTCGGCGGTCATGCCGGCAGCGTCGAAGGTCGCGGGCAGGCTCTGGACCGCCTGGGCTGCCTTGCCATCGCTCACGGCATAGAGCGTCGGCGGGGTCAGCATCGTCTCCGCGGTGGCGAGCAGCGTATCGCGCTTGCCGGTCGTTCCCGCAATGCCGACCGTGGCATTGGCAGCGAGCGGCACCTCCTTGCGGCTCCACGCGCCCGTCGCGGGGTCGCGGCGCAGTGCGAACAGCTTGCCCTCGACATCGTCGAGCGCCTTGACCCACAGGATATTGTCGGTCGCCGAGACCTCCTCGATAGCCTGCGCCCTGGTCGGGGTCATCGCCGGGACGATCGCGACTTTGCGATCGGCCGACATGTCGGCGAGCGACAGCGAGACGAGCGAACCGGCGGGCTTGTCCGCCCAGTCGCGGTTCAGAAAGACGATGAGCTGGCCATCGATGACATCGCGCACGCTGGCGGTTTCGGGGACGATCGTCGAGATGTAGCGCGAGCGGTCGACGTTCGGCAGCAAGAGGTCGGCGGTGTAGAAGGTCTTGGCGCGGCTGATCATCGGCCAGCGCGTGTCGCCGTCGGTCAGCGCGAAAACCGTCATGCCGACGTCCTCGGGCGCGCCCTCGGCCACGGTGGCCGCGGCCGACAGCGGCGTCCCGCGCTTCCAGCGCTTGACGATGCGCGGATAGCCCGAGGCGGTCATACTGTCCGCACCATAGTCGGTCGCGACGAGCAGCGTGTCGGCATCCTCCCACGTCACGCTGCTTTTCGCCTGCGGCAAAGTGAAGCCGCCGTCGACGAAGCTTTTCGTCGTGCGGTCCCATTCGCGGACGATGTCGGCGTCGGTGCCGCCGGGGCTCAGCGAGACGAGGCAGCGTTTATAGTCGGGCGCGAGGCAATCGGCGCCGTGCCAGACCCAGCTTTGCCCCTCCGCCTTGCCGAGCGCGTCGACGTCGATCAGCGTGCTCCATTCGGGCTTGCCCGCCAGATACGCATCGAGCGGGCTTTGCCGCCACAGGCCGCGCGGGTTGGCGGCGTCGCGCCAGAAATTGGTGATCGTATCGCCCATGACTTCGCCGGGCATCGCGATCTGGCGGTCGTCGTCGAGGATTTCGCGCGCGCGCTTGCGGTCGGCTTCGAACCCGGGGCGCGTGGTGAGCAGCGCGTCGGCCCTGGCATTTTCCTTCTTGACCCAGTCGAGCGCCTTCGGACCCTCAATCTCTTCGAGCCAGAGCCAAGGGTCGGCCTGGGGCGGCGCGGCGGCGACGGCGGCGATCGAACAGCTGAGGGCAAGCGCGGCAAGGGTGGCGCGGATCATGCAGAACATCTCCCCTGGGGTGTAGTGGTGCTGTGCTAGCAGCATTATACACCCGAGGGAAAGGCCGTTGCCGATGTAGCCATCGTCATTGGTCGATGATGATCGTCCCCGGATGATGCCTGTCGAGATGCTTCTTGATGATGCGCAGGTTGCGCGTGTTCGAGCGGAAGAAAAAGTCGAAGGCGTCGCCGACAAGTGGGACCGCACCGAGCGCGGTGTCGACGCCGAGATTGCCGATCATCCGCCAGATTTTCCACTTCGGCATCCCCAGGTTGCGCGCTTCCCAGATGAGGTAAGCGCCCATCGTTGCGGCGATGACGTCGCCGACGACGGGGACCAGCCCGACGATCGCGTCGAGGCCGACCGGGCGGTTAATGCCCGGAATGACGAAGCTGCGTTCGAGCAGGACTTCGAGCATTTCGACGCGCTTGCGCAGCGCCGCGGGGTCGGTGCGGTTCTGGATCAGCGCGTCGAAGATCGCGTCGGGATTGGGCGGCGAAGGGGCCATCGGGGTCCTTTCAAAAGCGCTCCAAGGCAAGCGCCACTGTATTAGTTGGGTATGGCAATCAGATGATTCAATGGATGTTGTGCGCGGCCGTTCGCGCGCAGGCCGGTCAGCCGCTGCGACGCGACCGACCAGCGCAGCGGGGTTGCGAGCGGGATGAAGGGAGCGTAGCGCGCGAGCACTGCCTCGGCCTCGCCGATCTGCCGCGCGCGCTGGCCCGCGTCGATATTGGCCGTTGCCTGATCGATCAGGTTTTGCGCCTCGCGATTGCAGAGCGTGTCGCGGCGACACGACAGGCGGCGGAGCGCCCAGATCGCATCGTCGCTCGGCGCCACCTCGTCGATCAGCCGCAGATCGGCGCTCGACGCCATGTTGACGCGGCGGCTGGGCACGCCGATCGCGGCGAGATCGGCCGCAATATAGGCGTAGAGAATGCGGCCGCCCGGCGAATCGGGGACGGCGATGCGCAGCGGTTCGATCTCGCGTCCGGCGCCGCGCCAGGCATCGACGACGCGCCGCGCCTGCGCCAGCCGCGACGCCTCGTCATAATCGGCCCACGCCGGCTGGAGCGGTGCGGGGCCGCCGTCGCGCGTATAGAGGGCAGGGCGCAACGTGACCTGCGGCTGCCATTCGGCAAGCCCAAAGGCTTCGACCAACCGCTCGCGCCGGATTGCACGCACCAGCGCGTCACGATTGGCGTCGGTCGCAAGAAAACCCTCGGCGCGGACGAAGGCCAGTCCGAACAGGCCGGGCACAGGATCGACCACCAGACGCGACCGGCCGATGTTCGAGGCGACGAAATAGGGCAGGGTGGAAAAGCGCCCGCCGATCACCGCATCGGCATAGCCGTTCTTGAACCGCGCAAGCGCCCCCTGCGGCGTCGTTCCGACGAGCTCGATCGATGCGGCGGGGTCGTTCGCCGCGGCTTCTGCGGCTTTGGGGTCTTCGGCGAGCGGGTCGGGAACGGGCGAGAGCAGCAGCGCCTTTCCGTCCTTGCGCGCGCGCATCGGGCCCCAGCCCATGCCCTTGTTGATTATCGCCATCGAGGGTTGCGCGAGCAGCTCGAGCAGCGCGGGCTGCGGCGTGGAGAGGCGGATTTCGATGACCGTTTCGGTCATCGCGCGGATCGTTTCGATCTCGGGAAAATCATCCTTCAGCACGTGGCGGCTCGCGGGCGCGAGGTAGGAGCGCAGGATGGCGGCGACGGTCGCGGCGGTGACCTTGCTGCCGTTCGTCCATTTCGCTTCGGTGATGCGAAAGATATAGCTGCGCCCGTCGGCGGTGACGGTCCAGCGGTCGGCGAGGCCGGTGTCGATCTGCCCCTCTCCGTCATAGCTGACAAGCCCTTGCGAGGTTGCATCGAGCAATGCGGCATTGGCGGTTGAAAGCTCACCGCGCGCGGGATTCGCCGTCGGGTTGAGTTCGCTCATCGCCGCCACCCGCACTGGTCCGCGTTCGCCGAACAGGTCGCAGCCCGGCAGCGCAAGGATCAGGGCCGTGGCGGCCGCGATTGTCACCCCGCGGCGTGTGTTGCGGCCCTTTGCTGTCATTCCGGCATATCCCTTAAATCGTGCGGGCCAATCATAACCATGCGCCGCCAAAGCTGGCTAGGTCTATCGCAACCTGTGGGCTGGGGATGACGAGCAGCGAAAGCGAAGGCGCCGATTCGCCTCTGATCCAAGCCCGCTGGCAAGGCGCGCATCTGGTGCGGACGGCGGGACTTGAACCCGCATGTCACTAGGACGGCAGATTTTAAGTCTGCTGCGTCTACCGATTTCGCCACGTCCGCACGGTCGCGCCGGTCAAGCCGATGGGCCCATCAAGGTCAAGCAAGTTTCCTGCTTCACGCGATGCGCAGCGTCGGCTAGACCGCCTGCCATGACAGCCGTTCTCCAGCTCTCCGGCCTCGGAAAAACCTATAAAAGCGGTCACATAGCGCTCAGCAATGTCGATCTTGAAATCAACAAGGGCGAAATTTTCGCGCTGCTCGGACCCAATGGCGCGGGCAAGACGACGCTGATCAGCATCGTCTGCGGAATCGTCACCGCGAGCAGCGGAACGGTGATCGTCGGGGGGCACGACCACGCCCGCGATTACCGCGCCGCGCGGTCGATGATCGGGCTGGTGCCGCAGGAATTGCACACCGACGCCTTTGAAACGGTGCTCGCGACGGTCAGCTTTTCGCGGGGCCTGTTCGGCAAGCCGAAGGATCCGGCATTTATCGAACAATTGCTCCGCGACCTGTCGCTGTGGGATAAGCGGAACAGCAAAATCATGGAATTGTCGGGCGGGATGAAGCGCCGCGTGATGATCGCCAAGGCGCTCTCCCACGAACCCGAAATCCTGTTCCTCGACGAACCGACTGCGGGCGTCGACGTCGAGCTGCGCCGCGATATGTGGCAGATGGTCCACGGGCTGCGCGAGCGCGGCGTCACGATCATCCTGACGACGCATTATATCGAGGAGGCCGAGGAAATGGCCGACCGCGTCGGCGTGATCAGCAAGGGGCAGATCATCCTGGTCGAGGAAAAGCACGCGCTGATCAAAAAGCTCGGGCGCAAGACGCTGACGCTTAATCTTGCCGAACCGCTGGACGCGGTGCCCGCCGAACTCGCCGAATGGAAGCTTGAACTGGCGGGCGATGGACACGAGCTGGTCTATGAATTCGATAGCCAGGCCGAGGCGACGGGCGTGCCGTCGCTGCTTCGCCGGATGAGCGACATCGGCGTCAGCTTCAAGGACCTGCACACGAAGCAAAGCTCGCTCGAGGATATTTTCGTCGGGCTGGTGCACGAGGAAAAGGGCGCGAGGGAGCAGGCCGCATGATCTCGAATGTCCGCGGCATCCGTGCCATCTACCTGTTCGAAATGGCGCGGTTCGCGCGCACCTTCTGGACCAGCCTGATGCTGCCCGTGATCACGACGGCGCTCTATTTCGTGGTCTTCGGCTCGGCGATCGGCGGCCGGATGACCGAGGTTGGCGGCGTGCCCTATGGCGCGTTCATCGTCCCGGGCCTGATGATGCTGACGATGTTTACCGAAAGCATCAGCAACGCCTCGTTCGGCATATATATGCCCAAATGGACGGGCACGATCTATGAAATGCTGTCGGCACCGCTGTCGCCGCTCGAAACGGTGATCGCCTATGTCGGCGCCGCGGCGACCAAATCGGTGATCATCGGGTCGATCATTTTTGCAACGGCGCACCTGTTCGTCGATGTGCAGGTCGCCCACCCGCTGCTCATGGCCTTCTTCATGATCCTGATGGCCGTAACCTTTTGCCTGTTCGGCTTCATCATTGGTGTCTGGGCAAAGAGTTTCGAGCAGTTGCAGGTCATTCCGCTGCTGATTGTCTATCCGCTGACCTTCCTCGGCGGTGCCTTTTATTCGCTCGATATGCTGCCCGCCGCGTGGCGGACGGTGACGCTCTTCAACCCGGTCGTCTATCTGATCAGCGGCTTTCGCTGGACCTTCTTCGGGCAGGGCGATGTCGCGATCGAGGTGAGCATGGGGGCGGTGGCGTTCTTCTTCGCGCTGTGTCTGGGCGTCATCTTCTGGGTGTTCCGGACGGGCTACCGGCTGAAGAACTGAGGCGGTAGCCGGTTAACGGCCACTGTCATCCCGGCGAAGGCCGGGATCTCACCCTATCGATATGACGCACCGGCGAGATCCCGGCCTTCGCCGGGATGACGGGAAAGTGTAGCTCGCTCAGCCGTTCAGCCGCTCGCGCATTTCCTTGCCGGGTTTGAAATAGGGTACATTTTTCGCCTTCACCTCGACCGCGGCGCCGGTGCGCGGGTTGCGGCCGGTACGCGAGTCGCGCGAACGGGTGGAGAAGGCACCAAAGCCGCGCAGTTCGACGCGGCCCCCCGCCGCGAGCTGATCGACGATCGAATCAAAGAAGCTGTCGATGATGCGTTCGACCTCTTCGAGCCGCAAATCGCTGTTTTCGTTTGCGATCTTTTGAACCAGTTCTGACCGGATCATGAGCTTCCCCTAATTATATAGCCACGCTTCACCCGCCGAAGCGGATGCACCGGTTGTTGCCGGACGAAATTACGTGAGACCCCTCCCAACGCCCGGAGAAGGTATCACGAATTGCGGTCCGGTCAAAATATATCACGACAAGAAAAAGGCCCGCAGAGGGACGCTCTGCGGGCCTTTTCTGTCGCCGGACGGCGAAAGAAGGATCAGTCCTTCTTGCCGGCCTTCAGCGCTTCGCCAAGGATGTCGCCGAGCGACGCACCCGAGTCCGACGAGCCATATTGCGCGACGGCTTCCTTCTCTTCGGCGATCTGCATTGCCTTGACCGAGAAGTTCGGCTTTTTCGAACGGTCGAAGCCGATGACCATCGCATCGAACTTCTGGCCGACCTGATAGCGCTCGGCGCGTTGCTCGTCGCGGTCGCGGCCAAGGTCGGCGCGCTTGATGAAGCCCGTGGCGCCGTCTTCGCCGGCCTGCACTTCGAGGCCGTTGTCGCGGACTTCGAGGACCGAGACGGTGACGATGTCGTTCTTCTTCAGCGAACCGGCTGCTGCAACGCCGCCGCCAACTGCGGGAGCGCCCTTTTCAAGCTGCTTGATGCCAAGGCTGATGCGTTCCTTCTCGACATCGACGTCGAGAACGACGACCTGCACAGCCTCGCCCTTGCGGTGGAGGTGCAGCGCCTCTTCGCCCGAGATGCCCCATGCGATGTCCGACATGTGAACCATGCCGTCGACGTCGCCCGGCAGGCCGACGAACAGCCCGAATTCGGTCGCGTTCTTGACTTCGCCTTCGACGACCGAGCCGACCGGATGCGCTTCGGCAAAGGCACCCCAGGGGTTCGACTGCGCCTGCTTGAGGCCGAGCGAGATGCGACGCTTGTCGCTATCGACTTCGAGGACGATGACGTCGACTTCTTGGCTGGTCGAAACGATCTTGCCGGGGTGGACGTTCTTCTTGACCCACGACATTTCGCTGACGTGAACCAGGCCTTCGATGCCGGGTTCGAGTTCGACGAACGCACCGTAATCGGTGATGTTCGTGACGGTGCCCGACAGCTTTGCACCGATGGGATATTTGGCGGCGACGCCTTCCCACGGATCGCTTTCGAGCTGCTTCATGCCAAGGCTGATGCGCTGCGTGTCGCGGTTGATGCGGATGATCTGCACCTTGACCGTGTCACCGATGTTGATGACCTCGCTCGGGTGGTTGACGCGCTTGTAGCTCATGTCGGTGACATGGAGCAGGCCGTCGATGCCGCCGAGGTCGACAAACGCACCATAATCGGTGATGTTCTTGACCGCGCCTTCGATAATCTGGCCTTCTTCGAGGTTCTGGATCAGGCCGCTGCGCTGTTCGGCGCGCGTTTCTTCGAGGATCGCGCGGCGCGAGACGACGATGTTGCCGCGGCGGCGATCCATCTTGAGGATCTGGAACGGCTGCGGCAGGTCCATGAGCGGGCCGACGTCGCGCACGGGGCGGATGTCGACCTGGCTGCCCGGAAGGAATGCCACGGCGCCGCCGAGATCGACGGTGAAGCCGCCCTTGACGCGGCCAAAGATGACGCCTTCGACGCGCGCTTCCTTGGTGAATTCTTCTTCGAGGCGGTCCCACGCGGCTTCGCGGCGGGCGCGGTCGCGCGAGAGCATCGTTTCGCCATTGGCGTTTTCGACGCGGTCGACATAGACTTCGACTTCGTCGCCGACCTTGATGTCGGCCTTCTGGCCCGGCATGGCGAATTCGCGAAGCGGCACGCGGCCTTCGCTCTTCAAGCCGATGTCGATCACTGCCAGGTCATTTTCGATCGCGGTGACGGTGCCCTTGACGACGCGGCCTTCAAAGCCGCCATCGGCACCACCCAGCGATTCGTCGAGCATCGCGGCGAAATCGTCGCGCGTCGGAAAAGCCGTAGAGGCCATAGAGTGTCTTCCTTACTTCATTTGTTCCGGCCAAGCGGTTGGTTCCGCTGGTCTTGTGGCCGATCCGTCCTGCCCGCCGGATGCGGTGCAAGACATCCTCCGAACCATCGGCCGGGCGAGGCTTGGGCAAAGCCAAATGGGCGCGGCGGGTGCATCCCGTCACGCCCGGCGCTCCTGTTCGAGCGGCGGCTTGTCCGTGCCTCGACCGGCAGAATGCCCGTCGGACGGCGCGCCTATATGCGCAAAGCGGCGGATTAGCAAGGTGAAAGGCCCATGAGCGTTGCCCCCGCGGAGGCGGGCGGAAAACAGCTGGCTGGGTGCCCTCGATCGCGCCCCGTTGCCCGAGATCAGCCGGGGCGCCGGACCTTTTCCTCGACGAACGCGATCGCCGCCGCGAGCGCGGCGTCCTTGTCGAGCCGTGTGTTATCGAGCAGCAGCGCGTCGGGCGCGCGCAGCAGCGGGGCATCGGCGCGTCCGGTGTCGCGCGCGTCGCGGGCGTGTACATCCGCCAGCACCGCATCGAAGCTCACGTCGACGCCGCGCGCGAGCATTTCGGCATGGCGTCGCCGCGCGCGCTCCTTAGGGGTTGCGGTTACGAAGATTTTCGCGTCGGCGTGCGGGGCGATGACGGTGCCGATGTCGCGCCCGTCGAGCACAGCACCGCCCGGCTGGTTCGCGAAATCGACCTGACGCTGGAACAGCGCGGCGCGAACCTGCGGATGGACCGACACGCGGCTGGCAAGGCCGCCGGTGGATTCGTATCGCAGCGCGGGGTCGCCCAGCAGGCTGCCCGGGAAATCGCACGCGGCGAGCGCGTCTTCTGCGTCGTCGGGGTCGCCGTGGTTGAGCTGCGTCTGATAGCCGACGGCGCGATAGAGGAGGCCGGTATCGAGCACCGGCAGGCCGAAATGATCGCCGAGCTGGCGCGCGAGCGTGCCTTTGCCCGAGGCGGTGGGGCCGTCGACGGCGATGATCATTGCTGCAATCCCGTGAGCAGCGCCTCGAAATTGGGGAAGCTCGTGGCAACGGGGGCCATGTCGTCGATTGTCACCGGCGCCTTGCTGACGAGGCCGGCGATGGCGAAGCTCATGCAGATGCGGTGGTCGAGGTGGCCGGCGATGGTTGCGCCGCCGGGCAGCGCGTCGCCGCCGGTGCCCTCGATGGCGAGGCCGTCCTCGCGTTCCTCGACGCGCACGCCGATTGCCGCAAGGCCCGCGGCCATCACCGCCAGGCGGTCGCTTTCCTTGACGCGCAGCTCGTCGAGGCCGGTCGTTACCGTGCGGCCGTCGGCGAGCGCGGCGGCGACGAACAGGATCGGAAATTCGTCGATCATGCTCGGCGCAACGGCGGGGTCGACGTCGATGCCCTTGAGCGCGCTGTGACGGACGCGCAGGTCGGCGACGGGTTCGCCGCCGACTTCGCGCGCATCGAGCAATTCGATGTCGCCGCCCATCGCCTTCAGTACCTCGATCAATCCGGCGCGTGTGGGGTTGAGCCCGACATTGGCGATTGTGACGTCGGAGCCCGGCACGATGAGGGCCGCGACGATGAAGAAAGCCGCCGAGGAGGGGTCGCCGGGGACCGCGATGACTTGCGGCATCAGCTCGGCCTCGCCGCGGATGCGGATATGCCGCGTGCCGTCGGTATCGGTATCGACGGTCAGATCGGCGCCGAAGCCGCGGAGCATCCGCTCGCTATGGTCGCGCGTCGGCACAGGTTCGACGACTTCGGTGATGCCGGGCGCGTTGAGGCCGGCGAGCAGCACCGCGCTCTTCACCTGCGCCGACGCCATCGGCAGGCGATAGGCGAGGGGGATGGCGGGCGCGAGGCCGCGGACCATGAGGGGGAGGCGGCCTCCGGGCGACGCGGTGATGTCGGCGCCCATCTGGCTCAGCGGATCGATCACGCGCCCCATCGGCCGCCCCGACAGGCTGGCGTCGCCGATGAAGGTTGCGGTGATCGGATGGCTGGCGACGAGGCCCATCAGCAGGCGCGTCGAGGTGCCGCTGTTCCCCATGTCGAGCGCAGCTTTCGGTTGGAGCAACCCGCCGACGCCGACACCGTGGATACGCCACTCGCCGTCGTCGCGGCGCTCGATCGACGCGCCCATTGCGTGCATCGCCGCAGCGGTCGCGAGTACGTCATGCCCTTCGAGAAGGCCGGTAACGCGGCTTTCGCCCAAGGCCAGCGCCGATAGCATCAACGCACGATGCGAGATGCTCTTGTCGCCGGGGATAGCGATTGTTCCGGTCAGCGGAACGGAGGCGGAAAAGCTGCGCGGGGTGGCGGTTTGATCGGTCATGGCGTGCGGCTTTTGACAGCGGCCTTGCAATCTGGCAAGGCGCACCCCGATTTGACGGGCAGCTATTCAGCTTCCGTCGCTCTTCCGATATTTTTATCCTGTTTCCAAAGGATTATGAGGCGTTTATGATCAAGGCTGAATGGGGCACGAAACGCAGCTGCCCGAAATGCGCCACGCGATTCTATGACCTGACCAAGGACGATCCGGTCAGCTGCATCAACTGCGGTTATTCGTGGATTCCGGAATCGGTGCTGAAATCGAAGCAGCCGATGCCGTTCGAAGAGGCCGAAAAGCCGGGCAAGGTCGCCAAGGAGGATGTCGCGGCCGACGAGGATCTGGATCTGGACGTCGATGTCGACGAGGACAGCGATTCGCCCGACAATGACGTCGATCTTGGCGGCGACGACGATCTGGGCGTCGCCACCGGCGACGACGAGGACGACGAAAGCTGAGGCTTTTGGCGAGAGGCAAAAAATCGTTGAAAGGCGATTTGGCCCCTTGCATCACCCGGCGGCGCTGCTAAAGGCGGCGTCCCGGTCGCGACGCCCAGGCGCGCGACGAAATGGCACGGGGCCTTAGCTCAGCTGGGAGAGCGCCTGCATGGCATGCAGGAGGTCAGCGGTTCGATCCCGCTAGGCTCCACCATTTTCAAAGAGGCCCGCGCAAGCGGGCCTTTTTTATTGCTCGCGATGGGGGGGGAATGCGCGGCGGTGAGGGCGGTTTTTGGGGTGGTGAGCTGCCGCTGAATCCTCCCTGTGGCGAAGCCATGGGGAGGTGGCAGCGCGAAGCGCTGACGGAGGGGCTTTGGCGCCGACGCCGCGGCCCCTCCACCACCGCCTGCGGCGGCGGTCCCCCTCCCCATGGCTGCGCCACAGGGAGGAGAAAATGTCCGCTATCGGTCGTTTCCAGCTGTTCGTCATCCCGGACTTGATCCGGGATCCACCACGACGACGCGGCTATGGATCCCGGATCAAGTCCGGGATGACGATGATGGAGAAGGCGGTTTCCGGTCGTTTTCAGACGGCAAAATTGAGGCCGCCTTCGCGCGAACCATCCTCTACCCCGCCAGCTCCTCAAACACCGGTTCCAGTGCAATCGGGTCGGCGAGCGTGATGCGGTCGAGGATCGAGGCGGTGTCGTCGCGTACCTTCAGCATCAGGCTGCGCAGCCGGCATTCGGCTTCGGGCAGGCAATTCTTGCAATGTTCGTGCGCGTTGCGCGATGCGCAGGGGACGAGCGCCAGCGACCCGCGCGTCAGGCGGACGAGATCGCCGTAGCTGATGTCGACCGGCGGCAGGGCGAGCTGGTAGCCGCCGTCGCGGCCGCGCTGCGAAATCAGCAGTCCCTCGCGCGCCATTTCGGACAGGATGACGGTCAGGAATTTCGGCGGAATATTCTGCGCCTCGGCAATATCCGCCAGCTGGACCTGCCCCTTGCCCCAATGGTCGGCAAGATGCTGGAACGCGCGGATGGTATAGCGGGTCTTTTGCGAGAGCATGACGCGTTACTGTGATATAATCGACCTTAATTCAACCTGTCTGGATGAGATTAGTTGCACGGTTGATGAAAATCACAGCGAGTGGCATGGTTCGCCGATAAAGGGATCGCGCAACTGCCCGGTTTCGGGCGCGGAACAGGTATAGAGATCATGCATAAATTCCTGGCGACCCCGGCCGTTCTGGCAACCTGCCTGCTCGCGATCGCGCCCGCCCACGCCCAGTTCGGCGGCCTTCTGCGCAAGGTGACGACGCCCGCGCCGACTCCCAGCGAGGAGGGTAACGGCGGCTGCCCGAAGGGCAAGAAGGGGAGCAGTATCGGCCGCAACATCCTGGGCAATGTCATCAACGATGCCGTCGGCGACGCCGCGAGCAAGGCGGGCGTTTACAGCTATGTGCCGATTTCGGAGGTCAGCGGCACGCTGACCGACGCCATCGCCTGCCGCCTCGATCCCGCCGAGCAGGTTCAGGCCGCCGCCGCGACGGAAGAAGTCACCCGCGGCGAGGAGGTCGGGGCGACCGCGAACTGGACGAGCGAGACACGCGCGAATGTCAGCGGGTCGTCGACCGTGGCCGCCAAGAATGAACTGGCCGACGGCACGCAATGCATGAACATCACTGACATCATCATTGTCGAAGGCGAGGAAACGCGCGTGTCGAAGCGCATGTGCAAGGGGCCGGGCCAGGCGCGCTATGTCCTTGCGGCATAAATTCGTTCGTATTGCCGCGCTTGCGGGCGTCGCCGCCTGCCTGACCGGAGCGGCAAAACCGGCGATCGATCCTGCGAATCCGACCTGTCCGCTGAACCCCGACTGGTCGGCGAACTCCACGATGAAACTGACGCCGGTGGTAAAAAACGGCGCAAAGGTTCTGCTGGCCGAGGGGCGGATCGATACCGGGCTGCCTGACAGGCTCAAGGCCGCACTCGCCGCCAATCCCGACGTCGGCGAAATATGGCTGCGGTCGCCGGGCGGCGATGCGCGCGCCGGCAATGCGGCAGGGCGCGTCATCCGTTCCAATTTCGGGCTCACGACGCGAATCCCGGCGGGCTGGGCGTGCTTCAGTGCGTGCAATTTCGTCTTCATGGGCGGCCAGCCGCGGATCGTCGACCCGGGCGGGCTCTTCATCGTCCATATGTTTACGCGCACCGGCGATCGCCAGTCGATCGACATGAGCGTCGCGATGGGCACCGACGCGACGCGCGAGTTGATCGGCGACATCGAACAGGATGCGGCGTTGCTTGCCAGCGAGGACAATGATTTCCTGATCCGCATGGGCGTGTCGCGCAAGCTGTTGACCGAAGTGATGTACCGGCAAAAGGCGATCGAAAATGCCGAGGACAAATCGACGCGGCGCTGCCTGACGCAGGACGAAGTCAAGGCCTATAACGTTGCAAATAACAACGGATAGGATAGACTGGCGTCAAAATCAGGAGAGGCTGCCATGACCGAGATGACGCATGATCATGCGAGCTTCCGTTCGATGATCGACGGAACGCAGGAAGACTGGGACATCATCGCGCGCGAGCAAAAGCTGTTCGCGCCGCAGAATGGCAAGCGCATCCTCGACCATCTGAAGCTGCTCGGCGGCGATTATGGAGGATTTCCGGTCGACCGGCTCGAACATTGCCTGCAGACGGCTACCAGAGCGCACAGGGATGGCCGCGACGAGGAATATGTCGTGATGGCGCTGCTTCACGACATCGGCGACACGCTCGGCGCATTCAATCACCCCGACGTCGCGGCGGCGATCCTGAAGCCGTTTCTGTCCGAGGAAAATCTGTGGATCGTCCAGCACCACGGCATTTTTCAGGGCCATTATTTCTTTCATTACATTGGCCTGGACCGCGACATGCGCGAGCAGTTCAAGGATCATCCCTATTATGCCGCGTGCGCCGAATTCTGCGAAAAATATGACGCGCCGGCATTCGACCCCGATTACGACAGCGAGCCGCTGGAGTTTTTCGAGCCGATGGTGATGCGGATCTGCTCCTATCCGAAATCCAGCATTTACAAGAAGGTGATGGTGGAGGAAGCAGCGGAGTAGGCAAAAGGCATTAAGTCACACGCCGTTCGCATCGAGCGAAGTCGAGATGCCCCTCGGCTTTGCGCTTGCCTTCGGGGTGTCTCGACTTCGCTCGACACGAACGGAATTTGAGGGTGACTATTTCCCCTTGAACTCGGTCTTGCGCTTCTGCTGGAACGCCATGATGCCTTCCATCGCGTCGGCGGAGTTGCCGGCGATGAACTGGCCCATGGCTTCGGCGTCGAGGGTGTTCGAGAAATCCTGCGACAGCCCTTCGCGCAGTATCTTGCGCATCGTGCCCAGCGCGATCGTCGGGCCGTTCGCAAGATGCGTTGCGAGTGACCTGGCCTCGGTCATCAGCTCGGCATCGTCGACGCATTTATAGATCATGCCCCAGTCGGCGGCCTGATCGGCGCTGATCTTTTCGCCGAGCATCATCATCTGCAACGCGCGCGGCACACCGATCAAGCGTGGCAGCAGCCACGACGAACCGCCGTCGGGGACAAGGCCGATGTTGACGAAGGCCTGAAGGAAATAGGCGCTTTTGCCCGCGATGGTGAAATCGCCCGACAGCGCGAAACTGCATCCCACCCCCGCCGCCGGGCCGTTGACTGCGACGACGACGGGGATGTCGAGGTTGGCGAGCGCGAGCAGCATCGGGTTGTAATGCCCGCGAAGCGCATTGCGGCTCCGCGCGCCGCCGCCGACCGCGCCGCCCGACCGGTCGCCCGCCAGATCGGCGCCCGAACAAAAGCCGCGGCCTTCGCCCGTGATGAGCAGTGCGCGCGCGCCGAGGGCGGGCAGGTGATCGAGCGCGGCGCGGATCTCGTCGGCCATCTCCGGCGGCATCGAATTGAGCCGATCGGGGCGGTTGAGCGTGATCGTCGCGACGGCATCGGCGCAGTCGAGCTTGATCGTGTCGAAAGCGGGCAGGTCGGTCATGGGGAAATATCCTCTCGCTGGGGCTTTACCTTTACGTTCACGTAAAGTTGTGCCGCATTTGCAGGATCAGTGCAAGGGGGCGCGGCGTTGACTTGCCGCGCGCCAAATCCTATATGGCTTTCAACCCCCATCGTCCGAGATAGAGCCTGACTTTGCGCGGCAGGCTGTACGGATAGGGCGGCGGGGATTTCGAGATGCGTCAAGAAGCTGCGGTAAACCGGCAACGGTTGCCTGCGGCCTTTTTGCGTCTCTATCGCGTCCGCGAGTTATTTTATCAAGGCGAGACAATCACTTATGGCGACCAAGGCGAAGTCGGTGGGCCAGGCCCTCGAAGCAACCGCGACCAAGCGAATCCGCAAGCTGTTCGGCAATATCCACGAAGCGGTGGAAATGCCCAACCTCATCGAGGTGCAGCGCGAATCCTATGAGCAGTTCCTGCGTTCGGATCCGTCGATCGGTTATGTTTCGGGTCTTGAAAAGACGCTGCGCAGCGTGTTTCCGATCCGCGATTTCGCCGGCACCGCCGAGCTCGACTTCGTTCACTACGAACTCGAAGCGCCGAAATATGACGTCGAAGAATGCCGTCAGCGCGGCATCACCTATGCGGCGCCGATGAAGGTCACGCTGCGCCTGATCGTCTTTGAAGTCGACAGCGAAACCGACACCCGCTCGGTCCTCGATATCAAGGAGCAGGACGTTTACATGGGCGACATGCCGCTCATGACCGAGAACGGCACCTTCTTCGTCAACGGCACCGAGCGCGTTATCGTGTCGCAGATGCACCGTTCGCCGGGTGTGCTCTTCGACCATGACCGCGGCAAGACCCACTCGTCGGGCAAGTTCCTGTTCGCCGCGCGCGTGATCCCCTATCGCGGCTCGTGGCTCGATTTCGAATTCGACGCCAAGGACATCGTCAACGTCCGCATCGATCGCAAGCGCAAGCTGCCGGTCACCAGCCTGCTGTACGCGCTGGGCATGACGGGCGAGGAGATCCTCAACCATTTCTATGACCGCCTGGTGTTCGAGCGTGCCGAAAATGGCTGGAAAGTCCCGTTCGTCGTCGAAAACTGGCGCGGGTCGAAGCCCGCGTTCGACGTGGTCGACGCCAAGACCGGCGAAGTCGTCTTTGCCGCGGGTCACAAGATCAGCCCGCGCCTTGCCAACAAGGCGGCGAAGGACGGTCTCGACACGCTGCTGATCCCGACCGAGGAAATCTTCGGCCGTTACTCGGCCTATGACCTCATCAACGAGTCGACCGGCGAGATCTACATCGAAGCGGGCGACGAAGTGTCGGCCGAGAATCTCGAAAAGCTCGACGCGGCGGGCATCGACAAGCTGGTCCTGCTCGACATCGACCACAACAACACCGGTCCCTGGATCCGCAACACGCTGAAGGCCGACAAGGCCGAGGATCGCGACCAGGCGCTGAGCGACATCTACCGCGTCATGCGCCCCGGCGAGCCGCCGACGCGCGAAACCGCCGAAGCCTTGTTCGGCGGCCTGTTCTTCGACCCCGAGCGGTACGACCTGTCGGCGGTCGGCCGCGTCAAGCTCAACATGCGCCTGGGCCTTGATGCCGAGGACACGGTCACCACGCTGCGCAGCGAGGACATCCTCGCCGTCGTCAAGGAACTGGTAAACCTGAAGGACGGCAAGGGCGAAATCGACGACATCGACAACCTTGGCAACCGCCGCGTCCGTTCGGTCGGCGAATTGCTTGAAAACCAGTATCGCGTCGGCCTGCTCCGCATGGAGCGCGCCGTGAAGGAGCGCATGAGCTCGGTCGATGTGTCGACGGTGATGCCGAACGACCTGATCAACGCGAAGCCTGCGGTCGCCGCGGTGCGCGAATTCTTCGGCTCGTCGCAGCTCTCGCAGTTCATGGACCAGACCAACCCGCTGTCCGAAGTGACGCACAAGCGTCGCGTTTCGGCGCTCGGGCCCGGCGGTCTGACCCGCGAACGCGCTGGCTTCGAAGTGCGCGACGTCCACCCGACGCACTATGGCCGTATCTGTCCGATCGAAACGCCCGAAGGCCCGAATATCGGTCTGATCAACAGCCTCGCCACCTTCGCGCGCGTGAACAAATATGGCTTTATCGAAACGCCGTATCGCAAGATCGTCGACGGCAAGGTGACCAACGAAGTCGTCTACCTTTCGGCGATGGAAGAGCAGAAGCACACCGTTGCGCAGGCGAACGCCGACCTCAACCCCGACGGCAGCTTCATCGACGAGCTGATCTCGGCGCGCGAAGCGGGCGAGTTCCTGATGGCGCCCCGTGAGCAGATCACGCTGATGGACGTGTCGCCGAAGCAGCTGGTTTCGGTTGCGGCATCGCTGATCCCGTTCCTGGAAAACGATGACGCAAACCGCGCGCTGATGGGTTCGAACATGCAGCGTCAGGCGGTTCCGTTGCTGCGGGCCGAAGCGCCTGTGGTCGGCACCGGCATGGAAGAGACGGTTGCCCGCGATTCGGGCGCGGCCATCGCCGCGCGCCGCGGCGGCGTGATCGACCAGGTCGATGCGACGCGTATCGTTATTCGTGCGACCGACATGGTTGAACCCGGCAAGTCGGGCGTCGACATCTATCGCCTGCAGAAGTTCCAGCGGTCGAACCAGAACACCTGCATCAACCAGCGTCCGCTGGTGAAGGTGGGCGATGTGGTCCGCGCCGGCGACATCATCGCCGACGGTCCGTCGACCGAACTTGGCGAACTGGCACTCGGCAAGAATGTGCTCGTCGCGTTCATGCCGTGGAACGGCTATAACTATGAGGACTCGATCCTCATCAGCGAACGCATCGTGAAGGACGACGTCTTCACCTCGATCCACATCGAGGAATTTGAAGTCACCGCGCGCGACACGCGCCTTGGCCCCGAAGACATCACGCGCGACATCCCGAACGTCGGCGAGGAAGCGCTGCGCAACCTCGACGAAGCGGGCATCGTCTATATCGGCGCCGAAGTCGGCCCGGGCGACATTCTGGCCGGCAAGATCACCCCCAAGGGTGAATCGCCGATGACGCCGGAAGAAAAGCTGCTGCGCGCGATCTTCGGCGAAAAGGCCAGCGACGTGCGCGACACCTCGCTCCGCCTGCCACCCGGCGTGTCGGGCACCGTCGTCGAGGTCCGCGTGTTCAACCGCCACGGTATCGACAAGGACGAGCGCGCGATCGCGATCGAACGCGAGGAGATCGAGCGGCTGAAGCAGGACGCCGACGACGAGCGCGCGATCCTCAACCGCGCGACCTTCTCCAGCCTGAAAGACCTGCTGATCGGTCAGACGACCAGCGCGGTGCCGAAGGGCCTGAAGAAGGGCGACGTCGTCACCGAAGAGATGCTGGTCGAACTCGACCGCGCCGACTGGTGGAAGCTCGCGGTGGTCGAGGACAATGCCCAGACGGCGTTGGAAGCGATCAAGGCGCAGTATGACGACGCGATCAAGCGGATCAACGCGAAGTATGAAGACCGCGTCGAAAAGCTGCAGCGCGGCGACGAACTGGCGCCGGGCGTGCTCAAGATGGTCAAGGTCTTCGTCGCAGTGAAGCGCAAGCTGCAGCCGGGCGACAAGATGGCCGGCCGTCACGGCAACAAGGGCGTCATCAGCCGTATCCTGCCGAACGAGGACATGCCGTTCCTCGAAGACGGGACGCCGGTCGACATCGTGCTCAACCCGCTGGGCGTGCCATCGCGCATGAACGTCGGACAGATCCTGGAAACGCACCTTGGCTGGGCTTCGCGCGGCCTGGGGCGGCAGGTCACGCAGGCGCTGGAGGATTGGCGCGACGCCAACCCCGACGCGACCGGCGGACAGATGCCCGAAGCGGTCAGGGAACAGCTCGAGCATGTCTATGGCGCCGAATATCTGGACGACATCCGCGCGCGCGATGCCGAAAGCATCGTCGAGCTGGCGTCGAACCTGAAGGTCGGCGTGCCGTTCGCCACGCCGGTGTTCGACGGCGCGAAGGAAGCCGATGTGTCGAACATGCTGGCGCTGGCGGGGCTCGATGAATCGGGCCAGTCGGACCTGTATGACGGCCGCACCGGCGACAAGTTCGACCGCAAGGTGACCGTGGGCTACATCTATATGCTGAAGCTCCATCACCTTGTTGACGACAAGATCCACGCGCGTTCGATCGGGCCGTACTCGCTTGTTACCCAGCAGCCGCTGGGCGGTAAGGCGCAGTTCGGCGGCCAGCGCTTCGGTGAAATGGAGGTCTGGGCGCTCCAGGCCTATGGCGCAGCGTACACGCTCCAGGAAATGCTGACGGTGAAGTCCGACGACGTGATCGGCCGCACCAAGGTTTACGAAGCGATCGTCAAGGGCGACGACACTTTCGAGGCCGGCATTCCCGAAAGCTTCAACGTGCTCGTCAAGGAAATGCGCTCGCTGGGCCTCAACGTCGAGCTTTCGTCCTATGCGGACGAAGATGACGAAGGTCCGGAAGCCCTTCCCGAAGCCGCCGAATAAGATTTTTCCTCACCCCTCCCGCCGCCGCGCGGGAGGGGAAGATGGAGCAGATATATGAACCAGCTTACCAACTTCATGAACCCGGTCGCGAAGCCCGAAACCTTCGACATGATCAAGATCGGCATCGCGAGCCCGGAACGCATCCGCTCGTGGTCGTTCGGCGAGATCAAGAAGCCCGAAACGATCAACTATCGCACGTTCAAGCCCGAGCGTGACGGCCTGTTCTGCGCGCGCATCTTCGGTCCGATCAAGGATTATGAATGCCTGTGCGGCAAGTACAAGCGCATGAAATACAAGGGCATCGTCTGCGAGAAATGCGGTGTCGAAGTCACGGTGACCAAGGTCCGCCGCGAGCGCATGGGCCATATCGAGCTCGCCGCGCCCGTCGCACACATCTGGTTCCTGAAGTCGCTGCCCTCGCGCATCGGCCTGCTGCTCGACATGCAGCTGAAGCAGCTCGAGCGCGTGCTGTATTTCGAAGCCTATATCGTCCTTGAGCCGGGCCTGACCCCGCTCGAGAAGTTCCAGTTGCTGACCGAAGACGAACTGCTCGACGCGCAGGACGAATATGGCGAAGACGCCTTCTCGGCCGGCATCGGCGCCGAGGCGATCCGCGTTCTGCTCGAAAATCTCGATCTGGAGCAGGAACGCGTCGACCTGATGGAAGAGCTTGCGACCACCAAGTCGGAGCTCAAGCCCAAGAAGATCATCAAGCGCCTGAAGGTCGTCGAGAGCTTCATCGATTCGGGCAACCGTCCCGAGTGGATGATCCTGGAAGTCGTCCCCGTGATCCCGCCCGAACTGCGCCCGCTGGTGCCGCTCGACGGCGGCCGCTTCGCGACCTCGGATCTCAACGACCTCTATCGCCGCGTGATCAACCGCAACAATCGTCTGAAAAGGCTGATGGAACTGCGCGCGCCGGACATCATCGTCCGCAACGAAAAGCGCATGTTGCAGGAAGCGGTCGACGCGCTGTTCGATAACGGCCGCCGCGGCCGCACGATCACCGGCGCCAACAAGCGTCCGCTGAAGTCGCTGTCCGACATGCTGAAGGGCAAGCAGGGCCGCTTCCGTCAGAACCTGCTCGGCAAGCGCGTCGACTATTCGGGTCGTTCGGTCATCGTGACCGGCCCTGAACTCAAGCTGCACCAGTGCGGCCTGCCGAAGAAGATGGCGCTCGAGCTGTTCAAGCCATTCATCTATGCGCGCCTCGACGCCAAGGGTCTGTCGATGACCCTGAAGCAGGCGAAGAAGTGGGTCGAAAAGGAACGCAAGGAAGTCTGGGACATCCTCGACGAAGTCATTCGCGAGCACCCGGTCCTGCTGAACCGCGCGCCGACGCTCCACCGCCTGGGCATTCAGGCGTTCGAGCCCGTGCTGATCGAAGGCAAGGCGATCCAGCTGCACCCGCTGGTCTGCGCCGCGTTCAACGCCGACTTCGACGGTGACCAGATGGCGGTTCACGTGCCGCTGTCGCTGGAAGCGCAGCTCGAAGCGCGCGTGCTGATGATGTCGACCAACAACATCCTCAGCCCCGCGAACGGCAAGCCGATTATCGTGCCGTCGCAGGACATGGTGCTTGGTCTCTATTATCTGTCGCTGGAGCGCGAAGGCGAGCCGGGCGAAGGCATGTTGCTCGCCGACATGGCCGAAGTCCATCAGGCGCTGCACATCGGGGCGGTCACGCTGCACTCGAAGGTCATCAGCCGCGTCCCGCAGACCGACGAGCAGGGCAATGAGTATCTGAAGCGGTTCGAAACCACGCCGGGCCGTATGCTGATCGGCGAATGCCTGCCGAAGTCGCACACGGTGCCCTTCGACGTTGTCAACCGCCTTCTGACCAAGAAGGAAATCGGCGACGTGATCGACCAGGTCTATCGCCACACCGGCCAGAAGGAGACGGTGCTGTTCGCCGACGCCATCATGGCGCTGGGCTTCCGCAACGCGTTCAAGGCGGGCATCTCGTTCGGCAAGGATGACATGATCATTCCGGCCTCGAAGGAAGGGATGGTCGACGAAACCCGCGCGCTGGTGAAGGATTTCGAGCAGCAGTATCAGGACGGCCTGATCACGCAGCAGGAAAAGTACAACAAGGCGATCGATGCCTGGTCGCAGTGCGGTGACAAGGTCGCGAACGCGATGATGGACGAAATCCGCGCAACGCCGAAGCTGCCCGACGGCCGTCTGGCTCCGATCAACTCCATCTATATGATGGCGCATTCGGGTGCCCGTGGCAGCCAAGCGCAGATGAAGCAGCTCGCGGGTATGCGCGGTCTGATGGCCAAGCCGTCGGGCGAGATCATCGAAACGCCGATCATCTCGAACTTCAAGGAAGGCCTGACCGTTCTCGAGTATTTCAACTCGACGCACGGTGCGCGCAAGGGCCTTGCTGATACGGCGCTCAAGACGGCGAACTCGGGGTATCTGACCCGCCGTCTGGTCGACGTGTCGCAGGATTGCGTCGTGATCGAGGAAGATTGCGGCACGACCCGCGGCATGGAAATGCGCGCGATCATCCAGGGCGGTTCGACGATCGCCTCGCTGGGCGAGCGCATCCTTGGCCGCACGACGCTCGAAGATGTCGTCGACAAGGACGGCAATGTCATCGCGCCTGTGGGCACGCTGCTCGACGAGCCGACGACGCAGCGGATCGAGGACGCCGAAGTCCAGTCGGTCAAGATCCGGTCGCCGCTGGTCTGCGAAGCGACGCTGGGTGTCTGCGGCAAATGCTATGGCCGCGACCTTGCACGCGGTACGCCGGTGAACATTGGTGAAGCTGTCGGCGTTATCGCCGCGCAGTCGATCGGTGAACCCGGCACGCAGCTGACGATGCGGACCTTCCACATCGGTGGTGCGGCGCAGGTCAACGAGCAGTCGAACGCCGAAGCGATTTCGGACGGCACGATCGAATATCGCGATATGGCGACGATCGTCGACCAGCGCGGCCGCCGTCTGGCGCTGTCGCGTTCGGGCGAAATCGCGATCATCGACAGCGAAGGCCGCGAACGCGCTTCACACAAGCTGCCCTATGGTGCGCAGATCATGCACAAGGACGGTGAGAAGGTGAAGAAGGGCGACCGGATTGCCGAATGGGATCCGTTCACCATGCCGCTCATCACCGAAAAGCAGGGCGTCGTGAAATATCAGGACTTGCTGGATGGCAAGACGCTGGTCGAACAGGTCGACGAAGCGACGGGCATCGCCCAGCGCGTCGTGATCGAATATCGTTCGGCGGGCCGCGCCAAGAAGGAAGACCTGCAGCCGCGCCTGACCTTGCTCGACGATCAGTCGGGCGAAGCCGCGCGCTATCTGCTCGCGGTGGGCACGATGCTGTCGGTCGAGGACGGTCAGACGGTGCAGGCGGGCGACGTGCTGGCGCGCGTCAGCCGCGAAGCGTCGAAGACGCGCGACATCACCGGCGGTCTGCCGCGTGTTGCCGAGCTGTTCGAAGCGCGCATTCCGAAGGACAACAGCGTTATCGCGAAGATCAGCGGCCGCATTGAATTCGTCAAGGATTACAAGGCGAAGCGCAAGATCGCGATCGTTCCGGAAGAAGGCGATCCGATCGAATATCTGATCCCCAAGTCGAAGGTGCTGGAAGTGCAGGAAGGCGACATGGTCAAGCGCGGCGATGCGCTGATTTCGGGCTCGCCGAACCCGCACGACATTCTCGATGTCATGGGCGTCGAGGCGCTGGCCGAATATCTGGTCGCGGAAATCCAGGAAGTCTATCGACTCCAGGGCGTGAAGATCAACGACAAGCACATCGAGGTGATCGTTCGCCAGATGCTGCAGAAGGTCGAGATCACCGACGGCGGCGACACCACGCTGCTGCCGGGCGAGCAGCTCGATTATCTGGAGATGATGGAATATAACGCCAAGCTGCCGAAGAATGGCAAGCCGGCCGAAGGCCGTCCGGTCCTCCTCGGCATCACCAAGGCGAGCCTGCAAACGCGCAGCTTCGTTTCGGCAGCGTCCTTCCAGGAAACGACCCGCGTCCTCACCGAAGCGTCGGTGCAGGGCAAGATCGACTCGCTGCAGGGCCTCAAGGAAAATGTCATCGTCGGCCGCCTCATCCCGGCGGGTACCGGCGCGGCCATGAACCGTGTTCGCGTCACCGCCTCGTCGAAGGATGCCGCGCTGCGCGCCGCGATGCGCGCCGCGAACCAGGAGCATCTGATCGCTCCGGCGACCGCTGCCGAGGAACATGCGGCCGAACTGGCGCAGGGCCCCGAAGCGGCTATCGGCGACGATCCGCTGGGCAAGGTGCAGGGCGAAGACTTCACGACCGACGATGTGATGGTCGAGGAACGTCCCGAAGGCGACAGCGAGGCCTGATCGCCTCGCGGCCGTGGGCCACAGAAAAGCCCCGCCGGAGCGATCCGGCGGGGCTTTTTCTTTGGCGTGGGTGCTGAGCGGTCAGATCGCGACGCGGCGGCTCGATCGGAGCGCGATATAGCCGAACGCGATGGCGGCCAGCAGCAGCGCGGCCTGCGCCGCTACGAACGGCGGTTCGGTGCCGTTGGGCGCGAGCGCATTGAGCGCCGGGACCTTCAGGAACGATTGAACCACCAACACGAACAGGTTGAGATAGAGCGCGGCGGTGGCGCTGATCGCGTAGACCGCCGCCGCACGGCCGACGAGCTTGCGGCCGTAATAAGCCGCGAAGCTGGCGACGAGGATCAGCGTCGAGAGGATGCCCACGCCGAGTGCCGGAGTAAAAGCGACGATGGGAAAGAGGAAGCCGGTCAGGCTGGTCAGCAGCGTCGCCCACAGGAAGATGTCGGTGGTCCGGCGGAACAGGCGCCCGCGCGCGAAGGCGGGGAGGGCGATCAGCCCCGCGACGATGCCGATCAGGCTGATCGCGACATGGAGCGCGGTGAACTGCGCAATGGTGAGGCCGAGGATCATCGCACGCCTCCTTCAAAGATAACGCGGCGCGGGCTGCGCCAGCGAGAGGTTGGGACGGAGCGCCGCGCGAGCCGCGATATAAGCGTCATAATCGTCCATGTCGGGGAGCGCGGGGATGGTGACGACTTCGCCCGCGTCGAAACCGGCGAGCGCCGCATCGACCATGTCGTCCACGTCCATCACGATTCCGGCAGGAAGACCCGCCAGTTGCTCCTCGGTCCAGATCGGGGTGCGGGTCGCCCCCGGCAGCACCGCCTGGATCCGCACGCCTTTGGCGCCGAGTTCGGCTTGCAAGGCTTCGCTGAACGCCAGCACATAGGCCTTGCTGGCCGGATAGGCGGCGGTGAAGCCATCGGGGATCAGGGCGGTTACCGAGCTGATGTTGATGATCGCCCCGCTGCCCTTCGCAGCAAGCCGGGGCGCTATGGCTGCGGCGAGCCGCGTCACGGTCAGGATGTTGAGGTTGATCAGCGCGGTCAGCTGCGCGGGGTCGGCTTCGACGAAGCTGGTCTCCCCGGCAATCCCCGCGTTGTTGATCAGGCCGGTGATCGCATCATCGGTCCGCAGGCGGGTTTCGACGCGCGAGAGGTCGTCGGCGTTGGAGAGGTCGGCGGCGATGACGTCGACGGATACGCCGGTCTCGCCGCGCAGCCGGTGGGCCAGCTCGGCAAGCTTGTCGGCACGGCGGGCGACGAGGATCAGATTATGGCCGCGGCGCGCAAGGCGATTGGCATAGACGGCGCCGATGCCGTCCGACGCGCCGGTGATGAGGAAGGTTTGCTGGGTCATGATGCGTCTCCTTGATGCAGGAGGGGCGCGATCCGGCTGGACCGCGCCCCATCGTATCAGCTGTTGATGAAATCCAGAAGGTCGGCGTTGAACCGGTCCTGATGGGTGACGGTCAGGCCATGGTCGGCGCCTTCGTAGATTTTGAGCACCGCCTGCTTGACGATCTTCACCGTGGCGCGGGCCGAGGCATCGACGGGCACGATCTGATCGTCGTCGCCGTGAAGGACGAGCGTCGGCTTGTCGAACTTCTTCAGATCCTCGTTGAAGTCGCTTTCCGAAAAGGCGCGGATGCTGTCGAGCTGGCCCTTGAGCCCGCCCATCATGCCCTGCCGCACAAATTCGTCGCGGACCGCTTCGCTGACCACCGCGCCGTCGCGGTTATAGCCGTAGAAGGGAATCGTCAGATCCTTGAAGAATTGCGGGCGGTTATCGAAGGTGGCCTTGCGGATGCCGTCGAAAACGTCGAGCGGCAGGCCGCCGGGATTGGCTTCGGTCTTGAGCATCAGCGGTGGAACCGCGCCGATCAGCGCGATCCTGGCGACGCGGCCCGTGCCATGCCGGCCGATGTAACGGGTGACCTCGCCGCCGCCGGTCGAGTGGCCGACGAGGATGACGTCTCTCAGGTCGAGCTGTTCGATCAGTTCGGCGAGGTCGTCGGCGTATCGATCCATATTATTGTTGTCCCACACCTGATCCGAACGGCCGTGGCTGCGGCGGTCGTGGGCGATGGTGCGGAAACCCTGATTGGCGAAGAACACCATCTGGGCGTCCCAGGCGTCGGCGCTGAGCGGCCAGCCGTGCGAGAAGATGATCGGCTGCCCATCCCGCGGACCCCAGTCCTTGAAGAAGATGTTGGTGCCGTCCTTGGTCGTGATGCTGGTCATGTCGTAGTTCCTTTCAGTCTGGAGGGGCGGCGTGTCCGTCCCGATGCGATGGAAATAGGACGGACCGCGCTTGCGCGGGATTGGCGGACACGACATTATCCGGGCTGATTCCGACAAAGGAGCCGATATGCCCAAGCTGACGCTGCCCGACGCGGCCATTGTGCCGATGATCGAGGTCGGATTGATGATCTATCCCGACTGCCAGATGGGGATGATCCACGGCATCACCGATCTTTTCGACGTCGCGGGCCGCTTTGCCGTCGAGCATGGGCGGCGTCCGGTGCGCGTCAGCCACTGGCGATTGCAGGAGGCGGGGGGCTTTGCGCGGTGCCGCGACAGCCATCCTGACGAAGCGGCCGACAATTCGCCGGCGGTGCTAATCGTGCCGGGCAGCCTGCACAAGCTGCTCGAGCCGGGCGAGGTCGAGCCCTATGCGCACTGGCTGCTCGACCGGCACGCGCACGGCGCGGTGCTTGCGTCGAACTGCGGTGGCGCCTTTGCCCTCGCCGCGACGGGGTTGCTCGCGGGGCGCCCAGCGACGACGCACTGGTTTTTTGCCGAGGAGTTCCGGCGCCGCTTTCCTGATGTGCGGATGGAGGCCGACCGGATGGTCGTCGATGACGGCGACATCGTCACCGCGGGCGGGCTGATGGCGTGGACCGACCTGGGTCTGCGTATCGTCGAGCGCCTGCTCGGCCCGACGGTGATGATCGAAACAGCGCGCTTCCTGCTGATCGATCCGTCGGGACGCGAGCAGAAAAATTACGCGAGCTTCGCACCGGCGATGACCCACGGCGACGAACCGATCCTGAAGGTCCAGCATTGGTTGCAGGCGCGCGGCGCCGGTCCCGTCGCGGTCGCCGAGATGGCGGGCGAGGCAGGGATGGAGGAGCGGACCTTTCAGCGGCGCTTCAAGGCGGCGACGGGCATGACCCCGGTCGAATATGTCCAGCATCTGCGCGTCGGCAAGGCGCGCGAGCTGCTGGAGTTTACGCGGCGCACGGTCGATCAGATTGCGTGGAGCGTGGGGTATGAGGATGCCGCGGCGTTCCGCAAGCTGTTCCACCGCCTGATCGGCTTGTCACCGCATGAATATCGCCAGCGCTTTTCGACGCCGGGATCGCTGATCAAGGCCGCATGATAGGCAGCGGCGATCCCGCAGGTCGCGGCAGCGCCTATGGTCGGCGATACCGTCAGTTGCGCGCCGAATATTTTTTTGCCCATTTGTCGATTCTGGCCGGGTTCGTTCGTCGTCAGCATAGGAGGCCGCTGTTGGCCCCGCCAATGAGGAGAAGATCAATGCGCGTGATGGTATTCGTCAAGGCGACCGAGGACAGCGAAAAGGGCTTGGGTCCGGTCGAAGAAATGCAGGAAATGTTCGATGCGATGGGCAAGTTCAACGAGGAACTGGTCAACGCCGGCGTGATGGTCGCGGGCGACGGGCTGAAGCCGTCGTCGCACGGCAAGCGGATCCACTTCGACGGCGCCAGCCGCACGGTGATCGACGGTCCGTTTGCGGAGGCACGTGAACTGGTCGCGGGTTATTGGATCTGGGAAGTCAAGGACATGGACGAGGCGGTTGCCTGGGCCAAGCGTTGCCCCAATCCGATGCCGGGGCCGAGCGATCTGGAAATCCGTCCCTTCTATGAAATGGAGGATTTCAGCGAGGTGCTTACCCCCGAAGCCACCGAGCGATATGAGCGGATCACCGAGAAGATGGCGGGCGAATAAGGCCGCCGTTTCGTTGCCATGCTTGCCTCGCCGGCGCATTTCGCGGACAAGGCGGGCATGGCAGCGGACGACACCCATCGGGCAATCGAGGCGGTCTATCGGATCGAACGCGCCAGGCTGATTGCCGGACTGGCGCGCATCGTTCGCGATGTCGATCGTGCCGAGGAGCTGGCACAGGATGCTTTGCTCGTCGCGCTGACCGAATGGCCCAAAAGCGGCGTGCCGGCCAATCCCGGCGCCTGGCTCATGGCGGCAGCAAAGCGACGTGCGATCGACGGTATCCGGCACACGACGATGCAAGGCCGCAAGCACGCCGAAATTGCCCGCGAACTTGACGAGGAGCAGGGCATGAGCGCGGAGGCCATGGAGGTGGCGCTGGACGATCCGCTGGGCGACGAACTGCTCGGATTGATCTTTGCCGCGTGCCACCCGGTGATCGGCGCCGAAGGGCGCGCCGCGCTGACGCTGCGGCTGGTCGGCGGGCTGACGGTCGAAGAAATTGCCCGGGCCTTTCTGTCGAACGAAGCGGCGATTGCGGCACGGATCACCCGGGCCAAGAAGGCGATCGCCAGGGCAGGATTGGCGTTCGAGGTGCCGCGGGGCGCCGAGCTGGCAGCGCGGCTGCCCTCGGTGCTGGAGGTCGTCTATCTGATCTTCAACGAAGGTTATGCCGCAACCGCCGGGCCGTCGCTGGTGCGGCCGCCGCTGTGCGCCGAGGCGCAGCGGCTGGGGCGCATCCTGGCCGGGCTGATGCCCGAGCAGCCCGAAGTGCTCGGCCTGCTGGCGCTGATGGAGATTCAGGCGTCGCGGCTGGCGGCGCGCGCCGGGCCGGACGGCAGGTTCGTGCCGCTGACCGAGCAGAACCGGGCGCGCTGGGACCAGTTGCTGATCCACCGCGGGCTGAAAGCACTGGCGCAGGCGGAGGCGCTGGGCGGCGCCGACGGACCCTATGCGTTGCAGGCGGCGCTCGCGGCGTGCCATGCCCGGGCGCGGCGCGCCGAGGACACCGACTGGCGGCGCATCGCCGCGCTTTACGACCGGCTGGGGCAGGTGATGCCGTCGCCGGTGGTCGAACTCAACCGCGCGGTCGCGCACGGCATGGCGTTCGGCCCCGAAGCGGGACTGGCGCTGGTCGATGCGATCGCCGACGAAGCGGCGCTGCGCAACTATGTCCCGCTGCCCGCGGCACGCGGAGACTTCCTGCTGCGCGCCGGGCGCAAGGCCGAAGCCAAGGGCGCATTCGAAGCGGCTGCCGCCTTGTCGGCCAACGATCGCGAACGCGACTGGCTGCTCGCCCGCGCCGCCTCCTGCGGCGCCGACTAGGCCGTCAGGTCACCGGGCCGCCTGGGCCGCCTGCGCCGCGAGGCGGTCCTTTTCGGCGCGCAATTGTTCGGTGTGAAGCAGCTTGTCGGCCATCGCCTGCCACGCCGCAGCGGCGCGCAAATTGCGTTCGCGCACCTGCGCCAGCGCCGAGGCGTCGGCATCGGCGGTGCATTTTTCGGCTTGGGCGAGGTAGAATTCGGTGGTGGCCGACACGGGCTGCGCTCCTGAAAAAAAGGGGGTTCGGATCAGTCGACCATATCGGCGATCAGGCGCCGGAGTTCGCGCCGCGACAGCGTCGGGCGGCGGCGGCGCGGCGACTTCGCCGTTAGCGCCGTTCCAGCCAGCGACAGCGCGGGCAGCGCGGGGAAAATCGAATGGCCGTTCTTATGTGTAATCATCATTTTTATCTTTATCTTTGAAATTAAAAGAAATTGCTTGAGTTGAAGGTTGAGAGAGCGCCCCGGACGGGCGCGGCGAATGCGCCGCGGCAGACGGGTGCAGCAAAGCCGCATCCGCCCGCCGCGGAGGATCAGGATCAGGCCTGCTGGAGGTTGATCGCCGAAACCTTGCCGTTGCGGCCGGTTTCGAGGTCGTAGGAGACGCGCTGCTCCTTGTTCAGCGTCGTCATGCCCGCGGCCTGAACCGCGGTGATGTGGACGAAGCTGTCGCCCGAGCCGTCTTCATTTTCGATGAAGCCGTAGCCCTTGTCATTGTTGAAGAATTTTACGGTGCCGATGGCCATGAGAGTGTTTCCTTTCACGAAAACGGGAAATCCCCCGGCAAAAGCACCGGCGGAGCTGGTAGCATGTGAAGGGAAAAGTCTGCCCAGAAGGCCGTCAAATTCCGTCGCAGGCGACGTTAGCGAGACCCATATGGAGGATTTCTCCCGAAAAGTCAAGGTGCGGCCAAAAATTGCGGCGGGTGGATGCGGAATCGTCGTGGCGATTTTTTCTGTGCACGCGGCGACGAAATAAATGTGGGCGCCGAGAATTATTTGGCGCGAATGCAGCGATAAATACCGATTATTTATAGGATCGAGTGGACTTTGCACCGAACGGCGCGGGTGATGGCGGCGAAAGCAAGCCATCCTGCTGCTCCCACACCGTCCCCGGCGTCCTGTTAGGCACTTTTTTACCACGATTGCGCAAAGGATGATCGCTGGACCAAGGGACTTTTGATGCACAATCATTCTAGCAGCGCTGCGGCGTGGGACGCGATATGCCGGTCGCAGGCGGTGATAGAATTCGATCCGCACGGGCATGTCTTGTGGGCAAATCCGCTTTTTCTCGATACCATGGGTTACCGGCTCGACGAGATCGCCGGACGCCACCATCGCATATTTTGCGACCCCGCCGATGCCGCTTCGCCCGATTATGCGCAATTCTGGCGCAAGCTGGGCGCCGGGGCGTTCGATAGCGGGCAATATCGCCGCATCGCCCGCGACGGACGCGATGTGTGGTTGCAGGCCACCTATAATCCGGTGGTCGGCGACGATGGCCAGATGATCAAGATCTTCAAACTGGCCAGCGATATCACGCATCAGATCGAACTGGAGCGCGCGGTCAAACAGCAGCTTTGCGAAAGCGAGCGGCTGCACGGCGAACTGGGTATCATCGTCGAATCGATCCGCGACATCGCGGCGCAGACGAACCTGCTTGCGCTCAACGCCGCGATCGAGGCGGCCCGCGCGGGCGAGACGGGGCGGGGCTTTGCCGTGGTCGCCAACGAGGTCAAGAAACTCGCCACCGACACGCGCAACGCGACCTTGCGCGCTGCCGCCATGATCGAGCACCAGCGCGCAGCATAGGGTCAGCATCCAAGGATCCTGACCCCGGTCGCGCACCGCGGGCCGCGGACCAGCCAAATTCACCCGCGCGCGCTTTTTCGGGCCGTTTGTCCTCCAGGTGCCGGATCATTCGCAGGCTGCGGCAGGCCGAAAAAGGCGCGGCGGGCGATTTCGCCGGCCTTGCGCAGCGGGGCGACGTCGGCCTGGCGCACTGCCTGCCACGCTTCCTCCTCGTCGGGACCCAGCGTGCGTTCATAATCCTCGTCGCCGAACGCGCCTTCTTCTATGCCGGTGAAATCGTCGGGCGGCGGGAAGTTGGTGCGCAGCTCGCCGGTTACATCGTCGGCCCAAACGGTCATCGCCGCGGCTTCCTCCTCGGGGGTCGGTTCGGCGTCGAGGTCGCTTTCGGAATCGGCGGAAAACTGCGCAACTTCATTTGCGATCGCCGTATCGCGCCACAGCGCGGCGAGCGGGTTGGCGCGATTGTCGCGCGCAGCGAGCCAGAGCGCGAGCGCGGCGCCGAGGCCGTCCGGGGCGTCGGCGGGTGCCTCGGCGGCATCCTTCGCGTTATCGCGCGCCGCCGCGGCGGCGTCGAAGAGCGACAGAAAGCCCGGCCAGTCGCCCGCGATGACCTGCGCCAGCATCTCCTCGCCGGCCTTCGCGCGCACCTCGACCATGCGGTCGAGCCGCGCGAGCATTGCGAGGCCGAGGCGGCTGTCGATGCGGCGGCGCTTGACGAAGCTGCGGTCCTCTTCGCGCATCACCGTGCTCGTCTCGTCATGCCCCCAGATCGCGCGGTCGAGCAGCTCGTCGACGAGCCGCCCGCGCGCGATCAGCACCGCCGCCGCGCAGCCGAGCCTGAACGCCGCGCCATGCGGTCGCTGCTTGAGCTGATAGACGGCGGACGGCGACATGCCGACCTTTGCCGCCGAAATCTTCACCGATCCGTTGGTGGCAAAGGCTTCGAGAAAGTCGCGCTGGAGCCGCGGCGTCCAGTGATAGCTGACGGGGGCGGGGGTGGCGGCGGGATCAAGAGCGGTATCGTCCATGGGTGCGTCCTTCGGGTTGGGTGAAACCGTCAGAATGAACCATATAGGTGAAAGGTAGGAAAGGGGAATTTGATTGTAGATGAGTTTCAGCCCGGATGGCTGTCCCAAGGCGGGCGTTAGTGGCAACCGACTGTAGTATTATTCGATAATCAGAGGTAATTGGGCGTTCGAATCATAGGGGACAGGTAATGGTCTGGTCTGCACAGGGATTGCAGTTTGCACTCTTCACGGCGCTGAAACCGGGTCAGCCAGATGCCCTTCAGCCTTGGATGAAGCTTTTCCAATCGTCGCCTCAAAATTTCCAAGGGGCTGCGCCCGGTACCCCGCAGTCTTCTGCCTCTGGCGTAATCGGAGACTTTCAGGTGTCGGTTAGCGCGATGCCCGGACGATTTGATTTGACGGTGTCTGCTCAACAGGGGGCCCCGCCCTCAGTGACCGGTAGCGGGCCGCCCATGATTGGCGACGTCGGCGCAGCGCTTAAGATATTGGTTCAGTATGCTAAGCAGCTACTTGAGTTTCAGCCGGCGCAGCGGCTCGCAATTGTCGCAAATCTAGCGGAGGTGGTTCAGGGGCCGGAGGATGCGTTAGCTCTAGCCGCAGATTTGGTGGGAGGCATGAGCATCCGAGCTGGCGCATCTGATTTCGCTTTTCAGCTCAATGTGCCAAAAGCAGATGCGGCGACGGGTCAACCGATAAACCGGGTATGTAGGTGGCAGACGCAAGTCGCGCAAATTATCACGATGGGTATTGGACCAGGTGGGCCAAGCGCACCTGCTGTCCAGTCAACCCATGTTGTTGGCCTTACGCTCGACATAAATACGGTTCCTGGGCATGTGGATTTTGAGAAGGACAAAGCAGTTGCGATAGTCGATGCTCTTGCAACAGAGGTCGAGCAGATTATCTCTGGTGGCTACGCATATGTTATACAGTAGCTCAAACACTCTGGAGTTTGCTCCACCGGCGAGCGCCGTCGATGCGCTTGATGCCAAAGCGCATGCAGTAGAGGCTGTAGCGACTGGCTTTGACCTCAAGCAGCCAATCACGCGACTTTGTGATCGTCGTCGAGTTGCCATACCTCTTTTCTTCGCGTCGCTTGTGTCGGGTACGAGCGTGGCTGCGGCCCCGCCGTCAGCTGATTTGCCGTTTGTTAACAGCTCTAATGTAGATCGGTTCGCCAGTAGTATTGACCTGCACAGGTTAGAAATAGTTGGAACTAGCTCGTCGAACGATATGAGCGGTGTATTGAACTGGATTGCGGCTTGGGCCTCCGGGGCGTCATCAGATGCAAACGCCTCCGCGTATTTTACGGAAATTATTGATAGTCTAGAAACACTAGAAGACGGCTGGAACGGTGTTTCCTCAGTCGCTCCGAGCGAGTATGTCAAAAGCGATCTGCGAATTCTTGCAGCATATATGCGGTACTCGCGGCAGCCTGAAGTCGAAGTTGACAATGATGGCTCGATCGCACTTCGGTGGGAGGACGATGAGAGGACGTTAGCGCTTACATTAAATGGCAACGGTCGCTTGATCGGCACGATGTATCCTCGCACCGAAAATTTCCCGCTTGAGTTTGGCGTTGGCGATAGCTCGAAGATAGCTGAACTTTTTTCGATCAGTGAAGTGCGAAGCACGCTGCTGTGACTGCATGCAGCACGGGCTGTCCGCGCGAATTGGTGCAGCAAGACCCCATTTCTTTCGGAACAATCGACGATCAAGAAATAATCGTTAGGGCCGCATTTGATCCACGTAGCGGAAACGCTAAGACTGGAAATATCAAGGCAGCAATTATTCCAAAGGAAGATTTGCTTTCAGGAAGTTTTTCAGTGTGGCGACTGGAGCCGCTGGGGATCAGCTGTTCGGAACTGATTGAACGCTTGGATGTCGTTCCGAATCAACTCCTGTTCGCCTTATGCGGACTTCCAGCAAGTGAAATTCGAGCGGTTAAGGCTGGAACGGCTCGAGCGCTAAGCGTGGTCGATGAGTGCGAATGCGACGCACAAGGGAACAAGCACCCCGCACATGCTCATGTTGCAATATGCAAATCGCTGACAAAACAAGGTCTACACAAGGATCACCCTGATTTCGAGCAGGCTCGTACGGAGTTGCACGCCAAATTTAAGAGAAGCCCGATTTGGGTAGCTTGGCAGTCGAAACCGGCGCCGTGAATTGCAATGTCTAGCCGTTTAAGCACTTTAAAGAGTGAGCACCTAGACTAAGTCCCATTCGCGGCGCTGAGAATCGCGCGGACGCTGGCGGTCGCGACGTCGGTGTCGAGGCCGCAGCCGAACAGGCTCTTGCCGTCGGCGGTGCGGCATTCGACGTAAGCCGCGGCCTGAACATTGCTGCCCTGGCCGATCGCATGTTCGCTGTAGTCGACGATGTCCATGATCGGGCCGCCCGATTCTGCGAGCGCGGCGATGACGCTGCTCATCAGGCCGTTGCCGCGGCCGCTGACGCTGCGCGTGGCGCCGTCGATGGTGAGTTTTCCGGCGAAGATGCGGTCGGTTCCGGCATGGCTCTCGGACCAGTCGACGAGCTGGAAGCGTTTGGCGTCGGTGGTCAGATACTGGCGCTCGAACGCGTGCCAGATGTCCTCGGCGCCGAGCTCGCGGCTTGTCTGGTCGGCGAGCGCCTGGACGATGTGGCTGAAGCTTGCCTGCATCTTCTTGGGGAGTTTCAGCCCCTTGTCCTGTTCGAGTACCCAGGCGACGCCGCCCTTGCCCGACTGGCTGTTGACGCGGATCACCGCTTCGTAGCTGCGCCCCAAGTCGGCGGGGTCGATGGGGAGGTAGGGGACTTCCCAGCGCTCGTCATTCTGGCGTTCGCGCGCGGCGAAGCCCTTCTTGATCGCGTCCTGATGGCTGCCCGAAAAGGCGGTGTAGACGAGTTCTCCGCCATAGGGGTGGCGCGGGTGGACGGGGAGCTGGTTGCAATATTCGACCGTCGCGATGACCTCGTCGATGTTCGAGAAGTCGAGGCCGGGGTCGACGCCCTGCGTGTACATGTTGAGCGCGATGGTGACGAGGCAGGTGTTGCCCGTGCGCTCGCCATTGCCGAACAGGCAGCCCTCGACGCGGTCGGCGCCCGCGAGCAGGCCCAATTCGGCCGCCGCGACGCCGGTGCCGCGGTCGTTGTGGGTGTGCAAGGATATGATCGCGGCGTCGCGGTTCGGCAGGTTCTTGGCGAAATATTCGATCTGGTCGGCGTAGATGTTCGGCGTTGCCGCCTCGACCGTTGCGGGGAGGTTGAGGATGATCGGGTTTTCGGGGGTGGGGGCGAGGACGCCCATCACCGCTTCGCAGACCTCGATGCTGAAATCGAGCTCGGTGGTGGAGAAGCATTCGGGGCTGTACTGGAACCGCCAGTTTGTTTGCGACAGGCGCGCGGCATTGTCGCGCAGCTGCTTTGCGCCGTCGATCGCGATTTGCTTGATGTCGGCCTTGTCCATGCCGAAGACGATCTTGCGCCAGGCGGGGGCGACGGCGTTGTAGACGTGGACGATCGCGGTTTTGGCGCCCGCGAGGCTGTCGAAGCTGGTGCGGATCAGGTCGGCGCGGCTTTGCGTCAGGACCTGGGGCGTTACATCGTCGGGGATGCGGCCGCCCTGCACGAGGCCCGAGATGAAGTCATATTCGGTCGCGCCGGCGCTGGGGAAACCGACCTCGATCTCTTTCAGGCCGATGCGGCAGAGCAGGTCGAAAAAGCGCGCCTTTTTCTCGGCATCCATCGGGTCGATCAGCGCCTGATTGCCGTCGCGCATGTCGGTGGAGAGCCAGATCGGCGCCTTGGTGGTGACGCGGCCGGGCCAGTCGCGGGTGGCGAGCGGAACCTGCGGAAAGGCGCTGTATTTGACCGAGGGGTCGCGGAGCATGGTCATGGGTTTGGTTTCTTCTTCGGGTGGTTGCGTCGGTGTCGATCGGACCCTTGAGCGGGTGGCCGCGACAGCTGCGCAGCCAGTGTCACGCCCAAGGGCGTGTAAGTCGCAGAAGAAGAAGGGCGGCGGTGCGCATGGGCGCCCTAGTGATGCAAAATGTCGTGCTTGGCAAGGGGGGAGTGCGAAAATTGCGTGGGTGGCCCACAGTTCGTCATCGCGGGCTTGACCCGCTTCTTGCGGCTCGCGCTGCCTTCGACATCAAGCGGGACCCCGGATCAAGTCCGGGGTGACGAGCAGAGGGATCTTACCCCTTCACCCACTCGACCTTCGGGTCATTGAAGTCGACGACGTCGGCGAGCTCGGCGACGTTGGGATAGCCATAGCCGACGAGGTTGATGAAGGTCTGGATATTGAGCGCGAGCGCCGCGGCCTTGACGGGCACGGGGCTCCGGTTGTTCGAGAAATTATTGTTGCAATAGATGAGGATCGGGCGGTTCGCGTCGGGGCCGATCACCGCGGCAAGGCTGTCGGCGGTGAAGTCGGTGAGCGGCAGGTTGACCGCGCCCTTGATATGCCCGCGCTGAAAGGCGTCCTTCGACCGCGCATCGAAGAGCAGCGTGCCGGGCTGTGCGGCTGCGGCCTTGAAGGCGTCGAAGGCGAGCAGGCGCTGCGCGCGCTGCGGCGCGACGCGGGCGGTCAGCGCCTCGAACGCAGGATAGTCGATCTGGGGGTTTGCCTGCGCGAAGGCGGGCGCGGCGAGGCAGACGGCGAGAGCGAGAAGCAGCGGACGCATGTGAATCCTCCCTTGAGTGGGGAGATGCTAGGTCGCGCGTGCTGGCTCTGCGATGAACCACGGGAAGGTCGCCGGGCCGTCCGGGAGGTGGACGGCCCGGCCGCGTTCTCCTGAAAGTCGCGCCTTATTGTTTTTCGAAGGCGGCGTGGATTTCGAGTTCGACCGCGTCGCTGACCATGGGGAGGGCATAGGCGATCCCGAAATCGCTGCGCTTGATCGTCGCTTCGGCCTGGAAGCCGACCGTTTCCTTCTTGTTGAACGGATTGGTGCCGGCGCCGTGGAAATCGACGTCGAGCGTCACGGGCCTGGTGATGCCGTTCAGCGTCAGATTTCCGGTGACCTTGGCTTCGTCGCCTTCGTCATCAAGGACGACGCTGCTCGACACGAATTTGGCGTCGGCAGGCGCGGCGCCGAAGAAGTCGGGCTTGCCGCCATCCTTGCCCGCGCGCAGCAGGTGGCCGGTCAGCCCGGCGCTGGCGGTCGTCACCTTGGCAACGGGGATCGTCACATCGACCTTCGCCGCGGCAGGATTGGCGGGATCGATCACCAGCGTTCCGGTGACGTCACCGAAAATGCCGGTATATTTGCTGAAGCCGAAATGATCGACTTCCCAGACGACCATCGTGTGGCCGGGATCGGCGGCATAGGTGCCCGCGGCGACGCGCGATTTGTCGGGGGCGCCGGGAACGCCGGCGTTCTGTGCGACGACGATCGTTGCGGTGGCGGCGGTGAGGGCGAGGGCGGCGAGGGGGACGATGCGGCGCATAATAACCTCCTGTTGTGGGGGAGCGCAAAGCTAGGCGAGCGCGCCGCCCGCCGTCAACAAGCGCTGGGGAAACGCTGGGTTTCGCAAAGCCGCCGCCGCGCGTCAGGGCGTGGCGGCGCGGCGTTCCTCGAACCATTGGCGCAGCGCGAGCGCGGCGCAGCCGGTGTAACCATAGCTGCCGACGGGCGAGCAGCTGTCGGGGCGCGTCTGGCGCGCGATATTTTCATAGCCTGCGACGGCCGAAGCCCAGCTGCCGCCGCCAGCCGGAGCGTCGTCCTTCAGTTCCTCGCGCAATTCCTTGGGCACCCGATAGCGATCACCCTCGGGGCGCTGCGCGCAGACGATGATCTCGTCTCCCTTGGGTTCGGGGCAGGGTTCGTCGCCGAACGTATAGAGGACCGAGGTGCGCTGCGGCGGCTCCGCCGATTGCGCCAGGCTTTCGTCGCCCTGCGCCGCGGCGGGCGCCGTAAGAAGTATGACCGGAAGGAGGAGGGCGGCGGTTTTTGTCATCATTTTGCGATCCCGTGCCCGACTATTCCACAGACATATGGGCGGTGGAGATGAACCTAAGCCGAACTGGGGGTGAGGGGTAGGGGTTTTGCAGCGCGAAGGGGGCGGCTTTGGGGTGGGGAGCGGACGTTTCGATTTACCGTCGCCCCCGCGAAGGCGGGGGCCGCCATCGGCCTTTTCCTGCGTCGCTGTGTAAACCGACAGCGGCCCCCGCCTTCGCGGGGGCGACGGCTAGGTTCGGTCGCTTGCTGTCATTCATGGTTCCGCCGCTGTGACGGCAGTGTTCAATCCTCGCGCGCCTTCGGCTTCCATGTCACCACGCGGTAGATGTAGAGCAGGACGATCGAGCCGATTGCGATCAGCGCGACGGGGCCGATGAAGCGTTCGACTTCGGAAAATTGCTTGCCGAACCAGCTGCCCGCACCGGCGAGCGCGGCGATCCAGATTGTCGAGCCGGCGGCGGTCCAGATGAGGAATTTTGCCTGGTTCATTGCGACCATCCCCGCGGGCAGCGACACCATCGTCCGCGCGATCGGCATGAAGCGCATGACGAAAACGATGCCCGAGCCATAGCGGATGAACCAGTCGTGCAGCTTTTCGACCTCATCCCAGTCGAGCGTCAGCCAGCGGCCATGCCGGTCGACGAGCGGTTTCAGCCGTTCATAGCCGTACCAGCGGCCGATCCAGTACCACACCCAGTTGCCGAAGGTCGTGCCCGCGACCGCCACCGCGACCAATGTCCAGTAGTCGAAGCGCCCCTGTCCGACCATCACGCCGCCGAGGCTCATGATGACCTCCGACGGGATCGGCGGGAACACATTTTCGAGGAACATCAGGATCGCGATGCCGAGATAGCCCCACGAATGGATGAGATCGAGGATGAATTCGGTCATGGGAAATAGGGTTTCCTTATCGGGTTTGGCCGACCTCTAGCCGTCATTGCGAGCGAAGCGAAGCAATCTCCAGCTTGCGTAGCACAGAATCGATAGCTGGAGATTGCTTCGTCCCCCGGATCAAGTCCGGGGTCCTCGCAATGACGCTATCCGCCGATCCGCCGCGTGATCGCGTCCCAGATCATGCCCGCGGTGTCGCTGTTGTTGAAGCGGTCGATCGCGACGATTCCGGTGGGCGAGGTGACATTGATTTCGGTCAGCCATTCGCCGCCGATGACGTCGATGCCGACGAAGATCAGCCCGCGTTCCTTAAGCGCGGGGCCGAGCGCGGCGCAGATTTCCTGTTCGCGCGGAGTCAGCTCGGCCGCCTCGGCATAACCGCCGACCGCGAGGTTCGACCGGAACTCGCCCTCACCGGGCTTGCGGTTGATCGCGCCCGCGACCTCGCCATCGACGAGGACGATGCGCTTGTCGCCCTCACGCACGCTGGGCAGGAATTGCTGGACCATGAAGGGTTCCGGCCACACCTGACCGAACAGTTCGACGAGCGCGCCCAAGTTGCTGCCGTCGGCATCGATCCTGAACACCGCCTTGCCGCCGTTGCCGTGGAGCGGCTTGATGACGACGGCGCCGTGGCGCACCTGAAAATCCTTTACCGCGTCGAGATCGCGCGTGACCATCGTCGGCGGCATAAATTCGGCATAGTCGAGCACGAAGACCTTTTCGGGGGCGTTGCGCACCGATACGGGGTCGTTGACCACGAGCGTTTCATCGCGGATGCGTTCGAGCAGCCAGGTGCCGGTGAGGTAGCCGAGGTCGAAGGGCGGGTCCTGCCGCATCAGCACGACATCGACGTCGCGGCCGAGGTCGAGCATGACTTCGTCGCCGAAGCGGTAGTGATCGCCCGCCTCGCGCTTCACGTCGAGCACGCGGTGCGCCTTCGTCGTCAGCCGTCCGGCCTCCCACGTCAGCCCGCGCACGTCGTAGTGATACAGCTCGTAGCCGCGTTCGAGCGCCTTCAGCATCAGGTGAAAGCTGCTGTCGCCCCCGATGTTGATATTGTCCATCGGGTCCATTTGCACCGCGGCGCGCAGGGTCATTTTATTCTATCCTTCTCAAGCCCCTCCCCTTCAGGGGAGGGGTTGGGGTGGGGGTTGTCGAGGTTGTGCAAGGCCGATGGCCCCCACCCCGCTCGACTAAAGTCCCGGCTGACGCCGGGCCAAGTCTCGCTGCCCCTCCCCTGAAGGGGAGGGGCTTGAATATTTTCGACATCCTCACGGCTGCCAGACGTGGACCAGATGGCGTGGCAGGCGCCGCGGCGCAAGGAGCATCACGTCGATGCGTATGTCGTCGTGCGGCCGGGCGAAGCGGGGGCTGAGCATTTCCGCCGCCGCAGCGACGCGGCGCAGGCGATACGGGTCGATCGCGAGGTCGAGGTCGGCGGCGCGGTCGCGCCATTTGACCTCGATAAAGGCGACGATGCGCCCGCGGCGCGCGACCAGATCGACTTCGCCGACGGGGACGCGCAGCCGTTGCCCCAAAATGCGCCAGCCGTGGAAGCGCAGCCACCAGGCGGCGCGGCGCTCGGCGCGGCGGCCGCGTGCTTCGGCGGCGGCGCGGGTCAATCCTGATCCTTTAGCGCGAGCGCACGGGCGTAGATTTCGTGGCGGTCGCGGCCGAAGCGTTTGGCGACGGCCTTCGCCGCCTGAGCGACGGGCTTGTCGGCCATCGCGGTGTGCAGCGCGGCGTCGAGCGTCGCATCGTCGGCGTCTTCGGCGGCCGCTTCGCCGGGCGGGCCGACGATGATGACGATCTCGCCCTTGGGCGGCGCGTCTTCATAGCGCGCGGCGAGTTCGGCGAGCGGGCCCGTCACGCATTCTTCGTAAAGCTTGGTGATTTCACGCGCGACCGCCGCTTCGCGATTGCCGAGCCCGGCGGCGAGCGCCGTCAGCGCCGCGGCGAGACGCGGGCCGCTTTCGTAAAAGACCAGCGTGGCGCGCAGGCTCGCGAACTCGGCGATCGTGTCGGCGCGTGCCTTGGCCTTGTTCGGCAGGAAGCCCGCGAAGAGGAAACGATCGCTGGGCAGGCCCGACAGGGTGATCGCGGCAATGGCGGCGCACGGGCCGGGCAGGGTGGTGATATGACGCCCGGCGGCGCGCGCGTCGCGCACCAGCTTGTAACCGGGGTCCGAAATCAGCGGGGTTCCCGCGTCCGACACCAGCACGACGACTTCGCTTGCCATCCGCGCAACCAGCGCGGCGCGGGTGCGTTCGTCGCTGTGGTCGTGATAGGGGGTCATCGGCACGCGCAGACCAAGGTGCGCGAGCAGCTTGGCGGTGACGCGCGTATCCTCCGCCGCGATCAGGTCAGCCGACGCCAGCGTCGCCGCGGCGCGCGCGCCGATGTCGCCGAGGTTGCCGATGGGGGTCGCGACGATATAGAGACCGGGCAAGGGAGAATCTGAGATGGTCGAATCTGGCATGACGCCGAAAATGGCAGAAACTGCTGCCCAGCGCCAAAATAATGCGTCGCCGCGGCGGCAATTGCTGCGCGGACTGGGTGCGGTGGCGCTGGCGGGGGTGCTCGCCGCATGCCAGGTCGTGCCGAAGACCGGCGGCCCTGCAACCACACCGCCGCCGAGCGATCCCGGCGAAACCGTCGGCCCCGGCCTGCCCACCGACACCGACCGCCACCGCGTCGCGCTGCTCGTGCCGCAGACGGGCCCCAATGCCGACGTCGGCACCGCGATCGCCAATGCGACGACGCTGGCGCTGCTCGATTCGCGAACCGAGCGCGTGCGCATCACCACCTATGACACCGCGCTGGGCGCCGCCGCGGCGGCGCGGCAGGCGGTCGCGGACGGCAACAAGCTGATCCTGGGGCCGCTGCTGAGCGAAGATGTCGCCGCGGTCGCGCCGATCGCCCGCGGCGCCAAAATTCCGGTGCTGAGCTTTTCCAACGATACGAGCGTCGCGGGCAACGGCGTGTTCATCATGGGCTTCGTCCCCGGCCAGTCGGTCGAGCGCATCGTCGCCTTTTCGCGCGCCAAGGGGCATCAGCGGTTCGGCGCTTTGGTGCCGAAAAATGTCTATGGCGATCGGTCGGCGGCATCGTTCCGCGCCGCAGTGACCGAGGCGGGCGGGACGCTCGTCGCGCTCGAAAGCTATGACCGCAGCGCCACCGCGCTGACCGGCGCAGCGCGGCGGCTGGCCAATGCGGGCGCGATGGACGCGGTGCTGATCGCCGACAGCGGCGGCAACGCCATTCGCGCGGTCCCGGTGATCAAGGGCGCGGGCGCGCGCCAGATCCTGGGCACCGAGCTGTGGAATACCGACGCGTCGCTGGGCGGCAATGCGGCGATGCGCGGCGCGTGGTTCGCGAGCGTGTCCGACGGGCTCTATGGCCAGCTGGCGACCAAATATCGCACGCGTTTCGGCCGTGCGCCGTACCGGCTTGCGAGCCTTGGCTATGACTCGGTGCTGCTCACCGTGCGGATCGCGCGCGACTGGAAGCCGGGGACCAGTTTCCCGGCAAACCGGCTGCTCGCCGCCGACGGTTTCGGCGGCATCGACGGCATTTTCCGCTTCAACAACCGCGGCATCGCGCAGCGGGCGCTCGAGGTGAGCGAGATTGGTGCCGGGGGCTTTCGCGTCGTCGATCCCGCGCCGACGAAATGGTGAGCGCGCCTATGTAGTGGCGGCGCGGCCACAGTGCGCCGAAAAGCGGCATCAAATGGCCGCCGCCACCTTTACGGCGGCGCCGCGATCACTATATGAGCAGCGGGTGCGCCGCGCTTCGACGCCGCGCGCCCATATCGAAACGACCAAGGAGACACAGCTATACGCCCGCCCATGACTCGCCGCCCGCTGGCGCCAATGCCGCCGAAGAACGGCCCGCGATATAATGAATTCATCGCCTCGCCCAAAGTCCGCGTGATCGACGAGGAAGGCGAAAATCTGGGCGTAATGCTGACGGCCGAAGCAATCGAACAGGCGGCCGAGGTCGGGCTCGACCTGGTCGAAGTGTCCCCGAACGCCGACCCGCCGGTGTGCAAGTTCCTCGATGTGGGCAAATTCAAATATGAGGCGCAGAAAAAAGCGAACCTCGCCCGCAAGAGCCAGAAGACGCAGGAGATCAAGGAGATCAAGATGCGTCCGAACATCGACGACCATGATTTCGATGTGAAGATGCGCAAGGTCTTCGACTTCCTTGAGGAAGGCGACAAGGTCAAGATGACCATGCGTTTCCGCGGCCGCGAGATGAGCCACACCCAGCTGGGCCTGAACGTGCTCCAGCGCGTCGCCGAACTGACCGCCGAGGTCGCGAAGGTCGAAGCGCACCCGCGCACCGAAGGCCGCCAGATGCTGATGGTGCTGGCGCCGAAGTAGCGACCACGCGACAATGATCGTCGCCCCCGCGAAGGCGGGGGCCGCCATCGGTTTATGCAGCGCCGCAGGAAAAGGCCGCCAGCGGCCCCCGCCTTCGCGGGGGCGACGAGGCTATTCAACCAATCCGAAAATCGAGGGCGGTCGTTCCACCGGGGCGGCCGCCTGCTTCGTATCGGCGCTCGACCATCCGCACCGTGCCGTCCGCCGCCATCGCGACCAGCGTCGAGGCGCGCGTCCCGTAAACTTCGCCCATCAGGAACAGCGCCGGGTCGGCTTCGGCGGTCAGCGTGTCGAGCAGCCCTTCGGGATCGCTGCCTGCCGCGACCACTGCCGCGAGCGCGGCGCGCAGCCGTTCGGCGCGCGGGCAGGGGCGGTCAACGGGCTCGTTCGCGAGCGCGTGGACGCCGGGCGCAAGGATCGAGATGCGCGGCGCTGGCCGGTTGGTGAGAAGGCGCGGGCCGCCTACGCCCACGGCAAACAGATTGAAGGCGCTGAAGCAGTCGAGGTCGGGTGCGGCCGGATCGGCGAAGCGGCCCTGTCCATGCAGCAGGTCGGCGACGAGTGCGCCGCGCGATTCCTTCGTGGGATCGGGCATCGCGCCGCGCACGTTGGTCACGACGACGGCGCGGCCGCTCGGCTGATGGACGCCAAGCCATGTCCCGCCCGCCTGAAGGTCGCGCCCGGCAACGATGCCGCTGCCATCCTCCCACATGTGCAGCGACGCGGCGGCGCGCGCGTGAAACTCGTCGCGATTGCCGATAAGGATGAGCGGCCAGTCGGGGTGGACGCGGTGGGCAAGGGCGACGACGCACATGCGCGCCCATATCGGTCGTCGCGCGCGATTTGCCAAGCCAGTGCCGTGGTGTATTGCCCAAATATATCACTAATTGCCGACGCAGCGGAATGATGATAGCCTCCGCCCATCTTTCTGAAGGGGGAGACGATGATGACGGACGCCGGTAAAACGCCCTGGCACCTGTGGGTGGTGGGGATCGTGTCGCTGCTCTGGAACGCCTTTGGCGCGTTCGACTATGTGATGACCAAGCTCAAGAATCCCGACTATATGGCGGCGTTCACGCCCGAGCAGCAGGCTTATTTCCACAGCTTTCCCCTGTGGGCCAATGCGGGCTGGGCGCTGGGGGTGTGGGGATCGGTGCTGGGATCGGTGCTACTGCTCGCGCGCAGCCGTCACGCGGTGACCGCATTTCTGCTTTCGCTCGTCGGGCTGGCGATCAGCAGTCTCTATCAGTTCGGGATGCATTATGGCGATCTGGAGCGGATGTTCGGGACGTTTCCGATGATCTTTACCGCGGTGATCTGGGTGATTGTGATTGCGCTGTTTCTGTATGCGCGGGCGCAGGCGGCGAAGGGTGTGCTGCGGTAGGGCAGGTCAGCTTTAGGATTGAAATCCTCCCTGTCGCGCAGCGATGGGGAGGGGGACCGCCGCCGCAGGCGGTGGTGGAGGGGCCGCGACGTCGGCGCCAATGCCCCTCCGTCAGCGCTTCGCGCTGCCACCTCCCCATCGCTACGCGACAGGGAGGATCTTAGGGCCGCGACCCGCCGCCGTTCTACCGCGACCGGATGAACGCGCGCACGTCCTCCGACAGTTTCCGACGGTCCTCGTCGCGGATGTACATCATGTGGCCCGCGCCATAATAGGTGTACTGAATGCGATCCTGCGGGATGCCGGTGCGTGACAGCGCATATTCGGCGGCGAAGAAGGGCGTTGCGAAATCATACCAGCCCTGCGCGACGAGCACGCGCAGCCCGCTGTTTTCGCGCATCGCCTGTCCGATCCAGGGCGCGACGTTCAGATAGGCGTTGCTGTCGCGGCCACCGATGCGCCAGTCCCATTGGCCGCCGATCCGCCCGATCGACTGATATTCGCGGTCGGTCTTGAACCCCAGCCCGTCGCGGCTCCAGCTGTTGATCGCCGCAGTATAGCTCGCATCGATACCATAGAAGCTGGGGTCGTTGTCCGGGGTTTCGCCGGCGCTGTCATAATCCTTGCCCGTATAGCGGCTGTCGAGACGCCCGACGGTCAGGCCGCGGTCGCGCAGCAGTTCCTTGTAGAAGCGCGCGGGCGTGACGCGCAGGTCCGCCTGTTCGAGATAGGTTTCGGACAGGCCGGTGAAGCGCGCGAGCTCACGGCGGATTGCGGCGCGCTCCTCGCCCTGCAACTTCTGCCCTTTGAGCAGCGCGGTCGCATAGGGGCCGATCGCCCATTGCCGCGCCTCTTCGGCGAAAGCCTCGACCGACGCGGCGCTCGCCTTGCCGTGATAGAGCGCGGTGACCGCCATCGACGGCAGGTTGGTGACGGGCGAAAGCTCGTTGCCCGGCGTGTCGGCGCCCGCCGCGAAATCGAGCACGGTCGAAATCAGGATCAGCCCGTTGAAGGCAACGTCATTGAACGTCGCGTTCATCAGCTGGTGCGCGACCGCGGCGGTGCGGGTGGTGCCATAGCTTTCGCCGCCGAGATATTTGGGGCTGTTCCAGCGGCCATTGTCGGCGAGCCAGCGGCGGATGACTTCCGCAACGAGTTTCGCGTCCTGCGTGACCCCATAATAATCCTCGGGGTCGGCCTTGCCGATCAGATGCGAGAAGCCCGTGCCCGGCGGGTCGATGAACACGACGTCGGTAACGTCCATCAAGGCGTCGGGATTGTCGACGATGGGGTAGGGCGGCGCGCCGTCGTCGACGCCGGTGCCGGGGATCGCGACGCGCTTGGGCCCGAACGCGCCCATCATCAACCAGACGGTGCCCGATCCGGGGCCGCCGTTGAACAGGAAGGTCACGGGGCGGCTGGGGTCGCGCGGTTCCTTGACATAGGATGTGGTGACGACCGCGACTTCGGGTACACCGTCCTCGTTCTTGATGACCGTCTCGCCGATCGTCGCGGCATAGTTTATCCGCTGGCCGCCGAAGGTGCCGCTGAGTTTGGTGGTGCGGATTTGCGGTTCGTAATCGGCGGCGGGCTTTTCGGCCTTTGCCTTGTCATTCTTGTCCTCGGCATGGACGATGGCAGGAACCGCAGCGGCAAGCGCCAGCGCGATCAGCGACAGACCCGATTTCATAAACTTGTCTCCCCGTTTTGAAGCGCGGACGCTAATCCGCGCGCGGGGAGGGGGCAAGGGTGCTGGTCGGGTGTAGCGGGGTTTTGGTCGAAGGGGTCAGGCGGCGCGCGGGACGATGCGGTCCAGTTCGCCGTTCAATGCGCGCTTGGCTTCGAGCAACTCGTGGTCGAGTTGCAAGCCAAGGAAAAAGCCTTCCGACATACGGAAATATCGGGCGAGGCGCAGGTCAAGGTCCGCATCCATATCGGCTTCGCCGTCGATCACGGCCTGTATCTGCCGTGCCGAGACCCCTAGCGCCTTGGCAAGCGCCGCCGCGTCCATGCCCAGCGGTTCCATGAATTCGGACAGCAGCAATTCGCCGGCGTGGCTGTTGTGCAGCCAGTCGGGATTAGTGGTAGTCCGTGATTTCGACTTGCTCTGCATGTTCGTCTTTCCAGACGAAACATATACGCCATTTCATATTAATGGAAATCGAATGTTGCCCGGCCCGATCGCGCTCCAACGCGTGAAGGCGGTTCGATGGCGGATTGCGCAGATCGTCAAGCGTCCGGGCGCGATTGAGCAGTTTAAGCTTGTCCAGCGCGCGATTCTGGATGTCCGAAGGCAGCTTCCGGCTCCGTTCGCCGTTCCAGATTTTTTCGGTTTCGGGATCGGCGAACGAGCGGATCATCTGCGAAGCTCGTCCAGGCGATGCCAGTCGTTGTCCGCAGGCCGCCTCGCATACCAGAAGCGCCAACCATTCACTTTCGTGCCGGAAATTGCACCCGCGGCATCGGAAGGGCTTCGACGAACCTTGCCATTCTCATCGATCCAAAGTTCATCGCGGATCTCGGCGCGATAAGTCTTGCCCTTGTAAGTGGCTCGGAACCTCGTGCCGTCCGGAAAAAATACGTTGCCGATCCAGGCTCCCGGCCCCGAACCGATCTGGTTGGCGAGGATTGCGCCGAGGGCATTGACCGGCGAATTGCGCAATTCATCCCTCTCTTTTTTGGATGCCGTCACTTCCTCGCCGATCGTGAGCAGTCTGCGCAGAACGTCGTTATAGGTGTCGTCCTCCGTCCGACGGAGAAGCGTGAGCGCCTTGTAAACATCAAAATCGACATCGATCTGCATGGCCATTCTTTCTCCCGTAGAATCTACCGGAGAGAAAATAGATTGTCAATGTGCCGTTGCATTGGGATGGCGTGGTGTGAAGCGACGCATCAGATCTGGCGGCTCCCCGACTTCTTCCGTCATGCTGAATTTGTTTCAGCATCCATGACCTGAACTTTCGTCAAACGCAGAGTAAATCGGAAGGGCGGACCATGGATGCTGAAATAAGTTCAGCATGACGATGGCAGGTGGCGAGGGGTTATTCACCTTCCTTTGACGCGGCTTGGCCAATCTGCATCGATCTCAACGCCCCCACTTCGTCTTGCTCTGCTTCCCGAACCGTCCCTTGCGCGTACCCGGTTTGCCCTCGTTGCTCCGCCCCACGCGCGGCGCGACCTGTTGATCGGGCGGAAGGCCCAGCTCGTCGGCCTCCAGCTTGCGGATTTCGTCGCGGAGGCGGCCGGCTTCTTCGAATTCCAGGTCGGCGGCGGCGTCGCGCATCTTTTTTTCGAGGTCCTGGATATAGGCGCGGAGGTTGTGGCCGACCATGTGCGCAGGCTTGTCGTCGCCGATGTCGATGACGACGCCGTCCTTCGACGCGACATGCGCGATGATGTCGCCGATATTGCGCTTGATCGTCGTCGGGGTGATGCCGTGCGCTTCGTTATACGCCTTCTGCTTTTCGCGGCGGCGGTCGGTTTCGCGCATCGCGCGTTCCATGCTGCCGGTGATGCGGTCGGCATAGAGGATGACGCGGCCGTCGACGTTGCGCGCGGCGCGGCCAATCGTTTGGACCAGCGATGTCTCGCTGCGCAGGAAGCCTTCCTTGTCGGCGTCGAGGATGGCGACGAGCCCGCACTCGGGAATGTCGAGCCCTTCGCGGAGCAGGTTAATGCCGACGAGCACGTCGAACACCCCGAGCCGCAGGTCGCGGATGATCTCGATGCGTTCGAGCGTTTCGACGTCCGAGTGCATGTAGCGGACCTTCAGCCCTGCTTCGTGGAGGAACTCGGTCAGATCCTCGGCCATGCGCTTGGTCAGCGTGGTGACGAGCGTGCGGTATCCCGCCGCCGCGGTCTTTTTCGCTTCGGCGATCAGGTCGTCGACCTGTTCCTCGACGGGCTTGATTTCGACCGGCGGGTCGATGAGGCCGGTGGGGCGGATCACCTGTTCGGCGAACACGCCCTGCGTGCGCTCCATCTCCCACGTCCCCGGCGTCGCCGACACGCTGACCGTCTGCGGGCGCATCATGTCCCATTCGGCGAAGCGCAGCGGCCGGTTGTCGATGCAGCTCGGCAGGCGGAAGCCATATTCGGCGAGGGTGATCTTGCGGCGATGGTCGCCCTTCGACATCGCGCCGATCTGCGGGATCGTCTGGTGGCTTTCGTCGACGAAGAGGAGGGCGTTGTCGGGGAGATATTCGAACAGGGTCGGCGGCGGCTCGCCGGGGAGGCGGCCGGTCAGGAAGCGGCTGTAATTCTCGATCCCGGCGCAGCTGCCGGTGGCGGCGATCATTTCGAGGTCGAAATTGGTGCGCTGTTCGAGCCGCTGGGCTTCGAGCAGCCGGCCTTCAGCCTCGAGCTCCTTCAGCCGCTCGGCGAGTTCGTGGCGGATCGCCTCGCTCGCCTGCTTCAGCGTCGGGCCGGGGGTGACATAGTGGCTGTTCGCAAAGACGCGGACGTAATTGAGGCTCGCGATCTTCTTGCCGGTGAGCGGGTCGAATTCGGTGATCTCTTCGATCTCGTCGCCGAAGAAGCTGACGCGCCACGCCATATCCTCATAGTGCGAGGGGAAGATTTCCAGAGAGTCCCCACGCACGCGGAAATTGCCGCGCGCGAAGGCCTGATCGTTGCGCTTGTATTGGAGCGCGACGAGTTTGCGGATGATCTCGCGATTGTCGGCGACCTGGCCTTTTTTGAGATCGAAGATCATCGCCGAATAAGTCTCGACCGACCCGATGCCGTAGAGGCAGCTTACCGAGGCGACGATGATGACGTCGTCGCGTTCGAGCAAAGCGCGCGTCGCCGAATGGCGCATCCGGTCGATCGCCTCGTTTACGCTCGACTCTTTTTCGATGTAGGTGTCCGACCGCGGCACATAGGCTTCGGGCTGGTAATAGTCGTAATAGCTGACGAAATATTCGACCGCATTGTTCGGGAAAAAGCTCTTGAACTCGCCATAGAGCTGCGCGGCGAGGATCTTGTTCGGGGCGAGGATCAGCGCCGGGCGCTGCAGCTCGTCGATGACCTTGGCCATGGTGAAGGTCTTGCCCGATCCGGTGACGCCGAGCAGCACCTGATCGCGCTCGCCCGCGCGCGCGGTTTCGACCAGCTCCCTGATCGCGGTGGGCTGATCGCCCGCGGGTTCATAGTCGCTGACCAGCTCAAAGCGCTTGCCGCCCTCGACCTTTTCGGGGCGGGCGGGGCGATGCGGGACATAGCCTTCGGCGGTGTCGATTTCGTCGAGCGAGGTGCGAATCTGGATTGCCATTGCCAGTAATATGGTATCGATGGGGCGGGTCCACAATCGCAATGACAAGAAACGCTGAGCGGCGAGTCTTCAGGAGACAGGCAATGAAAAAAATGATGATGGTTGCGGCGCTCGGCACGCTGATGGCGGTGTCGGGCTGCAGCAAGGAAGAGAATGCCGGCGGTACGGTGAAGCGCGAGGCGGGCAACTGGAAAACCGAAGTCAAGCTGGTGAAGTTCGAAGTTCCCGGGATGCCGCCCGAAATGAAGGACGGCATGACGAAAATGGTCGAGGGCGCGAGCGGCATGGACCAATGCTTCACGCAGGAACAGGTCGACAAGGAAGATATTGCCGCCGAACTCGCCAAGGGGCCGGGCAATGGCGGCCAGTGCAACTGGTCGAAAAAGGATGTCTCGGGCGGGAATATCGATGTCGCCGGCACCTGTACCGCCAATGGCCAGACGGTCGAAATGGCGATGAACGGCACCGTCGATGCGAAAAAGTCCGACGTCACGATCACGACCAAGGGCAAAGCGCCGGCCGGCGGGGAGATGGAAATGGTGATGCAGATGGTGAGCACGCACACCGGCCCGTGCAAAGCACCGGCAACGACCTGAACAAGCGTAGGCCTGAGCACCGAATTACGGGGGCGTCGCTGGCAAGCGGCGCCCCTTTTGTCATGGCGCCGACGGTCCGGCCTTCGCCGCGCGGCGATCCGCGTTGAGCCTATCAATCAGTGGTGACGGAAATCGACTTGCCGGGCGGCGAACAGGTGGGGCTGTGTGGCCGCCCGGCGAAGTCTTGAAATGAGGCTCGAGGGGATTCGAACGATGCCAGGGACCAGCTCGCACCATTCGCCTTGGGCCTCAACCGCATTGATCGAGATCGCCGCGGATACGAAAATAATGACAGAATTCCCGAAACGGGGCAGTTACAAGGGGTCACATGCCACCATGTCGCCATCTGATAACCCTTTGTTAACCCGTTCTCGCGCTTTTCGGTCGCGGATTGGCGCGGGCGCCGGTTTCTGATACAAGGTCTGGGCGGCTTGTTACCGTTACGAGGGCGTAACAAAGGGTGGCCGTGCCGAATGATTAGCGTATCCACCGTACCGCCCGATCGGGGCATCAGGGGGTAGCATGGATCAGGCGAACGCGAACGAAACAGACCCCGGCGAGACCGACAGGATCATCGCCGAGGAACTCGAACTGCTGCTCGCTTCGCCGATGTTCTCGCGGTCGCCGGTGCTATCGCGGCTGCTCCAGTTTCTCGTCGAACACCGCCTGCGCGGCGGACGCAGCGCGCCAAAGGCCTATGCGATTGCGACCGAAGCGCTGGGACGGAGCGCGGATTTCGATCCTGCGGTCGACAGCTACCCGCGCGTGATGGTCGGACGGCTGCGCACGCTGCTCGACCGTTATTATTCGGAAACGCCGTGGGTTCACCGGATACGCGTACCCCAGGGCAGCTATGAGGTGGTCGTGCAATACCGGTCGGCGCCGCCCGCGGCGCGAGCGGCCGACGCTCCCGAAGGCATCGATGACGTCAAGGCTGCAACCGATGCTCCGGACGGCATCGCGCCGCCGACGGACCGCCGCCCCCGTGGAGGGCGGTTCGGGCGATGGGCCGTCGTATTGCTGCTCGTTGCCCTCGCGCTGCTGGCGCTGTGGGCATTGCGTGACGATACGCGGCAGCTGTTTGCGAACGATCCGGTGCCCACCCCCTTGCTGGACATCCGTCCGCCGGAATCGGGCAATCTGCCCGAATCGCGTGCGCTGGCGCGCGCACTCGACGGCAAGCTGCGCGACGGGCTGCGCCGTTTCGATATGGTCAACCTGCTCAGCGCCGCACCCGCCGAAGGCGCCGCCCCGCGACAGAGCGACTATCGTCTCGATACCTCGCTCGTCCGCACGACCGAAGGGCAGGTCGATGTCACGCTGGTGCTCAACCGCGTCGCCGATCAGCGCGCGATCTGGTCGGAGCAGCTCCGGCTCGACCATCTGGATACGCCCGAATTTTCGGCGATCGACCCGCTTATCGCCCAGATCGGGGGCGATTTTGGTGTGATCGTGCGCGACCAGATACGGCGCCAGCCTGACAATTATTCGCCCGGCTACCCCTGCTTGGCGCAGTTCAACCGGATGCGGCAGATGCGCAATGCGGTGGTGGCGAAGCAGGTCGATGGTTGCCTGCGCGCGACGATCGAGGCCGATCCGCACGATCCGGTCACGCTCGCCGCGCTGTCGCTGGTGCGCTTTAGCGACTGGCAGTCGCAGCGCGCGACGCCCGTTGGCCGGGAAGCCTTTACCGAGGCGCAATCGCTGGCGCTGCGCGCGTATCACGAGGCCCCCAATTCGGCGGCGGGGCTGTTCGCGATGGCGCGCGCCAATGTTTATTCGGGCAATTGCGGGGCGGGAATCGCATTGGGCGACACGGCGCGGACAGGCAATCCGTTCGATCCCGACATCGCGGGCTTTCTTGGCCTGTTCAAACTGGCGTGCGGCCAGCCCGACGAGGGCGAGGCGTTGCTGCAACGGTCGCTCGCGCTCGATTCCTCATACCCGGGCGTGCCGGCGGTGACGCTGGCGTTCATGCTGTCGCAGCGCGGCGAGCAGACCGAGGCGCGGGCGATTCTCGACCGGATGCCGTCGCCCAGCAACCTCGAGCCGCAATATATGATGGTTCGCGCGATTGTGCTGGCGCGGCAGGGCGAGGTCGAGGCGGCCCGGATGCTGTGGCGGCGGCTGCTCGACTATACGCGCCAGCCGGCCGGCGCGCCGCCCGAACAGGTACTGGGGCGCTTCATGATCACGCCCTCGGTCATCATGCGCGCGTCGGCGGCGCTGCGCGAATCGGGCGTCGTCGCCGCGTCGCCTCCCGACCGCTCAGGCGCGCTGCGAGGAACCGCGGCCGCCCCTTGAACGACACCGTAGCGACGCCTATTTTTGCGGCGGGCGCCAAAGGGCGGAAAGGGGGGCGCCCATATATGATATGGCAGGAAACCGGGACGAAGCGGGGCGCAAAACCCCGGTCGGCGCCAGCCCTCTTGCCAGCCCCGCCCATGGACACTAGGGCAATCCCAACATTCACGACCAGGTCAGAAAAAGGAACTGTGCATGAGCGATTCGGCCGAAAAGGTTAAAAAGATCGTCGTCGAACATCTGGGCGTCGAAGCCGACAAGGTCACCGAAGAAGCGAGCTTCATCGACGATCTGGGCGCCGACAGCCTCGACATCGTCGAACTGGTGATGGCGTTCGAAGAAGAATTCGGCGTCGAAATCCCCGACGACGCGGCGGAGAAGATCGCCACCGTCAAGGATGCGATCGACTATATCGAAGCGAACAAGGGCTAAGGCTCTGCGGTCCGGCCGTGCCGGAGCCGTCTACGCGTTTCCGGCTTCCCGGTACCGAGCGCTCGTGCGCAGGGCCGGGAAGCTTTTTTTATGGATGTAGCCTGACACAGGGCTACATCGGTCATCCCGGCGAAAACCGGGAGCTCGCCGGTTCGGTCGTTGCAGGCCGCGAGGGCGGGACCCCGGCCTCCGCCGGGGTGACGAGACAGTATCGGAATTGAAGCGGCACCCCGCGGGGACAGGGCCGACGAAAGGAATGACTATGCGCCGGGTTGTGGTGACGGGTTTGGGTTTGGTGACGCCGCTGGGCGGCGACGTCGAAACCAGCTGGAAAAATCTGATCGCGGGCAAATCGGGCGCGGGTCCGATCACCCATTTCGATGCGTCGGACCAAAAGTGCACGATCGCATGCGAGGTGAAGGGGCCGGATCATGAATATGGCTTCGACCCCGGAAAGCGCGTGGACCACAAGGTGCAGCGCCAGGTCGATCCCTTCATCATCTTTGGCATCGACGCCGCGGGGCAGGCGCTCGAAGATGCGGGCCTGACCGAGCTTACCGAGGAACAGAAGGTGCGCGCGGGCTGCTCGATCGGTTCGGGCATCGGCGGCCTGCCAGGGATCGAGAGCGAAAGCCTGCTGCTCGCCGAAAAGGGGCCGGGCCGCGTTTCGCCGCACTTCGTCCACGGCCGCCTGATCAACCTGATCTCGGGGCAGGTCAGCATCAAATATGGGCTGAAGGGCCCGAACCACGCGGTCGTGACCGCCTGTTCAACCGGCGCGCATTCGATCGGCGATGCCGCGCGGATGATTCGCGACGACGACGCCGACATCATGCTCGCGGGCGGCGCCGAGGCGACGATCTGCCCGATCGGCATCGCGGGCTTCGCGCAGGCACGCGCGCTCAACATGAGCTACAACGACCGCCCCGAACAGGCGAGCCGCCCCTATGACAAGGATCGCGACGGCTTTGTGATGGGCGAGGGCGCGGGCGTCGTCGTGCTCGAGGAATATGAACATGCCAAGGCGCGCGGCGCCAAGATTTACGCCGAAGTCGTCGGCTACGGCCTGTCGGGTGACGCCCATCACGTCACCGCGCCCGATCCCGAGATGGACGGCGCTTTCCGTTCGATGAGCGCGGCGCTCAAGAAAGCAGGGATGACCCCCGCCGACATCGATTATATCAACGCGCACGGCACCTCGACGATGGCCGACACGATCGAACTGGGCGCGGTGAAGCGGCTGTTCGGCGATGCGATGGCGAATGTGTCGATGAGCTCGACCAAGTCGGCGATCGGCCATTTGCTCGGCGGCGCGGGCGCGGTCGAGACGATCTTCTGCATCCTTGCAATCCGCGACCAGATCGTTCCCCCGACGCTCAACCTCGACAACCCCGACGAGGGGACCGAAGGCGCCGACCTGGTCCCCAAGGTCGCGAAAAAGCGAAAGGTGCGCGCGGCGCTCAACAACAGCTTCGGGTTCGGCGGCACCAACGCGAGTTTGATCGTCAAGGCCGTCGACTAGATAGCTTCGTCATTGCGAAGAGCATAGCGACGAAGCAATCTCAAGCCAGCAGCCGCTTTCGCATGGCCGAGGGCTGGAGATTGCTTCGCTTCGCTCGCAATGACGATGCGGGTCTGACCGTCACGGCGGTGGATTGACCTTCAGTTCCTCCCTGTGCCCGAAGGGCATGGGGAGGGGGACCGCCGCCGCAGGCGGTGGTGGAGGGGCCGCAATGGCAGTGCCATAGCCCCTCCGTCAGCGCTTCGCGCCGCCACCTCCCCATCGCTGCGCGACAGGGAGGATGAAAAGCCTCTTTCCTACATTGGCTTGCCATGCTCTATCACCCTGTCGCTCGGCTCCGGCTTAAGCGACAAAGGAGACAGTTCGGGCGTGCGCATCCGTATCTTTTGTCTCCTTAAGGCATGCATATGGGAGTTTGGGGTGCATCGGTTCCGCTGGCTGACGATTGCGATGCTGACGCTGTTCCTCGCCGCCTGCTCGCCGGGCGCGCCCAAGGATGCCGAAGTCGTCATCCCGCAAGGCGCGAGCATCGCGCGGGCGGGCGAGATCCTTGAGGACGCCGGTCTCGTCTCGGCATCGAGCTTTCGCAATCAGGCGCGCTTTTTCGGGTCGGACGAACCGATCAAACCCGGCGAGTACAAGATCGAAAAGGGGATGGATGCGGGCGACATCCTGAAACTGTTCCAGTCGGGCAAGACGATCCAGCGGCTCGTGATGATCCCCGAAGGAATGCCGTCGATCATGGTATGGGAACGGCTGATGGCCGAAAAACGGCTCAAAGGCGAAATCCCGGTGCCCGAAGAGGGCAGCATCCTCCCCAACTCCTATGCCTTTACGACCGGAGAGACCCGCGCCGCGGTGGTAAAACGGATGCAGGCGGCAATGGACAAGGTCTTTGCCGAGCTGTGGGCGAAACGCACGCCGCGCACCGCGGTCAAGAACCGCAATGAGGCGATCACGCTCGCTTCGATCGTCGAAAAGGAAACCGCGGTCGCCGCCGAACGGCGCACCGTCGCGGGTGTCTATACCAACCGGCTTGGCGTCGGCATGCGGCTGCAGGCCGATCCGACGATCATCTATCCGATCACCCGGGGCAAGCCGCTGGGGCGGCGCATCCTGCGTTCGGAAATCCAGGCGGTGAACGATTATAACACCTATGCGATGGCCGGCCTGCCGAAGGCGCCGATCGCCAACCCCGGCAAGGCATCGATCGCCGCGGTGCTCGACCCGGAAGCGAACGACTATCTGTTCTTCGTTGCGAAGGGCGACGGCAGCCATATCTTTTCGCGCACCTTGTCCGAACACAACGCCAATGTGCAGAAATGGTATGCGCTCCGCCGCGAGCGGGGGGAGATGGAGTAAAACACCAGACCGTCGTCATCCCGGCGCAGGCCGGGATCTCGCCGGTGCGTGAGTCTGTGAGGGCGAGATCCCGGCCTGCGCCGGGATGACGAAGTGGAGCGATACAGGATGACCGCCAAACTCTTTCTCCACGGCGTTCCCGACAGCCCCGCGATCTGGCGGCCTTTGCTCGCCGCGCTCGATCTGGGCGACACGCCCGTAGCGGTGCCCGCGCTGCCTGGCTTTACCGGCCCGCTCCCCGCCGGCTTTCCCGCCACAAAAGAAGCCTATGCCGATTGGGCGGTGGGACAGGCCGAAACGCTGTTCGCCGCGCACGGTCCGATCGACATCATCGGGCACGACTGGGGCGCGCTGATTGCGCAGCGCGTCGCGATGCTGCGCCCCGACCTCATTCGCAGCTGGGCGATTTCGAACGCGGTGATCGAGCCCGGCTATCGGGGCCACCGTATCGCGCGGATCTGGAACACGCCGGTACTCGGCGAAATCTTCATGGCACTGAGCAAGGCCGACAAGCTCGCCGCAGGGCTCGCAGCGCAGGGAATGCCCGCCGACATCGCGGCGGAAGAGGCCGAACAGTGGAAGAACAAGGACAAGCGCCGCGCAATTTTGAAACTCTATCGCTCGGCCAAGGGGCTGAGCTTCGCGCATGACTGGGCGCTCGATATTCCGAAACTGCCCGCGAACGGCGCGTTGATCTGGGGCGCGGGCGATCCTTATGTCGATCTGGCGGTGGCGCAGCGATACGCGGCGGCGACCGGCACGCCGCTGACGGTGATCGAGGGGGCGGGGCACTGGGCGATCGCCGAACGGCCGGCCGCTGTTGCGTCCGCGCTGCGTGGGCTTTGGGACGGGGCCAGCGGCTGATCGAGTTCGGCAATCAATCTGACGCATTTAATCGATTGGATCGCGCCGAAGCGATCGGGCATTGACGAGGGCATCGGGAAAGGACGTTCCCCATGGGCGATGGCAAGAGCGGTACGACGCGGCCTCCCCCAGCCGATCCCGACGACAGCGACCCGGATCACCTCCCTCCCGTCCGGTTCCCTGGCGCCGCGCCCATCATCGTCACCGCCACGATGGGCGCGGCCGATCAGCGCCATTTCGACGCGCTGCGCACTGCGCATTTTCCCCCCGACCGCAATCATCTTGCCGCACATATCACGCTGTTCCATCAGCTGCCGCCGTCGTGCCTCGACGAGCTGGGCCGCTTGCTGCGCCGGATCGCCGCCGACACGCCGCCGCCCGCCGCGATGCTGCGCGAGGTCTATTCGCTGGGGCAGGGGACGGCGTTTCGCATCGACAGCCCCGGGCTGCTCGCGATCCGTGAACGGATCGCCGATCACTTCGCCGGAATGCTCACCGCGCAGGACCGGGGGACGCCGCGACTCCACATCACCGTTCAGAACAAGGTCACCGCCGCCGAAGCGCGCAGCTTGCTCGCGGCGCTCGCCGATGATTTCCGCCCGCGCCCGCTGACGATCACGGGACTCGCCGCCCATCATTATCGCGGCGGGCCATGGGAAGCGGCTTTTGCGCACTCTTTCCGCGGCGCACGCAGATGATATTGACCGGCGCGACGAGCCTGCCTATAGGCGCGGCTCGCCGGAAACGGCGGCCCCATGGGGCGGAGTAGCTCAGCAGGTTAGAGCAGCGGAATCATAATCCGCGTGTCGGGGGTTCGAGTCCCTCCTCCGCTACCACTCGCGAATCACCTTCAAACCTCGCATTTCCGGCAGTTTACTGCCGCTCATCGAGGCCCAAGGCATGCGAATTTTAGCGAGAATTATTGTGATCTATCTGGACAGAACACGTCAGTTTTGGACCAGCCTAGACACAACTTTTGCGAGAATTATAGCGAGAGTTTCATGGCCTCGATCAGTCCGAGGTTACCATGACCAAGAGTGTGATTCTCACCCCCTCCCACATCGATCGGCTCAAAGGCGGCGCGCTGCCCGACCGTGAGGTGCCGGGACTTTCCATTGTAGTATCGGCGCCCGATCGGAAGCGGTGGCGCTTCAAGCGTGTCATCGCGGGTACCAGGACAATCGTCGAACTGATTCTGGGATGTTTTCCCGACTATTTGATCGACGAAGCTCGCGAATGGGCAGCGCCGCTGAGCAAGGCAGTGGCGCGCGGCGAGGACCCGCGCCAGATCCAACGAATGGAGCAGGCGCTGGCGATGTCGCTCGCGGCAGCGCATGCGATTTATTTGGACGCGATGCACCGCGGTGACCGCAAGACGCTGAAGCCGCGAACAATCGCCGACAAGGATGCGATCTATGCCCGCGATATCGCGCCGCGGCTCGGGAGCAGGGTTCTGGCCGAGCTTACGGAAGACGACTGCTGGGACGCGGTCTACGACAAGGCGAAGGCATCGAAGCATCGCGCCAACAAGATGGCGGGCGAGCTCAGCCGCTTCCTGAAATGGTGCGCGGGGCGTGAAGGCCGGATGGCGGGCATCATGCTGAAGGAGCATCCGGCGATTACGCTCAATTCGAACTGGTTCGATACCGGACCGAAGGCGAACACGCGCTTCATTTCCGACGACGAGATTGAGTGGCTTTTCCGCGCGCTCGTGCATGAAGACCTGACCTACCGGCGCGGCTTTATTCTCCTCTCGCTTACTGCCGCTCGGCGCAGCGAGCTTTTCGAGGCTCCTGCGACGGAGGTCGTTGCCGGCATCTGGACGCTGCCCCCCGCGCGGTCGAAGAACAATGAGGAAAATGTCGTGGCGCTCGGCCGGTGGGGGCGTCGCCTCGCGCAGACCAATCATCAATGGCTATTTCCGTCGCCGCGGATCGAAGGACCGCAGCGTGCGGGATGGTTCAAAGTGCGCGATCGAGTCCACACACGCATGGAAGAGTTTGCCGGCGGCGCCATCTCGTCGTGGCACTTTCACGACCTCAGGCGAACCTTCCGATCGAATGCACGGCGGGTCGGCATCGACAACGACATCGCCGAGCTGATGCTCAACCACAAGCGCAAAGGAATCGAGGGAATTTACAATAAGAATCAAGAGCTTGAATTGCGCGCCGAGGGATTCGACTTGTGGGAGCGCCACCTTCTGGCACGCGCGCGTGTCGCGGGCGTGGCTGAAGCTTTGCTTGCACCTCCGGACGCAGCTGCTGCCGAGTAGGACGCGTCAGTGCTCGAATCACGGACCACTGAGCGGCGCGCTGAGATTTCGGCGCGCCGCTTGAGCGAGCCGCTGAATCCGCAGCCGATACGATGGCAACGCCAAGCCACCCCACCTAATATTTTGTAATTCACCGCCTGTGTGGCAGCGCTTGCTCGCGCGTTCCTGTTTGAAGCCTACCACAACAGCTGGCTTGGCCTCAATGGAGGCCGGACGTTGGGGCGCGGTCAAATCGGTAACTACGCCTAACTCCTGCTATCTCGCATTCCATCTAAAAGCTGCCTGTCCGCAATCGTCAGCTTCGACTTCGGCGGGCGCTTGGAAAGCTTCGAGGACTACTCATCGGACGAACAGTTCACGGTGGCGGTCGCTCGCCTCGCCTGAAGGGGTGCCGACGAAGCACAGCGACTTGCGGCAATGTTTAATCCTCCAGCCGACACGGCCGAGATGCTCCTGGGACAGGCACGACGAACCGAAGCACGGCAGAGACCGGGACATCCCGGTTGGCCTACAACGCAGGGATCGCCGCAGCGCTGGCCAGGCGTGACGATGAAGCAGCCGAAATGTTCGGGCGTGTGTAGAATAGCTGCCGAGGTCACCTTTGAGCGGACCCCACATTAATTCGGGTTGCGGTGACGGCCCGAACTGCCGAAAAGCTTCTCGGGGAGCGGCGTTCGGGCATGATGATGAAACACAATATTCTGATCGTGGATGACCACCGCATTACGCAGAGCGGTCTCCAGTTCCTCTTCGCGTCGCTCGATCGCTACGCCGTAGTCGGCGCGCTCGACCGCGGAGCGATGGTAAATGCCTTTGTTCAGTCCCAAGCCGTCGATCTTGTCATCCTTGACCTCAACCTGCCCGACGTTCGCGGGATTAACGTCCTCGCCGAAATTGTCGGATCGCGCGACATGACGGTGATCATCCTGACGGGCGAGACGCATCTCGGCGAGATCCATTCGGCACTTAAGCTGGGCGCGCGGGCAGTGGTCAGTAAGTCCGACCCGCTCGATCACATTGTCGCGGCGTGCGATGCGGCGCTGGCCGGAGAGGTATATATTTCACCGCACATCGGCGAGGCGCTCGGCAAGTTTCAGCAGCCGCCTGTCGCGCTCTCGTCCCGGCAGATGGCGATCCTCCATTATCTTGCGCAGGGGGAGACGAACAAGGAGATAGCCTACCGCCTCGCGATTGCGCCGCCGACCGTCTCCTTTCACATTGCGGAGCTGCGACGCAAACTCGACGCGCCGCATAACCGTAAAATCGTCGAACGGGCGAACGAACTAAACCTGCTTTAACGGCTCCGCCAGAAGAGGATGTCCGATTAATTCGCGGCACGCCGGTTTGATCAGGACCATCGCGACCAGATCGCTGAGGCGACCGCGCGTGACGGTCGTGTCGTCATAGGTCAGCGCAATGCTTCGTTCCTTGACGCTTCCCGATGCAGCCATTTTTTGCTCGAAGTCGCCTCGTTGATCGAAATCGAAAAGCGTCCACCCGCGCAGCCGCGCTTGCAACTCATCGATGGCGATCGGCGAAGTCGTGGCATAGGCAGAGGGCAGGGTGATACGAATTTCCGTGCCTTCAGCCGTTGAGGCGATGATTTTGATCTTCCCTCGCAGCCTTTCGATTATCCGCTTCGCGGAGCGATAGCCCGACCCGGTACCGGGCGCCGCCTCGTTGGCGCGAATTCGCGTGACGGCACCACCGTTCAAAGCCGCCGCGACTTCTGCAGGCATTCCGCCGCCGCTGTCGCTGATCGTGATCACGGCCTGCCCGTTTTCCAGGGCGAGTTCGATACAGGCTCCGCCCTCCTGGGTATATTGGTAGCTATTGCTGAGCAGATTGGCGAGTGCGCGCATCAGTAGCGGCCGGTCCGAAATGATCGTCACATCATCCGTAATACGGACGTCAAGCTTCAGCTTCTTGTTTGCGAAAGGCGTCTTAAACATCATTGATAACGGCTCAACGAGCGCCTGACCGCGAAAAGCGCTAAGTGCGATGAAGTCGGCATCGTTCGCGGCGATGTTGGCGCCCGAGATTGTCGTTGAGACAATCTCGTTCAGATAATCGGCCGAGCTTTCAAGCATCTCGATCAGAGCAATATCCGCACCGGCTCTGTCCTGCCGCTTGAGGACGTCTACAGCGCTGTTGAGCGCGAGGATGACCTGTCGGCTGTCATGTCCCGACGAATGGAGTAGCGAATTCTGATTGTTCACGGTCTCGAGCGCGAATGCCTTTTCTTCCGCCAGGCGCTTTGCCCGCTCGCTGATGATGAGACGCTCGGTGAGCGAATGCGCGTAATTTGCGTCGGCGACGAGCTTGTCTTGCTGGATTTTTTTGAGATTGAGCCCGAGTGCCAGCGTGACCATGACCGATTCAAAAAGCCCCACCGGGCCGGCGAGGTGCCAGTTGATCGGCAGCCATGTGAAGACGCCCATTGAAGCAACTGCGGCATAGACAATGAACAGGGCAAGGCTGGCCCATCCCACGAATAACGGCCAGAGCTGGAATCCCAACTGCCTCATGGCGGCGTAGCCGACGAAGGGAAGAAAGAGGGCCACGGCGACCGCGACGATCCACGCCGCCAGATGCAGGCAGAACCGCAACTCGGGTGGATATAGCGGCAGTCCGGGCTGAAGAAGCATAACGGCGATGGTGAACAGTACGAGCGCCTTCAATACGAAGTCGCTTTTCGGAAAATTGTTCGCCGTCTTGACGAAGCTCCGGCAAAATTGGGCCATCGCAGCGGCAAATCCGCATTTGAAGAAATCCTCGACGGCAACGCCCGTGAGCGGCTTATCGTAGAGGAAAAAGATGGTGATATAGCCTTCGGAATGAACCGTGTTCAGTGCGAAAAATGCTTCGGCGACGGCCAGCCACAGAAACTCCCTGAATCCTGTGATCGAGAAGAACAGGAAGTTGAGGAGCAGCAGTGTCAGTGCGCCGATGACGACCCCTGACACCATCGAGATGTTGGCGCGACGCTCCTTGAAGAAAGTCCCGTAGGTTTCGATTTCGAGCGGCATGTAGGTCGAATTTTCGGAAATAAATTCGATTGCTATCAGTTTTTCCTGGAACGGGGCCAACACGAGTTCGGAGCTGAACGCCTGATAGGTGCCCAAATTATCCCGCGCGACCTGCGGATCGGTGCCGTCGACAATCAGCGCGAGCGGCCCTCCAGCCGTCTCATAGAGACGGAAATGCTTCAGGGAACCGCGACCGGTCGTCAGGATCCAGCTACCCTGTTGATCGCTGGCGTTGCGAACCTTGAGCAAGACGACGGTACGCGTTCCCGGCGGACCAAAGTGGATGGTCGAACCTTTGATGCGTTGGAGCGGACCGGCAAGAATGGCGCTTATTTGCGGTGTTCGCGTTGCCCCCGGGCGCTCGGCATAACGAACAAAAGCCGCGAGTCCCGGCGCGTCTTCGCCCGCTTGAAGATCGAGCCGGGGCAGCTTTTCGAGCTGTGCACGCGCGGGTTGCGCATTCAGAAGGATGAGGAGGCTGAGAACGGCATACAGGATTCGCATCGATACTCCCCGCGCCGGACGGGGACTGGATGCATAACCTCGCTATACGCAGGCGCACGGGCGTTCCCAGTGCGTGTAGCCTTGACCACCCCCCCGGTGATTCTGTCCCCGTAAATGCGCGGGTCGCTACGATGCAAGGGCTAGCGCCAACCGTTCATCGCAAAATTACCCTAAAAAACATTGGGTAGACGCTTTGCGGCGCCTGCTTCTAGTCATCGCGCACAAAGTCGCGGGTGACGTCGCCCGATCGGCCGGGGGACGCAATTTTCGCGGGGTGGACGGAGCCGGGGAGCCCAACAGCTCTCCGGCGAACCTCTTGCCTTGCCTGTACCGTCAATGGGGGACTCTCAAAAATGTCACGCATCTCGAAATCTCGCCTTCTCGCCACCAGCGCGATCGTCGGCTTCTCGATCCTCCATGTTATGCCGGCCGCCGCCCAAAATGCGTTCGGCGTCCATAATGATCAGCCCGAGCGGCTCGAGATCGAAGTCGACATCGGAGAGGTTGTTGAAGGTGATATCATCGGCATCTATGCCGACAATGGCCCGGTCACCGTCGGCAATGCCGGGACGATTCGTGGCAATGGTACCGACGTAGGCGGGATCGACAGCCGGCCGGGCGGTGGTATCGTTATCGCGCAGCCCGATTCCACCGTCACCAACGCCGGCCAGATCACCGGCGCTTCGAATGGCGTGGTCACTACCTATTTCTTCAGCGAAGACGCAAATGGCAACGATCTCCCGCCGGAGCCGCTGGCGGCCAATACGCAGGTGTTCAATAGTGGACTGATCCGCGGCGAGGCCGGATCGGGTGTCGCACTGGTGGGCGGTGGCAGCGTCACAAACGGCGGCACTATCTCCGGGCTCAGTGGCAGCCCGGGCGGCACAATTATGGGGACGGGGGTGTCGATTTCGGAATTCCCGGGCGCCGCCGCCAATGTCACCGGCGTCGGCACGATCACGAATAATGACGGCGGCGTCATCGAGGGGCAAGTCTTCGGCGCCGTGCTGCAAGTTGGCGGGACCGTTACCAACATGGGCACGATCCGCAGCACGGGTAATCCGAACCCCGCGACGCCGACCGTCAGCCCATTTGGACTCATCCTTGGTGCAAATACGGATCAAACGGGCCGTATCGGCACTCTCAATAACAGCGGCACGGTTCAGGGCTTTCTGGGCATCCTTGCGGGCGGTGCGCTCAGCAGTGCTCTAATCGAGAACGAGGGGCTCATCAGCGGTCAGGCGGCCGCCATCATTGGCCAGTCGACAGGCGTGCTCACCATCCACAATCATGATGACGGTGAGATTATCGCCAACGGGACGGCGATCCGTTCGAACGAAGGTTCGCTGATCGTTGACAATGGGGGGCTGATAAGCGCCGGCGCCCAGGACGCGATCGTTATTACCACGGCGGACGCGGCGATCGTCAACAGCGGTCGGATCATCGGCGGCCAATATGCGATCGTCACCACGCCGATGGCCGATGGGACAGGCCGCGCTGTCAATACTTCGATCACCAACAGCGGCGAAATCATCGGGCTCAATAATGATGCCATACGCCTCGCGGGTGGCGGAAGCGTTATCAACAGCGGCTTCATCGTCGGCGTCAACCCAGGCGCACAGGGCACTGATGGCATCTCGATGTTCGCGCATGTCGATCAATCCAACGAGGATTATTCGGCGCACGTAACCAACGATGAGAACGGCCGCATCGAAGGCCAGCGATTCGCAGTTATCCTGTCCGGCGGCGGCGAGGTCGTGAACGCCGGCGAAATCGAAGGCGTCAACGGCGGCGTCTACATCCAGGGAACCGCGCTCAATACCGACCCCAGTGAGGATCGCAGCGGTCTCACCGCCAGCGTCGTCAACACGGGCGACATTCGCGGCACCAGCGACCTCGGTGGAAGCGGCGGCGATGGTTTCGGCGTTGGTTTCGGCAGCGATATGGCGAGCGCCATCCTCGATAACAGCGGTACAATCAGCAGCGATTTCGGCGCTGGCATTTCGCAGGGTTCGCTCGCCGATGTGACGATCACCAATGCTGCGGGCGGAACGATCACTGGCGGCACGTCAGGCATTTATTCTTTCGCGACGGGCACGCTCGTCGTGAACAATGCCGGTGTGATCCGCGGCCGAGGGACCTATGACGGCTTTGACGCCGCTCCCGACGCGGGCGTGACGATCACTACCGCCGTGTCGAGCGTCACCAACAGCGGCACGATTTCAGGCGCCGGCGCGGGCATTACGACGGCCTATCAGTTCGACGAGAACATCGGTGCAATTGTCGGGATCGCCATCGGTACGCAAGTTACGAACAGCGGCACCATTCTTGGCGAAACGAACGATGGCGTTCGCCTGATCGGCGGTGGCACGGTCAGCAACAGCGGGACGATCCGCGGCGAGGGCAGCGCGCTTGCCGACGGCATCTCGATCTATCCCTACGACGGCCAGACGCTTGCTGGCTACGTCGGTGCCGTCACGAACAGCGCGAGCGGAGAGATCAGCGGAACGCGTTTCGGTATCATCATGTCGGCTGGCGGGAGCGTCGACAACGCGGGTGCCATTACCGGTGAAGGTCCGGGCGGGGTGCTTATCCAGCGTGGCATCGCGCTCGCGCAAGAGACAGGCTATGATGGCACGCTGACCAACGCGGGAACGATCACAGGCACGAACGGCTATGGTGCGGTGCTTCTCGTCACCGACGCCGCGGCAATCAACAACAGCGGCACGATTTCTGGCGCCACGTCAGGTGCAGTGATCGAAGGGCTGCAGGTCACGGCCGATATTGTGCAGACTGGCACGATCACGAATGCCGCAGGCGGAACGATCGCGGGAAAGGGTACCTTTGGCGCGGCGGTCGCAGGATTTCTGGATACCGCGGAAATCGTAAACGGCGGGACGATCACCGGTGCCACTGACGGGGTTATCCTGGGTAATTTCGGAACCGCGACTCTCGTCAACACCGGTACCATCACGGGCAGCGGTCGCGGCGTCTGGGGCGACGACAGCGGTGCTGTCGTGCTCGACAACGCCGGTGCGATCACCGGCGAAGGCGGGATAGCGGTCCAGCTTGGCAGTTTCGACGACCGCGTGACACTCCGGACCGGCAGCGCGATTTCAGGGCGCGTCGATGCAGGCGCGGGCACCGACAGCCTGTCGCTCGACGGTGACATGCTCGAACTCACGGATGCGCAACGAATAACCGAAGTGAGCGGCTTTGAGACTCTGAGTGTCGCCGCGGGCTATTGGTCCACCTCGGGCGTCGTCGGCGCGTTCGACAGCGTCACAATCGATGAAGGCGCCGCACTCCGCGTCAACGAAGTCGAGATTGGCGGAGAAGCAAGCTCGCCGATCCTGACGCCAGCGGTCCGCACTAACGGGCTACTCGTCCTCAATTTCGGCGCCGATGAAACGGTATCGGCGCTCGACGATCTGACGATCGACGGAACCGGACAACTGCAGCTCGTGGGCGACGCTGTATTCACGGTCGACACCGCAAATATCGCGCACACCGGCGGCACGATCGTCTCCAACGGCGGCCTCGTGCTGACCGGACTGCTCCAAGGCGATGTGAAGACCGAGGGCAACGGCTTCTTCGAACTCGGCGTCGGCGGAACCGAAGGAAGCTTCTCCGGCGATATCGTCAACGACGGTCGCTTCGTCTTCAACCGTTCGGACGACTATGACTTCCTCGGTGCCTTCTCGGGCAGCGGCGTCCTCGACAAGATGGGCGATGGCGCGCTGACCTTCATGGGCGATTATGCTTTCCAGGGCGTGACGAACATCCTCGGCGGTTCGGTGCGCATAGGCGGCACCATCGATCCCGGCACCGAATTTGACCTCGGCGCGGGCGGCACGCTCGACATCACGGGTAAGGACCAGACGATCGGGGGTCTCGAGGGTGATGCGGGGTCGAACGTCGTGATCGGCGATAGCCAGCTGACAGTCGCCCAGAACGGCGACACATCCTTCGGCGGCGATATCTCGGGTAATGGCAGCCTCGTGAAGGAAGGCGATGGCACGCTAAACCTGACGGGCAACAGCAGCTACACGGGGCCGACCTCGGTCAACAGCGGCACGCTCGCGGTCAATGGTTCAATCATTTCGCCGGTCACGATCAATAGCGGCGGCACCCTTGGCGGCAACGGTTCTGTCGGCACGACGTCGGTCGGAAACGGCGGAACGATCGCACCGGGTAATTCCATCGGCCAGTTGACTGTCAACGGCGACCTCGCGTTTGCCGCGGGCTCAATCTATGAGGTCGAAGTCAATGCTGCGGGAGCGGCCGACCGTCTCGATGCGACTGGCGCCGTGACGATCGCCGACACGGCAAGCGTTTCGGTTCTGGCCGAGGATGGCAATTATAGCCCGCGAACCGATTATGTCATCCTGACCGGGGCGGGCGGGATCACCGGGACATTTGGTTCGGTGACGACCGATCTGGCCTTTCTCGACCCGTTGCTGCGCTACAGCGCCAATATGGTGACGCTGTCGCTCTACCGGAACGACATCGATTTCGCCGATATCGCAGTGGGCTTCAACCAGGCCAGCGTTGCGGCAGCCGTTCAGGCGCTTGGCGTAGACAACCCACTGTACGAAACGGTTCTTATCCAGAATGCGGCGGGCGCGCAGGCGAGCTTCGGCGACCTGTCGGGCGAAATTCTAGCTAGCACGATCAGCGGCCTGACCGACGATAGCCGTCATCTCCGCAACGCGCTGATGGAGATGAAGGCGCCCGAAGAGGGCGGAGCCTTCGTATGGGGCTCGGCTTTCGGCGGCTGGGGTGAATTTGATGCTAATCGCGGCAATTTCGCCATGGATACCGATCATAACGGGCTGATCGCAGGCTTCGGCTTTGGCGGCAACGGTTTCGCCGCCGCGCTTTCGGCCGGTATAGGAAACTCGGACTTCCGCTTCGGCGGGCGCGGCGACCATGCCGATGCCGAAAGCAAATATATCGCGGCGCACGCCACCTATGGCGCCGACGGCGGTTTGCGCGGCACGATCGGGATCAGCTATGCTTGGCACAAGATCGATACGACGCGAGCCATCAGCGTTGCGCCGCTCGCGCAAACGCTGACTTCGAAGCGCGATGCCGACACGCTGCAGGTCTTCGGCGAGATCGGTTATGACATCGTCACCGGCAATATGGCTATCACGCCGTTTGCCCGGCTGGCGCACGTCGATACCGGTAGCGATGCTTTCGCGGAGGCGGGCGGCAACGCGGCGCTGACGGTGGCCAAGGCGGATCAGAAAACGACCTTTCTCAGCCTCGGCGGACGGGCGCAGTTCAACGCCGGTCAGCCCGGCTTCCAACCCTATGTATCGGCTGCTTGGAACCTTGCGCTGAACGATCGGAGCGCGCCGATCGTGTCGCGGTTCACGACTGCGGGACCGGCGTTCGACATCCTCGGCACAGCAATTCCGAAACACTCGGCCGAGGTCGAGGCCGGATTTGAATATGCCGCGGGTTCGTTCCGGCTTGGCGCTGCTTACACGGGCACGCTGGCGCCGGATCGCAGCACCCACGGTGCAAGGATAACTGCGCGTTTCGCCTTCTGATTTACGACCCGTCAGAAAAGCGAGCTTGCAGTAAGGCCGGGGTGACAAACGTCACCTCGGCCTCTTCTTGTCCGGGGAAATTATTCGAAACACCACCTCATCGGTTGTCTCCTTTCGGCAAGATCTGGCTCCAAAGCTGTCAGTCCGCTTTCGTTGAGAGTTTCGGACGCCGATAGGCGTCGGAAAGTCTTCGATGCCCGAACCGCGGGGGTCATAGGCTGAGAGCTATGGGGAAAGCGGTTTTGAGCGTGGCCTGGGGCTGACGGATGCTGCCCAAAATCGGACGCATCTGAGATCGGACCGTCTGGATTTAGATTGCAAAAGCGGACGCCGAAAAGCGGACGGACCGGTTTTGATAGAGCGACGTCTGCTTTTGGGCAGCATCGGCGCGAGCGCGTCCGCTTCCAGGTGCGGGTCCGCCCTGGATCGTGTCTGCGCCAGGCCGTGCCGGGTCACGGCGCCTGTATCCCGGATGAGAGTACGGACGGTGGCGGCGCGCGAGGCTGATAGCGGCGCTCGAAGACCTCGATGATGATCATCGTACCGCCGCAGCACGGACAGGTCGGTCGGGGCTCTGCATCGTCGGTCGGTTCCTCGGTCGGTGGAGGTGCGACATCGAGCAGGCGGCGGGCCCGTTCGAGATGATCCTTGCGCCTGGCGCTGGCGAGGAGGCCATAGTGGCGGATGCGGTGGAACCCGCGCGGCAGGGCGTGGAGAAGAAAGCGGCGGATGAACTCGTCGGCGGCGAGGGTCATGACCTGCTGCCGTCCGGCGCCGGCCTTGCGGTAGTCCTTGTAGCGGAAGGTGACCCCGGCTTCGTCGAACCGGAGGAGGCGGCTGTTCGATATCGCAACGCGGTGGGTGTAGCGCGCGAGGTAAGCGAGCACGGCCTCGGGCCCGGCGAACGGGGCCTTGGCATAAACGACCCAGCGCTTTTTGCGGACCGGCGAGAGGTGCCGCAGGAATGCGCGTCGTTCGGCGAGATGCGTGAGGCTGCCAAAGAAGGCGAGCTTGCCGGCATCGTGCAGCGCGCGAAGGCGGGTCAGGAACAGCCGGCGGAACAGGGCGCCGAGCACGCGGACCGGCAGCAGGAAGGCCGGGCGTGCCGATATCCAGCGTGTCCCATCGCGCGAGATGCCGCCGCCGGGCACGATCATGTGGATGTGCGGATGATGGGTCAGCGCCGAGCCCCAGGTGTGGAGGACGGCGGTGATGCCGATCCGGGCGCCGAGGTGCCTGGGGTCGGCGGCGATGGTCAGCATCGTGTCGGCCGCGGCCTTGAACAGCAGGTCATAGACGAGCGCCTTGTTGTGGAAGGCGATCGCGGCGACCTCGGCAGGGAGGGTGAACACGACGTGGAAATAGCCGACCGGGAGCAGGTCGGCCTCGCGGGCCTCGAGCCAGGTGCGTGCAGCAGCGCCCTGGCACCTCGGGCAATGCCGGTTGCGGCAGCTGTTGTACGCGATCCGCCAGTTCCCGCAGTCGGTGCAGGCCTCGACGTGGCCACCTAGGGCGGCGGTGCGGCAATGCTCGATCGCCGACATGATCTTGAGCTGGTGCAGGCTCAGATGCCCGGCATGGGCGGCGCGATACGCGGGCCCTGCGGCCCGGAAGATGTCGGCGACCTCGAGTGAGGCGCGCATCGGCCTCAGCCGTCAGCCGCCTCCTCGCTCGGCGATGCGAGCGCGAGCCTGTCGAGCGGGCTGATGATCGACCGCACCGTCTTGGTCGCAACCTGGGTATAGAAGGCGGTGGTGTTTAGCTTGGCATGACCGAGCAATGCCTGGATGACGCGGATATCGACACCGTCCTCGAGCAGGTGGGTGGCGAAGCTGTGGCGGAGCGTATGCGGTCCGACGCGCTTGTCGATGTCGGCCGCCTCCGCGGCCTCGACAACGACACGGTAGAGCTGGCGGGTGCTGATCGGCGCCGCGGCGCTCTGTCCGGGAAAGAGCCAGCCGTCGGGAACGAGGATGCCCTGCTGCCGCCCCGCGCGCCACCAGTCGCGCAGCAGCAGGAGCAGCCCTTCGGGCAGCATGGCGTTGCGGTAGCGGCCGCCTTTGCCGCGCTCGATCCGCAGCAGCATCCGCTTGCTGTCGATATCGCTGACCTTCAGCGCCGACACCTCGGCGACGCGCAGCCCCGCGCCGTACGCCACCGACAGCGCCGCCTGGTGCTTGAGCGAGCGGGTCGCATCGAGCAGCCGCTTCACCTCGGCCATGGTCAGAACGACGGGGATCTTGCGAACCTGCCTGGTGCGGATCAGCTTACGCGCGAGATCGGGGCGGTCGAGGGTATGCGTGAAGAAGAACCTCAGCGCACCCACGATGCTGTTCATCGTCGGTGCGGGGACGCCCGCCTGTTGCTGCTCGATCTGGAACTGCCGGACATCCTCGGCGCTCGCGGTGTGGGGCGAGCGTCCGAGCCAGGTCGCGAACCGTCCGACATCGCGAAGATAGTTACGCTGCGTCTCCTTCGAGAAGCGGCGCATGGTCATGTCGTCGATCAGGCGCTGGCGCAGCGGGCTGATCGGGCCAATCTGGATAAGCTCGTCCATCGTTCGACTCCTCAGGTAAAGGAGCCGAAAGGGTCTGCCTGCGGCAGCCCGCGTTCAATCAGGTGCGGCGCTCGCTGGGCCGCTTTACATCGAGGCTAGCACCAATCCGCGGAGCGGTTCGTGCAGCGGCCATCCTGCGACGGCACAAAATGGGACCGGCCGCGTGGCCGGCCCTACTTTGAAACAGGGGTTAGCGCAGAGCTGCGAGAACGGCCTCGGCTAGTGGCAAGCTGGAGGCCGGGTTCTGGCCGGTCAGCAGATTACCGTCGCGCACGACATGGGCGCCCCAGTTAGGGCCCTTTTCATACCGCGCGCCGGATTTGCGAAGTGTGTCGGCAAGCAGCCAGGGTGCGTTGTCGGCAGTCCCGAGTTCGACCTCCTCTTCGTCGCTGAACGAGGTCATCGCGCGTCCGGCGAACGGCCAACTCCCGTCAGGTTCGCGAGTGGCCAGCAGGGCAGCTTGGCCATGGCAGACGGGGGCGATGAGGATGCCGGCACGATCGGCCTCGACGAGTATGCGGCCCATGTCGGCGTCCTTGTAAAGATCCTCAACCGGACCATGACCGCCGGGAATGACGATCGCGTCGTATCGGCGGCCATCGATATCGGCGAGGACGACCGGGCTGGCGAGCCGATCGGCAATGCTGTCGAGATAGGCACGGAAATGATCGACATTGTCCTGGCCGACGACGTCGGGGTTCATGCTGTGCGGGTCGATCTTCGGCGCGACGCCGCCCGGGGTGGCGATATCGACCGTGCAGCCTTCGGCGATGAACTTCTCGTCCATCACGACGAATTATTCGGCCCACACGCCGCTTTCATATTTGGAACCGTCGGCGCGGGTCCAGGTGTCGGCGGCGGACAGGACGATCAGGATCTTGGTCATTGCTCTTCTCCTAACTGGGGTCTTCGGGCGCGATTAGCCCCCCCGGCCGCAAAGACGCATGGGACGAATCTTCCGAGAGGGATGACGATCAAGTGCACATGACTATCGGCGAACGAACGGCATTGCGTCCGCCAGCAACCCATAATGCTTTGGCTTATTCATTCCCCTGAGGCAGGTGCCTCATGCTCGGTGGCCCTGAGATACGCTCTGAAATAGCCGCTCACAAAGACTTTGCTTCTAGGCCAGCCATGCCTATGAAGCATAGCTGATGGAACTGCGCCATCTTCGCTATTTCGTGGCCGTGGCCGAAACTGGCAGCCTTACCGAAGCCGCCGAGAAGCGGCTGCATACCTCACAGCCGTCACTCAGCCGCCAACTTAAGGACCTTGAGGTCGAGGTCGGCGCCGATCTCTTTCTCCGCGGGCCGCGCGGGATCGCACTGACACCTGCGGGGATCGCTTTCCTCGACCACGCCCGGCTCGCCCTTGCTCAGGCAGGCGAAGCTATCGCCGCGGCGCGGCGGGCGGCACGACCTGCCAAGGCGAGTTTCGCCGTCGGCTTTCTCACGGGTCACGAAGTCGAGTGGTTGCGACATGTCACGAGCCTGCTCCGCGACGAACTCCAAGCGACGGACTTTCGCGTTACGAGCGACTTCTCGCCAGCGATCGGTGCGGCGGTCCAGCGCGGCGAGATCGATCTTGGCTTTTCGCGGATCGAGCCGCAGCCGAACGTGGTCTACAAGGTGATCGACTATGAGCCGATTCTCGTAATCCTGCCGCGCGAGCATCCGCTTGCCGCAAAATCGAAGATTGATCCGCGCGAGATCGATCCCGCGTCTTTCATCGGATATTCCGACACCCCGCACGTCCTGCGCGACATCGTGCGTCGCTATTTTCGCGAACGCGGGCTGGCGATGACACCGACGCACTTCCTCGACGGCTATGCCACGGGTATATCGCTCGTCGCATCAACCCGCGGAGTCACGCTCTTGCCCGCCTATGTCGAAGCGCTGCTCCCGGCCTCACTGGTCAGCCGACCGCTTATCGAGAACGGGCCGGTTATCGAGGTAGCTGCGGGGTACCGGGCCGACAATCCTTCACCGGTTCTCGCGGCGTTCCTACGCAATATTGACTGCCTGGTATCGGCGCGGCGGGCCGAGCGACAGATTTAGCTTCATCGCGCCTCGCGCGTTCCTGCAGGCAAGTGGCTTTATCCACCAATCCAATATCGTCGGATTGTTTCCCAGCGCCAAGGGATATGACGACTGCTTCTCCCCAACCAACCCTAAAGCTTATCGTCGGCAATCGGCCAAACTCGGGCAATAGAGACCGTCCCTTGGGATAAATCCGAGAAGATCGCGTATTATCGCTCCGCGCGGACTTCGTTTATGGTCTTTCCCGTCCATCGCCTAACAGCGCGGCGTAGGTTCGCGCTGTCGCTGAAACCGACTTTCCAGGCGACGTCGTCGACACTCATCCGGGTGGTCTGCAGATACTCGATCGTGAGCTTGCGGCGGACGTCATCGACGATCTCACCATAGCTGGCGAGATGGCGCACGAAGCTGCCATTCTACCGGGGCTGTCAAATCCGCCAAGAGAAGCAGGACTATCGACGCCTCGGCTGGCGTTGCGCCCCCTCGAAAAGATCCAACCGCACTTAGTGACCTGGGCGTTAGCCTGCGCCGGTCATGATCGCGGAGGCGCTCAATTTTCGGTCCATGACGAAGCAATTCCGGCCCCTGCGCTTGGCTTCGTACAGCGCTCGATCGGCCGCCTCGAAAGTGGCCGCTTGCGACGCGGCTCTTCCGGCCTGCTTGAAGGCCACGCCGACACTGACTGTCACGACGCCGATACCGTCCGATCGTCCGGGATGAACGATAGCCAGACCCTCGACGGCCTGGGTGATCCGGCGTGCGAGTCGGGCGGCTGTCAGCTCGTCGGCGCCCTTCACCGCGACCGTGAACTCTTCGCCGCCGAACCGTGCGCACACTATATCTCTTCCCTGCGATATCTCGATGAACAGGGCTGCGACGCTGCGCAGGCAGTCATCGCCCGCCGGGTGCCCGAGCACGTCGTTGAAAAGCTTGAAATGATCGATGTCGATCATCATCACCGCAATGGGTGTGTCCTCGCTGAACCACTCGTCCATGCGCTCCGTCAGAAGCCGCCGGTTCGGCAAGCCGGTAAGAGCATCCGTCCGCGACAGGTCCTGAAACTGCTTGCGGGCGGCCTCGGCGGCTTCGGCGTCCAGCCGCGCCCGCAGTGAGGTCAGATAATCCAGACATCTGCGGCGTTCGGTGCGGTAGTTCGCGTAGAGGCTGAAGAGGCATGCGGTCGCAATTTGAACGGTAAAGGCAAGCCTCAGCATCGGATCCAGCTCGGACTTGGCAAAGATCGCGACGAGGGTGACGACGAAGGCCGAGCAGGTGAAAACGACGGCATGGCGGAAGCGAAGCGGGAGAAGCATGTTCCCGAAAATGAGTGTGAGCGAAAACTCCCCGAAGGTGAAGGCCCCCAATGGTTCGCTGGTCAGCCAGAACAGGAAAACCGGGACGAAATATGCGCCCATGAGCGCGGCGAGAACAAGCGGCTCACGCCGATGCGAGGGGAGGCGGCGGATCGACCAGGCCAGCGCGAGGGCAATCGGCGTGACCAGAAGGACCCGAAGTACCACCGATAGCCCGAGGATATCGTGAAGCAAGACGATGCTGGTGAGATTATACGCATTGTAAAGAACAAGTCCGGTGTAGATCGCCGCGCGGAGAGCTGCGATGCGCTCGGCGCCGTGCTCGATCTCGTACCGATGGCGCGTTTTCGGATCAAAGCGTAGCCAGCCGTTCAATGACGGATTGGATTCCTCACCCGACGCGTGGCTCGATTCGGTCTTCGGCACGAGATCCTACCTTCGTCGGCATGCTTGCATGACGCGCATTAAAGTTTGGCAAAGATTTGCATCGCGGATGATCGGTGAACCCGACCCGCCGGGCGGCCAAGCGCCGGAGTCGCCGCGCGAAGTTAGCGGCGTTGCCAGCGGATCGCGCAGACGGCCGCTATCTCTGCTCCAAATCTAAAAAGGAGACGGCCTCAGATCGGTCATTGCGTGTGTGTTCAACTACTGTTCTCTCGCCCGAGAGACTGAAGCGGCCTCCCACGACAGTCGTCAGGCAACAGTCCAGGAAAATCGGTTCTGGGCAAGCTCGGCGGCTTTCGGGCGTTTGATGGATTCCTGTCCCTAAAGCACTTCAAAGACATCGTAGCGCACTGCTCCGCCAATGCTGGCGCCGAGTCCGATGGTGACGATATCGTTGAGCCACCGGTAACGCTCGTCGCCGGTTTCGAACATCGGAGTCGTACGAAAATAGACTTCCGCTCTGTCCTCGGGCGTTTGCGGGCCGCCGCTACGCGCATGTTTGTGTGCGGCCGACAAGGGGCGCAGCACGCCGCGATAGGAAACATAGATCAGCGCCCCGTCGTGCGTTTCCATCGTGATGCGCGCGTCGAGCCGCAGCGTGTCGTATTCGTCGATCGTCGCCCAGTCGCCGCCGCTCGGCATCACGCGGCCACGCAGCCGCTCGCCCTCGACTTCGCCGCCGGTCAGGGCAGCGATCATCCGCCTGCCGAAATGCGCTTTGCCGATCTGTTGCTGCGGTTCGGTGAAACTCGCCCGGTACGAGCAGAGATAGCGGAAACGGGGCTCTTCCATCGATCGATCCTTGACTTGGCAGCGAAATGGGAGCGGCGGCGCCAAGACGCCGCCGCGTCGTGGTCAAATCTTGAATGCAACCGTCACGCCATAGGTGCGCGGCGGCGCATAGGGCGTCAGGATCTGACGAAAGGGCCCAAAATAGGTGACATAAGTCGGCGTCAGCTCGTCGGTCAGATTCTTCCCCCACAGCGACAGTTCCCAGCGATCGCCGGGACCTGACAGCGACAGGCGCGCGTCGAGATTTTCGTGCGAAGGCCACAGCTGCTGCGGAATGTTCGACGCCTCGAAAAAGGCATCGTCGACCCAGCTGTAATCAACCCGGAGCTTTGCCGACATGTCGCCGACCGGGGTTTCGAACTGACCGCCGACGTTGAACTTGTTCTTCGGCGAGCGCGGCAACTGGTTGCCCGTGTAATTCTGCCCAGGGATCGTATATTCGGTGAACTTCGCGTCGAGCCAGGCATAGCTGCCGTCGAGCTGGAAGCCCTCGAATGGCCGCACCACCGCTTCAACCTCGACCCCCTTAATTCGCGCCTTTGCGGCGTTGCTGACGACGACGCAGCACAGCGGCACGAGTTGCGAAATCTGGAGGTCTGAATAGTCGGTCCGGAATGCCGCGATATTCAGCCGCAGGCGCCGGTCAAACCAGTCGGTTTTGGCGCCAAGTTCATAGCTCCAGGCGAATTCGGGATCATAAGGGGTCGAAGCGCCCGCCGCAGTACCCGAAAGCCCTTGGAAGCCGCCGCTCTTGTAACCGCGCGCAACCGAGCCGTAGAGCAGCACGTCGTCGGTCGCTTTCCAGTTGAGCGCGAAACGCGGCGTAAAGGCTTTCCAGCTTTTCTTGCCGGTAACATCATAGCCGGCGAGCGATCCGAGCGGCGGCGGCAGGCCCGGGCCATCATCGGCCTTGAAGCCGGCGAAGCGGCCACTCTTGCGCTCCCACGTCATGCGCGCGCCGACGGTGGCGATCAGCGCGGGAACGATTTCATAATCGAGCTGGCCGAAGACCGCGATGCTGCGCGCGTTGACCGACTGCGGATAGATGCCCGTTCCCGAACCCGCAGGGGTGGGGAAGTCCTGGATTTGCCCCTCGATACGGTCGTTGTTCTCCTTGAGGTAATAGACGCCCGTCTGCCCTTTTAGCTTACCGTCGAAGGCGTCGAAGCTCAGCCGGAGTTCCTGGCTGAACTGGCTGTTATCCTCTTCGCCGAAGCTCGTCGATTCGATCTGCGCGGGCGGATTGATCGGATTGCTGAAGAAGGGGGTGACGAAATTGAACTTCACCTTGCGCAGCGCGGTGAGCGAGGTCAGCGTGCCGAACGGCAGGTCGAGGTTGACCTCTGCCGAGTAGGTCTGGATCGTCCGTTTGACCTCACCGTCGATATAGGCGTTTACGACGCGCGGATCGGGGTTGATGCCAACGCAGTGAATGCCGCCCTGAAAGCTGGTATCGCAATTGTTGTCGCGCGGATTGCCCTTCTGGTCCTGATGCGACACATCGGCGCGCAGGATGATGTCGAGCGCGTCGGTCGGCACCAAACGCAGCGCGATACGCCCGGTCGTCAGGTTGAGGTCGTTGACGTCGTTCCCCGTCGTCTCGTTATATTCGAACCCGTCGCGCTGCTTGTGTGAAAGCCCGGCCGACAGATAGATATTGTCAGTCAACGCCAGATTGCCGCGCGCGATCACCCCGACGCGGTCGTAATTGCCGTAGGTGCCCTCGAAATAGAAGCTTTCCTCGTCGGTCGGCTTGCGGCTGATGAACTGAACGAGACCGCCGATCGCGTTCTTGCCGAACAAAGTGCCTTGCGGCCCGCGCAGCACTTCGACGCGTTCGAGGTCGAGCGCGTCGAGATCGGGCGTGCCCCCGCGACCGGCATAGACGCCGTCGACGAAGACGACCACGGACGGATCGCCGCCGGCGTTCTGGCTGATTCCCGGCGCGCTGCCGATGCCGCGCATCGCGAAATTGGTATTAACCGGATCTACCGCGCTGACCGCGAGGCCGGGGGTGCGGATGGCGATGTCCTGCACCGTTTCGATGCTGTTGTCGCGAAGCTGTTCGGCTCCGAAGGCGGTGACCGAGACGGGAACGTCCTGCAGCCTTTGCTCCTGCCGCTGTGCGGTTACGATGATGTCGCCGCTCGTGTCGTCGTCTTGTGCCGCGGCGGCGACAGGCAGAGCGGCGACGGCCACCCCGGTAAGGAAAAGGACGGACAGCTTCCTTTGGAAATAGGTCATCTCGCGTCTCCCAACACGTTGTTTTCGTTCGCCGCCGATCATGCTTGACTCGGATGCGAAAATACTTAGTTTTCTAAGTAACTGCTTCTATATAACAGGCTGACCTGCAGCGCAAGAGCGGGCGGCATTCGGGAGGACGGATCGATGGCGACCAAGATCGTAAGGAAGGCGCCCCAAGATGAGCCGATCGGTCACGAGGACACGGGACCGCATTGGCCGCGTCCCGCCTATAGCTGGTACGTCGTCGGCGTCCTGTTGCTTGCCTATACGCTGTCCTTCATCGATCGCATGATCCTCACTCTGCTCGTTGCGCCAATCCGCGCCGCGCTCGAGATTTCGGATACGGAGGTCAGCCTGCTCATCGGGCTGGCCTTCGCGCTTTTCTATACCTTGCTCGGACTACCGATCGCGTGGATCGCCGACCGCTGGAGTCGCCGCAACCTGATCATGTCGGGGGTGGCATTGTGGAGCGTCATGACCGCGGCTTGCGGTTTTGCCGGAAGCTATGGGGCACTGTTTCTCGCACGCATGGGGGTCGGGGTGGGCGAGGCGGCGCTCTCGCCCGCCGCTTATTCGATGCTCAGCGATATGTTCCCGCGCGACAAGCTCGCGCGTGCGATGGCGGTCTATTCGATCGGCGTGCCGCTTGGATCGGGGGTCGCGATGATTCTCGGGTCCTTCGTCGTGCAAGCGGTGCTCGCGGCGCCAATGGTCAATCTGCCGCTGATCGGCCCCGTCGACGCGTGGCGCACGATCTTCCTGTGGGTCGCGGCGCCTGGGCTGCTGATTTGCTTGCTGCTGCTGACGATCCGCGAGCCGCTGCGGCGCGGAGTTGAGCAGGCCAGTTCACAGGGCACCGCGGCGCCCGGCTTCATCGCGCATCTGAGAGCGCAGCGCGCCGCATTAGGGGCGCTGTTTGCAGGCATGTCGTTGATCGGGCTCGTCATGTATGGCGTGATCGCATGGGTGCCGACCTTCTTCGCCCGCACTTATGGCATGGACGTATCACAGGCAGGACTGTGGTTTGGCATCATAATGGCGACCGGCGGCGCGGCCGGGCTCGTGATGGGCGGGACGCTTGCCGACCGGATGTTCGCTCGCGGCGTTCTCGACGCGCATCTGCGCGTGATGCGACTGTCGATCCTGCTCGGCGGGCCGTCCCTGCTTGCCGCCGCGCTGATGCCCAGCGCGACGCTCGCATTCCTATTGCTCGCGCTCGCTTTCCCGATGTTGACAATGCACGGCGTCGGCACGGTGGCGCTTCAGTTCATCACGCCGAACCAATATCGTGCCCGCGTCACGGCGCTGTATTTCTTCGTCGTCAATCTGATCGGGCTTGGTTTCGGCCCGCTGCTGATGGCGCTGCTCACCGACCATCTTTTCGGCGATGACGGCGCGCTGCGCTATTCGATCGCGCTCGTAACGGCGGCCGCACTGCCGCTTGCTGCGCTCATCCTGACCATGGGCTTCTCGGCCTTCGCCCGCGATCTTGCCAGAATGGCGAAGGAAACCGGCTGATTCCTGCCCGACCGGCGAAAATCCCACTCGTCGGCGAGGGGCCGCCGGACTGGTTCCTCGCGAGGCCTTTATGCCAACATGGATCAATTTCGGCGGGCAATCAGGCGCTGCACGCGCCCTATGGCGCAACGATGGCGAGTCCGCCGGTTGATGGGTCGAGGCCGATTTCGGAATAGATCGGCTCGAACAATTTGAGCAACCGCTCGCGCTCGCTCTGCGGGAGCCGCCACCCGGTAATGGTGCGGCTCATGTGAGCTTTCGCTTTGGTTTGCCGGGGCGCCCGCCGAGTTCGATCCATGCCGGGGCATGGTCGCTCGTCTTTTCGAGCGCCCGCGGGCGCGTATCGACGCCCGCGGCGGTAAGACGCTTCGCCGCGGGCTTGTTGAGCAGCAGATGGTCGATCCGGATACCGGCATTGCGCTCGAACGAACGGCGCCAATAGGCCCAGAAGCTGTAGATGCGCTCGTCGGGATGAAGATGGCGGATTGCGTCGGTCCAGCCCTGGTCGAGGATGCGCTGGAAGGCGGCTTTCGCTTCCGGGGCGAAGAGCGCGTCCTTTTTCCAGTTCGCGGGCTTGTACACATCGAGGTCGGTCGGAATGACATTAAAGTCGCCGCACGCGACGACCGGCGCATCGAGGCGGAAGAGCGTTTCGAGATGCGCTTCAAGCCGCGCCATCCACTGGAGCTTATACTCGAACTTGGGTCCCGGCCAGGGATTGCCGTTCGGGAGATAGAGGCTGGCGATGAGGATGCCGCCGACGGCAGCCTCGATATACCGGCTCTGCTCGTCGGTCGGATCGCCGGGAAGGCCGCGGCGCGTCTGGTGGATCTCGCCAACGCGGCTCAGCATCGCGACACCGTTCCAGCGGCTCTGGCCGTGCCAGATCACGTCATAGCCGGCGTCGCGGATCGCCTTTTCCGGGAACTTCTCGTGCGGCGCCTTGAGTTCCTGCAAACAGACGATGTCGGGCTCGGCAAGCTTGAGCCAATCGAGCAGGATAGCGAGCCGCCCGCCGATGCCATTCACATTATAGGTGGCGATTTTCACAGGTCGAGCGGCATCTGGTCGGCGCGGCCCCACCCTTGCAACGATGAAGGGGTGTTTGCGGGGCAGGATCGGTCCGTCCTTGTTGCCATGGACTCTAGACCATCCCGCCGCCTAATCGTTCCCGACACTACGGCAACTTGCCTTGCCTGATGCGCGTTTCCACATGAGGAACGGGCAGCGAACACGCGGTGCTGCAAGAGATGTGGAGTTTTGACATGGCCAATGGCTGGGCACGTGACGGCGCCGTTCAGGACCAGATCGACGACACGGTGAGCGATGCCGTCAAGGAAGCGCGGCTGCGACTGCTGTCGGGGGCGGGAACCGATTATTGCGATGATTGCGGTGAGCGCATTCCGGAGGCGCGCCGGAAGGCGCTGCCGGCGAGCCGTACCTGCGTTGGCTGCCAGACGGTGCGCGATGCCGAGCGGCGGCCCGCCGGATTCAACCGCCGTGGAAGCAAGGACAGCCAGCTTCGTTAACATAGGTCAATCGGGACGGTTTCGGTTTCGTGCGGAACGCCACCGCGCCGCAACTTTCATTTCAAGGACGTGTTGGTGGGGCAGGGCGCGCCGATGCCCGGCGCGTTGTTCTCCCGAAAGGAATGCCCATGTTCGATAACAAGAATATCGCGACCTTGAACTCACTCATCGCCACTACGCTTGACAGCGTCGACGGCTATCGCGCCGCGGCCGACGAAGCGAATGCATCGCAGTTCAGGGAAATGTTCCTCAGCCGCGCGAGCGAGCGTCAGGCGGTCGTTGCTGACTTCCAGGCGAAGGTCCGCGAGCTTGGCGGTAACCCCGAGGATGATGGAACGGTCCTCGCATCGGCGCACCGTGCCTGGCTGGGTTTGCGCGACGCGCTCACCGGCGAGCGCGACGACAAGGCGGTGGTCGCCGAGGTCGAGCGCGGAGAGGATCACATCAAGTCGAAATTCGAAAGCGCGCTGTCGGAAACCGATCTCGATCCGTCGGTGCGCCAGCTGATCGAAGTCGGCTATGCCTCGGTACGCGCGGGCCATGACCAGATGTCGGCGCTCAAGCACGGGCTTGCGGCCGACTGAGGCTGAACGATAAGGAGGCGGCGGCTCCGAAAGAGCCGCCGCTTCTTTTGCACGGCGGCGCACGATGAACTTCGATTGAGCACGTCGTCCGCCGTGCAATACCAGTTCGATGTCGTGTTATTCAGACACTCGCCAGCGAGACACCACTGCCTTCGATGGGGCATTCGGGAGACTGAACTTTCCAGCTTCGTGCCCGCGCGGATCGGCGGCGATCGCTTTGGCCAGCGGCAGATGCTCGCGAAGCGGTCTGGCGAACTGATCCTACCCCCCCCTCCACCGCGCAAAATTGGCCCAATATTGAGCAACTTCGGCATCGGCCACCGACGACCCGTTCGCCGGACCGTCTGGTTCGACCATCCGCCGCGCGGCTGTCGCGCGCTCATGGCTATTCGGTAAGATGAGCTCACTCATCGCGAGGCGCGTCGCATGTGGTGGCGAGCGGTGCCTCTCGTTACGAACGACGTGAAAGGGGCGGGGGCCGTCAGCCTGTTTTGAGGAACGGCGGGGTTTGACCGCGCGGCGAACATTGGAAGCGCCCTGCGGCAGTGAGCATGGCGAGCGGTTGTATCGCGCCGACGCGGCGACGCCCGCGCCATTTTTACCGACCGGCTCGGAAAAGCCGTCGGCGCCGCGACGGCGGTCGGGGCCGTTGGGCGGATGGACTGGATATTTCACATAGGAGGTAAGTGACAATGCTCGACACATCGGCGCAATATTGTCTGGGCATCTTCCAGGCCTTTCTGTTTTTCATCGCCGCCTCGGGCGGAACGCCGGAACAAGCGGAACGGTGGCAGCCGACGGCCGACAAGCGTCTCTCGCTCCACTGGGTCTTGGGCGGCCCCCTCAACATCAACAATCCGAAGCAGATGGGACTGCGGGATTTTGCCGGCAACCCGCTTCCCGAGCCCGACATTTACGATATCGACGGCGAGGCCAACAGCGCCGAAACCGTTCGCTTCCTCCACAACCGCGGCAAAAAGGTCATCTGCTACTTCGACGCTGGCGTCTACGAAACCTATCGGGAGGACGCCTATAAATTCCAGGCTCTCACGCCGCAGATTTGGGGCAAGGACGACATTGGCTGGCCCGGCAGCTACTGGCTCGACATCCGCCGGATTTCGGAGCTCGAGCCGATCATGAAAGCGCGCATGCAGATGTGCAAGGACAAGGGGTTCGATGCCGTCGATCCCGACGAGATCAATGGCTGGGAGAACGACACCGGCTTCCCGCTCACTTTTGACGACCAGCTTGCCTACAATCGCGCCCTCGCCGGATGGGCGCATGACCTTGGCCTGTCGATCGGGCAGAAGGGCGATATCTCCCAGACGCGCCAGCTCGCCGACCATTTCGACTTCATGCTGAACGAGGAATGTTTCCAGTATGACGAATGCACCGACCCCTGGGACCCCGTCGCCGGCGAGTTCGTCGTCGGCCTCCAACGCTATGTGGAGCAGAACAAGGCCGTCTTCATCGCCGAATATCGCAACTACAACGCAACGAAATGGGCCAAGATCTGCGCTACGTCGACTGCCCAGCGGTTCAATACCACCCGCTGGAAACTGGGCATGCCGAATAATGGCGGACGGATGCCCTGTTCGACCGCTACGGAATGGTAGGCGATCGACGGGAAAGGGCTCGGTGTCCGAAAGCTGACGGCCTCCAGCCGGCCAACGTCGGGGATCTGGATGGTCTCGCCGAGGTCCGAACAGTCGGCGCCTGATCCCGTCACGGTCTGACGGCACGACGCAGGTTCTCGCTGTCGCTGTCCCCAACTTTCCGGGAGACGGCGGGATGCTCTCTCGTAGCCTTCTATCGCTTCCGACGCCAAAAAGGCCGCGCCAGCGGGGCACGGCCTTTCCGGCATTTATATGCTTCCCCCTCGGCGCATCGGGGTCGCGCGATTCGCCGAAGATCGTGACAAAGAGGAAATAGCCATTCGCACTCCAACGTCAATTGAATTGACGATGGAGTGCGATCCAATTTGGGACAGGCAAAAATGGGGCATCTCAGGTATATGGGGTGCGCGGCGAGCCTGTTGGTTTCCCATGAAACGACCCGCTGACCCTCGACGGCCGACGGATTATCTGGTCCAAAGGCGGAGCATGGTGTCGGCCGGCGCCCAGCGCGTACCGGACCGAAGTCGGGAGAGCAGCCTTGTTCGATACACTGATCCTTGCCGGGCTTCCGCAAGAGGATGAGGCGCTGCGCCTGGCGATCCGCGCGATTGCCGACACGGCAGCGACCGCCCCCGCCGACATCCGCGCGCGCTCCTGGTCGGGGTTCGACCGCGCCTTCTCGCGCCGTCTGGGAGACGCGGGTTTGCTCGGGCTGACTTTGCCCGAGCGGTACGGCGGCGGCGGGCGCGGGCCGTTTGCCCGGTTCGTCGTTGTCGAGGAGCTGTTGTCGGCGGGCGCTCCGGTCGCGGCACACTGGATCGCCGACCGGCAGAGCGCGCCGCTGCTCCTGAACTATGGGACCGAGGCGCAGCGTGAGGCCTTCATCCCCCGCATCTGCCGCGGCGAACTTGTCTTCTGCATCGGCATGAGCGAACCGGGGTCGGGATCGGACCTGGCCAGCGTACGGACGCGCGCCGAACGCACGCCGGCCGGCTGGCGCGTCAACGGCCAGAAAATCTGGACGACCAATGCGATGCACGGCGATTATATGATCGCACTCGTCCGCACATCGGGCAACAGCGACGACCGCCAGCGCGGGCTGTCGCAGCTCATCATCGACCTCAAAGCCCCCGGCGTCACGATCAGGCCAATCGTCGATCTGACCGGCGACGCGCATTTCGCCGAAGTGTTTTTCGAGGATGTCGATCTGCCCGCCGACGCGCTGGTCGGAAACGAAGGCGAGGGGTGGGCGCAGGTGACTGCCGAACTCGCCTTCGAACGCAGCGGCCCCGAGCGCATCTATTCGAGCGTGGTGCTGCTCGATGCCTGGATCGAACATTTGCAAGGCGTCGGCCGCGACGATCCCGCGACGCTCGCGCGCGTCGGCGACTTCACCGCGCGTCTCGCCACCCTTCGCGCAATGTCGATTGCCTGCACCGCGCGGCTGGCGCTCGGCGAAAGCCCGGTGGTCGAGGCATCGCTGGTGAAGGATCTGGGCACCAGCTTCGAACAGGAGCTGCCCGCCGCGATCGGCGACGATCTGGCCAGCCACCCCCACGAGCCGGTCGACGCCGAACTCTATCGAACGCTGCTTTATGTCACGCACATCGCCCCCAGCTTTTCGCTGCGCGGCGGGACGCGCGAAATCCTGCGCGGGATCATCGCGCGCGGAATGGGGCTGCGCTGATGGACTTTTCCGATCTCCTCGAACCCTTCGACCGGATGCTCGAAGCTGCCGCGTCGCCTGCGGCGGTGCGCGCGGTCGAGGGCGGCGGGTCAGCAGATGCGATGTGGGATGCCGCCCAGGCGTCGGGCTTTCTCGACGCGCTCGTCCCCGAAGCGGCCGGCGGCTTTGGGCTTCCCGCGGCGGCGGTGCAGCCCTTGTGGCAGGCGCTTGGCCGCCACGCCGTGCCGCTGCCGGTCGGCGAGACGATGATCGCGCGGGCACTGCTGGCCGACGCGGGCGCGCCGATCCCTGATGGCCCGATCGTGCTTGCGGTCGCCGCGGCGGGACAGGTGGCCGTGGTCCCGTGCGGGCTGGTCGCGCGCCACGCGCTTGTCGAGCAGGGCGGACAAGTCGGGCTGGTCGCACTGGCGCCGGGCATGGCGGCTGCGACCGGCGTTGTCGGCAGCCTGGCGGCGCGGATAAGCTTCCCGCCGCTGAGCCGGGGCTTTGCAGCGCCCCCGGGCGGGCTGCGCGCGCTCGGCGCGCTGCTCCGCGCTGCGCTGATCGCCGGAGCCGCCGACCGACTGGTGACGATGACCACCGTATATGCCAACGAGCGCGTCCAGTTCGGCAAGCCGATCGGGCGGCAGCAGGCGTTGCAGCAGCAGATGGCGGTGATGGCGGAGGAAGCGGTTGCGGCGCGGATCGCGTCGCAGATCGGCTGCGCGGCGGGCCTTCCGCCGTCGCTTGCCGCCGTCGCCACTGCCAAATCGGTTGCCAGCCGCGCTGCGGCGACCATCGCGGCGACGGCGCACGCAGTGCATGGCGCGATCGGGATCAGCGAAGAGCATGACCTTCAGCTTTTCACGCGGCGGCTTCACGAATGGCGACTGGCCGACGGCTCCGAAACATATTGGAACCGCCTGCTCGGCGCGGCGCGGTTGGCGAAGCCGGGGCGCTCGGTCGATTTTGTGCGCGCCGAGCTTCCTTCGGGCCCGTCAGCGGCTTGACGGCGCGCGTCCCAGCGTCGTGATTGCGGGCCACGCCCCGCCGCTGTCGACGCGGGCTTCGATGCCGTAAACCGCGCGCAGCCGCTCGGCCGTCAGCACCTCGGCGGGCGGGCCGTCGGCCACGGCTCGTCCGCCGTCGATCAGCAGCAACCGGTCGCAATAGCGCGCCGCCATGGTGAGGTCGTGCAGCACCGCGATCACTGTCGCGCCCGCCGCGGCTTCGCCGCGCAGCAATTCCATGACGTCGATCTGGTGGCCGGGATCGAGGCTGGCGAGCGGTTCGTCGGCGATCAGTGCCGCGGCCTCGACCGCGAGCGCGCGGGCGAATAGCGCGCGCGCGCGCTCGCCCCCCGACAATTCGGTGGCTACCCGGTCGCGCAGGTCAAGGACGTCGGCGCGCGCCATCGCGCGTTCTATCGCGGCGGCGTCGGCGGCGCTGATCCGCGACATCGGCGCAAGGTGCGGCAGACGGCCGAGCCCGACGAGGCGCTCGACGGTGAGCGGCCAGTGCAATAGCTGGCCCTGCGGCACATAAGCGATGCGACGCGCGAGTTCGGCGCGCAGCATTGTGGCAGCCTCGACGCCATCGACCCGCACCGAGCCGGTGGCCGGGATCAGCGCGAGCAGCGCGCGCACCAGCGTCGACTTGCCCGCGCCGTTCGGGCCGACGATGGCGGTCAGCGTGCCCGGCGCAAAAGTCGCGCTGACGTCGTGCAGCACGGCGCGGCGGCCGAGCGTGACGCCGACCCGATCGAGCGCGAGGGTCACCACAGGCGTCGCTCCCGCATCAGGTGGACCAGAAAGACCGGCACGCCAAGGAAGGCGGTGACGACGCCGAGTTTGAGCTCGTTCGTCGCCGGGATGACGCGCACGCCGATGTCGGCGAGCGTCAATAGCGCCGCGCCGCCGATTGCCGAGGGGAGCAGGATCGCCGACGGGCTGCGGTCGGTGAAGGGACGGATCAGGTGCGGGACGATCAGCCCGACAAAACCGATTGCGCCCGACACCGCGACCGCGCCGCCGACGCCGATTGCGGTGCCCAGCAGCAGCCGCGCGCGCGTGCGCCGCAAGTCGGTGCCCAGCGCCTGCGCGGCATCCTCGCCGAGCGATAGCGCGTCGAGCGCGCGGCCGTTCCACAGCAGCATCGCCATGCCCGCGGCGATGCAGGGGAGCGCGATCCACAGATGGCCGAAAGAGCGGTTCTCGAGACTGCCGAGCAGCCAGGTCATGATCTCCATCGCCGCGAAGGGATTGGGCGACAGGTTGAGCGCGAGGCTGGTCCCCGCGACCGCGAGCGCACTGACCGCGATGCCGGCGAGGATAAGGGTCAGCGGGCTTTCGGCCTTGCCTGCCAGCGAAACGAGAAGCGCGAGCGAGACGAGCGCGCTGCCGGTGGCGAGCAGCGGCAGCATCGCCGGATGCAGCTCGGCGAGCCCGAAATAGAGCGCCGCGACGCCGCCGAGCGCCGCGGCGTTCGATGTGCCGAGCACCGATGGTTCGGCGAGCGGGTTGCGCAAATAGCCCTGCAACGCTGCCCCCGCGAGCCCAAGCATCGCCCCGATGGCGAGTGCGAGCAGGGTGCGCGGCAGGCGCAGCTCAAAGAGGATGATCGAGGCGATCGGGTCACCGCCGCCCGTCGCGGCGGCAAGGAGGCGGCCGGGCGACAGCCCGACGGTGCCGAAGAGCAGCGATGCAACCGCTGCCGCTAGCGTGAGCGCAATGAGCGCGGTCATCAGCGACCAGCGGGGCATGGTGAATCGGCTCATGCGCCGCCGCCGTCGTGCTGCGCGATCTGTGCCGCGATACTGCGCGCCGCGCGCACATAGGCCGGGCCGCCGCACACCGTCCACGCCTGCTGAACGGAGATGCGCGGAATATGCTTGAGCGCCGGATGGTGCAGCATCTCGCTCCCCTGATCGGTGACCGTATCCGTGGCGCTTTCGACGATCAGGAAGTCAGGATCGGCGGCGACGATTTCTTCGAGGCTGACCTGCGCGAGCGGCGGCTTGCCGAGCGTCGCCGCCAGATTGACGAGGCCCACCCGCTTCATGAGATCGTCGACCAGCGTGCCGGTGCCCGTCATATAGCCGCGGCGCTGATAATAGGCCGCAACGCGGCCGCGGCCGGGGCTGGGCAGGGCGGCAAGGTCACGCTGCATGTCGGCAATTAGCGCCGCGCCGCGTTCCGCGTGGCCGACCGCGGCGGCGGTCTGGTGGATGGCGCGATAAATGTCGTCGGGATGGTTGGCGTGGGGTACGTCGAGCAAGGCGTAATGATTACGGGGAAGCGCGACGAGCGGCGCGCTGCCGCTGGCCGGCATTCCGACGACGAGGTCGGGGTTGATTACAAGCAGTTGTTCGGCCGAACCGCGATGCAGCGGGAGGCCGCGCGCGAGCGTCGGCACCGCCGACAGGTCGGGATCGGCGACATTGTGCGTCAAACCCGCGATCTGGCTGCGGTCCGCGAGCGCGAGAAGCAATTGATCGGTGCAGAGGTTCAGCGACATGATGCGCTGCGGCGCGTTGTTCTGGCGAGCGACGCCGCGATCCGCGGGCGCCGCCGACAGCGCGCCCGCGGCGCCGAGCAACGCCGCGCCGATCAGCATCGGCTTGACCACCGTCATGTCGCTATCCCGCTCATACTGTTATCCCGCAGTACGGGCGCTGCCGGCCGTAACCGGCAGCGCCGCGCCATTCAGAACCGCGCCCGCACGCCGCCATAGGCAGCGCGGCCATAGGTGCCATAATTGAACGCCGTCGCATAATCGGCGTCGAACAGATTATCGACGCGGCCATGGACTTCGATCCGCTCGGTTACGGCGAAGGATGCGCGCACCCCGGCGAGCGCATAGCCATCGAGCCGCACCGTGTTGGCGGCATTGTCGAAACTGTCGCCGACCATCGTGATCGTCGCGCCGGTCGACAGGCCGAACGACCAGTCATAATCGGCCGACAGGCTGATCGCATGGTCGGCGCGGCGCGGCAGGCGCTTGCCGTCGAACGCGGGGCGCCCCGACCGGTCGCGCGCGTCGATATAGCTGTAGGACGCGGTGACGTTCAGCGCATCGACGGGGCGCAGCGCCAGCGTCGCTTCGATCCCCTTGGCGCGGGTGCGGTCGATATTGCCATAGGTGAAGGTCGCATTGTCATAATTGATCTGATCGGTCGTGTTGCGCAGGAAGGCGGTGAGCGAGACCAGCGCGCGGCCGTCGGCGAGGCTCTGGTCGATGCCGACGTCATAGCTTTTCGACCGTTCGGGGCGCAGCGCGGCATTGCCGCTGAAGCTGTCGTAAAGTTGATAGAGCGACGGTGCCTTGAACCCTTCGCCATAGCTTATCCGGACATTTGTGGCGCCGCCGTTGGGCGAATAATTGGCGTTGGCGCCAAGCGTTGTGGCGCCGCCGAACTGGCTGTGGTCGTCGTGACGGACGCCGCCGGTCAGCGACAGACCGGTCACCGGCTGAACGATGCCCAGCGCGTAAACGCTGTCGATATTGGCTTTCTGGCTGTCGGTCGAACCGAAACCGAAAAAGTCGTAATCGGGGCGCTCATGCTCGTAACCGAACACCAGCTTCGCGGCGTCGGCGGGTGTGACGACGCCCTGATATTCGAAACGCAGGTTCGTGCCCTTGTAACCATAGTCGGGCGCAGTGCCGCGCACGAAGAAATAATCACGCTCGTTGCGCATCCACGTCACCGCCGCACGGCTGGTGAAGCGGCCGTCGAACAGGCCAAGGTTGAGCCCTGCATAGCCGACATATTGATCTAGCTTGGCGACGTCGGCGCTGTCGGCAGGGGCGCCGAAGAAGCTGTCATAATCGAGGTCGGCGTTGATGTAATAGCCGCGCAGATCAAGGCTCAGCGTATCGCTGAATGCGATTTTCAGCCGCGCGTTGCCCGCGAAATTCTTATAGCCGTCGCGCTCGTTGCCGGCCGCTGCGGACGAAATGCCGTCGGTGCGGAAATATGCGCCGCCGATGCCCCCCGACAACGCCCCGGTGCTGCCCGACAGGTCCGCTTTCGCGTTCACCGTATCGCTGTAGCCATATTCGGCCGACGCGCGCCCGGCGAGGCCTGCTTCGGGCGCCTCGGTCATCAGATTGACCACGCCGCCGATCGCCTGGCTGCCATGCACGACCGAGTTCGATCCGCGCAGCACCTCGATGCGGCGGATGTTGCCCGTCAGCAGGTGGCCAAAATCATAGCCGTCGCCGATACCGCTCGGATCGTTGACCTTGACCCCGTCGATCAACACCAAAGTCTGCGTCGTTTCCGCCCCGCGGATCGATATGCCCGCGGCCGAGCCGGTGCTGCCCGTGCGGTTGAAGCGAACGCCGGGCGTGGTCGCGAGCAGATCGACGACGTCGGTCGTCTGCCGCGTTTCTATCGTATCGGCGTCGATCACGGTGATCGCCTGACCGACCTCGTCCCTCGATTGTTCGATGCCCGATGCGGTGACGACAATGTCGTCCGAACCGGAAACGTCCTGCGCGGCGACGGGCGTCGCTGCTACAAGGGCAAGAAGAGAAATGCTCGAATATTTCAACATGGGAGACTCCCGCACGCCGGCAACGATGGCGGAGCCTGCCGAAACGCACGCGCGATCGACCGATGCCGTGTCGCAAGCGGCGTAAAGCCTGCGGCCCCGGCACCGAAGCGGCTCCAGCCGCTTGGTCGTCGCTCGACGGAATTCTCCGTGCCGCGGCCTTTCCCTGGACCATGGCATTGAGCGACCCACGCCGGCAGGTCTCCTGGCTCGCGGGTCACGGCTTGATGCACGCCTTCCCAGGTTGCCCCAGTGGCTGATCCGAAAGCTTCGGATCGGTGCATCTCGCTCGCCGCTTACAGTTGCAGGGACAGCCTCGGCTTCGGGGGTTCGGCAAGAACCCCGTTACCGCGTTCCCATTTTAAGCCCTTTCGGGCACCGGCGCGATCATGCGCGGGGCAAGCCCCGCACGCGCCGCCCATAGCGGAATGCAGGGCGGGTGCAACGGGGATTTGCGTCAATGATCCTCCCTGCCGCGAAGGCATGGGGGCGGCGGATCAAAGAAGTGCGCCGATCCGTCAGGGCAGCACGCGGCCTTCGTCGCGGCGCGGCATTGGTGCGATAAAGCGCAAAACCAGCGCCGAGAGCAGCAGCCAGCCTGCCGACGCGAGGATCGCGGCAGGGAGCGACGTGAGATCGGCCACCGATCCCATGGCATAGGCGCCAAGCGCCATCGCACCAAAGGTTACCGCCTGATAGATGGACAGGCAGCGGCCAAGGATCTCCTCGGGCGAGCGCAATTGCATCGCGACGTTCAGCGTGGTCAGCGTCGATACCCAGGCAGCGCCCGCGACGAAGGCGGCCGGCAACAGTGCTGCAAGGTTGGTCATCAGCGCAACGGGCAGCATCGCGGCGGCAAAAATCAGCGACGCAGCGGTGATCACGGCGTCGCTTCCCCAGCGGCGGCGCGCTCGCCCAATCCACAGCGCGGCAAAGATCGATCCGGCGCCGAAGGCGGCGAGGCAAAGACCATAGATGATTTCGGTCCCGGCAAGTCGATCGCGGACGAGCGAGGGGAGCAGCGCCTGAAACCCCGCCGCGCCGAAACCGAAGGCGAACCCGCGGACCAGCACGCGGCGCACCGGGTTCGAATGCATGCAGAAGCGCAGGCCTGCGGCGATCGCCGACAGCATGGGCGTGCGGCGCGGTGGCACGGTTTCGGGATGCCAGCGGAGCAGGACGACGATCAGCGCGACATAGCTCAGCGCATTGAGCCCAAAAGCGGCGGCAGTGCCGACGATCGAGATCAGGAGGCCGCCGAGCGCCGGCCCGACGCTGCGCGCGAGGTTGAAGGCAATCGTATTGAGCGCGATCGCCTGCGGCAGATCCTTTGGCCCGACCTGTAGTCGCACCGATGCCTGCCATGCCGGACCGTTGAGCGCGGTGCCGCACCCGACCGCGAGCGTAAAGAACAGGAGCGTGAGCGGTGTGATGGCGTTGAGATAAGTGGCCAGCGTCAAGGCGGCCGAGGCGATCAGCATCGCCGTTTGCGCCGCGAGCATCACCCGCCGCCGGTCGAAATTGTCGGCAATCGCGCCGGCAAAAATACCCAGCAGCATGACAGGGATCGTCGTTCCCGCCTGCACCAGCGCGATCAGAAGGTGCGAGCCGGTGAGATCGGTCATCAGCCACGCCGCGGCGACCGACTGAACCATCGAGCCCATGTTCGATGCGAGGTTGGCGATCCAGATCGCCCGAAAGGCAGGGTAGCGAAAGGGCGCGAACGCGGAGGGCGGTTCAGGGCTCACAGAACGCGCCTACTGGTCCCTCTTTAAGCCCGCAAGTCAGTCGTCGGATAACCGGAGCGGCGCCGCGAAATAATCGGTCGCCGCCCACTGGCGCGCGCGGGCGCGACTGGTTACATGGGCCGCCACCAATTGATTCGCGCGTGCCGCCCCCGATTGCGCGGGGTTTGAGCACCGCCCGCAGCAGAAAGTGGCGACCCATGGAAATCATCACCGGCCTGACCTTCGACGATGTGCTGCTGGTGCCCGGCGCGTCGGACATTCTGCCGTCGGATGCCAATCTGTCGACCCAGCTGACCAGCGAGATCAGCCTCAACATCCCGATCCTGTCGTCGGCGATGGACACGGTGACCGAAGCCGACATGGCGATCCTGATGGCGCAGATCGGCGGCATCGGCGTCCTTCACCGCAATCTGACGGTCGAGGAACAGGCGGCCGCGGTGCGGCAGGTCAAGCGCTTCGAAAGCGGGATGATCGTCAACCCGATCACCATCACGCCCGACGCGCCGCTGTCCTACGCCACCGCGCTGATGGACCAGCACCGGATTTCGGGCATTCCGGTTGTCGAGACGGGCGGCAAGCTCGTCGGCATCCTGACGCATCGCGACGTCCGCTTCGCCGACAATCCGGGGCAGCCGGTGCGCGAACTGATGACCGCCGAAAACCTTGCGACGGTGCGCCCCGGTGTCGGGCAGGACGAGGCGCGCAAGCTGCTGCACCAGCGGCGCATCGAAAAGCTGCTCGTCGTCGACGACGATTATCACTGTATCGGCCTGATTACCGTCAAGGACATGGAAAAGGCGGTAAATTTCCCCGACGCGACGAAGGATGCCAGCGGGCGCCTGCGCGTTGCCGCCGCCACGAACACGGGCGATACTGGGGTCGTGCGTGCCGAGGCGCTGCTCGAGGCCGAATGCGACCTGATCGTCGTCGACACCGCGCACGGGCACAGCAGGGGTGTCGGCCAGACGGTCGAACGCATCAAGAAATTGTCGAACCGGGTGCAGGTGCTTGCGGGCAATGTCGCGACGGGCGAAGCGACCAGGGCGCTGATCGATTGCGGCGCGGACGGGGTGAAAGTTGGCATCGGCCCCGGCTCGATCTGCACCACGCGCGTTGTCGCAGGCGTTGGCGTGCCGCAGCTGACCGCGATCCTCGACAGCGTCGAGGCGGCGGCGAAGCTGGGCGTGCCGGTGATCGCCGACGGCGGCCTGCGCACCTCGGGCGACATTGCCAAGGCTTTGGCCGCGGGCGCATCAAGCGTGATGGTCGGCTCGCTGCTCGCGGGCACGGCCGAGGCGCCGGGCGAAACCTTCCTGTTCCAGGGGCGCACCTATAAAAGCTATCGCGGCATGGGCAGCGTCGGCGCGATGGCGCGCGGCTCGGCCGACCGCTATTTCCAGCAGGACATCAAGGATCAGATGAAGCTGGTTCCCGAAGGGATCGAGGGCCAGGTGCCGTTCAAAGGCCCCGCCAAGGATGTGATCCACCAGCTTGTCGGCGGGGTGAAGGCGGCGATGGGCTACACCGGCAGCCGGACGCTGAAAGATCTGCGCGAGCGCGCGAAATTCGTGCGCATCACCAATGCAGGGCTGCGCGAAAGCCATGTCCATGACGTCGCGATCACGCGGGAGGCGCCGAATTATCCGGCGGGTTGAGGTGTTCCGTCATTGCGAGGAGCGAAGCGACGAAGCAATCCCCAGCGAGCGCCCATCCAGGTCGTTAGCTGGAGATTGCTTCGCTTCGCTCGCAATGACGCACTAGGAAGACTTTAATGACCCCCGCCGCGCGCATCCAGACCGCGATCGAAATCCTCGACGCCATCGCCGCGGCCGCGCGCGAGGGCGGGGCGCCTGCGGACGCAATCATCGCCGACGCGATGCGCGCGCGCCGCTATGCGGGGTCAAAGGACCGCCGCGCGATCCGCGCGCTCGCCTACGACGCCATCCGCGCCGTGCGCTCGGCGCCCGAATCGGGCCGCGCGGCGATGCTCGCGCTTGCCGATGCGCAGCCCGATCTTGCCGCGCTGTTCGACGGTTCGGCCTATGGCCCGGCGCCGATCGCCGCCGACGAGCCGCGCGCGCAGACGGGCGTTGCCGCCGGGGCGCTGATGGACCTCTTCGACCCGCTCGTCGGTGAAGGGGAGTATGACGCCTTGCTGGCGCGCGCGCCGCTCGATCTGCGCGCCAACCGGATCAAGGCTGCAGTCGATAATCTTGCCACGCTGTTTCCCGAAGCCGCGCCCATCCCCGGGACGTCCGACGGATGGCGCCTGCCGCCCGAAACCGCGGCGGTTCAGCACCCGGCCTATACCGAAGGCGCGTTCGAGGTGCAGGACGCCGCAAGCCAATATGCGTCGGCGGCGCTGGACGCCGCGCGCGGCCAGGCGATCGTCGATCTTTGCGCGGGCGGCGGCGGCAAGACGCTCGCCATCGCCTCGCTGACCGCGAACGATGCGGACATCCTGGCGTGCGACACAAACCGCGCGCGGCTTCAGCAACTCCCGCCGCGCGCCGAACGCGCGGGCGCGACGCGGATCGAAACGCGGTTGCTCAATCCGGGTCAGGAAGTCGCGATGCTTGCCGACTGGCAGGGGAGGGCGGATCGCGTCTTCGTCGACGCGCCGTGTTCGGGCAGCGGCACCTGGCGCCGCAGCCCCGAACTTCGCTGGCGGCTCACTCCCGCTCGGCTCGAAAGCCATCTTGCCGACCAGGCGAAGCTGATCGACATCGGCGCCGATCTTGTGGCGCCCGGCGGCAAACTCCTTTATGCCGTCTGTTCGATTATCGCGCGCGAGGGGCGGGCACAGGTGGATGAATTTCTGAACCGGAACGCCGGATGGACGGCGGACGTCGGCTATCTTCCCGCGGGTATCGGACGCGCCGCGGGTGCGGGTTTTCTGCTGACCCCGGCGCACGACGGCTGCGACGGATTTTTTCTCGCACGGCTGACATCGCCATGTTAGCATCCCCCTCAATCAAGCGATGGGAGAATGCGATGCGCATCAGTTTACTGGCCCTTGGCGCCGGTCTTGTCCTGGCCAGCCTGCCGACCGCCTCCGATGCCCAACGCGCCGACAACGACATCCTCCCGCGCTCGATCGCGCTACAGGCGGAGGGGCAGCAGGCGCAGGAAGCAGGCGACCTGAACCTTGCGATCGACTATTATGAATCGGCGCTCGCGGCCGACCCGCGCAACCGGTCGGCGATCATCGCGCTGGCGCAGGTCGCACGCGCGCAGGGTCTGCCCGGCAAGGCGATCGGCCTATATCGCGAAGCGCAGATTCTGGAGCCCAACGACATTGTCGCGCTGACGGGCGAGGGCGAAGCGCTTGCCGACAAGGGCGCGCTCGAACTGGCGCGCGAAAAGCTCGCTGAGGCTGCGCGGGTCTGTCAGGGTAAATGCCCGCAGGTTGTAGCACTGGAAAAAACGATCGCTTCGAGCGCGTCGAAGCGCGTCGTTGCCGCCGAAGCGCTGGTGCCGAAGCCGGTGGTCGCCACGGTAAAGCCCGCCAGCGGCCAGAATTGATCAGCGCACCTGCGAAGGTTGCTCGGCCCAGGTGTATTCGGAAGGGCGGATAGCGACCGATTGTCGGCTTCCCAACAACCTGCCAAGCTCGACTCAAGGTAAATTTGGAGTGCCTGACCGATGATTGGTTCAATTCTAGTGGCCGTAGTGGCCGCGGCTGCTCCAGTTTCGGCGCACCGCGACGACGAGGCGGTGATGCGCACTTTTCTCGCAGCATTGGTCGCTGGCAACTCGGACCATCTTGAAAAGAACGTTCATGTTGAGCTGCGATACGATGCCGAGTTTCGCGCTCGGCACACGCCTGGACAGTTAGAAACCACCGCCCATGCAGTCATAGAGAAAACGAAGGATTGCGATGTAGGCGCAGTGATACGCGGCGTCGGGTCGCTGAACTATACAGTTAACTGGTGGTGCAAATATCGCGATGAAGCCGAGGGCTCTCCGCTCGAAGGAGCGGCAGCGGTTTTCCGCGTTAGAAAGGGATTGGTCGAGGTCAGCAATTTTAGCTGGCAGCAACCTTATGCGGTGTGGCCGAGAACGTCGAATTGAAGACTAGGCGTTCGCTCGTATACTGTTCAATGGCATCATGATCGCCAGCCAACGACGAGGACTATATCCGCTTTCCACCCCAAAGCCGACGTTCACCGCAAAAAAACGCTGTCCTACATGATCCGACTGTGCCAGCGTTCACCCCGCTCTTTCAATGTGGACAAAAGCGATTGCCGCCGCCGGAGGTCGACAAATCGCGAAAGGCTGACTTTTACTGACCTTTGAGCAGATTTCGCGCCTCGTGCGCGATGGCGCCCGCGCAAGGCTGATCTTTCCTGACCTTTGGGATGTTTCCGCAACTTTTTGCCTCTGACTTCGCGGCGGCCGACCACCTCCCGGGCGACTCAGCGACCCAGCGCGCGGGCCAACGCCATCCACTCGCCGACGCTCACCGTTTCGGCGCGGCGCGTCGGGTCGATTCCCAGCATTTCCGCGGCCGCAACCGCGCCATCGACGCCTTTCAGGCTCTGCCGCAGCATCTTGCGCCGCTGGCCAAAGCCCTTTTCGGTGAGGCGCGACAGGAGGCGCGGGTCAATGCCTTTGGGCTGTTCGGCGGGCGTCACATGGACGATCGCCGACATGACCTTGGGCGGCGGAGTGAAGGCCGAGCGATGTACCTTCATTGCGATCTTCGTATTGGCACGCCACTGCGCGAGCACGGCGAGCCGGCCATAGGCGTTGGTGCCCACCGGCGCGACGATGCGTTCGGCGACCTCGAGCTGGAACATCAGCGTCAGCGACAGCCAGCGCGGCGGCCACTCCATCGGCTCCAGCCAGCGCGTAAATAGCGCGGTCCCGACATTATAGGGCAGGTTGGCGACGATATGATAAGGCTCGCCGCCGGTTACGGCATCTACATCGACTGCCATCGCATCGTCGGCGATGACCGTCAGCTGCGCCGGAAACGCCTCCGCCAGCTCGGCAAGCAGGGGCAGGCAGCGATCGTCGCGCTCGACCGCGATGACCTTTGCGCCCGCGCGGAGCAGCGCGCGCGTCAGGCCGCCCGGACCAGGGCCCACTTCAAACACCGTCGCCCCGTTAAGATCGCCGGGGATCGCGGCGATGCGGTCGAGCAATTGCTCGTCGAACAGGAAATTCTGCCCCAGCGCCTTGCTCGCCGACAGGCCGTGAGCGCGCACCGTTTCGCGCAGCGGCGGCAGCGGCGTCTTCGGTTGCAGGGTCACTTCGCCGGGGCGCAGCTACGTTCGCGCGCCGCCGCCATGCGCGCGGCCATGGCTATCGCGGCGATGGTCGGGCCGGGATCGGCGCGGCCGGTGCCCGCGATATTGAACGCCGTGCCATGGTCGGGTGAGGTGCGGATGATCGGCAGCCCCAGTGTCAGATTGACGCCGTCATGAAAATGCAGCGCCTTGAACGGCGCCAGCGCCTGATCGTGATAACAGCAGAGCACGGCGTCATAGCGGTCGCGGATGCCCGGCGCGAACAGGGCATCGGCGGCGGCGGGGCCGTCGATGACGAGACCCTCGTCCGCGAGCTGCGCGACCGCGGGCTGCATGATGCGGATTTCCTCGTCGCCCAGCTGGCCGCTTTCCCCGGCATGGGGGTTCAGCCCGGCGAGCGCGATCCGTGGCGCCTCGATCCCGAAATCGCGGCGCAGCCCGCGCGCGACGATCCGGGCCTTGGCAATGATAAGGTCGCTCGTCAGTCGCTCGGGAACCTCGGCGAGCGGAATATGGGCCGTCAGCGGAACGACGCGCAGCGACGGTCCCGCGAGCATCATCACCGCGTTGGTCGCGGTGACGCCGCAGCGCTCGGCAATGAATTCGGTCTGCCCGGGATGCGTATAGCCGATGCCGTGCAGCGCGTGTTTCGAAACGGATCCGGTGACGAGCGCCGCGCTCGCCTGGTTGCGCGTCAGCCCAATGCCCGTTTCGAGCGCATGCAGCGCGCACGTCGCACCTGCCGCAGTCGGCGATCCGGGGGTCAGCGGGCCGCTGTCTTCCAGATGCCAGACGGGCAGCGCCCCGGCAAAGGTGCGGCCCACCTCTTCCATGTCGCCGACCCGGGCGACCGGGCCGTCCCAGACCGCCTCGATCGCGGCGATGTCGCCGATGGCGACGAAAGGCGGCAAATCATGGTCGCGGCGCGCGGCCCAGGCTCGCGCGGTAACTTCGGGGCCGACGCCCGCCGGGTCGCCCATGGTGACCGCGATCGGGCGCCGAAGGTCGCTCATCGGCATCAGCTATATTCGATCACCGCGTCGCGGCGCAGGTCGCGCAAGTAGCGCTGGGCGCGCTTGTTGACCTTGTCTTCCAGCAATTTCGCCTCGATCTGCTCGACATTCGGCGCGGTCGCCGTCTCCGGCATGTCGCGGCCGCAGAGAACCAGAACGCTGACGCCCTCGTTCGCGGCGCCGAACGGCTGCGTCGTCTGGCCGATCTGCAGATTGACCAGCGTCGATTGAAGCGGAGCAGGCAGTACGCGCATCGCGATATTGTCGCGCGAGACCACGCTGGCCCCCAATTGCTGCGCCACCGTGTCGGCAGCGCCGCAACCGGCGATCGTGCGTGTCGCCTCGGCAAACTTTGCGGCGAGTTCGGACGCCCGTGCCTCAGTCGTTCCGGCCGGGAAATCGAGCGAAATCTGCTTCAGACTGAGAACGGCGTCGCGCGGATCGGCGGTCAATACCTGTCTCCGGTCGATCAGCAACATGATCGAAACGCCGCCGGGTACTTCGATCGGCCCGACGAGCTGGCCGGGCTGCATCTGCGTGGCGGCTTCGCCCATCGACGCGGGAAGCTGCGCCGCCTTCACCCAGCCGAGGTCGCCGCCGACAACCGCGGTCGAGGCTTCCGAAAACTGGCGTGCATAGGCAGCAAAGCTGCCGCCTGCCTGTAACGCCTGGATGATTTTCTGGGCATTTTGGGTAACGGCGGCAATATTGTCGGGGGTTGCGGACAGATAGATTTCACCGAGATGAAATTCGTCCTGACCTTTTGAGGCTTCCATCTGCTTGACGATAAGATCGACCTCTTCCGTCGAAACATTGGTCGTCGATTGAATGTTGCGCGACAGCAACCGGTCCCAGGCAAATTCGCCGCGAATCTGCTGCTTCACCGCAGCCGCCGACGACCCCTTGGACGCCAGATAGGTGGCGAACTGTTCGGGCGTCTGTTTGAAGCGCGTGGCGAGGCGGGCGAACTGCGCATCCACGACATTTTCATCGATGGTGATGTCGGCGGCGCGCGCCGCCTGGATTTGCAATTTTTCGTCGATCAGGTTGCTGAACACCTGATTGCGCAGCCGCTGTTCCTCTTCCGGAGGCAGTTTGACATCATTGTTGGCGATGCGGATCAGCGCCATCCGTTGTTCGATGTCGGTGGCGGTGATGATCTCGCCGTTGACGGTGGCCGAGGGGCGATAGACATTGGACCGGCTGTCGCCGTAAAGCTGCACATTGCCCGGAATTGTGAGGCTGGTAGTCGGAACTTCGGTGTCGGCGACGGTCTGCGCGAGCACCGGAGTAATGCCGGCGGCCGCCAGCGCGATCAGCCCGGTCATGGTCGAAAATTTGGTCATCTTTACCCTATTCGAAAAGCTCCGGACGCTCCGTATCAGCGGATACGCCCGATGGTCCAGCGCAATCCGCCATCGGCGCCATTTGTCTTGCGGCCGATAGCGGGACCACGCTGAACCTAGGCTGAGCGGGGCGCGCGTCAGACGCTATCGAGCGATGCCGCGATCGCATCCCATATCTGCGCCAGTTCCTGCGCGTCGGTGCAATAGGGCGGCATCACATAGATAGTGTTGCCGAGCGGACGAAGGAGGACGCCCTGATCGCGACAAACGGCAGCGAGCCGGGGGGCGAGACTAGAAAGATAGCCTGAATCGGGCACCACCACGTCGACCGCGGCGATCGTGCCGAGGCGACGGGGGTCGCCGACGCGCGGATGGTGCGAAAGGAGTGCGAGATGAGCGGCCTGTGCTTCTGCCAGCGTGTCGATGCGCTGCTGCACCGGCTCGTCGCGCCAGATGGCGAGATTCGCGTTCGCCGCGGCACAGGCGATCGGGTTCGCGGTATAGCTCGACGAATGATAAAAGGTCTTGCTGCGATCGGTGGAAAGATGCGCGGTGAAAACCGGCTCGATGCACAGCGTCACGGCGAGCGGGAGCGAACCGCCCGTAAGCCCCTTCGACAGGCAGAGGATGTCGGGGATCACTCCCGCCTGGTCGCACGCGAAGCGCGTGCCGGTGCGGCCCCAGCCGGTCATGACCTCGTCGGCGATGAACAGGACGCCGTAGTGTGCGCAAATCGCGCGCATTTCGGCGAGCACCCACGCCGGATAGATCAGCATCCCGCCCGCCCCGAGGATCAGCGGTTCGACGATGAAGGCGGCAGGCCTGGCAGCGCAGGCGGCCTCCAATGCGTCGAGCGTGCTCTGTTCCATACCTTTGTGCGGGAAGGGGATCGAGCCGACGTCGAAGAGCAGGGGTTGCCAAGCGCGGTTATAGACACCGCGTTCGCCCACCGACATCGTTCCGATGGTATCGCCGTGATAGCCATGTTCGAGAACGAGGATGCGGCTTCGCGCCTCGCCGATGTTGAACCAGTAGCCGAGCGCCATCTTCAAGGCGACCTCGACGCTGGTCGAACCGGAGTCCGAGAAGAAGACGCGGGTGAGCTGATCGGGAGTGATGCGGATCAGTTCGGCGGCGAGTGTCTCGGCGGGTTCGTGCGTCCAGCCCGCGAAAATGATCTGGTCGAGCTTTTCAGCCTGTTCGCGGATCGCGGCCATGATGCGCGGGTGCGCGTGGCCGTGGGTGGTGACCCACCAGCTGGAAATGGCATCGATCCAGCTGTTGCCACTGGCGTCATAAAGGCGCGCACCGTCGCTGCGGGCGATCAGCGGGATCGGATCGCCCAGGCCATGCTGGGTGAAGGGGTGCCAGATGGGGGAATGGGCTGCCATCTCGATTTCCGTTTGTGCTGAGCTTGTCGAAGCACCGTTTTTTCCATCCTTCAAAATGAGGACGGCCCTTTGACAAGCTCAGGGCGAACGGCTTTGGATTAGATGAAATCTGCCGGATCGAAGTTCGCGCTGAACGCGGCGGCGAGCGTTTCGGGCGTCAGCGGGTCGATGACAGGCAGCCGCCCCAACCGGCGTACCCCGCCGATGTCGCAGATGATCGCTTCGCTGTCCTCTACCGCGTCGCCCAGGAAGGCGAGGCCGTGGATGGGGACTTTGCGGCTCCTGAGCGCTTCGATAGTCAGCAGGCTATGGTTGATCGTGCCGAGCGCGGTGCGAGCGCAGACGATGACGGGTATCTGCCACGTGGCGAACAGGTCGGCGTAAAGGGTCGTTCGGGTGACCGGAACCAGCGCGCCGCCCGCGCCCTCGACGATCAATTCGCCTGAAGGCGGGGTCAGCCTTTCGATGTCGATGGTGATGCCGTCAATTTCGGCCGCGCGATGTGGCGAGGCGGGGGTGACGAGGCGGTACGCTTCCGGCAGCACCGGCACATCGGCGAGGCGCGCGACGGCTTCGCTGTCGGTTTCGTCTTCAAGACCCGACTGGACAGGTTTCCAATAGGGCGTCCGCGTCGCGCCTGCCAAAGCGGCGGAAAAGACGGTCTTCCCGATCCCGGTGTCGGTGCCCGTAACCACGAAACGTGTCATGCTGCGGCCATGGCTTCGGCAAGGGTGTCGGCCATGTCGTCGATGTCGGCTTCGTCGACATTGAGCGTAATCGCGATGCGGAGGCGCGCCGTGCCTTGGGCGACGGTCGGCGGACGGATACCGCGGATGTCGAAGCCGGCTTCGCGCAAGCTTCCCGCAACACGCATCGTGCGGTCGTTGTCGCCGATGATCACAGGCAGGATCTGGGTTCCGCTGGCGGGAATGCCGAGCGGGACAAGCCGTTCGGCGGCATGGCGGACGAGCGCGTGGAGGCGTGCCTGGCGCTCGGGTTCGTTCGCGACGATCTCGATCGCCTGACGGACGAGCCACGCGATCAGCGGCGACGGCGCGGTCGAAAAAATGAAGGGGCGGCCGCGGTTGACAAGGAAATCGGTGGCGACCGCGGGGGCGCAGAGAAGGGCGCCTTCGACCCCCAAGGCCTTGCCGCAGGTGTGGAGGGTGACGAGGTTGTCGCGGCGCGGCAGGGCGTGTGCGAGGCCGGCGCCGCCGGGTCCGAAAACGCCGGTTGCGTGCGCTTCGTCGACGACGAGTATGGCGTCGTGACGGTCGGCGACATCGGCGAGCTGGGCGAGCGGGGCGCGGTCGCCGTCCATGCTGTAGAGGCTTTCGACGGCGATCCACGGCGTTCCGGCACCGCCGCCCGCGCGCCAGCGGACGATGATGTCCTCGAACGTCTGCACGTCGTTGTGGGTCGCGGCGACATGCCCGGCGCGGCCGAGCTTCATTCCGTCGTGCGCGCTGGCGTGGATCAGCTCGTCGTGGACGACGAGGTCGCCGCGCTGGGGCAATGTCGCGAACAGCGCGGCGTTGGCGGCGAAGCCGGTGGAGAAAAACAAGGCGGCCTCGCTGCCATAATGGCGCGCGGCGTGTGTTTCGAGCGCCTCATGCTCGGCGTGATTGCCACGGAGCAGGCGTGATCCGCCCGATCCGGCAGGAAGGCCGCGTTCGAGGCCTGCGGCGAGCGCGCTGCGCAGGACGTCGGAATTGGCGAGACCGAGATAGTCGTTCGACGCAAAATCGCGCCCGGTGCGCGGCGCGAGAGTGCGGCGGCGGCTTTGGGCCGCGAGCGCGGCCAAATCCTTGCGGTGGGTGTCGAAGGGAGAGTTCGGCATGCCTATCTCATTTTGTCATTGCGAGCGAAGCGAAGCAATCTCCAGCCCGCGAAATTGCACGAGGCTGATGGCTGGAGATTGCTTCGTCGCTGCGCTCCTCGCAATGACGAGGTGTGTTGGCAGTTTAATTCTTCGACTTGTCCACCAGCTGGTTCTTGGCGATCCACGGCATCATCGCGCGCAGTTCGCCGCCGACCTTTTCGATCGGGTGCGCGGCGGCCGCCTTGCGACTGGCCTTCAATTCAGGCTGGCCGGCCTGGTTGTCGAGCACGAAATCCTTGACGAAGCGGCCCGACTGGATGTCCTGGAGGACACGCTTCATTTCCTTCTTGGTTTCCTCGGTGATGATGCGCGGACCCGTCTTGATGTCGCCATATTCGGCGGTGTTCGAAATCGAATAGCGCATGTTGGCGATGCCGCCTTCATAGAGGAGGTCGACGATCAGCTTGGTTTCGTGGAGGCATTCAAAATAGGCCATTTCGGGGGCGTAGCCCGCCTCGACCAAGGTCTCAAAACCCGCCTGGATCAGATGGGTGATGCCGCCGCACAGCACCGCCTGTTCGCCGAAGAGGTCGGTTTCGCACTCTTCCTTGAAGGTCGTCTCGATGATGCCGCTGCGGCCGCCGCCGACCGCCGAGGCGTAACTGAGGGCGAGCGCCTTGGCATAGCCGTTGCCCGAGGCCGCCGCACCTTGGGCTTCCTGTGCGACCGCGATCAGGCAGGGGACGCCGCCGCCCTTCTGATATTCGCTGCGCACCGTGTGGCCGGGGCCCTTGGGCGCGACCATGAAGACGTCGATGTCGGGGCGGGCTTCGATCAGGCCGAAGTGGATGTTGAGGCCGTGGGCAAAGGCGAGCGCGGCGCCGGGCTTCATGTTCGGGCCGATGTCGTCAGCATAGATTTTCGCCTGATGCTCGTCGGGGGCGGCGATCATGATGACGTCGGCCCATTCGGCGGCTTCCTTGTTCGTCATGACCCTGAAACCTGCGGCTTCGGCCTTTTTGGCGGTGGCCGAACCGGGGCGGAGCGCGATCGCGACCTCTTTCACGCCGCTGTCGCGCATATTCTGCGCGTGGGCGTGGCCCTGGCTGCCATAGCCGACGACGGCGACCTTCTTGCCCTTGATCAGATCCTGGTCGGCGTCGCGATCGTAATAAACCTGCATGTCATTCTTCCCTATTTTCTTCCGTCACCCCGGACTTGATCCGGGGTCCCGCTAGACGACGGTGAAAAGCGGGACCCCGGATCAAGTCCGGGGTGACGATAGTTGGACCTTGGTTCTATAAACTCAGAGCGCCTCCGGCCCGCGGGCGATGGCGACGACGCCGGTGCGGCCGACCTCGACCAACCCGCATTCGCGCATCAAGGCGATGAAGCGGTCGACCTTGTCGCTCGTCCCGGTGATTTCGAAGATGAAGCTCGTCAGCGTGGTATCGACGACCTTGGCGCGGAACACGTCGGCCATGCGCAGCGCCTCGATCCTTTTGTCACCAGTGCCCGCGACCTTTACCAGCGCGATCTCGCGCTCGACATGCGCGCCTTGATCCATGAGGTCGGTGACGCTGTGCACGGGCACTAGCCGTTCGAGCTGCGCGATGATCTGGTCGATCACCGCTGGCGGGCCGCTCGTGACGATGGTGATGCGCGACAGCGCATGATCGGCGCTGATGTCGGCGACGGTCAGGCTCTCGATATTATAGCCGCGGGCTGAGAACATGCCGGTGATCTTTGCGAGAATACCGGACTCGTTATCGACCGTGACTGCGAGCACATGACGCTCGCCGGCTTCGGTTTTGATTTTCATGGGATTACACCAGCGCTTTCGCTTCGTCGTCCATTGTGCCGACAATGTCGTTCGGCTGAAGGATCATGTCGGTGTGCGCGGCGCCCGACGGGATCATCGGGAAGCAATTGGCAAGCTGTGCGACGCGGCAGTCGACGATCACCGGACCTGGCGTGTCGATCATCGTCTGGATGCCCGCTTCGAGTTCACCCAGCGTGTCAATGCGCAGCCCTGTCCAGCCATAGGCGTCGGCGAGTTTCACAAAATCGGGCAGGCTGTCCGAATAGCTGTTCGAATAGCGGCTTTCATAGGTCAGTTCCTGCCACTGGCGGACCATCCCCATCCATTCATTGTTGAGGATGAAGATCTTTACCGGCAGGCGGTATTGGCTGACCGTACCCATTTCCTGAATGTTCATCTGCAGCGAGGCTTCGCCCGCGATGCAAATAACGAGGCGGTTCGGGTTGGCGATCTGCGCGCCCACCGCGGCGGGAAAGCCGTAACCCATCGTGCCGAGCCCGCCGCTGGTCAGCCAGCGGTTGGGCGCCGAAAAGCCGAAATGCTGCGCGGCCCACATCTGATGCTGACCGACTTCGGTCGTGATGATCGGGTCGTGCCCGCGCGTCGCGTCGAACAATGCCTTCACCGCGCGCTGCGGCATGATGTCGGCGTCCGGTTCCTTCTTTTCGGGGAAGTCGAGGCAGCGCGTCGCGCGCCAGCCGTCGACGCGGCGCCACCATTCGCCCAGGTCCCGCGCCTTATGGCCCTTGTCGGCCCACGCGGCGATCAGGGCGTCGAGTGCGCGGCCCGCGTCGCCGACGATCGCGAGATCGACGGGGACGATCTTGTTGATCGAGCTGCGGTCGATGTCGATATGTATCTTTTTGGAACCGGGCGAGAAAGCATCGAGACGGCCGGTCACGCGATCGTCGAAGCGCGCGCCGACCGCGATGATCAGGTCGGCGCGGTTCATCGCCATATTGGCTTCATAGGTTCCGTGCATCCCGAGCATACCGAGCCATTTGGGATCGTCGGCGGGAAAAGCGCCGAGCCCCATCAAGGTCGAGGTGATCGGCGCGCCGGTCAGCGACACGAGCTGGCGCAAGGCAGCGCTTGCGTCGGGGCCCGCATTGATGACGCCGCCGCCGGTATAGAAGATCGGGCGCTCGGCCGCGGCGATCATGTCGATCGCCTGCGCGATGGCATCGGCGTCGGGTTCGACCTGTGGGCGATAGCTGTTGTGCTGGATGAATTCGGGCACGCTATAGGTGCCGGTCGCGACCTGCACATTCTTCGGAATGTCGATCACCACCGGGCCGGGGCGGCCGTGCGTTGCGATGTGAAACGCCTCGTGCATGATCGGCCCCAAACGGTCAGGGTCCATGACGAGATAATTATGCTTGGTGCAGTGACGCGTGATGCCGACCGTGTCGCATTCCTGAAAGGCGTCGGTGCCGATCAGCGTGGTGGGAACCTGCCCAGTAAGCACAACCATCGGAATGGAGTCGAGCAAAGCGTCGGTGATGCCAGTGACGGCGTTCGTCGCGCCGGGGCCCGAGGTGACGAGCACGACGCCGGGCTTACCGGTCGAGCGCGCATAGCCCTCCGCTGCGTGGGTCGCGGCCTGTTCGTGGCGGACGAGGATATGCTTGATCGTCGGGTGCTTGTAGAGCGCGTCATAGATCGGAAGCACCGCGCCGCCCGGATAGCCGAACACTGTGTCGACGCCAAGGTCGACCAGCGCCTGAACCACCATGTCGGCACCGCTCATTTCCGTCACGACAAAACACCTTTCCACACAAAAACGCAGCGCTTGTGCGCTGCAACAGGGCTGCGGGCAATAGTTGCATGATTCTATCTTGTCAACAGCATATCACGTAATTTTATTACTAAATCGTCGATGTTGTCGTTGTTTAATGACTCGGTGGAGCGTGACCAGCTCGCCGGGGGCTGATGGCGGAACCAGGTGAACTGGCGTTTGGCATATTGGCGCGTCGCCGCCTGCGCGGCCGCGAGCGCCTCGTCGCGGCTCGCCGTGCCATCGAGGAAGGCCGCGATCTGCGGGACACCGATCGCGCGCATGACGGGAAGGTCGGGATCGAGGCCGCGGGCGAGCAGCGCTTCGACTTCGCCGATGGCGCCGCCATCGAACATTTGCACCAGCCGCGCATCGCAGCGTGCCCGCAGCCAGTCGCGCGGTGGCAACAGGACCAGCGGGGCAAGGGCGACACGGTCGGCGATGCCGCCTTCGCGCGCCTGCTGCCAGCTTGCCAGCGTGCGCCCGGTCGAACGCACAACTTCGAGCGCGCGCGCGACGCGGGTGATGTCGGCGGGGTTCAGCCGCGCCGCCGCCGCCGGGTCGGCGACCGCGAGGGCCGCGTGGGCTTCGCCGACCGGAAGCGTGCGCACGGCCTGGCGGACGGCGGGATCGATTTCAGGGACCGGCGCAATGCCGAAAAGGAGCGTGCGCAGATAAAGCCCGGTGCCGCCGACGAGAACGGGCACACGGTTTGCGCGATGGGCAGACTCGATCTCGGCGCGCGCTTCGGCGGCCCAGCGTGCGGCGTTACAGGCCTCCGCGCCGTCGATGTGACCGAACAGGCGATGCGACACGCCCGCCATTTCGGTGTCGGTCGGCCGCGCCGAGAGTATCCGCAGATCGGTATAGACCTGGCTGGCATCGGCGTTGATCACGACCGCGTCGCCCAGCGCCCTGGCCAGGCCGACGGCCAGCGCGCTTTTGCCGCTGGCTGTCGGCCCCGCGATGATCGCGAGCGGCAAGGGCGTGGGGGGCGGGGTCGATGAAACAGCCATTCCGCTCGCGCGATAGCAGGCCCCGCGCGTGCAGGCGAGACGGCGCTTCGGCCCGGCGCCCTAACGGCGCGCTTCGGTCGCCATCCGCACGGCCAGCCCGGCGAGCACGGTTCCCATGATCCACCGCTGGACCCGCGCGAACGACGGGCGGTCGACCAGAAATCTGGCGAAGCCCGCGGCGGAAAAGATGATCGCCATATTCACCAGCGCGCTGATGAGGATCTGCACCGTCCCCAGAGCGAGCGCCTGCCCGAGGATGCTTCCGCTGGTAGGGGTGATGAATTGCGGCAGCAGCGACAGATACATCACGGCGATTTTCGGGTTCAGCAGGTTGGTGAGGAACCCCATCAGGAACAGCTTGGACGGCGGGTCCGCATTTAGCTGTTTCACCTCGAACGGCGATCGGCCACCCGGCCGCACCGCCTGCCACGCGAGCCACAGCAGATAGAGCGCGCCCGCGAAGCGTATCGCGTCATAGGCAAAGGGGATCGCCATCACGAGCGCGGTGATACCGAAGGCCGCGCACAGCATGTAGAAAACGAAACCGAGCGCGACGCCGCCCAGCGAAATCATCCCCGCCGCGCGGCCCTGACAGATGGCGCGCGAAATCAGATAGACCATATTGGGCCCGGGCGTCACGACCATGGCAAAGGCAATGAGGGCGAAGGCGAGCAGATTATCGGGTTCGGGCATTGCATTCCTCCTGACAGAATCGATGCCCAGACGCGCGGCGGCAAGTCCCCGCGCTTCCCGATGGTGACCCATCTCCAGCGTCAGTCACGCGGGTGAAAGGCGTCATCGGTCAATCGGATTGGCCCGGCAACCCGAAAGCATCGCTATTCGGTAAAGCTTTGCTTTCAGGGCAGGAAGTACGGTTTGATTGCGGCCTGCGTCGGCAAAGCCGACTTGCCGGGCATCCGATCGCTCTTGCCGCTGGGCGCGGCGGCCGCGATAAGCTGGCTATCGAGGCTGTGAAAGACCGAAAGGACCCGCCATGTTCGTCGCCACATTGATTGCAGCCGGAAAGCTGACCGACGAGGTGGTTCGCGAAGCGATCGACCGGCTCGACGCAACGGGGCACGACGTCGGCGCGCCGCACTGGCTGGATGTCGGCGACGCCGCTGACATCGTTTTTCAGGGCAGCCTGGTCAGTGCGCGCAGCGAATTGATGCTGATGGATCACGGCGCGCTCGACATCGTCGTTCAGCCGCTGGGCGATCGCACCAAGAAACTCATCATCGCCGACATGGACTCGACGATGATCACCGTCGAATGCATCGACGAACTCGCCGACTATGCAGGACTGAAACCGCAGATCGCGGCGATTACCGAGCGGGCGATGAACGGCGAGCTCGATTTTCGCGCAGCGCTGGAGGAGCGCGTGGGCCTGCTCGCAGGGATGGACGAAGCGGTGCTTGCCGAATGCCGGATGGAGCGCGTGCGGCTGACGCGCGGCGCGCGGACGCTCGTGCAGACGATGAAGGCGCATGGCGCTTTTTCGGTGCTCGTGTCGGGCGGCTTCATGCCCTTTGCCGGGCCCGTTGGCGAAGCCGTCGGGTTCGACAAGGTTGTCGCGAACGAACTGGAGATCGCGGGCGGCAGGCTCACGGGCAAGGTGCTCGAACCGATCGTCGACAGCGCGGCCAAGCTCGACACGCTCAAGGCCGAAGCCGCAGCGCACGGCCTGCCGCTTGCCGACACACTGGCGGTGGGCGATGGCGCAAACGACATTCCGATGATTACGGCGGCGGGTCTCGGTATCGGCTATCATCCGCATCCCGCGGCGGCCGAGGCAGCGGCGGCGGTGATCTGCCACCATGATCTGACCGCTTTGCTCTGGGCGCAGGGTTATCCGCGACGCAGCTGGGTGCTGGGATAAAAAGAACCCGGCCAATGGCCGGGCTCAGGAGGAGTTCCCGCAAGCGGAAATCCAGTGGATCGAAAAGCTATTCGGCGGGCACGGGTGTGCGGCCGGTGATCATGCCCGTGGCTCGCGTGCCGTCGGCCTGCATCGGATCGTGCGCGACGTCGCGGTCGTCGAACGTCTTGGTCCAGGCAGCAAATTCCAGGCATACGCCGTCGGGGTCGAAGAAATAGACCGAGCGCACGAAGACATCGTCGTTCATTTGGTCCGACGACTGTGTTGGCGAATTGTCGTGATTGAGGATCTTGGTGACCTCGACGCCTTTGTCTACGAGCCGCTGATAATATTCATCGAAGCGTTCGGCGGGGACATTGATTGCGATATGGTTCATCGATCCGTGCGCCGAGACGAAACTGCCCTTCGTCGGCAGCGCGGCGGGGGCGGAAATGCCGGGCACGGCTTCGGGCGCATCGGGAAACCAGAAAAAGGCCAGGCTGTCGCCGTTGCCCATGTCGAAAAAGAAATGCTGACCGCGCCCGCCAGGCAGGTCGATCGTCTTGGTCAGCGGCATACCGAGGATGTCGCGATAAAAGGCAACCGTCTTTGCCATATCCTTGCACACGAGGGCGAGGTGGTTGACCCCGCAGAATTCAAATTCCTTGTTGGCAGCCATCATCCGTCTCCTTGTCAGCTTATCTGGGCACTGGGGCGGCTTTTCATCCGCTCGAACCAGCGCAAAACATGTGTGCAGGCAGGATCGACCGGCTGGCCGACCGACGCGCCGAAATCGAGGAAGGCAAAGAGCATGACGTCGGCAAGGCTGATCGTATCGCCTGCGATATAATCGCGCCCCGCGATCAGCGGATCGAGCCAGCGGATGCCGTCCTGCGCAATCGCCTTGAGTCCCGCCGCCGCTTCGGGCAGGCAGCGCGTCCGCGGCTGAAACAGCGCGAGACCTTCGGCAAAGCGAAAGCCGTTTGTAAGCGGCTCGCAAATCTTGAGATCGACCCGGCGCGTCCACATACGAGTGGTCGCGCGCGTCTCGGCGGTCGTGCCGATCAGCGCGGGCTCGGGAAAACGCTCTTCCAGATATTCGCAGATGGCGGTCACTTCGTTCAGCATCGACCCGTCGTCAAGCTGAAGCGCCGGGGTCTGCCCCGCCGGATTGACGTCGATATTATAGGGAGCGCGCCGGTTCTCGCCGCCGCGCAGGTCGATCATGACCTCCGGAAGCTCGATACCCTTTTCCGCCATGAACAGCTTCACGACGCGCGGGTTGGGGCCGACGCTGTTATAGAATTCCATCCTGTCCTCTCACGACTCTTATAGCATCACCCTCGCCAATCGTCAATTTAGTTGACGATTGGCGAGATAAGTCCCGGTCGCGGCCAGCGAACGCGGTAAAGCGTGCCCGTCGTCGATGCGGTGATATAGGCATCGCGCCGGTCGGCGCCGCCGAAGGCGATGTTGGTGATCCCGACGTCGGGCAGCGGCACGAACTCCGACCCGCCGCCGTCGGGGTCAAAGACGGTGACCCCGCCTTCGACCATCGTGCCGACGCAGATACGTCCGCTTTCCTCGACGGCGAGGCTGTCGAGGAGGCGAAAGGCGGGCGGCGTGCCGACAAAGCGGCCCGGCGCCCACGGCGGCGGTGGGGCGAGGGTGCCCGGCGCGACGATGTCCATCGCCCACAGACGCGCAGTCATCGTCTCGCTGACATAGAGCGCCCGCCCGTCGGGGGAGAGCCCGATGCCGTTCGGCCCCATCATGTCGGCGCGCTGGCGGCTGATACCCGATCCATCGGCGGCTGCGTAAAAGATCGCACCATGGTCGCGGCCAGACTCGCGGACCTGGCCATGGTCGGTGAACCAGAAGCCGCCATGTGCATCGAAAATAAGATCGTTCGGACCTTTGAACCGCTCACCCTCGAAGCTGTCGTAGAGCGTCGTGACAATACCCGTGGCAAGGTCGACCCGCTGGATCGACCCGCACGCTTCGGGGTTCGCGGCGTGGCCGGGGAACAGCAGGGAACCTGCCTCGATCCATTCGAACCCGCCATTGTTGCAGACATAGGCGGCGCCGTCGGGGCCGATCGCTAGTCCGTTCGGCCCGCCCCCCAGTTCGGCAACGACCGACAGTTCGCCGTCGGGTGCCACGCGGGTCAGGGTCCCGCGCGCGATCTCGACGAGCAGCACCGACCCGTCGGCCATCGGCACCGGCCCCTCGGGAAAGCGAAGGCCCGTGGCGACGACCGCGGGTGCGCCATAGCCGCTCATTCCTGCGGCGGTCGCGGCGCGCTGAGGAAATCGGCGGCGCTGAACCCTTCGGGCGCGGCGATCTCGACGATGGGGTCTTCGCGCGCGTCATATTCCATGCGGAGCGCGCGGGTGATGACCGCGTGCATATCGTAAAGACAGGTGATGTAGGTGAATTCGAAAATCTGCTCGTCGTTCCAGAAGGTCTTGAGCTTGTCGAACACTTCGAGTGGCACGCGGCCGCCGGCCTGGCTCAGGCAATCGGCATAGGCCAGCACGGTGCGTTCCTGATCGTCATAGCAATCCGCGACCGGCCAATGCGCAATGGCTGCAATCTTTTCCTCGCTGACGCCGAGGCCGCGGAGTGACTTGCAATGCTGCGAAAATACGAACTGGCTGCCTTTGACCCAGCCCGCGCGCGTCTGTCCCAGCTCGCGCAGCACCGGATCGATCGTGCGGGCAGGGTTGCGATAGACCGCGAAGCCCTTGACGGCATGTTCGAAGATGTCGGGCGACAGCGCAAAAACGGTCCACCAGTCGCCGGGCGTGCCCGTCGCGGTGCCGGGTTCGGCAACCGGATCGCGGTCGCCGAAAAGGCGGTTGTAATAGGCAAGGACGGTCTCGTCGGTGACTTCGGATCGGGGAACCTGACGCAGGACGGGCATGGAATACTCCTCAGGCGTTCGCAAATTTGCGGAATTCGGCGACATGCGCGCTGTCGAAATATTCGTCGAGCCGCGTGATCTTGCCATTTTCGACCTTACAGATGATCGCGCAGGGCAGGCGCACCGGGCCGTCGTCGTGGACGCGGACGCCCTTGAGCACATGCTGCTGAACGAAGCCGCCGGGAAAGGTGGTGAGGCGGCGATCGGCGTATTCGCGGTTCTTGATCCGCGTCACCATGCCGGTCAGCGTCTGCGCAGTGTGTGCGGGAGTGACGATCAGCTCGTCAGTATTGTGCCAGATTTCGGCGTCGGGCGTGAAGCTGTTCTGCATCGTTTCGATGTCCCCTGCCTCGATCGCGTCGAAAAAGCGCGTCGCCATCGCGCGGATGTCATCCTGTTCGCTCATATTGTTCTCCTCAGATCTTGGCGCCGAACATGCGGCCGCCATTGGCGGCGATCAGTCCATTGATGTCGTCGCCGCGATAGTCGGGATCAGCCGACGGACCGAAGGCAGCCAGCATGTCCTGCGTCACCAGTTCGGCCATCTTTTTCCATTCGGGATGGGTGAAGATCCAGTAGTCGCCATTCTCGATGGCCTGCACGACGCGCGCGCCGACCTTGGCGGGGTCCATCCCGCCAGCGAGTACGCCCTGCATCGCCTGACTCGTCGCCGCAGCCTTGCCGACCTCGACCTCCACGGGCCGCAGGTCGCGTGTCGTTTCGACGATCCGCGTCGCCGACATACCCGGCATCAGCACTGAAATATCGACGCAGGTCTCGGCCAGCTCGTTCCGCAGCGCCATCGCGATGCCGAGCGTCGCATATTTGGAACTGATATAAGCGACCGAGATCGGCGGCGGCACGATCGCGACCATCGACGATGTGATGACGAGATGCGATGGCTCGCCGCTCGCCTTCATGTCGCCGAGGAAAGTGCGACACGCATAAAGATGCGCGTGCGCGTTGACCGCATAGTTCCAGCGCCACACGTCGGTGTCATAGCGCTCGAAAGGCCCCGACCCGCCGCCGACCCCGGCGTTGCTGAACAGGATGCGTACCGGTCCAAAAATCTGCGCTTTTTCTGCGGCTTCCGCCCAGCTTTCTTCGCTGGTGACGTCGAGGCGGAGGCCGATTGCGTTTGCACCCTCGCCACGCAACGCCGCTGCCGCGGCTTCGGCGCCAGCTCCGTCGATGTCGGCGAGAATGACCGAGGCCCCATTGGCGACGAGCGCTTTCGCGGTGGCGAGGCCGAGGCCGCTGGCGCCGCCGGTGACGAAGGCCGTCTTGCCTGCGACGTCGGTCATTCGGCGAAATCCTTTTCGAGATGGCGCGTCATCCGATACTGCGCGATGCCCGCCGCCGCCGCGAAGGGCATCAGCGCCATCAGCGCCCAGCGCAGGCTGTCGACGCCGTGCGCATCCATCAGCGCGTCGCTGACGATGCCGGCGAACAGCGGACCAAGGCCAAGGCCGATGATGTTGAACATCAGCATAAGCACCGCGGCAGCCGTGGCGCGGCTGCGCGGCGGGGTCAGGTTTTGCACGAGCGCGAGCGCCGGGGCGACATAGGCTGTGCACGCCGCCATCGGGATCAGCATCAGCGCGAGCGACAGCTGCCAGCTATCGACGAGCAAGGCTGCGATGAAGGTCGGGATCAGCACCGCCGTCGCCAGTGCAGGGATGGTGCCATAGGCGCGCGCCGAGGTCTTGGCGCGGTGGCTGACCAGCCAGCCGCCGCCGAGGATGCCGATACCGAAAGTGATGCCCGCGGCGGGCGCGAACCATGTCGCCATCGCCTCCAACGGCATATTTTGCGTGCGCATCAGAAAAGCGGGAATCCAGTTGAGCATCCCGTAGCTGACGAAGGCCGCGAGCCCGCTGCCGATCATCACCATGCGCAGCGACGGGCGGCGGATGAACATCGCGAGGCTCTGGCTGAAAGGCAGTGCTTCGTCGGCGGGTTTGTGGGTATCCATCGCGCCGCGCGCAGGCTCGCGGACGAGCCAGATCAGCAGCGGGGCGACAAGGATGCCAACGATGCCGATGACGATAAAGGCATTGCGCCAGCCGATATTGGCGGCGGCCCATGCACCGAAGGCCGCGCCGACGAAGACGCCGAACGGCCCGTTACAGGTAAAGATCCCGATTGCGAGCGGCCGCTGCGCGGAGGGATAATAGTCGGCAAGCACCGACAGCGACGGTGCGGTGCCGCCCGCTTCGCCTGCACCGACGCCGAAACGCATCAGCGCCAATTGCCAGAAATTCGACGCCAGGCCGCACGCCGCCGTAAAGCCGCTCCAAACGATGCAGGCGATGCCGATCAGCCGGATGCGGTTCCAGCGGTCGGCGATCATCGCGACAGGAACGCCCATTGCCGCATAGAAAAGCGCGAAGGCGAGGCCGGTCAGCAGGCCGAACTGCGTATCGCTGAAATTCATGTCGGCGCGGATCGGCTCGACGAGCACCGACAGCAGCTGACGATCGACGAAATTGATCGTGCCGACGATGAACAGCATCACCAGCGCGACGTTGCGGCGCAGCGCGAGGCCGCTTTCGTGCGCAGCTGCGCCGGCGGGAACGGCGGTGGCCTCGGTCATAACTCTCCCCAAATCGCGCGATTCTTCTATTCAAAAAATACTTAGATATTTAAGTTTATCTGTCAATGTGCTTTACGGTAGCGGGTAACTTGCCGGGAGAGAAGAGATGGAGATCAAGGGCAAAAGCGCGATCGTCACGGGGGCGGCGGGCGGCATCGGTCGCGCCACGGCGGTGATGCTGGCGGCACGCGGTGCGCGGGAGATTGCGCTTGTCGATGTCAACGAAGCGGGACTTGCCGAGACGGCGAAGCTGGTTGAAGGCGAGGGCGCGCGTGCGGGCATCCACCGGCTCGACCTTTCCGACATTCCAGCGACCGAGGCGTGGTTCCGTACGCATGGCGACGTCGACATATTGCACAACAATGCCGGCGTTGTGTCGGGGCTGCCGCAATTTCCCGACGTCGATGCCGCCCGCCTGCGCTGGATCATCGACGTTAACTTGACCTCGCTCGTCGCGGCGACGCAGATCGCCGTGCAGGCGATGCGGAAAAATGGTGGGGGAGTCATCGTCAACACGGTCTCGACCGTCGCGCTCGGCACCGGGTTCTACGATGCCATGTATGCGACGACCAAGGCGGCGGTGATGATGTTCACGCGCTGCTGCGCGCCGCTGAAAGACGAATGCAACGTCCGCGTCGCCGGGATGCTGCCGGGGCTGGTCGATACGCCGATCCTCGATACGACCGGGGCGGGCGGCAAATCCGAATGGATGAAGGCCGTGCTCGCGAACAACGAGGCGTGCGCGCCCGAGGATATTGCGGGGGGCGTGATCGCGCTGATCGAGGACGACAGCCTAGCGGGTGGCGACTGGCTGGCAGTGCGGCGGCTGGGCGGTCAGATCGAATATCAGTGGGGGCACGCCGACACGATATAAGATCAAAGCGTCATTGCGAGCGAAGCGAAGCAATCTCCAGCTCGCGTAGCACCCGGATGATGGCTGGAGGTTGCTTCGTCGCTGCGCTCCTCGCAATGACGAAGGCTAGCGCGTCGGCGCTTCCAGCATATTCTTGCCGAACAGATTCGACCATTGCTCCTCGGTGAGTACGGGGCGCGCGCTCGACAGGTTCGCGGCATTCTTGACGTCGGTGCCCGCGATCACCGCCGGTCGCTCGCCGATCCGCGCGAACCAGTTGGCGACCGCAGGATAATCGTCGAGCGTCAGCCCGATGGCGCGGATCGCGCGCGTCCATGGCCAGCAGGCGATGTCGGCGATCGAATATTCCTCGGCCAGATAGTCCGCCTCGCTCAGCCGGCCGTTAAGGACATGGAGCAGGCGCAGCGTCTCGTTGCGATAGCGCTCGACCGGATAGGCCTGCCCCTCGGGCGCATAGCGGATGAAATGATGCGCCTGTCCCTGCATCGGGCCAAAGCTCGCCATCTGCCACATCAGCCATTGCTGCGCCTGGCTGCGGCGCCGGGGATTTTCGGGGAGCAGCTGGCCGCTCTTTTCGGCGAGATAGAGCAAAATGGCGCCGCTCTCGAATACCGGCAACGGTGCGCCGCCACCAGTGGGATCATGATCGACGATCGCGGGCAGGCGGCCGTTCGGATTGATGCGGCGATATTCCGGAGTCAGATGATCGCCTTCGAGCATGTTCATCGCGATCAGCCGGTGCTCCAGCCCGATCTCCTCCAGCATGATCGAAACCTTGTGGCCGTTCGGCGTGGGGGTGAAATAGACGTCGATCATGCGGGGTTTTCTCCGGCGAAAATGGCGCGCGCGGCGGCAAAAGCGGCTTCAAATGCCTCTTTCCCCGCGGGATAGGCGACGACGGCCAACGTCACGCCCGCAATTTTCCACCCGTTCTGCCGCACCAGCCGATGCGTGTAACGGCCGATCAGATCGCCGAGCAGGGTGCGGTCCTCGACCCCGACGATATGGACGGCATCGACGACGCTGGTCACCGTCGCACGGTCGCCGTCGATGATGGCGCTGACGTTGTGCAACTGGTGTGCGGTCGCATCGAACCCTTCGAGCGTTCGGCAGCGGGTTGTCCACTCGTCCGCGGACACGGTCGCGACGAGCGAGCCGATCGCGCCATAGTCGATCGCGATTTCGTCGGCGAAGAGCGCGCGATAGGCGGCCCAGTCGCGCGCATCGAGCGCGGATGCGTAGCAGGTCACGACCGCCACCGCCGCTTCCCTGTCGAGGAAAGCTTCGATGGCGGCCGATCCCTGGGACATCATATTCGGACCTAGAACTTGATACCGGCCTCAACCGAAATGTTGCGCGTGGGCTCGAGATAAAGGATTGCGCGCGGAACCGGCGTGATCGGGAAGGGCAGGTTGAACGCGCTGCCGATCGTCTTCTGGTTGGTCAGATTCTTCCCGACCAGCGCGAGGTGCCAGCTATCATCGCGATCGGCGAGCTGGACGCGCAGGTCGAGCTTCACATAGCCGTCCTGGACGCCGAAGATCGGGCTCTGGTTGTCCGAATTGAAATATTTCGAACGGCCCGCGGCGACGCCGGTGATATCCAGCTTCAAATCTTCCGACATGTCGAAACGCGCGTGCGCGGTGACGCTGCCTGTCCATTTCGACGAATAGGCTACCGGATAACCGGCAAGATTGTTCGTCGCCGGCGTACAGCCGACTTGCGAGGCAAGACAGGCTGCGCCCGGATAATCGTCATATTTGATATCCGAGTAGGCGGCCGAGGCGCTGATATCGAAATTCTCGATCGGATAGATGCTGAGCGATCCTTCGATGCCCTTCGACGTCGCGGCCGCAGCGTTGCCGGTCAGATAGCTCGACGTCGCGGGCTGATAGACCGAAACCTGCAAGTCCTTGAACTTGGTGTGATAGAGCGAGACGTTCGCGACGACCTTGCCGTCGAACAGCGTCGATTTGACGCCCGCCTCGAAATTTTCCGACCGTTCGGGCTCAAAGGTGAAGGTCGCGTTCGTCGTACCGAGCGTGTTCGACACGAAACCGCCCGACTTCGAACCGCGGCCCCAGGTTCCGTAGATCATGATGCGCGGCGCGATATCGTACTGCAGTGTCACCGACGGATCGACATTGCCTTCGCTGATCTTGCCGACCGCGCTCGAAATCGGGCGTAGCGCAAAAGGCTGGCCGTTGAGGCCGTTCGATCCGTAGACCAGCCGGGCGGCGAAATCGCCTTCCTTCTTCGTATGCGAATAACGCAGGCTGCCGATCGCGCGGAAGGCGTCGGTGACGTTGAAGGTGCCCTGTCCGAACACCGACCAGCTTTCGGCTTCCTGATTGAAGACGCTGTCGATGCGGCCGAAATAGGGTCCGGCAAAGACGCCAGGGATCGTCAGGCTCGGCAGGTTGAAGCCCTGATATTGTTCGAGCGTGTAGTTCGATTTGTCATAATAGGCGCCAACGATGAATTCGAAGGTCTTGCCGGTCGGCGAAAGGATGCGAATTTCCTGCGAGATCTGGTCGAAACGTTCGGGGAAGGCGTTGTAGACCGAGTTTGCGGTGAACGCGCCGCCACTGTTCGGGATCGTCTGGTCGAACCCGTTGATAATCTTCGACTTGAACCAGCTGTACCCCGTTACCGAGGTCAGCGTGAAATCGCCGAGCGCGAGGTTGCCGACGCCCGAGATCATCACCGATTTATTGTCATTGCCCTCGTTGCCCAGCGCCGAGCGTTCGAGATAGCGCGTCGTCTGCGGATCCTGCCCGCTGGTCAGCGGGCTCGACACGGTGATGCCGCCGTTGACTTCGCGGTTCCCGTATTCGACCTTCGCGGTATAATCGAAATTGGCCGACGGCTCCCACTTCAGCGTCAGGCGCAGCAATTGCGACTTGATTTCGGGATCGTCGTGATCGGTCGCGCGGTTATAGATATAGCCGTCCTGATTGACGATCTTGTACGCGAGGCGCGCGCCCAGCGTGTCGCTGATCGGCCCCGACAGATAGCCTGAAAAATCGGTGCCTTTGTGATCGAAGTTGTAAAGTCCGGTCAGCGCGCCTTCGAATTCGCGCGTCGGTCCGGCCGAAACGACGCTCACCGCGCCCGCGGCCGTGTTCTTGCCGAAAAGCGCGCCCTGCGGACCGCGCAGCACCTCGACGCGCGCAAGGTCGAAGAAAGGCGCCTGCGCCTGCCGGTTGCGGCCGGCGTAGATGCCGTCGACATAGAGCGACACCGACTGGTCGAACGCGAAGTTTGCCGGCGGCGAACCGAAGCCGCGGATATAAATGACGTCGTTGCCCGCGGTCGATTGGACGAAGACGTTCGGCGTGTAGTTCATCACCGCCTTGATGTCGCTCGTGTTGAACTCGGCGAGCTTGGCGCCGCTCACCACTTCCATCGAGATCGGCACGTCCTGAAGGCTCTGTTCGCGCTTTTGCGCGGTGACGATGATTTCGTTGGTTGCGCTGTCGTCGTTATCCGCTGCTTCGGCAGGCGCTGTTTGCGCCCACGTCGGTGCGGCGTTGGCAAGCATCGCGAACGCTGCGACGCCCGACAGCAGAAACTGGTTACGAGCCTTCATATGCACCCTCCCATTGAGTGTATGTCGTCGGTTCCGGAGATATTTCCGATCCGTCAATCTGATTGACCCTTAGTATACTAATTGTTTTATGCTTGTCCATAGGCAGGAAGAGGATTCGTGGCATGAGTGAAGAAATTAGGGACAGGGAACCCGCCGCGCTGGCAAGCCGGCATCTGTGCACCGTCGAGTTCGAAGTGGGCGGCGGAATCATAGGCATCGGCGCCTCGCCATTCGGCGACCAGCGGCTTGGGTATATTAGTGGAGGGCGCTTCTTCGGGCCGCGAATCAACGGCATAGTCCTGTCAGGTGGCGGAAACTGGTCGCGCAGCGGGCGGCTCGGCGACACGGTATCGGTCGGCACCTTCGACGCGCGCGCAGTGTGGCAGACCGATGACGGCGAACTCATCTATGTCAGCTACACGGGCCGCAACATCATTCCCGACGATGTGCGCACCACCTTCGCCGACCCCGCTGTGCCCGACGCCGACGCATCGCGATATTATCTGCGAATCGCCCCCGTGTTCGAAACCGCGAGCGCGCAATATGGCTGGCTCAACGGCGTGCTGGCGGTGGGGGTCGGCGAGCGAACCGATTTTGGCGTCCGCCATGTAATCCACGAGATACTCTGAAATGATCGACCTGCATTATTCGGCGACGCCGAACGGACAGAAGATTGCCATCATGCTGGAGGAGATCGGCGCATCCTATCGCGTCATGCCCTATGACATCTTCAACGGCGACCAGCTGACCGCCGAGTTTGGCCGGATCAATCCCAACCATAAGCTGCCCGCGATCGTCGACCATAGTCCCGTGGACGGCCGTGATCCGATCACCGTCTTTGAATCGGGAGCGATCTTGCAATATCTGGCCGAAAAAAGCGGGCGCTTCCTTCCGTCATCGGGTGCCGCGCGCGCGGCTACATTGTCATGGCTGACGTGGCAGGTTGCGGGGCTGGGGCCGATGGGCGGACAGGCGAGTCATTTCTTGCGCTACGCTCCCACCGGGCAAGATTATGCGATCGAGCGCTATACGAAGGAACTGACGCGTCTGCTCAGCGTGCTCGAAAAACGGCTGGAGAAAAGTGCCTATGTCGCCGGCGAGGAATATACGATCGCCGATATGGCGATCTGGCCCGGCCGCGCATCGGCGTTCGTTATGGGAATGGCTCTCGACGAATGGCCCGCTATGCGGGGTTGGTTCGAACGCATCCGCGAGCGTCCGGCTGTCGCACGTATGATGGCGCGCGACGATCTGATGCCACCCGCGAAATATATCGGGCGGCACCAGCGGCTTGATGAAAAGGAATGGTCGAACATGTTCGGCGATGCGAACCAAGCGGCGGCGCGGGGGGACTGAGGGCGAGAGGCTGGGAACACCGATTGCAGACAATAAAATCCTCCCTGTCGCGAAGCGATGGGGAGGTGGCAGCGCGAAGCGCTGACGGAGGGGCTTTGGCGCTGCCGTCGCGGCCCCTCCACCACTCGCTGCGCGAGCGGTCCCCCTCCCCATGGCTTCGCCACAGGGAGGATTTAGCGGCAACTCCCCACCCTAAAGCCGCCATCATCCTTACGCACCCTCTCACCGCTTCGCATGCTGCCGATCCCCCCACAAGATCGCGCGGTGCTCGTCGGTGAAGCCGGTGAGTCCACCCTCGATCGTTTCGGCACGCGCGACGCCGACTGTCATGCCCTCAGCGACCGCAGGACGCTCGAGCATCGCTGCGCCCCAGCGGTCGACATTCGGAAAACGTCCGGCCTTTTCGATCAGCTGGCGACGCAGATAAGGAAGCGTCGCCATATCGGCGATCGTATACTCGTCGCCCGCCAACCACTTGGCCTCGCCCAGCCTTTTGTCGAGGACCATCATCAACCGGTCGACCTCGCGGCTGTAACGTTCGATCGCATATTCGTGCCGGTCCTTGGCATAATGGGTGAAATGCGCTTCCTGCCCGAACATCGGCCCGACGCCCGACACCTGGAACATCAGCCATTGCCAGCAGATCGCGCGCGCTGCCGGATCGGTGGGCAGGAAGCGTCCGGTCTTTTCGGCGAGATAGAGCAAAATCGCGCCGGTCTCCCAAAGCACGAACCGCTCGCCATCCGGTCCTTTGTCGTCGACGATCACGGGCGTCTTGTTGTTTGGGTTGAGCGCGAGAAATTCGGGGGTCAGCTGATCGCCCGCCAGAATGTCGATATATTCGAGGCGCCAGTCGAGCCCCATCTCGAGAAGCGCGATCGCGATCTTGCGCGCATTGGGGGTCGGGCCGCCGTAGAGCGTGATCATCGCCTCAATCCTCCCGTCCGAGCCATCGTTTGATGACGTCGGCGCCGTCCTGTCCGACGCCAAGCGGGGCAGGGCGGCGAACGCTGCCCGGTGTCGCCGACAGTTTTGGAAATACGCCCTGCATCGTGATCTCGCCAAACTCGTCGTCGGCAACTTTCACCAGCGCGTCGCGTGCGGCAAAATGCGGGTCGGCGAGCATGTCTTCCGCGTCGAAGACGCGGCCCGCAGGGACGGCGGCCTCGACCATCTTCGCTTCAAGCTCGGCGATGGTCAGCGTTCTTGTCCATTCGCCAATGAGCGCATCGAGCTCTTCCTGCCTCGCGCCGCGCGCACGGTGCGTCGCATAGCGTTCGTCGCGCGCCAGTTCGGGCCGCCCCATCGCCGCGGCTAGCCGCGCAAAGACGCCATCCTGATTGGCGCCAATCAGATATTCGCCATCCTTGCACGGATAGACGTTCGACGGCGCGATGCCGGGCAGCGTCGACCCGGTGCGGCGGCGCTTGGTGCCGCTCGCCGAATAGTCGGACACCGTCGATTCCATCACCTGCAACACCGCCTCATAAAGCGCCGAGTCGACGATCTGCCCTTCGCCGGTCTTGCCGCGGTGATGGAGCGCCACGAGCGCGCCCATGCACCCGTAGGTCGCAGCGAGCGTATCGCCGATCGATACCCCCATGCGCGCGGGCGGCAGGTCCGGATAGCCGACGATGCCGCGCCAGCCGCCCATCGCCTCGCCGATCCCGCCGAACCCGGCGCGCGCGGCATAGGGACCGGTCTGGCCGTAGCCCGAGACGCGCACGACGATCAGACCGGGGTTGGCCTTGCGAAGCTCGACGGGGTCGAGGTTCCATTTTTCGAGCGTGCCGGGACGGAAGTTTTCGATCAGGATGTCGGCCTTGGCGATCAATTCGCGCGCGAGCGCCTGTCCATCTTTGGACCGCAGGTCGCACGCCACCGAAAATTTGTTGCGTGCGATGACGCGCCACCAGCTTGGCTTGTCACCCTGACCCCAATGGCGCATCTGGTCGCCCGTCCCCGGTGGTTCGAGCTTAACGATTTCGGCGCCCATGTCGCCGAGCAGTTGGCCGCAGAAGGGGCCGGCGATCAGCTGCCCCATTTCGACGACCCTGATGCCTTCCAGCGCACCCCCGCTGCCCGTCTCGCCCATATCATTCCTTTCGCGGCCGACTCCGATAGAGACGACCTGCCTCGCCCATGGTCATTCTATACTTAGAATGCTATGTAATTTTCAACCTGCAAATGACCCGGAAAATTCAGGACGCAAGATGTTGAAAAATCATGCCGTGGAAATCGTCGAGGTCGGCCCGCGTGACGGGCTTCAGAATGAGCCGGCGATCGTATCGACCGCCGACAAGCTCGATCTCGTCCGCCGCGCGATCGATTACGGCGTGCGCCGTATCGAGGTGACGAGTTTCGTCAATCCGAAGAAGGTGCCGCAACTCGCCGACGCCGAAGAGCTGGTCGCCATGCTTCCCGATCGCAATGACGTGACCTACATTGGCCTCGTCCTCAACCGCCGCGGCGCCGAGCGCGCGCTGGCGACGGGGTGCATCGACGAGCTTGGCGCCGTGTGCGTCACCAGCGACAGCTTCGGCATTCGCAATCAGGGGCAAAGCTCCGACGAATCGCTTGCCGCCGCAATCGAGATTGTCGGGCTAGCAAAAACGGCCGGGCGCAGCGGGCAGATGACGATTGCGACGGCCTTCGGTTGTCCGTTCGAGGGCAGGGTAGCGATCGACCGCGTCGTCGAAATGGCGAAGCGCGCGTCCGATGCTATTCCGCGCGAAATCGCGCTCGCCGACACGATCGGCGTTGGCGTCCCGGCGCAGGTCGCGGAGATGGTCGGGCGGGTCCGCGAGGCAGTCGGCGGACTGCCGATCCGCGTCCATTTCCACAACACGCGCGGCACGGGCATCGCGAATGTCTGGGCGGCGGTGCAGGAAGGCGCGGCGACGGTCGATGCGTCGCTAGGCGGACTGGGCGGCTGTCCCTTCGCGCCGGGCGCGGCGGGCAATGTCGCGACCGAGGATGTCGTCTATATGCTCGAGGGCAGTGGCGTTGCGACGGGGCTGGATCTACCAATGCTCATCGACGCAGCAAAATGGCTGACGGGTGTCATGGAGCGGCCGCTGCCCGCGATGGTCAGCCGGGCGCCCGCCTTTCCTTAAAGCGTCGCGATTAGCGCCATCACGACGCCGCCGACGACGAGCAGCAGCCCCGCGATTTCGTGCCAGCGCACCGGTTCGCGCAGGTAGAAATGCGCGAAGCCGACGGTGAACACGACCTCGACCTGTCCGACGACGCGCACCAGCGCCGCAGGCGCGGCGGCAAAACCGATATACCAGCACGCCGAGCCGAGCGCCGACAGCAGCCCGACCTGGCTCGAATTGCGCCATGTGCGAAAGGCCGCGGCGAGCGTCGCGCGGTCACGCATCGCGACCCACATCAGATGCAACGTCGTCTGGATCGCCATGACGACGACGAGCGTGACCAGCGCCGATCCGATCAAATCGACGTCTTCCAGCTCTGCCGTCGCAAGCTTCACGGCGATGGCGGCGAGCGCGAACATCGACCCCGCGCCGAGCCCGCAGAGCGCCGCCGGCTGGCCGAGTGCGCGCCAGACTTCGGCGGCCGCAATGCCGCGTCCGGCCAAGGCGAGCACCAGCACCCCCGCGACCCCCGCGACGATGCCCAGCCAGGCGAGCAGCGGCAGCCGCTCGCCGAGCAAGAGAGCGGTCACCAGCGCCGCCTGCACGGCTTCGGTTTTGGAAAAAGCGGTGCCAACGACGAATCCGCGGTGTCCGAACGCCATGATGAGCAGGATCGTCCCGGCCATTTGGGTAACCGCGCCTGCAGCCGCAAAACCGAGGAATCGACCGCCGAGCTCAGGGACGGTATCGCCCGTCAGGCTGAGCCACGCACCCGCGAGCAAAAGCGCAAAGGGCACACCATATAGATAACGCACCAACCCCGCGCCGCTGATGCTGAGTTCGGAGCGCAGTCTCTGTTGCAGCGCCGTGCGCCACGCCTGGAACAGCCCGCCGAAAAGTGCAGCGGGAAGCCAGATCGGATTCACGCTTCCGCCCCTTGCAGCGCGATCGCCGCGATTCGCCCCGGATTTTGCATGGCGCCCCATGCAATAGTTTTATTACTAAGTATATCCCGCTTCGCGCGAGCCGGTCGTGCTAGGGACAGCGGTTCCAGCCGCGTCCGCGTACCGCGCGGCCCGGCGTGGCGCCGCTATGCTCGCCATCCTTCAGCACCTGCGTGCCGTTCACGAACACGTCGCGCACGCCGACTGAATATTGGTGCGGCGCCTCGAAGGTCGAGCGGTCGGCGACCGTCGCGGGGTCGAACACGACGACGTCAGCGTAATAGCCGGGCTTCAGCGCGCCGCGTGCTTCGATGCCGAGATTGGTCGCGGGCAGGGTGGTGAGCCGGTAGACCGCCTGTTCGAGCGGGATCAGCTTCTCGTCGCGGACATAGCGGCCGAGCAGCCGCGCGAAATTGCCGTAGGTGCGCGGGTGCGCGCCCGATTTCAGGAACACGCCCTCAGTCGCCTGCGACGCCGCGTCGGACGCGAAGCTCATCCATGGCAGCTGGATCTGCTTGCGGACATTGTCCTCGGACATCAGGAAATAGACGGTGCCGACGCGCGAGCCATCCTCGATGACAAGGTCCATCGCGGTCTCTTCGGGCGACTTGCCGCGCATCGCCGCAACCTCGGCGAGCGTCTTGCCGGTGAGCGGTTTGAGGGCTTCGCTTTTGAAGCCCGAAAGGATCATCTTGTCGGCGCCCGCGCCGAAATAGAGATTTTCCCAGTCACTGCCGGGCTTCTTCATTTCCTCGGCAACGCGCGTCCGGATCGCGGGGTCTTTCAGCCGCTCGATCCACGCCTCCAGCCCGCCCGCCTGCACCCAAGTCGGCATCGCGGCGTCGAGCCCCGTCGCGCCGGCCGTGTAGGTGTACATGTCGGTCGTAATCTTCAGCCCGGCGGCACGGGCATCTTCGATTTTCTTCACGATACCATCGAGCTTGCCCCAGTTGCTGCGCCCCGCCATCTTCAGATGATAGATTTCGGCGGGCGCACCCGAGCGGCGCGAAATCTCGATCAGTTCGTCGACTGCCTCCTCGATCCGGTCGCCTTCGGATCGCATATGGCTGATATACATGCCGCCGCACTTCGCCGCTTCGCGGGTCAGCGTGACAAGTTCATCGGTTTCGGCGTAGGAGCCGGGCGCATAGATGAGCGAGCTGCCAACGCCCATCGCGCCCTCATTCATCGCCTGCCGCACCAGCGCGCGCATCCGGTCCAGCTGTTCGGGTGTCGGATCGACATCGCCTTCGCCAAGCTCATGCACGCGCACCGTCGCTGCGCCGACGAAGCTGGCAATATTGGTGGAAATGCCCCGCTTTTCGAGCCAGCCGAAATAATCGCCGAGGCTCGTCCATTCGATCGGATATTGGATGTCGCCCTGCCGCGCCGTTTCCTGGGCCTTCATCGCCGCGTTCATCGGACCCATCGACCAGCCTTCGCCCATCACTTCCAGTGTCACGCCCTGCCGGATATCGCTCTGGCTCTTGGGATCGGCGATCAGCGATTCGGTCGCCCAGCTCAGCATGTTGATAAAGCCCGGCGCGACCGCCATGCCCTTGGCCTGCACCTCGCGCGTCGCCGTTCCTTCGACGGTACCGACCGCGACGATGCGATCGCCCCTGATTCCGACGTCGCCGATGACCGGCGAATTACCCGACCCGTCATAAAGGGTGCCGCCGCGGATGATCAGGTCATAGGCGGGCGCCTGCGCCGCGACCGGCGCTGCGAGCAACATCGAGCTGCAGAGGAGCCAAAGCGGGGGTGCGAAGCGCCGGGGCGATACCATTTTCTTTTCCTTTTCGGTTACTTATCCGTGCAGACTCATCAGCGAATCCATCAGCCCGTCGTCGGCGCTCGAACAGACGCCAAGCACCAGCGCCTCTTCACACCCGTCAGCGACGACATAGGCGTGACCCATCGACGAATCGATATAGATGCCCTGGCCGACGTCGAGTGTGACGGGGTCGTAAAACTCGCTGTGCACCTCGATCCGGCCTTCGAGGACGTAGATGAATTCCTCACCCTGATGATGAACCAGCTCGCCGAACTCGCGCGCGCTGTGCGCACGGATGCGCGTGAGGATCGGGATCATCCGTTTTTGCCGGAGGTCGGTGCAGAGATAATGATAATCGTAGTTATCGGTGGTGACGCGCGCCGCCCGGTCGATCGTCGCGATGCTGCGGCGCCCGGTGACGCGGGGTGCGGCATCCTCCTCGTCCTCGGCGAACAAGTCCGACATGCGAATTTTGAGTCGCTGGCTGAGCTGCTGAAGTTTGTCGTAACTCAGCGTGAGCCGGTCGTGCTCGACCTTCGACAGCGTCGATACGGGGATGCCCGACTTCGCGCTCATTTCCTTGAGCGTCCAACCGTTTCGCGCCCTTATCCCCTTCATCACCGCGCCGAGCGTCGGCGGCGTTGCACGGTCGGCCATCAGATTTTCCAATCCTCGTTTGACAATTTTCTAATCAGGATCATTATGTCCCTATCGGGCTAACAGATGTTCGGCCCTTGGTAAGGGGTCGCGCGACTTGCCGCAAGGTGTGACAGGGCGTGCCAGACAAAAGGGGAAAGCGATGCGTTTCATCCGCAAGGCGATGATCGGGCTCGCGGCATTGGCCGCGCTGCCATTGGCCGCACAGGGGCCAGTGCCTGCGCCAGCCGTGAAGAAGGCCGAAACGATGGCGCCGAAGGGTATGGTCTCGGCGCCTGTCGCGCTCGATTCAAAAGATCTCGAGGCGTGGATGGACGGCTATCTGCCATATGCGCTCGAGCGGGGACGCATTCCCGGCGCGGTTGTGGTTGTGGTTCGCGGCGACGAGGTTTTGCTTCAAAAGGGCTATGGGTTCGCCGACGTCGCGAAGCGAGCGCCGGTGCTTCCCGAAACCACGCTTTTTCGACCCGGATCGGTGTCGAAGCTGGTCACCTGGACGGCCGTGATGCAGCAGGTGGAGGCCGGCAAGATCGATCTGGACAAGGATGTTAACGCCTACCTCGATTTCAAGATTCCTCCCTTTGACGGCAAACCGATCACGATGCGCCAGATCATGACGCATACCGCTGGTTTCGAGGAATCGGTGCGCTACCTCATCAGCAGCGATCCCAAGGCGGTTAAAACGCTCAAAGAGCTGATGCCGCTTGCGCTGCCCAAACGCGTGTTCGCGCCCGGCACGACGCCCGCCTATTCCAATTATGCGACAGCGCTCGCCGGTTACATCGTCGAGCGTGTCAGCGGTCAGAATTTCGACGATTATGTCGAAACCCGGATCTTCAAGCCGCTCGGCATGACGCATTCGACCTTCCGCCAGCCGCTGCCCGCGCGTCTCGCACCGTATATGGCAAAGGGCTATTCCGACGTTACGGGCAAGGCGGAGCCCTTCGAAATGGTCATTCCCGGCCCCGCGGGCAGCCTGTCAGCGAGCGGTGCCGACATGGCGAAGTTTATGATTGCGCACCTGAATGGCGGCGGCGGAATTTTGAAGCCTGAAACCGTCGCGCAGATGCACAATTTCAAGGCTCCCGGCGTCGGTCCGCTCAACAGCATGGCGCTGGGCTTCTACGAGCAACAGGTCAACGGGCGCCGCGCGATCGCGCATGGCGGCGATACCGTCTGGTTCCACTCCTATCTGTGGCTGTTTCCCGATAGCGACATCGGCATTTTCCTGTCGATGAACGCGCAGGGCAAGGATGGCGCCACGGGCGCGGTGCGCAGCGCGCTCTTCCACAAATTCGCCGACCGCTATCTTCCCGGCGAAGAAAAGCCGGGGCAGGTCGATGCCGCGACCGCCCGCGAACATGCGCAGATGATGGTCGGCAATTATGTCAGCAGCCGCGGTTCCTTCACTAATTTCCTGAGCCTGCTGGGCCTGCTCGGACAAGCGACAATCTCGCTGACCGAAGACGGCAAGCTCAGCTTTCCCGCGCTCGATGGCCTTGGCGCCGGTGCACGCGACTGGGTCGAGGTCGAACCCTTCGTCTGGCGCGACACGGGCACCGGCGAGCGCCTTGCCGCCGAGGTTAAGGATGGCCGCGTCGTGCGCATGAGCGTCGATGCCGGATCCCCGTTCATGGTGTTCGAACCGGCGCCTGCCGGCGTCAACGCCGCCTGGCTCAATCCCGCATTGATTTTCGCCTTCGGCATCATCCTGCTCGCCGCGCTTGCCTGGCCGGTGCGCGCACTGGTGCGACGCAACTTCAAGGCGGATTTCGCGCTCACAAGCAAATCGCTCCGCGCCTATCGCTTGTCGCGTGTCTTCGCGTGGCTCGCACTCGGGGCGCTGGCGGGGTGGATCGGGCTGATCGCGGCCTTTTCGGCCGACATCGGCAGCATCGGCGGGCCGCTCGACTGGTTGATCCACCTGCTGCGCATCCTCACCCCGCTTGCCGCTTTCGGCTTGCTCGTGACCGCAGCATGGCACCTGTGGCTTTGCATCAAGGACAAGCGGCGCTGGACGATGAAGCTCGGCGCGGTGCTGCTGATCCTCGCCGCCGCGGTGCTTGTGTGGGTCACGCTCACCTTCCATCTCTATGGCTTCGGGATGGTCTATTGATGGCGACGCAGCGAACGCAGGGATTGACGCTCGACCTTCGGGTCGAGCGTTTTCCCTATCACCAGCCGTTCCGCATTTCGGGGCATGTCTTTACCGAAACCGCGCTGCTCGTCGCCGAACTCTCCGATGGCGAGCATGTCGGGCGCGGCGAGGGGGCGGGGGTCTATTATCTCGGCGACGACATCGACCATATGCTTGGCCAGGCGGCCCGCGTGCAGGGTGCGATCGAGCGCGGCGCGACGCGCGAGGATTTGCAGCAATTGCTGCCGCCCGGTGGCGCACGCAACGCGCTCGACTGCGCCTTTTGGGATCTAGAAGCCAAGCAGACGGGGCGGCCTGTGTGGCAGCTTGCCGGACTGGACGCGCCAAAGGCGCTGCGCTCAACGCTGACGCTCGGCGCCGATAAGCCCGAACGGATGGCGGCGGCCGCACAGGCGATTGACGCGGAGGCGCCGGTCAAGGTCAAGCTTACCGGCGACCTGGCCGACGATGTCGCGCGCATCGAGGCGATCCGCGCGGCGCGGCCCGGCGCCTGGATCGGCGTCGACGCCAATCAGGGCTATGATGTCGGAACGCTGCGCGACCTGCTGCCCGTGCTCCTCGCGGCCAGGGTCGCGCAGCTCGAACAGCCGCTGAAACGCGGGTGCGAGGCCGATCTCGATGAGTTGAAGCGTCCGTTGCCCTTCGTCGCTGACGAAAGCGCGCTGTCGCTCTCCGACACCGCTTCGCTCGTCGGGCGCTTCGACGTGGTGAATATCAAGCTCGATAAATGCGGTGGGCTGACCGAGGGGCTGGCGATCGCGCGGCAGGCGAAGACGCTGGGCCTCGACGTCATGGTCGGCAACATGATGGGGACCAGCCTGTCGATGGCGCCATCCTATCTGGTCGGGCAGCTGTGCGACATTGTCGATCTCGACGGACCGACCTTCCTCGCGCGCGATCGTGTGCCCGGTGTCAAGTATCGCGATGGGATGATCCATTGCCCGGCGGAAATATGGGGGTCATGACAATTGATGTCCTAAATAGGTTGACAATTTTCTAATTAGGACAATAATCGCCAAATTGACGATGTGTGGCGCGCGCTGTGACATTTCCCTTTTGTCGCATCCTCGGCCAAAAATGGGGGACCCATCATGAAGCAAACTTTTTTGGTCGCCGGCAGCTTGATCGCTTTAGCCGTCAGCATGCCCGGCTATGCGCAAGAAGGCGACGAACGTGAAATTGTCGTCACGGCGCAAAAGCGCGAGCAGGCGCTGATCGACGTTCCGCAATCGGTGTCGGTGGTGAGCGGCGCGACGCTGGAAAAGCAGCAGGCCGTCACCTTTCAGGACTTCGCAAAGCTTATCCCGGGTCTGCAGCTTGAACAAAGCAATCCGGGCGAGGGGCGCCTGGTGCTGCGCGGCGTGAACACAGGCGGGGTTGCCTCGACGGTATCCACCTATATCGACGAGACGCCTTTCGGTTCGTCGAGCGGCCAGAACAATGGTGCGATTCTTGCGGGGGAGTTCGACACCTTTGATGTCGACCGGGTAGAGGTTCTGCGCGGACCGCAGGGCACGCTGTATGGCGCGAGCTCGCTGGGGGGCGTGCTCAAATTCGTCACCAACCGTCCCGACCCCGAGGCGTTTGAGGCGCGTGTGCGCGGGACCGCCGAAACCACCGACGGCGGCGACATGTCCTATATGGGGCAGGCGCTGATCAACCTTCCGCTCTCTGACAAGGCGGCTCTGCGCGCGTCGGGTTTTTACCGTTCCTATGGCGGTTATATCGACTCGGTGGGCACGGCGGGGTCCGACGCCGACAAGAACATCAACGATTCGAAGAGCTATGGCGGCCGCATCTCCGTATTGTTCGCGCCCACCGAAAATCTGTCGATACGGCTGACGGCGCTGCTTCAGGATTTCGACAGTGATGGCGGCAGCACCGTCGAAGTCGATCCTTCGACGCTGAAACCGCTCTACGGCGGCCTGACCAAGTCGCAATATGTCCCCGAGTTCACGAAGGTGAGGTATCGTCTTTATAACGGTTCGCTCGACTGGGATTTCGGATTTGCCGAACTGCTGTCCTCGACAAGTTATGCTATCCAGGACGTCACCCTGCGCGATGATTTGACCACGCCTTATGGCGCGGCGCTTGGGCTGCCGAGCGACATTGGTCTGGCGCAAATGACCAACCTGACCAAATGGACCCAGGAAGTGCGTCTCCAGTCGCCGGTTGATGATAGCTTCGAATGGCTTGTCGGCGGATATTACACGCACGAGAAGGGCGGGATTTTCCAGCGGATCGACCTGTTCGAACCGGGCACGCTTACGATCGACCCGCTGCTGCCCGATATCGCCGATATCTTCACGACATCGACCTATGAGGAATATGCCGCGTTCGGCAACGCGACGGTCCATCTTGGCCCGCGTTTCGACGTCACGCTGGGCGGCCGCTACAGCCACAACAAACAGTTCGTCGACCAGGGCGGCACCGGGCTGCTGGCGCCGCCGTCGCTCGAATCCACCTCGTCGGAGGACGTGTTTACCTGGTCAGGATCGGCAAAATACAAGGTGTCGAGCAATGTGGCGCTCTACGCGCGGGTCGCCAAGGGCTTCCGGCCGGGCGGCCCCAACCTGTTGCCGCCCAATGTGCCGGCCGGCACGCCCCAGACATACAGTTCGGATTCGCTGATCAGCTATGAAGCCGGCATCAAGGCCGAAACCGCCGATCGCAGTTTTTCGATCGACGCCGCGGCCTTCCATATCGACTGGACCGACATCCAGCTTTTTACAGTGATCAACAATTTCGGCCTCAACGCGAACGGCGGCAAGGCAAAGAGCGACGGGTTTGAATTCACCGCGACGCTTCGGCCGACGCGCGGGTTCGTCCTCTCGCTGAACGGAGCCTATACCAATGCGCGGCTCAAGACCGACACCGATCCTAATGTGGGCGGCCTTGCTGGAGACTCGCTGCCGTTCACGCCAAAATATAACCTCAACGCGAACATCGACTATAGCTGGAGCCTTGGCGGCAACAGCGAGGCGTTCGTCGGTGCTTCGCTGCGGTCGCTTTCGAAGCAACGCGCGAATTTCGACGCCGGCTTCGGGGCGCTCTATGGCCTCGATCGTCCGGTCGTCCCAGCCTATGAGGTAATCGACCTGCGCGCCGGCGTCGATTTCGGCCGCTACTCGGTCGAATTCTTTGCGAAGAATCTGGGTAACAGCCGCGGCATCACCGATGTGGGGACGGGCGGCGGCTTGCCGGTCGCACCGAACGGCGCCATCACCACGGGCATCGTTCGGCCGCGTACCTTTGGCGTCACTCTGGGGGCCGGATTCTAGGCATGTCCATTCCGAAAATCGAACTGCCGATGCCCGCTGCGCCGGGAGATAGCCTGACTCTGCCGCAACCCTATCTGCTCTTCCTCGGCAACACGACGGAGGCGGGCTATGCCAAGACCGCCTTCGGTCTTGCCGACTGGGCGGCCGACCGCTGCGTCGGCGAGCTGGGGATCGCCGGCTGCACGGTCAGCGCGGGCCTGCCGCAGTTGTCGCCCGCGGAAGCGCGCGCGGCGGGTGCCCGCTCGCTGGTGATTGGCGTCGCCAACCAGGGCGGCGTTATCAGCGAGAGCTGGGTCGCGGCGCTGGTAGAGGCGATGGAAGCGGGGCTGGACATCATCAGCGGACTGCACACGCGGCTGACGAGTGTACCCGCGCTGGCTGTGGCGTCGCGGCGCAGCGGGCAGCGGTTGATCGATGTGCGCACCCCGCCGCCGGCGATCCCGGTCGGCAACGGACGCAAGCGCAGCGGCAAACGATTGCTGACCGTCGGCACCGACTGCGCGCTCGGCAAAAAATATACCGCGCTGGCGTTGCACCGGGCATTCGTCGCGCGTGGGATCGACGCCGATTTCCGCGCGACGGGGCAGACGGGGATCATGATCGCGGGCGGGGGCATCCCGATGGATGCGGTCGTGTCGGACTTCGAAGCCGGCGCGGCGGAGATTTTGAGCCCTGACGCGCCTGCCGATCATTGGGACCTGATTGAGGGGCAGGGGTCGATCTTCAACCCCGCCTATGCCGCGGTGTCGCTTGGCCTGCTCCACGGCAGCCAGCCCGACGTCTTCGTCGTTTGCCACGATCCCACGCGCAAGGTCATCCTCGGCATGGAAAGCTTTGCGCTGCCCAGCATAGAGGAAGTGATCGACCTGACGATCCGGCTGGGCAGTCGGACCAATCCGGCGATCCGCTGCGGCGGGATCAGCCTCAATACGTCAAGCATGGGGGTGGGTGAGGCCGAAGCGCTGATCGGCGCCGAGAGCCGACGATTGGGCCTGCCCGTTGCCGATCCGATCCGTGGCGGCGGGGCCTTCGACGCGCTCGTCGAAAATTGTCTCGCATGAGTGAGGGCGAGACTGGTGGCAGGTCGAGCTGGTTCCAGCGCTTCCTGCTGCCCGGTTTCGCGCTGAAAGCCGTCATCATCGGCGGCGGCTATGCCACCGGGCGCGAACTCGCCGAATATTTCGTGCCCTCGGGGCCATGGGGCGGGCTCGCCGCAATGCTGCTCGCGACCCTGATATGGAGCGGCGTCGCGGCGTTGACGTTCGCGCTCGCGCGGCGGATGCATGCTTATGATTATCGCAGCTTTTTCGAAGGGCTGCTAGGCCCGGCGTGGATCGCGTTCGAGATGGCCTATCTGATTTTCGTCGTCCTTATCCTCGCTGTCTTCGGCGCCGCCGCGGGCGCAATCGGCGCCGCGACCTTTGGTTGGCCCGAACTCGCGGGATCGGTGCTGCTCGCGGTCAGCATCGTTGCTTTCACCGCTTTCGGCACCGCGATCGTCGAGACATTGTTCAAATATGCCTCGATGCTGATCTATGCGGTCTATGCGATCTTCATCGTCTTTGCGCTGGCGAGCTTTGGCGATATGATCGGCAATGGCTTTGCAAACGCGCCGCCACCCTCGGGAAATTGGGTGGCGGGCGGCATCACCTATGCCAGCTACAATATCGTCGGCGCTGCGATCATCTTGCCCGTGCTCCGCCATTTGACCAGCCAGCGTGACGCGGTCGTCGCCGGGCTGATCGCCGGGCCGCTGTCAATGCTCCCCGCGATTCTCTTTTTCGTCGCGATGATGGCCTTTTACCCCGCAATCGGTGCCGAAACACTGCCATCGGATTTCCTGCTGCGCCAGATGGCGGTGCCGGGCTTTCACATCCTCTTCCAGCTGATGATCTTTGCCGCGCTCCTCGAAAGCGGCGTTGGCGCGATCCACGCGATCAACGAGCGCGTGTCGGGCGTCGTCGAGGCGCGCGGCCGCCCACCGCTCGGAACCGGCATCCGCGCGGCGATCGGTTCGCTCATCCTCGTCGGTTGCATGTTTGTCGCCGCTCGCGTCGGGCTCGTCGATCTGATCGCGAGCGGCTACCGCTTTCTCGCCTGGCTGTTCGTGATCGTCTTCGTCCTGCCGCTTGTCACCATCGGCACCTGGCGCCTGCTGCGTCCCGAACCCGCTCCCCTTATGGAGGCCTTGCCATGAAACGCCTGCTCGCCCTTTCGCTCCTGCTCTCGGTCGCGATGCCGGCATGGGCTGAACCGCCCGCCGACATCGCCGAAAGCGTCGAGGCGCTGCGCCAGAAAATTGGCGCAGCGGGCGTGTCGATCGCGATCGTCGAGGATGGTCGGACGACGCTGTCGCGCGGCTGGGGCGTGCGCAAGCTGGGCGAAGCGGCGCCCGTCGATGGCGAGACGATTTTTCAGACCGGATCGACCGGCAAAGCGATGACCGCCGCGGCGGTCGCTGTGCTCGTCGATGAAGGCAAGATCGGCTGGGATGATCCGGTCATCCACCATATGCCCTGGTTCCGCATGTACGACCCGTGGGTCACGCGCGAGATCACGATCCGCGACCTGCTCGTCCACAGGAGCGGGCTGGGGCTGGGGCAGGGCGACCTTATGTTCGTCCCGCGCACGCATCTGACGCGCAAGCAGACGGTCGAGCGGGTCGCTTACCTCAAACCCAGGACGAGTTTCCGCTCGGCCTATGCGTACGACAATATTCTCTACGCTGTCGCCGGTCAGCTGATCGAAGAAGTCACCGGGCAGACGTGGGAGGATTTCATCCGCGCGCGCGTGCTGCGCCCCGGCGGGATGAAACATGCCACAAGCGACAGCGAAGAACGCTTCCGCACCCCCAACCGTAGCTGGCCGCACGCGCGCCTCTCCGGCCCATTGCGCGGCATCGGCCCGCAGCAGGCGCTCAATGAGCGCGACGAGCTGGGCCGCAACGGCGCGCCCGCGGGTGGGCTCGCGCTCAGCGCCGACGATATGGCGGCATGGCTCCGGATTCAGCTCGCCCACGGCGCGCTGCCTGATGGCAAGCGGCTGTTCAGCGAAAAGCAGGCTATGGAGATGTGGGCGCCGGTGACGCCGATGCCGATCACGCCTTTGCCTGATACGCTGAAGCCCGCGCAACCGACACAACAGGCTTACGCGCTCGGCTGGCAGGTCCAGGATTATCGCGGCCACCGCATCATCCAGCACGGCGGCGGCGTATTCGGGTCGATCACGCGCGTCGTGCTGATCCCCGACAAAAATATCGGTTTCGCGATCATGATGAACAGCGAGGATAGCGGGATGCTGCTCGGCCTCACCTATGATCTGCTCGACCATTATCTGGATCAACCCGACCATGGCTGGATCGAAAAATGGGAGGACTGGTATCAGGCTCGTCTCGCGGGGGGCGTCGAGTTCCTGAAACAGTCGAAGGCGTCGCCAGCGCGGAGCGGTCCCTCGCTCGCGCTGGCGCGCTATGCCGGGCGCTATCGCGATCCCTGGTACGGTGATGTCGTGATCGGCGCGGATAAGAAAGGGCTGACGATCGATTTCACCTCGACGCCGCGGATGGCGGGGCGGCTCGATCACTGGCAATATGACAGCTTCGTCACGCGCTTCGACGATCCGGCGATTGAACCCGCCTATGTGACCTTTGCGCTCGACGCCGATGGCAAGATAACCGGCGTTACCATGAAGGCGGTGAGCAAGATTGCCGACTTCAGCTGGGATTATCACGATCTCGACCTGAAGCCCGTGGAGGACAAGAATTGAAGCAACTCGCTATCCTGCTGGTCGCGACCTCGCTCGCGGCCTGTTCGGCCGGCAGCGACGAGCCGAAGGTTGCCCAAGCCCCGCTGCACAGCCGAATGCTGGTGCTCGACACGCATCTCGACACGCCGCTCCATTTCGAGCGCGCTGGATGGAGCTTCGCCGACCGCCACACCCTCGCCGATGATATGGTCCAGCTCGACATTCCGCGGATGAAGGACGGCCATCTCGATGGCGGTTTCTTTGTCATTTACACCGAGCAGGGGCCGCTGACCCCCAAGGGCTATGCCGACGCGCTCGCCTTTGCGCGGAAACGGTCGGACCTGATTGACCGCACGCTCGCCAAATATCCCGACGCGATCGCCCCCGCGCGCACCGCCGCCGATGCCGGGCGGCTGACGCGTGAGGGCAAGCTGATCGTCTTCAAGTCGATGGAGAACAGCTATCCGCTCGGCGAAGATCTGACACTGCTCGAGGAATTCTATGCCAAGGGCTTGCGAATGGCAGGGCCGGTGCATTCACGCACCAACCAGTTCGCCGACAGCGCGACGGGCGAGGCGCGCTGGAAGGGGCTGAGCCCGCTCGGCAAACAATGGGTGGCCGAAATGAACCGGCTCGGCATCGTCATCGACGCCAGCCATTCGTCCGATGCGGCGTTCGACCAGATGCTCGCGCTGTCGAAATATCCGATCATCCTCTCGCACTCCAGCCTGCGTTCCGCCTACGACCACCCGCGCAACCTCGACGAAGCGCGGCTGAAGGCGCTCGCGGCGAAGGGCGGGGCAATGTGTATTTCGACGATCTTCATGTCCGAAATGAACATGACCCCCGCGCGCGGCGAACTGTTCGGCCAATATGAGCGGATCGGCACGATGCCCCCTGCCGAGCAGGCCGAGCTCAACCGCAAATGGCGCGAACTCGACAAGACCGAAGCCCTATGGGCCGCCGATTTCGAGGATTATATGAAGATGGTGCTGCGCGCGATCGAGGTCGCGGGCCCCGATCATATCTGCTTCGGTGCCGACTGGGACGGCGGCGGCGGCCTGAAGGGCATCGAGGACATCACGGCACTGCCCAACGTCACCGCGCGGCTGAAGGAAGCGGGCTATTCGGATGCCGACATCGAAAAGATGTGGAGCGGCAATGTCCTGCGCATTCTGAACGCGCAGAACGGCTAGCCCGTGACGGATTGGTCGACGAAACATTTCCCCCGAGAAGGCAGCGGACATAAGATATTTGCCTAGGCTGTATTGGGGCTGTAATACGGCCCGGTAGATGACCTGGTTCCGTAAACCCGAAGGCACCGACCCGACGCTGGCGATGACGCCCGGGGGACCGTTCGCCGAAGCTCTTCCGCCGCTGCCGACCGCGCCGGTTGCCGAATCGCGGCGGCACAGGTGGATGCGCCGCATCGCGCGCGGCTTTGCGGTTCTCTGTGTGATCCTTATTCTGCTTATCGGGTGGCTCGCGCTGACTGCGCCGCTTTCGAAATCGCTCGAACCGATCGCACCGCCGCAGATAACATTGCTCGCGTCCGACGGCACGCCGATCGCGCGGTCGGGCGCTATCGTCGATCGGCCCGTCAAGACGCGCGACCTGCCCGAGCATGTCACCGGCGCTTTTCTGGCGATTGAGGACCGGCGCTTCTATTCGCACTGGGGCATCGATCCGCGCAGCATCGCGCGTGCCGTGTGGAGCAATATAACCGGCGGCCCGACGCAGGGCGGCAGTACGATAACCCAGCAGCTTGCCAAATTCACCTTCCTGACGCCCAAACGCACGCTGGGCCGCAAGGCGCGCGAGGCGCTGATCGCCTTCTGGCTGGAGGCGTGGCTGACCAAGGACGAGATCCTCGAGCGCTATCTGTCGAACGCCTATTTCGGCGACAACACCTATGGGCTGCGCGCCGCGGCGCTGCATTATTTCTATCGCCAGCCCGAAAATCTGACCCCGGCGCAGGCCGCGATGCTCGCGGGGCTGGTGCAGGCGCCATCACGGCTTGCTCCGACGCGCAATCCTGATCTGGCTGAAAAGCGGATGAAGCTGGTGCTGGACGCGATGGTCGCGACAGGGCAGATGACCGAGCAGCAAGCGCGCGCAATCCGCACGCCGCGCATTGACGTACGCACGCGCAATACATTGCCGACGGGCACCTATTTCGCCGACTGGGCCTTGCCCGAAGCGCGCAAATTGAGCGACGTCGGCTATTCGCGGCAGACGATCGCGACGACGCTCGATGCGCGGCTTCAGTCGATCGCGCGGCGCGTCACGAGCCGGGCGGGGTTGGGCAAGGCGCAGGTCGCGCTCGTTGCGATGCGCCCCAATGGCGAAGTCGTTGCGATGATCGGCGGCAAGGATTACGCTGCCTCACCCTTTAACCGCGCGACGCAGGCGCGGCGCCAGCCCGGATCGACCTTCAAGCTGTTCGTCTATCTCGCCGCGCTGCGAGACGGATGGGAGCCCGACGACATGATCGACAATCGCGCGATCGAAACCGGCTCCTACCGCCCCAAAAATGCGGGCGGCACCTATTCGCGGGAGATCAGCCTGGAAGATGCGTTCGCGTCATCGAGCAATGTGGCCGCGGTGCGGCTGCTCGGCGAGGTGGGCGATGACAAGGTGATCGGCACGGCGCGCGACCTGGGCGTCACCGCGCCACTGGCAAGGGGCGACCCCAGCCTCGCGCTCGGCACGTCGAGCATGACCTTGCTGGAGCTTACCGCCGCTTATGCCGCCGTCGCGGCGAACAGCTATCCGGTCAAAGCCCATGCGTTCAAGGCGGAGGAAAAGGGTTGGATCGAGAATCTCGTCTGGGGACCATCGCGTTTCCGATCGCGCGTGCATGAGGATATGGAAAAAATGCTGCGTGCCGCGGTCAACCGCGGAACCGGCCGCGCCGCACGGCTGCCGCAGCCCAATTTCGGCAAGACAGGCACCAGCCAGGACAATCGCGACGCGTTGTTTGTCGGCTATGCCAACGGCCTAGTCGTCGGCATCTGGATCGGCAACGACGACAACAGCCCGCTTCAGGGGATTTCGGGCGGCGGCCTGCCCGCGCGCATGTGGCGCGATTTCATGACGCAGGCGTCGGGCCAGAAAGCCGCGCCGCGGCCGCGCCCCGTCGATCCGACCGGTCCCGTCGAGCCGCAGGATACGCCGGTCATTCCTGACGTCGGCAATATCCCCATTGGCGATCGGACACGCGTCGGCATCGAAGACGGCGATGCTGTGATCTCGACCGAGGTGGGCGGCAGCCGGATCGACCTGCGCCTGCCGATTGATCAGCGTCCGCCCGAACCCGCCGTGCCCGACGCGGCGCCGCCGCCCGGAAATTAGCCGGCTTTGTCGGGCAGGATGTCGAAAGCGGTCTCCGCCATCATATGACCGTTGACGACCAGTTCGACCCGGTGCTGCCCGGGATGATGACGGCGCGTGGTGAAGTCGCAGATCGTCTGTGAAATCGCCAAGTCGGCGGTGTCATGTCCCGCCAGCGTAAAGCTCTTGAACTTGAATACTTTGGGCGCACTCTTGCCGCTTGGACGCGTGTAATGGATGCGGTAATCGACCACCAACGGCTGATCGTCCGGTGACTCCGACACCAGTTCGGCGGTGATCACAATCCGTTCGCCCAGGTGGATGGTGGCCGGTTCGACGGCAAAGCGGCCCACCGTCACCGCGGCCCCGTGACCGACGCCGATCAGTGCGAGCGCGGCCGGGTCGCCCTGTTTGATCAGCGTGCGCAGCGCGTGGCGGATGATCCACGCGGTGCGTTCGTCCTCTTGCGGCCAACCGGCAAGCCTGTCGAGCAGCCAGTCGGGCCGGTCCTTGGCAATGTCGTTGAGATGGTTCGCGACCGACTTGCGCACATAGAGGGCGGGATCGGCCTTCAGAGCCTCAAGGATCGGCGCCGCGCGGGTCGGGTCGACCTTCAGTGCTGGCACTCGCGCGGCCCACGGCAGGCGCGGCCGCGCGCCTTCGCTTGCAAGGCGGCGGACATGTTCGTCGTCGTTCGTGGTCCATCCTTCCATGATGCCGAGCGCGCGGTCAGCGTCGGCAGCCAGGAACGGACGGATCGCAAACTCGGCCGAACCGAAGCGGGTCAGATCGGCAAGCGCGGCCATCGAGTGGTCGAAATCGTCGAGACCATGGCGTGCAACCACTTCGGTGATCGCAATCGCCTGAAAGCCGTGCGTCAGTCGCGGTGCCATCGCGCGCAGCGTATCGAGCGTAGCGCCATAGTCATCGGGCAGTGTGCTGTGCAGCGCATCGGCGATATGGCGAACGCGCTCCATGATCGACAGCGCATCGAGCCCGTCCGACGCCGCCTGCACGAACGTCGGCCGGTCGAAGCGGGGCGATGCGGTGGCCGCGGCGTCCGCGATCGTCGCGATCGCTTGCGGGCCGAGCAGGTTTTTGAGCAGCAGCGTTTCGCCGCTCATCGCGGCTGGCCTCCCGCGCGTTCGACGAGGCCGCCGCCCAGCGCGACATAGAGCGTGACCAGATTGTCGACCTGCGCACGGCGGAGTTCGATCAGCGTCTGTTCGGATGCGAACAGATTGCGTTCGGCATCGAGCACTTCGAGATAGGTCGAAACGCCCTCGCGATACCGCTTGCGCGCAAGATCGGCGATCTGCCGTGTCGCAAGCGTGCCGCGTTCCTGCGCCTCGACTTGTTCGGCCAGGTAGCGACGGCCGGCGAGCGCGTCGGCAACCTCGCGGAACGCGCCCTGCACCGTGCGCTCATAGGTGGCGACCGCGATGTCCTCGCGGGCCTCCGCAACGGTCAGATTGCCCTTGTTGCGCCCGAAATCGAAGATTGGCAGGCTGATCGACGGGCCAAAGCTCCATGTCATGGCATCGTCGCTGAACAGATTGTCGAGCGCGCCCGACGCAAAGCCGAAGCTGCCGGTGAGCGAGATCGACGGGAAAAAGGCAGCGCGCGCCGCGCCGATGTTGGCGCGTGCGGCGCGCAGCCGTTCTTCGGCCGCAACGATGTCGGGGCGTGCGACGAGCAGGTCGGAAGGCAATCCTGCGGTGAGCGTCGGCGACCCGGCCTGCGCGACGAGCGGGAGCGGTGCAGGCAGGGGATCGACCACGGGGCCGCCGGTGAGCACGGCGAGGAAATTATCGGCCTGTGCCTTGCCCAGTTTCAGACTCGCAAGCTGCGTCTCCGCCTGCGTCAGCAGCGTTTCGGACTGGCGATAGTCGAGCGCGGACGTGACGCCGGCATCAAGGCGGCGCTTGGCGATGCGCAGCCCTTCCTTGCGGCTCGTAACCGTGGCCTCGGCGAGCTCAATCTGCTCCTCGGCGCCGCGCGAGGCGAAATAGGTCGAGGCAACGTCGCGTACGAGCGCGAGGCGAAAGGCGCGCTCGGCGGCTTCGGTCGCGAGATACTGGCTGCGCGCCGCTTCGGAGAGATTCTTGACGCGCCCCCAGAAATCGAGCTCGAAGGAGGTGACGCCGACGCCGACCGAATAACGGTTCGTCGTGTCGGTCCCCACGCCGGTCAGCGCCGGGCCGCGCGTCCGCGTTGCATCGGCGCTGGCGCCGACGGTCGGCAGGCGGTCAGCGGCCTGGATCCGATAAAGCCCGCGCGCTTCCTCGATCTGCGCGACCGCGACGGCAAGGTCGCGATTACGCGCAACAGCCTGTGCGATCAGCGCCTCCAGCCGCGGATCGGCAAAGAAATCGCGCCATGCAATGTCGGTCGCGCGCTGCCCCGGCATCGTCTCTCCTGCGAACTCGGCCGGATAGTCGTCGGCGGTGGCAAGTGGCGGCCGCTCATGCGGAGGCGCCATATTGACGCATCCCGCGAGGGTGGTCGCCGCAAGCAGCGCGATCAACTTACGCATGGCCGGGTTCCTCATGATGACCCTTTTCGGCGGGTGCAGGGGGCCGCTTGCGGCTGAGCCACTTGCGCACCGACAGGTAAAAGAGCGGGATGAAGAAGATGCCCAGCAATGTGGCTGCGATCATCCCGCCCATCACCCCCGATCCGACCGCAATGCGGCTCGCCGCGCCCGCACCGGTCGCGATGACCAGCGGCACCATGCCGAGAATGAAGGCGAGGCTGGTCATGATGATCGGCCTGAGGCGCAGCTTCACCGCCTCCATCACCGCGTCGAGCGTCGATTTGCCCTCGGCCTCCTGCTCGATCGCAAATTCGACGATCAGGATCGCATTTTTGGCGGCAAGGCCGATGATCGTAATCAAGCCGACGTTAAAATAAATGTCCGCCGATAGTCCGCGAAACATCGAAAAAAGCACCGCGCCGAGTACGCCGAGCGGCACGACGAGCAGCACCGCGACCGGCACCGACCAGCTTTCGTAAAGCGCTGCGAGCAGCAGAAAGACGACCACCAGCGACAGACCCAGCAACATACCGATCTGCCCCGCCGATTGCTTTTCCTCGTAGGAAATGCCGGTCCATTCGAAGGAGAATCCGGACGGCAATTGCTCTGCAAGCCGTTCCATTTCGGCCATCGCTTCGCCGGTCGATTGGCCCGGCGCGGGTTCGCCCGAAATCGTCATCGCGGGATAGCCGTTGTATCGCTGGAGCTGCGGCGGTTCGGCCGACCATTCGGCCTTGCTGAACGATCCGAAGGGCACCATGTCGCCCGTCGCGCTGCGGACGCGCAGGTCAAGCACGTCCTGCGGCGTCATGCGGTTCGCGGCGTCGGCCTGCAGCAGCACACGCAGCACGCGGCCCTCGCGCGTAAAGTCGTTGGCATAAGCGCTGCCGAAACTGATCGCGAGCGTTGCATTGACCTCGCCGATCGACAAGCCTAGCGCGCGCGCCTGAATCCGGTCGATGTCGAGCTTCAGCACCGGCGCGTCCTCTTGTCCTTCGGGGCGGACGTTGGCGAGCAGCTTGCTCTGCATCGCGCCGCCGAGCATCTGGTTGCGCGCCGCGACCAGCGCCTCGCGCCCGTTCGCGCCGCGATCCTGAAGCTTGAAAGTGAAGCCGCTCGACGTGCCGAGCTCGGGGATCGAGGGTGGGCTCAGCGAAAAGGCAAACGCTTCCTTGATCCCCATCAGCGTGCCCATTGCCTTGCCGGCGATCGCGTCGGCGCTGTCGCCCTCGCCCGTGCGCTCGTCCCAGGGTTTGAGCGGGGTGAACATGATCGCGTTGGCTTGGCCTTGGCCGAAAAAGCTGAAACCGTTGACGAGCACGATATTTGCCACCTGCGGCTGTTCATCGAAGAAGGCTTTGACCTGCTTCGTCGCCTCGGTGGTGCGCTGCGCTGTGGCGCCGGGCGGCGCCTGGATCACGGTGATCAGATAGCCCTGATCCTCTTGCGGCAGGAAGGATCCGGGCAGGCGCGAGAAAAGGAGCGCGGTTATCGCGACCATCGCGACGAATACGCCGAGCCAGCGCAGCGGCGCGGCGAGCATCCTGCCCACGCCGCCCTGATAACGATCGGTCGTGCGCCCGAACCAGCCGTTGAAGCGCTCGAAGAATCGGTCGAAAAAGACGCCGACCGGTCCCGTGCGTTTTGTTTGGTCGTGCGGCTTCAACAGGGTCGCGCACAGCGCGGGCGTCAGCGTGAGCGCGAGCAGGGCCGAGAAAGCGATCGAAATCGCCAGCGTCATCGAGAACTGGCGATAGATCCCACCGGTTGAGCCGGGGAAAAAAGCCATGGGAATGAACACCGCGATCAGCACCAGCGTGATGCCGATGATTGCGCTGGTGATCTGTCCCATCGCTTTCACCGTCGCTTCATAGGGCGGCAGATGCTCTTCGTTCATGATGCGCTCGACATTCTCGATCACGACGATCGCATCGTCGACGAGGATGCCGATCGCCAGCACCATGCCGAACAAGGTCAGCACGTTGATCGAGAATCCGAACAGCCAGAGGCCAAGGCACGCACCCGCGAGGGCGATGGGAACGACGATCGTGGGGATAACGGTCGCGCGCCAGTTCTGGAGGAACAGGAACATGACGAGGAAGACGAGGATCATTGCCTCGACCAGCGTCTTCACCACCTCTTCGATCGACAGTTCGACAAAGGGCGTCGTGTCATAGGGGATCGACCAGGTGACGTCGGGTGGGAAACCCTTGGCCAGCTCGTCCATCTGCGCCCGCACGCCCGCCGCGGTCGACAGCGCATTGGCGCCGGGGGTTAGCTGGACGGCGAGACCCGCCATCGGCTTGCCGTTGAGTTCGGATGAGAAAAGATAGCTTGCGGCGCCCAGCTCGACGCGGCCGACGTCGGCCAAGGTCACTGCCGACCCGTCGGGGTTAGCGCGCAGAATGATACTCTCGAACTGTTCGGGCTTGGTGAAGCGCCCCTGCGTCGTGATGACGGCATTGAGCTCGGCGCCCTTGGCGATCGGCTGATCGCCGAGCTGGCCGCCCGGGGTCTGGCTGTTCTGTTCCTGCACCGCGCCCAAAGCCTCGGCGGCGGAGAGATTGTAGGAAGCGAGCTTTTGCGGATCGAGCCAGATGCGCATCGCATATTCGGGGGCGAAGGCCTGCACGTTGCCGACGCCGTTCACGCGGCGCAGTTCGTCGAGCACGCGCGTGTTGGCGAAATTGTTGACCTCCATCGGGTCGGTGTTGCCGCTTTTCGAGGTGATCGCGACGATCAGCAAGAAGCCCGAATTGGCTTCGGTTACCGAAATGCCCTGACGTCGCACATCTTCGGGCAGGCGTTGTTCGACGCGGCGCAGGCGGTTCTGGACCTCCATCTGCGCGTTATCGATGTCGGTCCCGGCTTCGAAAGTCAGCGTGATCGATGCAATGCCGTTCGATTCGCTGGTCGAGGCCATGTAGAGGAAACCCTCGACCCCGTTCAGTTCCTGCTCAATGACCTGCGTGACATTTTGTTCAAGCGTGCTCGCGTCGGCACCGGGATAGGTAACGCCGATCGTCAGCGACGGCGGGGCGACCGACGGATATTGCTCCACGGGCAGCCCGCGCAGTGCGATAATCCCGGCGAGCAGGATACCGATGGCGATGACCCAGGAGAAGATGGGCCGGTCGATGAAAAAACGGGGGGTCATGCCGGATCAGTGCTTCGCAGGCGGCGTCGAAGCCGTTCCCTTGGGCGGCGCGACGCGCACCGGCTGGCCCGGCTGGACCTTTTGCAGCCCGTCGACGATCACCCGGTCGCCCGGCTTCAATCCGTCGAGCACTGCCCATTGGCCCGCGACCATCGCGCCGAGCTTGATCGGCCGCGGGGTGGCGACATTCTTGGCATCGAGCACCATCACGCTGGCATCGTCGCCGCTCAGCTTGACCGCGCGCTGCGGGATGAGCATCCCGTCGGCGCGATTGCCGGCAAAAATGCGCGCGCGCACGAACTGGCCGGGGAGCAGTGCGGCGTTGGGGTTGGGGAATTCGGCGCGCAGCGCGGCGGTTCCGGTGGCTTCATCGATCGACAGGTCGAGGAAATCGAGGTGGCCGACGACCGGATAGGCGCTGCCATCCTCGAGAATCAACTGCACTTCGACGCGCTCGAGCTGCTGTGCGCTGATACGGCCCGACCCCATGTCGCGGCGCGTCGCAAGCAGGTCCGAACTCGACTGGCCGAAATTGACATAAACGCGGTCGATCTGTTCGATCGTCGTCAGCAGCGTGCCCTGCGCCGCGCTGACGAGCGCGCCTTCGGTCACCTCGGCGCGGCGCGCGCGGCCCGAAATCGGCGCCGTCACCGACGCATAACCGAGATTGAGCCGCGCCGATTCGAGATTGGCCTGCGCCGCTTGCACATCGGCCTCGGCGGTGCGCTGCGCGGCAACGGCGGCGTCATATTCCTGCTTGCCGATCGCCTGGTCGGCGAGCAGCGGCTGGTAACGTGCAACGACCTGCCGCGCGTTCGCCGCGGTCGCCTGCGCGCGCGCGAGCTGCGCGCGGGCGGCATTGGCATTTGCAGTCAGCTGACGCGGATCGATGCGGAAAAGCGCGGTGCCGGCGCGCACAAAACTGCCCTCGTTGAACAAGCGGCGTTCGACGATGCCATCGACGCGCGCGCGCACCTCCGACGTCCGATACGCCTGAACCCGGCCCGGCAGTTCGATGACGTTGGGTACGGCCTGCGACCGGACAGTCACGATATTCACCTCGGGCGGCGGCGGCGCAGGTGGTGCTTCGGACGAACAGGCGGCCAGCAACAGGGCCAATGCGGCGCCGACGGCGCAGCCGGGAGGAGAGACGCGACTCATATGGACCCCTGAAAAATCGCTGTTGTGCGGGACTTTCTTATAGGCGAAAGCTTGCGCGGGTGCGCCGTGTAATTTAGGTTACAAAAAAGCGCAAGGGAAGGGGAATCAAAAATTGACCGGGTCGGAAACGACTTTATCTCAGATAGATACAGCATCGCCACGCGAACGGCGACACGGCGCGATTCTCGATGCGGCAGAAGCGCTGTTTATCGAGCAGGGTTATGACCGCACAAGTCTTGCCGACATTGTCCGGCGATCGGGGGGATCGCTTGCGACGCTTTATGATCTTTTTGGCAACAAGCAGGGGCTGCTTCGCGCCATGGCGACGCGATGGTCAGGCGAAACGGCATTTCGCCCGCTGGACCCCGCGGCGACGTCAGCGATGTCCAACGTCGATATCCTCAAATGCTACGCCTACCGGCAAAGCGACGCGATGCAGTCGCCGCGCGCGATCGCGCTGATGCGGATGCTGGTGTCCGAAAGCGTGCGCGATCGCGAGTTTGCTGTCCGCATCTATCGTGACCTGCATTTGCCCGCGATCGACGAGCTCGTCGAGCTGTTCAGCGACTGGGTCGCCAAAGGCGAGGCCAAGATCGACGATCCAGAAGCCGCGGCGAAGTTGTTCCTGAACATCGTCTTCGGCGATTCGATGCTCAACGCGCTTGCCGGTATCGAGGAAGACTGGCTCGGCAGGGACCAAATCGACTGGCGGCTTCAGCCCTTCATTTCGCATTTTCGCATCGCGGCGGACCCGGTCTGATCAGATCGGCCCCGATCGTTCCTGCCGACTATGCCGCCGGATCAATGCCAAGCAGTTCGACGGTAAACAGCAGGGTCGCGCCGCCGGGGATCGGCCCCTTGCCTTCGGCGCCATAGCCAAGCTGCCAGGGTATCGCGAGCTCGACCTTATCGCCGACACCCATCAGCGCGACACCTTCCTGCCATCCCTTGATGACACGGTTGAGCGGAAAGCTGGTCGGCTCGCCGCGACGGATGGAGCTGTCGAACTCGCGCCCGTCGGCAAAGGTGCCGACGTAATGGACGGTGACACGATCGGTTGGCCCGGGACGTGCGCCCGTGCCGTCGCCAGCGACGCGGCGCCAGCGCAGTCCGCTCGGCGTCACCCGCCAACCATCGGCGCTTTGACGTTCGGCAAGCGCTGCCATTTGCTTGTTGAGCCACGCTGTTCCGTGAATGAGCGACGTGTCGGCGGGCTGCGCTGACGCCGCGGTAGCTATACCGAGCGCAATTGCCGCGGCGAACAGGTAGTCGGCTTTTGACATGTGATACGTCTCCCTCGATCGACGTCGCATAAACTCATCGGGTGCCGGATGCGCAACGCGTTTTGCGTCACCAAAATCCGGGGCGAGTCGTCCTGCATGTGCGATGAGCGGCTTTTGAGCAGGCATCGAATGGCGCTTGTGTCAGTTTGTCAAAGATTAGCCCGTCCACCCAAGGGAGATTTTTATGAGCATGTTCAAAAAGGCGGCGATTTCGCTGGCGGCGCTTTCAGTAATTGCGGCTCCCGTGGCTGCTTCGGCAGCGAGCGGCGTTCGCGCCGAATCGGCGACGTCCGGCGCTAGCGAGCTCGAAGGTAATTCAAGCTGGATTATCGGTCTGCTCGGTCTGCTCGCAGGTATCACTGCGATGGTTCTTATCGCCGATGACGATGATGATGCGCCGGTAAGCCCGTAACCGATCGTCGCCATCCCATATTCGAAGGCCGATCGCGATGTCGTGGTCGGCCGTTTCGCTTTCGCCGGAGTGAACAGCCGCTCCTTCTTGCGACGTTTTGCGACAATTTTCTGATCGTCCGGCACGCGGATGGGACAAATGGGGCTTAAAACTACCTTCATCGAACGCGGGGCACTCCCCGCCGCTTCGCTCGAAGGAGTTTGACACGTGAATAAAAAAATCAGTCTTTTAACGCTGGGCGCCGCGCTGCTTGCCGTGCCCGTTCTCGCCGCCCCCGGCGATCCGCGGGGCGATGCCGATGGCAATGGCACGCTGACGCGCGCCGAGGCCCAGGCCCATGCGACGCAGATGTTCGCGCGAATGGACGCGAACCAGGACGGTAAGCTCGATGCTGCAGACCGTACCGCCAAGCGCGCCGAGATGCAGGCCAAGATGTTCGAGCGCTTCGACGCCGACAAAGACGGCAATATCAGTCGCGCCGAATGGGATCAGCATAGCGCAGATCGCGCCGCGAAGCGTGCTGAGCGCGGCGAAAAGCGCGCTGAGTCCGGCGAGGGCCGTCAAGGCAAGCGCCATGCGATGCGCGGTCAATACGGCAAGCGCGGCGGCCATCACGCGATGATGGGCAAGGCCGACACCGACGGCGACAAGGCGATCAGCCAGGCCGAGTTCCAGACCGCTGCGCTGGCGCGCTTCGACGCCGCCGACGCGAACAAGGACGGGCAGGTGACGGCCGACGAGCGCGCAGCGCAGCGCAACGCCTGGCGCGCCAAGCGCGCGGCCCCTGCGGCTTCCGCCGGCGAATAAACCATTTGGCAGCGTCGGGCGGCGGCGCAGTGTTTTCTTCCCCCTCCCGGCATTGCCTTTGCCGCCACGCCCTGCCAGCTATCGCCCACCGGTCCTTCGCGGCCGGTGGGCGAACCAGTTTTCGACGGACGGATGACAAGTGATGACCGATAGCGACCTGCCGCGGATCCTGCTGATCGACGACGAACCGTCGATCCGCGAGCCGCTCAGCGAATATCTGACCGCGCAGGGGTTTTCGGTTACCGATGTCGCGAGCGCCGCCGAGGCGCGATCGGTGCTGCGCGCCAAATCGGTCGATCTGGTCGTCAGCGACATCATGATGCCCGGCGAGGACGGCCTTTCGCTTACGCGTCACCTGCGCGAGACGAGCAGTATCCCCGTGATCCTGCTGACGGCGCGCGCCGAAGATACCGAACGCATCATCGGGCTGGAGATCGGCGCCGACGATTATGTCGTCAAACCGTTTAATCCACGCGAACTGGTCGCGCGCATCCGCACCGTGCTGCGCCGTACGCAGCAGGGCGGGCGCGCACTCGACACCGGCGGCACCTGTTATGCCTTCGGCGACTGGGTTCTGCGCGAGGTCGAGCGCGTTCTGGTCGACAGCGACGGGACCGAAGTCGCGCTGTCGTCGGGCGAATATCACCTGCTCCACGCACTGCTCCGCCACCCGCGACAGGTGATGAGCCGCGACCGGCTGCTCGACCTGGTGCGCGGGCGCGAAGCCGACATCTTTGACCGCGCGATCGACAATCTGGTTAGCCGCCTGCGCAAGAAGATCGAGGTCGATCCGGCGCATCCGCAAATCGTCAAGACGGTGTGGGGGGGTGGCTATACGCTCGCATGCGAAGTCAAACGCCTGGACCCCTCGACATGAAGCTCCGCCTCTGGCCCCGCAGCCTTATCGGGCAATTGGTATTCGCGGTCGCGGTGATGCTGTTCGTTGCGCAGGCCGTCAATTTCGCTCTGCTCGCGCGCGGGCAGAAACAGCAGGCGCTGGCGCATGGCGGCGGCATGGCGGTCGCGCGGATCATCGACGCGATCGACCGCCAGGGGCGCGGACGTAGCGAGACATTATCCGACCGCGCCGACGATCCGCGCCGCGGTCGCATCCCGAAGCTATGGGTCGGAGACACCGTGCCGCCCGTTCCCGAACGGGCGGTTGCGATGCCGGAACTGGCGGACTATGTGCAAAGCCTGCTTGTCGAAGCGGAGATTCGAACACAGGGCGTGACGGCCTGGGCCCTGCCGCAACGACCCCGCCTGGGCCGCACGCGGCTGCCCGGACGCACGGTGCTGGTCGTCGCCGAAGTCGATGGACGCTTTTACGGGGTGCGGAGCCGGGTCGCATCGAGCGGCGGCCGGTTGCAGGGTTTTCTGGTCTGGCAGACGCTCTCGCTCTATCTGTTGCTGCTCATCCCGATCATGGTGATCGCGTGGCGCGTCGCGGCGCCGCTCCGCGACCTGACGCGCGCGGCGCGCGCCAACCCGGCGCAGCGAGAAACCGTGCCGCTTGAAGCGGCCGGGCCGTCGGACGTGCGCGACCTGATCGCCGCCTTTAACGCCTATCGTGAGCGGATCACGGCGATGCTGTCGGACAAGGACCGGATGCTCGGCGCGGTGGGCCATGACCTTCGCACCCCGCTTGCCAGCCTGCGCGTGCGCGTCGAGCAGGTCGACGATGACCGGTTGCGCGAAAAGATGATCGCCAGCATCGACGAGATGACTGCGATGCTGACCGACATATTGGCGCTGGCGCGGTCGGGCGCCGGAACCGAAGCGGCCGAGGCGGTTTCGCTACGCCAGCTGGTGGGCGAACTGGCTGCCGATTATCGCGAGAGCGGCAAGGATGTCGCGGCGGGACCGCTTGTCGAGGCGGTGGTGCGGGCGAGACCGATGCTGCTGAAACGCGCGATCCGCAACCTCGTCGACAATGCCGTGTCCTATGGAACGCGCGCGCGGCTGTCGGTGGCGGTCGAGGGCGGTGAGGCGCGGATCATCGTGTCGGACGATGGTCCCGGCCTGACCGACGAGCAGATCCGCACACTGGTGGAACCCTTTGCGCGCGGCGAGCAGTCGCGCAACCGCGCGACCGGCGGTGCGGGGCTGGGCCTGTCGATCGCACGCGAGATCGCCGAGGGCGAGGGCGGCACGCTGACGCTTGCCAATCGCGCGGGCGGCGGGCTCGATGCGGTGATCGCGTTGCCGGTTCGAGTATAGCAGTCTTCGGTCATGCCGGCCGTTCCAAAGTTCAGGAAAAGTCAGCCTTACGCGGCGGCCAGTTTGGCGCAGAGGCCGCGAAATCGCTTCAACGGTCAGTAAAGGTCAGCCTTACGCGGCCGCCGATTTGCGCCCTGGTGCCTCCACACATCCCCAACCCTGGCAGCGACATTTTTGTCTATTTATTGAAAGAGCCGAGATGGAGGCTGGCACAGCCGGGCCATGTAGGACAGCATTTTTTGCAGCGGATTTCTGGCTTACGGTGGAAAGCGGACACTAGGCTCAGCAGTCGCCTCCGGCATCGACGACCGTTCCGTTGATATGCCTTCCCGCACCTCGTCTATACGTCACCATTAACCATTTTTGCTTAGCCGAGAAACAATGAACTAGTAATGAAAACGGGCTTCTCTACGAGGGCGGTCTTTCATAGGGATTGTGCATGCATATAGTTTTCACGATTGCCGGACTTGGCGCCGGCGGGGCCGAACGTGTCCTACAGTTGATTACGGCGGACTGGGTACTTGATCGTCAAATCACGATAGTGTCTTTCGATGCACCAACTGATCCAATTTTTCATCCCTTTGATTCGAGTGTAAATTTTGTCCGACTAAATATCCCGGCGGCTAAGGCAGGATTGCTCAGCCAGGTTTTCACAACACTTCGACGTATCATAGCACTTCGTCGAACGGTCAAAAAACTAGATCCAGATGTGGTGATTTCTTTTCTGACTAAAATAAATGTCATATCTCTTATTGCGTGTCTTGGTACCAAATATCGCGTGATAATTTCGGAACGAAATAATCCGAAAATGCAGAAGGCTCATGGAAGTTGGAATTTTCTTCTCTCGTGTCTTCAATGGCGCGCCTCAGCGATAGTGATGCAAACCCGACGTAGTTTGGAAGTTCTTTCGGGCAAGACGCGTGAACGTGCGTGCGTCATCGGAAATCCGGTTGAGCGGCTGGCAAGGCCTCTCGCGAAGCGCGGCCCGCCGGTTCTAGTCGCTGTAGGCAGGCTCACGCCGCAGAAAGGTTTTGACCTATTGATTGAAGCCTTTGCGGCGATCGCGCCCTTGCATCCCGATTGGACATTGCGCATTTGGGGCGAGGGCGAGTTGCGGCAGCAGCTACAGCTTCAAATTCAACGCCTTGGTCTTTCGGACAGAATTGAATTGCCGGGGAAGAGTAAAGACCCGGCAGCATGGATTGCGGGCGCCGATGCGTTCGTGTTCCCTTCACGTTACGAAGGTTTCGGGAACGCCCTTGCCGAAGCTGCAGGGGCTGGCCTTGCCGTCGTGTCGTTTGATTGTCCGTTCGGGCCTTCTGATATTATCGACCATGACCGAACGGGTCTTCTCGTTCCGGCTGGGAATGTGGAGGCGTTATCATCGGCGCTCGACCGCGTGATGGCGGATGAAGACTTGCGCAGAAATCTGGGTGCAGCCGCGCGCGCCGACATTCAGCGGTTTGCGCCCGATAAAATTATTGCGAAATGGGACGCCTTGTTGGACCGAGTGCTCGAGGACTCTTCTGGCGCTAGGTGAACCGCACTTGGGAAAAAAGACACCCGGTTTCAGCGAAATATGATGCAGTGCAATTGAGGTGACCTGAAACCATGACCGCGTCCGAGACGTTTTACTGAAAGCGTCGCGCCGCCTCCACCAATCGCTACATTCGCAAACGTTCCAATCAGACGTAGATTGCAATCGCCTGGCTCCCGCTCAGAATCGGCTCGCCCGCGCGGTTCCACAGCATCATGTCCTGCACCGACAGGCCGTGGCGCGCATAGCCGGTCCTTGCCGAGAGCAGCCACCAGCCGTCGTCGGTTGTCGGCGCGGCGGTCAGCATGTTGACCGTCCAGTTCATCGAGCTGATCGGTCCGAACTCGCTGAACAGCGCCATCGCGGCAGGGGGCAGCGCGTCGCCCATCGCCAGCAGTGCGACCGCGGGATGGCATACGGGTTCTTCGACGAAGCGCACCCAGGTCAGATATTCGCCGATCTCCTTTTTCCACGCAAAACGCGGCCCCGTTGTCGGGCGCATGTCGAAATGGCGCGTGAAGGCCGGGCGCGCGCGATGTTCGGGCACGGGCGCCAGCGTTTCGGGGTCGGGCGCGGCGGGCATCGCCAGCCGATCATGGTCGACATGGCTCGATCGGTCGGGCGAGAAGGCAAAGACTGCGGCGGTGCCGAATCCCATGTCGCTCGATACGCCGGCGTCGATAAACAGCGAGGATTTCGACTGGCGCAGCACGCGCGTTTCGACCGTGCAGTCGCCGCCCACGGGGCCGACGAAACTGATCTGCGCATAGCGGAGCGGCACGTCGGTCGGGTGGAGCGTCATCGTGCCCGCGAGCGCGACCGCCGAGCTGATTCCGCCATAGGCGGTGCGGCCCTGCATCCAGCCGTCGTCGATATGCGCCTTGGCCGCGCCGTCTTCGGTGCGCAGCGTCGAAAGCAGCGCGTCGAGCGCGCTGGGAGAGGTTTCAGCGGTCATTGGGCTCTGTTCTCTTCATTCGATCCAGCAAATCCGCTCGCCCTGAGCTTGTCGAAGGGCCGTCCTCTTTTCTTCCGGCCCCGTGACGAAGAACGGTGCTTCGACAGGCTCAGCACAAACGGACGAGGGGTTAGCTTTCGATCTGAAAGGTCAGGCCGGCATTGGCGGTCAGCCGGCCGATCAGCGCCTGACCAAGTAGCGCGCCCGGCGTCCACACGCCGCCTGCGCCCTTGTTTTCGAGCAACGCCATGCCCGTTTCGGCGAGCATCTTCGACGTCGAGCCGTAGCCGGGGTCGCGGTCGCCCTGAATGCTCGCGCGCACCGTCGTCCCGTCCGGATATTCGCCGATGAAGAGGATGTCGTAGAAGCCGTTTTCGCGCTCCTCCTTGCTAGGGCCCTCACCGGGCTGCAACTTGGAATCGCCGAACGGGTTGGCCTTGGCCATGGCTTCGGCCATCGCCTTGCCGGCATCGCCGATCGTCGTCATCACCATCTCGTCATAGACGAGGTCGGCGCCCCATTGGTGGCCGAGCAGGAAATTGGTGCGATGGACGTTCTTGGTGTTGATCGGCGCCATGATGAAGGGGGCGGTCCAGGTGCCGGTGGCGCCGTCATATTCGGGGATCAGCCCGGTTGGTTGCGAGGGCCCCTCGAAGCCGGGGGTCAGCGCGAAGGAGGATTGGAGCAGCATCGCGAGCGAGGGCTTTTTGGCGACGGCTTTCAGCGTTTCGGTGAGGCTTGCGATCGTGCCGCCCGACGCACCGCCCGCCATCTTGCGCACGCGACCCTTGACGCGCGGCGCGGGCTTGCCGTGGCGGCGCACCGCTTCCGCCTGCAAAAACAGCACGCCAAGGTCGAACGGAATCGAATCGAAACCGCACGAAAAAGTGATCCGCGCGCCCGACATCTTTGCGGCGGCTTCGTGCGTGTCGATCATCTCGCGCATCCAGCCGGGCTCGCCGCACAGGTCGGCATAGGCGGTGCCGGCGCGGACGCAGGCGGCGACGAGGTCGCTGCCGTAAAGCTGATAGGGGCCGACGGTGGTGAGGATGACCGTGGCGCGCGCCGCCATCGCGTCGAGGCTCGCGGGATCGCTCGCGTCGGCGACGACCAGCGGCGTGTCGGCATCGGCGCCGATCAGGTCGCGCACCTCGGCGAGCTTGGCAAGGCTACGCCCCGCCATCGCCCATTTGGGGGCATCGGCGCGGCCGCGATAATGCTGCGCCAGATATTCGGCGACGAGGCGCCCGGTGAAACCCGTTGCGCCATAGACGATGATGTCGAACTCGCGGCTGGCCATGCTAGCCTCCCTTTACGTAAACGTAAGGAGAGGCTAGCGCAGCCTGCGCGCGATGCCAAGCGCCAAGCGTCAGCGGCGCCAGAAGGGCCGCTTCTTGACTACGACCGGCTCGCCGACAACGGCTTCGGCACGTCCTTCGGCTCGCGCAGCACGCACTTCAGCCGCGGTAGCGCGCAGCTGCGCGTCGCGGGCGGCGAGTTCGTCGCGGCGGCGCTGGCGCAGCGCATCATAGCTCCAGCGCGTGTGACCATATCCGAACAGGCAGAGGAGGCCACCGGCAATCGCCAGGTTCTTCATCGCCGCCATGGCCTGTACCGGGTCGGTGAATTCGCGGTGAAAGAACAGAATCGTTGCAAGCACGAAGCCCGCGAGCAGGACCGACCACAGCCGCACCGCGATGCCGAGTGCGATGCACACGCCGGCGATCAGTTCGAACAGGCCGGTCGGAATGGCCAGACCGGAAGGAAGGCCGGTGGCGGTGATCATCGCATCGGTATTATTGACGTGGATCAGCTTGTTGATCCCCGAAACGATAAAAATCAGCGAGATGAAAAGGCGCCCGATAAAGACCGCGATCATCGACATGCGTCGTCCTCCAAACGATGCCCCCGCCGCTTGTGCAAAGAGGACGCTTGGGAGGACGACTGGTTCCTGACGGTGCCCCGACGACCGGTTACAGCTTGGGCAGCGTAACGCCCTTTTGCCCCATATATTTGCCCGCGCGGTCGGCGTAGCTCGTCTCGCAGGGCTCATTGCCTTGCAGGAACAGGAACTGGCACGCGCCTTCGTTGGCGTAAATCTTGGCGGGCAGGGGGGTGGTGTTGGAAAACTCCAGCGTCACATGGCCCTCCCAGCCCGGTTCGAGCGGGGTGACGTTCACGATGATACCGCAGCGTGCATACGTCGATTTGCCGAGGCAGATCACGAGCACGTCGCGCGGGATGCGGAAATATTCGACGGTTCGGGCGAGCGCAAAGCTGTTCGGGGGGATGATGCAGACGTCCGTTTCGCGGTCCACGAAATTCTTCGGATCGAAATCCTTGGGATCGACGATCGTGCTGTCGACATTGGTGAAAATCTTGAACTCCGGCGCGACACGCGCGTCATAGCCATAGGATGACAGGCCATAGCTGATGCAGCCGTCGCGCCGCTGCGCCTCGACGAAAGGCTCGATCATACCCTGCGTTTGGGCGGCTTCGCGAATCCAGCGGTCGGAAAGAATGGCCATGCTTGTCTCTTGTCGGGATGGCGGGCGTTGCGCAAGCGGTCAGTCTGGAATGAGGCCGAGGTCCTTGGGACCAAAGGCGGCGGGCAGCAACTGGCTGAGCCGGTAGGTTCTGACCGTCTCTCCGTCGCCCGAAGCGCAATGGACCAGGATATCGACCTTCGACCGCTCGGCGGCTTCGTTCAATATCTGGCGGCAGCGTCCGCACGGATTGACGGGGGCGGCGCCCAGCAATTCGTCGCCATGGGGACGCCCGCCGACGATCGCGACCTCGGCCAGTTCGCCGATCCAACCTTCGTTCGCGATCTTCGCCACCGCGGCGGTTTCGGCGCAGAGCGTCAGGCCGTAGCTTGCATTTTCGACATTGGCGCCGGTCACGACGTCGCCGTTCTTGAGCAGCAGCGCGGCGCCGACGTGAAAACCCGAATAAGGGGCGTAAGCGCGGCTCGCGGCGTCGCGCGCCGCGTCGATCAGCGCGTCGCGGGTCGGTTCGGTCATCGCATCTCTCCTCGTGCGCGCAGCGCATTCCAGCCGACGGTGCCTTCGGCGCCCGACAGGCGGACATAATCGTTCGCTTGCCACATCGCCCACGGGTGCGCGCCGTAATCGGGCTCAAAGAAATCGCGCCGCAGCCAGGTCGTGCGCGCGATGCCGCGTGTCACCTGATAATCAGCCTCGAAGGCAGGGCCCGGCGCGATCACGCTTCGCTTGCCCATATGCGCCTCGATCTGCGCGAGGAAAGTCGCGAGTTCGGACAAGAGCAGCGCGCGCGTCGGCCGGTCGGGGCAGTGGTCGTCATAGTCGAGCCAGACGACCGCCGGCAGCAAATCGGCGCGGCGCGGGACGTGGCGGATAAAATTCGCGGCCTGATCGGTCGCGAGGCGGCAAAGGCTGTAGCGGTGGACAGCGCCCGCCTGCACCCCGGCGTCGCGCGCGCCCATGAGATTGCGTGCAAATTTCGCGTCGATGCCCGCCGCGCCATTGGTCGCGGCAATATAGGCGAAATCGGCGCCCGCAGCCTTGATCGATCCCCAATGGACATCGCCATTGCCCGCGTCGATCGTCACACCCTGCACCGGATAGATGGCGCGGTCGGGCGTCCAGCGCGCGGCCCACCACAGCGCGATACCCGCGGCAAGGAGCAGCAGCACGACGCTGGCACCGATGCGGCGCAGGAAGCGCGCGATCGCACCGCGCCAGTCGCCGCCGCTCCTTGTTCCATGTCCACCCCTGATTGCCCCCGCCTTCATCGTCAGCCCTTGATATGCAGCACGCAGATCAGCGTGAACAGCCGCCGTGCGGTGTCGAAATCGACCGCAATCTTGCCGTCGAGCCGATCCATCAACATCTCGGCTGCTTCGTTATGCAGCGCGCGGCGCGCCATATCGACGGTCTCGATCTGCTGCGCGGTCGAGGTCTTGATCGCCTGATAATAAGAGTCGCAGATCGCAAAATAGTCGCGGATCGGGCGACGGAAGCGGCCGAGGCCGAGGATGATTGCCTCGAGCGGAGAGCCATCTTCGCGTGATATTTCAAAGATCAGGCGGCCGTCCTCGACACGCAGTTTCAACCGGTACGGCCCGGCGTAGCTGTCGGCATGGCCGCGCTGCGGGACGAACTTGTTGTCTTCAATAAGGTCGAAGATCGCGACGCGCCGCTCCTGCTCGACATCCGGATTGCGCCAGACGATCGAGCCTTCGTCGAGCTCGACTGAAATGATGCGCTGCTTGGAAGGATCGGCGTCGGACATGTGACCGTGCTTCTACCTGCCGTGCGGCGAAGGGCAAGGGGGGCGACTTATTCACAGCATTCCACAGTTATGATATGCCTGCCGACATCGCCGGTTGCGCCGCCACCGCCACCGGCCCATGAAGGCCGTCATGCCCGAATTAGCCCTTATCCCCACCCCGGCAAGCACCGGGGATGAGCGTCAATTGCCCCGCAATATCGAGGCGGAGGCCGCGTTTTTGGGCGCGATCCTGATCGACAATCGAGTCGTCGAGGACCTTCCCGTTGCGCTGACCCCCGACCATTTCTTCGAGCCGCTGCACGGCCGCATCTTTCAGCAGACGATGGCGCTGATCGAGCGCAACAGCATCGCCACCCCGGTGACGCTGAAACCCTATTTCGAGGCCGACGAGGCGATGAAGGCGGTCGGCGGCGTCGGTTATCTGGCGCAGCTCACGGGCAGCGGTGCGGGCCTGATCGGCGCGCGCGACTTTGCGCGGCAGATTTTCGACCTCGCGCTGCTGCGCGAACTTGCCGGGGTAGGGCGGTCGCTCGTCGAGAACGCGCTTGATACCAGCGAACGCGTCGATCCGCAGGCTCAGATCGAGGAAGCCGAAACCGCGCTGTATCGCGTTGCGGGGGGCGAAGCCGAGATGGGGTCGGTCAAAAGCTTCAGCCAGGCGAGCCTCACCGCGCTGCAAGCGGCCGAGCGCGCCTTGAACTCGGGCGGCCATCTGTCGGGCATCACCACCGGCATCGCGAGCATGAATGCCAAGATCGGCGGGATGCATAACAGTGACTTGATGATCCTCGCGGGACGTCCCGGCATGGGCAAGACCTCGCTCGCCACCAACATCGCCTATAACGCCGCCGAACGCTGGCGCCGCGACGAAGAGGACGGAATCCCGCCCGAAAAGAATATGGGCGCCAAGGTCGCTTTCTTCAGCCTCGAAATGTCGGCCGACCAGCTGGCGACGCGCGTGCTTGCCGAACAGTCGGGGGTGTCGGGCGAGGCGCTGCGCATGGGCAAGATCAGCAAGGAGCAGTTCCAGCAGCTCTCACGCGCCGCGCAGACGCTCCAGACGCTGCCGCTCTATATCGACGATACGCCTGGGCTGACGATCGCCGGGCTGCGCACGCGCGCGCGGCGGCTGCAGCGACGCCACGGGATCGGTTTCATCATCGTCGACTATCTTCAGCTCTTGCAGGGTTCGTCGAAAAGCGGCGACAACCGCGTGCAGGAAATTTCGGAAATATCGCGCGGTTTGAAGACGTTGGCGAAGGAACTTAACGTTCCGGTGATGGCGCTGTCGCAGCTCAGCCGCCAGGTCGAAAGCCGCGAGGACAAGCGGCCGCAGCTCTCCGACCTGCGCGAATCGGGCTCGATCGAACAGGATGCCGACATGGTGCTGTTCGTGTTCCGTGAGGATTATTATGTCGCCGCTCGCGAACCCAAGCGCCCGATCGAGGGCGATGACGTCAAGATCCACGCGCAGCACGAGGAATGGGCGGCTGAAATGGAGCGCGTTTTCGGCCTTGCCGAAGTCATCGTCGCCAAATCGCGCCATGGCTCGACCGGCAAGATCCGCCTGCACTTCGAGGCGAAGACAACGAAATTTAGCGACTTAGCCGACGATAGTCAGGCGTATGAGGATTATGAGTAGGCTGGCAGAATAATCGTCATCCCAGCGAAAGCTGGGATTGTTAGCGGCGGTTTTGTAACCGTAGCGGCCCCAGCTTTCGCTGGGGCGACGGGTTTGGCTAGATTGACGTGTCGGCCAGATCGCTCCAATCTGGATTGCTTGCTTCGATCAACTCGATTTTCCATTGTCGTTTCCAAGCCTTCATCGCTTTCTCGCGTGCGATTGCTTCTTCGATCGTCGGATATTCCTCGGCGAGGACAAGCATGGTTAGTCCGTATTTTCGGCAGAAGGCCGATCCTCGTCCCGTTCTGTGTTGAAAAATGCGTGCTGCAATGTCGGCCGTGACTCCAATGTAGAGTACGCCGCCGCGCTTGTTGGTCATGATATAGACATATCCGCCCCGGCCCATGCCAACAGCCTAGCGCAAGGTGGCCAGCGATCCCAGCTTTCGCTGGGATGACGATTGATTAGAACGCCGGGTCGTTCGCTGGGTCATCGTCGATCGGCGTCACCACCACCTCGTGGATCCCGCATTCGGTCTTGTCCCACCCGCGCCAGCGGCCCGAGCGCGGGTCTTCGCCGGGCTTGACCTTCGACGTGCAGGGCGAGCAGCCGATCGACGGATAACCTTGCGCTTCCAGCGGATGCCGCGGCAAGTCGTGCTCGGCAAAATAGTCGTCGAGCATCGCGCGCGTCCAGTTGGCGAGCGGGTTGAATTTGAGGCGGCCGGTGGTGCCGTCGAGCTCGAAGCGCGGCAGGCCCTGCCGCGTCGCCGACTGAAAACCCTTGCGGCCGGTGATCGAGGTGTCGAAACTCGCCAGCGCCTTTTCGAGCGGCTTCACCTTGCGGATTTCGCAGCAGCCGTCGGGATCGTACGACCAACGCAGCTCGGTCGCGTCCTTTTTCGCCAGATCGTCGGGATCGGGAGTCAGATTGACGATGTTGAGCTTCAACCGCGTCGCCAGTTCGTCGCGATAGGCGAGCGTTTCGGGAAAATGCTTGCCTGTGTCGAGAAACAGCACCGGCATGTCGGGCGCAACTTGGGCGACGAGATGGAGCAGGACGGCGCTTTCGGCACCGAAGCTCGACACGATCGCGGTTTCGCCGAGCAGGCCCGCGCCGATCACGCTCGCGACGACCTCGGCGGCGTCCTGGCCGCGGAAAAGGTTGTTGAGGCGGATGACGTCGGCGTCGGTGAAACGCGGCGCGACGTCGATGCGGTCGCGCTTTCTATCATTTGCCTCTCCGTTCGTGCCGAGCGAAGTCGAGACACCGTGAAGGCGCGGGTCGTCGATGGGCATCTCGACGTCGCTCGATGCGAACGGAAATTTGGGATCATGGTCAGCCATGACGTAATTTCCATATCGGCACCGCGCCGTCGGCCGCGGTCTGATAATGTTCGGGCCAGCGCGACAGCGCGGCCTCGACATCGGCGGGATTGAGCGATTTTTCGGGCGCAAAGCTGTCGAAACCGCAGCGCTTCATATAGGCGATCTGGTCAACGAGGACGTCGCCCTGCGCGCGCAGTTCGCCCGTGAAACCGGCCTCGCGAAGAATACGCGCCGACGAATAGCCGCGACCATCGCGGAACTTCGGGAAAGCGACCTCGATCAGCTTGAGCCGGTCGAGAAAAGGGATGAGCGCGCGCGCGTCCTCATCGGATTCGAGCCGCACAGCGGTCGCGTTCGACTGTTCGAGGAAGGCGTCGAGCGTGACGCAGGGTTCTTCGCCGTCCGAGTGAATATGTTCGACCATCTCTATTCTCCGTTCGTGTCGAGCGAAGTCGAGACACCGTGAAGGCGCGCACGACCGATGGGCATCTCGACTTCGCTCGATGCGAACGGAATTTTTGACGAGCAGTTACCCATAAATCGCTTCCTTGAACGGAGCCATGCCGACGCGGCGATAGGTGTCGACGAAGCGTTCGCCGTCGGTGCGCGTCGCAAGATATTTGTCGGTGACGCGCTCGATCGCATCGACGATGCCGTCCTCGTCAAAGCCGGGGCCGGTGATCGTGCCGAGGCTGACGTCCTCCGCGCCCGATCCGCCGAGCAAAAGCTGGTAATTTTCAGTGCCTTTGCGATCGACGCCAAGGATGCCAATATGGCCGGCGTGGTGGTGACCGCAGGCGTTGATGCAACCCGAAATCTTGAGCTTGAGTTCGCCCAGTTCCTTCTGACGGCCGAGATCCGAGAAGCGCCTCGCGATCTTTTGCGCGACCGGTATCGAGCGCGCATTGGCGAGGCTGCAATAATCGAGCCCCGGACAGGCGATGATGTCGCTGATCAGGTCGAGGTTCGGTGTCGCAAGCCCCGCGGCGTCGAGTGCCTGCCACACCGCGTAAAGATCGGCCTTGCGGACGTGCGGCAAGACGATGTTCTGCGCGTGCGTAACGCGCAGTTCGTCATGGCTATATTGCTCGGCAAGGTCGGCCATCAGGTCGATCTGCGCCGAGCTGGCGTCGCCGGGGATGCCGCCGACGGGTTTCAGGCTGATGTTGACGATCGCATGGCCCGGCACCTTGTGCGCGGCGACATTCTGGTCGAGCCAGACCGCGAAATCGGGATCGCTGCGGTCGATGTCGTCGGGCACCGACCCGTCGAGCGGCGGAGGCGCGAACTGCGCGGCGATGCGGTCGAACTCGGCCTTCGGCGGGTCGATGCCGAGCGACTTCACATGCGCAAACTCTTCCTCGACCTGGCGGCGATATTCGTCGGCGCCAAGCTCGTGGATCAGGATCTTGATCCGCGCCTTGTAAATATTGTCGCGGCGGCCGTAGCGATTGTACACGCGCAGGCACGCCTCGGCGTAGCTCAAGAGATCGTCGAGCGGCACGAAATCCTTGATCAGCGGCGCGATCATCGGCGTGCGACCCATGCCGCCGCCCACGTAAAAGGCGGCGCCGTGCTGTCCATCCTTTTCAACGATCTGGATGCCGATGTCGTGGAGGCGCATCGCGGCGCGATCCTCGTCGGCGGCAATCACGGCGATTTTAAATTTGCGCGGCAAATAGCTGAATTCGGGGTGAAAGCTCGACCATTGGCGCAGCAGTTCGGCCCACGGCCGCGGATCGGTGATCTCGTCGGCGGCGGCGCCCGCCCATTGGTCCGAGCTGATGTTGCGGATGCAATTGCCGCTTGTCTGGATCGCGTGCATTTCGACCGAAGCCAGATCCTCGAGGATGGCTGGTGCATCTTCCAGCTTGATCCAGTTATACTGGATATTCTGACGCGTCGTGAAATGGCCGTAGTCGCGGTCATATTTGCGCGCGATATGCGCGAGCATCCGCATCTGACGGCTGTCGAGCGTGCCGTAGGGCACCGCGACGCGCAGCATATAGGCGTGAAGCTGAAGATAGAGGCCGTTCATAAGGCGCAGCGGCTTGAACTGGTCCTCGGTGATTTCGCCCGCGAGGCGGCGGCGCACCTGATCCGAAAATTCGGCGACGCGCGCCGCGACCATCGCATGGTCATATTCGTCATATTTATACATGTCAGATCACCCAGTCGCCGGCCGCGGGATCGGCGGGTTTCAAAGTCAGGTCGGGGCGCACGGTGGGGCCGAGCGCGCGGATACGATCCTTGATATGCGCGGGGCGCGGGCCGTCGGGCGTCATCTCGCCCGCGATGATATAGGGGGCGTTAACCCGGCGCGCGCCCTCCTCGGCGGCAAGGATCGCCTCGCCATGCTCGCCGACATCGGCGGCGTCCTCGATATGCAGTGACCAGTCGCTGCCGGTCCACCAGGTGACAAATCCTGTTTTCAGGTCGTTACCCGTGAGCAGTTTCATGCAAAATTCCCCAATTTTTCGGCGACGCCAGGTGCGCCGAGGCAGTCGAGCGCATCGGCGCGCGCCGCGACCTTGCCGACGATGATCAGCGCCGGGCTTTGCACCTTTTCGCGCGCGACGAGGTCGCCGAGGTCGGCGAGCAGGGTGCGCAGGATGCGGGCATCCTTGGTTGTGCCGCGCTCGACCACCGCGGCGGGCAGATCGGGCGAAACGCCGTCGGCGATCAGCTTGTCGGCGATCGCGCTGGCGGTCGCGAGGCCCATATAGATAACGAGCGTGCGGCCATGGCCTGCAAGCCCCGACCAGTCCTGATCGGAAAGATCCTTGCACTGGCCCGCAACGAAGCTGACCGCGCTCGCGTCATCGCGGTGAGTGAGGGGGAGGCCCGCCTGCGCGGCGCAGCCCGCGGCCGCGGTGATGCCGGGGACGACCTCGACCGCAACGCCCGCGTCGCGCGCCGCATCGAGTTCCTCGCCGCCGCGGCCGAAGATGAAGGGGTCGCCGCCTTTCAGGCGCACGACCTGCTTTCCGGCCAGCGTTTCCTTGACGAGCAGCGCGTTGATCAGTTCCTGCTTCATCGTGTGACGGCTGCGCTGCTTGGCAACGCTGATCCGCTCAACATGCGGCGGGATCAGCGCAAGCACAGCTTCGCCGACGAGGCCGTCATGGACGACGAGATCGGCGCTTTGCAGCAGCCGTGCGGCGCGCAATGTCAGCAGGTCGGGATCACCGGGACCGGCGCCGACCAGCCAAAGCTTGCCCGCAGGAGGGAGAGTCTTTTCCATGCTGGAAACATGGTTTGCCCGCCTCAAAAGCGCAAAGCAGGCTTTGTTGGCGGGGGTGTAGGTAAAATTGCGCCGCCGTGTTCCACCGCAATGACGGGCCTTAGAGGTACTTCTTCGTCACCAGCTGTGATCCTTCGGGATCGCGCAACCCCACGCCGATCGAGGCCCGCATCGCGTCGCTTTCGGCGCTCGCGACCGGATAGGCGCAATAATCGGCGGCGTAAAAGGCGCTCGGGCGATGATTGCCCGACAGGCCGATGCCGCCAAAGGGGGCGGCCGACGAGGCGCCGTTGGTCGGGCGGTTCCAGTTGATTACCCCGGCGCGCGCATTGGCCCAGAACTGGTCGTAAAGTTGCGGCGTGCCGCCGACCAGCGCCGCCGACAGGCCGAATGCAGTATTGTTCGCCTCGGCAATCGCCGCCTCGAACGTCTCGACGCGGATCACCTGCATCAGCGGGCCGAACAGTTCGACGTCGGGGCGCTCCGTCATCGCGGTGACGTCGATGATGCCGGGGGTCAGGAATGGGCGATCAGCAACCGGGCGCGTCATGTGGCGGATAACCTGCCCGCCGTTCGACATCAGGATCAGAAAGCTTTCGGTGAGCGCGTCGGCCGCGTCATTGTCGATCACCGGGCCCATATAGGGCGCGGGGTCGGCGTGCGGATGATCGACGATTAGCCGGTTCGCAAGGTCGCGCACTTCGTCGATCAGTGCATCGGCGAGGCTGTCCCTGACGATCAGCCGCCGCGCGTTGCTGCATCGCTGCCCGGCGCTGAGGAACGCCGACTGGACGATGATGATCGCCGCAGTGCGAATGTCGGCGGTGTCCCACGCAACGATCGGGTTGTTGCCGCCCATTTCGAGCGCGAGCATCTTGCCCGGCTGCCCCGCGAACTGGCGGCTCAGGGCCAGCCCGGTGCGCGCCGATCCGGTGAAGAGCAGCCCGTCGATGCCGGGATGGCCGGCAAGCGCTTTGCCTGTATCCGGGCCGCCGATGACAAGGCGCAGCACTTCGGCCGGCACGCCCGCGCTGTGGAACAGTTCGACGAGCTTGGCGCCGACCGCCGGAGTTTTCTCGGACGGTTTGAAGACGACCGAATTGCCCGCGATCAGCGCGGGGACGATATGGCCGTTCGGCAAATGCGCCGGGAAATTATAGGGGCCGAGCACCGCGAGCGCGCCGTGCGGTTTGTGACGCACGGCGCTCCGCAGACCCATCGCGCCTTCGATGCGGCGATTGGGGGTGCGTTCGGCGTAAGCCTTGACCGAAATATCGACCTTGTTCGCGACCGATTCGACCTCGGTGCGCGCTTCCCAGAGCGGCTTGCCGGTCTCGCGCGCAATCAGGTCAGCGAGCGCGTCGCCCTCGGCTTTCACCCGATCGGCGAAACGGCGCAGCGTCTCGGTGCGAAAAGTGACGGGTTTTGCCGCCCATTCGGGCCAGGCGCGCCGCGCAATCTCGACCTCGGCGTCGACGTCGCTCACCGTGCCGCGCCAAAGCTGTTCGCCGGTGGCGGGTTCGAAGGAAAGCAGCTCTTCGCTCATGGTCGACCCGCTCTTATCGGCGAAAGCCGGCGGCGGCAACCGCGACGGGCGCTTTCGCGACGGATTGCTTGCACCTTGGGGCCGGGTTGGCGATAGACTTGCCGCGAATCCTGCGCGTCGTGGCGAGCGGGGCGAATATCCAAGGGGACGATCGATTCTGGCCAGACAGGACAGCCGCCGCGAATGGGCCGACCATTTTTGGTGGTCGCATGACGGCGTCCGGCTGCACGCACGCGTCTATGCCGGACCCGACGGAAGCGAGGACGCGCCGCCGATCCTGTGTATGCCCGGCCTTGCGCGCAACGCCCGCGATTTCGAGGAACTGGCCCCGCATCTGGCAAAGTGGCGGAAGATCATCGTGATCGAGTTTCGCGGCCGCGGCGAAAGCGCCTACGCCAAGGATGCGATGACCTACGTCCCGCTTACCTATGTGCAGGACGTCGTGGCCTTGCTCGACGATCTCGGCATCACGCGCTTTGCGACGATCGGCACCTCGCTCGGCGGGCTTGTGTCGATGCTGATGGCGGCGAGCCTGCCGGGGCGGATCGTCGGCGCGGTGCTCAACGACGTCGGGCCCGAGCTTCAGGCGGCGGGGCTCGAGCGCATCCGCGACTATATCGGCGCGGGGGGCAGCCAGCCGACGTGGATTCACGCCGCGCGCGCCTTTGCCGACCTAAACGGCGCCATTTATCCCGATTATGGGATTCACGACTGGCTGCGGCTGACCAAGCGCACGCACAAGCTGACCCCAGAAGGGCGGATCGTCACCGATTACGACAAGCAGATCGCGGCGCCGCTGCGCGTTCCCAACGGCGGCGACGCGGGCATCGACCTGTGGCCCGCCTATCGCGCGCTCGCGGATATGCCGCTGCTGATCCTGCGCGGCGCGCTGTCGGACATATTGGCGCGCAGTGCGGCGGAAAAAATGGCCGCCGAATTGCCCGGCGCGCGCTTCGTCGAAGTGCCGGGGGTCGGCCACGCGCCGACGATGGACGAACCCGAAGCGCGCGCGGCGATCGACGCGTGGGCGGCGGAACTACCGCAAGCGTGAGCGCCCGCGAGTCCCAGGCGCGCTGGCCGGTCCGCATCCTGCACCTCCATTCGAGCTTTTCGCTCGGCGGCAAGGAAGCGCGGGCGGTGCGGCTGATGAACCTGATGGGGGGTCGCGCGCGTCACACCATCCTGTCGGCCGTGCCGGAGGCACTTGGTGCCCGTGAGGCGATTGATCCCGCCATTGGTGTGGATTTTCCGCAGGATGCGCCGCCGCTGCACGGAAAACCATCGCTCGACCGCTATCGGATGCTGGCGCGATACATGGGCGGCTTCGACCTCGTGCTCAGCTATAATTGGGGGGCGATGGACGGGGTGATGGCGCACCGCATATTCTCACGCCGCAATCGTCTGCCGCCGCTGATCCATCATGAGGACGGCTTCAACGAGGATGAAAGCGTCCGTCGCAACTGGAAACGCAACATGTTCCGGCGCCTTGCGCTGCCAACCGCCCAGGCGCTGGTGGTGCCGTCAACGCTGCTCGAACGGATCGCGGCGGATGAATGGCGCGCGGGCGAACGGGCGGTGATCCGCAACGGGATCGACACCGCCTCCTATCAGGCCCCGCCATCGGTTGCGATTCCGGGGCTGCAGCGGCGGCCGGGCGAGGTGGTGATCGGTACCGTCGCCGGGCTGCGCAAGGTCAAGGATCTGCCCCGGCTGGTGCGCGCGGTGGCGACGCTGCCCTCCAATGTCCGGCTGGCGATCGTCGGCGAGGGGCCGGAGCGTGATGCCATTAAGGCCCAAGCCGCGGCGTGCGGCCTGGCCGATCGCCTCGTCATGCCTGGCTTCATGGCCAAACCCGCGCGCTGGATCGGGCATTTCGACCTGCTGGCGCTTTCGTCGCTCAGCGAGCAGGCGCCGATTGCGGTGATCGAGGCGATGGCCGCAGGCTTGCCGGTGGTCAGCCCCGACGTCGGCGACGTCGCCGCGATGGTTTCGGAGGCGAACCGGCCATACGTCGCCGCCGACGAGGCAGGTTTCCGCGCAGCGCTTACGCAACTGTGCGAACAAGCGTCGCTGCGCGCGGATGTGGGCGCGGCCAACCGGCGCGCCGCGGCGGCGCGGTTCGACGAATCCGATATGGTCGGCGCTTACGAAAAGCTCTATGCTCGCGCCCTTCAAGGTTATGGGCCGTTCAGCGGCGGATGGGTCGGCGTCGATTGACAAGCGGGCCGAATTTCCGCTTACGCAAGCGGTAACGGGGAGCCGGTTCGCGATCGCGCATCGGCGGAAAGAGAGAAGGTTTAGCGTGTTCAAAGGTTTGAAGCCCATTCTTTACGGCGGGCGTGAAGTGTGGCCGCTCGTCGAAGGCGGCAAGGGCGTGTCGGCGACGAACCATATGTCGAGCGGTGCCTGGGCGGCGGCGGGCGGTATCGGTACCGTGTCGGCGGTCAATGCCGACAGCTATGACGCCGAGGGCAAGATCATTCCGCAAATCTATCGTGCGCTGACGCGCCGCGAACGGCATGAAGAATTGATCCAATATGGCATTGAGGGTGCGGTAGCACAGGTCAAGCGCGCCTATGACGTGTCGGGCGGCAAGGGCGCGATCAACATCAACGTCCTGTGGGAAATGGGCGGCGCGCAGCAGATTTTGGAAGGCGTGCTGGAACGCACCAAGGGTCTGGTCGCGGGCGTCACCTGCGGCGCGGGAATGCCGTACAAGCTCAGCGAAATCGCGGCGCGGCACAATGTTCTGTACCTGCCGATCATCAGCTCGGCGCGCGCCTTTCGCGCGCTGTGGAAGCGCGCTTACAGCAAGGTGCCGCATCTGCTGGGCGCGGTAGTGTATGAAGACCCATGGCTCGCGGGCGGACATAATGGCCTGTCGAACGCCGAAGACCCGCTGGTGCCGCAGGATCCCTATCCGCGCGTCGCGGCGGTGCGCGAGACGATGCGTGCCGAGGGGATCGCCGACGACGTGCCGATCGTGATGGCGGGCGGCGTCTGGTATCTGCGCGACTGGGAGGATTGGATCGACAATCCCGAGCTCGGCCAGATCGTCTTCCAGTACGGCACGCGCCCGCTGCTGACCGAGGAAAGCCCGATCCCGCAACAGTGGAAGGACCGGCTGCGCACGCTCGACGAGGGCGATGTGCTGCTCCATCGTTTTTCACCGACCGGATTTTATTCGAGCGCGGTGCGGAACCCCTTTCTGCGCGACCTTGAGGCGCGCTCGGAACGCCAGATTCCCTATTCGAAACAGGAAGCGGGCGATCATGTCGTCCAGCTCGATGTCGGGGTAAAGGGCAAGAATTTCTGGGTCACCCCGCACGACCGGGACCGCGCCCGCGACTGGTATGCCGAAGGCTATACCGAGGCGCTGAAGACCCCTGACAATACGGTCGTGTTCGTGACCGACGCCGACAAGGCGATGATCCGCAAGGACCAGACCGACTGCATGGGTTGCCTGTCGCATTGCGGTTTTTCGTCGTGGAAGGACCATGACGATTACACCACCGGCTATCTCGCCGATCCGCGCAGTTTCTGTATCCAGAAGACGCTGCAGGACATCGCGCACGGCGGCGACGTCGAACAGAATCTGATGTTCGCGGGCCACGCCGCATTCAATTTCAAGACCGATCCCTTTTATTCGAACAACTTCACGCCGACGGTGAAGCAGCTGGTCGATCGGATTTTGACCGGGGATTGAGCGGCGCACTTGGTTGGTTTTGAAACTCGCACAAAGCGATGAAGGCACCAAGAGGTTCTAAACTCCGTTCGCCCTGAGCTCGTCGAAGGGTCGTCCTGTCCTTAAACGTCGAAGAAGTACGGTGCTTCGACAAGCTCAGCACGAACGGAATAGAGGGATTTCTTTATGGCTTCGTGGCTTTGTGCGAGCCCAACCAGCGGCAAGCCTCAGACCCATCCCTCCAGCACTTGATCGGGCGGGCGGTGTCCGTCGCACCAGGCGCGGATATTGGCGATAACCTTTTCGCCCGATGCTTCGCGGCCTTCGATCGTCGCCGAACCGAGGTGCGGGAGCAGCACGACATTTTGGAGCGCGAGCAGCGTGGGGTCGACCGCAGGCTCGTGTGTATAGACGTCGAGCCCGGCCCCAGCGATGCGGCCGCTCTGGAGCGCCGCGATCAGCGCCTTTTCGTCGACGATCTCGCCGCGCGCGGTGTTGATGAGATAGGCGGTCGGCTTCATCGCGCCGATGCGCGCGGCGTTGACCATTTCGTGCGTTTCGGCAGTGTGCGGACAATGGATCGTCACGACGTCGCTGATGCGCAGCAGCGTGTCGACGCTGGCATGATAGCTCGCGCCCAATTCTTCCTCGATCGTCTCGGGCAGTCGCCGGCGGTTGTGGTAATGGATCGACAGACCGAACGCGCGCGCGCGGCGCGCGACCGCGAGGCCGATGCGTCCCATGCCGATGATGCCGAGCAGCTTGCCGCCGACGCGGTGCCCGAGCATCGCGCTCGGCGCCCAGCCGGCCCATTTGCCCGATCGCATCAGCTTCTCGCCCTCGGCCAATCGCCGCGGGACGCTGAGGATCAGCGCCATCGTCATGTCGGCGGTGTCCTCGGTAAAGACCCCCGGCGTGTTCGACACCATGATGCCCTTCGCGCGCGCGGCGGCGAGGTCGATATGATCGACCCCGGCGCCGAAATTGGCGATCAGTTTAAGCCGTTCGCCCGCCGCTGCGATCACCTCAGCGTCGATCGTGTCGGTCACGGTCGGGACGAAAACGTCGCAATCGGCGACGGCAGCTTTCAGCTCGTCCTTCGTAAAGGCTTGGTCGTGCGCTGACAGCGCCACGTCGAACAATTCGGCCATGCGCGCTTCGACATGCGGCATCAGCTGGCGGGTGACGATGACGCGCGGGCGTTTCGGACGGGATGAATCGGGCATGGCCGCCGATAGAGCGCGCTCGCGCGGAGGGGTCAAGGGGGCAGGCGGGGTTAGGACTGTGGATGACCGCGCCTTTGCCCGATACGGCCGGTTGATAAAGGTGCGTGAGTTTGACAAGGGAAGGGGATGACCAGCCGCAAATTTGCCCTGATTTTGCTCAGCCTCGCCGTCGTGGGACCGGCTTCTGCGCAATCGGACCCCGAACTCCCCTATTGGGCGTCGATCAGCGTCGACGAGGCGCGGATGCGCAAAGGGCCGTCGCCCGACGTGCCGGTATTGTGGGAATATCGGCGCAAGGATTTGCCGGTAAAAGTGATCGCGCGTCACGAAAACTGGCGCCGCATCGAAGACCCCGATGGCACGCGAGGCTGGATGGCGGCACGGCTCTTGAGCCGAACACGCACCGCGATCGTTACCGGCGGGGTGCGTCCGCTGCGCGCGGAGCCCAGCCCATCCGCGGCAATTGCCTATCGTGCCGAGCCCGGCGTCGTCGGACGGATTACCGAGTGCAAGGATGGCTGGTGCCGCTTTGACGTCAAGGGCCGCAAGGGGTGGATCGAAACGGATCATATCTGGGGCGATTAAGGGCGGCGCGGGAGCGGCGGGTTCCGACTGAAAGCGGACATAAGGAAACCCAACCCCTCCCCTAAAGGGGAGGGGCTTCCGTCGCGTCGAACTTCAGCTCACCACCTTAAAGCCGTCATCCAATCCGCCAACAAAAAGAAAGCCGGACGGTCGCCCGCCCGGCCCTCTTCGTCATCCGCGAGGCTTAACGCCAGCGGAAATGGTTGCGATAGACGCGGACCACCTTGCCGCTGCGTACATTGACCAGCAAAAGGTCATTGTAATGGCGCACATAGGCCAGGTTACGGCCCGGCCTCGGCACGCCCCAACGGCTGTCCCACGCCGGGCGATAGGCCGGCGCATAATAGGTCGGGCGCAGCGTCACGCCGACGCCGAACGACTGATAGCGGAAGGGCGCGCGATAGTTCTGATAACGCTTGTCGCGGCGCCAATCCTGCTTGCTGTCGCGAAGGTCGCGGCGGGCGTCGTTATATTCGCGACGTTCCTCGCGCACGTCGTCGCGGTCGCCATAGCGGACGGCATCCTTATATTCGCGGCGCTCCTCGCGGACATCGCGCCGGTCTTCACGGATCTCGCGCGTCTGCGCCTGCGCGGCCGCCGGGACGATCATCGCGGCGATCAGACCGGCGGTGAGAAATTTCATCTTCTTCATGTGCCATTCCTTTCAAATCCGTCAGGGGGAGGGGAGATCTGCCCGACGACAGGAAGAGCATTAGGCGCGTCCGTTTGAACGGTGCCGGAATGGAGCGTTTATGTTCAGGTCATTAGTGTCGCAATTTGTCGCGGAGTTTCGATGGGGTGGCGCGATCTTGCGATGAGTGCCAGGAACTTTCAATCGTGGCGCGAACCGGCTTTCGCCGGGTTCGCAACCACCGGGATTTTGTCGTCAGATCAGCTCGATCGCCACCGCGGTCGCTTCGCCGCCACCGATGCACAGGCTCGCGATGCCGCGCTTTTTTCCGTGGCGTTGCAACGCCGCGATCAGCGTGGTGATGATGCGCGTGCCGCTAGCGCCGATGGGGTGACCGAGCGCGGTCGCGCCGCCGTGGACGTTGATCTTGTCGTGCGGAATGCCGAGGTCGTGCATCGCGAACATCGCGACGCAGGCGAAGGCTTCGTTGACCTCGAACAGATCGACGTCGCTAATGCTCCAGCCGGTCTTGGCGAGCAATTTGTTGATCGCGCCGACGGGGGCGACGGTGAAATCCTTGGGCTCCTGCGCATGGGCGGCGTGTGCGACAAGGCGAGCGACGGACTTCGCACCCTTGGCATCGGCAACCGACTGGCGGGTGAGGACAACCGCGGCGGCGCCGTCCGAGATCGACGAGCTGGTCGCCGCGGTGATCGTGCCGTCCTTGGCAAAGGCGGGCTTCAGCGTCGGAATCTTGTCGGGCATCGCCTTGCCGGGGGCCTCGTCCGTATCGACAATCACGTCGCCCTTGCGACCTGCAATCGTGACCGGCGCGATTTCTGCGGCGAATGCGCCGCCGGCGATCGCGGCCTTGGCGCGGCTTAGCGACTCAAGCGTATAATCGTCCTGCTCCTGGCGGCTCAGCTGATAGGCGTCGGCGGTGTCCTGAGCGAAGGTGCCCATCGCGCGGCCCGCCTCATAGGCGTCTTCCAGCCCGTCGAGGAACATATGGTCATAGGCGGTATCGTGACCGATGCGCGCGCCCGAGCGATGCTTCTTGAGCAAATAGGGCGCGTTAGTCATCGATTCCATGCCGCCCGCGACGATCAGGTCGACGCTGCCTGCGGCGAGGGCTTCGGCGCCCATGATGACGGTCTGCATCCCGGAGCCACACACTTTGTTGACGGTGGTTGCTTGCACCGACTTCGGCAGGCCCGCCTTGATCGCGGCCTGGCGCGCCGGCGCCTGGCCGAGCCCGGCGGGCAGGACGCATCCCATATAGATACGCTCGATGTCGTCACCCGAAACGCCGGCGCGTTCGACCGCTGCCTTGACCGCGGTCGCGCCGAGATCGGTCGCGCTCGCGTCCGACAGGCTGCCCTGCATACTGCCCATCGGGGTGCGGGCATAGGACAGGAAAACGACGGGATCAGTGGCGGTCATATCGAGAGACTCCGTAGGGGAAAGATACGTCGGCGGGTCGCTTAGCCGAAATGCTGCACATGCGAAAGGGGCAGGAGGCACGATCGGCCCGGCTCGCGTTTTGCGGGGCGAAGGGCGGCTGAAACTGACGCCATGAGGGCAAAGTTCAGTGAAGTTCAGCCCAATGGCGAATCCGTTAGGCGTGCGGCCCGCGACGATCGACGGTGCAGTGGCGGGCGGGAGCGGGAAGGGCGCCGATCACCTTGAAGCATAGCGAACCATAGTAGGAAAGCGGTTTTTCAGGGGGCGAGGACAAGGCGAGTTTCCTAATCATCCAGCCATTCGCAGATGATTTTTCCCCGATGGCCATCGGGCGCCAGCGCGGCGCGCGTGGCTTCCAGCAACGGCGGCAGCGCCTGCGTGAAGGCGTAGGGCGGGTTTATGATGAACAGGCCCGCTCCGTTGTAGATGCCGGGCTGTTCGCGGTCGTACAGCCAATGTTCGACCACCAGAAATTTCGGGATGCCGAGCTTGCGCAGCTGCTGTTTCCACCGCCAATGCGTCTCGCGGTCTTTCAGCGGATACCAGATCACCGTCACGCCATGCGCCCATTTGCGATGCGCAGCGGCGAGCGTGGACGCGATGCGGGCGCGTTCATCGGTCTGTTCATAGGGCGGATCGACGACCACCACGCCGCGCGGGGTGCGCGTCGGCAGCATAGCCAGCCACAGTTCATAAGCGTCGCGCTGGTGCACGGCGGCGGGTGTACCGCGCATGGAGCCGCGCAAGGCATAGGCGTCATCGGGATGTTTTTCGTTGAGGATCAGGAAGTCCTGAGGGCGCAGCAACTGGGCCAGAACCTGCGGCGAACCGGGGTAGAGACGCGGTTCGGCCCCGGCATTTACCGCGCGTACGGCGGCGCGGTAATCGTCCAGCAACGGGTTGGCGTCGGCAAAGGCTCGCAATACGCCGGCTGTCGCCTCACCCGTGCGCCTCGCCTCGTCGCTGCCAAGGTCGTACAGCCCGCAGCCGGCATGGGTGTCGATAAGGGTCAGCGCGCCCGGTTTTTGCTGTAAGGCGCGCACGAGCGCGATCAGCAGGCCATGCTTGACGACATCGGCGCTGTTGCCGGCATGAAAGCTGTGGCGATAATTCATCGTAATTCAAAATCCTGGCGTTCTGCCTCCGCACGGGCGGTACGGCGCGGGAGCCGGGCGCGAGCGGTGGAAACATCGGGTCGGGTGCCCGTATAGGGTTCGACGGAAAGCTTCAAAACATTCTGCGTGCGGCCCGAACTCCGGCGTCGCGATCGACGGCCGAGGCGGGTCCATCGCGTACGCAGGTTTCAACTTGCAACTAGCCGTGCGTCATGGTGAAGTCGTGCAAGTCCAAAACAGGGAGACGGGTCATGGCGAGCGCGATCAAGCAGGATATTGCCGGTGAAACGGCGCGGATGCACGCGGTGCTGGCGGCGCAGAAAGCGAGCTTTACCGCGGCGATGCCCGAAAGTCTGGCAGTGCGTACCGACCGCATCGACCGCGCGATCGCGATGCTCGTCGATCATGCCGAGGATTTCGCGAAGGCGGTGAGCGAGGATTTCGGGCATCGCAGCCGCGAACAGACGCTGATGACCGACATCATGCCGTCGGTGAGCGCGCTGAAACACGCAAAAAGACATATGGCGAGCTGGGCGAAGGGCGAGAAGCGCAAGCCCACCTTTCCGCTGGGCCTGCTAGGCGCGAAGGCCGAGGTCGTCTATCAGCCGAAGGGCGTCGTCGGCGTCGTCGCGCCGTGGAATTTCCCCGTCGGCATGGTGTTCGTGCCGATGGCGGGTATCCTCGCGGCGGGCAATCGCGCGATGGTGAAGCCGAGCGAGTTTACCGAACATGTCTCGGCATTGATGGCGCGGCTGGTGCCTGAATATTTCGACGCGAGCGAAATGGCGGTGTTCACCGGCGACGCGGAGGTCGGAATCGCCTTTTCGAAGCTCGCTTTCGACCATATGATCTTTACCGGCGCGACGAGCGTCGGGCGGCACATCATGCGCGCCGCCGCAGATAATCTGGTTCCGGTGACGCTGGAGCTTGGTGGCAAGTCGCCGACCTTTATCGGGCGCAGTGCGAACAAGGATCTGGTCGGCCAGCGCGTTGCGCTCGGCAAGATGATGAATGCCGGGCAGATCTGCCTTGCCCCCGACTATCTGCTCGTCGCCGACGATCAGGAACTTGAGGTAATCGACAGCGTGACCAAGGGCGCCGCCGCGCTCTATCCGACGTTGCTGTCGAACGACGATTATACGTCGGTGGTGAACACGCGCAATTACGACCGCCTGCAATCTTACCTCACCGACGCGCGCGACAAGGGCGCCGAGGTGATCGAGGTCAATCCGAGCGGAGAAGATTTCGCGAGCGCCAACGGCCACAAGATGCCGCTCCATATCGTCCGCAACCCGACCGACGACATGAAAGTGATGCAGGAGGAAATTTTCGGCCCGATCCTGCCGGTCAAGACCTACAAGACGATCGACGACGCCATCGACTATGTAAACGCCCACGACCGCCCCCTCGGCCTCTATTATTTCGGGCACGACAAGAGCGAGGAGGACCGCGTACTGACGCGGACGATCTCGGGCGGGGTGACGGTCAACGATGTGCTGTTCCACAACGCGATGGAGGATCTGCCCTTTGGCGGCGTCGGACCGTCGGGAATGGGCAATTATCACGGGGTCGACGGCTTTCGCACGTTCAGCCACGCCCGCGCGGTGTACCGCCAGCCCAAACTCGATGTCGCAGGGCTGGCTGGATTCAAACCGCCCTATGGCAAGGCGACGGCGAAGACGCTGGCGAAGGAACTGAAGAAGTAGGGGAAGAAGCAAGCCCCTATTCCGTTTGCCCTGAGCTTGTCGAAGGGCCGTTCCTTCTCTTTGATGCTACAAAAAGAAGGACGGTGCTTCGACAAGCTCAGCACGAACGGATTTTCGTCACAGCCTCAATCCGCCCCAGCGATCTTGACGTCCTTGCCCAGCAAGGTTTTTACATACACCCGCTGAATCAGCACAAAGATCACCACCGTCAACGGCGCCGCGAGCAGCACGCCCAGGAACCCGAACAACAGCCCGGCCGCGACGACCGCGAACAGCAGCACCGCGGGCGGCACGTCGACCGCTTGCTTCTGAATCATCGGTTGCAGGAAATTGCCCTGAAGCTGCTGAATGACCAGAAACAGGACCAGCGTCCACAGCGCGGTCATCGGCGACACTGTGAAGGCGAGCAGGACGGCGGGGATGCCGGCAATGATCGGCCCGATCATTGGAATGACGTCGAGCAGGCCGGCAATCAGGCCGAGCCCGCCCGCCGCGGGCACGCCGAGCAATGCAAGCCCCGCCCAGGTGAGCGCCGCGACGACGAGCGAGGATACGGCCTGTCCCACCATCCAGCCCTTCAGTCCGCGCGCCGCATCGTCGAGCGCGAGCGCCGCCGTCGGCTCGGCGCGCGCAGGCATCAACATGAGCAGCCCGCGACGATAGGTGGCGGGATCGCTGGCGAGGAAGATTGCCGCAACGAGCACAAGCACGAAATCGGCGACCCCGCTGCCCGCGGCGAGCGCATAGCCTCCGGCTTGCGAGACGAGCTGCGAAAAATCCTGGCTCCCCACCTCGGCGAGTTCGCGCACGCGCGCGCCAAGGCCATAGCGATCAAGGAACGCCTCGACTCCGCGCAGGGCCTGCGGCAGTTGCTGCTGAATCGTATCGATCTCGCGCGCGAGCTGCGATCCGAAGAGAATGAAGGCGCCGGCAAAGACGGCCACGATCCCGGCAACCGACAGCGCGAGCGCAATGCCACGCCCGACGCGCACGCGGCGCACGAGCGCACTTGCGATCGCATCGAACACCGCGCCGAGCACGACGGCCGCAAAAACCAGCATGAAAAAGCGCGTCAGGCTGACAGCGAGCCATGCGACGCCGACGATAGCGATCACGATGGCCGCTGCCATCGCGATCCGTCCGGGGCCGAAAGCGGGCGCGAGAGGCGCCTCGGTGGGGGCGGGGCATGCCTTGTTCTGCTCAATCATATGCCTCATCTTATGCACGAAGCCGCTTATCCACTAGACGGAAAGTATCTTTTTGTGGCAACGGCTGCCCCGCATCGGCGAGCGCGGGGAGTCGAAGTCCGCGCCGTCGCCGTCCACGGGCCCCTGTGGTGAAATTGGTAGACGCGCTCGACTCAAAATCGAGTTCCGCAAGGAGTGCTGGTTCGAGTCCGGCCAGGGGCACCAAAGCTGTCGAGGTCGACGGCACAGAGTTTCTGGTTATCGCAACATATGTGCTCGTCGATAGGCGCTGGTCGTTAAAGCTCGGGCAGGTTACCGGCGATGGGCAACAATCAGGATTAAAAAAGGGCGCTGAAGTAATGCATCAGCGCCCTTTTTTCTCAGAATCTCTGAAATGCTCAGTTGGCTGGCCGACCGCCAGTGGCCTGCGTGACCGCCTCCGCGAATTGCTCTGCGGTATATGCCGCTGCGAGTCCGGATGGTGACATCAGAAAGGCGTCGCGCGGCAGGCTAACATCTTCGCCGGCGGGTGTAGTGACCACCACAGCTTCGGCGCTTGCGGATTTCACCTTGCCGAGCACTGCTGCGCCTTTGAGGCTGCGAACTTCGGCACCGGTGACGAGTGCGGCGGCAACCGCGGCATCATCGGCAGCGGCGGCGGTATTTACTTCCTTCATTGCGGCTGCGAACTGCTCGGCGGTAAAGCTGGTTTGAAGACCAGCCTGGCCCATGAAAAATGCGTTACGCGGCAGTTTGACTTCGCCGCTCGGCGTCGTCAGCACGACCCCCTCGGCATCCGCAAGCTTCACCTTGCCAAGCACCGCGGTGCCGTTCGCGCTGCGCACGTCGGCACCAGGTTGCAGCGCTGCGGTCAGCTGCGCTTCGCCTGCGGCTGCGGCCTGATCGACGGCCGCCATAACCTGCGCCTTGGTCGCGCCGATGGTCGGGCCTTTTTCAAGCATACCAAAGGATGCGCTGGGGAGGGTGACCTGCTTGCCGTAGCCCAGATCAACGATGACATTCGCGCCTTGTACGGTCGTAACGGAGCCGAGCTCGACGCCTTCGGAATCAAAGACCTTGGTTCCGACCGAGAGATTCACCGCCGCCGAGGCGGCATCCTGCGCAACCGCCGGCGCCGCGGCAACAGCTGCCATGGTAAGAGAAAGAGTTGCGACAAAGCCTGCGAATTTCCGCATTGCTTACGATCTCCTTGAGATAATGGGGATTGGAACGATGAATCTTGAACGCGTATGAAGCGTCAGGAGCTACGCCAAGACTGATGAACCGTGCGTATGACAAGACGAAGCGACGTTATCTTGCCGAATGGTTCGAGCTGACGCAGCTGTAGGTCATAGGAAACCGGGATTTTTGCGCTGTGGGTCTCGCAACTGCATCTTCGCGCGCAATGACGGGGGGACTTGCAAGCCGCACGGGCTCCACCTAAATAGCGATTGTGCGGGCCGGGCCCCTCTGGCGTCGGCGGGATATTTCCCGCTGCGTGATGTCGGACCGCATCGGGTGACACCGATGCTCTGGCCCTTCCTCCCCCTGTTCGAGGGTTCGGCATCGGCGTCACCTGCTTGATTTATCAATCAGGAGGCCCTTTTCGATGATCTTTCATCCTAATTTCTATCGTCTGGCTCTGCTCCATCGCCAGCTTGCCGAAGCCGAACGGCGCGAAGCACGGCGTCAAAGCGCCAGCCCGTTTCGGCTGCTCCGGCTAAAGACGCTGAAGCTTGCAGTTAAAGAGCGGTTGGCCGCGCTGACCTTGCGGTCCCTAAACCCGTCGGCCCGCGCAGCGCTCGCCCTGTAGACTTCAGATCACGCGCCGCGCGCGCTGTCGAACGGCGGCCCGCGCGGCATATCCAGGGAAAAGACCATGGAATTTCTGTTTGCTGACTGGCTGGGCACCCCGGCCTGGTTTTGGCTGGCCTTTATCGCGATCGTTATCGCGCTGACGGCTTTCGACCTTGGCATCCTGAACAAGGAAAACAAGGAAATGGGAATCGGCGAAAGCTTGAAGCTCTCGGCGCTCTACATTGGAATCGCACTCGCGTTCGGTGCGTGGGTCTGGGCCGCGAAAGGGGGCGAGGCGGGGCTGCAATATTACACCGGCTTCTTCATCGAGAAGGCGCTGTCGATCGACAATATCTTCGTCATCTCGCTGATCTTCACGACCTTCGCGATTCCGCCGCGCTATCAATATCGCGCGCTGCTCTGGGGTATCGTCGCGGTGATCGTGCTGCGCGGGATCATGATTGCGGGAGGCGCGGCGCTCGTCACCGAATATGGCTGGCTGCTCTATGTGTTCGCGGCCTTCCTTGTGTTCACGGGGATCAAGATGCTGTTCGCGGGCGAAAAGCCGATGGACGTGGCGGGGAACCCGGTGGTCAAGTGGCTGTCTCGGCATATCCCGATCACCAACGAGTTGCACGGCGAGAAGTTCTTCGTCCGCGTGCCCGACGGGAAGACGGGCAAGCTGATCCTCGCAGCAACACCGCTGTTCCTCGCGCTCGTTGTCATCAATCTGGCCGACCTGGTGTTTGCGGTCGACAGCGTGCCGGCAATCTTTGCGATCACGACCGACACGTTCATCGTCTACACGTCGAACATCATGGCGATCCTGGGGCTGCGCGCGCTGTATTTCGCTTTGTCGGCGATGGTTCACCGCTTCCATTACCTTAAATATGCGCTTGCGCTGGTGCTGGTATTCATCGGGTCGAAGATATTTGTCGCCGACTTTATACTAGGTGGCGACAAGTTCCCGCCGCTTGTCAGTCTGGGCGTGACCGTGGCGTTGATCGCGGGCGGTATCATCTGGTCGCTGATCAAGACGCGCGACGAGGAAGTGCCCTTGCCTCAATAAAATGCCCGCCGGAAGCTTTGCGGCTTCCGGCGGACAGGCTTTCCTCCCCAGGAAAGCTCGGGAGGCGCGGGACGAGTTTGCAAAGGCGTCCCGCGCCAAGAGGGTTGGCGCGAGGGGTTGCAACGGGCCCCTCGCGCCGAACTCGCTTAAGCGGCGAACTGGTTCATCGTGTTGTCCTTGCCAGCAGCCTTCAGGGCTGCTTCGCCAGCGAAATATTCCTTGTGGTCGTCGCCGATGTCGCTGCCCGACATATTCTGGTGCTTCACGCAGGCGATGCCCTGACGGATTTCGGCGCGCTGGACGCCCTTGACGTAGCCCAGCATCGCTTCGTCGCCGAAATATTCCTTGGCCAGATTGTCGGTCGACAGCGCCGCGGTGTGATAGGTCGGCAGGGTGATGAGGTGGTGGAAGATGCCCGCCCGCTTTGCTGCGTCGCGCTGGAAGGTGCGGATGCGGTTGTCGGCTTCTTCGCCGAGCTCGGTGCCGTCATAATCGACGCTCATCAGCTTGGCGCGATCATAGGCACTGACGTCTTTGCCCTCGGCCTGCCAGCTGTCGAACACCTGCTGGCGGAAGTTCAGCGTCCAGTTGAAGCTCGGTGAATTATTGTACGCAAGCTTCGCATTCGGGAAGACTTCGCGGATGCGATCGACCATGCCCGCGATCTGTTCGATGTGCGGCTTTTCGGTCTCGATCCACAAGAGGTCGGCGCCGTTCTCGAGACTGGCGATGCAATCCATCACGCAGCGGTCCTCGCCGGTTCCGGGGCGGAACTGATAGAGGTTCGAGGGCAGGCGCTTCGGACGCATCAGCTTGCCGTCGCGGTTGATCAGCACGTCGCCGGGGTTGCCCGCGCCGTCGACTTCTTCGCAATCGAGGAAGCTGTTGTAGCGGTCGCCGAGGTCGCCGGGTTCCTTCGAGAAGGCGATCTGCTTGGTCAGGCCGGCGCCGAGGCTGTCGGTGCGCGTCACGATGATGCCGTCCTCGACACCGAGTTCCATGAAGGCGTAGCGGCAGGCGCGGATTTTCGCGATGAAATCCTCGTGCGGGACGGTGACCTTGCCGTCCTGGTGACCGCACTGCTTTTCGTCCGAGACCTGATTTTCGATCTGCAGCGCGCAGGCGCCGGCCTCGATCATCTTCTTGGCGAGGAGGTATGTCGCCTCGGCATTGCCGAAGCCCGCGTCGATGTCGGCGATGATCGGCACGACGTGCGTTTCGTGATTGTCGATCGCGGCCTGAACCTGTTTCGCCTTGAGCTCGTCGCCCTCGGCGCGCGCGGCGTCGAGATCGCGGAACAGCATGCCGAGCTCGCGGGCGTCGGCCTGGCGGAGGAAGGTGTAGATTTCCTCGATCAGCGCGGGAACGCTGGTCTTTTCGTGCATCGACTGGTCGGGCAGCGGACCGAATTCGCTGCGCAGCGCCGCGATCATCCAGCCCGACAGATAGATGTAGCGACCCTTGACGGTGCCGAAATGCTTCTTGATCGAAATCATCTTTTGCTGGGCGATGAAGCCGTGCCAGCAGCCGAGCGACTGGGTGTAGTTCGCGGGATCGGCGTCATAGGCGGCCATGTCGGCGCGCATGATGCGCGCGGTGTAGCGGGCGATGTCGAGGCCGGTGCGGAACTTGTTCTGGGCGCGCATCCGGGCGACGCTTTCGCCGCTGATGCCGTCCCAGGTGCCGTCATAGTCGCGGATGAGGCGGCCGGCCTGTGCCATGTCTTCCTGATAACCCATCGTCGTATCCTTGTGCGGAGGTGATGGGTGGAAGTTGGCGAAGGTGTCGCGAAAAGGGAAAAGATTTGTCAATAATATTTGTGAAATATGGCCAATAGGTGTAAAGCGACATGTAATATTGTAAAGAAAGTTACAAAATGAGCGAGCGGCGGGTGTTTGCGGGGCCGGCGGTGCGGCGGGTGCGGCGCGAGGCGGGGATGACCCAAGCCGCCATGGCCGACGCGCTCGACATTTCGCCGAGTTACCTCAACCTGATCGAGAATGGTCAGCGGCCGCTGTCGGCCACAGTGCTGGTAAAGCTGGCCGAACGCTTTGCGTTCGATGCCGCGACCCTGGGCGGCGAGGAGGTGCCGGGGGGCGCGGCTGGGCTCAAGCGCCGGCTCGCCGACCCGCGCTTCGCCGACCTGGGGATCGGCGCCGAGGAGGTCGAGGAATGGCTTCAGACCGCGCCCGCGACCGCCGCGGCGTTCGCGCGGCTGTTCGACGCGGCGCCCGAAGCGGCAAGCGAAAGTGACGGCGACGCGCCCGAAGTTGCCGCGGTGCGCCGCGCGATCGAGAAATGGCGCAACCATTTCCCCGATCTGGACGCGCGGGCTGAGGAGCTGGCCGACGAGCTGCGGCTGGCGGGCGGCGACCTTTATGGCACGATTTCAGAGCGTTTGCGCACGCGCCACCAGCTCGGCATCCGCATTTTGCCCGCCGACGTGATGCCCGATCGGCTGCGCTGGCTCGACTGGCACGCGCGGCAACTTATGCTGAGCGAACTGCTGCGCCCCGCGTCGCGGACCTTTCAGGCGGCGGCGACGCTCGCGCAGATCGAGGCGAAGGGCGAGATCGACGCGCTGGTCGCGGGCGCCGAATTTGCCGAGAGCGCGGCGGCGCGGCTGTTCGAGCGGCACCTGATCCACTATTTCGCCGCGGCGCTGATGATGCCGTACAGCCGTTTTTTGCGGGCATGCGACGCGACGGGATATGATTTGCTGCTGCTCCAGCGGCGCTTTGGCGCGGGGTTCGAGCAGGTTGCGCACCGGCTGACGACGCTCCAGCGCGTCGGCGCGCGCGGGCTGCCCTTTTTCATGCTGCGCATCGACCGCGCGGGGCAGGGGAGCAAGCGGTACGCCGGGGCGAGCCAGTCGCCGCTGACCGACGGCGACGCGCGCTGTCCGCTGTGGGGCATCCACGAAGCCTTTGCGCGGCCGGGCGAAGTGATCGCCGATCTGGTCGAGCTGGAGGATGGATCGCGCTGGTTCACGCAAAGCCGCAATGTCGCGGCGCCGGGCGCGACGGGCAGCGGCACGCCCGCGCGCTTTGCCGTGTGCGTCGGGGTCGATGCCAAGGTCGCGGCGCCGCTGATCGCCGCGCGCGGGATCGACCTGATGCGCAGCCCCGCGACGCCGATCGGCCTCGGGTGCCGCCGCTGCACGCGCACGGGATGCGTGCAACGGTCGATGCCGCCGCTGGGAAGACCACTGCGGTTCAGGGATGGCGAGCGCGGGGCGAGCGCGTTCGATTTTGCGGGGGACTGAATCGCGCTAGCCAGTTTTGCGATAGCCGATTAACACCACGCCATGGGCGTTGGGGACATCAGCATCGAACGGCTGGAGAAACTGGTCGCGGAGGTAAAGCCTTCGGGCGGTTCGGAAATGTCGAACTATCAACTGTTCGTCGAGCGGCTGACCGGCGCGCTTGGCCTGCCGCAGCCCGAGTTTGCGCGCGAGGAAACGCGGTTCAACGATTATGTGTTCGAACGCAATGTGACGTTCCGCCACCCGAACGGCACCAGTTCGACGGGCCGGATCGACTGTTACAAGCGCGGATGCTTTGTGCTGGAAGCGAAACAGTCGGCGAAGCGGCAACAGGCGATCGAGAGCGAGCAGCTGGCGCTGGCGGGGATCGAGACCGCGCAGAAACTGGGTCACGCCAAACGCGGGACCAAAAGCTGGGACAAGGTGATGATCGCGGCGCGGCGGCAGGCGGAGGATTACGCCCGCGCGCTGCCGGTCGATCATGGATACCCGCCCTTCCTGCTGATCGTCGATGTCGGCAATGTGATCGAGGTTTACGCCGATTTTTCGGGGCTGGGGAAGAATTACGACCATTTCCCCGACCGGCAGAACTACCGCCTGTCGATGGACGACCTGCTGCTGCCCGAGGTGCAGGAACGGCTGGCGGCGATCTGGACCGCGCCGCAGACGCTGAACCCGACGCTGCGCGCGGCAGAGGTGACGCGCGACATCGCCGAACGGCTGGCAAAGATCGCCAAACGGCTGGAAAAGAAATATGCGCCGGTCGACATCGCGCAGTTCCTGATGCGGTGCCTGTTCACGATGTTCGCCGAGGATGTCGGGCCGGAGGATGAGGCGCAGCGCCTGATCCCCAATCGCGGGTTCGAGCGGCTGTTGCACCAGATGATCGACACGCCCGAACATTTCGCGCCCGCGCTGGAAAGCCTGTGGCGGGTGATGGACAGCGGCGGTTATGCGCCGCACCTGAATGCATCGATCAAGCGGTTCAACGGCGCGCTGTTCAAGGACAGCCGCGCGCTGAAGCTCGACCAGGACGACATATTGGAGCTGCACAATGCCGCCAGGCGGCGCTGGGGCGATGTCGAACCGGCGATTTTCGGCACGTTGCTGGAAAGCGCGCTCGACCCCACCGAGCGGTCGCAGCTGGGCGCGCATTATACGCCGCGCCCCTATGTCGAGCGGCTGGTGATCCCGACGATCATGGAGCCGCTGCGCGCCGATTGGGAAGAGGTCAAGGCGGCGGTCGAGGATCTGCGGCAACGCGGCGCGCATGACGCGGCGTTGCAGGCGGTGCGCGATTTCCACCACCGGCTCTGTACCCTACGCGTACTGGACCCGGCGTGCGGCACGGGCAATTTCCTGTATGTCAGCCTGGAACTGATGAAGCGGCTGGAGGGCGAGGTGCTCGACGCGCTCGACGCGCTGGGCGAAAGCGAATCGAAGCTGTTGCTGGACGGCGAAACGGTCAGCCCGCGGCAGTTTTTCGGGCTGGAGCTGAACCCGCGCGCGGTGCCGATCGCCGATCTGGTGCTGTGGATCGGTTTTCTGAAATGGCAGCTGAAGACGGTCGATGTGAAGGACATCCCCGAGCCGATCCTGAACGCCTATGGCACGATCCGGCATCAGGATGCGCTGATCGCCTATGACGCCAGGGAACTGGCGCGCGACGGACAAGGGAACCTCATCACCATCTGGGACGGGGTGACCAGGAAATTGCACCCGATCACCGGCGAGGAAGTGCCCGACGAGACGGCGCGCAAGGAAACCTATCATTATGTGAAACCGCGCCGGGCGGCGTGGCCCGAGGCGGAGTTTATCGTCGGCAATCCGCCCTTTATCGGCGGCAAGGACATGCGCGCCGAACTGGGCGACGGTTATGCCGAGGCGTGCTGGAAGGTGCGGCCCGATGTGCCCGGCGGCGCCGATTTCGTGATGCATTTCTGGGACGAGGCGGCGCGGCGGCTGACCGCCAAGCCCGCGAAGAAGGGCGCGGTCAACCCGCTGCGCCGCTTTGGCTTCATCACCACCAATTCGATCACCCAGACGTTCAGCCGCCGCGTGGTCGAGTGGTGGATGAATGCCAAAGACCCGCTGAGCCTGATCTATGCCGTGCCCGACCATCCCTGGATGAAATCGGCGGACAAGGCGGCGGTGCGGATCGCGATGACAGTCGCACAGGTGGGCAATCATGAGGGGGTGCTGGCCGAGGTGGTCGGCGAGGCGGCGCTGAACACGGATGCGCCGAAGGTGGAGCTGGATAAATCCGAAGGGAAGATAACTTCGCACCTACGTATCGGTGCTGATCTGTCAAAGTCACTGCCTTTGCTGGCGAATGAGCTTGTAGCAAGCCCGGGCGTGAAGCTTCACGGTGCAGGCTTTATCGTAACCCCCAAAGAGGCCGCTGGTCTTGGGCTTGGCAGCGTTCCGGGCTTGGAAGCCTACATACTTCACTATCGGCACGGACGCGATCTAGCCCAGCGACCGCGCGGCGTGATGGTGATCGACCTATTTGGGTTGACAGCAGAGCAGGTCAGGGATCGCTTTCCGGCTGTCTATCAGCGCGTCGTTGATCGCGTGAAACCGGAGCGGGACCAGAACAATCGAGCAGTTCGCCGTAACAACTGGTGGTTGTTTGGAGAAACGGCTCCACTCTTCCGCGAATATACAGCAGGAATTGGTCGTTATCTCGCAACTGGTGAAACCGCCAAACATCGCTTTTTTCAGTTCCTGGATGCCGCAACGCGTGCCGACAATATGCTCTTAGCGATCGGCTCAGACGCAGCCGATCATCTTGCGATCCTTTCCTCGCGCCTGCATGTTCACTGGGCTCTCACAACGGGAGGAACGCTGGAAGATCGCCCTCGCTATAATAAGACGAAGTGCTTCGATCCTTTCCCATTCCCCCTGAACCCATCTCGCCGTCTGACCGAACTCGGCGAACGGCTCGACGCCTTTCGCAAGGAGCGGCTGGCGGCGCATGACTTTCTGACGATGACGGGGCTGTACAATGCGCTGGAGCGGGTGCGCGAGCTGGACGCGGGGATCGGCGATCCGCTGACCGATGCCGAGCGCGACACCTATGACGCCGGGCAGATCGCGATCCTGAAGGAACTGCACGACGAAATCGACCGCGAAGTCTTTGCCGCCTATGGCTGGAGCGACCTGGGCCTAGCGCTGGTCGGCAAGCCCGGCGGGACGACGCCCAGCACGCACAAGAGCGCGGAGCAGGAGGCGGCGGAAGAGGAATTGCTCGTCCGGCTGGTCGCGCTCAATCAGGAACGCGCGGGCGAAGAGAAGGCGGGGGTGGTCCACTGGCTGCGCCCCGATTTCCAGAAGCCGCGGCTGGCCGCCAAGGTGAAGGGCGCGGTGCAGGTCGAGGCCGATCTGGGCGAGGTCGTGCGCGTCGAGGCGGTCAAATGGCCGAGCGACGGGCTGGACCAGATCCGCTCGGTCCGCGACCTGCTGGCACGCGCCGAATCGCCGATCGCCGCGCCCGTGCTGGCGGCGGCGTTCGGCGGGCGGACGACGCCGAAACGGCGCGAACGCGTCGAGCAGGTGCTGGAAACGCTGGTCGCGACCGGCGCCGCGCGGCGCGACGAGGCGACGCGCGGCTATTACCTGCCCAAATGATCGGGGGGTCCATGGGTGTCTCGACTTCGCTCGACACGAACGGAATGGAGGCGTTGCCGATTGAGCGCACGCCGCGCTAAACGACGGGCGAGCCCAGCAGTGCCGGTGATGTGCGCCATGGGTCCTGACCCTAGACGTTAGAGCGGCCGTTTCGGGCGCCTTGCCGGGAAGGCGATGGTTACCCCGCCGCTTAATATGACACGCCCCCTGCCGTATCTTGACCATGCGCGTCCTTAACGGGGCGCGGTGGGACCGAAATATGCTTGTTCGAATCAGACCGGAGGACGCCGAGATCGGCATGTTCATCCACGCCTTTGACGGTTCGTGGTTCGATCATCCATTCTGGCGGCGGCATTTCCGCGTCGAAACCGCGGAGCAGCTGCGCCGGATCCGGCTGGCCGACATCGACGCGCTGGTGATCGATGTCGACCGCAGCCTGGTGCCCGTCGGCGAAGCGGCGGTGGGGACCGCAGAACGCGGGGCGCCGCCGCCCGGGCGCGAAAAGGCCGAGGCAAACTCGGCAACATTGCGTGAGCCTTTGCGCAAACCCGCGTACCCCGGCGAAAGCCGGGGCCCAGAGCGTGACGGCGCGACGCCTGCTTCTGGCCGCCCTGGACCCCGGCCTTCGCCGGGGTACTGCGCTCGCTTGTTCGAAGGCGACAAGGGCCGATCGCGCGCCGCCGTGCCGTTCGGCCCGCCGCAGCCCGAGGCGCGCGACGTGCCGCGCGGTCGCCGCGGTTATGCCGCCGAATGCCGCCGCGCGCGGCGCACGATCGAGCGCACGCGCGAGGGGGTCGCCGACATGTTCGCCGCGGCGCGGCTGGGCCGCGCGGTCGATACGCGGCGGATGGCGCGGCTGTCGCGCGCGATCGCGGCGTCGATCGCGCGCGATGCCAAGGCGCTGATCAACCTCGTCCGGCTAAAGGAAAAGGACGAATATACCTATCTCCACTCGGTCGCGGTCTGCGCGCTGATGACCAATTTCGCGCGCCACCTGGGACTGGAGGAGGATGAAGTCGACGATCTGGGGATCGCGGGGCTGCTCCACGATGTCGGCAAGGTCGCGGTCGCCGATGCGGTGCTGAACAAGCCGGGGCGGCTGTCGCAGGCGGAGATGCGGTCGGTGCGCTCGCACCCGGTTGCGGGGCACGCGTTGCTTGCCGCGTCGCCCGGCGTGCCCGACGCGGCGCTGGACCTGTGCCTGCGGCACCATGAGAAGGTCGACGGGTCGGGCTATCCGGGGCGGCTGGCGGGCGAGGCGCTGTCGCTCGCGGCGCGGATGGGGGCGATCTGCGACGTGTATGACGCGGTGACGTCGAACCGGCCGTACAAGGAGGCGTGGAGCCCGTGCGAGGCGCTGACCGCGATGCAGGGGTGGGCAGGGCATTTCGACCCGGTGCTGCTCGACCGCTTTGCCGACAGCCTGGGCATTTTCCCGGTGGGGACATTGGTGCGGCTGTCGACGGGCGAGCTGGGGCTGGTCGCGGGCAGCGCGGGCGAGGGGGGCGAGGATGTCGTCGTGCGCGCCTTTTTCGATTGCGCGACATTGTCGGAGATCGCGCCGGTTGACCACGTGATCGCGCCGTCGGCCGAGCATCCGCGCATCGTGGGGCGCGACAGTCCGACCTTCTGGCGCTTTCCCGACTGGGAGGCGATGCGGATGCGGGTTTTGACCGAGCCGGCGGTGGGGGATGCACCCGCCGCCGCCTGAAACGTCGAAGGTCAGGCCGCCGCGGCTTGGGCCATCGCGACAAGGGTCGTGGCGATCAGCGCTGCGGCGAGCAGGCGCTGGAGCAGCGCTTTCGGGCGCGGACGGGGGCGCATGATCGCGAGCAGCGGGATCGCGATCGTCAGCGTCCAGAAGATTGCGATGAGCGGCGCACCATTGCCGACGAGGATGCGCGCGAGGAAGGTGAGCGTCAGCGCCAGCGGGACGCCCCAGATGACGCCGTCCCAGCCCGCGCGGAGCCGTGGTTCATGGAGGCCGCGCCGCTGGCGCTTGCCGAGCCAGATCGACGTGCCCGTGGCGACGACGATGGTGAGCGCGAGGCCGAAGATAATATAGGCGAGCTTGACCGGCAGGCCGCCGTAATTGCCGAAATGAAGATTATAGGTCGAGGCGGCGAGTTGCTGCCCCATATGCCCGTCGGACAGGCCGACCTTGCCATGATAGCTGCCGTCTGCGCCGAACTCATAGGTTTCGCCGTAGATCAGGCGGCGCGGATGTTCGGCGATCAGCTGGATATGCTGGCCGCGCGTCTGCGGATCGTGGAGGATGATATAGGTCGGGCGGACGTCGGGACGATTCTTTGCCAGCCAGGCGAGCGGCGCGGCGACATTGGCGAGCGGGGCGGGGGCGGCGTCGGGCGCGGCTTCTTCGCCGAAGATCGGCGCATAGGCGGCCTCGACGTCATTTTTGTAAAAAGCCGCGGCGAGGCCATAGGCGCCGACGACGCCGAGGCCGATCATCGCGCCGGTGAGCGCAATCGCGAGCGAGAAGGGCAGGGTCCAGACGCTCAGCCGATTGTGCCAGTCGGCGAGTCCGACGCCGTGATTGTCGCGCGCGCGGAGGCGGAAGGCATCGCGGAAGATGCGCGGGTGCGCGACGACGCCCGACAGCGCCAGCGCGACGATCATCACCCCGAAGATGCCGACGATCGTCATTCCGACGAGGCCGGGGATGTTGAGCGCATAATGGGCGCCGAGCAGAAAATCGGCCCAGGCGACCTCCTCGCGGCCCCAGATGCGGCCATCGGGTTCGATATGGAACGCCTGATGGTCGGTGGTGATCGTCGTGCGCGGCAGGCCTTCGACGGGCATGTGGACATAGAGGTGCGTCGTGCCGGGCTTGTCCTTTTCGGTGGCGAGGACGGCGGCGACGGCGCGCTGGACGGCATCGGGGGCGATCGCCGCCATTTCGGGGGCGCCGGGCTGCTCGATCCGCTGCCATTCCTGATAGAAAACGACGACGGTGCCGGTGAGGCAGATGAGGTAGAGCAGCGCCGAGGCGAGCAGGCCGATCGCGGCGTGGCCCGACAGCGCGCGCTGCACCGCGTCCTTGGAAATGGCAAGCGTCACAGAGCGCCTCCGATGAAGATCAGGCCGAGGCCGGCGGCGGCGGGGATGGCGAGCAGCATATATTGCGAACGGCGGCGCGGCAGCATGAGCAGCGCGAAGGCGAGGATGCCCCAGAGGAGCGGGAGCAGCAGCAGCGTCATCGCATTGCCGTCGGCGTCGCTCCACCCTGCGAGGCCCGCGAGCGCGCGCGCGCCAAGTGCGGCGAGCAGCGACGCGGCGAAGGCAAGCGGGACGGTGAGGAGGAAGGTCAGCAGGCGGCGGCCGAGGTGTCGGGGCTCGCCCGCTTCGGGGAGCATATGCGCCTTGCGGTCCGACGCGCGCGCCTTGCTGGCGGGGGCGGTCCAGCCGGCGTGCGCAAGCAGCAAAGCGGCGGCGGTCATGGCGAAAAGCGAGGCGACCGCGAGCCCCCACGCGCCGTCGCCGGCGAGCGCGAGCGCTGCGCCCGCGAGCATCAGCGCCCAGCCGATGCCGTTCTGCATCGCCGAGCGGCGCGGCAGGCTCCACGCGCGGCGGAGTTGCAGCACCGCGGCGACCGTTGCCGCGGCGCCGATCCACACGAGGGGCGCGGTCGCGCTCACCGGAAGCGGTAGCCCACGGTCGCCATCACATTGCGCGGCGCGCCGACGAAACAGTCGCCGCGCGCGAGGCACGATGCGAAGAACTTGTTGCCCAGCAGGTTCGTCGCGTTGACCGCGAAACGCCAGTTGTTCCAGTTGATCTCGGCGAGCGCATCGACCGTCGTATAGCTGGGGGTGACCAGCGACCAGGCGGGCCCCGTCGAGCGGCGCTTGCCCGTGTAGACGACCCCGGCGCCGAGCCGCAGCTGCGCTTCATCGACCAGCCCGAAGGTCTTGGTCGACCAGATCGAGGCGATGTGGCGCGGCAGATAGTCGAGGTCGGTATTCACCTCCGACTTCAGCTTGTTATAGCCGTAATTGACGAGCAGGTCGAAATTGCCGGGGAGCGTGTGGCTCGCCTCGACCTCGACGCCCTTGGTGGTCAGCTCGCCCGACTGCGCGGTGCCGCCGCCCGCGAGATAGAGCACGCGGTTGCGTTCCTTGACGCGAAAGCCGGTGACGGTGACGAGTGTGCCAGGGCGCGGGTTCCACTTGATCCCGGCTTCCCATTGTTCGCCGGTCTGCGGGCGGAACGGATCGCCGACGCTGCCGTCGGCATTTTCGTTGCGTCCGGCGATCGGCAGGAAGCTTTCGGTATAGCTGACGAAGGGCGAGAAGCCCGCGCCGATCTCGCCGATGATGCCCGCGCGGAAGGTCGTCGCATTGTCCTTGTTCCCCGCCGACGAGGTCACGCGGTCGCGCCGAGCGCCGAGAACGACCGACACGCGGTCGAAGAAGCGGATCTGGTCCTGGACATAGACACCGAGCTGTTTCTGCGAATCATAGGCGAACGGGCCGGTCGGATCGTAGGTGAGCAGCGCGTCATAATCGATGTCGTAGAGGTCGATCGTTTCGAAGCCGAACACACCGCGCTTGCCGACCTTGTTCCAGCTGTAGTCGATGCCGACGAGCAGCTTGTGCTCGATATTGGCGCCGGTGCTGAAATTGAACTGGAGATTGTTGTCGGTCGAAAAGACGTTCATCCGCGCGTCGCTGGCGTCGGCGTAGAGGCCGATGGTGCGGCGGTCGGCGGCGAAGGGGTCGGTGGGGTTCGAATAGCTGTTCGCATAATGGGTGAAATATTCAAGGTCGCTGTCGATATAGCGCGCCTTGAGGCTGAGCCGCACCGCGTCGGAGAAGTCGTGCGTGACGCTCGCCATGCCTTGCAGCGAACGGCCAGCGTAGCGGTCCCAACCGGGCTTACCGACGAAGGTGTAGGGGTCGAGCGGTCCCGGCGCGCCGGGGTTGGGGCGGAAGGTGCCGATGATCGGCAGGAACTGCGACGTCGAGCCCGTGTCGTCCTCCTGATAGAGGCCGGTGAGGATTATGTCGGTGTCGGGGGTCGGCTGCCAGCGGACGGAAGGGGCGAACATCACGCGGTCGTCGGGCACATGGTCGACATAGGTGCCCGCGTCGCGCGCGCGGCCGACGGCGCGGATTGCGAAGCTGTCCGACAGCGCGAGGTTGACGTCGGCGAGCACTTCCTTGCGGTCGAAGCTGCCATAGACGAGGTTGATTTCGCCCTGCGTTTCGAAGCCCGGGGCTTTCGACACGAGGTTGACGAGGCCGCCGATCGAGCCCTGGCCGAACAGCACCGACGCCGGACCGCGGACGATTTCGACGCGGTCGAAATTATAGGGGTCCGAGGTGATGCTGGCATAGTAGGAGAAGATGTCGCGCATCCCGTCGCGGAACTGCAGCGCGTCGATGCCGCGGACGTTGAAGCCGTCGACGCGCGTGTCGCGGCCATAGGGGTTGGCGAGCACGCCCGCGGCATATTTCACCGTATCGCTGATGCTGATCGCGCCCTGCGCCTCATATTGGTCGGCGGTGATGACCTTGACCGGCTGCGGCAGTTCGACAAGCGCGGTATCGGTCTTTGTCCCCGCATAGCCGGTGACGACTATCTGGTCCTGATCCTCGATCGCAGCCGAAGCGGCCTCGTCGGCAAAGGCGGTGCCGCCGGCCAGCGCGGTGCAGGCGAGCATGGCGATACGCGCAATTTTCACTTTGATTTTCCCCTGATTGTTCGGACGAGTCGCGACGCCGTCTAATGCGAGTCAGTCTCATTAACAACAGGGATCTAAAAATTCGAGGCATTATGGTGTGAATCTGCGCTTTTGCGCGGCGAAATCGATGACGTCCGCAAGAAGCGGGAACCTGCCGGGAAATGGGCTGGAGCGATCAGCGATCGACGGCTATTCGCGCGAGAAGCTGGCGCGATGGGGTGTAAGTGAAGGCATTGTTGGCTTCCACATTCCAGCCGTAGGTGTTGAACAGGCTCGTTGCTTGAATGCGCAACACGGCGGGCAGGGCACCTATGCGGAAGCGATAGCGCGCGCCGAGGTCAACCATGGTGCGTGCGGGGACGCGGACAATGTTGGCGGCATCGGCGTAACGACCGCCGGCATGTTGGATGCCGATGTCGAACGATAAGGCCGGGACCGGCGCCGGGCGCCAGTCGATCGTGCCGATCAGGATGCGCGAAGGGGTGCCGATCGGGCGGCGGCCGATGCTGCCGCTGGCGACCTCTTCGCCCGAGAGCGTCGCGTCGAGAAGCACGCCTCCCGCTACGAGAGTAAGCCCGGCGCCGGGCGAGCCGCTGAGCGAGGCTTCGATGCCGCGGTGGGTGACGGTGCCGAGGCGGCGGAAGAGATTGCCTTGATCGAGGCCATAATAGGGTTTCTCGATCGCGAAACCGCCCCCGATCAGCGTCATCGCGCCGGTCTTCCAGCGCAGCCCGCCGTCGACCTGCCGCGTACGGATCGCCGGTGGCGCTTCGTCGCGGTTGACCGCGGTTTCGGGGGCGACGTCGCTTTCCTCCAGCCCGCGCGCGGTCCCGCCGTAGAGCGCGAGCGACGGGGCCAGGTCGATCTCGGCCGCGACGCTGAACAGCCAGGGTTTCGCGGTCGATTGCGGGAGCGCGCCGGCGGGTGTCGTCACGCGTTTGCTGTAATCGGTGCGCTGGAGACCCAGGTTGATCCGAGCGAACCCGTCGATGCGCGCCTGCCACGCCAGCCCGGCGGTCCATTGCCGGACCTTGTCTTCGGTGCGCGGGCCGAAAATGAAATCGGGCCGCTCGACCGCAAGTTCCTCATCGAAAGGCGCGGGCGCGATCGACCGGCGATCCGACCCGCCATAGAAGCGAGTTTGCGCGCGGCCGCGGACCGAAAACAGCAGTTCGTGGCGCAGCTTGCCGGTTCCGAAGGCGCGCGCAATATTCATCTCGCCGCTGGTCGAGGCGTTCGAGCGGCGCGGGTTCGCGGTCACCGTTCGCGCGGCGAGCGTGCCGGGCGGCGCGGCATCGAGTAGCAGGGTATAGCCTTCGGTGGTGATATTCGCCGAGCGGAAGAGGCCGCCGCGCAGCGTGAAGTCGCCGAGCCGGGTGCGGCCGAGCGCGCCATAGGTCACGCGCTCCACCTCATAATCCGCCCAGTTCTGGCCGAGAAAGCGGCGGCGCGTCATGCGCGCGGGCAGGCTCTGGCCGTCGCCGATCACGATCGGATAGGATTCCTCGTCATCGACTTCGATGCGGCTCCAGAACGGCTTGATCTCTGTGACATCATTCGGGCGCCAGACGAGCGACAGCGAGGTCGAGAGCACATCGTTGCTGTTCCGGAAGGCATATTGGTTGCGGTAGAAGCCGGCGCCGCCCGCAAGGCCGAGCGCGCGGCCGTCGAGCGGGAGCAGCGCGTCGCCCTCGACCAGCCAGCCGCCGAAGCTGTCCCCCTTCGCTGCGATGCTGAGCACGGCGTCGTCTTCGGCCGCGCGGATGCGATAGTCGGCGATCCCCGAGGGCGCGGGAAAGGCATAGCCGAGCGCAGTGGGGCCGATACGGATGCGGTTGCCCGCGACGAGGCGGCTGGTGAGTTCGGTCTGACGGTCGATATAAAGGCCTTCGATGCGAACGTTTCCTGCGTCGGTTGGCGAGAAGCCGCGAACGTCGCCGGGATCGTAGATGCCCAGGCCCTCGCCGCCGATGTTCGACCCGAAGGCGTCCTCGGCGTCGAGCGCGGCGTTTTCGTCGACCCGCTGCGCAAGCGCAGGGGCGGCGAGCGCAAGCAGCGCGGTGGCGGTGAACAGGGTGCGAACGGGGAGAATGTGCTGGATCATGCCGCAGCCATTGCGACAATTTCGATTCTTGACATATCGCACCGATCGAGAGCTTTATGTGCGTATGACGCACAGCTTGGACCCGCTGCCACCGCTCGACGGACTCAATGCAATGCTCGCCGCGGCGGAGGCGGGGTCGTTCACCGGCGCGGCCGAGATAATGGGCATCACGCACGGATCGGTCAGCCGCCGGATCGCGGCGCTGGAAAGCTGGCTGGGCACCAGCCTGTTCGCGCGGCATGGGCGTGGGGTTCGGCTGACCCCCGCGGGACAGCGGTTCGCCGCCGAGGCGCGGCAGGCGCTGGGCCTGTTGTCGCGCAGCGCCGACCAGTGGCGGCCGCGGCGAGGGCGTCCGACGGTGCGGCTGGCGGTGGTGCCCGCGTTCGCGCGCCTGTGGCTGTTGCCGCGCCTCGCCGAGCTGGAACGCGGCAATATTCATGTCGAGGTGGCGATGGATCACCGCCCGATCGACCTGACCGCGCAGGAAGCCGATATTGTGATCCGGTACGGGCGCGGTTCGTGGGAGGGGCTTGAGACGCAATTGCTGTTTCGCGAGACGCTGCGTCCCGCCGCGGCGCCCGAGCTGGCGGCGAAGATCGGCGTCGATGCCGATGCCGAGGCGCTGCTGCGGCATCCGCTGCTGCACGATTCAGATGTCGCGCATTGGCGCGCGTGGCTGGGCGTTGCCGGGTCGCGCTATCGCCCGCGCTGGCAGGACCGGCGGTTCGAGGATTATGATACGGTGCTGACCGCGGCCGAGGCGGGGCTGGGCGTGGCGCTGCTCCGCAGTCCGCTCGCCTCCGCGGCGGTGGCGTCGGGGCGGCTGGCCTATGTTTCGCCGCGCGCCGAGCCCAATCCGGCGGCGCATTTCATCGGGATGCGCGCGGGCGAGAGCCGGTCGGCGGCGCTGGAGCTGGCGGCGCGGTTGCTGACGCTTGCGGCGCCCTAGACAAACCGCTGCCCCCGATCCTGCCGAAGCGCCACCGTCAGGCCGGCTTCGGAAGGATCGGGGGCGGGCGGAGAAGCATCAGGCCATTTGTGCGGCGACCCAGCGGTCGATCAGCGATTCGAGCACCGAAGCGGGCATCGCGCCCGCCGACAGCGCAGTGTCGTGGAAGCCGCGCAGGTCGAACTTGTCGCCGAGCGCAGCCTTCGCCTTTTCGCGGATTGCGACCCAGCGCGTCTGGCCGACCATGTAGCTGGTCGCCTGCCCCGGCCACACGCAATAGCGTTCGATCTCGGTGATGTTCGACGCTTCGGCGGTGCCGAGCGAGTCGTTGTAATAGGCGATCGCCTTTTCGCGGCTCCAGCGAAAATGGTGGAGGCCGGTGTCGACGACGAGGCGCGCGGCGCGGAACATGTAGGATTGCAGATAGCCGAGCTGGCCCCACGGATCGTTTTCGTAGACGCCCATTTCGTCGGCGAGCTGTTCGGCATAGAGGCCCCACCCCTCGGTATAGACCGAATAGGCGGGCAGACGGCGCAGACGCGGGATGCCGGTCGCTTCCTGCGCGAGCGCGATCTGGTGGTGATGCCCCGGCGATGCCTCGTGATAGGTCAGCGTCGGCAGCGTCCAGCTGGGGTTTTCGGCGGTGTCGCGCAGGTTGATATAATAAGCGCCGGGGCGCGATCCATCGGCGGCCGGGATCTGATAATAGCCGCCCGGCGCACCTGCCTCGATCTCCGGCGGGACGCGGCGGATGTCGCATTTCGCTTTCGGCAGGCGGCCGAACGCCTCGGGCAGGCGGCGCTGGATTTCCTGGATCTGCTCGTTGAGTTTGGCGATGAGGTCGGCCTTGCCCTTGTCGGTGTTGGGATAGAGGAAGCGCGGATCCTTGCCGAGCGCGCGCAGGCGCTCGGCAACGGTGCCCTTCGTTATGCCCTGCTTTTTGAAGATCGCGTCGGCGCGCGCGGTGAGCGCGGCCATCCGGTCGAGGCCGAGCTGGTGAACCTCTTCGGCCGACATGCCTGTCGTCGTCGCGAACCGCAGCGCATAGGCATAATATTCGTCGCCCTTCGGCAGGCGCCACACGCCGGCGTCGTGCGTCGCGCGCGGGCGAACGGCGCGGAGTTCGGCGGCCTGGCGCTGCATCGCGGGATAGATTTTATCGCGAACGATCGCGGCGCAGCGCGTTGCCCAATTGCCGGGGATTTCGGCGGTCTTGGCCTTGATATTGGTGGTCAGGATATTCGCGTCGGGCGCGGGCGCCATGATGCTGTCGAACAGGCCCAGCGCGCGGTCGATGACAAAATCGGGCGGGATGATGCCCGCGGCGTGATCGGCCTGAATCCGTCCGGTTTCATTGTCGAGCTGGACCGCGAAATCGGCGCAGCGCGCGAGATAGGCCTCGGCATCGGCGGCGTTGGCGATGCTGTGCTGGTTGGTGAGGAAGTCGGGAATCGAGCGGTAGGTGCCGCTGAGCTGCGTCACCGGGTGCGGTTCAGGCCAGCTGTGAAGGCCGTAGCTGAACGTGTCGTAAGCTTTGACATAATCCTCCCAGGGGCCGCGGAAGGTTTCGTAGTTGACGAGGTCCATGCCGGAGAGCTTGGTGGGGTCGATCGTCGCCAGCTGCTTCAGCCCGTAGCGGTAGAGATCGTGTCCCTTGCGGATCCCCGCGGGCGAGCGGTCGGCGAGCTTTGCCTTGGCGGCGGCGCGGTCGCCCTTGTCGGCGCCGAGCGCGGTCGCGAATTCGGGATCCTGGTCGAGCAGCATCTCATAGATGCGCTCGTAGATTGCGGTGAGCCGCGCGCCCTCGCCGTCGGGAACTGCCGAAAGGGCGGCGCGCGCAGGCGAGCGGACACCGGCCAGCATCGAGGATGCCGCGGCGGCGGCAAGCAGGGTGCGACGGTCAAGCATGACAGAATCTCCGAAAAAAATGAGCGGGCGCGAAAACGATCCCGCGCCGATAAGTGTGTTATTATAGCAAGGCAGTATGAGTGCAAGGGGCTGATCGGGGTGCGGTGAAACATGATCCAACGCGTGCGCAGCGAAGTGTAAAATTAACCGACAGTTGACGCCTGCGCGATAATATCGCGTCCGCATGTTCCGATTATTCAAACATTATGTTCCGCATGCGGTCGTCTGGCTCGCGCTCATCGAATTCGGCGCGCTGCTGGGCGCGGCCGAGGGGGCGTGGCATATTTACGCCTGGCAGGCAGGGTTCGACGCGGGGCCGCTGGGCGAGCGCCTGCTGCCACTCCTGACCTTTGCCGCGGCCAATTCGCTCGCGATGATGGCGACGGGGATGTACGGAAGCGAAGGGCTGCGCTCGATGCGCTTTGCGACCGCGCGCCTGCTCGCCGCGGTCTCGCTCGGCGTGATTTTTCTCTCGGTGCTGCGGTTCCTGCTGCCCACCGCGACGCTGTGGCGCGCGAACAGCGTCTATGCGATGGGAATCGCGATCGCTGCGCTGTTCCTGATCCGGCTCGCGCTTACCCAGTCGGCGGGGGCCGACGCCTTTCGCCGCCGTATCCTGGTGCTCGGCGCGGGTCCGCGCGCGGCGCGGCTTGCGGCGCTGGCCGACGCGCCAGGAAGCGGGCTCGACATCGTGGGCTTCGTCGCGATGAGCGGGGCCGAGACGACGGTGCCGCACGCGGTGCCGCGGCAGGAGATTGCGAATCTGTCCGAGCATGTCGTCGCGCTCAGCGCGGGCGAGGTGGTGCTGGCGCTCGAGGAGCGGCGCAAGGCGCTGCCGCTCGCCGACCTGCTGCGCGTCAAGACGACGGGGGTGCATGTCAACGACATTGCGAGCTTTATCGAGCGCGAGACGGGGCGCGTCGACCTGGCGACGACCAATCCAAGCGGGCTCATTTTTTCCGACGGTTTTTCGGCGGGGCAGCGGATTTCGAAGGTTGGCAAGCGGTTGTTCGACATTGCCGCGAGCTTGATCGTGCTCGTCATCGGCCTGCCGCTGATGATCGTCGCGGGCATCGCGGTGAAGCTCGACAGCCGCGGACCGGTTTTTTACCGCCAGCCGCGTGTCGGGCTGTTCGGCCAGCCCTATGACATGTTCAAGATCCGGTCGATGCGCACCGACGCCGAAGCAGAGGGCAAGGCGGTCTGGGCGAGCGAGAACGACCCGAGGATCACGCGCGTCGGGCGAATCATCCGCACGCTGCGCATCGACGAGCTGCCGCAGCTGTGGTGCGTGCTCAAGGGCGACATGAGCTTTGTCGGGCCGCGCCCCGAGCGGCCGAGCTTTGTCGCCGAGCTCGAAAAGGCGCTGCCCTATTATGCCGAGCGGCACATGGTGAAGCCGGGGCTGACCGGCTGGGCGCAGATCAACTATCCCTATGGCGCGTCGGTCGAGGATGCGCGCGTGAAGCTGGAATATGACCTCTATTATGCCAAAAATTATTCGCCCTTCCTCGACCTGCTGATCCTTCTCCAGACGGTGCGCGTGGTGCTGTGGCCGGAGGGGGCGCGGTAGCCGTGTCGGGGCTGGACAGCCTTTCGCAGATTCTGTCGGCCATGGCGCTCGCGGGATTTGCCGGCGCGGCGCTGTGGCTGCTGGTGCGGCCGCGTCAGCGCATGGCGGCGCTGATGCCCGCGCCGCGCCTGCTTGCGCTCGCGGCCGCGACGAGTGCGCTGTGGGCGGGGGCGATGATGGCGTTTACGCCGGGTGCGCCGCAGGTGATCGTCGCGCAGATGCTGCGCGACCTGGCGATGCTGATGTGGCTCGGCGCGACCTTCTGGTCGCCGCGCGCGCCGATGTCGCGGCCGCTGCGGCTGATCGCGCGGATGCTCGCGACGATCTGTTTGCTGACGCTGTTGTTTGGCGGAGCGGCCTTTTTGTTCGGCGGGGCGGCGGCCGACCCGTGGATGGGACGGACACTGGTCATTGTCGCGATGGTCGTGGCGGTGGGCGGGCTCATCGTCCTCGACGCGGGCGTGCGCCACGGCGGCGCGGGCCTGAGGATGCCGGTGATGGCGGTCGCGGGCGGCTTTGCGATGCTCTGGGCCTATCAGCTCAACGTCGAACTGATCGGCGCGCTGACGGGTATGCGCGCGTCGGCGCTGATCGCGCTGCTCCCCGCGGTCGCGCTGCTGACGCTGCCGACCTATGTCGTCGCCGCGATGGATGTCGGGCGCGAGCGGATGCGGCTGTCGCGTACGGCCGCCACGCGCACGCTGATCCTGCTCGGCGCCGCGAGCTACCTGATCCTCATCGCGTTTACCGTCGCGGTCGCGCGCGCCGCGGGGGGCGATTATGCGACGCTGGCGCAGGCGATTTCGCTGGTCGCGCTGCTCGGCGCGGCGGCGCTGATGCTCGCTTCGGCCCGGTCGCGGGCGTGGCTGTCGGTGATGATCTCGAAGCATTTTTTCGAGCATCGCTATGATTATCGCGCCGAATGGATGCGCTTTACCGCGACGCTGGGGCAGGGTGACGACGAGCAGGACCGCAATCTGTATCGCCGCGTCGCCAAGGCACTGGCCGAGCTGACGGGCAGTCCCGGCGCGTTGCTGATGACGCCGGCTGCGGCGGGAGGCTTTCGGATCGCCGAACAATGGCGCTGGCCCGGCGGAATTGCCGAAGATGCGACGCTGTCGCTGCGATCGGCGTTCATGCTTCAGGAAACGCAGCATATCGTCGAGCTGGATGCCGAGCGGCGCGGGACGGGCGGGGACAATGTGGGGGGACGGGATCTGGCGATCCCCGACTGGCTGATCGTCGACACGCGCGCTTGGGTGATCGTGCCGGTGCTGCATTTTCAGCGGATGATCGCGATCGCGGTGCTGCATCGTCCGGCGGTGTCGCGCGCGCTCGACTGGGAAGACCTCGACGTGCTGCGCATCGCGGGGCAGCAGGCGGCGAGCTATATCGCCGAATCGCAGAGCCAGCAGGCCTTGTCCGAAGCGCGGCGCTTCGACGAGTTCAACCGCCGCTTTGCCTTCATCATGCACGACATCAAGAATCTGGCGAGCCAGCTGGGCCTGCTCGCGCGCAACGCCGAGCGCCACGCCGACAACCCCGATTTCCGCGCCGACATGACGCAGACGCTTAAAATTTCGGCGGGGCGGCTGTCCGACCTGCTCGTCCGACTGTCGCCGCGCGAACGCGGGCGCGCTGCCGAGCCGGGGCGGGTACTGATCGAACCGGTGCTGAACGACATCGCCGCCGAAGTACGGCCGCGCCGCGAACTGTTCGTCGGCTGTAAGGCAGGGCTCGCGGCGTGGGCCGACGCGGGATCAATCCGGCAGATCGTCGCCCATCTCGTCGCCAATGCGATCGACGCCTCGGCCGCCGAAACGCCCGTTCAGGTCGTCGCCGTGGCCGAACAGCGGCGGGTGCGGATCGATGTGATCGACCAGGGGTGCGGGATGACGCGCGAGTTTGTTCGCGACGAGCTGTTCAAACCCTTCGTTTCGACGAAAGACAGCGGGTTCGGCCTCGGCGCGTTCGAAGCATTGCAGATCGCGGAGGCGATGGGGGGGGCGATCGAAGTGGCAAGCGAACCCGGCAGGGGCAGCAATTTCACGCTGTGGCTGCCGCTGGCCGACGCGGAGGGCGGCGCGGCAATCGGTGCGCAGATGATGAAAGCGGGACGGACATGAGCGAGGCGATGGCGGACAAGCGCAAGCTGCTGGTGGTCGAGGACGACCCGGGCCTGCAGACGCAGCTCAAATGGGCGTATGAAGATTATCGGGTGCTGGTCGCGGGCGATCATGACGCGGCGATCGAAATGCTGCGCGCCGAGGAGCCCGACGTCGTGACGCTCGACCTGGGATTGCCGCCCGACCCCGATGGCACGCGCGAGGGATTCCGGACGCTGAAAGCGATCATCGAGGCCAAGCCCGATACCAAGGTGATCGTCGTGTCGGGGCATGGCGAGCGCGCGAGCGCCTTGAACGCCATCGCAAGCGGGGCGTGGGATTTTTACCAGAAGCCGATCGACATCGATGCGCTGGGCCTGATCGTTGCGCGCGCATTTCACGTCCGCGAGCTGGAGGTGGAGAATGCGCGGTTGACGAGCGAGGGGGCGAGCGACAACCGGGTGCTCGGCGGCATGATCACCGGCGCGCCCGAAATGCTGAAGGTGGCGCGCATAATCGAGCGCGTCGCGAGCCTCGATGTATCGGTGATGCTGCTGGGCGCGAGCGGGACCGGCAAGGAATTGTTGGCGCGCGGGCTGCACGAGGCGAGCGGTCGGCGCGACGGCGCGTTCGTCGCGATCAACTGCGCGGCGATCCCCGAAAATCTGCTCGAAAGCGAATTGTTCGGGCACGAAAAAGGCGCTTTCACCGGCGCGGTCAAGACGACCGAGGGCAAGATCGAGCTGGCGCATGGCGGCACGCTGTTCCTTGACGAGGTCGGCGACATCCCGTTGCCGTTGCAGGTCAAACTGCTGCGATTTTTGCAGGAGCGGACGATCGAGCGGATCGGCGGACGCAAGGCGATCGCGGTCGATACGCGGATCGTTTGCGCGACGCACCGCGACCTCGATGCGATGATCGCCGAACAGCGATTTCGCGACGATCTCTATTACCGGCTCGCCGAGATGGTGGTGAAAATCCCTTCGCTCGCCGAACGGCCGGGCGACGCGGTTCTGCTCGCGCGCCATTTCCTTCATCAATATGCGCCCGAGATGAACCCCGGCGTACGCGGCTTTGCGCCCGACGCGCTGCAGGCGATCGACGAAGGCCGATGGCCGGGAAATGTGCGCGAACTGGAAAACCGGATCAAGCGCGCGGTCATCATGGCCGACGGCAAGCTGCTGACGCGCGACGACCTCGACATCGCCGGTGTGGCGAGTGATGGCGGGGAAGGGGGCGAGGCGGCGTGGCTGAACCTGCGCAGCGCGCGCGAGGCCGCCGACCGCGTCGCGATCCGCCGCGCGATGACGCAAAGCGAAGGCAATATCTCGCACGCAGCGAAACTTCTGGGGATCAGCCGTCCGACGCTTTACGATTTGCTGAAGCAATATCGGATGCAGGGCTGAATGGGGCGACGAAACGCCTTATCCCTTCGTCATTGCGAGCGAAGCGAAGCAATCCAGTGTAGCGTAAACCGCTCTGGATTGCTTCGCTTCGCTCGCAATGACGAATTTGCGGATGACAAATGGATAAGCGCCAAACAAGTTCAGGATGACGATGGATGAGAGGATTCTCATTCACCGCATTGTTGCTCGCGGCGGCGGCGCTTTCGGCGTGCGGCGGCTCGGCCGAATCTCCGCGCGGCGGGCTGGAAGCGCGGCGTGCCGCGTTGAGCCAGGCGATCGCCGACGACCCCAGGGCGATCGCCGAGCGCGTCGCGCTCGCGCGCGTGGCGATTGCGCTCGGCGACGGGATTGGCGCCGAAGCGGCGGTGAAGGGCGCGCTCGCGGCGGGGGCGAATGACGCAGCGCTGCGCCCGTTGCTCGCGCGTGCCTATGCATTGCAGGGGGACGGACAGCGCGCGCTCGCGGCGCTCGACGCCGGGCCGATCATCCCCGAAATGCGGGGCGAAGCCGCGTGGGTCGCGGGCGACGTCCAGCTTGCGAACGGCAATCTGGGGGCGGCGCGCGACGCCTATGACCGCGCGGTGCGCGCGTTGCCGCGCAATTCGGCGCTATGGGTCGATGTCGCGCGGTTTCGCGATGCCAGCGCCGATATGCGCGGCGCGCGCGACGCGGTCGATTATGCGATCGAACTCGACGCGGCGAACAGCGGGGCGCTGGCGTATAAGGCCAATCTGGTGCGGAGGGCCGAAGGATTGACCGCATCGCTGGCGTGGTACGACCAGGCGCTTGCCGCCGATCCGGGCAATGCCGCAGCGCTGATCGACCAAGCGGCGACGCTCGGCGACCTTGGCCGCTATCGCGACATGCTGTCGGCGCTGCGCCGCGCGGCGGCGCTCGTCCCAAGCGATCCCCGGATATATTATCTGCAGGCGGTGCTCGCCGCGCGCGCCGGAAATTACCCGCTCGCGCGCAGCCTGCTGCAACGCACACGCGGCGAGATGGATAGCGAACCGGGGTTCATGCTGCTGAGCGCGGTGGTCGAGCTCGAACTGGGCGGCGAGGCGGTCGCGGCGAACTGGGCCGAACGACTGTTGGCCGAACAGCCGCATAATTTCACCGCGCGGCGCATGTTGGCGGCGGCCGAATGGACAGGCGGCGATGCCGAGGCGGCGCTGGCCGCACTGCGCCCGCTCGTCGTGCGGCCCGACGGCGACAGCTGGTCGCTGCTGCTCGCAGCGCGCGCGGCGGCCGAGCTGGGGCGCGACATCGAGTCGGCCGATTATCAGGCGCGCGCCGCGACGCTGACGCGCGGCGAGGCGGTGCCCTTTGCGGTCGACGAGGATTATGGCCTGCTGACGATGGCGGCCGATGCCGCGCCGCTCGATCCCGCCACGGCGATCCCCGCGATTTCGGCCGATCTGGCGCGCGGCAATGCGGAACGGGCGATCGCGCGGGCGGCGCGGCTGCGCGATGCCAATCCGGGGGTCGCCGATGCGCACATGCTGCTTGGCGATGCGGCGATGGCGGGCGGGCGTTATGCGCTGGCGGTAGAGGCGTATCGTGCGGCGCGCGATCTTGATGGGGGAGAGCGCACGACGTTGCGGCTGGCGAACGCGCTTTATCGCGCGGGCGATGCGGCGGGGTCGGGCGCGGCGATCATGGCGCTGCGCGAGCGCCAGCCGTCGAGCATCGCCGCCGACCGGATCGCGGGCAATCTGGCGATGGAGCGCGAACAGTGGGACGCGGCGATCGCGCATTTCGACCGCGTGCGGCGCCGGATCGGCGACCGCGATGCGGTGGTGCTGCGCGAACTCGCGCGTGCCTGGGCGGCAAAGGGCGACGATGCCCGCGCGCTGGTGCTGATCGACCGCGCCTATCGGTTGCAGCCGCTGAACGCGGGGATCATGGAATTTTACGCGGCGCTGCTGGAGCGGCGGGGAAAAAGGCAGGCGGCGGCGGATTTGCGCGAGAAGGCGGCGCAGATCGGGCGGTAGGGGGAGTGGCTGGACGCGACCGATTGCGGCCATTCATCTCCCTCCCGCTTGCGGGAGGGGTCGGGGGTGGGCAGCGACGGTGCGATGGCCCACCCCGCTGCGACTAACGAACAAGTTCGTAAGTCTCGCTGCCCCTCCCGCTTGCGGGAGGGGACTCTAGCTCAACGGCTCAAGGACAATTTCCCAATCTCTAACCGGCCGACGACCTCAGGCCTCGGTCAAGTCCAGCAGCGTCCGCGCGTCGAGGCCGATGCGGCGCATCTGCTGCGCGACCGGGGGCCAGACGTTCGTCAGGAAATCGGCGCGCATCAGGTCGCGCAGGCGATCGGTCGCGCCGTCGGCGACAAACATTCCGACGCCGCGTTTCACTGTGACCAGCCCTTCGTCCTGAAAGGTCTGATAGGCTTTTGCGACGGTGAGCGGATTGGCGCCCTCGTCGGCGGCAAGGCTGCGCACCGACGGCAGCATGTCGCCGTCGCGAAAGGTGCCGTCGAGGATCGCGTTGGCGATCACATCGCGCAGGCGCTGGTACACGGGTTTGGACTGATCGAGCATGGCGCCTTAATGCCATAAGACAGCAGCACAGTCAAACGCCGCTTATTGCGCCTCCTGTGACAATGATGAAATTAAATGTCCCAAGTACGAACGGTCGCGTCATATTCGGGCCGCGGGCGTTCGGACAGAGGGCCGCTGGCGGTGCCGAAGAAGAAATAGCCGACAACGCGATCGCCGTCACCCGCGCCGAATGCCGCCGCGACGTCGGGGCTGTAGGCGGCCCAGCCGGTGAGCCAGCTGCCGACGAAACCGTGCGCATGCGCAGCGTGGAGCAGGTTCATGCCGACTGCGCCCGCCGACATCTGTTGTTCCCAGACCGGAATCTTCGCGTCCTTCACGGGGGTGGAAAGGAGGACGAGCAGCGTCGGCGCCTGCTGCGCGAACTGGTCGAGCGCAGAAAGATTGAGGCTCGCGGCGCCGGGATTCTCCTTGACCCACGCGCGCTTGAGCAAATCCGCAAAGGCCGCGCGCTGGTCGTCGGCGACGGTGACGATGCGCCAGGGGGCGAGCTTGCCATGGTCGGGCGTGCGCAGCGCGAGTTCGATGATCGCGCGAAGCTGCGCGGCGTCGGGGCCGGGCGCGACCATTTCGCGCGCTTTGCCCGAGCGGCGGGTCGCGAGGTGGGCGAGGAGCGAGGAGGTGTCGTTGAACATCGCGGCCATGTGGCCTTTTGCGACGGCGAGCGCAAGTGTTGCGAACGGTTCGCAACATTATGCCGCGCGATCACGATAGTTTCGCGCGCAATTAGATTCTTCCCATACGCAATTTTCGCGCTAGGTTGCCCCATTCGCGCGGCGGGGAGCCGCGCCCACGATAATCGGGAAAAGGGACGCTTTGATGAAAGACATGAGCCTCTGGCAGGAGGGCGACTGGATCGCGGCCATCGCGCTGATCGTATTAGCGGGTTTCCTGAGCATCGGTGCGCTGATCGCCACCAGCCGGAAACCCGAGTTCGCAGGCCACCCCAAGGGCCTCTACATGCTTTTCTTCGCCGAAATGTGGGAGCGTTTCTCCTATTATGGCATGCGCGCCATCCTGATTTTCTATCTGACGCAGCACTGGCTGTTCAGCGACAGCAAATCGAGCCTGATCTATGGGGCCTATACCAGCCTCGTTTATATTACTCCGGTGCTCGGCGGCTATCTGGCCGACCGTTATCTGGGCCAGCGCAAGGCGGTGCTGTTCGGTGGCCTGCTGCTGGCCGCGGGGCACAGCCTGATGGCGGTCGAGGGCGTTGGCGGGCAGGATGATCCGACGATCAACGTCTTCTGGGCCGCGCTGGCCTTCATCATCGTCGGATCGGGCTTTTTGAAAGCCAATATCTCGGTGATGGTCGGGCAGCTTTACAAGCTCACTGATACGCGCCGCGACGGCGCCTATACGATCTTTTACATGGGCATCAACGTCGGCGCGGCGCTCGGCACGATCCTGGTCGCCTATCTTGGCCAGACGATCGGCTGGGGCTTTGGATTCGGCCTTGCGGGCATCGGGATGCTCGCGGGTCTGGTCGTGTTCGTGCTGGGCAAGGGCGTGCTGAACGGCGCGGGCGAAGCGCCGGCGCCGCTCGCGAAATCGCGCGAAATGACGATCTACGCGATCGGTTTTGCGTCGGTCGCGGTGATCTGGGCGCTCGTGCAATATCAGGATGTGATCCAGTCGTTGCTCGTCGTCTCGGGCATCGCGCTCCTCGGCTACGTTCTTTACGAGAGTTTGAAGCTCGAAAAGGAACCGCGCGAGCGCATGTTCGCGATCCTGTTCCTTATCAGCCTCAATCCGCTGTTCTGGGGCCTGTTCGAACAGGCGGGCGGGTCGATGAACCTGTTCACCGATCGTTTCGTCGATCGCAGCGGCGTGCCCGCGGGCATCTTCCAGTCGATCAACCCGATCATCATCATCCTGGTCGCGCCGATCTTTGCCGCGCTCTGGGTATGGCTCGGCAAGCGCGGCGCGGAGCCTTCGGCGCCCGCCAAGTTCGGCCTGGCGCTCGCGCAGATGGGGCTGGCCAACCTTGTCCTGGTGTGGGGTGCCGAGGCCTATGGCGTCGCCGCGATGACGCCGGTGTTTCTGGTGTTCGCTTATTATTTCTTCGCGACGACCGGCGAACTCTGTCTCAGCCCGGTGGGACTGAGCGCGATGAACCGGCTGGCGCCGAGCTTCCTTGCGTCGCTCATTATGGGCGCATGGTTCTATATGACCGCGGTCGGCAATTTCGTGGCGGGCAAGATCGGCGAGGCGACCGGCGGTCACGACGGGCAGATGACCAAGCAGGGCCTGCTCGACATCTATGAATTGTTCGGCTGGATATCGATCGGCGCGGCGGTGGCGGTGCTGCTCGTCAGTCCGATCGTCAAGCGCTGGATGCACCTCGATACGCTGCGCGACCGCGACGACGGTCTGGCGGGCGTTGGCGAGGCCGAGGCACAAGCGGCGGGTATCCATCCCGAACCAAAAAGGGCGTAATCCATGAAGACTGGTGTGAAAGGCAGCCTGCTGGCTGCGGTGTCGCTGGCGCTTGTCGGCTGTGCGGCGACGGGCGGCAGTGCGGCGTCGGCGGGGGACAAGCCCGCGGCGAACGCCGAGAAGCCGACGAAGTTCGACAAAAACCCCTATCCATCGACCTACAAGCCCTATGCGGGGCGGCCGACGGCTGTGCGCGGGGTGACGATATTCGACGGCGAAGGCGGGCGGATCGACAATGGCGTCGTGATCTTCGCAGGCGGCAAGGTTGAAGCGGTCGGCGGCGCCGATACGGCGATCCCGGCGGGGTATGACGTGATCGACGGGACGGGCAAGGTTTTGACCCCGGGCATCATCGACATCCACAGCCACCTTGGCGATTACCCGTCGCCCGGCGTCGACGCGCACGACGACGGCAATGAGGCGACGTCGCCGACGACGCCCGAAGTCTGGTCCGAACATAGCGTGTGGCCGCAGGATCCGGGGTTCAGCCGCGCGCTGGCGAACGGCGGCGTGACCGCGCTCCAGATTCTGCCGGGCAGCGCAAACCTGATGGGCGGGCGGTCGATCACACTCAAGAATGTGCCCGCGCGCACGGTGCAGGGGATGAAGTTCCCGGGCGCGCCCTATGGCCTGAAAATGGCGTGCGGCGAAAATCCGAAGCGCGTCTATGGCGGCAAGGGGCGGATGCCCTCGACCCGCATGGGCAATTTCGCGGTCAACCGCGCGACCTGGGCGAAGGCGGTCGCGTACAAGAAGAAGATGGACGACGGCAAGGCGGTCGATCGCGACCTGGCGATGGAAACGCTCGCCGGCGTGCTGTCGGGCGAAATCCTGATCCACAATCACTGCTACCGCGCCGACGAAATGGCGCTGGTGATCGATATGTCGAAGGAATTCGGGTACAAGGTATCGACCTTTCACCACGCGGTCGAAAGCTACAAGATCGCCGACATATTGGCGAAAGAGGGCATTTGTTCGGCGATGTGGGCCGACTGGTGGGGCTTCAAAATGGAAGCCTATGACAGCGTGAACGAGAATATTCCGCTGGTCCACAATGCAGGCGCGTGCACGATCGTCCATTCGGACGACGCGAACCAGATCCAGCGGCTCAATCAGGAAGCGGCCAAGGCGCTCAAGGCCGGGCGCCGCATGGGCATCGACGTCAGCGACGCCGTGGCGTGGAGCTGGCTGTCGTACAATCCCGCCAAGGCGCTGGGCATCGCCGAGCAGACGGGCAGCCTGAAAGCGGGCAAGATGGCCGACGTCGTGCTGTGGAACGGCAACCCGTTCAGCGCCTATACGCGGCCCGAAAAGGTCTGGATCGACGGCGCGCTGATGTTCGACGCGATGGACCCCAAACGGCGGCCGGTGAGCGATTTCGAACTGGGACAGCCGGGTGAAGGAGATGTGAAATGAGCAAGCCCTTCACCGCCTTTCCCTCCCGTTTGCATCGAGCGAAGTCGAGATGCCCATCGTTCGTGCGCGCCTTCGGGGTGTCTCGACTTCGCTCGACACGAGCGGGGTTGGGGAGTGCGCTGGTTGCAGCCTTGGCGTTTGCCGCACCCGCCGCCGCCCAGGACATCGCCATCACCAACGCCAAGCTCGTCATCGGCGACGGAAGCGCGCCGATCGATGGCGGCACGGTCGTCGTGCGCGGGGGCAAGGTCGTTGCGGCGGGTGCGGGCGTCGCCGTGCCTGCGGGCATCGAACGCGTCGACGCCGAGGGCCGCTATGTGACGCCGGGCATCGTCGCGGCGTTCAGCCGTGTCGGGCTGACCGAGGTGGATGCGGTCAGCGGCACCAACGACCGTTCGGCGCCGCGCACCCGATTTTCGGCGGGGCTCGACATCGCGCCTGCCTTGAACCCGATGGGATCCCCGGTCGCGGTCAACCGCGCGTCGGGCGTGACGCGTGCGATCGTCGCGCCGAGCGGAAGCAGCAATTTGTTCGCCGGGCAGGGTGCGGTTGTCGACCTGGCCGACGACATGGACATGGTAACCAAGCCGCGCGCACTGCAGTTCGTGGCGTTCGGTGAGGACGGGTCGGCGAAGGCGGGCGGCAGCCGCGCCGCGACCTTCCTGCTGTTCCGCGAACAGTTGCTGGCGGCGCGCAGCTATGCCCGCAATCCCGCGGCGCTCGCCGAATGGGGCAATGACGCGATGCTCCAGCGCGCCGATGCCGAGGCGCTGGTGCGGTTAATCGACGGCACGACGCCGTTGTTCGTGCGCGTCGACCGCGCCGCCGACATCGTCAATGTGCTGAAGCTGAAGGGCGAGTTCCCGGCGATGAAGCTGGTGCTCGTCGGCGTGACCGACGGCTGGCTCGTCGCGCGCGAGATCGCCGCGGCGAAGGTGCCGGTGCTCGTCTCGCCGCTGAGCGATCTGCCCGACAGTTTCGAGCGACTGGCGGCGACGCAATCGAACGCCGGGCGGCTGAAAGCCGCGGGGGTCGATGTGTCGGTCGGCGTGTTCGACGACGATGATGCGCACAAGATGGGCTATGCGACGCAATATGCGGGCAACCTCGTCGGATTGGCCCGCGTTCCCGGCGCGAGCGGGATGACGTGGGATCAGGCCTTTGCGTCGATCAGCAGCGCGCCAGCGCGTGCGGTCGGCATGGAGGGCAGCATCGGATCGCTGCGCCCCGGCCGCGCCGGCGACGTCGTGATCTGGGACAATGATCCGCTCGAGCTTGGCAGCCGTCCGACCGCGATCTGGATCGACGGCAAGGCGCAGTCGCTGACCACGCGGCAGGATCGCCTGCGCGATCGCTATGCGACGCCGCAGGAGGGCGCGTTGCCGAAGGCGTATGACCGGTAGAAAGAATTGCTTTGCGTCATCCCGGCGAACGCCGGGATTTCGTCGTTGGATGAGAATGCAACGGTGAGATCCCGGCCTTCGCCGGGATGACGTTCGGGGCATATCGCGCCTACCGCCCTGCATTATGTTGACGATGTTATCTTTGTGGTTCACGATGTTGTCACCGCAAACATCGCGACTCGCCTGAGCGGTCATCGGGCCGGGACGCGGACGGATTGACGATCAACGAGGGGGTCCGCCATGCAACCGATGTCGCTGTTGATTACCACCTGCATCCTGTTCGTTGGCACTCACTTGCTATTGTCGCATCCGCTGCGCGCCGGGCTGGCGAGCCGACTGGGCGAGCGCGGGTTCCAGATCGTCTATTCGATCGTCGCGATCGCTACCTTCATTCTGGTGGTGCAGGCGTGGCGGGGGATGCCGCCCGAGCCGCCGTTATGGGCGGTCGGCGATGGCTTGTGGATCATAGCGTCACTGATCGTGCTGTTCGCGAGCATTTTGTTCGTGGGGTCGCTGGTCGGCAACCCCGCGCTGGCGGCGCCGGGCGCCGAAAAAGCCGCGCGGGCCGCGCCGCGCGGCGTGTTCGCGATCACGCGGCACCCGATGATGTGGGGTTTTGCCCTGTGGGCGCTGGCGCATGTCATGGTGATGCCGACGCCGGGGCAGATCATGTTGTCGGCGACGATCGCTTTCCTCGCGCTCGCCGGATCGGCGGGGCAGGATGTCAAGAAGGCGCGGCTGATGGGCGACGCCTGGCGCGGCTGGGCGGCGCGAACGAGCTTTATTCCCTTTGCACGGCAGACAAGCGGCGCGGCGTCGTGGGCCGAAACGATCCCGCGCCCGCATGCGCTGTTCGGCGGGATCGTCGTCTGGCTTGCCGCGACCTGGGCGCATGGCGCGCTCGGCTATATGGTCGCCGGGATATGGCGCTGGATCGGATAGCCGCAGCGTGAACGCCGACACGCACCTCAACGACCTGTCGCTGCGGCTGCTCGGCCGCGCGTTCGACGAGCTCGATGCCGAGGAAAGCCGGGTGGTGCAGGCGATCGCGCAGCGCGCGCCGACGAGCCGCGATGCCGCCGACCTGGGCGATGCGCAGGCGAGCGCGGGCGACCGGCTGGCCGACCGCGTCGCGGCGGTCGGCGGGTCGTGGGGGTTCATCATCGCCTTTGCCGTCGTGCTGCTCGGCTGGATGTTGCTCAATTCGCAGGTGCTCCAGCGTTTCGGAATGGCCTTCGACCCTTACCCGTTCATCTTCCTCAACCTGATGTTGTCGACGCTTGCCGCGATTCAGGCGCCGATCATCATGATGAGCCAGAACCGGCAGGCCGCGAAGGACCGGCTGACTGCCCGCGTCGATTATGAGGTCAACCTGCGCGCCGAGCTGGAGATCATGCGGCTGCAGCACAAGATCGATGCGCTGATGGAGAAGGTCGATGCGTTGGGGGCGCGGGGAGATGCGGGCGGGGCGTCGTAGGAGTGCGCGGCCTGTCCGCTTTGGGGTGGTGAGCGGACGTAAAATCCTCCCTGTCGCGAAGCGATGGGGAGGTGGCAGCGCGGAGCGCTGACGGAGGGGCTTTGGCGCTCCCGTCGCAGCCCCTCCACCACGCCCTTCGGGCGCGGTCCCCCTCCCCATGGCTTCGCCACAGGGAGGACTAAGGACCGCAACCGGTCGCCACCGCGCGCAACCTTACCGCCGCACCATCCGCATCCCGATTTCACCATAGCGCGGGCCGCTGGTCCCGCCCTTCGGCGCCGCGGCGTCGATCGTGGCGAGGTCGTCAGCGGTCAGCGTGACGTCGACGGCGCCGACGCTGTCCTCCATCGTCGCGCGGCGCTTGGTGCCGGGGATGGGGACGATGTCCTCGCCTTGCGCGAGCAGCCAGGCGAGCGCGACCTGCGCCTTTGACACGCTGTGCTTGCCCGCGACCGCGCCGATCGCATCGACGATCGCGAGGTTGGCGGGCAGGTTTTCGTCCGAATAGCGCGGATCATTGCGGCGCCAGTCAGTCTCGGGCAATTCGTCGCGGCTGCGCACCGCGCCCGCGAGGAAGCCGCGGCCGAGCGGCGAATAGGGAACGAAGCCGATGCCATGTTCGCGGCAGACGGGCAGGATATCGTCCTCCACATCGCGCTCCCAGATCGAATATTCGCTTTGCAGCGCGGTGATCGGCGCGGCCTTTGCGGCGCGGCGGAGCGTTTCGGGGCCGGCTTCGGACAGTGCGATGTGGCGGACCTTGCCCTCTTTGACCAACTCCATCATTCCGCCGACCGTCTCCTCGATCGGCACATCGGGATCGACGCGGTGCTGGTAGAAAAGGTCGATCGTGTCGATACCGAGCCGCTGGAGCGAGCCCTCGCAGCTTTTGCGCGCATTGTCAGGTGATCCATCGACGCCGGTGATCTGCGTGCCTTCGAAGCGGAACCCGAATTTGGTCGCGATGACGAGCCCCTCGCGCTTGCCCCTGATCGCCTGTCCCAGCAGTTCCTCGTTGCTGAACGGGCCATAGATTTGCGCGGTGTCGAAAAAGGTGACGCCGAGGTCGATCGCGCGGTGGATGGTGCGCGTCGATTCATCGAGGTCGGCGGCCTCGCCATACAGGATATTGCCGCCCTTGATCATCGGCATACAGCCGATGCCGATCGCCGAGACGCTGAGGCCATGGCCAAGATTGCGGTATTTCATCGATCGTCTCCTGCGGGCTCGTCTTCAACGCCGTCGGCGGCATATTTGGTCGCGGCGACGTCGCCTATCACATTGCCGAGGGTGCGGAAAATATCGGGAAAGGTCTCGACCGCGACGAGCAGCCCCAGCGGTGCGACGGGGACGCCCATCGATACCGCGATCGGCGCGATCGAGGTCACGAAGCTGATCGATCCGGGCAGGCTGACCGAAGAGAGCGCCGCGGCGATCGCCACGGCAAGCCCGACCGCCATTTCCCACGGCGTGAGCTCGATCCCGAACAGCCAGGCGACGTAGATGACGACCGCGAGGTTCATCGCCGGGCTGGTAAAGCGGAACAGCGCGACCGCGAGCGGCAGCACGACGTCGGCCTTTTTCCGGTCGACGCCGAGATCTTCGGACGCCGCCAGCATGGCGGGCAGGCTGGCGAGCGAGCTTTGCGTGCTGAGCGCGACGGCGAGCGTCGGCACCATCGCGCGGGCGAAGCGCGGCAGGGGAACGCCGACAACGATCCAGGCGAGAAGCAAGCCGAGGATGAGGCAGCAGATGCCGATTCCCGCGAGGATCAGCACATAATGGACGAGACCGCCGAATGCCGCGACCCCCGCTTTCACGGCCAGCGCATAGCCCAGCGCGAAGACGCCGATCGGCGCGAGCGCGAGCACCCAGCCGATGACGATCAGCATTGCGTCGCCCAGCGCCTTGAACAGGCCGGAGAGCGTTGCGCGCTGAACGGGGTCCAGCTTGGTGATGGCAAAGGCAAAGATGGTGGTAAAGACGATCAGTGGCAGGATCGCCGTTTCGGCCGCCGCAGCGACCGGGTTGGTCGGGATCAGCGACAGAAGGAAATCGCCGAATGTCGGCGACGCTCCCGCCTGGGCCGCGCCGCCCAATCCCTCGCGCAGCGCCGCGGCGGCGCCTGCCGACAAGGGGAACAGGCGCAGCAGCAGCGGCGTCATCAGCAGCGACATCAGGCCCGTCAGGGTGATGGCGCCGAGGAAGATCATCACGGCGCGAAAGGCGAGCCGCCCCGCGCGCGCAGCGTCGGCGGTCGCGGTGATGCCGGTGATGAGCAGCGCGACGACAAGCGGTACGATCGTCATCTTGAGCGCGTTGAGCCAGAGCAGACCCACCGGCTCGACAAAGGGCAGCGACGCGGTGCCGGCATCGGGCGCCACCAGGTCGATGGCGATCCCGAGCAACATGCCGGCGACAAGCGCCGAAAGGATAAACCAGGCAGATTTCAAGATGGATTCTCCCCGCGTGTCATTTGGGCCTGCTTGCCAAGCAATTGAGCGTGACTTAGAGCAGCTTGCAGACGAAACGGGAACCGGTTTTTGGGCCGGACCTGCTCCCGCGGGAGGCGTCCCGCCAAGGCAATGCTCCGAGCGGGCCGCGGATCGAACGACAGAGGTGACATGCGCAAATTTTTCGGAACCGACGGGATTCGCGGGCTGACGAACAAGGTCCCGATGACCGCCGAGGTCGCGATGCGCGTCGGCATGGCGGCGGGCGCGCATTTCCTGCGCGGGCAGCACAAGCACCGCGTCGTGATCGGCAAGGACACGCGCCTGTCGGGCTATATGCTGGAAAATGCGCTTGTTGCGGGATTCACGAGCGTCGGGATGGACGTGGTGCAGGTCGGCCCGATGCCGACCCCGGCAATCGCGATGCTGACGCGCTCGATGCGCGCCGACCTGGGCGTGATGATTTCGGCGAGCCACAATCCGTATCAGGATAACGGGATCAAGCTGTTCGGCCCCGACGGTTACAAGCTGTCCGATGCCGACGAAGCGGAGATCGAACGGCGGCTGGGCGAAGAACCGCAACTGGCCGAACCGGCGCATATCGGCCGTGCGAAGCGGATCGACGACGCCCGCGGGCGCTATATCCACGCGGTGAAGCAGAGCCTGCCCGAAACGGTGCGTCTCGATGGACTGCGCATCGTCCTCGATTGCGCGAACGGTGCTGCCTATAACAGCGCGCCGACGGTGTTCTGGGAACTGGGCGCCGATGTGGTGGCGATCGGCGTGTCGCCGAACGGTGTTAACATCAACGACAAATGCGGATCGACTGCACCCGCGCTGCTCCAGGAAACGGTGGTCGCGAGCGGCGCCGACATCGGCATCGCGCTCGACGGAGACGCCGACCGGCTGATCGTCGTCGACGAAAAGGGCCGACTTGTCGATGGCGACCAGATCATGGCGCTGATCGGCGCAAGCTGGGCGCGGCAGGGGCGGTTGAAGGGCGGCGGCGTCGTGGCGACGGTGATGTCGAATCTGGGGCTCGAGCGCTTTCTGGAAGGGCAGGGGCTGCGGCTCGAGCGCACCAAGGTTGGCGACCGTTATGTGCTTGAACGGATGAAGGAAGGTGGCTTCAACGTCGGCGGCGAGCAATCGGGGCATATGATATTGTCCGATCATGCAACGACGGGCGACGGCACGCTGGCCGCGCTCCAGCTGCTGGCCGAGCTCGTCACGGCGCAAAGGCCGGCGAGCGAGTTGCTCCATCAGTTCGATGCCGTGCCGCAGCTTTTGAAGAATGTCCGCTTTGCGGGCGGCAAGCCGCTGGAGGACAGCAATGTCATCGTGGCGATTGCCGAGGGCGAGGCGGCGCTGAACGGCCGCGGGCGCCTTGTCATCCGCCCGTCGGGCACCGAACCCCTGATCCGCGTGATGGCCGAAGGCGACGATGCGGGCGAAGTCGAGCGCGTCGTCGACATGATCTGCGACGCCGTGCGCGCCGCTGTTTGACAAATTTTACCTAACTGAAAGAGACACGATATGCTTGAAATGCGACCCGATTGCGAACGCTGCGGACGCGATCTGCCCGCCGACATCCACGGCGCCTTCATCTGCTCGTTCGAATGCACTTTTTGCGCGAACTGCGCCGACAAGCTCGACGAGCGCTGCCCCAATTGCGGCGGCGACCTGCTCGACCGGCCGCTTCGCGAAGGCGCGGCGCTGGCGAAGTTTCCGGCCTCGACGGAGCGGAAATACAAGGGGTGACGCTTTTCTCTCTTCGTCATGCCGCACCCTTCGGCCGGCTTGATCCGGCATCCATCTCCGCACCGGCGCCATGGATCCCGCATCAAGTCCGGGGCGGCGAGTTGGTATGGGCCGCTCTATGACCCCGCGCGTCCTGATTATCGCCGGATCGGACAGCGGCGGCGGCGCGGGGATTCAGGCCGACATCAAGGCGGTGACGATGCTCGGCGGCCACGCGATGACCGCGATTACCGCGATCACCGCGCAGAACACGCTGGGCGTGCAAGATGTGCATCCCGTGCCGACCGCGATGGTGCTGGCGCAGATCGACAGCGTTGTCGCCGACATCGGTGTTGACGCTGTTAAGATTGGTATGATCGGCAGCGCGGAAACGGCGGCGGCGGTGGGCGAGCGGCTGGCGCGTCCCGACCTGGCCGAGGCGCCGTTGGTGTTCGACCCGGTGATGGTCGCGACGAGCGGATCGGTGCTCGCCGACGCGGCGACGATCGCGGCGTTCCGCGCGCTGCTGCGGCGCGCGATGGTCGCGACGCCCAACCTGCCCGAACTCGAAGCGCTGGGCGGCGAGGAGGCGGTGCTCGCGCATGGCTGCTCGCTGCTGATCAAGGGCGGCCACGGCGCGGACGCGACCGTGACCGACCGCCTGCTCGAACCCGGCGAGGGTGAGGTTGCGCGCTGGGAAGCGCCGCGGATCGACACGCCGCACAGCCATGGCACCGGCTGCACGCTCGCGAGCGCGATCGCGTCCGGGCTGGCCGGGGGAATGCCGCTGGAGCCGGCGATCGCGCGCGCGCGCGATTTCGTACGGCTGGCGTTGCTCGACGCGCCGGGACTGGGGCAGGGGCACGGCCCGATGGGGCAGCAGATGGTGCGCAACGACGGGCTGTTCACTGGCCCCGCGCTCAACCAGATCACCTTGCCCGCGCGCGATTATGCGGCGTCGGTGGCCTTCTACAAGCAGCTGGGGCTGACGCAGATCGTCGATAGCCCGGGCAATGGATATGCACGCTTTGAGGCGGCGAACGGCGTCACGCTGTCGATCCACGTCGGCGAAGGCGATGCGGGGGGAGCGGCGACTTATCTGGAGAGCGGCGCGCTCGATGCGTGGGTGGCCTATCTCGCGCGGCGCGGGGTGCGCTTCGACCAGATGCCGAAGGATGAGGACTGGGGCTGGCGCGAGGCACGATTGACCGATCCCGCCGGGAACCGGCTGTGCCTGTATCAGGCGGGCGAATATCGGAGGTATCCGCCGTGGCGGGTGTAGCTCCCCTCCCGCTTGCGGGAGGGGTCGGGGGAGGGCATGGTTCGAGAATGCTCGCCTTCGACAGGCCCTCCCCTAACCACTCCCGCAAGCGGGAGGGGGACACATGATCGTCGGCGTCGACGAAGCCGGACGCGGGCCGCTCGCGGGGCCGGTGGTCGCCGCGGCGGTGCTGCTGTGCGAGGGCGGCATCGTGGGGCTCGACGATTCGAAAAAGCTCAGCGCCAAACGCCGCGGTGAACTTGAGATCGAGATCAAGGCGCGCTGCCGCTGGGGTATCGGCGAAGCCAGCGTTGTCGAAATTGACAGTGTTAACATATTGCAGGCGACCTTCCTGGCGATGACGCGTGCGGTCGAGGCCCTGGGGTTCGAGCCGCAGGACATATGGGTCGACGGCAATCGCCTGCCCAAATGGCGTTACAGCGCGCGCGCGATCGTCGGTGGCGACGCGCTGCACCCGTGCATTTCGGCGGCGAGCATCCTGGCGAAGCAGCATCGCGACCGTTTCATGGCGGCGGCCGCGCGCGATTTCCCGGATTTCGGGTGGGACAGCAACATGGGTTATGGCACGGCCCGCCACCTTGCGGCGCTGCGCCAGCACGGCCCGACGCCGCTCCACCGGACCAGCTTTGCCCCGGTTGCGCAAATGCAGTTGATTTGACGCTCGGCAACCCCGCCGCGCGCGAAGATTTTTTTGGCAGGTGAGTCCCCGCCGCCACACCACCAGTGGTTGAGTCTCTGCGCTGTGCAAGACTCCATATGTCGTGGGGGACTCGTTTCGTTCCTGTCCCGTTAACCATTATGACACCCGGAATCCCTAGAATCCGTGGCTTGACGGCGGACTCTGCCGGACTCATCAGGGGCTTCTTTCGATCGAAGAGCGGGGTGATGCATGGGTGTGATGGAACGGGTGAAGGCGCCGGCGACGAAGCAGCGGACGCCGAAGATCGCCCCCGCGGACCTGCCGCTCGACTGCATTTTGCAGGGCGATTGCGTCGAGATGATGCGCAGCCTGCCCGCGGCGTCGGTCGACATGATCTTTGCCGATCCGCCCTATAATCTCCAGCTCGGCGGCGACCTGCTTCGCCCCGACGGCAGCCAGGTCGATGCGGTCGACGATGATTGGGACAAGTTCGACAGTCTGGCGACCTATGACCGCTTCACCCATGCGTGGCTGAAGGAAGCGAAGCGCATTTTGAAACCCGGCGGCAGCATCTGGGTCATCGGCAGCTATCATAATATCTTCCGCGTCGGCGCGGCGTTGCAGGACCAGGGTTACTGGATCCTCAACGACATCGTGTGGCGCAAGGCGAACCCGATGCCCAATTTCAAGGGCACGCGCTTTACCAACGCGCATGAAACGCTGATCTGGGCGTCGATGGGCGAAAAGGCGCGCTATACGTTCAATTATCGCGCGATGAAGACGCTGAACGACGAGCTTCAGATGCGCAGCGACTGGCTGATCCCGATCTGCGGCGGACAGGAGCGGCTGAAAAAGGGCGGGCACAAGGTCCACCCGACGCAAAAGCCGGAAGCGCTGCTCTATCGCATCCTGCTCGCCTGTTCGAACCCCGGCGACGTGATCCTCGATCCCTTTTTCGGTACCGGCACGACCGGCGCGGTCGCGAAGCGACTGGGGCGGCATTATATCGGCATCGAGCGCGAGGATGATTATATCGCCGCGGCGAAAGAACGCATCGAACTGGCGCTGCCGCTCGACGAGAGCGCGGTGAAGACGATGATGGCGCCGAAGGCGGCGACGCGTGTTGCGTTCGGTACGCTCGTCGAATGCGGGATGATCGCGCCGGGCACGGTGCTGACCGACACGAAACGCCGCTGGAAAGCGAAAGTGCGCGTCGATGGCAGTCTCGATTGCGAAGGCCAGGCGCCGGGGTCGATCCACAAGGTCGGGGCGGGGGTGCAGGGCGCGCCGAGCTGTAACGGCTGGACCTTCTGGCATGTCGATACGGGCAAGGAATTGCGGGTGATCGACGCGGTGCGGCAGGATTGGCTGCTGGCGAACGAGGCTTAGGCGCAAAGAATGATCGTCGCCCCCGCGAAGGCGGGGGCCGCTATAGGCTTTGCGCAAGGTTGCCAGCGGCCCCCGCCTTCGCGGGGGCGACGCATTTACGGGGAAACGCATGTTCGCACCATTGACCAAGCTCGACCTCGGCGCTGCATCGGCGGATGCAAAAATCTATCTCCGCCCAACCTGCTTCGTCGATCGCCCGCACGAGCTGGACGAGGGCGCGTTGCGCATCGCCGACACGATGGTCTGGTTCGCAGCCTGGCACGTCAGCCTGCGCAACAGTGCTGCGGTTCGTTCGGCGATCGTTCCGGTAGCCGAACTCGGCGACTGGATCGCGGCAATGCCCGATCGGCTGGGCGAAATGGCGCAAGCACAGCGCGCAGGCATCGCCCGGCCGCGCGGCAATCTCCAGCTCGGCGAACGCACGATCCGGCTGGGCGAGCCCCAGCTGATGGGGATTTTGAACGTCACCCCCGACAGTTTCTCCGATGGCGGCAAGCATATCGACGCCGCGGCGGCGATCGACGCGGGCTTTGCGATGGGCGCCGCGGGCGCGGCAATCATCGACGTTGGCGGCGAATCGACGCGGCCCGGCGCGCCGCTGATCTGGGAAGGCGACGAGATCCGGCGCGTCGAGAGCGTCGTTGCGGCGCTGGCGAAGGGCGGGGTCGCGGTGTCGATCGACACGCGCAAGGCCGCGGTGATGGAGGCCGCGCTCGCAGCGGGGGCGGGCATCGTCAACGATATTTCGGCGCTGCGCTATGACGACCGCGCGATGGAGGTTGTCGCGCAGGCGCGGTGCCCGGTGGTGCTGATGCACGCGCCGTCGGCCAAGAGCGATCCGCATGAGGGCGGGGCTTATACGAACGTCCTGTTCGACGTGTACGACATGCTCGCCGAGCGCATCGCGGCGTGCGTCGCGGCGGGGATCGACCGGTCGAAGATCATCGTCGATCCGGGGATCGGCTTCGGCAAGGGGGTGGGCGACAATCTGGCGCTGGTGAACGGGCTGGCGCTGTTCCACACGCTCGGCTGTCCGATATTGTTCGGCGCGAGCCGCAAGCGGATGATCGGCGCGCTCGACAATGAGGCCGCGGCTGACCAGCGGCTCGGCGGGACGATTGCGCTGCATTATCAGGCGGCGGCGCACGGCGCGCAGCTGCTGCGTGTGCACGACATTGCCGAGAACCGGCAGGCGCTGCGGGTGTGGCGCGGTTTGCGGGATGCTGCGTTGACGGCCTGAAATCAGGCCGCGGTGTCGATCCCGAGATCGCTCAATTTGCGATAGAGCGTCGAGCGGCCGATGCCGAGACGGCGCGCGACTTCGCTCATGCGGCCGCGGTAGTGGCCGATCGCGAGGCGGATGACGTCGGCTTCGATCTCTTCAAGCGGACGCAAATTGCCGTCGGGCAGATAGAGCGTGACGCCGATCGCCTCGCCGTTGATCGCGACATCGCCGTCGCTGGCGGTGCCGCCGCCGAGCGTCGCTTCGATCGCGCGGAAATCGGCGGCGGTCAAGACGTCGGTTGTGCTGGCGACCGCGGCGCGGAACAGCACATCCTGAAGCTGGCGGACATTGCCGGGCCAGGCATAGGCGGCGAGCAGGCGTAGCGCGTCGTCGGTGATGCCGATCGGCCCCATGCCCGGCAAGCCGCCGATGCGCGCGAGCAGATGGCGCGCGAGCGGGCCGACGTCGCCGCGGCGTTCGGACAGCGAGGGCAGCGTGAATTGCGCGCTCGACAGGGCGTAGAACAGGTCTTCGCGGAAATGGCCCGCCTCGATCAGCTTGTCGAGCGGGCTGGTGCTGGTGGCGATGATGCGTACGTCGACGGTCTGGCGGATCGACCCGCCGATCATCTGCACTTCGCCCGATTTCAGGAATTCGACGAGCTTCGCCTGCGTTTCGAGCGGGATGCATTCGACATGGTCGATGATGATGCTGCCGCCATCCGCCTGCACAAGCCGGCCGACCTGGCGGTCGAAGGCGCCGGGGAAGGCGCCGCGTTCGTGGCCGAACAGCCCCGATCCGATCAGGCCCGGCGACACCGCCGAACAATCGACCATGACGAGCGGACCGCGCGCGCGCGGGCTGGCGCTGTGGATGGCGCGCGCAAAGACTTCCTTGCCGGTGCCGGGCTTGCCGTTGATCATCACCGGCACGCGCGCGCGGGCGGCCTTGGCGGCAATGGCGAGCGCGCTGCGGAAATTGGGGCTCGAGCCGATGATTTCCTCGAACGCGAGCGGCGCGCGCAGCTTTTCGGTGAGCGGGCGCAGCTCGCCTTGCGGGCCGCTGTCGGCCATCACGCGATCGAGCGCTTCGAGCAGGCGGTCGGGCGCGATCGGTTTTTGCACGAAGTCGCTCGCCCCGGCGCGCATCGCGGCGACCGCGACCTCGACGCCGTTGCGCATCGTGATGACGACGAGCGGCAGCGCGGGGCGCCAGCGGCGCAGCTCGATCACGAATTGGGCGATGTCCATGCCCGGCGCGCCCTGATCGACTAGCACGGCGTCGAGGGCCATGCCTTCCTGCGTGCCGAGCTTGGCAAGCGCGGTGTCGGTGTCGGCGGCGATCATACTGCGCCAGCCGCCGCGCGAGACGAGCGCCGACAGAAAGCGCTGCTGTGCAGGCTCGCTATCGACAATCATCACCATTCGCGTGTCGCGCGTGCTTGCCATCGTTTCGAATCTGCCCCCTGGAGCGCCATGGATATGGTCGGTGTCGTGAACGGCTTGTGTATCGGCGATGGGTAAAAGGGCGATTAAGGCCATTCGCCTTTTAGAGAGCGCCCGGACGATCGAGCCAAACCGGCTATTGAGCATCGCCATGGGCGTGGCTAAGACCGGCGCGACAGCCGATTCTGGCGATTCCGGGCGGCGCGCTGGGCGCGGGCGCCGGGACGGGTGAAGGGGAAAAGCGATGGCACAACAGGAAATGAAGGCGGCAAACGAAACCTATTCGGGTTTCCTCGGCTTGCTGAAGGTCGGATCGATCCTGACCGCGATCGTGACGGTGGTCGTCGTTCTCCTGATCGCGTCCTGACCTGTCCGGCATGCGCATCGCTGTCCTGAAGGAGCTCGCTCCCGGCGAGACCCGCGTCGCCGCGACCCCCGAAACCGTGAAAAAGTTCATCGGGCTGGGCGCCGAAGTTGCTGTCGAATCGGGGGCAGGCGAAGCGGCGTCGGTCGCCGATGCCGACTATGCCGCCGCGGGCGCCAGCGTCGGCGACCGCGCCGCGACGCTGAAAGGCTCGAACATCATCCTCGCCATCCAGGGGCCCGACCCGGCGAGCCTCAAAGGCTTTGCCGAGGGCGCCTGGCTCGCCGCCGGGCTCAACCCGTTCGGCGAGCGTGCGCGCGTCGATGAATATGCAAAGCTGGGGATCGAGGCGCTGGCGATGGAGTTCATGCCGCGCATCACGCGCGCGCAATCGATGGACATCCTGTCGAGCCAGGCGAACCTCGCCGGTTACAAGGCGGTGCTGATGGCGGCGAGCGCCTATGGCCGCGCCTTTCCGATGATGATGACCGCCGCGGGCACGGTGAGCGCCGCCAAGGCGTTCGTGATGGGCGTCGGCGTCGCGGGCCTTCAGGCAATCGCAACCGCGCGGCGTTTGGGCGCGCAGGTCAGCGCGACCGACGTGCGCTCGGCGACCAAGGAACAGATACTCTCGCTTGGCGCCAAGCCGATTTTCGTCGAAAATGTCGCGGGGATCGAAGGCGAGGGTGCGGGCGGCTATGCCACCGAAATGTCCGACGAATATAAGGCGGCGCAGGCCGAACTCGTGTCGTCACACATCGCCAAGCAGGACATCGTCATCACCACCGCGCTGATCCCGGGCCGCCCCGCGCCGCGGCTGATTTCGGACGCGCAGCTCGCGACGATGCGGTCGGGTAGCGTGATCGTCGACATGGCGGCCGAAAGCGGCGGCAATGTCGAAGGGTCGGTGTCGGGCGAGGCAAAGCGCATCCACGGCGTCACCGTGATCGGCGCGAAAAATATCGCGGCGCTGATGCCCGCCGACACGAGCGCGCTGTTCAGCCGCAACCTGTTCAACTTCCTCTCGGCCTTCTGGGACAAGGAGCAGGGCAAGCCCGTGCTCGACGAGGAGATCGGCAACGCCGTGCGGCTGACGCAGGGCGGCAAGGTCGTGAACGAGCGATTGTTGGGGTAACCGAACCATGGGCTTGTTCAGCGCTGGCAACATCGACGTATCGCGCGCACAGGCCGAGTTTCAGGCGTGGCTGATCGACGGCGAGCAGGTGCTCGCCGCGTTCCGCACGATTCGCGACACGGTGCTGCTGACCAACTACCGCTTCATTTTCGTCGATGTGCAGGGGCTGACGGGATCGAAGAAGGATTTTCAAAGCATTCCCTGGCGGTCGGTGACGCGCTTTTCGTTCGAGACCGCGGGTACCTTCGATCTCGATGCCGACATGAAGGTCTGGGTTTCGGGTGCCGCGACGCCGCTCGAGGTCAAGATTTCGCGCAAGAGCGACCCGCAGCGTATCCATCAGCTGATGACGCGCCTGATCGTCAGCCGCTGACGATAATGAAAAATGGCCGTTTTTGGCCTTTTCTTCGTCGGTCGGCTGGCTACTATGGGGCCTTAGCCCATATGTTTGAACAACCGGAGATTGCCCGATGCCGCGCGCGAAACCTGTCGCTCTTCCTTCGCTTGTCCTGACCGCCGCGCTTTCGCTGGGTCTTGCCGCGTGCAGCAGCGAGCCCGAAACGACGACCAAGACCGAAACGGTCGGCGATGCGATCGGCGCCGACGCGGCGGCGGGCGGGATGGCCGCCGACAAGACGATCGCCGACAATATCGCGAGGTCGTCGATTCACACCTCGCTCGCCGCCGCGCTGACGCAGGCCGGGCTGGCGCAGACCCTGGCGGGCGCAGGGCCCTTCACCCTCTTCGCCCCGACCGACGCCGCCTTTACGCAGGTGCCGCCGGTGACGCGCGACGAGTGGATGCGCCCGGGGCAACAGAGCGTGCTTGCCGGCGTGCTCAACTATCATGTCGTTCCGGGCAAGCTCACGGCGTCCGACCTGAGCGCGCAGATCGACGCCGCGGGTGGGCAGGTCACGCTGAAAACCTCCGATGGGCAGGAGCTTGTGGCGCGGAAATCGGGCGATTCGATCCTGCTCACCAGCGCGTCGGGCAACAAGGCGATCGTTACGCAGGCCGATGTCGAGCAGGCGAACGGCATTATGCATGTGATCGACGCGGTGCTGCTGCCGCGGATGTAGGGGGGGTGCCCTCGCGCCCCCAAGATGGCGCGGCGCGGGGCAGGTTTAGACCGAAGCTAGTCGTCGCCCCCGCGAAGGCGGGGGCCGCTGTCGGTTTACGCAGCGACGTAGGAAAAGGTCGATGGCGGCCCCCGCCTTCGCGGGGGCGACGTTCTGAGGCAGTGTTTGATCACGCAGGCCAAAACCTCCACCGACGAAATTTTATGTCTCGTCGCACCCGCATTCCTTGCTTCACAAAACATAGGCGCTTCTTTTTTGACAGCTTAGGAGTCGACAGGCTGGCATCGTCACGGCAAGAGGTGCGCCAAGCGGAATCAGCAGGGGAGCGCGCCGTGGATTTTATCGCCATTTTTTCGATTTTCGTGCTGGCGTGCTTCGTCGGCTATTTCGTCGTCTGGTCGGTGACCCCGGCGCTGCACACGCCGCTGATGAGCGTCACCAACGCGATTTCCTCGGTCATCATCGTCGGTGCGCTGATCGCCGCGGCAGCGGCGGGATCTGCGACGTCGAAATGGCTGGGCCTCGCGGCGGTGGTGATGGCGAGCATCAATATCTTCGGCGGTTTCGCGGTCACCGCGCGCATGTTGGCGATGTACAAGAAGAAGGAGCGCTGAGATGGAATTTCAGTCGATCCTAGCCGCCGCGGCTGGCGGCCACGGCGCCGTGAATCCCTGGGCGGCGATCGCCTATCTGATCTCGGGCGTCTTCTTCATCCTCGCGCTGCGCGGCCTGTCGTCGCCCGCCTCGTCGCAGCGCGGCAACCGCTTTGGCATGATCGGCATGACGATCGCGGTTGTCACGACCTTGCTGACGCATGTCCCGCGGCTCGATGGCGGGGCGCTCGATAGTGTTGCGCTGATCGAAATCCTCGCGGCGATCGGTATCGGCGCGGTCATCGGCATCGTCATGGCGCGGCGTATCGCGATGACCGCGATGCCGCAGCTGGTCGCGGCATTCCACAGCCTTGTCGGCCTCGCCGCCGTGGCGGTTGCGGCGGCGGCCTATCTCAATCCACAGGCGTTCGGCATCGCCGATGCCGCGGGGCAGATTTACACGGTCAGCCGCATCGAAATGGGGCTCGGAATCGCGATCGGTGCGATCACATTTTCGGGATCGGTGATCGCCTTTCTCAAGCTCAACGGCAATATGTCGGGCGCGCCGATCATGCTGCCCGCGCGGCATGTCATCAACCTCGGCACGCTCGCGGCGATCATCGGTCTTGTCGCCTATTTCACCTTCGACCAGTCGCCATGGGTGTTCTGGACGGTCACGGGCCTCAGCTTCCTGATCGGCTTCCTGCTCATCATCCCGATCGGCGGCGCCGACATGCCGGTCGTCGTGTCGATGCTCAACAGCTATTCGGGCTGGGCCGCGGCGGCGATGGGCTTCACGCTCGGCAATACCGCGATGATCATCACGGGCGCGCTTGTCGGCTCGTCCGGCGCGATCCTGTCGTACATCATGTGCCGCGCGATGAACCGCAGCTTCATCAGCGTGATCGCCGGCGGCTTCGGCGGCGACGATGCGGCGGCGGGTGCCGGCGGCGCGAAGGAACAGCGGCCGTGGAAGCCGGGCAGCGCCGACGACGCCGCCTTCCTGATGAGCCAGGCCGAAAATGTCATCATCGTGCCCGGTTACGGCATGGCGGTGGCGCAAGCGCAGCACGCGCTGCGCGAAATGGCCGACCTGCTCAAGAAAGAGGGCGTGAACGTCAAATATGCGATCCACCCCGTTGCGGGGCGAATGCCGGGACATATGAACGTGCTGCTCGCCGAGGCGAATGTGCCCTATGACGAGGTATTCGAGCTGGAGGACATCAACGGCGAGTTCGCGCAATGCGACGTCGCGTTCGTCATCGGTGCCAACGACGTCACCAACCCGTCGGCCAAGACCGACAAATCGTCGCCGATCTACGGGATGCCCGTGCTCGACGTTGAAAAGGCGAAGACGGTGCTGTTCGTGAAGCGCTCGATGGGCGGGGTCGGCTATGCCGGCGTCGACAACGACGTGTTCTACATGGACCAGACGATGATGCTGCTCGGCGATGCCAAGAAGATGGCCGACGACATCGTGAAAGCGCTGAACGGCGGGGGGCACTAAGTTGCACGTCGCCCCCGCGAAGGCGGGGGCCGCTATCGGCCTTGCATAAGGTTTCCAGCGGCCCCCGCCTTCGCGGGGGCGACGATTTTAAAGAGGACCGAATATCCAAATGCGTAAAATCGGCCTGATTGGCGGGATGAGTTGGGCATCGACCGAGCTTTATTACCGCCATCTCAACAAGGGGGTGCAAAAGCGCCTCGGCACCGCCTGTTCGGCGCCGATCCTGATGGAGAGCCTGAACTATTGCGACCTGTCGCGGATCACGACCGACGCGCAATGGGATCATGCCAGGGCGGTGCTGATCGCATCGGCGCAGCGACTGGAGGCGGCGGGCGCGACCGCGCTGATGATCGCCGCCAATTCGATGCACAAGGTGGCGGAAGATGTCGCCGCCGCAATCACGATTCCGCTGCTCCATATCGTCGATGAGACGGGCGAGAAGATGAAGGCCGACGGCGTCAAGGCCGCGGCCGTGATCGGCACGCGCAACGTGATGACCGAGCCCTGGTTCCGCCAGCGGCTCGTGCGCCACGGGCTGACGCTCGCACCCTATGACGCAACGCGCGCCGACGAAATCGACCGGATCATTTACGAAGAGCTGATGCTGGGCAAGGTCAACGAAGCGTCGCGCCGCACGATGAAGACCTTTATCACCGACATTGCGAAGCAGGATATTCAGGCGATCGTGCTCGCCTGCACCGAGCTGGTGATGCTGGTCGATCCCGATGCCAATGTCCTGCCGATTTACGACACGACGCGGATTCATGTCGCGGCGGGGGTCGATTGGATCTTGGGCGGGGGGTGATCGAAAAATCCTCCCTGTCGCGAAGCGATGGGGAGGGGGACCGCCCGCGAAGCGGGTGGTGGAGGGGCTTCGACGGCCGCGCCATTAGCCCCTCCGTCCGCGCTTCGCGCTGCCACCTCCCCATCGCTTCGCGACAGGGAGGACCAAACTAGCCGATCTTCGTCCACGTCACTGTGCGGCAAATGACCGAAACGCAGCCTTTCATCATCATCTTGTCGCCTTTGACGCTGAGATGCGCCTTGTAATAGCGGCCGTCTTCGGGGCTGTAGCCCTGACCCTTCCAGACGTTGCCGTCGGGGGCGAGATCCCAATAGATGCGCAGGCCCGTGACCTTGCGGCCGCGCTTGGCCTTGTCGGGGTTGCGTTCGTCGAGCTGGCCGCCCGCGGGCTGCTTGATCAGCAGGCGCTCGATATGGCCGCACATGTTGGCGCCGCACGGCGTCATCACGACGATGCCCTTGCCGTCGTCGGTTTTCCAGCGGCCCGCGAGGGCGGGCGGCGCGGCGGCGAGCGAGGGACCGGCGACAAGGGCGGCGAGCGCCAAGGCATAACGGTGAAACAATGCGACCTCCCCGGATTAGCTACAGCCATGTCAGCAACATGGCTTGGCATTGCCGCAGTCTTGCACCATGCTGGCAAAAAACAAGGGAGAGTCTGATGCGATTCCATCATCTCGTCGTGTCTTTTGGTCTTGCACTGGCTTTGGCGACGCCTGCGGCGGCCAGGACGATCGGCGTGGCGGCCGATGCCCCCGACGCCAACGAAAAATTGCAGGAGGCGCTGATCCTCGCGCAGCCGGGCGATGTGGTCGAACTGGGCGCGGGGGTGTGGAAGCTGACCGACGGGCTGTCGCTCGACGTTGCCAATGTGACCGTGCGCGGCGCGGGGACGGGCGAGGGCGGGTCGATCCTCGACTTTTCGGGACAGCAGGGCGCGGGCGAGGGGCTGCTCGTCACATCCGACGATGTGCTGCTCACCAATTTTGCCGTGCTCAATACGAAAGGCGACGGCATCAAGTCGAAGGGCGCCGACCGTATCGTCTATCACAAGCTGCGCGTCGAGTGGACCGCGGGGCCAAAGGCGACCAACGGCGCCTATGGCATCTATCCGGTCGAAAGCACCGATGTGCTGGTCGACAGCGTCTATGTCCGCGGCGCGTCGGATGCGGGCATCTATGTCGGCCAGTCGAAGAATATCGTCGTGCGCGAATCGGTCGCGACTGAAAATGTTGCGGGGATCGAGATCGAGAACAGCTACGACGCCGATGTTCACGACAATATCGCGAACCGCAACACCGGCGGCATCCTGGTGTTCGACCTGCCCAGCCTGCCGATGCAGGGCGGGCACAATGTCCGCGTCTTTTCCAATATCATCAACGATAACAGCGTCCCCAACTTCGCGCCCGCGGGCAATATCGTCGCGAGTGTGCCGACGGGCACCGGCGTGCTGGTGATGGCGAACCGCAATGTCGAGATTTTCGACAATATTTTCGACCGGAACGGCACCGCCAATGTGATGATCGTCGGTTACCGCTACGAGCATAAAGACCCGAAATATCAGCCGTTGCCGCGCGCGATCGTCGTGCGCGACAACCAGCATGGCAAGGCGGGCTATGCCCCCGCCTTCCCCGGCGGCGCCGAGATTGCCGCGGCGATGGGCGGCACGCTTCCGCCGGTGCTGTGGGACGGGTCGGGCGACGCGATCGTCAACGACGATGTCGGCGTGCTGTCGCTGAACCTGCCCGACATGGCGATGCCGCAAAGCGCGGCAAAACCTTCGCCCGCCGACCTGAAAGACACGGCGCCCGCGCCGCTGCCGGGCATCACGCTGCCCGCGAGTATGGAGGCGAAGATCCGGTGAAGCGCGTCGTTGCCGCGATCGCCGCGGCGTTGCTGAGCAGTAGCGGCGGCACGGCGCTTACCCCGCCGACCGTCGACGAGGCGCTGGTCGAAAGCGACGCGATGCCCGCGAAGCTCTCCGCCTTCGGCCTGTTTCGCGGCAATGATCCGCTCCGTCCGGTGGCGGGCATCGCCTATACGCTGCGCACGCCCTTGTTCAGCGATTATGCCGACAAGCATCGGTTCATGCTGATCCCGGATGGAAAAAAGGCTGCGGTGGGGGCCGATGGCGCCATCGACTTTCCGGTCGGCACGGTGCTGGTCAAGAGCTTCGGCTGGAGCGACGTTAACGCCGGGCGCCCGGTCGAAACGCGGCTGCTGATCCGCCGCGCCTCGGGCTGGGCGGCGCTGCCCTATATCTGGGATGCCGATGGCAAGGATGCGACGCTGGCGCTGGGCGGGCGGCGCGTGCCGGTGAGCTTTGCCACCGCCGCGGGCGAGCGGCATTCGATCCGCTATGCCGTGCCGAACAAGAATCAGTGCAAGGAATGCCACAGCCTGAACGGCGAAATCGTGCCGATCGGGCCCAAGGCGCGCAATCTCGTGCTCGACCCCGCCGCACCGGCGGCGCTGCGCGCGCGCTATTTCGCGCAGCCCGCTGCGCTGGAGCCAGCGATGCCCGTGTGGGACGATGCGACCAGCGGCAGCGTTGCGGAGCGCGCTCGCGCCTATCTCGACGTCAATTGCGCGCATTGCCACAATCCGGCGGGCAGCGCGTCGAACAGCGGGCTGTTCCTGCGCTGGACCGACGATGCCGCAGGCGTGAACTATGGCATCGGCAAGCGCCCGACCGCGGCGGGGCGCGGCAGCGGGGGCATGGATTTCGCGATTGCGCCGGGAGCGCCGGATCATAGCTTCATGATCTATCGCCTCCAAAGCACCGATCCCGGCATTGCGATGCCCGAGGTCGGGCGGTCGACGGTGCATAAGGAGGGTGCGGCGCTGCTGCGGCAATGGATTGCGGAAATGCCGGAGGGTGGTTCGCGCTGACCCGCCTAAATGTCATTGCGAGCGCAGCGAAGCAATCTCCAGCTTCCGGAGCACTTGGACGATAGCTGGAGATTGCTTCGTCGCTCCGCTCCTCGCAATAACGATGCTGTGATGTTCGGGCGCTTGCTAAACCGCATTGGTTTATCTTAGGTCCGCGCATGACCAACCTCGTCCTCCACGATTATTTCCGCTCCTCGGCCAGTTTTCGCGTCCGCATTGCGCTCAATCTCAAAGGCCTCAATTATGAGCGCGTCGAGGTCAGCCTGATCGCGGGCGAGCAGCGCAGCGACGCGTTCCTCGAACAAAATGCGCAGGGGTTCGTGCCGATGCTCGTCGTCGATGGCGAGCCGATCATTCAGAGCATGGCGATCATCGACTGGCTCGACCGCACCTTTCCGCAGCCGCGGCTGATCCCCGAGGAAGCGATGCCGCGCGCGGTCGCGCTGGCGCAGGCGCAGGTGATTGCGAGCGACATTCACCCGCTCAACAACCTGCGCGTGCTCAAATATCTGACACGCGACCTGGGGTTGAACGAGCAGACCAAGGACCGCTGGTATCGCCATTGGATCGTGCAAGGCTTCGACGCGCTCGAAGCGATGGCGGGCGACGGCAGGTTCCTTGGCGGCGACACGCCCGGGATCGCCGACTGCTGCCTCGTGCCGCAATTGTACAATGCGCGGCGGTTCGACGTGCCACTCGACGATTATCCGCGGCTGGTGGCGATCGAGGCGGCGTGCATGGAACTGGAGGCATTCCAGAAGGCGCATCCCGATGCGGTGAAGCCCGCGTGATCCGCCTTTTTGCTGGTGTTGCGGCGCTGGCGCTGCCGTGTGTCGCAATGGCGCAGGACGCGCCGGAAGGGCAGGTCGACGAAGAATTTGACGGCGGCTGCTGCGCATGGATTGGCCAGCGCATTCCGCATGAAATTATCGTCGTTACAGCCAGTGGCCTGCTGCCGCGACCCGACGGCGATTCGGCGCAGGGTTTCAGCGTGATTTCAAACCTCGACCCCGGCCTCGGCACGCGCATCGAAAACCGCCTGCGCGACGAGGCGGGCATCGTCCAGTTCCGCCGCTCCGACGGGCGCAGCGCGCATCCGACGAGCCAGGGCGTGACGCTGCGCGGGCTCGGCGGCAACGCATCGAGCCGTGCGCTAGTGACGCTCGACGGGGTGCCGCAGGCCGACCCCTTCGGCGGCTGGGTGGCGTGGAGCGCCTATGACGCGATCCGGCTCGGCGGGATCGTCGTCACGCGCGGCGGCGGCAGCGGCGCCGACGGGCCCGGCGCGCTCGCGGGAACGATCGGGCTGCATTCGGAGATGACCGACGGCGCCGAAGCGAGCCTTGCCTATGGCAGCCGCGATGGCTGGGATATGTCGGCGAGCGCGGGCGGGGCGATAGGCAGCGGGCAGGTGGCGATCGACGGTCGCTACAGCCGCGGCGATGGTTTCGTTCCGGTCGTCAAGGGCCAGCGCGGCCCCGCCGATCGCGCCGCGCCCTATGAACAGGGCGGATTGGGCCTGCGCCTCCGCTTCGACGCGGGTGAGAGCAGCCGCATCGAGGCCAGCCTGCGCGGCTTTGCCGACCGGCGCGACCGCGGAACCGATTTCAGCCGAAGCAAGATCGACGGCGTCGACGCCAGCCTGCGCTTCGTCCGCGACCCCGCGGGCGGCGCGCAATGGCTCGCGCTCGCCTATGTCCAGCTCCGCGATCTGGAGACGGGTTTTGCCAGCGTCGCGGCGGATCGCAGCAGCGCGGCGCCCGTGCTGTTCCAGCGCGTTCCCGCGACGGGGCTGGGTGCGCGCGTCGAATATCGTCCGGCGGTTGGCGGCACGAACCCGCTGCGGCTCGGCGCCGATTGGCGGCGGACGACGGGGCGGACCGAGGAGGATTTTTTCTTCGCCGCGGGCGTGCCGCAGCGTCACCGCAGCGCGGGCGGCAGCAGCGACACGGTCGGCGCCTTTGCCGAATGGACGGCGGGCGACCGCAATGACGGTTTTCTCTGGACGCTGAGTGGGCGCGTCGACCGCTGGTGGCTGAGCGGCGGCTATCGCCGCGAGGGTAACATCGGCGGTGCGCCGATCAGCGACGCGCGCTTTGCCGACCGGCAGGGCTGGGAAGGCAGCGGGCGCGCGGGGGTGCGGTGGAGTCGCGATGGCGTGGCGCTGCGCGCGGCGGCCTATCGCGGCTGGCGCCTGCCGACGCTCAACGAGCTGTATCGGCCGTTCCGCGTCGGCGCCGAGGTCACGATGGCGAATGAGGCGCTGAAGCCCGAGCGGCTGTGGGGCGGCGAGGTCGGCATCGACTGGGCTTCGGGAGGCACCCGTCTGTCGATGACAGTCTTCGCCAACCGGCTGACCGATGCGATCGCCAATGTGACCATGGGACCGAACCTCAACCAGCGGCAGAATCTCGACGCGATCGACAGCAAGGGCGTTGAGGTCAGCGCCGAACAGGGTATCGGCCCGCTGACGCTGCGCGCGACATATGCCTATACCGATGCCGAGGTCGATGCGTCGGGCACCGCGGCGGTGCTCGATGGGCGGCAACCGGCGCAGATCGCCAAACATGGCGGCAGCGTGTCGCTGCGCAGCAATGCCGTCGGTCCGCTAGGCGGCTTTGCGACGCTGCGTTACGTCGGCGCGCAGAATGAGGACGATCTGGGACTGCTGCGGCTGGACGATGCGCTGACGCTCGATGCCGGGCTGTCGTGGCGGCTGGCAGACGGGATCAGCGTCGAGGCGCGCGGCGAAAACCTGTTCGACGAACTGGCCCCCGCGGCGATTTCATCGGCGGGCATTGTCGAGCGCGCGACCCCGCGGACATTGTGGATCGGGGCGCGGATGGCGTTCTGAACCGAAAACTACTGTCGCCCCCGCGAAGGCGGGGGCCGCTGTCGGTTTACGCAGCGACGGAGGAAAAGGCCGATTGCGGCCCCCGCCTTCGCGGGGGCGACGGATGCGGCTGCCTCGATCTTGCAATCATCCTTTCATCCCGCGCTCACCGGGATTGCGCACCGATAACAGGCCGTTTAGGCTTCGTAGGCCGGGGTTGGTGAGGGAAACAGGACAGCATGGCCGCGAAGAAGCTCAATCTCGACAATTTCCTGCCTTATCGCCTGTCGATCGCTTCCAACGCGCTGTCGAGCCGGATTGCCGCCGAATATGAAGACCGCTTCGGTCTCAAGATCCCCGAATGGCGACTGATGGCGATCCTGGGTGAAGGAACGCCCAAGACGCAGCGCGAGCTTGTCCAGGCGACACGCATGGACAAGGTGACGGTGAACCGCGCCGCGAAGGGGCTGGCCGACCGCCAGCTGATCGCGCGTCAGGCGCACGAGGCCGACGGGCGCTCGCATCATCTGGCGCTCACCGACACGGGGCGTTCGCTGTATGACGCGATCGTCCCCGCGGCGCTCGCGAGCGAGGCGCAGCTGGAGGCCAACCTGAGCGCCGACGAACGCGCGACGCTGATGGCCTTGCTCGCCAAGCTGGTCGCCGCCGCCGAAACCTATGACTGACCCCGCCTATCGCGCCGCGCCGGCGGACGCGCTGCGCATCGAGCCGCTGGGCGAGCTCACCGCGATTTTCGACCGGCGGTCGATGCAGACGCACCTCGTCGTCGCGCCGCTTCCCGAAATGCTGGCGTTGATGGGCGAGGGACCGTGCGACGCCGCGCTGCTCGTCAAGCGGCTCGAAACCGCCTTCGACCTGAGCAATGCGGGCGACGTGCGCGCGCGCGTCGCCGAACGGCTCGCCGAGCTTGCGGACATGGGGCTGGTGGCGAAGGCGTGAGATATGTGAGCCGCATTGCCGTCGGACCGGTGCAATTCCGCATCGGCAGCGACTGGCGCGAACCCGTCGCGGCGCTCGACCGGCTCTACGCCGCCTATCCGCGCGACGACACCCGGCCTGCCGATGCAACGGTGCGGTTGTTTGCGGCGCGGCCGTGGCGGCGCTGGCTGCGCCCGTCGGTGCATATCGGCGGCGATTTCGTCGTTCCCGACGCGCTGCCGCTGCCGCTGTCGATGGGGCTGCTCGCCGCCGAGATGGCGATGAATTTGCAGGTGGCATTGGGCTGGCGGCGCCACCTGCTGCTCCATGCGAGCGCGGTCGCGAAGGACGGGCGCGCGCTCATCATGTCGGGCGAATCGGGGTCGGGGAAATCGACGCTCGCGGCGCTGCTCGGCGAAGGCACCTGGCGGTTGATGGGCGACGAGTTCACGCTGATCGATCCTGCGGGCGGCGAGGCGCTCGCCTTTCCGCGGGCAGTGAGCCTGAAGAATGAAGCGATCGCCGAGGTCGCTGCGCGCGTCGATGCGACGCGGCTGGGGCCGCTGCTCACGGGCACGCCCAAGGGCGACATCCGCCATCTGATGCCGCGCGCCGACGCCATCGCGGCGATGCACGAACCCGTGCGCCCGGCGCTCCTCCTGTTCCCGCGCTTCGGCGGCGCGGCGGCGATCGAAGCGATGGGCGAGGGCGAGGCGTTCGTGCGGCTGACCGAAGCATCGACCAACTATGTCGCGCTGGGCGAGGCGGGCTTTGCCGCGCTGACGCGGCTGGTGCGCGAAACGCCCGCGTTCGGCATATCCTATCCCGACAGCGCCACCGGCATCGCATTGGTCGAGCAACTATGGGCGGAAGCGATCGCATGAGCGCGGTGCGGACCTTCGTCGACCTGCTCGCCGGGCGGCGCGAGGCGGCGACGCTGACGCCGCGCGATTGGGACGGGGTGATCGGCGTCGCGCGCGCCGAGGCGATGCTGGCGACGCTTGCGCATCGGCTGGAGGATGCGGCGCTGCCGCCGTCGGTCGCCGCGCTCTTCGCCGACCAGCGCGCCGCGGCACAGGTCGCGACCGCACAGGCTTTGTGGGAAGCCGAAATGGCGCGCCGGGCACTTGCTCCCGAAGGGATCGAGTTCGTGCTGCTCAAGGGTGCCGCCTATGCTGCCGCGGGAATGTCGTGCAGCGTCGGGCGCCAGATCGGCGACCTCGATATATTGGTGCTCGCCCCCGACATCCGCCGCGCCGAAAATGCGCTGCTCAATGCGGGGTGGGAGTGGGTGAAGTCCGACCCCTATGACGATTTCTATTACCGCGCGCATATGCACGAGCTGCCGCCGATGATCCACAAGGCGCGCGACCGGATGATCGACGTGCACCACACGATCCTGCCGCGCACGCACCGGATCACGCCCGATGCGCTCGCGCTCGTCAGCGATGCGGTGGTCATCGCGGGCGGCCATGCGGTTCTCTGCCCCGCCGATATGGCGGTGCATTGCGCGGCGCATATGCTCGTCGATGGCGACTTGCAGGGCGGACTGCGGAACCTGTGGGATTTTCACTGCCTGACGCGCGATTTTGTCGCTGCTGATGCGGGGTTTTGGGCCAAGCTCGACGCGCGGGCGGACCTGCATGGGCTGCGCGCCGCGGTGCGCCGGGCGGCGCGGCTGGCGCGCGATCTTTATGGGAGCGCGCTGCCTTCGGGCTTGGACGGACAGGATGCCAGCGATAGCTGGTATCGCCGTCGCCTGCTCGCGCGCGACGATTGGGGGCGGGTGACGCATCCGCTGCTCGAACAGGCCTTCTACATCCGCTCGCACTGGCTGCGGATGCCGCCGCTGATGCTTGCGAAGCATCTGTGGACGAAGTGGCGGAAGCGCTCATAGAGCCCCTCCCCTTCAGGGGAGGGTTATAGCTTGCCGAGCAGCGGCACCAGATCGTCGAAATGATCGATAAAATGATCGGCGCTGAGTTCGGCGACCGGGCCATCGAGAAAGCCGAAACCGGCAGCGACGCTAGGAATGCCCGCGCCGCGTGCGGCCTGAATATCGAGGATGCTGTCGCCGACGAACGCCGCCCGCCCGCCGCCGCATCGCTCGACCATCGCGCGGATCGGCGCGGGTGAGGGTTTGGCGCCGCCCGGCCCGAGCGTGTCGCCGCCGATGATGGTCGTCATGCGGTCGGCCAGCCCCAGCTCGCCGAGCAGCTTGCGCGCGAGCGCTTCGAGCTTGTTCGTCACGATTGCGGTGCGGACGCCGAGCGCATCGAGCCGGTCGAGCGCCGCGATCGCGCCGGGGAAGGGGCGGCTTTGCACCGCGATATGCGCGTCATAGAAGCGGAGGAGTTCGGGGTAGAGCCGCTCGACCGCGCCGTCGGGCGCACCGCCGGTCGCGCGCAGCCCCTGTTCGAGCATATGTTTGGCACCGCGCCCGATCATCGGCCGCACCGCCGCTTCGCTCAGCGGCGCGCGGTCCATTAGCGCCAGCGCGTGATTGACTGCCGCGGCGAGGTCGCCGAGCGTATCGACGAGCGTGCCGTCGAGGTCGAAGCCGACGATCTCAAAGGGAAATCCGTTCATCGGCCGCGCATGGCGCGATGTGCTGGAAACCGCAATGATTTGCTGGCATGGCAGCGCGCATGAGCAACCCGATCGCCGCTATCGTCCTTGCCGCGGGCAAGGGCACCCGCATGAAGTCCGACTTGCACAAGGTGCTGCACCCAGTCGCCGGGCGGCCGATGCTGCTCCACCTGATGGCGAGCGTCGACGAATTGAACCCGGCCAAGAAGGTCGTGATCGTCGGCGACAAGGCCGACCAGCTCGAAGCCGCGCTGGCGGGAACCGCCGAACTCGCGGTCCAGGAACCGCAGCTCGGCACCGGCCATGCCGTGCAGCAGGCGGAGCGCGCGCTGGCGGATTTCGATGGTGATGTGCTGATCCTTTATGGCGACGTGCCGTTCGTCCCCGCCGCGACGATGCGGGCGATGATCGACCGGCTCGGCGCCGCCGATGCGCCCGCGGTCGTCGTGCTTGCCTTCGAGCCCGCCGATCCGCTGCAATATGGCCGTGTCATCACCGATGGCGACCATGTCACCAAGATGGTCGAGCACAAGGATGCGACCCCAGAGGAGCGCGCGGTGCGGCTCTGCAATTCGGGGCTGATGGCGGCGAAGGCGTGCGACCTGTTCGCGCTGCTCGCGCGCGTCACCGACGACAATGCCGCGAAGGAATTTTACCTAGTCGACATCGTGAACATCGCGAACGCCGACGGGCGCCATTGTGCGGTCGTGAAGACCGCTCCCGATGACGTTGCGGGCATCAACAGCCGCGCCGAACTCGCGGCCGCCGAAGCGCAATGGCAGGCGTTCAGGCGCGACGAAGCCATGGCCGGGGGCGCGTCGCTGCGCGCGCCCGAAACCGTGTGGTTTTCCTGGGACACCGAACTCGGCCGCGATGTCACGATCGAGCCCAATGTCGTCTTCGGCCCCGGCGTCAACATTGCCGATGGCGCGACGATCCGCGCCTTCAGCCATATCGAAGGAGCCACCGTCGGCGTAGGCTGCGAAGTCGGACCCTTTGCGCGGCTGCGGCCCGGCACGGTGCTCGGCGAAAAGGCGAAGATCGGCAATTTCGTCGAGGTAAAGAAGGCGGTACTAGGGAAGGGCGCCAAGGCAAACCACCTGTCGTACATTGGCGACGCCAGCGTCGGGGCGGGCGCGAACATCGGCGCGGGGACGATCACCTGCAATTACGACGGCTATTTTAAGTATAGGACAGAGATTGGCGAACGGGCCTTCATCGGATCGAACAGCGCGCTCGTCGCGCCGGTCAAGATCGGCGCCGACGCGATCGTTGCCGCGGGAAGCACGGTGACGCGCGACGTCGCCGATGGCGAGCTGCGCATCGTCCGCGGCGAGCAGCTGGTCAAACCCGGCTGGGCCGACCGCTTCCACGACGCGATGCGCAAGAAGAAGGCAGAGAAGAAATGAGCGATCGCTACACCGACCAGCCGTTCCTGCGTTTCGTCGACGCCTGGGTGCTGAAAGCGATCGGCCACCTCGACGCGGCGACCGAGACCTATTGCAAGGCGATGGTGCCGCAGCTTGAGCAAAGTTTCGGGCTCAAAGGCAGCTGGGAGCAGATCGTTGAGCAGCAGATGAAGTTCGGGCCCGAACTGCCCGCGCAGATCCGCAAGATCTGGCTGGACGGCAAAGCGCGCTTTGCCGAGGGAAACGGCGCGGCGCCCGATCCGGTGCAGTTCGCAATGATCTTCGTCGACCGCAATTTCGGGCGCGCATGAGCGCGTTGATCGTCCGAGCGGCGACGCGCGCCGATTATGACCAGTGGCTGCCGCTGTGGGATGGCTATAACGCTTTCTATGGGCGCAGCGGCGACACCGCGTTGGCGCCTAAAATCACCGCCGCGACGTGGGAGCGCTTCTTCGACCCCTACGAACCGCTGACCGCGCTCGTCGCCGAACAGGATGGATTGCTGCTGGGCCTGGTCCACTATCTCCTGCACCGCAGCACGACGGCGCTCTTGCCCTCGCTCTATCTCCAGGATCTTTTCACCGCTGCCGATGCGCGCGGGAAGGGCGTCGGGCGCGCGCTGATCGAAGCGGTCTATGCCGCCGCAAAGGTACAAGGATTGCCGCGCGTTTACTGGCTGACGCATGAAACGAACGAGACGGCGATGATGTTGTACGATCAGATCGCCGAAAAGTCGGGCTTCATCGTGTATCGCAAGATGTTCCCCGATTGACATGATATCATGATATGATATCATTATATCAATGACCCGCATTCTCGCCGATCTTCCCGATGAAGAGATCAAGCGTCTCGACCGTATTGCCTATGAACAGGGCAAAAGCCGGGCGGCTGTGCTGCGCGATGCCGTCGCGGCCTATCAGGCTCGGCCGGCGTCGGATGATGGCGATTGGATCGATCGCGGCTTCGGGCTCTGGTCCCGAAACGGCATTTCTGTTGATCCCTATGATTATGACCGGAAGCGCCGGGCCGAATGGACGCGGCCCTGGGATGATGATTATGAGGAAGTGCGCGCAGAATCGCCGGACATGTTCGACGCCGAGGATGACCGCCAGCGGCAAATCTATCTCGATATGATTGCCGGGAAATATCCCGAGCCGAAGAGCCCGCACCCCAAGTGAGCGGTTATACGTTCGATGCAAATATCGTCATCGACGCGCTTGCCGGTTATCCGCCGGCGCGGGTCGAAATCCAGCGCGCCGCGCGCAATGGCGCCCGCCCGTGGATCAGCCGGATGGCGTGGATCGAAGTGATGTCCAAGGGCGACGAAAGCGTTGTCAAGGAAGCCATGGCGTTTCTGGCGCATTTCGGTCTCGATGAAATCGACGACGAAATCTCTGCGAGGGCAGCGGCGCTGCGCCGCGACCGGCCGCGGCTGAAGTCGCCCGACGCCATGATCCTTGCCACCGCCCAAACGCGCGGTCGCGTACTCATTACCCGAAACATCAAGGATTTCCCGGCCAACATGCCGGGCATCCGTGTCCCCTATACGCTCTAGGACGAAAGCAGACCCACATGTGCGGAATCATCGGAATTATCGGCAAGGATCAGGTCGCCGAGCGCCTGGTCGATGGCCTCAAGCGCATGGAGTATCGCGGCTATGACTCGGCGGGCGTCTGCACCGTGCAGGACGGCCAGCTGATCCGCCGCCGTGCCGAGGGCAAGCTGGGCAATCTGGTGAAGGAACTCGCCGGCAACCCTGCGCCCGGCACCGTCGGCATCGCGCACACGCGCTGGGCAACGCACGGCGCGCCGACGACTAGCAACGCGCACCCGCACGCGACGGGCGAGGTCGCGCTTGTCCACAATGGGATCATCGAGAATTTCAAGCCGCTGCGCGAGGCGCTGACCGCGCGCGGTCGCCGTTTCGAGAGCGAGACCGATACCGAGGTCGTCGCGCATCTCGTCAGCGAACAGGTCGAGGCAGGCAAGTCGCCGACCGAAGCGGTGCAGGCGGTGCTGCCTGAGCTTCGCGGCGCCTTTGCGCTCGCCATCGCCTTTCGCCAGCATCCCGATTTGCTCATCGGAGCCCGCCTCGGCTCACCGCTCGTCGTCGGCTACGGCGAGGGGGAGACCTATCTTGGCAGCGATGCCTTGGCGCTCGCGCCGCTGACGCAAAAGATCGCCTATCTCGACGAGGGCGACTGGGTCGTTATCACGCGCGACGGCGCACAGATTTACGACGCCAAAAATAACCCTGTAACGCGCGAGATTACCACCTCGGGCGTCACCGCCGCGGCGGTCGAAAAGGGCAATTATCGCCATTTCATGCAGAAGGAGATTTTCGAGCAGCCCACCGTGGTTGCGCAGACGCTCTCCTCCTACATCCGCCCGCTCGAACAGACCGTCGCACTGCCGCAGATGGATTTCGACCTTGCGGGCGTAGATCGCATCACCATCGTCGCGTGCGGCACCAGCTTTTACGCGGGGATGGTCGCCAAATATTGGTTCGAAACTTTCGCGCGCGTCCCCGTCGACATTGATGTCGCCAGCGAGTTCCGCTACCGCGATCCCGTGCTGCAACCCGGCGGGCTCGCGCTGTTCATCTCGCAATCGGGCGAGACCGCCGACACGCTCGCGGCGCTCCGCCATTGCAAGGGCAACGGGCAGACGATCGCGGTCGTCGTCAATGTTCCGACGAGCAGCATGGCGCGCGAGGCCGATTTGCTGCTCCCCACCCACGCGGGGCCGGAGATCGGCGTCGCATCGACCAAGGCCTTTACCTGCCAGCTCGCGGTGCTCGCCGCGCTCGCCGCGCATCTCGCGCTCAGGAAGGGCAAGCTCAGCGCCGACGAGGAGCGCGAGATCGTCAGGCATCTGATCGAAGCGCCCGCTGCGCTCAACGCCGCGCTCGCGCACGACGAAGACATCGCCGCGATGGCGCACCTCGTCGCCCCGGCGCGCGACGTGCTTTATCTGGGCCGCGGTCCCGATTATCCGCTGGCGCTTGAAGGCGCGCTCAAGCTCAAGGAAATCAGCTATATCCACGCCGAAGGCTATGCGTCGGGTGAAATGAAGCATGGCCCGATCGCGCTGATCGACGAAGCCGTCCCGGTGATCGTCCTCGCGCCGAGCGGTCCGCTGTTTGAAAAGACGGTCAGCAACATGCACGAAGTGATGGCACGCGGCGGCAAGGTTGTGCTGATCAGCGACGCCGACGGCATCGCCGAAGCGGGCGAGGGCTGCATGGCGACGATCGAAATGCCCAAAGTCCACCCGCTGATCGCGCCGCTCGTCTATGCGGTGCCGGTGCAGCTCTTGGCCTATCATGTGGCGGTGGCGAAGGGGACGGATGTCGACCAGCCGCGGAATCTGGCGAAGTCAGTGACGGTTGAGTGAGCTGGGAAGCAAGCTGCCACTGCGGCGCCGTCTCGGTGCGGCTTACTAAGCCGCCCGAAGAGATCGCTGAATGCAATTGCTCGCTCTGCTATTCTCACGGCATCCTCTGGGCCTATTACTCGCCGCGCGATGTGATCATCGAAGGTCCGACGCAGACCTATAATCGTCCCGACCGGGCGAACCCGAATTCGGATCTGCATTTCTGCGCGACGTGCGGCTGCGCGACGCACTGGTCGGCGACCGCGGGGCTGATTGAGCGGATGGGCGGGGAGGTCGATATGATGGGCGTCAACATGCGGCTGTTCGCGCCGGAACGGCTCAGCGGGCTGCGGCTCGTCTTTCCCGACGGGCGCGGCTGGTCGGGCGAGGGGGCGTGGGATTATGCGCGCGATGCCGGGGTCATGCCCTGACGCCATGTCCTACGCAGCGGTGATCTTCGACTTCGACGGCGTCGTCGCCGACAGCGAGGTGCGCGCGAACCAGTCGCTTGCCGAAAGCCTGACCGCGGCGGGGATGCCCGCGACCTATGACGAGTGCCTGCGCGACTATTACGGCCATAATTGGCAGGAGACGCAGCGGCGGATCGAGGCGCGTTACGGCCGCCCGCTGCCCGCCGATTTTCGCGAGACGCACCGCGAACGGGCGCGGGCGCGTTATATGGAAGGATTCGACGCGGTGCCGGGCGTCGCCGACTTTCTGGATGCGCTGGGACCGATGCCGCGCGCGATCGCCTCGTCGAGCCGCGCCGAATATATCGGCTGGGCGCTTGGCCTGTTTGGGCTCGGTCATCATTTCGGGGCGCATGTCTACAGCGCCGACGGGTGGGATCGCGGGAAGCCGCACCCCGACATCTATCTGGCCGCGGCGAAGGGGCTGGAAGTCGAACCGGCACGTTGCCTTGCGATCGAAGATTCGCCGACTGGCGCGCAGGCGGCGCTTGCAGCGGGCATGACCGTGGTCGGCTTTTGCGGCGCGGGGCATATCGTCGATCGCGCGGCGCACGGCACTATGCTGCGCGAGGTCGGTGTGCATCATGTGGCGATGGGGTTTGAGGAGATACGCATCCTCGCTGTCGCGTAGCGATGCGCCAAGGGCTGACACAAGAGGGGCAATGGTGCCGACGTTGCGCCCACCACGCCCCGCGGGCGCCGTCCCCCTCCTCATGGCTTCGTCACAAAGAGAGCCAAAAAAATCACTATCCTACAGGGCGATGCTGGATTAGTTTTGCGGCCGGTTCGGTCCCGATGGCCGGTCAAAAAATCAAATTGCGAGTGAAGTTGCGCAGTTTTCTGCGACTTTCCGAAAAAGCCCCCAAGGAGAGTTTTTGCATGTGTACCGAAAAGATGGAAGCCGAGCGCGACCGCGCCGGAATGCCCGTATCGCGCCGCAGCTTTGCCGCGCTCGCGGGCGTCGGCGCGCTCATGGCGGCGCTGCCTGCGCGCGCGATGGCGGGCAAGCCGGTGAAGGGCCGCGACGTTACGATTAAGACCGCCGGCGGCGTCTGCGATGCCTATTTCGTCGCACCGGCGGAAGGCAAGCATCCCGCCGTGCTGATGTGGCCCGACATTCGCGGGCTGCGCCCCGCCTTTCGCCAGATGGCCGAGCGATTGGCCGGCGAAGGCTATGCTGTGCTGTGCGTCAATCCCTTCTATCGCTGGCAAAAGGCGCCGGTTGTCGATGCCCAGAATGATTGGGGTGTCGCCGCCGTGCGTGAAAAATTGTTCGGTTATTACAGGGAATTGAAGCGCCCGCTCGTCGAAACCGACGCCGCGGCGCACCTTGCCTTCCTCGATGCGCAGGCGGAGGTTGATACCAAGCGGAAGATCGGTACGAGCGGCTATTGCATGGGCGGGCCGATGACCATCTATACCGCGGCGCTGAAGCCCGATCGGGTCGGCGCGGCGGCGAGCTTTCACGGCGCCAGCGTCGCCACCGACAAGCCCGACAGCCCGCACCTGCTGATCGCCGCCAGCAAGGCCGGCTATCTTTTCGCCATCGGCGAGGATGACGACAAGGAAACGCCGAACGAGAAAGTCTTGCTGAAGGCCGTGCTCGAACCGCGCCCGGAGTGGCATGAGGTCGAGGTCTATCCGGCGCAGCACGGCTGGTGCCCGCCCGACGGCCGCGTCTATGACGAAGTGCAGGCCGAAAAGGCTTGGAGCCGCCAGGGCGAGTTGTTCAAGGCGAGTTTGTAAACAGGCTTGATGCCGTTCGTGTCGAGCGAAGTCGAGACCCGCTGAGCGCGTGTGCTGACGATGGGTATTTCGACTTCGCTCGATGCGAACGGGGGCTATGCGCGAAAATCAGTGCGCGTGTGCGCCGCCGCCCGCGGCATAGCTCGCATAAACGCGCTGACCGCCGGGGCCGAAGGTCATGACCTTATAGGCTTCGCGGTGATCGCCGTGCTCCATGCCGGGCGATCCGATCGGCATCCCGCCCACGGCAAGCCCCTTCACGCCCTTCGGCTTCTCGCGGAGCAGGCGGGCGATGTCCTTTGCGGGCACATGGCCCTCGATCACATAGCCACCGACGAGCACGGTGTGGCAACTGCGCAGCGCCTGCGGCACGCCCTGCTTGTCCTTCACCGCCGCCATGTCGGCCGAGTTGACTACCGCGACCTTTCCGCCGAACGATGCCTTAACCTGTTCGAGCCATTTGAGGCAGCAGCCGCAGCCGACATCGCGGAACATCACCGGGTTCGCGGCGTGCGCGGTGCCGATGGCAGCGACGGAGGCGGCGAGGGCAAACAACGTACGACGGGCAGAAAACATCGCAAATCCTTTTGGCAGTTACCTTATCGAAGCTATAGGCCCGACGCATGAAAGTCCATTTTATCCGCTCCGGCGAGCGCCGGTACAGCATGAAGATCGAACGTGCAGGCGCGCCGACGCTGGTAATGGATCCCGCGCCGGGATTCGATCCCGACGTCCCGCACGACATGGTGCATTTCGTCGTCGAAGCAGCACTGGGGCTGAAATCGGGGGTGTTCGGCCAGATTGCGAACGGCGGCGATGCGGGCTCCTTCCGGGTCGCCGCCGACGATCTGTCGGCAAAGGACCGTCAGCGCGCCGCGCGCAAGCAGGTTGCGAAGGGCGCCAAGCTGGTGAAGGCGCAAGGACGCGACGGCGAATTGTCCGAACTTGCCGCGTTCGTGTTCGACATCGACTGGCGCAGCCACAAGCGCGCCGACAGCGCGGCGCAGCGTGCGGCGCTGGGGGAGGCGGAGCGGACGCGCGCCTCGCTCAGTGCCGACGAACGCGCGCGGATCGACGCCGAGCGGCCACGCGTGTTCGCGGATTTCGACCGGCTGTCAAAGGCGTGGCGCGCGCTGCGGGTCGGTGAGGCACTGACTCTTGATTGGCCGACTTTGCGTGTGATCGCCTCGCCCGAAGGAGGTTCGTCATTGCGAGCGTAGCGAAGCAATCCAGAGCGGCGTTGCGCAGCTCTGGATTGCCGCGTCGCCTTCGGCTCCTCGCAATGACGGCATTCGGTACTCACCCCATCGGGTAGAGGATTTCCTTGCTGACCTTGTGCAGCGCCTTCATCACCTCATCGGGCAGGATGAGGTCGGCGGCATCGAGGATCGGATCGAGCTGATCATAAGCGCTCACCCCGACGATCGTCGACGCGACGAAATCATGTTGTTTCGACCAGGCGGTCGCCATCGTCACCGGGTGCAGCCCCGCGTCCGCCGCGATCTGCAAATAGCGTTCGGCCGCCGCGAGGCTTTTTTCGTTGACGAAGCGGCGGCCCATCGCCGCCTGCCGCCCCTCCATCGCGAGATAGCGCGAGAAGCGCGCACCCTCGGGCGTCGCGCCGCCCTGATATTTGCCCGACAGCACCCCGCCGGCGAGCGGCGAATAGGGGAGCAAACTGACGCCTTCCTGTTTGCACACCTGCGCCAGTTCATCCTCGAAACGGCGGTTGTTGAGGCTGAAATTATTCTGGATCGTATGGTAACGCGCGGCGCCCAGCCGCTCCGACGCGGCGAGCGATTTCATCAATCCCCAGCTCGTCTCGTTCGAGCAGCCGAGGATGCGGACCTTGCCGATCCGGACGAGTTCGTCGAGCGCGTCCATCATCTCGTCGTAAGGCGCGTCATGGTCGGGCCAGTGGGTCTGGTAGAGGTCGACATAATCGGTCTGGAGCCGCGTCAGGCTGTCGTCGATCGCCTGAACGATATTCTTGCGGTCGAGCGCGGTCATGCCGCCGCGGCACGGCGACTTGAACCACACATGGCTCGGCCCCGATACCTTGGTCGCGAGAATGATCGCGTCGCGGTTCTTGGTCTTCATCCAGCGCCCGACGATCTCCTCGGTGCGGCCGACCCATTTGATGTCGGGTGGGACCGGATAACCCTCGGCGGTGTCATAGAAACTAATGCCGTCGTCGAAACAGCGGTCAAGGATGCGGAAGGCTTCAGCCTCGTCGGTCTGGCTGCCGAAGGTCATCGTCCCCATGCAGATGTCGGACACATGGATGGCGCTCTTGCCAAGGCGGCGGCTCTGCATGGATTGGGTCTCCGGTCGGGAAGGCGGAGCGCCGTGTGTAGGTTGCAAGCCGCAACCTTGCAATCAGATCAGCATCGCGAGCGATCCGACGAGCAGCGCCGCCATCGTCCAATTGAACGCCCTAAGCCGCGCCGGGTTCGACAGCCAGCCGCGCAGCGAGACACCCATCACCGCCCACAGGCTGACAGAGGGCAGGTTGATCAGGCCGAAGATTGCCGCGACGAGCAGCACCGCGGCGAAATTGCGGTCGGGGGCATAGAGCGCGATCGCGGTCAGCGCCATCGACCAGGCCTTGGGGTTCACCCACTGGAACAGCATCGCCTGGACAAAACTCATCGGTTTGCCGCGCGCGCCTCCGTCGGTATCGGGTGCCGCGGCATTGGCGATCTTCCACGCCAGCCACAGCAGATAGGCGACGCTCACCACCTTGAGCGCCAGGTTCAAGACAGGGAACAGGTCGAACAGGCCCATCAGCCCGACACCGACGAGCACGATCATCAGCATAAATCCGATGCCGACGCCGAGCGCGTGCGGCACGGTACGGCGCAGGCCGAAATTAGCGCCCGATGCCATCAGCATCATATTGTTCGGCCCCGGCGTGATCGACGACACGAGCGCGAAGGCGGAAAGCGCGGCGAGGGCAGTCTGGTTCATGGAAGCAATATAATGCGCATCGATGCGCGATGGATTGCAAAGATAGACCAATTTCGGATAGATCATGCAATCTATGACCAAAATTGATACCATCGGCCGCAAGATATTGCAGGAATTGTCCCGCGACGGGCGAATCTCGAACCTCGAGCTTGCCGATCGCGTCGGCTTGTCGCCGTCGGCATGTCTGCGCCGCGTGCAGGAGCTGGAGCGCAGCGGCGTAATCCGGGGCTATCGCGCGGTCATCGACCCTGCGAAGCTGGGGCTGACCTTCCTTGCCTATGTGACCGTCGGCCTGTCGTCGCACACCAAGAAGTCGCAGGCCGATTTCGAGGCGGCGATGGCCGACGCGCCCGAAGTGCGCGAATGCCATAATATCACCGGGACGATCGAATATCTGCTGCGTGTCGAGACCGCGGATCTCGTGTCCTACAAGCATTTCCACACCGAGGTGCTGGGCGTGCTGCCGCAGGTGAATTCGATCACCACCTATGTGCTGATGGATTCGCCGAAGGACGAGAGGGCCTAATCAGCCGTCGCCCCCGCGGAGGCGGGGGCCGCTGTCGGTTTGCGCAGCGACATAGGAAAAGGCCGATTGCGGCCCCCGCCTTCGCGGGGGCGACGAGTCTCCTTGAACCTTGCATGATCCAACCGCATATCGGTTTCATGACGAAACTTTCCTTCCTCGATCTCGTACCCGTCGCCGATACCGGCACGATTGCGCAGTCGCTTGCCAACGCCGCCGATCTCGCCCGCCATGCCGAAACGCTCGGCTACCACCGCTATTGGGTCGCCGAGCATCACGGCATGACCGGAATCGCGAGCGCGGCAACGTCGGTCGTGCTGGCGCATCTGGGTCAGGCCACCCAACACATTCGCATCGGATCGGCCGGCATCATGCTGCCGAACCACGCGCCGATGGTGATCGCCGAGCAGTTCGGCACGCTCGAAGCGCTGTTCCCCGGCCGTATCGATCTGGGCCTCGGACGCGCGCCGGGATCGGATCAGCGCGTCGCGCGCGCGCTGCGCCGCACGCTCGCCAGCGACGAGCGCCAGTTCCCGCAGGATGTGCTCGAGCTTCAGGCCTTCCTGGCCGGCGACGAACAACTCGGCATCACCGCGGTGCCGGGGGCGGGCACGCACATTCCGCTGTGGATATTGGGGTCGAGCACCTTTGGCGCGCAGCTCGCGGCGATGCTCGGCCTGCCTTACGCCTTCGCGAGCCATTTCGCGCCCGACGCGCTCGACGAGGCGCTCGACATCTATCGCCGCCAGTTCAAGCCGTCGGCGCAGCTTGCCGAGCCCTACGCTGCCGCGGCGTTCAATGCCTTCGCGGCCGACACGCGCGAGGAGGCCGAACTGCTTGCCTCGTCGCAGCAACAGGCCTTCGTCGCGCTGCGCACCGGCAATCCCGGCAGGATGAAACCGCCGCTCGCGGGATACAAGGACAGCCTGCCGCCCAATGCACGCGCGATCCTCGACCATGTGCTGCAATGTTCGGCAATAGGGACGATCGACGACATCGCGGCGGGCTTGAAAGGCTTTATCGCGCGCACCGGGGTCGATGAAGTCATCATCGCGTCCTCGATTTATGACCATGAAGCGCGCAAACATTCGCTCGCATTGACGATGAAAGCGACCGAGGGCCTTTAATCCGGATCGTCAGACGTCGCGGGCCGGAAGCTCATGCTGGCGAGCCGCCATTTCGCATCGGGGCCCATCAACTCCTCTGCGGTCGGAATTTTGGGTGGTGGCGGGCAGTCGACTTCGGCGGCGATATAGCGCCCGGTTTCGCGCAGCCGCACCTCGACATCGCCGAACCGGGCCTTGAGCGCGGCGATCAGCGCGGTGGCATCGTCGGACAGTTCATTGGAATCAAGCGCGCGGGGCGTCCCGTCGAGCAGCTCGGCGACGGCCTGTTCGAGCGCGCCGACCGCGTCCTTGCCGATCGAAAATGAAATGAACAGCGCGGCCGTGGCGTCGGCCCACCACCAGCCCAGCCCGATGCCAACGACACCTGCCATGCCGGCCAGCCCCGTCTGCCAGTCGGCCTTTTGCATCAACGCGTCGGTGTGGAGGACCTTGTCCTTGATCCGTTCGGCGACGGGATGCTTGAGCCGTCCGAGGATCATCGGTGGAACAACCGAATAAGCGAGGGCGGCGAGCATCAGCCAGCCAAGCCAGATCGTGTGCCCGAAAAGCGTGATGCCGCCGACGGTCGGATGTTCCTGCCGCAGCAGCGTTGTTATGCTTTCATAGGCGAGAAAGGCGCCGACCGAGAGCAATGCGGTCGCCGCGACGAGGAAGGCGAGGCTGTTCGCACGGCGATAGCCGAAGGGAAAGCGCGGATTGGGGTGGCGACGCTCCCACCGGGCAGCGAGCAGGAAAACGATTGCGGGCACGAGGCTCAACAGATCTTCGATCACCGCGGCCTTCATTGCCTGGCTGGCGCCCATCACCAGCCACATCACGATCACGACGCTTCCCATCCAGCCAAGCGTCCACAATTCGAGTCGTTCGCCGCGCCGAACGTCGGCTGCGATTACTGCCGGAATGCCGCCATGAAGGTTCATTTGGCGCTGTCCGTGACGGCGCGATCGATCGCAAGGATCAGGGCGTTTTCGCCGTTGCGCCGTGCGATGCGCAGTATAGGCTGCCGACTATCCACCGGCTCGGCCTGGCCGACGGGCTTTGACAGCGAAACATCGGTCATCCATGGCGATCCCTTCGCGAAATGGCCGACGACGGCGTCGAGTTCCCCATCCTCCAATCCGCGTAGCGCATGTTCGGCAGAAAGACTGACGACCTTGAGCTGGGCATCATGTTGCTTCGCATAGTGGGTAAGCAAAGCGAGCGCGGGTGGGGCGTCGGGCGTCCCCGGAAGCACCGCGACATGCATTTCCCCTTCGCGCGCAATTCTTTCGGTGCTCCCCTCGGCGTCACGCGGCAACGTGTTGCATCCGGCAAGTGCCGCAACAAGGATAAGCGGAGCGAATGCGCGATTCATCGTTCCGCGAACGCAGCGGCTTCGCCTTGGTTGCACGGCCAGCACTCATGTTGACGCGGCTCCGGCGTGGGCGGTATAGGAGCCGTCCGAGCAAGGGCGGCCCGAACGGGGTCGCCTTTTTACTTTTGACGGAAAGGTGCCTGCCATGTCGATCACGCCGCTGATGCCCGTATACCCCCGGTGCGCTGTGCGTCCGGTGCGCGGCGAGGGGGCTTATCTGATCGGCGAGCGCGGCGAGCGCTATCTTGATTTTGCGAGCGGCATCGCGGTCAACTTGCTCGGCCACGGCCACCCGCACCTGACGAAGGCGATTCAGGAGCAGGCCGCGACACTGATGCACGTGTCGAACCTGTACGGCAGCCCGCAGGGTGAAGCCTTTGCCCAGCGTCTCGTCGACAACACTTTTGCCGACACCGTCTTTTTCACCAATTCGGGCGCCGAGGCTGTCGAATGCGCGATCAAGACTGCGCGCGCCTATCATTCGAGCGCAGGCAACGCGGAAAAGCATAACCTCATCACCTTCAACAACGCCTTCCACGGCCGCACGCTCGGCACGATTTCGGCAACCAATCAGGAAAAGCTGCGCAAGGGATTCGATCCGCTGCTGCCCGGCTTTGCCTATGCGCCGTTTGACGATCTCAACGCCGCGCTTGATCTGGTCGACGATAATACCGCGGGCTTCCTGATTGAGCCGGTGCAGGGCGAGGGCGGCATCCGTCCGGCGTCGCAGCCCTTCCTTCAGGGCCTGCGCGACATCTGCAACGAACGCGACCTGATGCTGATTTTCGATGAGGTTCAGTGCGGCGTCGCGCGCACCGGCACGCTCTATGCCTATGAACAATATGGCATCGCGCCCGACATCATGGCAACGGCCAAGGGCATCGGCGGCGGTTTCCCGCTCGGCGCGTGCCTCGCCACCGAAAAGGCGGCGCGCGGCATGGGGATCGGCACCCACGGATCGACCTATGGCGGCAATCCGCTGGCGATGGCGGCGGGGCAGGCGGTGTTCGACGTGATTTTGGAGGATGGCTTCCTCGATCAGGTCAAGGCAACCGGCGAGCGGCTGCGCGGCGCGCTCGAACAGCTTATCCCGAACCACGATCAGCTCTTTGAAAGCGTGCGCGGCATGGGGCTGATGCTCGGCGTCAAGCTGCGTTCGGACAGCCGCGCTTTTGTTGCGCACCTGCGCGACAATCACGGGCTGCTGACCGTCGCGGCGGGCGACAATGTCGTCCGCGTGCTGCCGCCGCTCAACATCGAACAGTCGCACATCCACGAATTTGTCGAGAAATTGTCGGCGGGCGCGGCGAGCTACACGCCGCCCGAAGCGTAATGCCGCATTTCCTGAACCTCGCCGACGCGGGCGGCGATGCCGTCGCCGCGATGATCGCCGACGCGATCGATCGCAAGGCGGCGCGCGCGGGCTGGCCCAAGGCGCGGGTCGATGCCGACAAACCGCTCGCCGATCATGTGCTGGCGATGGTGTTCGAGAAGAATTCGACGCGCACGCGCGCCTCGTTCGACATCGCGATCCGTCAGCTCGGCGGGGTGCCGATGATCCTCGACGCCGGCACGACCCAGCTAGGCCGCGGCGAGACGATCGCCGACACGGCGCGTGTGCTGTCGCGCTATGCCGATGCGATCATGATCCGCACCGACGACCATGCCAAGGCAGAGGAACTCGCCGAATATGCGAGCGTGCCCGTCATCAACGGCCTCACCGACCTGTCGCACCCATGCCAGATCGTTGCCGACCTCTTGACGATCGTCGAGAGCGGCAAGGCGCTGCCGGGGCTTGAACTCGCGTGGCTCGGTGACGGCAACAATGTGCTTGCCTCGCTAATCGAGGCGGCGGGACTGTTCGGATTCAACGTGCGCGCCGGGGTGCCGCAGGGTTATGAGCCCGACGCGAACTTTGTCGAGGCGGCGCGCGCAAAGGGCGTCCGCATCGACATCATGCGCGACGCGCGCGAGGCCGTCACGGGCGCCGACCTGGTCGTCACTGACACCTGGGTGTCGATGGGGCAGGACCATGCGCACAACAAGGTCGCGGCGATGGCGCCGTTTCAGGTCGACGAGCGGCTGATGGCAGGGGCGAAGGGCGACGCGCTGTTCCTCCATTGCCTGCCCGCGCACCGCGGCGAAGAGGTGGTCGACGCGGTGATCGATGGCACGCAGTCGCGCGTATGGGACGAGGCGGAGAACCGCGTCCACGCGCAGAAATCGATTCTGCTCTGGGCGCTGGGCAAGCTGTGAGGCGACGGGCGTGAGCGAAACGATCGAGACCTGGTTCGACCAGCCGCTGCTGTTCACCATTGCGGAGCGGCATGTGCGCGGGCGTTTGGTGCGGCTTGGTCCCGTGCTCAACACTATCATGTCGGCGCACAGCTATCCACCGGTCGCTGAAAAGCTGCTCGCCGAGGCGCTGGTGCTCACCGTGCTGCTCGGCTCAACGCTGAAGACCGAGGACAGCCAGCTGACCCTGCAAGCGCAGACCGGCGGCGGTCCCGTCGAATTGCTCGTCTGCGATTACAAGGCGGGCGAGCTGCGCGGCTATCTGAAATTCGATGCCGAGCGGCTGGCGGAGGTGGGGTCCGATCCCACGCTGTTCGCGCTGTTCGGCGAGGGCTTTCTGGCGATCACCTTCGATCAGGCAGCAACGGGCGAACGCTACCAGGGCATCGTCCCGCTCGAGGGATCGTCGATCGGCGATGCCGCCGAACATTATTTCGAACAGTCCGAACAAATCCCCAGTCTGATCAGCCTCGCCGCGCGCCACGATGCCGAGGCGGGGTGCGTCGCGGGCGGGCTGCTGCTTCAGCATCTTCCCGAGGGCGAGGTGGGGCGCGACCGGCTGCACGTGCGGCACGACCATCCCGAATGGGACCATGCCAAGACGATCTCCGCGACGCTGAAGGACGAGGAACTCACCGACCCCGCGACCTCGCTCGAAACGCTGGCATGGCGCCTGTTTCACGAGGATGAAGTGCGCGTCGAGCCCGGCACCATGGTGTCGCGCGGTTGCCGATGCAGCACCGATTATTTCGCGGGCGTGCTGGCGCAATTCCCGGCTGCCGAGCGCGCAGAGATGGCGGACGAAATGGGTGACATCGTCGTCGATTGCGCCTTTTGCTCGCGTTTCTTCCCCATTCCGCTAGCTGAAATCGCCGATCGCGAACGCGAGGCCTGACGGGGTATTTGCTGCGGCTTTAGCGGCAAAGCGAGACAATTCGGCGCCAAGCGGTTGAAATTGGGACCGTGCGTTGTTAGCTTACGAAGGAGCAGGGTCGCAATCCATAGCTCAGGCAGGTCATGGACGGACGAATGGCGATCTTCTCTCCCCTTACGCGAATTATGTTCTTGGCGCTCGGCTTTGCGAGCGCAAGTGCCGTCCCGGCGCAGGCGCCATCGCTGGCTATGCTCGATCGTCTCGAAAAAGGCAGCTGGCAATTGCGTGAACGCGGCGCGACCGCGGTGTTGCAGACCGTGTGCATCGGCGACGCGCGCCGGTTGATCCAGATCCATCATCCGGGGGCGAATTGCGCGCGTTATGTCATCGAAGACAAGCCTAATGCGGTGACGGTCCATTATACTTGCCCCGGTGCGGGGCATGGCCGGACAACGATCCGCAGCGAGACCAACCGGCTCGTGCAGATCGACACGCAGGGGATTGCGGAGGGCAGGCCTTTTTCGCAGGCGATCGAGGCACGTCGCACCGGCGCTTGCTGAACCAATATATTTTTAACCATTATCGGCTATGAAGTAAGAGTGGCATACCGATGTGTGCCCTTCTCCCTAACGGCTTACATGCCGGAACTGGGCCGTGCGGCGAATGCCTCGCGGCCCGTTTCTTTGGCGCGCCGCGGCACTTGCGCCCCCGGCGGACGCAGCCTATCTGGCGCCGATGCAAAATGTGTCCGGAAAATCGGTGATCGTCCTTCTGTCGGGCGGGCTCGACTCGATGGTCTGTGCCGGCCTCGCGCGCGAGGCGGGTGCGCGGATCGTGGCGCTGACGATCGACTATAACCAGCGGCACCGCGTCGAGCTGGAATCGGCCGCGCGCATCGCCGATCATGTCGGCGCGGCCGAGCATATTGTCCTGCCGCTGGACCTTCGCCGCTTTGGCGGGTCGGCGCTGACCGACGACATCGACGTGCCGAAGGAAGGGGTAGGAACCGACATTCCGGTGACCTATGTCCCCGCGCGCAACCTGATCTTTCTGTCGCTGACGCTGGGTCTCGCCGAAGCGCGACAGGCCGCGGATATCGTGATCGGGGTCAACGCGCTCGACTATTCGGGCTATCCCGACTGCCGTCCCGAATTTATCGCGGGGTTCGAAAAGCTGGCGGCGCTCGCGACGCGCGACGGCGATCAGGGCACGCAATTTCATATCCACGCGCCGCTCCAGCACATGACCAAGGCCGACATCGCTGCCGAGGCCGCGCGGCTCGGCATGGACGCGGCGATGAGCTGGTCATGTTACGATCCGACGCCCGAGGGCCTGCACTGCGGCGCGTGCGACAGCTGCCGTTTGCGCAGCAAGGGTTTTGCTGACGCCGGGCTCGCCGACCCGACGCGCTACGCCTGATCCGATGGCCTATTCGGTCAAAGAGATTTTCCTCACGCTCCAGGGGGAGGGCGCGCGGGCGGGCCGCCGCGCCGTCTTCTGCCGTTTTGCGGGCTGTAATTTATGGACCGGTCGCGAACAGGACCGCGCGAAAGCCGTCTGCAAATTCTGCGACACCGATTTTGTCGGCACCGACGGCACATTGGGCGCGAAGTACCGAGATGCGGCGGCGCTTGCCGACACGATCGCCGATAGCTGGGGGCCGGGCGTCGATGACCGCTATGTCGTGCTGACGGGCGGCGAGCCGATGTTGCAGGTCGATGCCGCGCTGATCGATGCGCTGCACGCGCGCGGTTTCGCCATCGCAATCGAAAGCAACGGCACCCTGCCGATCCCGCGCAGCATCGACTGGATCTGCGTCAGCCCGAAGGCCGGGAGCGAACTGGTGCAGCGGAGCGGCGACGAGCTCAAACTCGTTTGGCCACAACCGGGCAGCGATGTTGCGGCACTCGTCGGGCTCGATTTCAAGCATCGGCTCGTGCAGCCGCTCGACGATCCGAACGCCGCGGCCAATGTGCAGGCGTGTATCGACCTCGTGATGGACGATCCGCGCTGGCGCCTCTCGCTCCAGACGCACAAGAGTCTGGGGCTGCGCTAGCGTCTATTCGCCCTTTTTCGCGGGAGCGTCGGGGGTGACCGCCTTTTTGACGGCGGGCATATCGACCGCGTCGGGATTCTCGTCGGCCTCGGCGGGCGGCGCGGTCTCGTCCTCGCCTTCGCTTTCATCGGGATCGGTGGTCTTCTTCGCCGTCCCGTCGTCGGGAACGCTGTTATCGACGGCGGTACCGTCGCTGACCGCATCGTCGAGGATAATCATCGAATCGCTCACCGATCCGGGCTGAACCTCGACCGCGTCGAGCTTGGTCGTCGACGTGCCGCCGGTGTCGCCGCCGCCGCACGCGGCGAGGCCAAGGAGAAGGAGCGAAGGCAGAAGGGTCCGGGTCATGCGCTGGTCCTAATCGCTTGGCCGCAGCTTGTCGAGAAAGGCAGGAAGCGTCGCCGCCAGCGCGGCATCGACATCGGCAAAGCCGGCTTTCTTGCCGAGTGCGGTGAGACTGGTGACGGGATATTCGGCGATCCCACACGGCACGATGCCATTGAAATGCGTCAAGTCGGGCGCGACGTTCAGCGAAAAGCCGTGCATCGTCACCCAGCGTTTGACGCGCACGCCGATCGCGCCGATCTTTGCCTCGCGTCCCTGTTCGTCGTCGGTCCATATGCCGATGCGGCCATCGGCGCGTCGCGCTTCGATGCCCAGCAGCGCCAGCGCATCGATCACCCAGCCCTCAAGCGCGTGGACATAAGCGCGCACATCGCGTCCGCGGCGCGTCAGGTCGAGCTGGACATAGCCGACGCGCTGGCCGGGGCCATGATAGGTATAACGCCCACCGCGTCCGGCGTCATAGACCGGAAAGCGCGGATCGAGCAGCTCGGCCGGATCGGCGCTCGTTCCGGCGGTGTAGAGGGGCGGATGTTCGAGCAGCCAGATGCGTTCGTCCGCTTCGCCCGCGTGGATGGCTGCAGCACGCGCCTCCATCTCGACAAGCGCCGCCGCATAGTCGGTCAGGCCCGGACTAATGGTCCATTGGGGGGGCGGAAGTGAGGGCATGACGCGGGCTATCTGGCGCGTCGTCGGCGTCGGCGCAAGGCCTACCGGACTTCGAGCCAACGGGGCTGGACAGACAGGGTGAATAGCGTCACTTTCGTTGCGACAGGGAAATCGGAAAATCACGGGGTATCAATGACAAAATTCGACATGGGCGCGGCGTGGGACGACACATTGCTGCTGCTCAGATCGCACAGGGCGCTGATCGGCGCGATCGCCGGCGTGTTTTTCTTTCTGCCCGCGCTCGCCTTCGCATGGTTTGGCCCCGTGCCGATCGAGCCGCCCGCGGGCACCGAGATCGAGCAGGTGATGGAAACATATCGTGAAAGCTTTCGGCAGATGATCCCCGGCCAGATCGCCGTCGCGCTCAGCACGATGATCGGCACCGTCGCGATCCTGCGGCTGTGGCTCTCGCGGACCGGCGTCAGCGTCGGCGAAGCGCTGACCTTTGGCCTGATGCTGTTTCCTACGATGATAGCGGCGCAGATCCTGTCGGGCATCGGCATCGGTTTCGGCTTCGTCTTGCTGATCGTTCCGGGCCTTTACCTGATCGGTCGATTGGCGCTGGTGGCGCCGGCGATTGCAGACCGGAGCATCTATAATCCGTTTGCCGCGATCCGGACGAGCTGGGACCTGACCAGGGACAATGGCTGGGCCGTGTTCTTTTTCCTGTTTCTCGTCGCGCTTGTCATTTTCATCGCCGCACTCATCGTCGGCGGAGTGGTCGCGGTCGTCGCGGGGACCGAGCCTGGCTTTGGCCGCATGGTCGGCGGTTTGGTAGAAGCGGCGTTCGGTGCGATCGGCAGCCTTTTTTCGGTAGCCGTCGCCGCGGCCGCCTATCGCCAGCTGGCGCTGCGCAGCGCATCCGACGTGTTTCAGTGACCGATAAAATGCCCGGATATAAATAGGCAAGCCGCCCCGCGCGACGTCACAAAGGCTCTCACCCGCTTCGGATTGCATGGAGAATAAGGTTCGATAACAGGGGGAAGTGACATGACGAAAATGAGTATCGGAGCGGCCTTTTCGGAGACCTTCGCGTTTCTGAAAGCCAATTGGATGCAGATGCTGATGTGGGTCGGCGGAGCGCTGGTCCTCGTTGGTTTGCTCGCCTACCTGTTTCTCGGATCGACATTTACAGCGATGGCGATGGCGCCGAACGATCCGTCGGTGGTCATGGGCGCGTTCGGCAGCATCGCCGTATTCGCGCTGATCGCCGCAGTCATCTTTTATGGCGTGTCGATGCTCATCTGGCGCGGCGGAATGCATCCCGGCGAAGCGCCGAATTTTGCTTGGGCGTTTCAGGCCGGGCCTGCTCTGGCCTTTGGCATGATGGTCGTGATGATCGCCGCCTATATCGTCATTTTTATCGTCATGTTCATCCTGACGCTGATTTTCGGCGCGGCGCTTGGCGGAATGGGCGCATTTTCGCCGGCGGCGCTCGAATCGGGCGATGTCGGCGCGATCGGTGGTGGAGCGATCCTGGTCATGATCCTCTTCTACATCGCGTTCGTCGTTTTCCTGTTGTGGGTGCAGGGCCGTTTCTTGATCGCGGGACCGGTGATGGCGGAGCGCCTGACGCGCAATCCGGTGACGGGCCTTGGCGAATCGTGGCGGCTGACCGGGCCGTCGCAGTGGGGAATCGTCGGTTTCTACCTGCTCTTCGCGATCGGCATGTTTGTCTATGTACTGGTGGCGGGGATGATTTTTGGCGGGGTCTTGGGCGCGATCGCCGGGGGGTCAGACCTTGGCGCGATGCTGACGATGATCGTCGTCGGAGCGCTCGTCTACCTTCCGGTCATCATGCTGACATTTTCGATGCCGGTCGGCGTCTATCGCGCGATCGCCCCGCGGGCATCGGGCGAGATATTCGCCTGATCGACGCAAGCATGGGCGACGGGGCGCTCCGGTAAACGGGGCGCCCTTTTCGCGTCAGCTCCACTTGGCGAGCGGCGGCAGACTCATCAGGATGGCGTCGATATTGCCGCCGGTCTTGAGCCCGAACAATGTCCCGCGGTCGTAGACAAGGTTGAACTCGGCATAGCGACCGCGCCAGATCAGCTGTTCTTCGCGCTCGGCGTCGCTGAAGGGCTGCTTCATCCGGCGGCGCACGATCTGGGGAAAGACATTAAGAAAAGCCTCGCCCACCGCCTGTGTCAGCTGGAAATTGCGATCGAACTCGGCATCGTCGCCGCATTCGAGATGGTCGTAAAAAATGCCGCCGACGCCGCGGTGGACGCCGCGGTGCGGGATATAGAAATAATCCTCGGCCCATTTGGCATAGCGTTCGTAGACGTCGGGACCAAAGGGCGCGCAGGCGGCGCGCAGCCGCGCATGGAACGCATCGGTATCTTCCTGATACGGAATCGGCGGATTGAGGTCGGCGCCGCCGCCGAACCAGCGCTTCGTTGTGACGAGGAAGCGCGTGTTCATATGCACCGCGGGGACGTGCGGGTTCGCCATATGCGCGACGAGGCTGATTCCGGTCGCAAAAAAGCTGGGGTCGTCGCCCGCGCCGTGGATCGACGCGGCAAAGTCGGGCGCGAACTGGCCGCCGACGGTCGAGACATTGACCCCGACCTTTTCAAAGACCTCGCCGGTCATCACCCCGCGCACGCCGCCGCCGCCTTCACCCGGCTCCAGCCCGTCGGCCTCGCGATCCCAGGGCGTGTAGGTAAAGCGCGCGTCGCTGCCGGCTTCGGCCTCGATCGCCTCGAACTCGGCGCAGATGCGGTCGCGAAGCGATTCGAACCAGTCGCGCGCGCGCTGTTGCTGCGGATCGAGCGGGATCATGACGGAAAGCCTTTCGTTTGCCGGAGCGCCTCGGCGAGCGCGATGCCAGCGGCGACCGCGACATTCAAGGATCGAAAGCCGGGCCGCATCGGAATCGCGACCCGTGCGGTGGCGGCAGCGTGGACACGCGGCGGGACGCCCGCGCTTTCCGATCCGAACATGAGCACGTCGCCGTACTCGAACGTGAAGTCGGGAAGCGGGGTAGCACCCGCGGTGGTCAGGAGAACGAGCCGCCCGCCGCTGCCCCGCGACCAGTCGCAAAAGCCGTCCCAATCGGCGTGGCGCCGGACATCGGCGCGCGCGGCATAGTCCATTCCCGCGCGCCGCAGCGCCGCGTCGCCAAAAGGAAAGCCGCACGGCTCGACAATGTGCGCGGATACGCCAAAGCAGGCGGCGGTGCGCAGGATCGTGCCGACATTGCCGGCGATGTCGGGTTGAAACAGCGCAATCTCCATCCCGCCCCCTTACAGGCCAAGGCGCTGTGAATCGAGAGGCTTGCCCGCGGCGGGGCGGCCCGGTGCGCGAAGCGGAAATTGCCTGTTGGCAAGCCCCGACTGTGCGGCTATCAGGCCCGCAATTCCCGGAGGGGCCGCCGGGTTGTGCGCTTTCGTGCGCGTGCAACAGGGCGGAACATGGCTTCGGGAATGATTTCTAGTTCACCCATGCAAGGGCAGTCGAATGGCCAGTGAAACTGAACTCAACGCCGGTATCGAGGATGGCGTACGCCGCCGGGATTTCATCAATATTGCGGCGGTGAGTTTCGCGGGTGTCGGGGCCGTCGCCGTCGTGCTGCCGCTCGTCAATCAGATGAATCCGTCGGCCGACGTTCTGGCGCTGTCGACGACCGAAATCGACATTTCGGCGATCCAGCCCGGCCAGGCGATCAAAACCAGCTGGCGCAAGCAGCCTGTGTTCGTCCGCAATCTGGTCGCCAAGGAAATCGCCGAAGCCAAGGCGGTGCCGCTGGGCGATCTGCGCGATCCCGAAACGATCGACCAGCGCACCAAGCCCGGTAAGGAAAACTGGCTGATCACGCTGGGCGTCTGCACCCACCTCGGTTGCGTGCCGCTCGGCGCCGCTGAGGGCGAGAACAAGGGCGACTTTGGCGGCTACTTCTGCCCCTGCCACGGATCACACTACGACACCGCGGCGCGCATCCGTAAGGGCCCGGCACCCAAGAATCTGGTTGTGCCGCCCTATGAATTCAACAGCGACACTGTCGTGACGATCGGCTGAGGAGCGAGATAAGATGAGCTTTCCCTGGGCCAAAAATTATGAACCCCAGCAGCCGCTGATGAAGTGGCTGGACGAGAAGCTGCCGCTGCCGCGCCTCGTCTACAATGCGATCGGCGCAGGTTACCCCGTGCCGCGCAACCTCAACTATTTCTGGAACTTCGGCGTGCTCGCCGGCGCCGCGCTGATGATCCAGATCATCACCGGCCTCATCCTGGCGATGCACTATGCTGCCAATGTCGGCGTGGCGTTCAATTCGGTCGAGCATATCATGCGCGACGTCAACGCCGGGTGGTTCATTCGCTATGCGCATATGAACGGCGCGAGCATGTTCTTCATCGTCGTTTACCTGCACATTTTCCGCGGCCTTTATTACGGATCGTACAAGGCGCCGCGCGAAATGGTGTGGCTGCTCGGCGTCGTGATCTTCCTGCTGATGATGGCAACCGCCTTCATGGGCTATGTGCTGCCGTGGGGCCAGATGAGCTTCTGGGGCGCGCAGGTGATTACCGGTTTCTTTTCCGCGATCCCGATCGTCGGCGAGCCGGTGCGCCAGTGGCTGCTCGGCGGCTTCGTTCCCGACAATGCGACGCTCAACCGCTTCTTCTCGCTCCACTATCTGCTGCCGTTCGTGATCCTGGGGGTCATTATCCTGCACATCTGGGCGCTGCACATTCCGGGGTCGAACAACCCCACGGGCATCGAGGTGAAGGACGAACAGGACACCGTCCCGTTCCACCCCTATTACACCGCGAAGGACGGCTTCGGATTGGGTATCTTCCTGCTGGTGTTCGTCGCGCTGACCTTCTTCAGCCCGAACATGCTGGGTCACGCTGACAATTATATCCCGGCCAACTCGCTGTCGACGCCGGCGCATATCGTTCCTGAATGGTATTTCCTGCCCTTCTACGCGATCCTGAAGGCCTTCACCTTCAACTTCCTGTGGATCGATGCGAAGCTGTGGGGCGTCATTGCGATGTTCGCATCGATCGCGCTCCTGTTCTTCCTGCCCTGGCTGGACAGCTCGCCGGTGAAGTCATCGACCTATCGCCCGCTGTATCGCTGGTTCTTCTGGGTGCTCGTCGCCGACGTGCTGCTCCTCGGCTGGTGCGGTATGCAGCCCGCCGAACAGCCGTGGGTGATCCTCAGCCAGATTGGCGCGATCTATTATTTCGCCCACTTCCTGGTCATTCTGCCGATCGTCTCGCGGATCGAACGTCCGCTGCCGATGCCGAATTCGATCACCGAAGCGGTCCTTGCAAAGCATGCCGACGACAAGTCGGCGGCCACGGCCTGAGCGCCAGACTTTAACAGGAGCTGATACAGCCATGGTTCGCCCGCTCGGATTTCTCGTCGGCCTCGGTTTCATCACCGCGCTGGTGCTCGCGATCTTCACGACGCCGCTGAAGAATGAACCCAATGTCGCCCATAGTTTCGTCAAGCATCCCCGGCATTTGAAGCTGGCGAGCGACGGCCTGATGCCGCATTGGGATCAGGCGCAGTTGCAGCGCGGGATGCAGGTGTACAAGGAGGTCTGCTCGGCCTGTCACAGCCTGAACCTCGTCGCGTTCCGCAACATTCAGGACCTGGGTTATACCGAAGGCCAGGTGAAGAGCTTCGCCAAGGGCTTCCAGGTGCCGTCGATCAACCCCGACACCGGCGAAGCCGCGACGCGCGACGGCCTGCCGTCGGATCATTTCCCGGCTCCCTATGCCAATGACGTTGCCGCGCGTGCAGCGAACAACAATGCGATCCCGCCCGACCTGTCGCTGATCACCAAGGCGCGCGAAGGCGGCAAGGATTATGTCTATTCGCTGCTGACCGGCTATCAGAACCCGCCGGCGAACCTTCCGGCGGAGCTGAAGCCGGGGACGGGGCTGCATTACAACCCCTATTTCCCCAACCTGAACCTGGCGATGGCGAAACCGCTGTCGGACGGACAGGTGACCTATGCCGACGGCACCAAGGCCACGGTCGATCAGATGGCGAAGGACGTCGCTGCCTTCCTCGTCTGGACCGCCGAGCCCAAGCTGGTGAAGCGCGTGCAGGTGGGCTGGGCCGTGTTCGGCTTCCTGCTGATCTTCACCGTGCTGACCTATCTGTCGTACCGCAACATCTGGGCCGACAAGAAGCATTGAGGACAGGGGAGGGCGACCGATCGATCGCCCTCCTTCCGTTCATCCGAACGCGGTCGACTTTTCAGGTCGGGCGTCCAGTTTTTCGGGCGGCCTAGAACCAGCTGCCGCGTTCGATCTCTTCGCTGTTTGCAGGCAGCGAGAAATATTGCCCGTCTTCGCCGACGATGACCGGCCCGTCGAAGCGATCCTCGGCTCCATCGAGAAACGCCGCATTCAGGTAAGGCGAGGGCATCGACGGCACCACATGACTGAGCACCAGCATCCTGACCCCCGCGGCGCGCGCACTGTCGGCCGCCTGCGCGGGGCTGGTATGGTAATCGAGGATGTCGCGCATGATCTGGGCGGTCTGTTTCCGTCCGGCCTTGTCGAGCTTGGCCGCGAGCGTGCGGACCATTGCTGGGTTCAGCGCCTCGTGGATCAGCAGATCAGCGCCTTTCGACGCCGCCTCGAGCGACTTTGACGGCGCGGTGTCTCCGCTGATGACAAGGCTGCGTCCCTTGTAATCAAAGCGATAGCCGACCGAAGGCTGCACCGGACGATGATCGACGGCGAAGGCGGTCACGCGCAGGCCATCCGCGTCATAGACGATAGTCGGTGCCGCCGGCATCGCAAAAGGCATGGCGGTGGCGCCAGCGGCCGCAGGCGGCGTAATATCGGGGCCATGATGCGCCGTGCGATAGCTGTTATCGCGCGCATAGGCGGCATTGAACCCCGATATGACACCCTCGACACCCGTCGGGCCATAGACGGGCAGCGGCGCCCTATTGCCGCTCGCGGTCCAGCGCAGCAGCATCATCGGTCCCATCCCGTCGATATGATCGGAGTGAAAATGCGTCAGGAACATCGCCTTGATGCGGCCGTTGGGCAAGCCCATCAAGGCGATGTTGCGCGCCGCGCCTTCGCCCGCATCGACGACGAACATCGCCTTGCCCGCTATCACGATGGTGCAGGCCGCGGCGCGTTCGCGGTTGGGGAGGGGGGAGCCGGTGCCGCACAGACCCGCGTGCAGGCCGTCGGGCAGGTCGGCGAGCGTGTCGCGGCTGATATTGTGTTCGGCTGCGCGTTCGAACAGCCACATGCCGATCGGGCGCTGAAATAGCCACGCGGCAATCGCCGCGATGCTGACGATTACCGCTGCCCATAGCGCGGCACGGCTTGCCTTGGTCATAGCTTATCCCCCATCCCGTCCCAGGCACCCGCGCCTGCTGGACAACGCGCTTTCATACGCGCAATCTCGGCAGCGCGGAAAGTTGCCAAATGAAACTTGCCGTTTACGTAAAGGTGAGCGGACAGTATAAGCGCGCCATTACCCGATGGGAGATTCGTGATGGACATGGAATTCAGCCCCGAAGATCTGGCCTTCCAACAGGAAGTGCGCGACTTCATTGCCGAAAATTATCCCGCCGAGCTTCGCGGCAAGCAGGAAGAGGGGGAAGAACTGTCCAAGGAGGATTTCCTCGCCTGGCACAAGATCTTGTACAAAAAGGGCTGGATCGCCCCCGCGTGGCCGGTCGAATATGGTGGCACCGGCTGGACCCCGACGCAGCGCTTCATCTGGTCCGAAGAGACGGCGCGCGCCGACTGCATCCGCCTGATGCCCTTCGGCCTCGCGATGGTCGGTCCCGTCATTTACACCTTTGGCACGCCCGAGCAGAAGGCCCATTTCCTTCCCCGCATCCTGTCGGGCGAGGATTGGTGGTGCCAGGGCTATTCGGAGCCCGGTTCGGGGTCCGACCTCGCTTCGCTGCGCACGACGGCGGTGCGCGACGGCGACGATTATATCGTCAACGGGCAGAAAACCTGGACGACGCTTGCGCAGCATGCCGACTGGGGCTTTTTCCTCGTCCGCACCGACAAGGACGCCAAGCAGCAGGAAGGCATCAGCTTCCTCCTCATCGACATGAAGTCGCCCGGCATCACCGTGCGCCCGATCATCACCTTGGGCGGCGAGCATGAAGTCAACGAGGTGTGGCTGGAGGATGTCCGTGTCCCCGTCGCCAACCGTGTTTACGAGGAGAATAAGGGCTGGACCTGCGCCAAGTTCCTGCTTGCGCACGAGCGCACCGGCATCGCCGGCGTCGCCGCGTCGAAACGCGGGATCGAGAAGGTGAAGGCGATCGCACGCACCGAGCTCGACGGTGACAAGCCGCTGCTCGCCAACCCCTTCTTCAAGCGCAAGGTCGCCGAGCTTGAGGTCGATCTGACCGCGCTCGAATTTACCGAGCTGCGCAGCCTGGCTGGCGCCAATGCGGGCAAGGGGCCGGGGCCCGAATCGAGCTTGCTCAAGATCAAGGGCAGCGAGATCCAGCAGCGGCTGACCGAGCTGACGCTGGAAGCTGTCGGCCATTATGGCGCGCCCTATTTCCGCGGTTTCGGCGAAGGCGACAACGAGCATCCGATCGGGCCCGATTATGCCCACCGCGCCGCGCCGACCTATTTCAACATGCGCAAGACGACGATCTATGGCGGGTCGAACGAGATTCAGCGCAACATCATCGCGAAGATGGTCTTGGGTCTTTGAGTAACGCGTCGCCCCCGCGAAGGCGGGGGCCGCAACCGGCCGGACTCAGCGCCGCAGTATAAACCTATAGCGGCCTCCGCCTTCGCGGGGGCGACGGGGATGTAAAATGGATTTCACCTACACCGAAACGCAGGACATGATCCGCGAAACACTGTCGCGCTTTCTGGCCGACACCTATGATTTCGAAACGCGTCAGAAGTTCATCAATTCGGACAGCGGGCGCGACCCGGCGATCTGGACTGCGCTGGCGCAGGAACTGGGGATGCTCGGCGCGGCCTTTGCCGAGGAGCATGGCGGCCTTGGCGGCGGCGCGCTCGAAAATGCGATCGTGATGGAGGAACTGGGCAAGGTCATCGGGATCGAGCCGTATCTGCCGACCGTCGTCATCGCGGGTGGCGCCCTCAAAGCCGTCGGCGGCGCGCAGGCGGATGCAATGATTCCCGAGATCATCGCCGGCAATGCGATTATCGCCTTTGCCTATGCCGAGCCGCAGGGTCGTTACGATCTCGCCAACCTCAAGACGAACGCGAAGAAGGACGGCAGCGGTTATGTCCTGAACGGTCACAAGAGCGTAGTCTATGCCGCGCCCTGGGCGACGCACCTGCTCGTCACCGCCCGGACCGGCGGCGGACAGCGCGACAAGGATGGCGTTTCACTGTTCCTGATCGACGCCAAGCTGCCGGGCATCATCCGCCGCGATTATCCGACGGTCGACGGTAGCCGCGCGTCGGAAATCTATTTCGAAAATGTCGCGATCCCCGGCGATGCGCTGCTCGGCGGCGAGGGAGCGGCGCTGCCGCTGATCGAACAGATTGTCGACGAGGCCACCGTAGCAACCTGCGCCGAAGCGACCGGCGTGATGCAGAAACTGCACGAAGGCACGCTCGAATATACGCAGCAGCGCAAGCAGTTCGGGGTGCCGATCGCCAAGTTCCAGGTGCTTCAGCATCGCATGGTCGACATGTTTATGGAGGTCGAACAGGCGCGCTCGATGACGATCATGGCGACGCTGAAGCTGGGCTTGCCGGCGAACGAACGCATGGCGGCGGTTTCGGCGGCGAAGAACAAGGTCGCGCGCGGCGCCAAGTTCGTCGGGCAGAATGCGATCCAGACGCATGGCGGCATCGGCATTACGCAGGAATTGGCCATCGGCCATTATTTCAAGCGTGCGACGATGATCGAGGGGCAGTTCGGCAGCGCCGACTATCATATGGACCGCTACGAGCAGCTCGCGCTGGCGGATTGACCGGGTCGACTGGACGCCCGAAGCTGACCATTATTTCAATCGTCATCCCGGCCTTCGCCGGGATGACGAATAAGGTGCGGGCGGCTTTTCACCCCGAAACGGACATTCGCTAATAAGCGACGTCGACCGCGATCCGTAAGGTACGGGGACGAAGCGGCGTCATAAACCCTTCGTTTCCTTCGACATAGGGCGTGCCGAGTGCGAAGCGGTTGCCGCGCGTATCGAACAGGTTGGTAAGCGTCAGCGACAGGCCGCGGCGCTCGTTGCCAATCCGCATTGCCAGGCCGGTATCGACATAATCGCCCTGGCTTTCTCCCAAAACCGGACCGATGCCAAGCCGCGACGGGCCGACATAGTTTGCCCAGCCATTGATTCGAAAATCCTCGTCACCGATAAAGGTCGCGTAATTGACCGATCCGCGGACGGCATGGCTGGCGACGTTGGGAATGCGTCCGAGCCGTTCGGGGGCGGCGACGAAAATGGGCAGGATCTGCGGCGACAGGTCGTCGACGCGGCTGTGGTTATAGATGGCGCCAAGCTCGAACGTCAGCGTATCGCTCGGCCGCATCGCGATGGCGCCCGACAGGCTGGTAATGCGGCCGTCGCCGATATTGGCCGTCGTCGGAAAGCCGTTGCTGTCGATGAAATCGGCCTGAATGTTTCGCCAGCGGCTGTAAGAGAGCGCCAGCGTCGCGTCGAGAAGCGTCCGGCTGCGGTCGCCGAAACGTACGCCCGCTTCCCATGTCTGGACCTGATCGTTCATGAAACGGCGCACGAAATTTCCGTTGATCGCGAGACCGCCGGGCCGGAATCCCTCCTGATAGCGCGCATAGACGCGCAGATTGGCGAGCGGCATTGCGAGCAGCGAGAAAGACGGCAGCAGGTCGGTTTCATTGCGCGATGCGGTCGTCTCGCGCCCGGCCTCCGCTAACGCGAAGGATACGCCTTCCGCCGTGCCGCCGAGGCGCGCGTGCGAGAGACGCAGGCCGCCTGTGGCGATAA